>NZ_JACHJR010000001.1:5474722-6843402 GCF_014203705.1 Kitasatospora gansuensis
CGGCCCGACCCTGGACGAGACGACCCTCAAGGTGCTCGCGCACGGGCTGCTCACCCCGCCGCACGCGGTGGCGTTCTGCGGCTACGCGAAGATCGTCCGCAACTCCTACGGCCTGGACGCGATCCTCAAGGGCGACGCCCGCTGGCCGCACCGGCTGGAGGACCGCGACCTGCTCTACTACCTGGCCGACTCGTTCCGCGGCCGGCTGGTCAAGGAGCTGCCGGCCCGCAAGGAGCACGCCTCCAACTCCCTGCGCCAGACCGCGTTCCGGGCCAAGACCCTGCTGGTCCAGCTGGCCGAGATCTCGGTCGAGGTGGCCCAGACGGTGATCGCGGACGGTCCGGACGGGAACCCGGTGCTGCCCGCCTGGTTCCTGATCGAGGCTGCCCGCGACCTGCCGCGCCTGGTCGAGGCCCGCCGGTGAAGCCCGCCACCCCGCAGCGGGACCCAGTGGCGGAGGCGTTCACCGAAGGGCTCGGGCTGCTCCGTGGCAACCACGCCTTCGCCGCCCTGAACTTCACGGTCTGCCGGGACCAGGACTGCGAGCAGGCCCCACCGGACGGCTGGGCCGTGGTCGACTCGGCCGGCACCGTGCACGCCAACCGCCGGCGCCGGGCCGAACCGGCCGAGTGGGCCTGGGTGTTGGCGCACTGCCTGCTCCACCTCGGCTTCGGCCACGTGCCCGCCGAGCGGGGCCGCCGAACCGCCCCGGACGCGTACCTGCGGACCGCCCGGTGCGCCGTGGTGAACCGCTTCCTGGCCACCTTCCCGACCGGCCGCGCCCCGTTCGAACTGCCGCCCGCCGTCCCGGCCGGTGACGAGGAGGAGCTGGCCGCCCGCTGGCGCCGGGACGGGCTGCCCCGGATCCCCGGCACGGGCGGCGGCAGCCCCGACCAACTGCTGGTGCCCTGGCCCAACTGGTCCGAACCCGAGGACTGGACCACCGCCTTCGCCGCCGCGCTCACCCGCACCATGTCCGCCGCGATGGACGTGGCGGGCGGCCGCCGCGAGGAGCTGACCGGCGAACGGCTGCCCGAGCGCCCGTGGACCAGGGCGCTCAACTGGTTCATCTCCTCCTACCCGCTGCTCGGCGGCATCGCGGCCGGGATCACCCTGGTCGCCGACGCCGAACTGGCCCGCGCCCAGGGCATCTCGGTGGCCGCCGTGAACGCCGAGGCCGGGGAGATCTACCTCAACCCGCTGCGCCACCACACGGACGGGGAGTGGCGGTTCATCCTGGCGCACGAGATGCTGCACGCCGCCCTGCGGCACGGCGAGCGCTGCGGAGCCCGCGACCCGTACCTGTTCAACGTCGCCGCGGACTACGTGATCAACGGCTGGCTGTTGGAGATGGGCATCGGCGAGATGCCCGAAGGGCTGCTGCACGACCCGCAGTTGGCGGGCCTGTCGGCCGAGGAGGTCTACGACCGGATCGTCCGCGACCAGCGCCGGATCCGCCGGCTCGCCACCCTGGCGGGCAAGGGGAAGTCCGACCTGATCGGCGAACCGCTGGGCCGCCCGCGCGACTACGTGGACCTGGACGACTTCTACCGGCGCGGCCTCCAGCAGGGTTTCGAGCTGCATCAGCGCGAACGCGGCCTGCTGCCCGCCGGGCTGGTCGAGGAGATCCGCGCACTGGCCCACCCGCCGCTGCCCTGGGACGCACAACTCGCCCGCTGGTTCGACGAGTTCGTGCCCTCCCCGCAGCCGGTCCGGAGCTACGCCCGGCCGTCCCGCCGACAGGCCGCCACTCCCGACATCCCGCGCGCCGGACGGTACTTCCCGCCGGAGGAGGTGGCCTGCTGCACCTTCGGCGTGCTGCTGGACACCTCCGGGTCGATGAGCCGTCAGCTGCTCGGCAAGGCGCTCGGCGCGATCGCCTCGTACGCCGCCGCCCGGGACGTCACCGCCGCCCGGGTGGTGTTCTGCGACGCGGCCCCGCACGACGCCGGGTACCTGCCCACCGACGAGATCGCCGGCCGGGTCCGGATCCGCGGCCGGGGCGGCACCGTCCTCCAGCCGGGCGTGGACCTGTTGGAGCGGGCCGAGGACTTCCCGCCCGGCGCCCCCGTCCTGCTGATCACCGACGGCGAGTGCGACGTGCTCCGGGTCCGCCGCGAGCACGCCTACCTGGTCCCGCAGGGCGCGGGGCTCCCGTTCACCCCGCGCGGCCCGGTCTTCCGGATGCGCTGACGGTCGACCCGGCGTCAGAGCCCGGCCAGCGCGCGGAGCACGTCCCGGCTGTCCATCAGCAGCGCCTGCCGCACGGTCTCCCGGTCGGGGGCGACGGCCTTGCCCTCCTGGTACGAGCCGGACCAGCTCAGGTAGTACGTCAGCCCGCCGTCCCGGACGTACAGCACCTGGGTGAGGTAGTGCCAGGTCCGGTCCGAGCTGCTCCGGTCGTCCAGGTAGCCGACGTACGCCTGGTCGCCCAGGTCGGGAACCTCGGTGATCAGGTACTTCCGCTGCCGCAGCCCGGACTGCTGGGCGTCGAACTCGGCCCGGGGGTTCACCTTCCGGTGCAGCTGCGCCTGCATGTAGAGCGAGGAGTACTCGGTCTCCCCGGCGCTCTTCTTCAGGTACTTGCTGCAGTACATGTCGTCCAGCGCCGCGTGCCGGGTCGAGTAGTGGTACGGCGTGCCGGACTGCGCGGGGTAGAGCTGGGTGAAGCGGCTCAGCTTGGCGGTGGCGCAGAGGTCCTCGACCACCCGGTAGTCGCCGATCTCGGGCGCGGGCCCGTCCGGGAGGACCACGATGCCCGGCACGGTCAGCACCGCGACGGCCCAGACCGCCGAGGTCAGCAGCGCGCTCAGCACCCCCCAGAGCAGCGGACGGCGGCGCCGGGGCCGGGCGGTGGCCCGGGGCGGCGGCCCGTACGGCAGCGGGGTGGGGAGGCCGGGGAACACCGGACCGGTGTCCGTCGGTGCCGGCAGCTGATGCGACATCTGATGAGCCCCCAACCGGGATGCGTGCTGGCCACGTCGGAGCGAACCCTATCGGTGAACGCAAGGTGGCAGAGGGTGAGGGCACACCCGTACAGACGGCGACAGGCGCCGTAGCCGGAGCTACGACGCCTGTCGTGTACCGCACCCGCGTGGCGAACGCAGGCCGCGTGCGGTACGGAGTCCTACGCCTCACGAGTTCCGGGTAGAGGGCCGGAAAGTTGACGTGAGGGCTGGTCGTCGGAGGCGGGTAGAGGGCCGCCGTGCCCGTCGACCGGGGGGCCGAACGTCAGGCCGCGGCACGCTTGGTGATCGCGGACTTCTTGTTGGCGGCCTGGTTCTTGTGGATGATGCCCTTGCTCGCGGCCTTGTCGAGCGCCTTGGAGGCGGCCCGGGCGAGCTCGGTGGCCTTCGCGGTGTCGCCGGCAGCGGCGGCCTCGCGGGCCTTGCGGATCGCGGTCTTCAGCGAGGACTTGACGGCCTTGTTGCGCAGGCGCGCCTTCTCGTTGGTCTTGTTGCGCTTGATCTGGGACTTGATGTTCGCCACGAAAATAGCCTCAGTCTTGAGTCGAGAGATTGAACGGGTTGCACCGGACGGCCGCCGGCAGGCTGAGAGGGCATGCCGGTGCCAGGTGCAGCGGCCAACGCTACCAAAGCCGACAGCCCCGGCCCAAACCGGCTACGCCGTGAGCAGCGCCTCGCTGTAGTGCTCGACCTCGGGGAAGGGCTCGTAGAAGCGGTGCAGCAGCTCGCGCCACCGCTGGTACTCGGCCGAACGGCGGAAGCCCTCGGTGTGGTCCTCCAGGGTCTCCCACTCCACCTGGAGCAGGAAGCGTGAGCCGCGGCCCTGGTCCAGGCAGCGGCGCAGCTCCAGCGAGCGGAAGCCGCGCTGGACCGCGATCAGCGGCCGGGCCTCGGTGAAGGCGGCCAGGAAGTCGTCTTCCAGGCCCGGGCGGACGTCGAGCAGTGCACTCTCCAAGATCATGGAAGCCGATCCTGCCGCAGCCGGGCCGCGCAGCGGAAGAGCTGGACACCGCGCCGGTCCGGGCTCGTGGGAAGATGGCAGGAACCATTTCGATCGGACGAGACCGTCCGGTCCCCGGGAAGCCGCTCGGCGCCGTCAGCGCCGGGCCGGAGCGCCCGGCCCCCGGACCCACGGAGAATCGGACCAAGGTGCCCGCGACCCCCAGCAATGTGCCACAGCCCAGCCGTACCGACCCGGCGCTGATCCGCAACTTCTGCATCATCGCCCACATCGACCACGGCAAGTCCACCCTCGCCGACCGGATGCTCCAGATCACCGGCGTGGTGGACCCCCGGCAGATGCGCGCCCAGTACCTCGACCGGATGGACATCGAGCGCGAGCGCGGCATCACCATCAAGTCGCAGGCGGTCCGCCTCCCGTGGGCGCCGACGGTCGGCGAGGGTGCGGGGAAGACCCACATCCTGAACATGATCGACACCCCGGGCCACGTGGACTTCACCTACGAGGTGTCCCGTTCGCTCGCCGCCTGCGAGGGCACCATCCTCGTGGTGGACGCGGCCCAGGGCATCGAGGCGCAGACCCTCGCCAACCTGTACCTGGCGCTGGAGAACAACCTCACGATCATCCCGGTCCTCAACAAGATCGACCTGCCGGCCGCCCAGCCGGAGAAGTACGCCGCCGAGATCGCGCACATCATCGGCTGCGAACCCGAGGACGTCCTGAAGGTCAGCGCCAAGAGCGGCCTGGGCGTCGCGGACCTGCTGGACCACGTGGTCGCCAAGGTCCCCGCGCCGGTCGGCGTCAAGAACGCCCCGGCCCGCGCGATGATCTTCGACTCGGTCTACGACACCTACCGCGGCGTGGTCACCTACGTCCGGGTGGTCGACGGCGAGCTCACCAAGCGCGAGCGCATCCAGATGATGTCCACCGGTGCGACGCACGAGCTGCTGGAGATCGGTGTCATCTCGCCCGAGCCGAAGATCTCCGACGGCCTCGGCGTCGGCGAGGTGGGCTACATCATCACCGGTGTGAAGGACGTCCGGCAGTCCAAGGTCGGTGACACCATCACCTCGATGCACAAGGGTGCGACCGAGGCGCTGGGCGGCTACAAGGACCCGCGTCCGATGGTGTTCTCCGGCCTGTACCCGCTGGACGGCAGCGACTACCCGCTGCTGCGCGACGCCCTCGACAAGCTCCAGCTGAACGACGCCGCCCTGGTGTTCGAGCCCGAGACCTCGGTCGCGCTGGGCTTCGGGTACCGCTGTGGCTTCCTCGGGCTGCTGCACCTGGAGATCGTCCGGGAGCGGCTGGAGCGCGAGTTCAACCTCGACCTGATCTCCACCGCCCCCAACGTGGTCTACCGCGTGGTGATGGAGGACGGCAGCGAGCACACCGTCACCAACCCGAGCGAGTTCCCGACGGGCAAGATCTCCGAGGTGCACGAGCCGGTGGTCCGCGGGTCCATCCTGGTGCCCAACGAGTTCGTCGGCGCCGTGATGGAGCTCTGCCAGAGCCGTCGCGGCAACATGCAGGGCATGGACTACCTCTCCGAGGAGCGGGTGGAGCTGCGCTACACCCTCCCGCTGGCCGAGATCGTCTTCGACTTCTTCGACATGCTGAAGTCCAAGACCCGTGGCTACGGCTCCTTCGACTACGAGCCGATCGGCGAGCAGACCGCCGACCTGGTCAAGGTCGACATCCTGCTGCACGGCGACCCGGTGGACGCGTTCTCCGCGATCGTGCACAAGGACAAGGCGTACAACTACGGCGTCATGATGGCCGGCAAGCTGCAGAAGCTGATTCCCCGTCAGCAGTTCGAGGTGCCGATCCAGGCCGCGATCGGCTCCCGGGTGATCGCCCGTGAGACGGTCCGCGCGATCCGCAAGGACGTCCTCGCCAAGTGCTACGGCGGTGACATCTCGCGGAAGCGGAAGCTGCTGGAGAAGCAGAAGGAGGGCAAGAAGCGGATGAAGATGGTCGGCCGGGTGGAGGTCCCGCAGGAGGCCTTCATCGCCGCACTGTCCACCGACGCGGACGCCCCCAAGGGCGAGAAGAAGTAACGGTGACACCGAAGGGCCCGGTCCAGGCGGACCGGGCCCTTCGGCGTACCGTCAGCGCAGCCCCCACAGGACACCGTTGACGATGAGGCCCTTGATCAGACGCGCGGTGGTGCCGGTCAGGACCTTCGGCTTCATCGAGTCGTCCTTGTGGACCAGCTGGACCAGGCCGTCCTTGCGGCCCAGGCTCAGGCAGTGGATCACGTACCCGAAGTCGAACGGCTTGTCGGTGCCCCCGGTCAGCAGCTTGCCCAGGTAGACGCCCATCGGCTGGGCGGTGGCGCAGCTCATCCGCAGCTCGCCGACGCCCTCGACCACGACCTGGGCCGCGTCGCCGATCACGTACACCTCGGGGTGCGAGACCGAGCGCAGGTGGGCGTCCACCACGGCCCGGCCGTCGGGGGTGACCGCGAGGCCGGCCTCGGCGGCCAGCTCGCGCGGCTCCATCGAGGCGGCCCAGACGACCAGGTCGGCGTCGATGGTGCCCTGGTCGGTGCGGAGCCCGGCCGCGGTCACGGCGGTGACGGCCGACCGGTCGTGCGCCTGGACCCCGAGCCGGCCGAACACCCGGTTTACGTGCGCCCGGCCGTTGGGGGAGAGCCAGCCGCCGACCTGGCCGGCCGCCACGATCCGGATCTGCCAGGCGGGGTGCGCCTCGGCCAGCTCGGTGGCCAGCTCGATGCCGGTCGGGCCGCCGCCGACCACCGCGACGGTGCCGGGCTGCGCGGCGGTGCGCATCCGCTCGGCCAGCTCGGCGGCCCGCTCGGCCGGGTAGGCGTGCTCGGCCGCGCCGGGGATGCCGTGCAGGGCGGTGCGGCTGCCCAGCGCGTACACCAGGGTGTCGTAGCTCAGCGCCTCGCCGGAGTCCAGGAAGACCTTGCGGCCGGCCAGGTCGAGCTCGGTGACCCGGGCCTGGCGGTGGGTCACCTGACGGCCCCGCAGCACCTTGGCCAGCTCGGGCCGCTGGGCGGGCCGGCCGGCCGCGGCCTCGTGCTCGCGGACCCGGTGCAGGAACCGGCTCTCCGGGGCGACCAGGGTGACCCGGTGCTGCTTGCCGATCCGGGCGGCCGCCGCCAGGCCCGCGTAGCCGGCGCCGATCACGACGATGTGCTGCTGCTGACCGGTCATCTCGTCCTCCTGCGAAGCGTGTTCGTTGCTTACGGGAGGTGGACGGCGCAGCCGCTCAGGATGTGACAGTGAGCTGGGTCACATGGGTCAGCTTCTCCGGATTGACCACCGTGTACGCGGCCGTGATCCGGCCGTCCTCGACCGCGAAGGCGATCACGCCCAGCACCCGGCCCTCGGCGTCGTGCCAGGCCAGGCCCGGTTCGCCGTTCACCAGGACGGGGCTGCCGGTGACGTTCGCCGGGCCGAGGAACTTGGCGTAGAGCCCGGCCACCAGACGGGAGACCTTGTCCGCGCCGAGGATCGGGCGGACGCCGGCCGAGACGATGCCGCCGCCGTCCGAGTGCCAGACCACGTCCGGGTCGAGCAGGGCGACCAGCCCCTGGAGGTCGCCCTCGGTGGCCGCCGTCGCGAAGGCGGAGACCACCTGGCGGTGCGCCACCTGGTCGACCGCGCCGCGCCGGCCGCCGGTCTTCACCCGGCGCCGGGCACGCGAGGCCAGCTGGCGGGTGGCGTCCGGGGTGCGGTCCAGCGAGCCGGCGATCTCCTCGAAGCCGATCGAGAACACGTCGTGCAGCACGAAGGCGGTCCGCTCGGCCGGGGTGAGCTGCTCCAGTACCGCGAGCAGCGCCATCGACACCTCCTCGCCGAGCTCGGCCAGGTGGGCGGGGGTGTCCTCCTCGGAGACCAGCGGTTCGGGCAGCCACTCGCCGTAGTACGCCTCGCGGCGCACCCGGGCCGAGCCCAGCTGGTCGTAGCAGAGCCGGGTCACCACGGTGGTCAGGAAGGCGCGCGGCTCCTCCACCTTGCTCCGGTCGGTGGACCGCCAGCGCAGCCACGCCTCCTGCAGTACGTCCTCGGCGTCGGCCACCGACCCGAGCAGCCGGTACGCCACCGAACCCAGGTAGCGCCGCAACGACTCGAAGACATCCACCCCTGATGCGTCGTCAATCACGTCCGGAACCGTACCCGGTCAGCTCCCGGCCGACGCCAGCAGGCGGCGGAGCAGGGCGTTCAGGGTGGCCGCCTCCTCGGGGGTCAGGGTGGCCAGCACCCCGTCGTAGACGCCGATGTTGGAGCCGATCATCCGGTCCGCCAGGTCGAGCCCCTCCGGGGTGAGGGTGATCCGCAGGCCCCGGCGGTCGTTCGGGTCGGGGGAGCGGGTGACCAGGCCGGCCCGCTCCAGCTTGTCCAGCCGGCCGGTCATGCCGCCGGTGGTGAGCATCAGGGTGGCGGTCAGCTCGCGCGGGGAGAGCGTGTACGGGGCGCCGGAGCGGCGCAGCGTGCCGATCACGTCGAACTCGCCGGTGCCGATGCCGAACGCGGCGTGGGCCTGGCCGAGCTGGTCGGTCACGGTGCGGGAGATCCGGAATATCCGGCCGAACACCTCCATCGAGTCGGTGGAGAGGTCGGGGCGGACCGTGTTCCACTGCGCGGCGATCGCGTCCACTGCGTCCGGGGGCGGAGGGCTCTGGCTCATGGCAAAAGTCTGCCACAGAAAAGAAGCTTGACGGCAAGTAGCTTAGTGCTAAGTTACTTACATGCTTCCGACCTCCAGGGGCACCCTGGCCCTCACCGCTCTGGCCCCGCTCGTCTGGGGCTCCACCTACCTGGTCACCACCGAGTACTTGCCGCCGGACCGGCCGCTGCTCACCGCCACGCTCCGGGCGCTGCCCGCCGGGCTGGTCCTGCTGGCCGTCACCAGGCGCCTGCCGAAGGGCGGTTGGTGGTGGAAGGTCGCGCTGCTCGGCACGCTCAACATCGGGCTCTTCCTCGCCCTGCTGTTCGTCGCGGCCTACCGGCTGCCCGGGGGAGTGGCCGGGGTGCTCGGCGCCGTGCAGCCGCTGCTCGCGGCCGGGCTGGCGATCCCGCTGCTCGGCGAGCGGCCCGGCGGGCGGGCCCTGCTGGCGGGGCTGGCCGGAGTCTTCGGGGTCGCGCTGGTGGTCCTCAAGGCCACCGCCCAACTGGACACCATCGGCGTCCTGGCCGGCCTGGCCGGGGCCGGGGCGATGGCGGTCGGCACCGTACTGACGAAGCGTTGGGGACGCCCGGAGGGCGTCGGCCCGCTGGCCATGACGGGCTGGCAGCTGACGGCGGGCGGGCTGCTGCTGCTTCCTGCGGCCTTGCTGGTGGAAGGCATGCCGCCGGCCCTGACCGGCACCAACCTGCTCGGCTACCTCTACCTCGCGGTGCCCAACACCCTGGTGGCGTACTGGCTCTGGTTCCGCGGCATCGGCAAGCTGCCCGCCTCCTCGGTCGCCTTCCTCGGCCTGCTCAGCCCGGTCTCGGCCACCGCGATCGGCTGGATCGCCCTCGATCAGGCGCTGACGCCCGTTCAGCTCCTCGGCATGGCCATTGCCCTGGGCAGCACGGCAGTAGGAGCACTCTTCGGCACCCGCGTTCGGCAGACAGGGGCTCGGGGAACTGCGACGCCGACCTCGCAAAAGGTCGCATCCCGCGTGCATGGCTAGGCACTTTCGCTCGTTGCCCCGCCAGCCACGAACCGTCGCCGTTCCCCGAGCCCCTGGGTAGTGCAACTTCCGTCAGTCGATTTCCGCGACCGCCTGGCTGAACTGCGCCGCGTAGAGCCGCGCGTACGCGCCCTTGGCCGCGATCAGTTCGTCGTGCGACCCCTGCTCGACGATCGAGCCGTCCTCCATCACCAGGATCACGTCCGCGTCCCGGATGGTGGAGAGCCGGTGCGCGATCACGAAGCTGGTGCGGCCGGTCCGCAGCCGGGCCATCGCCCGCTGGATGAGCACCTCGGTCCGGGTGTCCACCGAGGAGGTGGCCTCGTCCAGGACCAGGATGGACGGCTGGGCCAGGAACGCCCGGGCGATGGTGATCAGCTGCTTCTCGCCCGCGCTGACCCCGGCGCCCTCGTCGTCGATCACGGTGTCGTAGCCGTCCGGCAGGGTCCGGACGAAGCGGTCCACGTGCGCCGCCTTCGCGGCCTCGACCACGGCCTTCCGCGATGCGCCTTCGGCGCCGTACGCGATGTTGTCCGCGATGGTGCCGCCGAACAGCCAGGTGTCCTGCAGCACCATGCCGATCCCGGCCCGGAGTTCCTCCCGGGACATCGCCGCGATGTCCACGCCGTCCAGGGTGATCCGGCCGCCGGTGGTCTCGTAGAACCGCATCAGCAGGTTGACCAGGGTGGTCTTGCCCGCGCCGGTCGGGCCGACGATGGCGACGGTGTGGCCGGGCTCGACCTTCAGGGAGAGGTCGTCGATCAGCGGCTTCTCCGGGTCGTACCGGAACGAGACGCCGTCGAAGGAGACCAGGCCGCGGAGCACCTCGGGCCGCTCGGGGGCGAGCGGTTCGGCCGACTGCTCGGGGGCGTCCAGGAGTTCGAAGACCCGCTCGGCCGAGGCCACGCCGGACTGCACCAGGTTGGCCATGCTGGCGACCTGGGTGAGCGGCTGGCTGAACTGCCGGGAGTACTGGATGAACGCCTGCACGTCACCGATCGAGAGCGCGCCGCTGGCCACCCGGAGACCGCCGACCACCGCGACCAGCACGTAGTTGAGGTTGCCGATCAGCATCATCGCGGGCTGGATGATGCCCGAGATGAACTGGGCCTTGAAGCTCGACGCGAACAGCGCCTCGTTCTCCTGACGGAACGTCTCCGCGGCCTCCTGCTGCCGGCCGAAGACCTTCACCAGGGCGTGCCCGGTGTACATCTCCTCGATGTGCGCGTTCAGCGTGCCGGTGGTCTTCCACTGGGCGATGAACTGCGGCTGGGCCCGCTTGCCGACCTTGGTGGCGACCACCACCGAGACCGGGACGGAGATCAGCGCGATCAGCGCGAGCAGCGGGGAGATCCAGAACATCATCGCCAGCACACCGACGATGGTGAGCAGCGAGTTCACCACCTGGCCCATGGTCTGCTGCATGGACTGGCCGATGTTGTCGATGTCGTTGGTGACCCGGCTGAGCACCTCGCCGCGCGGCTGCTTGTCGAAGTAACTCAGCGGCAGCCGGGAGAGCTTGGCCTCGACGTCCTCGCGCAGCCGGTAGACCGCCCGGTTGATCGCGGTGGCGGCCAGCCGGCCCTGCAGGATGCCGAACACGGCGGAGCCGACGTAGAGCAGCAGGGCCCAGAACAGCACGGTGCCGATCGCGCCGAAGTCCATACCCTGGCCGGGGACGAAGTCGACCGCGCCGAGCAGGTCGGCGACGCCGCCCCGGTCGGTCTGCCGCAGGCCTTCGAGCACCTGGGCCTTGTCCATCCCGGCCGGGGTCTGCCGGCCCACCACGCCCGCGAAGATCAGGTCGGTGGCGTTGCCGAGCACCCGGGGGCCGGTCACCGCGAGGCCGATGCTGAGCACACCGAGCGTCAGCACGCCGAGCAGCAGCGGGCGTTCGGGGCGGAGCATGCCGATCAGGCGCTTGGCGGAGTTCTTGAAGTCGAGCGACTTCTCGGCGCCCTGGCCGCCCATGAACCGGCCCGGTCCGCCCGGACCGCGCCGGGCGGCGGCGGTCTGGGAGTCCGCCAGGGACTTCTTCGGGGTGTCCCCGCGGTCCGAGGTACTCATGCCGCCTCCTGCTCGGTGAGCTGGGAGAGCACGATCTCCCGGTATGTCGGGTTGTCGGCCATCAGCTCGTGGTGGGTGCCGCTGCCGACCACGGCGCCCTCGTCCAGCACCACGATCCGGTCGGCGTCCCGGATGGTGGAGACCCGCTGGGCCACGATCAGCACCGCGGCCTCGGCGGTCTCCCGGGCCAGCGCCTTGCGCAGTCTGGCGTCGGTCGCGTAGTCGAGCGCGGAGAACGAGTCGTCGAACAGGTACACCTGCGGACGGCTGACCAGCGCGCGGGCGATCGCCAGCCGCTGGCGCTGACCACCCGACACGTTCGAGCCGCCCTGGGCGATCGGGGCGTCCAGGCCCTCGGCCAGCTGCTCGACGAAGTCCTTGGCCTGGGCCACCTCGAGCGCGTGCCAGAGCTCCTCGTCGGTGGCGTCCGGCTTGCCGTAGCGCAGGTTGCCGGCCACCGTGCCCGAGAACAGGTACGGCTTCTGCGGGACCAGGCCGACCGTCTCGGCGATCAGCACCGGGTCGAGCTCGCGGACGTTCACCCCGCCCAGCAGCACCTGGCCGCCGGTGGCGTCGAACAGCCGGGGCACCAGGCCGAGCAGGGTGGACTTGCCGCTGCCGGTGGAGCCGATCACGGCGGTGGTCTGGCCGGGCCGGGCGATCAGGTCGATGCCGCGCAGCACCGGGGCCTCGGCGCCCGGGTAGCGGAACTCGACCGCGCGCAGCTCCAACTGACCCCGGGTCAGCAGCTTCGTCACCGGGTCGGTGGGCGGCACCACGCTGCTGTCGGTGGCCAGCACCTCCTGGATCCGCTCGGCGCAGACCTCGGCGCGCGGCACCATCATGAACATGAAGGTGGCCATCATGACGCTCATCAGGATCTGCATCAGGTAGGAGATGAAGGCGGTCAGCGCGCCGATCTCCATGTCGCCGGAGTCGATCCGGTGCGCGCCGAACCAGATCACCGCGACGCTGGAGACGTTCACCACGAACATCACGCTGGGGAACATGAAGGACAGCAGCCGGCCGACCTTGAGCGAGACGTCGGTCAGCTCGGTGTTGGCACCGGCGAAACGATCCTGTTCGTGACGGTCCTTCACGAAGGCCCGGATCACCCGGATCCCGGTGATCTGCTCGCGCAGCACCCGGTTCACCGTGTCGATCCTGGTCTGCATGGTGCGGAACTGCGGGCGCATCCGGCGGACCAGCACGGTCACCACGCCGCCCAGCACCGGCACCACGACCAGCAACAAGGCGGACAGCGGCACGTCCTGGTTGAGCGCCATCAGGATGCCGCCGAAGCACATGATCGGCGCCGCCACCATCAGCGTGAAGCCCATCAGCACCAGCATCTGGACCTGCTGGACGTCGTTGGTGGTGCGGGTGATCAGCGAGGGCGCGCCGAAGGAGTTCAGCTCCCGGGCGGAGAAGCTCTGCACCCGGTCGAAGACGGCGGCCCGGATGTCCCGGCCGATCGCCATCGCGGTCCTGGCACCGTAGAAGACGGCGGCGACCGAGCAGATCGCCTGCACCACGGTGACGCCGATCATCACCCCGCCGAGAGCCAGGATGTGTCCGGTGTCGCCCTTCACCACCCCGTTGTCGATGATGTCGGCGTTCAGGGCGGGCAGGTAGAGCGCTGCGAGGGTCGAGACGAGCTGGAGCAGCACCAGCAGGGTGATGGGCCGTGAGTACGGACCCAGATGGGCCCGCAGAAGTTTGATCAGCACCGTGACACTTTCGTAGTCGGCCGGGGGAGTCGCACCTCATTTTCCGGGTTCCGGCGCGCCGTGTGGGGGTTTACGGTGGCTCGACCAAGCGGTTTTGTACTGTCTTTGCACGGGATAACGGTCAGGGTGCCAGCTCCTTTCACCCCCTTACGGATCGGCCGTCGAGCCCCTAGGCTGCTGATTGCCAGCTTGTTACTCGCTGGTTAACCAAGCAGCCGGTCGGCAGGCCCCCACGCCACCGCGCTCCACCCTCGGCCACCCGCCCCCCGGAGGTCCTCGTTGAGTTCCGCGCAGTCCACGATCGACCGGCGTCCGCCCTCGGTGGCCCACCTCTTCCTGAGCCGTGTCGAGGCCACCCCGAATGGTGAGGCCTACCGGTTCCCCGTCCCCGTGGACGAGCACGCGGCCGACGGCGCCCCCGGCGCCGAGCAGTGGCGCTCGCTGACCTGGGCGCAGACCGCGGAGCGCGTGACGGCCGTGGCGGCCGGTCTGATGTCGCTCGGCATCGGTCCCGAGGACCGGGTCGCGCTCTCCTCGTCCACCCGGATGGACTGGATCGTCGCCGACCTCGGCAACATGTGCGCCGGTGCGGCGACCACCACGGTCTACCCGAGCACCAACGCCGAGGAGACCGCCTTCATCCTGGCGAACTCGGCCAGCCGCGCGATGTTCGCGGAGAACGCCGCCCAGCTCGCCAAGGTGGTCGCCCGCCGCGAGGAGCTGCCCGAGCTGCGTACCGTGATCCTGTTCGACGCCCCGAAGGGCGACGAGGAGACCGGCGGCCTCGAGGTCCTGTCGCTGGCCGAGCTGGAGCAGCGCGGCGCCGCACACCTGGCCGAGCACCCGGACGCGGTGACCAAGGCGGTCGAGGCGCTCGACCGCGAGCAGCTGGCCACGCTGATATACACCTCGGGCACCACCGGCCGCCCCAAGGGCGTCCGCCTGGTGCACGACTGCTGGGCGTACGAGGGCGTGGCCCAGCAGGAGAGCGGCCTGCTCCGCTCGGACGACGTGCAGTTCATGTGGCTGCCGCTGTCGCACGTGTTCGGCAAGACCCTGATCTCGGGTCAGATCGCCACCGGTCACGTGATGGCGGTGGACGGCCGGGTGGACCGGATCATCCACAACCTCCCGGTGATCCGGCCGACCATGATGGCCAGCGCCCCCCGGATCTTCGAGAAGGTCTACAACGGCATCGCCGGCAAGGCCCGGGCCCAGGGCGGCGCCAAGTACAAGATCTTCCTGTGGGCCGCCAAGGTCGCCCGGGACTACGCCCGGACCACCCAGGCCAACCGGATCGCCACCGGGCAGAACACCGCCCCGCTCGGTCTGACGATCCAGCACACGATCGCCGACAAGCTGGTCTACGCGAAGATCCGGGCGGCCTTCGGCGGCCGGATGCGCGGCGCCGTCTCCGGCAGCGCGGCGCTCGCCCCCGAGATCGGCTACTTCTTCGCCGGCGCGGGCGTGCCGGTGCTGGAGGGCTACGGCCTGACCGAGACCAGCGCGGGCTCCACGGTCAACCGCGAGGAGGACTACCGGGTCGGCACCGTCGGGCAGCCGCTGCCCGGCACCGAGGTCCGGATCGCCGAGGACGGCGAGATCCTGCTCAAGGGCCCCGGCGTGATGCGCGGCTACCACAACCTCCCCGAGCAGACCGAAGAGGTGCTGGAGGCCGACGGCTGGTTCCACACCGGCGACATCGGCGAGCTGGACGGCGGCTTCCTGCGGATCACCGACCGCAAGAAGGACATGTTCAAGACCTCGGGCGGCAAGTACGTCGCGCCCAGCGAGGTGGAGGGCAAGTTCAAGGCGGTCTGCCCGTTCGTCAGCAACATCCTGGTGATCGGCAACGGCCGGAACTACTGCACCGCGCTGATCGGCCTGGACGAGGCGGTCATCATGCCGTGGGCCGCCGAGCACGGCCTGGCGGGCAAGAGCTACGCCGAGGTGGTGGCCTCCCCGGAGGTGAACCAGCTGATCGAGGGCTTCGTGCAGCGCCTCAACGGCGAGCTGCAGCGCTGGCAGACCATCAAGAAGTTCACCCTGCTCCCGCGCGACCTGGACATCGAGCACGGCGAGCTGACCCCGAGCCTCAAGATCAAGCGCCCGGTGGTCGAGCGGACCTACGCCGACGCGGTCACCGAGATGTACGCGGGCACCGTCGAGG
Organism: Kitasatospora gansuensis; assembly: GCF_014203705.1. Classification (NCBI taxonomy): domain Bacteria; kingdom Bacillati; phylum Actinomycetota; class Actinomycetes; order Kitasatosporales; family Streptomycetaceae; genus Kitasatospora; species Kitasatospora gansuensis. The sequence continues at coordinate 5,490,270 of NZ_JACHJR010000001.1, forward strand.
CGTGAGTCTTGTTGTCCGGTACGGTCCACCTGGGCCGTACCGGACAATGGGTACATGCCCTCCGCACTTCCCGACGGTGAACCGCTGCCGTCCGATGGTTCGCTGCCCGCCTCCGCCCTCGAAGGGCTGGGCGGGCGGCCGTTCGGTTTCTACCTGCACGTGCCGTACTGCGCCAGCCGCTGCGGCTACTGCGACTTCAACACCTACACCGCGACCGAGCTGCGCTCCTCCGGCGCGGTGGCCTCGCAGGAGACCTACGCCGACAACCTGGTGGCCGAGGTCCGGCTGGCCCGCCGGGTGCTCGGTGACGTGGACCTCCCGGTCGAGACGGTCTTCCTCGGCGGCGGCACCCCGACCCTGCTGCCCGCCGCCGACCTGGTGAAGGCGCTGGCCGCGATCCGGGACGAGTTCGGCCTGGCCCCCGGCGCCGAGGTGTCCACCGAGGCCAACCCGGAGTCGGTCGACCCCGCCTACCTGGCCGAGCTGCGCGAGGGCGGCTTCAACCGGCTCTCGTTCGGCATGCAGAGCGCCAAGCCGCACGTGCTCCAGCTGCTGGACCGGCACCACACCCCCGGCCGCCCGGAGGCCTGCGTCGCCGAGGCCCGCGCGGCGGGCTTCGAGCACGTCAACCTGGACCTGATCTACGGCACCCCCGGCGAGTCCGACGACGACTGGCGGGCCTCGCTGGACGCCGCGATCGGCGCCGGGCCCGACCACGTCTCGGCGTACTCGCTGATCGTCGAGGACGGCACCAAGCTGGCCGCCCGGGTCAAGCGCGGCGAGCTGCCGATGATCGACGACGACGTGCACGCCGACCGCTACCTGATCGCCGAGGAGGCGCTCTCCGCCGCCGGCTTCTCCTGGTACGAGGTCTCCAACTGGGCCACCTCGCCGGAAGGCCGCTGCCGCCACAACGAGCTCTACTGGACCGGCGCCGACTGGTGGGGCGCGGGCCCCGGCGCCCACAGCCACGTCGGCGGCGTCCGCTGGTGGAACGCCAAGCACCCCGCCGCCTACGCCCAGGCCCTCGCCGAGCAGCGCACCCCGGGTCAGGGCCGCGAGGTCCTCCCGGAGGAGGACCGCCGGGTCGAACGCATCCTGCTGGAGCTCCGGCTGCGCGAGGGCTGCCCGCTGGGCCTGCTGACCGCCGACGGCCTCCGCGCCGCCGAACGCGCGCTGGCCGACGGCCTGTTGGACGCCGACGCGTACGCTGACGGGCGGGCCGCGCTCACCCTGCGCGGGCGGCTGCTGGCCGACGGCGTGGTCCGCGACCTGGTGGACTGACCGTCAGCCTTTTGGGGACTGACCCCGGGGGCGGTCGCCCGATACCGTGGGAGCAGCCGTCCGAGGGAGCCAGTGATGACAGCCGTGGATGACCGGATGATAACGATCTTCGAGAACCTGGAGGTTCCGGAGGGCATCAAGGCTGAGCTCATCAAGGGGGAAATCGTGATGATGGCCGGGCCCGACCGGGTTCACAACTTCATCGTGGAGAAGGCGTCTGCGTACTGCTCACCGACCTGAGCAGCGACGACGTGCCGGACTACCGCTCCGAGGAGGTCAGCCGGTTCAAGGCTGCCGTCCCGGTCGAGGTGCTCGGGCTGACCCTGGAGACCGAGGAGTTCCAGACCTACTCGGACTGAGCGGTCACGAAGTCGATCAGTTCCTCGACCCGGCCCAGCAGGGCCGGGTCGAGGTCGCGGTAGGAGTCGACCGAGGCCAGGATGCGCTTCCAGGCGGCGGGGGTGTCCTCGGGCCAGCCGAGGCGGCGGCAGACGCCGAGTTTCCACTCCTCGCCGCGCGGGACGTCGGGCCAGGCGGGGATGCCGACGCTGGTGGGCTTCACGGCGGCCCAGACGTCGATGTAGGGGTGACCGACGATCAGGACCTCGGTACCGGTGACCTGTTGGGCGATCCGGTGTTCCTTGGTGCCGGGCAGCAGGTGGTCGACCAGGACGCCCAGGCGGCGGCCAGGGCCCGGGCCGAACTCGGCGACGATGGCGGGGAGGTCGTCGATGCCCTCCAGGTACTCGACCACCACGCCCTCGATCCGCAGGTCGTCGCCCCAGACCCGTTCGACCAGCTCGGCGTCGTGCCGGCCCTCCACGTAGATCCGGGACTCCCGGGCCACCCGGGCCCGCGCACCGGGCACCGCGAGCGACCCGGAGGCGGTCACCTTCGGCCGGGCCGGGGCCGCCGCGACCGGGCGGACCAGGGTGACCACCCGCCCCTCCAGCAGGAAGCCGCGCGGCACCAGCGGGAACACCCGGTGCTTGCCGAAGCGGTCCTCCAGCGTGACGGTGAACCTCTCCGCCGTCCGCTCGCAGCGCACCACCGCCCCGCAGAAACCGGTGGCCGCCTCCTCCACCACCAAGTCCCGCTCGGCCGCCACCTCGGGGGCGGGCTGCTGCCGCTTCCACGGCGGGGTGAGGTCCGGGCCGTACTCCCTGCTGCGCATTCCACCGAGTCTACGAGAGCTGACCGGCCGTCACCCGGCAGCGTGTGACTCCGGCTCAGCCGTCCATGCCCGGGGCGCCCCAGACCGGGAACCAGCGGGTGAGGTCCTGTTCCAGGCGGAGGTCGTTGCCGAGGAGGGCCTTGACCTGGAGCTCCAGGGGGTTGTCGCGCTTCTCGCCGGGGAGTGGGGCGAAGGGGTAGAAGGTGCCGCGTTTGTAGAGGTAGACCAGGCCGAGGGGGCGGTCGGTGTCGTTGTGGAAGCCGACGATGGAGCAGAGGAGTTGGGGGCCGAAGCCGTTCGCCTCCAGTTCGCTGTTGACCGCGTGCAGGTCGTTGACCAGGGCGGGGAGGTCGTCGGGGGAGTGGCGGGCGAGCAGCCAGGTGTAGCCGTAGGAGTCCTGGGAGACCTCGACCGGGATGCCGCCGCGTTCGGTGTCGGCGTCGAGCAGGGCGCGGATCCGGGTGGCCACCTCGGTGAAGGCGGCGCCCTCGACGGCGGCGAAGCAGACCGAGCCGAGGCCGGTGGGGCGGAAGCCGGCGGCGGCCTCCAGGGTGAGGGCGGCGGAGGGGACGCCGAAGAGCTGGTCGAGGTCGGGCCGGACCGGCTTGCTGCGGCCGAAGAGGGCGTTCAGGAATCCCATGGGGCGGTGGCTCCTCAGCGGCCGAGCTCGGCGGAGATCCGGCCGAGCTGCTCCAGCCGCTGCTCCAGCGACGGGTGGGTGGACATCAGTTGGCTCGCGGCCTCCCGGGCGCTCAGTGCCGGGGCGAAGTAGAAGGCGTTGTACGGCTGCGCCCGGCGCAGGTCCTCGCTCGGGATGGCGGCGATCTGGCCGGTCACCTTGGTCAGGGCGGAGGCCAGTGCGCTGGGCCGCCCGGTGAGCTGGGCGGCGGCCCGGTCGGCGGCCAGCTCGCGGTAGCGGGAGAGCAGCCGGGTGAGCAGGAAGCTGGCCGCGTAGACCACCATGCTGACCAGCGGGACCAGGATCATCGCGAGCGCCGCGTTGCTGTCGTTGCTGCGGCCGCGGCCGTTCATCAGGCCGCCGTACAGCGCGATCCGGGTGATCACCCCGGCCAGGACGCCGAGGAAGCCGGCGATGGTCATCACCGCCACGTCCCGGTGCGCGACGTGCGACAGCTCGTGCGCGAGCACGCCCTCCAGCTCCTCCGGCTCCAGTCGCCGGAGCAGGCCGGTGGTGACGCAGACCACGGCGCGTTCGGGGTTGCGGCCGGTGGCGAAGGCGTTCGGCATGTCGGTGACGGTGACCGCGACCCGGGGTTTGGGCATGTCGGCCAGGGCGCACAACCGGTCGATGGTGCCGTGCAGTTGCGGGTACTCCTCGGGCGTGACCTCGCGGGCGCCCATCGCCCGCTGGGTGATTTTGTCGCTGAACCAGAACTGGGCCACGAACAGCCCGCCGGAGATCAGTACGATCAGCGGCCAGGCCCCGCGGAGCAGCACTATCAGCAGTCCGGTGAAGCCGACGTAGAGCAGCCCGATCACGAACATCGTGGTGACCATCCGACCGGTCAGCCCGCGGTCGGGTGCGAAGCGGGAGTGCTGGCCTGACGACATGACTGCTCCTTATGTCCGGATCTGTCGCTTTCGATGCTGCCACTTGCCGAAGGCATTCGGCGGGCGGCACGGGTGGGACAGCGGCAAGGATCACCAGGCGGCACCGTTCCTGCCGCCGGAGTCGGGCCTTACACTGGCAGGTACTGTCCTGGCACTCTGCCCAGCTGAGTGCCAGGGGACGGACCGGATCAGGACGAAGCGAAGACGGAGGTGCGTGGCCATGTACAGCGAGCGGCCGTTGGACGACCGCAAGCTCGCGGTGCTGCGCGCGATCGTCCAGGACTACGTCGGCACCGAGGAGCCGGTCGGCTCCAAGGCCCTGGTCGAGCGGCACAACCTCGGCGTCTCCCCGGCCACCGTGCGCAACGACATGGCGGCCCTGGAGGAGGACGGCTACATCCACCAGCCGCACACCAGCGCGGGCCGGATCCCCACCGACAAGGGGTACCGGCTGTTCGTCGACCGGCTGGCCGAGGTCAAGCCGATGACCGCCCCCGAGCGCCGGGCGATCCGGCACTTCCTGGACGGCGCGGTGGACCTGGACGACACGGTGGCCCGTACGGTCCGGCTGCTCGCGCAGCTGACCCGGCAGGTCGCGGTGGTCCAGTACCCCTCGCTGTCCCGGTCGACGGTGCGTCACGTCGAGCTGGTGGCGCTGGCCCCGGCCAAGGTGATGCTGGTCCTGATCACCAACACCGGCCGGGTCGAGCAGCGGATGGTCGACTGCCCCGGGGCGGTCGGCGAGACGGTGCTGGCCGACCTGCGGGCCAAGCTCAACACCCAGGCGGTCGGCCGGCCGCTGCCCGAGGTGCCCGGTCTGCTGGAGGACCTGCCGGCGGCTTTCGAGCCCGCCGACCGGCCCACCGTCAGCACCGTGCTGGCCACCCTCTTCGAGACCCTGGCCGAGCAGAACGAGGAGCGGATCATGCTGGCCGGCACGGCCAACCTGACCCGCTTCGGCCACGACTTCCCGCTCACCATCCAGCCGGTGCTGGAAGCCCTGGAGGAGCAGGTCGTCCTGCTCCGTCTCCTGGGTGAGACGGCGGACGCGGGGATGACGGTCCGGATCGGCCACGAGAACGCCTACGAGGGGCTCAATTCCACCTCCGTGGTCTCGGTCGGCTACGGTTCGGGCGATCAGAGTGTCGCGAAGCTGGGCGTGATCGGACCGACCCGGATGGACTACCCGGGCACAATGGGGGCGGTGCGAGCGGTCGCACGGTACGTGGGTCAGATCCTGGCCGAGTCCTAACAGAGCACTGTCAGACCAGTCGCAGCACTTCTAGAGGCGGAACAAGCGGAGCATTTGGTGGCCACGGACTACTACGCGGTACTCGGCGTCCGACGGGATGCGGGGCAGGACGAGATCAAGAAGGCGTTCCGACGCCTTGCCCGCGAACTGCACCCGGACGTCAACCCGGACCCGAAGACGCAGGAGCGGTTCAAGGAGATCAACGCCGCCTACGAGGTGCTCTCGGACCCGGCCAAGCGCCAGGTCTACGACCTCGGCGGCGACCCGCTGTCGCCCAACGGCGGCGGCGCGGGCGGCTTCGGCGCGGGCGCGGCGGGCTTCGGCTTCTCCGACATCATGGACGCGTTCTTCGGCGCGGCCTCCGGTCAGCGCGGCCCGCGCTCGCGCACCCGGCGCGGCCAGGACGCGATGATCCGGCTGGAGATCACCCTGGAGGAGGCCGCGTTCGGCACCACCAAGGAACTCCAGGTGGACACCGCCGTCACCTGTACCACCTGCTCCGGCGAGGGCGCGGCCCCCGGCACCTCGGCGCAGACCTGTGACATGTGCCGCGGCAAGGGCGAGGTCTCCCAGGTCACCCGGTCCTTCCTGGGCCAGGTCATGACCTCCCGCCCCTGCCCGCAGTGCCAGGGCTTCGGCACCGTGGTCCCGACCCCGTGCCCCGAGTGCGCGGGCGACGGCCGGGTCCGGGCCCGTCGCACCCTGACGGTGAAGATCCCGGCCGGTGTCGACAACGGCACCCGGATCCAGCTCGCGGGCGAGGGCGAGGTCGGCCCCGGCGGCGGCCCGGCCGGCGACCTGTACGTCGAGATCGCCGAGACCAGCCACCCGACCTTCCAGCGGCGCGGGGACGACCTGCACTGCACGGTCACCATCCCGATGACGGCCGCCTCGCTCGGCACCCAGGTGCCGCTGCAGACCCTGGACGGTCTGGAGGAGGTCGACATCAGGCCCGGCACCCAGTCCGGCCAGTCGATCCCGCTGCACGGGCGGGGCATCACGCATCTGCGCGGCGGCGGCCGGGGCGACCTGATAGTGCATGTCGAGGTGCAGACGCCCACCAAGCTCGACCCCGAGCAGGAGGACCTGCTCCGGCGGCTGGCGGTGCTGCGCGGTGAGGAGCGGCCCTCGGGCACGTTCGCACCGGGCCAGCAGGGGCTGTTCTCCCGGCTGAAGGACGCGTTCAACGGCCGCTGAGCCGGTTCCGGTTACGAAAGTACGAAGGTAAGGCAAGCGCATGACCGCCCCCGTGTTCGTCGTGGAGACCGACCGTCTCGCCGGGATCGCCCCCGGCGGTCTGGTCCGGCTGGACGGGCCCGAGGGGCGGCATGCCGCCGCCGTGAAGCGGCTGGAGCCCGGCGAGGCCGTCACCCTCGCGGACGGGCTCGGTCTCGGCGTCGAGGGCACCGTGGCGGCCGTGCACGGCAAGGACGCGCTGGACGTCACCGTGCTGAGCGTCCGTCAGGAGCCCGCGCCCGCACCGCGGATCATCGTCGTCCAGGCCCTCCCGAAGGGCGACCGCGGCGAGCTCGCGGTGGAGACCATGACCGAGGTCGGCGTCGACGTGGTGATCCCCTGGGCCGCCTCCCGCTGCATCACCCAGTGGAAGGGCGACCGCGGCGCCAAGGCGCTCGCCAAGTGGCGGGCCACCGCCCGGGAGGCGGGCAAACAGTCCCGCCGGCTGCGGTTCCCCGACGTCCGCGAGCTGATGACGACGCGTCAGCTGGCCCCGGTGCTCGCTTCGGCGGCCTTCGCCGCCGTCCTGCACGAGGAGGGCTCCGCCCCGCTCGCCACCGCACCGCTGCCCGAGACCGGCGACCTGATCCTGATCGTCGGCCCCGAGGGCGGGGTCTCCCCGGACGAACTCGCGGCCTTCGCCGAAGCGGGGGCCGCTCCGCACCGGCTCGGGCCCTCCGTGCTCCGGACCTCCACGGCGGGCGTGGCGGCGGGGGCACTGCTGCTGGGGCGCACCGGCCGCTGGGGATAGGCACGCGCTGCGGCAGCCAGGGGCTCGGGGAACTGCGACGCCGACCTCAGGAGCGTTCAACGTACGTAAATGGCCAGGCACTTTCGCAGTGACCCAAGCGCCAGACCTCCTCGCAGTTCCCCGAGCCCCTGGATAGTGCAACTAACCCGTGTGCGGAAGCGCCCGCGCTGCATAAGGTGACTCGGTGACGACCTCTGCGAGCGCGTATCTGCGCCATCCCCACCTGCACGGCGACCTGGTGACCTTCGTGGCCGAGGACGACATCTGGCTCGCGCCGCTGGACGGCGGACGGGCCTGGCGGCTGACGGCCGATCAGGTGCCGGTCAGTCATCCGAGGTTCGCGCCGGACGGGCGGCACGTCGCCTGGACGTCGACCCGGGACGGTGCGCCGGAGATCCATGTCGCGCCCACCGAGGGCGGCCAGTCCCGGCGGCTGACGTACTGGGGTGCGCCGCGCACCAGGCTGCGGGGCTGGACCAAGGACGGCCGTCCGGTCGCGGTCTCCAGCGCCGGGCAGTCGACCCCGCGTCGCAGCTGGGCGTTTGCCGTCCCACTGGACGGCGGCGAGCCGACCAGGCTGCCGTACGGGCCGATCGGCGGCCTGGCGCAGGAGCCGGACGGCGACCGCACGCTGCTGCTCGCCCCGTTGACCACCGAGCCCGCGTACTGGAAGCGCTACCGGGGTGGCACGGCGGGCAAGCTGTGGATCGGCGAGCGCGAGTTCGAGCGGGTGCACGCCGGGCTGGACGGCAACATCGACTCGCCGCTCTGGGTCGGTGACCGGATCGCCTTCCTCTCCGACCATGAGGGCATCGGGCAGCTGTACTCCAGCCTGCCGGACGGCACCGACCTGCGGCGGCACAGCGATGGTGAGTTCTACGCCCGCAACGCCACCACCGACGGCACCCGGGTGGTCTGGCACAGCGCCGGTGACCTGTGGATCCTGGACGACCTGGTGGGCGCCGAGCCGCGCCGGCTTGAGGTCCTGCTCGCGGGGCCCCGGACGGGCCGTCAGCCCCGGCCGACCTCGGCCGCCGGGCAGCTGGAGACCGTGACGCCGGACCGTACCGGCCGGGCCAGCGCCGTGGTGGTGCGGGGCAGCGTGCACTGGCTGACCCACAAGGAGGGCCCGGCCCGGGTGCTGGCCGAGACCCCCGGGGTCCGGCACCGGCTGGCCCGGATCGTGCCCGGCCAGGACGGTGAGCAGGGCGCGGTGTGGATCACCGACGCCGAGGGTGACGACGCGGTGGAGTACGCCCCCGCCGTGCTCGGCGCCGAGCGCCGCCGGTTCGCGGCCGGGCAGCTCGGCCGGGTGCTCGGCCTGGCGGTCTCGCCGGACGGCGGGACGCTGGCGCTGGCCTCGCACGACGGCCGGGTGCTGCTGCTCACGCTCGCCGACGGCACCCTGCACCAGCTGGCCAGGAGCGGCCAGGGCGAGGTCACCGGGCTGGCCTTCTCGCCGGACTCGCGGCGGCTGGCCTGGTCGCAGCCGACCCTGGGGGCCGAGTCGCTGCGGCAGATCATGCTCGCTGACCTGACGGACCGTACGGTCGCCGAGGCCACCCCGCAGCGCTTCCTGGACTACTCGCCCGCCTTCACCGCGGACGGCAAGCACCTGGCCTTCCTGTCGGTGCGCAACTTCGACCCGGTCTACGACGCGCACGTCTTCGACCTGTCCTTCCCGACCGGTGCCCGGCCGTTCCTGATCACGCTGGCCGCCGACACCCCGTCACCGTTCGGCCCGCAGCGGGCCGGCCGCTCGCTCACCGGCGAGGACGAGGAGCCGAAGAAGAAGGACGAGGAGGCGGCCGAGGAGCCCACCGTCCCCGAGACTCGGGTGGATCTGGACGGGATCGCCGACCGGATCATCCCGTTCCCGGTCGAGGGCGGGCAGTTCGGCAGCCTGCGGGCGGCCAAGGACGGCGTGCTGTGGACCAGGCACCCGCTGCTCGGCATGCTCGGCGACAACGCCGCCTCGCTGGAGGACGACCACCCGCGCCCCGCGCTGGAGCGCTTCGACTTCAAGAAGCTCAAGGCCGAGCAGCTGGTCGAGGAGCTGGACGACTTCCGGGTCAGCGGCGACGGCAGCCGGATCGCGGTGCTCGACGAGGGCGGTCTGCGGATCCTCCCGGCGGACCACAAGGCCGGTGACGACGACGATCTGACGGTTGATCTGGAGCGGATCAGGGCCACCGTGGACCCCACCGCCGAGTGGCGGCAGATGTTCGACGAGAACGGCCGCCTGATGCGGGACAACTTCTGGCGGGCCGATCTCGGCGGCTTCGACTGGGCCGGCGCGCTGGCCAGGTACCGGCCGCTGGTGGACCGCGCGGGCACCCACGACGACCTGGTCGACGTGCTCTGGGAGACGGTCGGCGAGCTGGGCACCTCGCACGCGTACGTGATGCCGCCCGGGCGGGGCACCGAGGCGGCGCGCCGGCAGGGCCTGCTCGGCGCCGACCTGGCGAAGGACGGCGAGGTCTGGCGGGTGGCCCGGGTGCTGCCCGGCGAGTCCTCCGACCCGCGGGCCCGCTCGCCGCTGGCCGCGCCCGGCGCGGCGGTCCGGGCCGGGGACGCGATCCTGGCGGTGAACGGCCGCCCGGTGGACCCGGTGACCGGCCCCGCGCCGCTGCTCGCGGGCACGGCGGGCCAGCCGGTCGAGCTGACCGTGGCCGCCAAGGACGGCCCGGAGCGCCACCCGGTGATCGTGCCGCTGGCCGACGAGGAGGCGCTGCGCTACCACGACTGGGTGGCCGGGCGCCGGGCCGCCGTCCGGGAGCTGTCCGCCGGCCGGCTCGGCTACCTGCACATCCCGGACATGCAGAGCGTCGGCTGGGCCCAGCTGCACCGCGACCTGCGGGTCGAGATGGCCAAGGAGGGCGTGCTGGTCGACCTCCGGGAGAACCGGGGCGGCCACACCTCGCAGCTGATCATCGAGAAGCTCAGCCGGAAGATCGTCGGCTGGGACCTCGGCCGCGACCTGGACGGCGCCGCCCCGTACCCGGCGGACGCCCCGCGCGGTCCGGTGGTCGCGCTGGCCGACGAGTTCGCCGGTTCGGACGGGGACATCGTGAACGCCGCGATCCAGGCCCTGAAGATCGGCCCGGTGGTCGGCACCCGGACCTGGGGCGGTGTGGTCGGCATCGACGGCAAGTACAGCCTGGTCGACGGCACCGGCGTCACCCAGCCCAAGTACGCCTTCTGGCTGGAGGGTTACGACTGGGGCGTGGAGAACCACGGCATCGACCCGGACGTCGAGGTGGTGATCGCCCCGCACCAGTGGGCCAACGGCGAGGATCCGCAGCTCGCCGAGGGCGTCCGGATCGCGCTGGCCGCGCTGGCCGAGACCCCGGCCGTGACCGGCCCGGAGCTGTAACGCACCGTCAGCGGGGCGGCCCTGCACCGGGCCGCCCCGCTGCGGTGGGCCGTCTCCGTTAGGCTGCGGCCAGTAGCGACGATCACTGCGAAGGAGCGCGACATGGCCGGAGAGCCGCAGTCCGACTGCCTGTTCTGCAAGATCCTGGCGGGGGACATCCCCGCGACCGTGGTCCGGAAGACCGAGCGGACGCTGGCCTTCCGGGACATCCACCCGCAGGCGCCCACCCACATCCTGGTGATCCCGCACGTGCACTACCCGAACGCCGCCGCGCTGGCCGCCGCCGAGCCCGCGATCGCCGCCGAACTGCTCACCGAGGCGGGGGCGGTGGCGAAGGACGAGGGTCTCGACGACTACCGGCTGATCTTCAACACCGGTGCCAAGGCGGGGCAGACCATCTTCCACGCCCATGTGCACGTGCTCGGCGGCAAGCCGCTGCGCGAGGGCATGGTCTGATCCGGTGTCACAGCGCGAACTCGTCGTCCTCGGCACCGCCAGCCAGGTGCCCACCCGGCACCGGAACCACAACGGCTACCTGCTCCGCTGGGACGGCGAGGGCCTGCTCTTCGATCCGGGCGAGGGGACGCAGCGTCAGATGCTGCACGCCGGGGTCTCGGCCACCCAGCTGACCCGGATCGCGGTCACCCACTTCCACGGCGACCACTCGCTCGGCCTGGCCGGGGTGATCCAGCGGATCAACCTGGACCGCGTCCCGCACCCGGTGGACGCCTACTACCCGGCCAGCGGCCAGGTGTTCTTCGACCGGCTGCGGCAGGCCACCGCCTTCCACGAGACCGCCGAGCTGCGCCCGCACCCGATCGAGGAGCCGGGGCCGCTGCCCGCGCCGGGCGCCCCGTTCGAACTGGCGGCGGTCCGGCTCTCGCACCCCGTGGACTCCTTCGGGTACCGGCTCACCGAGCCCGACTCGACCCGGCTGCTGCCCGACCGGCTGGCCGAGTTCGGGCTGCGCGGCCCGGCGGTCGGGCAGCTCCAGCGGGACGGCCGGATCGAGCTGGCCGGACGGGTCGTCACGCTGGCCGAGGTGAGCGAGGTCCGCCGGGGCCAGCGGTTCGCGTTCGTGATGGACACCCGGCTCTGCCCCGGCGTCGGCGAACTCGCCGAGGGCGCCGACCTGCTGGTGATCGAGGCGACCTTCCTGGAGAGCGAGGCGCAGCTCGCCGAGGACCACGGCCACCTGACCGCCGCCCAGGCCGCCCGGGCCGCCGCCGAGGCGGGGGTACGGACCCTGGTGCTGACCCACTTCTCGCAGCGCTACCCGGACCTGAACGGCCACCTGGCCGAGGCCCGGAAGTACTTCGACGGCGAGCTGGTGGTGGCCGAGGACCTGGCCAGGGTCCCGGTGCCGGCCCGGCTCTGAGCGAAAAGCACTCGCGTCCCGGGGACAACTCCCGGACCATCGAACTCCGTCGCCCCGGCGGCGGGCCGCACCGCCGCAACGGTCCACGGTGCGGCGTACCCTGGTGACCCCGGAGAGACCGAGCGGCACCGAGACGGATGGGATGAGGCAGGCCACAGCGCCGACCCATGACTGAGACACCGCAGACCCGTACCAATGGACAGCCGCGTCCCGACGGGGACGCCGCCACCGCCAGGTTCACCATCCCCGAGAAGCACCCGATGGTCACCCTGCTCGGTGCCACCGACTCTCTGCTCCGGGTGATCGAGGAGGGGTTCCCGACCGCCGACATCCATGTCCGCGGCAACGAGGTGACCGCCACCGGCGCCCGCGCCGAGGTGGCGATGGTCCAGCAGCTGTTCAACGAGATGATGCTGGTGCTGCGCACCGGCCAACCCCTGACGGAGGACGCCGTGGAGCGCTCCATCGCCATGCTCAGGAGCGCCGCCGAGGACCCGGACCACCCGGCCCCGTCCGAGGTGTTCACCGCGAACATCCTGTCCAACCGGGGCCGCACCATCCGCCCCAAGACCCTCAACCAGCAGCGCTACGTCGACGCGATCGACAAGCACACCATCACCTTCGGCCTCGGTCCCGCCGGTACCGGCAAGACCTACCTGGCGATGGCCAAGGCCGTCCAGGCCCTGCAGGCCAAGGAGGTCAACCGGATCATCCTGACCCGGCCGGCCGTCGAGGCGGGGGAGCGGCTCGGCTTCCTGCCCGGCACCCTCTACGAGAAGATCGACCCGTACCTGCGCCCGCTCTACGACGCGCTGCACGACATGATGGACCCGGACTCGATCCCCCGGCTGATGGCCGCGGGCACCATCGAGGTCGCCCCGCTGGCGTACATGCGCGGCCGGACCCTGAACGACGCCTTCATCATCCTGGACGAGGCGCAGAACACCTCGCCCGAGCAGATCAAGATGTTCCTCACCCGGCTGGGCTTCAACTCCCGGGTGGTGGTCACCGGTGACACCACCCAGATCGACCTGCCGAGCGGCACCCGCTCGGGGCTCAAGGTGGTCCAGGAGATCCTGATGGACGTCCCGGACATCCACTTCTCCGTGCTCACCAGCACCGACGTGGTCCGCCACAAGCTGGTCGGCCGGATCGTCGACGCCTACGAGCGCTGGGACGCCCTGCAGGAGACCGACGCACCCGCCGTACCCCGCAAGCCCGTTCAGCGGAAGGGCGCCCGTGCCCCCCGCCAGTCCCATCGCACCGAAAGCTGAGTACCGACCCCGACATGTCGATCGACATCGCGAACGAGTCCGACTGGGAGGTTGACGAGGAGTCAATCCTCGACGTCGCCCGCTACGCCCTCGACCAGATGCGGATCCACCCGCAGGCGGAGCTCTCCGTCATCCTGGTGGACAGCGCCCAGATGGAAGAACTGCACATCCAGTGGATGGACCTGCCCGGTCCGACCGACGTGATGTCCTTCCCGATGGACGAGCTGCGCCCCGGCAAGGAGGGCGAGGAGCTGCCGCAGGGTCTGCTCGGCGACATCGTGCTCTGCCCCGAGGTGGCGAAGCGGCAGGGCGAGGAGGCTCCCTCGAAGCACTCCGTGGACGACGAGCTCCAGCTGCTCACCGTCCACGGGGTGCTGCACGTCCTCGGGTACGACCACGAGGAGCCGGAGGAGAAGGAGGTCATGTTCGGCCTCCAGAAGCGGATCCTGGACGACTGGCGGGCCGGCCGCGGGCTCTCGGGGATCTCCCCGGCGCCGACCACCCACTGAGGCCCGGCCGTCTGTGAGTGGTGACAGTACGAGCTTCCTGATCGGAGCTCTCCTGCTGGTCGGCTTCGGCTGGCTGGCCGCCTGTGCGGAGGCGGGGATCTCCCGGCTCTCCCGGTTCCGGGCCGAGGAGGCCGTGCGGGCCGGGCGGCGCGGGGCCGACCGGCTGCTGACGCTGGCCTCCGACCCGATCCGCTACCTCAACCTGGCCACCCTGATCCGGGTGGCCTGCGAGATGGCCGCGGCCGTCCTGGTCACCGTGGTCTGCGTGCGCACCCTGCACCAGACCTGGGAGGCCGTGCTGCTGGCGATCGGGGTGATGGTGCTGGTCTCGTTCGTCGCGGTCGGCGTCTCGCCCCGCACCATCGGCCGCCAGCACCCGCTGACCACGGTGACCGCCGCCTCCTTCGTGCTGCTGCCGCTGGCCCGGGTGCTCGGCCCGATCCCGCGGCTGCTGATCCTGCTCGGCAACGCGCTCACCCCCGGCAAGGGGTACCGCGAGGGGCCGTTCGCCTCCGAGGCCGAACTGCGGGCGCTGGTCGACCTGGCGGAGAAGGACGACCTGATCGAGGACGAGGAGCGCCGGATGGTGCACTCGGTCTTCGAGCTCGGCGACACCATCGTCCGCGAGGTGATGGTGCCGCGCACCGACCTGGTGATGATCGAGCGGCACAAGACGGTCCGTCAGGCGCTCACCCTGGCGCTGCGCTCCGGCTTCTCCCGGATCCCGGTGGTCGGCGACAACGAGGACGACGTGGTGGGCATCGTCTACCTCAAGGACCTGGTCCGCCGCACCCACATCAACCGGGACGCGGAGTCCGAGCCGGTCTCCTCGGTGCTCCGCCCGGCGGTCTTCATCCCGGACTCCAAGCCCGCGGCGGACCTGCTGCGCGAGATGCAGCAGATGCGCTCGCACGTGGCGATCGTGATCGACGAGTACGGCGGCACCGCCGGTCTGGTCACCATCGAGGACATCCTGGAGGAGATCGTCGGCGAGATCACCGACGAGTACGACCGGGAGCTCCCGCCGGTCGAGGACCTCGGCGACGGCTCGTACCGGATCACCGCCCGGCTGCTGGTCGAGGACCTCGGCGACCTGTTCGGCCTCCAGCTGGAGGATGAGGACGTGGAGACCGTCGGCGGTCTGCTCGCCAAGCACCTCGGCCGGGTGCCGATCCCCGGCTCCTCCTGCGACCTGCCGATCCCCGAGGACGCGCACACCGACCTGACCGCGATCCGGCTCACCGCCGAGAGCGCGGCCGGGCGGCGGAACCGGATCGGCACCGTGCTGGTGGCCCCGGTCCGGGCCGATTCGGGACCGGAGGAAGGCTCCGAACCGGAGGAGTAGCGTCGATTCCAGGGGGTTTGTGCTTGTGCCGCCTGGAGGACGTCATGCTGAAACTCAGGGACGAACTGCCGATGGACCACCGGCTGGCCCAGGTCTACCGCTTCGGTGCCGGTCTCGGCGGGGTGTTCCTGCTGGTCTTCGGCATCCTCGGTCTGGTCGGCCGCCCGGGCTTCCTGGACACCCAGGGGGACCGGGTGGTCGGCATGAGCAGCAACGGTCTGCTCGGTCTGCTGTCCGTGGTGGTCGGCCTGATCCTGATGGCCGGTGCGGTGATCGGCGGCACCATCGCGTCCTGGATCAACATGGTGGTCGGCACGGTCTTCGTGCTGGCAGGATTCGTCGGGCTGATGATCATCTCGACCGACGCGAACTTCCTCGCCTTCGGCATGAGCAACGTGATCTTCAGCTTCGTCTTCGGCCTGGCGGTCGCGACCTTCGGCATGTACGGCCGGGTCAGCGGCCACCTCCCGCACGACAACCCGTACTGGCGCGAGCGGCACGCCCGCTACGCCGCGGGCCTGCGCGGGCCCGCCGGGCCGCCGGTGGTGCTCAGGCACTGAGACGGGGCGGCGATCTTCCCGGATTCGCCTGACGGGGCGTCAGGGGGCGGGTAGGAAGGGATCTCCGGTGTACCCACACGCAGAGGAGATCCGATGGCAACCCGCACCCTGGGAGCCCTCAGCACCGCCCCGGTCGGCTTCGGGGCGATGGTGCTCTCGCCCGGCATGTACGGCGAGATCGACGACGAGCGCGGCGAGCGGGCCGTGCGCACCGCGCTGGACAGCGGGGTGACGCTGATCGACAGCTCGGACGGCTACGGCGCCGACGGCCACAACGAGCGGCTGATCGGCCGGGCGATCGCCGGGCGGCGGGACGAGGTGGTGATCGCCACCAAGTTCGGCTTCCGGATACCCGAGGGGGCCGCGGCGCACCGCTTCCCGGTCACCTACGCGTTCGGCGAGCTGGCCGTGAACGCCGAGCCCAAGTACGTCCGGGGCTACGCCGAGCAGTCGCTGCGCAACCTCGGCACGGACGTGATCGACCTCTACTACCCGCACTTCCCGGACCCGCAGGTCCCGCTGGCCGACACCGTCGGGGCGGTCGCCGAGCTGGTCGGGGACGGGCTGGTCCGGCACCTCGGGCTCTCCAACGTCACCGCCGCGCAGCTGCGCGAGGCGCACGCGGTGCACCCGGTGGCCGCCGTCCAGGTGCAGTGGTCGATGTGGCAGCCGGTGCAGCCGGAGCTGCTGGCCGCCGCCCGCGAGCTGGGCGTCGGCCTGGTGGCCTGGAGCCCGCTCGGCGGCGGCTTCCTGACCGGCACCGTGCAGCAGCTGGCCGAGGGCGACTTCCGGCAGCACCTGGAGCGCTTCGACCAGGCCAACCTGAAGGCCAACAACGACCGCTACGCGCCGATCCGGGCGATCGCCGCCGAGCTCGGCCTGACGCCGGGACGGCTGGCGCTCGCCTGGCTGCTGCACCAGGACGACCACGTGGTGCCGATCCCCGGCAGCCGGACGCCCGGGCACATCGAGGACAACACCGGGGCCGGGGCCATCGAGCTGTCGGCCGGCGACCTGGCCCGGGTCGACGCGGCGCTGGCCGAGTTCGCCCCGGCCGGGCGAGGCGGGCTGCTGGAGGACGCGGCCGGTTCCTGAGGGTCTCCGGGTGGACGCTTATGCTCGGCGGCATGAGTGAGCTGACTGAGCTGGACCCCGAGGACAAGAAGATCATCACGCTGGCCCGCTCGGCCCGCGCCCGCAACGGCGTGGCCGAGGGGGCGGCGGTCCGCGACGAGACCGGGCGGACGTACGTGGCGGGCACCGTGGCGCTGCCCTCGCTGGAGCTGAGCGCGCTGCGGACGGCCGTCGCGATGGCCGTCGCCAGCGGCGCCAAGGGCCTGGAGGCGGCCGCCGTGGTGACCGAGGCCCTGACGGTCACCGAGGCCGATCTGGCCGCCGTACGGGACCTTGGCGGCCCGGAGGCGCCGGTGCACCTGGCCGGTCCGGACGGGGTCCTGCGGCACAGCTTCTGAGACGCCGTACCCCGTCGGGCTCGGCGGTCGATAATCTGACCGGCATGGGTGCGTTCGCGTTCTTCGCCGGGGTGTTGCTGAGCCTGATGGGGTTGGGGCGGTGGCAGGAGACCGGGTCGCCGTACTGGCTGATCGGCTCCTTGGTGCTGTTCCTGCTGGTGCTGCTGGGCGCGCTGACGGGGAAGAAGAAGACCGGGTGACCGTTCCCGCTCGGTGGATCAGGGAGAATGGTCGGCATGACTGCCCCTTCCTCCCCGTACCGCTCCGGGTTCGCCTGCTTCGTCGGTCGTCCCAACGCCGGCAAGTCGACCCTGACCAACGCTCTGGTCGGGACGAAGGTCGCGATCACCTCGGACCGTCCGCAGACCACCCGCCACACCGTCCGCGGCATCGTGCACCGGCCCGACTCCCAGCTCGTCCTGGTCGACACCCCCGGCCTGCACAAGCCGCGCACGCTGCTCGGTGAGCGCCTCAACGACCTGGTCCGCTCCACCTGGGCCGAGGTCGACGTGATCGGCTTCTGCCTCCCCGCCGACCAGAAGCTCGGCCCCGGCGACAAGTTCATCGCCAAGGAACTCGCCGAGGTCAAGAAGACCCCCAAGGTCGCCATCGTCACCAAGACCGACCTGGTCGACTCCAAGAAGCTGGCCGAACAGCTCATCGCCGTCCAGCAGCTGGGCCAGGAACTCGGCATCGAGTGGGCCGAGATCATCCCGGTCTCGGCCGTCGGCGACCAGCAGGTCCAGCTGGTCGGCGACCTGATCACCAAGCTGCTCCCCGAGGGCCAGCCGCTCTACCCCGACGGCGACCTGACGGACGAGCCGGAGCTGGTGATGGTCGCCGAGCTGATCCGCGAAGCCGCCCTGGAGGGCGTCCGGGACGAGCTCCCGCACTCGCTGGCCGTGGTGGTCGAGGAGATGATCCCGCGCGAGGGTCGCCCGGCCGACCGCCCGCTGCTCGACATCCACGCCAACGTCTACATCGAGCGGCAGAGCCAGAAGGCCATCGTCATCGGCGCGAAGGGCGCCCGGCTGAAGTACGTCGGGACGACGGCGCGGAAGCACATCGAGGCGCTGCTCGGGACGCCGGTGTTCCTGGACCTGCACGTGAAGGTGGCGAAGGACTGGCAGCGGGATCCGAAGCAGCTGCGCAAGCTGGGGTTCTGACTTTTCTGCGGGACCCGAGGTTGCACTATCAGGGGCTCGGGGAACGGCGACGAGATCTGGCGTGTGGGTCACTGCGAAAGTGCCTGACCGCCTACGTACGGATCACCTTGTACGAGGTTGGCGTCGCAGTTCCCCGAGCCCCTGGGCCGTAGCCGGCTGGGCAGCTGCCTGAGGCGTCGTCAGGACGAGTCGCGGGGGATCAGGCGGACCGTCAGGAGGTTGCGGGTGGCCGGGGTGGTGGTGGGGTCGGCGATGATCTCGTCGATCAGGGTGGCGAGGGATTCGCCGCCGGGCAGGGTCATGTGGACGGTGCTGAGGCGGGGGCGGAGCAGGCGGCCGAGCAGGAGGTCGTCCGCGCCGACCAGGGCGACCCGGGCGGGGACGTCGAGGCCGAGGTCCTGCAGGGAGCGCAGCAGGAGCATGGCGTACTCGTCGTTGTAGCCGAACACCCCGTCCAGTCCGAGGTCGCGGCAGCGGGCCGCCGCGGCGGCTCCGGAGGCTTCGGTGAAGTCGAGTGGGAGGGTCTCCACCGGTCCGGCCAGGGCGGAGGCGGCGGCGGCCCGGAGGCCGGCCAGGCGGGGGGCGCTGAACTGGTCGAGGCCGGGGTCGGCGGGGATCACGACGCCGAGGCGGCGGCGGCCGGTGGCGAGCAGGTGGGCTCCGGCGGCGGCGCCGACCTCGCGTTGGTCCATGATCAGGGCGTGGGCGCCGGCGACCGGGGCGGTGCCGAGGGTGAAGACCGCCCGGGTGCCGGAGCGGTGCAGCAGGTCGACGCCGGCGGGGGTGAGGACCGGCTCCAGGCAGAGCACCGCCGCCGGCCTCAACTCGGCCCAGGCGCGGGCCGGTTCGTCGCCCTCGCCGGGGCTGGGGCCGTACAGCACGCTGGTGTAGCCGCGGCGGCGCAGGGCGCCCTGGAGCTCGCGGTAGAACTCGCTGAACAGTGGCCCGATCGGGGCCGAGGAGCCGCCCAGCAGGACCACACCGGTGCGGCCCGCGCGCAGTGAGCGGGCGGCGGCGTGCGGGACGTAGCCGAGTTCGGCGGCGGCCGCTCTGACCCGCTGTCGGGTCTGTTCGCCGACCCGGCCTCCGGCGGTGTCGTTGAGCACGAAGGAGACGGTGGCGCGGGACACCCCGGCCAGGCGCGCGACGTCGGCGCTGGTGGGTGGGGTGGCGGCGGCGGGTGGGTTGCTCATAACGGTTCGAATCTTTTCATGCCCGACCTCTGGCCGGGGTGCGGACGGAGCGGTTACATGGCTGCTTACACGAGTAAGCGTTACACGTGTAACCTCACCCATGACTTCCCCCGAGTCCTTGGAGGGCACTGTGGCCCTTTCCCCCACCCACCCCGGCGTCGGCGCCCCATCCGCCGACGGCCGCCGCACCACCCGCGGCCTGCTGCCGCTGCTGTTCACCGGCAACACCGCGATGTACGCGCTCTACCTCGGCGTCGGCGGCGTCCTGCTGCCGCTCCAGGTCGAGCAGTTGGACGCGGCGCACAAGGTGGCCAACCTCGGTCTGGTCAGCGGGGTCGCGGCGATCTTCGCGACCTTCTTCAACCCGCTCGCGGGCGCGCTCTCGGACCGCTCCGGGCGGCGCAACCCGTGGATCCTCGGCGGCGGCCTGGCCACCGTCGCCGCGATGGCGCTGCTCGGTAGCGTGGACACCGTGCTGCTGGTCGCGATCGCCTGGTGCCTCGGGCAGGCGGTGATGAACTTCTACCAGTCCGCGCTCACCTCGGTGGTGCCCGACCGGGTGCCGCTCGGCAGACGCGGCGCCGCCTCGGCGGCGGTCGGTCTGGGCCTGCCGGTCGGCTCCACGGTCGGGGTGCTGGTCGCCTCGGCCTGCTCCGACCACTACCGGACCGGCTACCTGGTGCTCGGCGTGCTGGTCGCGCTGGCGGCGGTGCTGTTCACCTCCGCCGCCCGGGAGCAGCGGATGCCCGCCAAGTCCCCCACCCCGCTGCGCGAGCAGGCCGCCGCCTTCCTCGGGGTGCTGCGCGAGCACGACTTCCGCTGGGCCTTCATCGGCCGCTGGTTGCTGGTGCTCGGGTACTTCGCGGTGGTCGGCTACCAGCTCTACATCCTGCAGGACCACATCGCGCTGCCGGCCGGCCTGGAGCCGACCGAGGCGGTGGCGGTCCTGACGCCCGTCTCGGCCGTCACCATGGCGCTCTCCACGGTGGTCGGGGGCGTGCTCTCCGACCGGCTGGACCGCCGCAAGCTGTTCGTCGGCGTCTCGGCCGCGCTCTCCGGGGTGGCCCTGCTGATCTCGGTGGTCAGCCCGACCTGGCCGGGGATGCTGGTCTTCGCGGCCGTCAACGGTCTGGCCTTCGGCTGCTTCATGGCGGTCGACACCGCGCTGGTCACCATGGTGCTGCCGAAGGCGGAGGACGCCGCCCGGGACATGGGCGTGCTGAACATCGCCAACGCCGGGCCGCAGATCCTGGCCCCGTTCGTGGCCTCCGCCGTGGTCGGCCTCGGCGGCTACACCCCGCTGTTCGTCCTCGGAGCCCTGCTCTCGGTGCTCGGCGCGCTCGCCGTGCGGCCGATCAGGAGCGTCCGGTGATCCACCGTCAGAAAGGTACCGAAGCAGTGAAGTTGAACACCCAGGAGTGGGGTACCGGCGACCGCGTGGCGCTGCTGGTGCACGGCATCATGTCCGACCACCGGACCTGGCGCCGGGTCGGCCCCGCGCTGGCCGAGCGCGGTTACCGGGTGATCGCGGTGGACCTGCGCGGTCACGGCGCGAGCCCGCGCGGCGCGGGGGAGACCCCGGCCGAGCGGTACGGGCCCGCGCAGTACGCCGACGACCTGGTGGACACCCTGCCGGCCGGTGCGGAGCTGGCGATCGGGCACTCGCTCGGCGGGCTCGCGCTGCGCTGGGCGGTGGATCGGCTGCGGCCGCGGCGGGCGGTCTTCTCGGACCCGGCCTGGCTGTTCGCCGACCAGGGCATCGACCCCGAGCTGTTCGTCGGCTTCGCCGCGCAGGCGACCGCCGAGCAGATCACCGTGATGAACCCGCGCTGGGAGCAGGCGGACGTCGAGGTCGAGCTGGCGACCCTGGCCGTCTGGGACCCGGACACCGCCAGGTCGCTCGGCTCGCACCACGGGTACGCGGGGCTGCCGGACGCTCCGGTGGTGCCCTCGCTGGTCCAACTCGCCGACCCCAGCTTCCTGGTGGGCCCGCTGGACGCCGAGCGGCTGCGGGAGCGGGGCTTCGAGGTGCGCACCGTCGCGGGTGCGGGCCACACCATCCACCGGGACGACTTCGCGGGCTTCATGGCCTCGCTCGACGGCTGGATCTGAGCAGGATGACCGAGAAGGAGACGCAGATGACCGAGCACGCCAGGGAAGCCGCCGTGCAGGCCGCACTCGCCGCGCTGGACCTGCCCGCCAAGGTGGCACTGCTGGCCGGTGCCGACATGTGGTCGCTGCCCGCGAACGAGGAGATCGGCCTCGGCCGGCTGGTGATGTCGGACGGTCCGGCCGGGGTGCGGGGCGAGCAGTGGACCCCGGACGACCCGTCCGTCTCGATCCCCTCGCCGACCGCGCTGGCCGCCACCTGGGACCTCGAACTGGTGCGCAGGGCCGGTCGGTTGCTGGCCCAGGAGGCCCGCCGCAAGGGTGCCCACGTGGTGCTGGCGCCGACCGTGAACCTGCACCGCAGCCCGCGCGGCGGACGGCACTTCGAGTGCTACTCGGAGGATCCGCTGCTCACCGGTGAGCTGGGCGCGGCGCTGGTCTCCGGGGTGCAGGACGGCGGGGTGGCCACCACGCCCAAGCACTTCGTCGGCAACGACTCGGAGACCGACCGCTACACGGTGGACGTCCGGCTGGACGAGCGCACGCTGCGCGAGCTCTACCTGGCCCCGTTCGAGATCATCGTGAAGAAGGCCAGCCCCTGGGGGCTGATGGCCGCGTACAACGCGGTGAACGGGCCGAGCATGACGGAGCACCAGGAGCTCAACAACCGCGTGCTGCGCGAGGAGTGGGGCTTCGACGGGGTGCTGGTCTCGGACTGGACCGGGGCCCGGGACACCGTGCGGGCCGCGCTGGGCGGGCTTGACGTGGCGATGCCGGGCCCGGCCACGGTGTACGGCGAGCACCTGGTGAAGGCGGTCCGCGAGGGTCTGGTGCCCGAGCGGACGGTGGACGAACTGGCCCGCCGGGTCCTGCGGTTGGCCGCCCGGGTGGGCCTGCTGGCCGGTGCCCCGGCGGCGGTGCCGGCCGAGCGGCTGCCCGCCCGGATCGACGGTGAGGCACTGGCCCGGGAGCTGGCGGCGCGCTCCTTCGTGCTGCTGCGGAACGAGGGCGGCGTGCTGCCGCTGGCCCCCGCCCCCGGTGCCAAGGTGGCGCTGATCGGCGCGGCGGCGGCCGAGGCCAGGATCGGTGGCGGCGGCAGTGCCCAGGTCTTCCCGACCCGGGTGGTCTCGCCGCTGGACGGGCTGAGCGCCGCGCTCGGCTCGGAGGTCGGGCTGAGCTACGCGGTCGGTGCCGACCCGCGCACCTTCGTGCCCCCGGCCGGGTTCCCCGGCCGCGCCGAACTGCTGGGTACGGACGGTGAGTTGCTGGGGACGGCGGCCACCGTGGACGGCAGCGTGCGCTGGCTCGGCACGCTGCCGGGCGGGGTCGCGTTCGACCGGCTGCGCCGGGTGGTGCTGACCACCACGGTGACTCCGGAGCGGTCCGGCGAGCACCTGGTGGCGATCCGCGGGGTCGGCCACTACCGGCTGGAGGCGGCCGGCGAGCCGCTCTTCGACGGCGTGCTGCTGCCCGAGGGCGAGGACCCGGCGGCGGCCTTTCTGAACCCGCCGGAGCGCCGGTTCGCGCTGGAGCTGACCGGCCCGGCCGAGATCCGGCTGACCTTCACGATGCCGGAGGCGAGCGCGTTCTCCGCCTTCGGGCTGGTCTCCTTCACCCTGGGCCATGCCGAACCGACCGCCTCCGCCGACGAGTTGATCGAGCAGGCGGTCGAGGCGGCCCGGGCCGCCGAGGTGGCGGTGGTGGTGGTCGGCACCACCGAGGAGGTGGAGAGCGAGGGGGTGGACCGGTCCTGCCTGCGGCTGCCGGGACGGCAGGACGAGTTGGTGGCCCGGGTGCTGGCGGTCAACCCGCGCACCGTGGTGGTGGTCAACGCCGGTGCCCCGGTGCTGATGCCGTGGCGCGAGCAGGTGGCGGCGGTGCTGCTGGCCTGGTTCCCTGGCCAGGAGGCCGGGGCGGCGCTGGCCGACGTCCTGCTCGGCCTGGCCGAGCCGGGCGGGCGGCTTCCCACCACCTGGCCCGCCGAGGAGGCCGACGCGCCGGTCTGGGAGGTGACGCCGACGGACGGCCGACTTGCCTACGAGGAGGGCCTGTTCATCGGCTACCGGGCCTGGCAGCGCCGGGCCGGGGCGCAGCCCGCGTACTGGTTCGGCGCCGGGCAGGGCTACACCGAGTGGGCGTACGAGGGGCTGGAGGCGCGGCGCGGCGAGCAGCCGGGCGTGCTGGCCGAGGTCTGCGTCCGGGTCCGTAACACCGGGGCCAGGACGGGCCGTGAGGTGGTGCAGGTCTATCTGGCCACCGACGGGGTGGACCGCAGCCGGCCGGACCGTCAGCTGGCCGGTTTCGCGGTGGTGGAGGCGGCGCCGGGGGAGTGCGTGACCGCGCGGGTGACGGTGCCGGAGCGGGCCGCGCAGACCTGGGCGGCCGGCCGGGGGTGGGTCACCAGGCCGGGTACGTACACGGTCGAGGCGGGCCGCAGTGCGGCCGACCGGCC
The DNA here is from genome assembly GCF_014203705.1 of Kitasatospora gansuensis. NCBI lineage: Bacteria > Bacillati > Actinomycetota > Actinomycetes > Kitasatosporales > Streptomycetaceae > Kitasatospora > Kitasatospora gansuensis. Next base: position 5,514,373 of record NZ_JACHJR010000001.1, read on the forward strand.
GCTGGTGCTGGCCTTGGAGGTGGGGGGTATCTGACAGGTCGTCAGATTCGTACGTACGGTGTGTGATCCGTGGAGGAGTCGCGCACCGTTCGTTAAGCCGTCCCGTGTCCGGCGTTCATCCGGCCGCACCTGGGCGGTGTTTCTGAGCCGAGACGGTCTCTTCCGGCCAAGCAGCGCTGCGGAAGGGCGAGCACCGGCATGGGACACCCCAGATTTCTGATCGTCAGCAGACCGGCCCGCCCCGACCACGCGTCGGGCGGGACGGTCTGGCGACTGCTCGGTGCCAACAACCGGCACCTGGGGCAGAGTCAGGAGATCTTCCGGGACGCCGCCTCCTGCCGGGCCGCGATCGAGGAGTTCCAGCACCGGGTGGACCAGGGCCGGACCACCATCTGCTCCATGGAGCATGGTCAACTCTGGCTCTGGCGGCTTGAGTTGGACGGCCGGACGGTGGCCCACTCGGCCCGGGGCTACCGGCGGCAGCGCGAGTGCCAGTACAACCTCGCCCGTTTTCTGGCAGGTGCACGGAGTGCGGCCGACACCGCCCGTGGAGGTGTCGGATGAGTACGGATACTCCGACGGCGACCGACTCCCCGAGGGCACTGACCGTCAACCCCGGTCTGCCGGACCGGATCTTCCTGGCCTGGGCCAAGGCCAGCGGCGCGATCGTGCTGGTGGTGATGCTCGGGGTCGGTGGCTACCTGGCCGTCCGGGCCACCGACGCGCTCTCCACCGCCGGGCTCTCCTTCCTCACCACCGAGACCTGGAACCCGGACGGCGGCCGCGGCCAGTTCGGCATCGCGGCGGTGCTGATCGGCACGGTGCTGATCGGCGGGATCGCGGTGGTGCTGGCGGTGCCGCTGGCGCTGGCCAGCGCGCTCTACATCAGCGAGTACGCGCCCAGGCAGCTGCGCCGGACGCTGGTCAGCATGGTCGACCTGATGGCCGCCGTGCCCAGCGTGGTCTACGGGGTCTGGGGCTTCAAGCTGTTGCAGTACCAGCTCACCGGCGTGGCCAGGTGGCTCTCGGACTACTTCGGGTGGATCCCGCTGTTCAAGGTGAACGGGGCCGATCCGACCAACCCGCTGACGCCGCCGCTGGTCTACACGGCGTCGAGCCTGATGGCCGGTGTGGTGGTGGGCTTCATGATCACGCCGATCATGTGCTCGATCATGCGCGAAGTGTTCGACCAGGCGCCGGCCGGTGAGCGGGAGGGCGCCTACGCGCTCGGCTCCACCCGCTGGGGCATGATCCGCTCGGTGGTCCTGCCGTTCGGCCGGGGCGGGATCATCGGCGGCACCATGCTCGGCCTCGGCCGCGCGCTGGGCGAGACCATCTCGGTCTACCTGATCCTCTCGATGAACTTCGACATCCAGCCGCACGTGCTGCAGAGCGGCGGCAGCGCGGTCGCGCCGCTGATCGCGCTGCGCTACGGCGACTCGACCGACTTCTCGGTCTCCGCGCTGATGGCGGCCGGACTCTCGCTGTTCGTGCTGACCCTCGCGGTCAACTTCGCCGCGGCCGCCGTGGTCGCCCGCAGTCGCTCGGGGGCCAGCTCATGACCACCACCGCCCCGCCCCGCACCACCGTGGTCACCCGACCGGCCGTGCCCGCCCCGCAGCGCCGCCGCCGGATCAACGCCCGCCGCGCCTCCGACCACTACGCGTTCTGGGGCAGCCTGGCCGGCGCGCTGGCGACCTCCGCGCTGCTGTTCCAGCGGCTCACCCCGTTCAGCGGCGGGATCGGCTTCGTGGTCTGCGCCTGGCTCTGCTTCCTCGGCCTGTACGCGCTGCTGGTCTCCCGGGACGAGGGCAAGCTGACGGTCCGGGACCGGTTCGCCTCCGCGGTGGTGCACAGCCTGGCCGCGATGCTGCTCGGGGTGCTGGTCTGGGTGCTGTGCTACGTCTTCATGAAGGGCTGGTCGGCCCTCTCGCACAGCAACTTCTTCCTCCAGGACCTGTCCGACGCCGGGCCGACCGACCCGCTGGACCAGGGCGGCGCGCTGCACGCGGTGGTCGGCACCCTGATCCAGATCACCATCTCGCTGGGCATCACCATCCCGGTCGGGATCAGCTGCGCGGTCTTCCTGAGCGAGGTGCCGGGCCGGTTCAGCCGGCTGGTGCGCACGCTGGTCGAGGCGATGACGGCGCTGCCGTCGATCCTGGCGGGCCTGTTCATCTACGCGGTGATGGTGCTCACCCTGGGGTTGCCCCGGTCCGGCCTGGCGGCCGGGGTGGCGCTCTCGGTGATGATGCTGCCGATCCTGATCCGGGCCGCCGACGTGGTGCTCCGGCTGGTGCCCGCCTCGCTCAAGGAGGCGTCCTACGCGCTCGGCGCCGGACGCTGGCGGACGGTCTGGACGGTGACCCTGCCGAGCGCCCGCTCGGGCCTGGCCACCGCGGTGATCCTGGGCGCCGCCCGCGGGATCGGCGAGACCTCGCCGGTGCTGCTCTGCTCCGGCTACACCAAGAACCTCAACCTGGACCCGACGAAGGACCCGCAGACCTCGCTGCCGCTGATGGCCTTCACCCTGATCAAGTTCCCGTCCGAGCTCCAGGCCGCCCGGGCCTTCGGCGCGGCGGCGCTGCTGCTCGGCCTGGTGCTGCTGCTCTTCGTGGTCGCCCGGACCCTCGGCGGCCGGGGCCCGGGTGAGCTGAGCCGGCGTCAGCGCGAGAACCGGGCCCGGCAGTCCGCGGCCGACCTGGCCCGGATGACCAACCCCGTCGTTCCCCCCGCCCGGAAGGCGCCCGTGATCACCCGCACCCTGACCCTGCTCACCGCGATCGCGGTGTTCGCCACCTCGCTGCTGTTCGGCGCGGCCGAACGGGCCGAGGCCGCCGCCTACCTGCGGATCAGCGGCGCGGGTTCCACCTGGAGCTACAACGCGGTCGACGGCTGGATCAGGAACGTCCGCCAGTACGGCATGACCGTCGACTTCGACCCGCAGGGGTCCTCGTTCGGCCGGAACCAGTTCAAGAACGACGCCACCGACTTCGCGGTCACCGAGATCCCGTACGGGCTCACCGACGGCGGCCAGTACGACGCGCCGCCGCCGTTCCCCTCGGCCTACCTGCCGATCGTCGCGGGCGGCACCTCCTTCATGTACAACCTGAAGATCAACGGCAAGCGGGTGACCGACCTGCGGCTCTCCGGCGAGACCATCGCCAAGCTCTTCACCGGCGGCATCACCTGGTGGGACGACCCGCTGGTGAAGGCCGACAACCCGGGCCTGGAGCTGCCGCACGTCGAGGTGCACCCGGTGGTCCGCTCGGACGGCTCCGGTACCACCGCGCAGTTCACCACCTGGCTGAGCAAGCGTCAGCAGCCGATCTGGGACGACTACTGCCGCCGTACGCCGCGCGGTGCGGCCTGCGGGATGACCTCGTTCTTCCCGCTGCTCAAGGGCTCCACCTGGAAGGCGCTGGGCAGCTCGATCACGGTGGCCTCCTCGGTCGCCAACGAGGGCAACAACGGGGCCATCACCTACGTCGAGTACTCCTACGCCAAGGAGGCCAAGTTCCCGGTCGCCAAGGTGCTCAACCAGGCCGGCTACTACGTCGGGCCGACCGGGCAGAACGTCGCGGTCGCCCTGGTCAACGCCCGGATCAACCCGGACCTGACCCAGATGCTGGACGACGTCTACGACAGCCCGGCGCCGGCCGCCTACCCGCTCTCCAGCTACAGCTACATGGTGGTGCACACCAGCGAGACGACGAACTTCAAGCAGGACAAGGGCGCGGCGATGAGCGCCTTCGGCTACTACTTCCTCTGCGAGGGCCAGAAGAAGGTCGGCGACAACGGGTACTCGCCGCTCACCCCGCAGCTGGTCACCTCCGGCTTCGACCAGCTGGCGAAGATCCCGGGCAGCGAGAAGAAGGTCTTCGACCCGGCCGCCTGCAGCAACCCGACCTTCGGCAAGGACGGCACCAACCCGTACGTGGCCAGCGCCCCCAAGCCGCCCGAGTGCGACAAGAAGGGCGCGACGTCCCAGTGCGGGGGCACCGGCGCCAAGCCCACCGGCACCCAGTCGGGCACCGGCGGCGCGGCCGGCGGCACGGGGACGGGCGGTGCGGCGGCCACCGGTGGCGCGGCCGGCGGACCGGGTGCGGCGGACGGTGGAACGGCGGGTGCGGGAGCCGCCGGCGGGACGGGCGGCGGGGCGGCGGACGACCCCGCGCTCGGCGGCGGTGACGGCGGGGCCGCCGCCGGTGGCACCGGGCAGAGCGTGAGCGCCTCCGCGATCGAGGTGGCCTCCGCGGCGGGCAGTGGGCTGCGGTACTCGCTGATGGTGATCGCCGGGCTGCTGCTCGGTGCGGTCATCGTGCTGCCGCCGGTGATCGCGGGCCGGGCGGCTCGCAGGCGGGAGGGGGAGCTGTGAGCCGACGGACCGTCAACAGCGGTGCCCGGCGGGCGCTGCGTACCGCGGGGATACTCACCCTGCTGCTCGCCACCGCGGCCGGCGCGGCGCTCTCGGCCGGACCGGGCGACACCCCGGTCGGGGTGGCCGCCGGGACCTCGGCGAGGCCCGAGATCCCGGTCGACCCGGTCACCGGCGCGCCGGTGGGGATCGACCCGAAGAAGGCCCCCACCGGAGCCGCCGGAAAGGCGAGTACCGGTGCGAAGTCCGGTGCGCCGGTGGGTGGTTCGGCCGCGGTCCGGCCGGCCGCGAGCGCGGCGGGCCCGGGGGACACCGACCCGAAGCCGGTCACGGTCAAGGGCACCGGTGAGTTCGCCGACCTGGCGGTGACCGTCCCGCAGACCGACCACCTGGTGAACCAGGTGGTCGAGATCACCTGGAAGGGCGGCAAGCAGACCACGCCGAGCCCGCGCTCGTTCGGGCGCAACTTCCTCCAGTTCATGCAGTGCTGGGGCGACGACCCGACCGGACCTGACCGGGAGCAGTGCCAGTACGGGGCGACCAAGGGGGACTCCCGGATCTCGGCCGGTGACTTCGTGTCCCAGCGTCAGCTCAACTTCGGCCCCGCGCTGATCGACCCGGTCGAGCCGATCAAGCAGACCAAGCCGAACGAGAACGTCTTCGTCCCGTTCCGCTCCGCCACCGGCGCGGCTCCGGAGACCGGCGGCACCAGCTCGTTCTACAACGCGCAGACCACCAACGAGGTGCCGTTCGCCCCGACCAGGGCCGACGGCAGCGGGCAGCTCTTCTTCGAGATGCAGAGCGGTATGGAAGCCCCGGGCCTGGGCTGCGGGCAGCCGGTCAGCAAGGTGGCCGACGCACCGGTGCGTCAGTGCTGGCTGGTGATCGTGCCGCGCGGCGAACTGGACGTGGACGGCAAGGTGCCGACCAGCGGTGGCGGCAAGCTCCAGTCCACCCCGCTGTCCAGCACCAACTGGGCCAAGCGCCTGGTGGTCCCGCTCGGCTTCGAACGGGTCGGCCTGGCCTGCCCGATCGGCAGCGCCGAACGGCCCACGGACGGCAACGAGTTGATGTCCGAGGCGATGCAGCGCTGGCAGCCGGTGCTGTGCCAACAGGCCGGCGGCATCTTCAACTTCTCCCGGGCAAGCGACGACACGGCCAGGGAGCGGCTGCAGAGCGACAACCCCGGGCTGGACTTCCTCGGCTACCCGCTGGCGGTCGAGGAGCAGACACCCGGCCGGACCCCGGTCTACGCGCCGATCGCGCTGTCCGGCCTGACCATCGCCTTCGACATCGAGAACCAGTCCTCGATCCGGGCCCCGGAGGACGTCCGCAAGCAGGAGGGGCAGCGGATGCCGGACATGAGTCTGACGCCCCGTCTGGTCGCCAAACTGGTCACCCAGAGCTACCAGTACGCGGTCAACCCGGGCGACGAGGACGTGGCAACCACCAACCCGCTGGACCTGCTCAGCGACCCGGAGTTCCTGGAGCTGAACCCGCAGTTCAAGTACTTCTTCGGCGCCCGGGTGCCGGACCTGATGCTGCCGCTGGGCTCCAGCGACGCCGCCCAGCAGCTCTGGAAGTGGCTGCTGAACGACCCGGAGGCCAAGGCCTTCCTGAGCGGCGAGGTCCACCCGAAGTGGAAGGACCGGGTCAACCAGGCCTTCATCAGGCTCGAGACCAGCTACCCGCGCTCGAACTACCCCAAGCAGGACGACTACTGCCAGAAGTTCGACAAGTCCGAGAACCGCCCCGACTGGTGCAACTCGGAGTCGCACCCCTACCTCGCCTCGATGGGTGACGCCGCCCGGTTCGCCGCCCGCGGCGACACCACCGGCAAGTCGGTCTGGAGCGCGGACAGCATTCCGCCCTCGATGAAGAAGGACCCGCCGCAGCCGCAGGGCCTGCGGTCGCTGATGGCGCTGGCCACCACCGCCCAGGCCGCCCGGTACGGCCTGAGCACCGCCAAACTCCGCAACGGCGTCGGCGAGTTCGTCGCCCCGACCGACACCTCGCTGCTCATCACGGCGAACGCGGCGACCCCCGCGGACCCGGCCCGGATCGCGGTCATCCCGCCCGGCCTGCCGGTGGCCGGCGGCTACCCGCTGACCATCACCACCTTCGCCGCCACCGTCCCGTCGGCCCTCGACGCGGCCAGCGGCAAGGCGTACGCGGGCCTGCTCAGGTACGCGGCCGACACCGGCCAGGTGCACGGGGTCGCGCTCGGCCAACTACCGGACGGGTACGTGTCGTTGCCGGAGAAGATGCGGGTCCAGCTCCGGCGGGTGGCCGACCTGGTGCAGCAGAACGCGGGCGTGCCCGAGCCGGCGCTCAGCCCGACCCCGACGCCGCGGGACGTCCCGCCCGCCACCGAGGCCGCCGTCGCCCCGCCCGGGGCCGAAGCGGTCCCGCACCAGCCGCCGGTCGACACCGCGCCCACCGCCCCGCCCGCCCCCGGTCCGACGGCCGCGCACACCCCCGTCGTGCTCACGCCCAAGCCGGTCGCCCCGGTCGCCAAGACGGCCGAGAGCGACCTGGGTTCGGCCCGCTACCTGCTGCTCGGCGTGCTGATCGCCGGTCTGCTGGCCGGTGCCGCCGGGCTGTTCCTGCCGCGACTGCTCCGCAACCGGCGGTCCCGGCCCTGAGCGGGCCGGGGCCCGGCGGGGCTCACCAGACCACACCACCACCAGTACGTCACCACCACCCGTACCACGCCAACGCATGTGCGCCACGCGGCCGGAGAGCCCTCCGGCCGTGCCTGAGAGCTGCCCAAGAAGGACGAAGAACAGTGAAGAGTCTCACCAAGAGCAACCTCGCCAAGTGTGTGACCGTCGCCGCCGGCCTCGGCCTCGTGGTGGCCGGTACCGGGACCGCCCAGGCGGACCCGACCGGTGCCCCGCTCTACCGTCAGCTCGCCGGTGTCGGCTCCGACACCACCCAGGGCGTCATGAACGCGATGGCCGACGCCATCACCGGCCCCACCGGTGAGAAGCTGATCGGTTCGTACAACGCGACCGGCTCCGCGACCATCAACACCAAGGCCGCTGCCGCCTGCCAGAACCTCAACCGCCCGAACGGCTCCGGCGCGGGCCGCACCGCCCTGCTGAACGAGCTGAACAAGAACAACGGCTGCCTGGACTTCTCCCGCTCCTCCAGCCTCAACGTGACCGCCAGCACCCCGGGTCTGACCTATGTCCCGTTCGCCGTCGACGCCGTGACCTACGCGGTCGGCGCGGGCAGCGTGCTGCCGCTCGACCTCAGCACGGCCGACCTGCACGCCCTGTACACCTGTGACCCCGGCTTCGTCGGCACCGCCCCGAACTGGGACATCCGCCCGCTGCTGCCGCAGAGCGGCTCGGGCACCCGCTCGTACTGGCTGACCGTGGTCGGCATCACCGAGGGCGACCTGAGCGCCAACCGCTACCCCTGTGTCACCGACACCAAGGGCGGCAAGAAGATCGAGGAGCACGACGGCCGGGTGCTGGACAGCAAGACCCTGGTGCCGTTCTCGATCGCCCAGTACCTCGCGCAGAGCGCCAGCACCATCCCCGACATCCGCGGCGCGGCCCAGCTCGGCAACATCAACGGTGTCCCGTCGATGCTGCTGAACACCGGTGCCGCGGCCACCCGTGACGTCTACAACGTCATCCCGACCAGCAAGGTCGGCGTCAGCCCGTGGAGCGACGTCTTCGTCGGCAAGACCTCGAAGATCTGCTCGCGCGCCGACCTGATCAAGCAGTACGGCTTCGGCACCAACGACAACTGCGGTGACACCTCCCGCAACTCCGGCAACTGACCCTCCGTCAACCCTCCGCGTCTCTCTGCCTGAAAGGCACACCAGAACCGTGAGCATCCGTATTCCGCGCACTGTCGCAATCGGCGCCGCCACCCTCCTGGCCGCCGGCAGCATCACCATGGCCGGTACCACCGCGCACGCGGCCGAGACCGTCCCGACCGTCGGCACCCTGGCGCTCAACCCGGCGAGCGGCACCGACGAGGAACTGATCAGCCTGGTCAGCTCCGCCGCCTGCCCCGGTGGCACCAACCTGCAGGGCCTGGTCTTCGGTGCCGGCTTCCCGGCGGACGGCTTCGGTGTCACCACGAACCAGGCCCAGTCCAACTTCCCGGTCGACGCCCAGGGCCACCTGACCGTGCCGCTGAGCGACACCATGAAGGGCTTCGCCCAGAAGAACGGCTTCTCCACCCTCGCGGGCAAGTACGAGTTCCGGCTGCGCTGCCGCGCCAAGCTCGGCACCACGTACTTCGGTGACTTCGTCGGCGCGATCAACTTCAACACCCCCACCAGCTACACCACGGTGGACACCACGCCGGTCGCGACCGCCACCACCACCGCGCTGACCGTCACCCCGAACGGCTCCGCCACCCTCGGCGGCGACGTCACGCTGTCCGCCGCGGTCACCCCGGCCGCGCCGGGCACCGTCCAGTTCCTGGACGGCACCACCGCGCTCGGCGCCCCGGTGGCCGTGAACGCCGGCTCCGCCTCGCTGACCGTCAACACCCTGGCCCTGGGCGCGCACAACCTGTCCGCGGTCTTCACCTCGAGCTCGACCGCCTTCCTGGGCTCGACCTCGTCCGCGGTCGCCTACACCATCAGCCCCAAGGGTGCCGCCGCGACCACCACCGCGCTGGCCGTCAGCCCGGCGGGCTCCGCGGCCAAGAACACCCCGGTCGCGCTGAGTGCCACCGTGACCCCGGCCGGCACGCCCGGTGCGGTCGAGTTCCGTGACGGCGGCACGCTGCTCGGCACCCAGTCGGTGAACGCCGGCTCCGCCGCGCTGACCGTCGCCACCCTGGCGGAGGGCGACCACCTGCTGACCGCCACCTTCGTCCCGGCCGTCCCGGCCGACTTCGCGGCCTCGACCTCCCCGGTCGTGCCGTTCACCGTCACCCCGCCGGTGGTCGTCCCGAACCCGGGCGACCCGCTGCCGCCGTCGCCGGTCTTCGAGACCATCACCACCTCGGTCGCCCCCGGCGCTCTGGTGATCAGCGTGGCGGGCACCAACGTCACCCTGCCGCCGCTCACCCTGAACGGTGACAGCACCCTGTACTCCACCACCGGTGCGATCCAGACCGTCACCGTCACGGACACCCGTGCGGGTGCGCCGGGCTGGTCGGTCAGCGGCCGGGTGGACCAGTTCGCCTCGGGCGCCAACCAGATCAACGCGCAGAACCTCGGCTGGGCCCCGAACCTGGTCTCCAAGGGTGACGGCCTCAAGATCAACCTCGGTGGCGCGATCGCTCCGGCGAACGCCGTCGCGGCCGCCGACGCCGGTGTCTTCGGCCTGAAGTCCTCCCGGACCCTGGCCACCGCGACCGGCCTCGGCACCGCCAAGCTCGGCGCCGACCTCACCCTGCTCGCCCCGACCTCCACGCTGGCCGGGACGTACCAGGGCCTGCTCACCCTGACGGCGATCTGACACCGGTAGTTCACCGGGTCCCAGTGCGCCCTTAACCCGGCGGCAGGGCCGTCCGCGCGACACTGCGTCGAACCGCGGACGGCCCGGCCGCCGGTGCCCAACTCCCGTACCCGCAAGCAAGGATGACGCCGCCGATGCGCCGATGGTTCCTACTGCCCCTGCTGGTCGTCGCGCTGCTGACGACCGGTGGTACGGCGTACGCCGACGACCCGCCGGCCGCTCCGGCGGCACCCGCCGCGCAGACCTTCGGGATCCAGCCGTCGGGCGCCACCGAGCCGGACGCCCGGGGGACCTTCTCCTACGCGGCCACGCCCGGCGCGCTGGTCAAGGACCACGTCGCGGTCTGGAACTACAGCGAGCAGCCGCTCACCGTGCGGCTCTACCCCGCCGACGCCTTCAACACCGACAGCGGCGGCTACGACGTCCTGCCCGACGGCAAACCCTCGACCCAGGCCGGGAGTTGGATCCGGACCGCGGTCGACACGGTGACCCTGCCGGGGCGCAGCCGGCAGATCGTCCCGTTCACCCTGGCCGTCCCGGCGCAGGCCGCGCCCGGCGACCACGCGGCCGGCATCGTGGTCGCGGTCCGGGCCGAGAGCAAGGATGCCAAGGGCAACGCGGTCACGGTCGACCAACGGGTCGGCTCCCGGGTGAACATCCGGGTCTCCGGCGACCTGAAGGCCGAGCTCAAGGTGGAGAACGCCAAGGCGGTCTACCACCCGAGCCTGAACCCGCTGGAGACCGGCCGGACCACGGTCAGCTACACCGTCCGCAACACCGGCAACATCCGGCTCGGCGGCAAGCAGGCGGTCCGGGTCACCAACGTGTTCGGCTCGATCGCCACCGGCAACGCCCCCGCCGACCTGCAGGAGTTGCTGCCCGGCAACGCGGTCAACTACCGCTTCGACGTCGCCGGGGTCTACCCGACACTGTGGGGCACCGCCGGGATCACCATCGACCCGCTGCCGGTGGCCGGGGACAAGGACCCGAAGCTGGTCAGTGACGTCTCCAAGCACCGCTTCGCCCTGATCCCCTGGAGCACGCTGGCGGCGCTGCTGCTGCTCGCCCTGCTGACCGGCCGCTGGTGGCTGGCCAGGCGCCGCCGTCGCCGGCTCCCCGGAGCGGGCGCCAAGCCGCCGGTGCTGCCCGCCCCGGTGGCCGCCATCGCGCTGCTGGCCTTCCTGATGCTTGGTCAACTCCCGTACGCACCAAGGGCATCCGCCGCCGAGCCGGTCGGCACACTGACCTTCGACTATCCGAAGGGCCACGACGACGACGCGATAGACCTGCTCAGCTCCGGCCCCTGCCCCGACCCGGCCAACTATCTGGCGGTGCGGATCACCGGTGCCGGATTCCCGGCCGAGGGCGCGCCGCTGACCGGGACGGTGGCCGCCTCGGTCTACCGGACCGCACCCAACGGCGGCTTCATCCTGCCGCTGGCCAACACCCTCAAGGTGGTGGCCACCCAGGCGGGTTCGGGTCCGCTCAAGGGTGACTACACGATCACCGCCAGCTGCCGGCACAAGGTCAAGCCCGCCTCGGTCAAGGACTTCACCGCCGTCCTCACCTTCACCGACCCGACCAACTGGACCACCGCCGCGGTGGCCCCCGCGGGCATGCTGCACCAGGCCGTCTCCGCCGACCCGGTGCCCACCCAGGCCGCCGGCGCCAGGCCCGCCGCTGCCTCGGCCGCCGACTCCGGGGTGCCGCTGTACTCCTGGATCGCCGTCAGCGCCGGACTGCTGCTGACCGGCTGGCTGACCGTGCCGTACGTCCGCCGGATCCGGGCCCGCCGGACGGCCGAGGAGGCTGCCGAATGACCGCCGTCATGGCCGACGCCCCGGTCGGGACCCACACCGAGCCCCCCGTGCCGCCCGCCGCGCCCGCGGCCTCCCCGGTACGCCGACTCCGGCCGGACGGACCGCAGTTGGCCGGTGCCGCGCTGGCCATCCTGGCCGGACTGCTGTTCGGCCTGCTGTTCGACTTCGGCCCGCTCGGCGGGCTGCGCCACCTGCGCGACCACCAGAGCGGCTACGCCGAGTTGCGGCTCTCGCTGGCTCAGGGGACGGCGCCGATCGGCCAGTTGGACGCTGACGGCAAGCCGGTCCAACTGGGCACCCCGGTGGCCCTGTTGGAGATCCCGCAGCTCGGCCTGCGCGAGGTGATCCGGGAGGGCAGCACCGGTGAGGTGCTGGCGGCCGGTCCCGGCCACCGGCGGGACACCGCGATGCCGGGCCAGGCCGGGTCCAGCGTGCTGCTCGGCCGGCAGGCCGGGTTCGGCGGCCCGTTCGGCAGCATCGGCCAGCTGCGGACGGGGGAGACCTTCACCGTCACCACCGGCCAGGGCAGGCACACCTTCCGGGTGGTCACCGTCCGCCGGGCGGGCGACCCGGTGCCGCCCGCGCTCAAGAAGGGCGCGGGCCGGGTGGTGCTGGTCACCGCGGACGGCCCGCTGTACGCGCCGTCCGGTGTGCTGCTGGTGGACGCCGACCTGACCACCGAGGTCCAGGAGGCCAACGCCAGGCCGCTCACCACCGCCGCGCTGCCCGCCGCCGAGAAGGCGCTCGGCACCGAGGACGCCGCCTGGGTGCCACTGGTGCTCTGGGGCGAGGCCCTGCTGCTGGCCGCCGTCGGGCTGGCCCTGGCCTGGTCGCGCTGGGGCCGCCAGCAGAGCTGGATCGTCGGCGTACCGGTGCTGAGCGCGCTCGGCCTGGCGGTCGCCGACCAGGTCGCCCGCCTGCTGCCCAACCTGATCTGACTCCCTGTCACCACGTACCGAGAGAGGGGCCCGTACCGTGAGCCTCGACACCACGGCCGTCCTGCCGACCGTCACGCGGAGTTCGGCGGGCACCCTGGACGCCCGCGCGGTCTCGGCCTGGTTCGGCGACCGCAAGGTCCTGGAGCAGGTCTCGCTGCTGATGCCGGCCGGGCAGGTCACCGCGCTGATCGGCCCGTCCGGCTGCGGGAAGTCCACCTTCCTGCGGATCCTCAACCGGATGCACGAGCTGATCCCGAGCGCCGCGCTGGCCGGCGAGGTGCTGCTGGACGGCGCCGACATCTACGCCCCCGAGCGGCGGCTCACCACCGCCCGGCGGGACATCGGGATGGTCTTCCAGAAGCCCAACCCCTTCCCGGCAATGTCCATCTACGACAACGTGCTGGCCGGGCTCAAGCTCACCGGCGTCCGTGCCTCGCGGGCCGAGAAGGACCACCTGGTCGAGGAGTGCCTGACCAAGGCCGGTCTGTGGAAGGAGGTGCAGGACCGCCTCCGGCAGCCGGGCGGCGCGCTCTCCGGCGGCCAGCAGCAGCGCCTCTGCATCGCCCGCTCGCTGGCGGTCCGGCCCAAGATCCTGCTGATGGACGAGCCCTGCTCGGCCCTCGACCCAACCTCCACCCGCCGGATCGAGCAGACCATCCGGGAGCTGGTGGAGGAGGTCACCATCGTGATCGTCACCCACAACATGCAGCAGGCCCAGCGGGTCTCCGACCAGTGCGCGTTCTTCCTCGCCGAGCAGGGCACCTCGGGCGGCATCGTCGAGCACGGCCCGACCGACGCGATGTTCGGCGCCCCGGTGGACCAGCGGACCTCGGACTACGTGAACGGCCGGTTCGGCTAGCCGTGGCCGATTCTTCGGCTGCGGGCTGCGGGACGAGACCTTCCGCACCCTCGGGGTGACCCACCTGGTCGAGCACCTGGCGATGAGCACGCTGCCCCGGCTGCACCACGACCACAACGCCTCGGTCGACCTGGCGCTCACCCAGTTCACCTGCACCGGCCGCCCCGAGCAGGTGGTCGAGTTCCTGGCCAAGGTCTGCGCGGCGCTCGGCGCGATGCTGCTCGCCGTCCAGATCCTCCAGCAGCGGCTCACCGAGACCGTCCGCCACCGGCACGGACTCTCCAACGACGTCGGTGGCGGCGCCACCTTCGCCGGGCCCGGCGCGGGCGAGCGGACCATCTGCCTGGACGCCCGGGAGGGACAGGAGTAGCGGGTCGCCGAACTCCCGGCTGGTGGACGGGAGTTCCGGCCTCCGGCTTCCGGTCCGCCGACTGACTCAGACCGCGAAGCGGAGCACCTTCGCCGGGGTCACCCGGATGATCAGCCGGACCTCGTCGGGCTCGGCCAGCGGCGGGTCGGTGCCCAGGTAGCGGTGCGACAGTTCGTACGGCAGCTGCCGGTCCGGGTCGGGGAGCAGCTCGGCGGTGCCGCGCAGCTCGACCGAGGAGTAGGGGTTGGCGAGGTCGTAGACCGAGACGCTGATCCGGGGGTCGCGGGCCAGGTTGCGGGCCTTCTGGCGGCCGGCGGTGGTGGAGAGCAGGACGGTGTCGCCCTCGCGCTTCAGCCACATCACCGAGGACTGCGGGCCGCCGTCCGGGTTCAGGGTGGTGACGGTGGCGAAGTTCCGGGCGTCCAGCAGGGCGCGGACCTCGGGGCCGAGGGTCGGGGTGCTCATGGTGACGGCTCCTTGGGGGGTGAGTTCAGACCAGGGCGTGGACGGCGGCCGGGGCGTCGGCCCGGGCCGGGCGGCGCAGCAGGGTGGCGGCCAGGACGAAGGCCAGCACCAGCAGGCCGGTGCCGATCCCGAAGGCGAGCCGGAAGCCGTCGGTCAGGGCGGCCTGGGCTGACGCGCCGTCGGCCAGCAGGGTGTCGGCACGGCTGCCGGCCAGGGTGGCCAGCACGGCCACGCCGAGGGCGCCGCCGACCTGCTGGGTGGTGTTGAAGAGGCCGGAGGTGACCCCCGCGTCCTCGGGGCTCGCGTCGGCCATGGCGAGCGAGGTGAGGGCCGAGATGGCCAGGCCGAAGCCGCCCGCGAGCAACATGGTGGGGAGCAGGTGGACCGGGTAGGAGGCGTCCACCGGGAGCTGGGTCAGCAGGCCGATCGCGGCCACCAGCAGGGCCAATCCGCCGAGCAGCACGGCCCGTTCGCCGAACCGGGCGTTGAGCCGGGCGGACAGGAAGAGCGAGACCGCGCCGATGGTGAGGGCCGCCGGGAGCATCGCGAAGCCGGTGGCGGCGGCGCCGTAGCCGAGCACGTTCTGCAGGTAGAGCGCGATCAGCACCTGGAAGCCGAACAGGGCGGAGACCATCAGGATCTGCACCAGATTGGCCCCGGCGGTGGTGCGGGAGCGGAGCAGGCGGAGCGGCAGCAGCGGTTCGGCGGCCTGCCGCTGACGGAGCACGAAGCCGGTGAGCAGCAGGACGGCGACGGCGCCGAGCAGCAGGGCGAGCCGGCCGTGGCGGTCGATCGAGACGATCGCGTAGACGCCGGTCATCAGCCCGGCGGTGACCAGGGCGGCGCCGGGCAGGTCGAGGCCGCGGAGCGAGCGGGCCGGGCCGTCGGCGGCCAGCACCTTGAGCGAGAGCAGTACGGCGACCAGCCCGATCGGCAGGTTGACGAAGAAGATCCAGTGCCAGCCGACCGCTTCGGTCAGCACCCCGCCGAGCACCTGCCCGATCGAGGCCCCGGCCGCGCCGACGAAGCTGAACGCGCCGATCGCCCGGCCGCGCTCGCCCGGCTCCGGGAAGAGCGTGACGATCATGCCGAGGCTGACCGCGGAGGCCATCGCCCCGCCGATGCCCTGCAGGAACCGGGCGCCGATCAGGACTTCCTGACTGCCCGCCACTCCGCAGAGCAGCGAGGCCGCGGTGAAGATCACCAGCCCGGCGACGAACATCCGGCGTCGGCCGAGCAGGTCACCGAGCCGGCCGGCCAGCAGCAGGAGCCCGCCGAAGGCGATCAGGTAGGCGTTGACCGTCCAGGTCAGGTCCTCGGGGGAGAAGGCCAGGTCGGCCTGGATGGCGGGCAGCGCCACGGTCACGATGCTGCCGTCCAGGATGATCATCAGCATCCCGGCGCAGAGCACGGCGAGCGCGAACCAGCGTGCGCGGTCGGTGGATGGGGCGTGCGGGGTCATGGGGTCCCTCCCGTTCGGTGGCTACGGGTAGGACGCTATCAGATAGTCCCGTACGGGACTATCTTTTCTTGGATCGTCTTCTTCGGGGCTACCCACGCGCCCGCCGGGCCCGGCGGACCGGCCGGTCGCTCTCGACCGGCGTGGCGAGGTGCCCCTCCTGAAGGGTGGTCAGGGCGCGCAGCAGCGCGGCCCCGTCGGTGCCGGGCAGCGCGTCCAGTACGTCCTGGTGCACCCGGTCGACGATCTGCACGCCCGCGGCCACCGCCTCGGCGCCGCTCGGGGTGACCGAGATGATCCGGGCCCGCCGGTCGGTGCTGGACGGGCGGCGCTCGGCCAGGCCGAGGCGCTCCAGTTCGTCGACGGTGACCACCATGGTGGTCTTGTCCAGGTCGGCGATCTCGGCCAGCTGGATCTGGGTCCGCTCCGCCTCCTGTGCGTGCAGCAGCACGCAGAACCCGCGCGGGGTGATCTCCAGGCCGCTCTCGGCGAAGGCGGCCGACATCCGGGTCGCCAGTACGTGACTGGTGTGGGCCAGCAGGCCGGACAGGTCCAGAACGGTTCGAGTGGTCATACCCACAGTCTACAAACTGCGGCAAGCTCCGGATTATCCGGAAGCGGACTACTGCTGCGGATGCAGCGCCACGCCCTCGCGCAGCACCAGTGAGACCAGCTCGTGCTGCGAGTCGGTCAGCCGTGGGTCGGCGCAGTGCACCGTCCGCCCGTCCACTGTGATCGCGTAGTGGAAGCCGTCCGGCACCCCGTACGAGGGCGCGCGCAGGCCGCCCGCCACCGCCTCCCTGGCCAGCGCGTGCACATGGGGCGCGTCGGTTCGTTCGGCGGTGTCCAGCTCGGCTCGGAGGGGGTGGCCGGCCAGGCCGCCGGTCCGGGTCACCTGGATACGCATGGTTGCCAGTGTGCTACGCACCGCCGTCGGCGCGCTGCCGGTTTCGGTGAAAATGCCGTGCGGAGTCGGCGGGGGTTCCGGTCGGGCGAGCTGACGGAACGTCAGTTCGAGCCCGTCTCACAGGGTGGAATGGTGGTGCGGCTCACTGTGGGTACGGAGTGGCCTGGGTTACGCTGGGACACATCATGCGTTACGGGCTGCTTCTTCTTAGCTGCCGCGGCGAGGGCCTGTAGACCACTGAAGGCCGGCTCCCTCTCCGCGGGGGACTGTGCTGCACCCGCACCGATGCGGGGCAGTAGTCGGCCGAGTCGGGTGTCCATTCACCCCGACCAGCCCGCATATCGAGTTCGGAAGCCGAGAGTCTCCTCCATGACTGAGCAGTCCTCCATCGCTCGCGCGTTCAACGACCGCCCCACCCCGATCACCGCCGCTGCCACCCCGCAGAAGCCGTCCGGCATGCCGTTCGAGCGCTACGTACCCTTCGGCACCGTGGACCTGCCGGACCGGACCTGGCCGAGCAAGGTGATCACCCAGGCGCCGCGCTGGCTGTCCACCGACCTGCGGGACGGCAACCAGGCGCTGATCGACCCGATGTCGCCGGCCCGCAAGCGCAAGATGTTCGACCTGCTGGTCAAGCTGGGCTACAAGGAGATCGAGGTCGGCTTCCCGTCCTCCGGCGCCACCGACTTCGAGTTCGTCCGCTCGCTGATCAACGAGGGCGCGATCCCCGAGGACGTCACCATCTCGGTGCTGACCCAGGCCCGCGAGGACCTGATCGAGCGCACCGTGGAGTCCCTGGTCGGCGCCCCGCGCGCGACCGTCCACCTGTACAACGCCACCTCGCCGCTGTTCCGCCGGGTGGTCTTCAAGGGCAGCAAGGACGACATCAAGGCGATCGCCGTGGACGGCACCCGCCTGGTGATGGAGTACGCCGAGAAGATCCTGCGGGACGACACCGTCTTCGGCTACGAGTACTCGCCGGAGATCTTCATCGACACCGAGCTGGACTTCGCGCTGGACGTCTGCGAGTCGGTGATGGACGTCTGGCAGCCCGGCGAGGGCCGGGAGATCATCCTGAACCTGCCGACCACGGTCGAGCGCTCCACTCCGAACGTCTACGCCGACAAGATCGAGTGGATGTCGCGGAACCTGAGCCGCCGTGAGTTCATCGCGCTGTCCACCCACCCGCACAACGACCGGGGCACCGGCGTGGCCTCCGCCGAGCTGGCCATCATGGCCGGGGCGGACCGGGTCGAGGGGTGCCTGTTCGGGCAGGGTGAGCGAACCGGCAACCTGGACCTGGTCAACGTCGGGATGAACCTGTTCTCGCAGGGCGTCGACCCGATGATCGACTTCTCCGACATCGACGAGATCCGCCGCACCGCCGAGTACTGCAACCAGATGCCGGTGCCGGAGCGCCACCCCTACGCCGGCGACCTGGTGTACACCTCCTTCTCCGGTTCGCACCAGGACGCGATCAAGAAGGGCTTCGACGCCCTGGAGGCCGACGCCAAGGCGGCGGGCGTGCCGGTCGGCACGTACACCTGGGGCGTCCCGTACCTGCCGATCGACCCGAAGGACGTGGGGCGTTCGTACGAGGCGGTCATCCGGGTCAACAGCCAGTCCGGCAAGGGCGGCATCGCCTACGTGCTGAAGAACGACCACAAGCTGGACCTGCCGCGCCGTCAGCAGATCGAGTTCTCCCGGATCATCCAGGCCAAGACCGACGCCGAGGGCGGCGAGGTCACGCCGGCCGAGATCTGGAGCGTCTTCCAGGACGAGTACCTGCCCACTCCGGGCAACCCCTGGGGCCGGATCGCGCTGAGCGGCTCGCGCAGCCTGACCACCGAGGACGGCCGGGACGTGCTGTCCACCGAGGCCGTGCTGGACGGGCGACCGGTCACCCTGACCGGCACCGGCAACGGCCCGGTCTCCGCCTTCGTCAACGCGCTGGCCGGGATCGGCGTGGACGTCCGGGTGCTGGACTACGCCGAGCACGCGCTGAGCGAGGGCGGCGACGCCCAGGCCGCCGCGTACGTGGAGTGCGCGGTGGACGGCAAGGTGCTGTGGGGCGTCGGCATCGACGCCAACACCGTGCTGGCCTCGCTGAAGGCCGTGGTCAGCGCCGTCAACCGGGCGCAGCGCGCCTGACCCTTCCTCAGGGGGCCGCCGTCGGCGGCCCCCTGAGGCGTTTGCGGAATGTGTTCTGCGACACATTTTTACCCGTTCGGGGTGCTGACACCCGTGCGTAACCATGGCAGCATCGATCCACCGGAACCGGGGTCGGTGGGACGACCGCGGAGTCCGGTCGCGTGACCTGCCCATTGTTGTGCAGGCCGCCTGCCATGTCTGGGGAGTGGCGCCGTGACAGGGTTGTGGGGTGTCCGCCCGCGCTGGCGGACTGATGTCCTCGGTGATTTCTTCTGTCCGGGCTGTGGCGGGGACCGCAACTACCGTCGGCAACACGGTCGGCGGTGGCTGCGGCTGCTCGGCACCCCGGTCCTGCCCGTCGGCCCGGTCACCGGCTGCGTGCAGTGCACCTCCTGCCACCGCCGCTACGGCGTCGAGACCCTCGACCAACTCACCTGCGTCCGGCTGGCCGCGATGCTGCGGGACGCCCAGTACACCGTCGCGCTCGCCGTGCTCGCGGCCGGCGGCACCGGCAGCCGCTCGGCCCGGGACGCGGCCTGCGGCGTGATCCGCGAGGCCGGCTTCGAGGACTGCGGCGAGGCCCAGGTGCTGGCCGCGCTGGCCGCGCTCTCCGGGGTCGGCGGCGAGGCACCGCTCGACCTGGCCGGTGCCGGCAGCGGGCTGACCGTCGAACTGCACGCCGCGATCGAGCCGTTGGCCCCGCACCTGGCCCAGCCGGGCCGGGAGCGGCTGGTGCTCCAGGGCGCCTGGATCGCGCTGGCCGACGGGCGCTACCTCCCCCAGGAGCGCGCCGCCCTGGCGGCCGTCGGCCGCTGCCTCAAGCTCCCCGGCAGCCGGGTCGACGAACTGCTGGAGGCAGCCACCAACGCCCCCCACTGACCCCCACAGGCCGGGCCCGACTCCCCCCTCCGGGCCCGCCGTGACCCGCACCCAAGTGGTCCCCCCACGAGACCGGGTGCGGGGCCCACGGCTGTGTACGGGTCGCCTGCGGCGGGCTTTTTGGGCGGCAGGGGCGAGTTCGGCTCAGACAGCCCGCCGCAGGCGGCTTCTTTTTCGGCGGTCCCCCCTGAGCTCGCCGCAGGCGGTTGCGGCTTGCCCTGGGCGGGCCTGTCGGTGGCGTACGGGACAATGGGGGCATGAGTCTGTTCCGGGACGACGGCATCGTGCTCCGCACCCAGAAGCTGGGCGAGGCCGACCGGATCATCACCCTGTTGACCCGTCAGCACGGCAAGGTGCGTGCGGTGGCGCGGGGCATCCGTAAGACGAAGTCGAAGTTCGGGGCGCGGCTGGAGCCGTTCTCCCACGTGGACGTGCAGTTCTTCAGCCGCGGTGCGGACCTGATCGGCCGGGGCCTGCCGCTCTGCACCCAGGTGGAGACCATCGCGCCGTACGGCGGCACCATCGTCACCGACTACGGCCGCTACACGGCGGGCACCGCGATGCTGGAGACCGCCGAGCGGTTCGCGGAGAACGAGGGCGAGCCGGCCGTCCAGCAGTACCTGCTGCTGGTCGGCGGCCTGCGCACGCTGGCCGCCGGGACGCACCAGTCGCACCTGGTGCTGGACGCGTTCCTGCTCCGCTCGCTGGCCGTCAACGGCTACGGCGCCAGCTTCACCGACTGCGCGAAGTGCGGGCTGCCGGGCCCCAACCGGTTCTTCTCGCTGCAGGCGGGCGGGGTGCTCTGCGCTGACTGTCGCGTGCCTGGCTGTGCCGTACCCTCCCCTGAGACACTGGTACTGCTCGGCGCGCTGCTGTCAGGGGACTGGCGGACGGCGGACGGATGTGAGTCCCGGTACTGGCGGGAGGGCAGCGGCCTGGTCGCGGCCTACCTGCAGTGGCACCTGGAGCGGGGTATCCGCTCGATGAGATACGTGGAGAAGTGAGCATGGCAGCGCGACGGCTCTTCGGCAGCAAGCAGCGGGAGTACCTCCCCCCGACCCCGCACCCGAGCGGCGCCGTGCCGCCGAAGCTTCCGGGTGAGCTGGTGCCCGAGCACGTCGCGATCGTGATGGACGGCAACGGCCGCTGGGCCAAGGAGCGCGGGCTGCCCCGCACCGAGGGCCACAAGATCGGCGAGTCGGTGGTGCTGGACGTGCTCAAGGGCGCGATCGAGCTGGGCGTCAAGAACGTGTCGCTGTACGCCTTCTCGACCGAGAACTGGAAGCGGTCCCCCGACGAGGTGAAGTTCCTGATGAACTTCAACCGGGACGTGATCCGCCGCCGCCGCGACGAGATGGACGCGATGGGCGTCCGGATCCGCTGGGCCGGGCGGATGCCCAAGCTCTGGAAGAGCGTGGTGCAGGAGCTCCAGGTCGCCGAGGAGCAGACCAGGAACAACGACGCCGTCACCCTCTACATGTGCGTCAACTACGGCGGCCGGGCCGAGATCGCGGACGCGATGGCGGCGATCGCCCGCGACGTCGCCGACGGCCGGCTGGACCCGTCGAAGGTCAACGAGAAGACCATCGCCAAGTACCTCTACCACCCCGACATGCCGGACGTGGATCTCTTCCTGCGCCCGAGCGGCGAGCAGCGCACCTCCAACTTCCTGCTCTGGCAGAGCGCTTACGCCGAGTTCGTGTTCCAGGACGTGCTCTGGCCGGACTTCGACCGCCGCGACCTGTGGCGGGCCTGCGAGCAGTTCGCGATGCGCGACCGCCGGTTCGGCGGGGCCATCCCGAACGAGGTCGAGGTCCCGGCCCAGCGCTGACCACGGACCGAGGGCCCGTACGCGGATCGCGTACGGGCCCTCGGTGCGTGCGGGGTCAGGCCTTCTTGGTGCACTCCGCGCAGGTGCCGAAGATCTCCAGGGTGTGCGCGATGTCGCTGTAGCCGTGCTCGGCCGCGATCGAGTTGGCCCAGCGCTCGACCGCCGGGCCCTCGACCTCGACGGTGGAGCCGCAGCTGCGGCAGACCAGGTGGTGGTGGTGCCCGCTGCTGCAGCGGCGGTAGACCGCCTCGCCGTCGGCGGTGCGCAGCACGTCCACCTCACCGGCGTCGGCCAGCGACTGCAGGGTGCGGTAGACCGTGGTCAGGCCGACCGAGTCGCCCCGGTGCTTGAGCAGGTCGTGCAGCTCCTGCGCACTGCGGAAGTCCTCGATCTCGTCCAGGGCCGCCGAGACGGCGGCTCGCTGCCGGGTCGATCGGGCGCGCGACGGGCCTGCGGTGGTCACCGTGGGTCCTCCTGGTCGTGGGGTGGTCTGGCACCTCATTGTGCCAGCCCCCGACTGGTGACCGAATCCTCCGCGTCGCCCCGCTGCTGATCGGGCAGCCGGACCTCGCAGACCTCGGGGCCGCGGTCGTCCGCGGCCCGGTGCCGGCGCCTGGCCAGCGGGGCGGCGACCGCGCTGAGCACCGCGAAGACCACGATCGCCAGCAGCACGATGGTCGGTCCCGAGGGCAGGTCGGCCTGGTACGAGCCGGCCACCCCGGCCACCGCGACCGTGACGCCGACCCCGATCGAGGCGGCCTGGGTCATCGCGAACGAGCGGGTGAGCTGCTGGGCCGCCACCACCGGAACCACCATCAGCGCGCTGACCAGCAGCAGGCCGACCACCCGCATCGCCACCGTGACGGTGACCGCGGCCATCACCGCGAGCAGCAGGTTGAGCACCCGTACCGGCAGGCCGGTGACCCGGGCGAACTCCTCGTCCTGGCAGATCGCGAACAGCTGGCGGCGCAGGCCGATGGTGACCGCGATGACCACGCCGGCCAGCACCGTGATGGTGATCAGGTCGCTGGGCGCGACGGTCAGGATCGAGCCCCAGAGGTAGCTCTCCAGGCTGCCGTTGCCCGCCTGGGCGCTCATGCTGACCAGCATCTTTCCGCAGGCCATACCGCCGTAGAAGAGCATCGCCAGCGCGATGTCGCCGCGCTGGTTGCCGCGCGAGCGGACCAGCTCCATGACCACGGCGCCGAGCACGCAGACCAGCACGGCCATCCAGACCGGGCTGGTCTGGAAGAAGAAGCCGAGGCCGACCCCGGTGAGCGCGACATGGCCCATGCCGTCGCCCATCAGCGCCTGCCGGCGCTGCACCAGGTAGATGCCGACGGCGGGCGCGGTGATCCCGACCAGCACGGCGGCGATCAGCGCCCGCTGCATGAAGTCGTAGCTGAGCATCTCGGTCATGACGGCAGTCCAGGGGTCGTCAGGTGGTCGGGCAGCGCGCGCCTTACAGCACCACCCACCCGCCCGGAGGGCATCTGCATCTCGGTCATGCGAGCAGTCCAGGGGTCGTCAGGTGGTCGTCCTCGTGGGGATGCACGTGGTCGTGGCCGGGCAGCGCGTGCTGGCCGGTGCTGGGGATCGGCGGGCCGTCGTACGCGACGCAGCCGTCGCGGAGCACCACGGTGCGGTCGATCAGCGGCTCCAGCGGCCCGAGTTCGTGCAGCACCAGCAGGACGGCGGCGCCGCGGCCGACCTCCTGGCGCAGGGTGTCGGCGAGCACCTGCTGGCTGGTCACGTCCACCCCGGCCATCGGCTCGTCCATGATGAGGAGTTCGGGGGAGCCGACCAGCGCGCGGGCGATCAGCACCCGCTGGTGCTGGCCGCCGGAGAGCCCGGCCACACCGTCCTCGGCCCGGTCCAGCATGCCGACCTGGGCCAGCGCCCGGTCGACGGCGGCCCGGTCCTTGCGGCGGAACGGGAACAGGCCGTGCTGCGGCAGCCGTCCGGTGGAGACCACCTCGCGGACGGTGGCGGGCACCCCGCCGGCGGCGGTGGTGCGCTGCGGCACGTAGCCGATCCGGTGCCAGGCCCGGAACTTGGCGAACGGGGTGCCGAACAGTTCGAGGCCGCCCCGCTCCAGCGGGACGGCGCCGATCACCGACTTCACGGTGGTGGACTTGCCGGAGCCGTTGGCCCCGAGCAGCGCGACCACCTCGCCGGGGCGGACCTTGAGGTCCACGCCGCGCAGTACGGGGCGGCCGCCGAGCGAGGCGACGGCGTCGCAGAGACAGACGACCGCGGGCGCGGCACCCGCCTCACGGGGGTGCCGCGCCTTCGCCGCCGCGGGTATGACAGCGCTCATGGGTATCCGATGTCCCGTCAGCCGGTGATGCCGAAAGCGGTCTGGAGGTTGTGCAGGTTCTGCCGCATGACCGAGAAGTAGGTCTCCTTGGCCGGGTCCTTGACGCCCTCCAGCGGGTCCAGGACGGCGGTCTTCAGACCGAGGTCCTTGGCGACCGTCTCGGCGAGCTTGGGGCTGACCAGGGTCTCGAAGAAGATCGTGGTGACGCCGTGCTGCTTGGCGGCCTGCTGGACCTCGGCCAGCTTGGCCGGGGTGGGCTCGGCCTCCGGGTCCACGCCGTTGATGGCGATCTGGTTGATGCCGTACGCGTCGGCGAGGTAGCCGAAGGCGGCGTGGCTGGTGACGAAGGACTTGCCCTTGGCGTCCTTCAGGCCGGTCTTGAACTCCTGGTCCAGCGCGGCCAGATCGGCCACCGTCTGGTCGGTGTTCTTCTGGTAGTCCGCGGCGTGCGCCGGGTCGGCCTTGGCCAGCTCGGCGCCGACGCTCTTGGCGACGGTGGCGTAGCGGTTCGGGTCGAGCCAGATGTGCGGGTCGCCGGCGGCGCCCTCGTGCTCGTGGCCGTCGCCCTCGGCGTGGCCCTCGTCCAGGTGGTGGTCGACCAGCGGGGAGGCGGCGGTGGCGTCGATCACGTGCTTGGAGTCGGTCTGCGCGACGGCCTTGTCGACGGCCGGCTGGAGGCCCTTGAGGTAGACCACCGCGTCGGCCCCCTTGACCTGGGCGACCTGCTTGGCCGTCAGCTCCAGGTCGTGCGGCTCGACGCCGGCCTTGGTGAGGCCGGTCACCTTCACGTGCTCGCCGCCGATCTGCTGGGCGAGGTACTCCATCGGGTAGAACGACGCCACCACGTCCAGCTTGCCGTCGGTGCCCTTGGCGCTGCTCGAACCGCCGCAGGCGGTGAGGAGGAGGGCGCCGACGGCGGCGGTGGCGGTCAGGGCTATGGAGGTGGGGAGGCGTCGCAACATCATGACAACCATTCTCAACTTAACTGGAAATGATTGTCAACTCGATCGATCATCGAACAGGCCGATCATCGGTTCGACACACCGACCGGTCGCGGAATACCGATTTGAACCCCGCACCACCACGCCCGGTAACCTCTGGAGGTATTCGGGTGCGTGCAACCAGCCGCGCCTTGACCGTGCCGTCCTCCTGTGACGTCGTACTGAAGAGAGCACTGTGGCCGCCGACAAGATCGACACGATCGTCAGCCTGAGCAAGCGCCGTGGCTTCGTCTACCCCTGCAGCGAGATCTACGGTGGCACCCGCGCCGCCTGGGACTACGGACCGCTGGGCGTCGAGCTCAAGGAGAACATCAAGCGCCAGTGGTGGCGTTCGATGGTCACCGCTCGGGAGGACGTCGTCGGGCTCGACTCGTCGGTGATCCTGGCCCGCGAGGTCTGGGAGGCCTCGGGTCACGTCGCGACCTTCAACGACCCGCTGACCGAGTGCCTCTCCTGCCACAAGCGGTTCCGCGCGGACCACCTGGAGGAGGCGTACGAGGCCAAGCACGGCAAGGTCCCGGCCAACGGCCTGGCCGACATCAACTGCCCGAACTGCGGCAACAAGGGCGGCTTCACCGAGCCCAAGGAGTTCTCGGGCATGCTGAAGACGCACCTGGGCGTCACCGAGGACGCGGGTGGCCTGGCCTACCTGCGCCCGGAGACCGCGCAGGGCATCTTCACCAACTTCAAGGCGGTGCAGACGACTTCGCGCAAGAAGCCGCCGTTCGGCATCGCCCAGGTCGGCAAGAGCTTCCGGAACGAGATCACCCCCGGCAACTTCATCTTCCGCACCCGCGAGTTCGAGCAGATGGAGATGGAGTTCTTCGTCAAGCCCGGCGAGGACGAGCAGTGGCACGAGTACTGGCTCCAGCAGCGCTGGGACTGGTACGTCGACCTCGGCCTGCGGACCGAGAACATGCGCTTCTTCGAGCACCCGAAGGAGAAGCTGTCCCACTACGCCAAGCGCACGGTGGACATCGAGTACCGCTTCAACTTCGGCGGCAGCGAGTTCTCCGAGCTCGAGGGCCTGGCCAACCGCACCGACTACGACCTCACCGTGCACAGCGAGGCCAGCGGCCAGGACCTGAAGTACTTCGACCAGGAGTCCGGCGAGCGGTACTACCCGTACGTCATCGAGCCCGCGGCCGGTCTGAACCGCGCCATGCTGGCCTTCCTGATCGACGCCTACTTCGAGGACGAGGCGCCGAACGCCAAGGGCGTCATGGAGAAGCGGGTCGGCATGCGGCTCGACCCCCGGCTCGCCCCGGTCAAGGTCGCGGTGCTGCCGCTGTCGCGCAACGCCGACCTGTCGCCGAAGGCCCGCGGCCTGGCGGCCGACCTGCGCACCGCGTGGAACGTCGAGTTCGACGACGCGGGCGCGATCGGCAAGCGCTACCGCCGCCAGGACGAGATCGGTACGCCGTTCTGCGTCACGGTCGACTTCGACACCCTCGAGGACAACGCGGTCACCATCCGCGAGCGTGACACGATGGCGCAGGAGCGGGTCTCGCTCGACCAGGTGAAGTCCTACCTGGGTGCGCGCCTGATCGGCTGCTAGCGGCGTTTGGCGATGCCCCTGGCCTTCTGAGGTCGGGGGCATCGCGCGTTCACTGGACCGGCAGGCCGATGCTGCGCAGGGCGGCCAGCGCGGCCCTGGCCCGGCTCTCGTCCAGGGTGCCGACGGCCGTCAGCAGGGCTCGGTAGTGGCCGGGCGAGGCGGCCAGCCCGGTCGCGTAGTCGGCCAGGTCGGCGGGGGAGCGCAGCCGGGCCACCTGGTGGGTCAGCGCCTCGGCCAGCCGGTCGTCCAACCGGAGGGCGGTGTCGGCGAGTTCGTCGGTGCGGCGGCCCGCCGCCTGGTGCAGCAGGCGGTACGCGTCCTCGGTGCGGCCGGCCGCCAGCAGGTGGCCGGCCAGCGCGGCCAGGTCGGCGGGCGGGGCCGAGCCCCACTCCCAGAGCAGGGTGAGGCCGTCGGCGGAGAGCCCGGCCTGCTCCAAGGCGGCCAGCAGGGACGGGAGTTCGGCGGCCGGGTAGCCCCAGAGCGCGTGGAACAGCGCGGCCGCCTCCTCGGAGAGACCGGTCCTGCGCAGCGCGGCCAGGGTGCCGGCGGCCTGCCCGGCGGCGCCGTGGGCGACCGCCCTGGCCAGGTAGCCCGCCGAGCCGGCCGGGCCCTCGGCGCGCAGCAGCGCGATCAGCCGGGCCACATCGGCGGGAGCCAGCACCACCGCGGCCTGCGCGGTGACGGCGGCCGACTCCTGGGCCGCGCCACGGCCGTGCAGGGCGGTGATCCGGGCGGCCAGGGTGGCCAACTCGGCTGCGCTGCGCGGCTCGGGGGCTTTGGGGCGGGGCGGCTGCTGCGCGGCTTGTGGTTGCGGAGCCTGAGGCTGCGGCTCCGGGGTGCTGACTCCGGCGAACCGGGCGCCGCGCATCGGGGCGGCGGCCGGTGCCGGGGCGGGCTGCGGCGCGGGGGCCGCCTCGTACGCGCCGCCGAACCGGGCGCCGGTCGGGCGGTGCCGGGCCGGAACGGCGGTCTGCTCGCGCCGGTGGTCCTCCAGCGCGAGCAGACGTTCACTCAACTCCAGGTGGCGGGCGCCGAGTCCGTCCCTGAGGGTGCGGATCTGGGCCAGCTGGCGGTGCAGTTCGGGGTCGTTGGTGCTGGTCACGGCCTCGGTGAGGCGCTGTTCGCGCTGAGCCGCGTACCGGCGGGCCCGTAGCAGTTCGTCCAGCTCCGACCGCAGGGCCTGGACGTCCTCCGCCGCCCCGGGGTCGATTTCGCGCACCGTCATCGCACCGTCCTGAGTCTTCCGGCCGTCCCTGAAGGGTCATCCTGGCCGCAGAACAAGGCAGTTGTGTTACGGAGACGAGTCCGGCGTTTTTCGCGGCCGGTCAGGCGCCGAGCAGTCGGACCACGTCCACCACCCGGTGCGAGAAGCCGGACTCGTTGTCGTACCAGCCGAAGACCTTGACGTGCCGTCCGTTCCCGCCGACGGTGGTCAGCGGGGCGTCGAAGACGCAGGAGTGCGGGTCGCCGACGATGTCGCTGGAGACCAGCGGTGCCTCGGAGTAGCGGAGCACCCCGGCCAGCGGGCCCTCGGCGGCGGCCTTGGCGAACAGCGCGTTCACCTCTTCGACGGTGGTCGGGCGGGCCACGTAGACGGTCAGGTCGGTGATCGAGCCGACCGGGACCGGGACCCGCAGCGAGGAGCCGCTCAGCTTGCCGTTCAGCTGCGGCAGCACCAGGCCGATCGCCTTGGCCGCGCCGGTCGAGGTGGGCACGATGTTGGTGGCGGCGGCTCGGGCCCGGCGCAGGTCCTTGTGCGGGCCGTCCTGGAGGTTCTGGTCCTGGGTGTAGGCGTGCACGGTGGTCATCAGGCCGTGCTCGATGCCGAGCCCCTCGTCCAGCACCTTGGCCAGCGGGGCAAGGCAGTTGGTGGTGCAGGAGGCGTTCGAGACGATGTGGTGCACGTCCGGGTCGTAGCCGTCGTGGTTGACGCCGTAGGCCAGGGTGATGTCCTCGTTGGACGCCGGGGCCGAGATCAGCACCTTGCGGGCGCCCGCGTCCAGGTGGGCCCGGGCCTTGGTGGCGTCGGTGAATACGCCGGTCGACTCGACCACCACGTCCACGCCCAGCTCGCCCCACGGCAGTCGGGCCGGGTCGCGCTCGGCGAGCACCTTGATCCGGTGCCCGTTCACGACGATGGCGTCGCCGTCCACCTCGACCTCGCGCTCCAGCCGGCCCATGGTGCTGTCGTAGGACAGCAGGTGGGCCAGGGTGGCGGCGTCGGTCAGGTCGTTGACCGCGACGATCTCCAGATCCGCGCCCTGCTGGAGGGCCGCGCGGACGAAGCCCCGGCCGATCCGGCCGAATCCGTTGATCGCTACCTTGATCGCCATTCTCGACTCCCTTGCAGATGGGGTCACTTGGTGGGATGCCAGGCTCCGTCGACTGGTAACCGTGTTAAGTGGTTACTCGGTAGCCTACGGGGTGCCGATCACCGGTGCAACCGGTCTGAGGGGTTAGTTGGTTGGCTATGCTGGGGGGATGGAGTCCGAGTTCGTCTTTGTCGCCGGTGATCCCGCGCTCGATCTGGTCGGTACCGTGCAGCGGCGCCGCACGCTGGCCCGCGACCTGTTGCGGACGCCGGCCGACCTGGGGGCCTGGACGGCCGAGGCCGGGCTGGTCGACCAGCCGGTCCCGGCGGGCCCGGAGGACCTGGAGCAGGCCCGCCAACTCCGGGAGGCCGTCTACCGGTTGGGCCTGGCGGCGGTGGCCGGGCAGCCCTACCCCACGGCCGACCGCAGGCTGCTGAACCGGCTCGCCGACGGGCCGGTGGTCCGGCTGGACCTGCGGCCGGACGGCACTCTGCGCCGCACCGGCAGTGCGGCGGCCGTGCTGGCGGGGGTGGCCCGTTCGGCGCAGGAGCTGTTGGCGCTGCCGTTGGGGGCGCCGATCCGGGAGTGCGCGTGGGAGCCGTGCACGCGGCTGTACGTGGACCGGTCGCGGCGGGGGGTGCGGCGGTGGTGCGACATGTCCGCCTGCGGCAACCGGGCCAAGGCCGCAGCCTTCCGCGAGCGGCACCCTTAGGCACACGGCTTCGGCAGACAGGGGCTCGGGGCTCTGCTGATGTGCGGCTCCGCCGCGTGGGCGGCGCCGACCACGGGACGGGGTCAAAGTGCGGGAGTGGTAAACCCCGGGCGTGGCTCAGGCTTCAGGCGAAAGTGCCTGACCTTTTACGCGGCGATCACGCTTCCGAGGCTGGCGTCGCAGTTCCCCGAGCCCCTGGTGGTGCCTGATCAGGAGGAGAGCTGCTGGCGGGCCTCCATCAGGGCGAAGCCGAGCAGGTTGAGGCCGCGCCAGTCGGCCGGGCGGAGGGCCTGTTCGGCGTCGGCGGCGAGGCCGATGCCCCAGACCCGGTCGAGTGGGCTGGCCTCGACCAGGACGCGGTTGGCGGTGCCCAGCAGGTAGGAGCGGAGGGCCGGGTCCTGGCCGAACTTGGCGAGGTTGCCCGCGACCACCAGGTCGAACCGGGCGGCCGTCCAGCGTCCGTCGTCGAAGCCGCGGACCAGTCGTCCGAGCTTCTTCGCCTCGGCCGGGGTGCGGGCGGCCAGGATCCGTCCGAGGGTCTCCTCGTCGCCGAACAGCCGGGCCTTGCCCGCCATCATCCAGTGCTCGGCGGTGGAGTACCGGACGCCGTCCACGGTGAACGCGGACGGCCACCACTGGCTCAGCGAGCCGGGGCCGACGCTGCCGTCCCGCTCCGGCCGGTGGCCCCAGAACATCAGGTACTTCGGCCGCGCGCCGGCCGCCACCAGGGCGGCGAGGTCCTCGCGGGTGCGGGTGGTGGCGGGGTGCGGGGCATCGTTCATCCCGCCATGCTGTCACCCACCACCGACGACCGGCCTCCCGTTTTCGCCGCCACGTGCGGCCGCACCAGCTCGGCGGTCTCCCCGCCGTACGCCTCGGCGAGCCGGCGGAGGAAGTCCTCCGGCCGGTACACGTACTCCTGGGTCCCGACCGACTCCAGCGCCAGGGTGGCCAGCAGGCAGCCGACCCGGGCCGCGACCGGCAGCGGCAGTCCCCAGACCTCGCCGGCCAGCACGCCGGCCCGGAAGGCGTCGCCGACGCCGGTCGGATCGGCCCGGCGGAGCTCGCGTGGTGGGCGGACCTCGATCGGTGGTTCGCCCTGACGCTCGATCAGCACACCGTCCGCGCCGAGGGTGGTGAACCAGGTGCCGACCCGGGCGAGCAGTTCGGCTCCGGTCAGCCCGGTCCGCTCCAGCAGCAGACTGCGCTCGTACGCGTTGCTGAAGAGCCAGCGCGCACCGTCGACCAGGGTGCGGACCTGATCGCCGGTCAGCCGGGCGAGCTGCTGGGAGGGGTCGGCGGCGAACGGGAGGCCCGCCACTCGGCACTCCGCGGTGCGGCGCAGCATGGCGGCCGGGTCGTCGGCCCCGATCAGCACCAGCCGGGCCGGGCCGGTGCGGCCGAGCACCTCGGGGAGGCTGATGTCGGCGGCCCGGCTCATCGCGCCCGGGTGGAAGGAGGCGATCTGGTTCTGCGCCCGGTCGGTGGTGCACAGGAAGCGGGCGGTGTACTGGCCGGGGACGGTGAGCACGCCCCGGGTGTCCACGCCGTTGGCGCGCAGCCAGTCGTCGTACTCCCCGTGGTCGGCCCCGGCCGCCCCGACCAGCAGCGGCCGCAGGCCGAGCCGGCCGAGGCCGAGGGCGATGTTGGCGCCGACCCCGCCGCGCCGGATCTTCAGCCCGTCCACCAGGAACGAGAGCGAGACCTTGGTCAGTTGATCGGGCAGCAGCTGATCGGAGATCAGGCCGGGGAAGGTCATCAGGTGGTCGGTGGCGATCGAGCCGCTGATCACGATCTGCCCAGGTGTCGCGGGCTCAGTCATCGATGCTCCTGGAGGGTGTCACCAGCCGTGCCGGTGGCTGCCGGTCCGCAGCCGGGAGACCAACTCCCGCCGCAGCTCGCGGTCCTGGTCGGTCTCCACCGCCAGGTCGAGCTGGACGATGTCCACCCCGGCGGAGTGCAGCGAGCCGATCCGGTCGGCGACGGTGGCCGGTGATCCGACGTAGGCGGTGGCGAACGAGCGGCGGATGTACGCGGCCACCTGCTCGGCCGCCTGCTGGTCCGGCACCCGGCCGCGCTCGCGGTCGCGGTCCAGTGCGACGGCCTCGGCGAACCGGGGCCCGTCCGGACCGGAGGTGAGCCGCAGGGCGTCCCGGCGCAGGTCCTGGACCCGGCGCCGGGCGGCCTCGTCGGTGTCGGCCAGTACCAGGGTGAGGTGCCGCCAGATCCGCAGGCTCCGGCCGAACCCGGCGGCGGTGGCCCGGACTTCGCCGATCCGGCGCCGGGTGTCGGGCAGCGGGAGCGGTGGCAGGGCGTACACCTCGGCGTGCCGGGCGGCCAGTTCGACGCCGGCCGGGGAGGAGCCGCCGAAGGAGATCAGCTCACCGCCCGGCTCGGGCCGCAGTCCGGCCAGTGCGCCCGTGACCTGGTAGAACTCGCCCTTGTGGTCGAACTCCTGGTCATCCGTCAGGGAGCGCCGGAGCAGCCCCAGGTACTCGTCGGCCCGGCGGTAGCGGTCCGCCTTGCCCAGCGTGTCGCCGTCCCTGGCCACGTCCAGGTCGCTGGAGCCGACGATCACGTGGGCCGCTACCCGGCCGCCGGAGAGCCGGTCCAGGGTGGCGAGTTGGCGGGCTGCGACGGTCGGAGCGGTGGTGCCGACCCGGTGGGCGACGGCGATCCGCAGTCGACTGGTCGCGGCCAGGGCCCAACTGCCCACCAGCCACGGGTCCGGCCAGGAACTCGACTGCACCACCAGGGCGCTGTCGAGCCCGTCCTCCTCGTTCTCCCGGGCGGTCGTGGCCACGTGCCCGGGGTCGGCGGTGCGGTCCCGTGGGTCCGGGGCGAACCGTAGCGCCTGCCGTTCCCGAGGGGTCCGGCCGGTGACCGGGGCGGCCCGTACGCCGCCGCGCAGTTCGAGTTCCATCACGCCTCCTCAGCCTGCCGCCGGGCCGAGCCGGGCCAGGGTGTCGAGCAGCCGGGCCCGGCTGACGAACACCTCGGGCGGCAGCGACACGTACAGCTGGATGGTGGTGACGCCGGGGCGGTGGTAGCGCATGATCCGCTCCCGGCACTCCTCGGGGGAGCCGGAGATGAACAGGCCGTCCACCACCTCGTCGGGCAGGGCGGCCTGTGAGCCCTCCGGGTCGCCGTCGGTCCACAGCTTGTGCGCGTCGGCGAGCAACTCGCCGTGGCCCAGCCACTCGTGGAACTTCCGGTACGGCTCCCGGTTGAGGATCCAGGCCAGGAACGGGCGGCTGGCGCGGTGCGCGTAGTCGGTGTCCTCGGTCGGGCAGACGAAGACCTTGACCACCAGCTCCTTGCCGGGCGGCTGCGGGCCGACCGCGTCCAGCACCTTCGGCACGTCCTCGGGGAACAGCAGGTTGGTGATCGCGCCGTCCCCCTCGGTGAAGCCGAGCCGGAGCATGCCGGGGCGCAGCGCGCCGAGGATCACCTTGACCGGTTCGACCGGCGGGTGCGGCAGTCGGTAGCCGGTGATCGAGAAGGTGTCGAAGTCGCCGGCGATGTGCTCGCCGCGCAGCGCCCGGGTGACGAACCGCAGCACGTCCCTGGTCCGCTTGAACGGCTCGTCGAACGGGATGCCGTTGATGTCGGTGACGTGCGCCGGGACGGACGCTCCGATCCCCAGCAGCAGCCGCCCGGGCGCCAGTTGGGCCAGCGTGGCGGCGGTCTGCGCGAGCACCGCCGGGCCCCGGGTGTGCACCGGCACGATGCCGGTGCCGATCCGCAGGCTGGGCGACCAGGCGGCGGTCGCGGCCAGCGGGGTGAAGGCGTCGGTACCGCCGCCCTCGGCGCTCCAGACGTCGGTGTAGCCGAGGTCGGGGAGCCGCTCGACGATGAAGCGGTGCCGGTCGATGGTCAGGCCGGGCAGCGGCAGCGTGATGCCCCACTTGGGAGGTGCGGTGTCGGTCATCGGGTGGCCTTCCTGCGGGTGGGGGTCACGGCCGGACCGAGACCGTGGTGAGGTCGAGGAACCAGGACTGCGGCTGGACCAGCCCCTGCACCTTCGGCGAAAGGGCCCGGGGATTGCGGTCGTTGACCACGAACAGCCACGGCGCGTCCTCGGTCACCAGCCCGAGCGCCTGCCGGTAGTCGGCCTGCCGCTTGGTCTGGTCGGGCGAGGCGGCGGCCGACTTGAGCAGCTCGTCCACCTTCGGATTGGCGTAATGCCCGGTCCAGAACGGGCTGTTGGAGCCGACGAACAGCGGCAGCAGCGCCTCGGACTGGAACAGCGTGGTGGACTGCGCGATGGCGTCCGAGCCGAGCGCGACCTCGCCCTTGGCCTCGGCGCCGATCAGCGTCGACCAGTCGGTGGTGCGCAGTTCGACCTTGATGCCGACGGCCGCCAGATCGCGCTGGATCGCCTCGGCGATCGGCACCGGCACCAGGTTCCCGGAGCCCCCGGTGGGCACCGTGACCGAGCTGGCGAAGCCGCCGGAGAGACCGGCCTCGGCGAGCAACTGCTTGGCCTTGGCCGGGTCGTAGGAGTACGCGTCACCCGCCTTGTCGTACGCGGCGGTGGCCCGCGGCGCGGCCTGGTAGGCCGGGTCGGCGGTGCCGTGCAGCAGCTTGTCGGCGATCGCCTGGCGGTTGATCGCGAAGTTGGCCGCGCGGCGGACCCGGGGGTCGCTCCACGGCGCCTTGGTGGTGTCCAGGATCCAGTACCAGAGGTGGTCGTAGCTGTTGGTGAGGACCTGGACGCCGTCGGCCTTCAGGCTGTCGAGGTCGTCCGGGTTCGGGTACTCGATCCAGTTCACCCCGCCGGAGCGGAGCGCGGCGGTCCGGGCGGCGGCGTCCGGCAGCGGCTTGACCACCAGCTTGTCCAGCTTGGGTGCGCCGCGCCAGTACGTCTTGTTGGCGACCAGCTCGATCTGCTGGCCCTCGGTGTACGAGGAGAACGCGAACGGTCCGGTGCCGACCGGGTGTTGGGCGAACTTCGCGGAGCCGGTGCTCCGGACGGCGGCCGGGCTGGCGATCAGGACGTGCGCCAGGTCCTCCGGGAAGTGGCCGTTGGGGTCCTTGGTGACCAGCTCGACGTGGTCCGCGTCCAGCTTGCGGTAGCCGGTGATGCCGCCCGCGTACTCCTTGGCGGCGGCGCCGAGCGCGTCCGTCCAGTACTCGCTGCCCTTCTTCAGGTAGCGGTCCAGGTTGAACAGCACGGCGTCCGCGTCGAAGGCGGTGCCGTCCTGGAAGGTGACGCCCTTGCGCAGGGTGAAGGTCCAGGTCTTCGCGTCCGGCGCGACCTGCCAGGACTCGGCCAGTGCGCCGGTGACGGCCGGCGGCTTGTCGGTGACCGACAGGTCGTAGCGGGTCAGGCCCTCGTAGATCTGGAAGCTGACCAGTCGCTTGCCCTCGAAACCGGCCCCGCCGATCACGGTGTCCGGGTTGGGCAGCTTGCCGGTGGCACCGATCACCAGGGTGCCGCCCCGGCCCTTGCCGCCGGAGTCCGAACCGGGGCCGGTGGCCGGGCCGGAGGCGCAGCCGGCAGTGGTCAGCAGAAGGGCGGCGGCCGGCAGGGCGACGGCTCTGGAGCGGGTACGGGCGAGCGGGTGACGGTGCGTCATAGTGCGGTCCTCAGTGCGTGATCGGGTTGGGAAGCTGGTCGGTGGCGGCGTCCAACAGGGCGCGGGTGTACGGGTGTTGCGGGTCGGACCAGAGCTGTTCGGCCGGGCCCTGTTCGACCACCACGCCGTTGCGCAGCACCAGCACCCGGTGAGCGAGTCGGCGGACCACGGCCAGGTCGTGCGAGATGAACAGGAAGGCCAGGCCGGTCCGTTCCTGCAGACCGGTCAGCAGGTCGAGCAGCCGGGCCTGCACGCTGCGGTCCAGCGCCGAGGTCGGCTCGTCGCAGACCACCAGCTCGGGCCGGGTGGCCAGGGCCCGGGCCAGCGCCACCCGCTGGAGCTGCCCGCCGGACAGCTCGCGCGGGTAGCGCCGGGCCAGCTCCGGTTTCAGGCCGACCTGCTGGAACAGTTCGGCGACCTGCTCCGGGCGGTCCCGGCGTGGTGTGCCGTGCAGGCGCAGCGGGTCGGCCACCGCAGCGCCGGCGCGCAGCGCCGGGTTGAGCGAGCCACGCGGGTGCTGCGGGACGAACTGGAGCCGGGCCCGGACGGAGCGGGCGCTCCGGCCGCGCAGCCGGTACGGGTCTTGGTCGGCGAAGCGGACGGTGCCGCTGTCCGGCGCGAGCAGCCCGAGCGCGAGCCGGGCCAGGGTGGACTTGCCGGAGCCGGACTCGCCGACCAGGCCGACCGTCTCGCCGGGGGCCACTCGGAGGCTGACATCGGCCAGGGCGGTGCGGGGGCCGTACTTCTTGTGGACCGCTTCGATCGTCAGCAGAGGCAAGGTTGCACTACCTAGGGGCTCGGGGAACTGCGAGGGTTCGTGGCTGGTGGGTGTCACTGCGAAAGTGCCTGACCATTTAGGTACGTTGAACGCTCCTGAGGTCGGCGTCGCAGTTCCCCGAGCCCCTGATGGTGCAGCGTGTGCCGTTCGGTGGGGCCGGACTCGATCACCCGGCCGTCCTGCAGCACCACCACCGTGCCGCCGATCCGGCGGGCTGCCGTCAGGTCGTGGGTGACCAGGAGGAGGGCGATGCCGCAGTCCCGGCGCAGTTCGTCGAAGAGGTCCAGGATCCGGCCGCGCACCAGCGCGTCGAGCGCGGTGGTCGGCTCGTCGGCGATCAGGAGCTCGGGCCCGCAGCAGACCGCGATGGCGATCGCGGCCCGTTGCCGCAGGCCCCCGGACAGCTCGTGCGGGTAGCTCCGGGCGACCCGCTCGGGTTCGCCGATACCGGCCAGCTCCAGCAGTCGGGGCACCTCAGCCTTGGCGGCCCGCCGTCCGTCGGCCACGCCGTGTCGCCGGAGCACCTCGGCCAGTTGTGGGCCGATCCGGCGCAGTGGGTCCAGTGCGGCGGTCGGGTCCTGCGGCACGTAGCCGATCCGGCGGCCGCGCACCCGGGACCAGTCCGGACCGGTCAGCCCGCGCAGTTCGGTGTCGCCGAGCCGGACGCTGCCGGAGACCTCGGCGCCGCGTCCCGGCAGGCCGAGCACGGTGCGGGCGACGGTGGTCTTGCCGCTGCCGGACTCGCCGAGCAGCACCAGCGCCTCCCCGGCGCCGAGCTCGAACGAGACCCCGGCCACGGCCCGGACCCCGCCGGGGTAACCGACCGTCAGGTCGGTGACGGTGAGCGCCGCGCTCATCGGGTCACCGCCGGCAGCTGGGCACCGCTGTCGCCGAGGCGGCGGCGCAGGCGTTCGCCGAGGGTGTTGAAGAGCACCGAGACCAGCAGGATCACCACGGCGGGCTGGACCGCCACCCAGGGGTGGGTGAGCAGCGCGGGCCGCAGCTCGTCCAGCATCGCTCCCCACTCGGCGGTCGGCGGGGCCACCCCGAGGCCGAGGAAGGAGAGCCCGGCGGCGTACACCACGGCGAGCCCGACCAGGGAGGACGCGTACACCAGCACCACCGGTGCGACCACCGGCAGCACCTGACGCACCGCCAGTTCGAGGGCTCCCGCGCCGCTGACCCGGGCCGCCTCCAGGTACTCGGCGGTGCGGATCCGGCGGACCTCGGTGAAGCCGACCCGGGCCACCGCCGGGGTGAGCACCACGGACAGTGCCAGGACGGTCGCGCCCAGGCCGGGCCGCAGCAGGGTGGCCACCGCGATGGCCAGCAGGACGCCGGGGAAGGCGTACAGCACGTCCAGCGAGCGCAGCAGGCCCTGCTCGGTCAGCCGCCCGCCGAGGCCCGCCGCGATGCCCAGCAGGGTGCCGAGCACGGTGGCCAGCAGGACCGGTACCAGCCCGCCGACCAGCGAGGAGCGGGCCGCCCAGATCAGCCGGCTGAGCACGTCCCGGCCCTGGCCGTCGGTGCCGAGCAGGTGCCCGGCGGTGCCGGGGTCGAGCAGCCGGGAGTCGAGCGAGCCGGCCGCCGGGTCGTACGGGGCGACCAGCGGCGCGGCCACGGTCAGCAGGAGCAGCAGCAGTGCGGCGCCGAGGGAGAGCAGCAGGACGGGGTCCTGACGGAGGGTCGGCTTCATGGTCAGCTCCGCACCCGGGGGTCGACGGCCGCGTGCGCCGCGTCCACCAGCAGGTTGATGCCGACGAAGGCGACCGCCACCAGCAGCACCCCGCCCTGCACCAGCGGCAGGTCGCGGGCGGACAGCGCGTCGAACAGCAGGCGGCCGATGCCCGGCCAGGCGAACAGGGTCTCCACGAACACCACGCCCTCAAGGAGGTAGGCCAGTTGCAGGCCGCCGATGGTGAGCAGGGCGGGGGAGGCGTTGTGCACGCAGTGCCGCAGTACGGCCGCCCGGCTCAGGCCGCGGGCCCGCAGGCTGTCGGCCAGTTCACCCGCCAGCACCGCGGCCAGCGCGGCCCGGAACACCTTCGCGGTCAGCCCGAGCGGCACCAGCGCGGCGGCGACGGCTGGCAGCACCAGGTGCCGCAGCAGGTCGGCCGGGCCGCCCGAGCCGAACACGTCGTGGGTGCCACCGGCGGGCAGCCAGCGCAGCTGGACCGCGAACACCGCGATCAGCAGCAGCGCCACCGAGTACTGCGGCGCGGACACCGCGAGGGTGCTCAGCGCGTCGCAGACCTTGCCCGGCAGGCGGTCCGGCCGGACGGCGCCGAGCCCGCCGAGCAGCACCCCGCCGGCCAGCACCAGCAGGAAGGCCGCCCCGGTCAGCAGCAGGGTCTGGCCGAGCGCCGCGCCGATCAGCTCCTGCACCGGACGCTGGGCGGAGATCGACACCCCCAGGTCGCCGTGCAGCGCGTGGGCCAGCCAGCCGACGTAGCGCACCGGCAACGGCCGTTCCAGACCGAGCCGTTCGGACAGCTCGAGGCGGGCCTCGGGTGGCGCGCCGGGGCCGAGGAAGGCGGTCAGCGGATCACCCGGCACCAGGGCCACGGTGGCGAACACCACGACCGTCACACCCAGCAGCGTCGGCACCGCGAGCAGGACCCGGCGCAGCAGGAACCCGGTCATCCGCACACCCCGCTCGGCGGAGTGGTGGGCGGGGCGGCGGGCATGGCGGACTTCCTTCCGAGGATGCGGGGTGGGGCCGTCCGGATGGGCCGCGCAAGGGCGTTCGGGCCATGGCGAGGGGACGGGCGGACCAGGCTGGCAGCGCCGAGCCGGTGTCACGAAGGTTGCGGGTCCGGGCCGTTGACAGCCAGTCAGGAGTTCATGCGGATACCCCTGGTCATAGGACGAGCGGGCCCCGGCAGCACGCTGCCCCCGCCGCCGGACCGCAGTCCCGTCCTTGACCTGCTACGGGCCCCGACCTAGGGTGCCGGTATGGCAATCCGGCGGACCGACTTCACCCTGGTCGGGATCGGCGGCTCGTGGCACCGACGGTGTTTCGACGAGCTGTGTCCCCGCGCACCCCTGCGCTGACCGCCAACCACCCTCTCGGCAGCGCCCTCAACCTCCTGGCCTCGGTCCGGCCCGCCGCCCGTCCCCCACGGCTCGCGGCCGTCGTACCGAGCCCGCCGCAGTGCCGAGCCCCCGGGCCCGGCCCGCCACGTCCGAGGGGACCGCACGCCATGTCTCACCACGTCCTGTCAGCTCACCCCACCTCCCTCAGCCAGCGC
The DNA here is from genome assembly GCF_014203705.1 of Kitasatospora gansuensis. NCBI lineage: Bacteria > Bacillati > Actinomycetota > Actinomycetes > Kitasatosporales > Streptomycetaceae > Kitasatospora > Kitasatospora gansuensis. Next base: position 5,553,382 of record NZ_JACHJR010000001.1, read on the forward strand.
CCGGACGGTGTGTGATGGCGGCTCTGACCAGCCGGAGCGCGCCGTCCACCGCGCGCGGCCACCGGGCCGGCCCGCGCCGCTACCCGCACATCGGCGGAGCCCCCGCCGTCGCGGTCGAGGCCCTGCACGCCGAGATCGACAACCCGCTCGACCTGATCGCCGGTCACCAGCTGCTCACCGATCCGGCCGGCCGCCGCCCGGCCGCGCCGTGCGACTGCGGCCACCCGGTGTGCGGCGGCCACCGCACGGAGCAGACCCGGATCTTCCTGATGGAGCGTCATCCGGTGGCCAGCGCCGGTCTGCGCTCGGTCCTGGCCACCGTGCCCGGCCTGGCGGTGGTCGGCAGCACCGGCGACCTGGTCGGCGCGGTGGCCGCGGTCCGCCGGGTCCGGCCGGACGTCATCCTGCTCGGCCGGGGTGGCTCGCTCGGCGACGACCTGGCGATGGTGGCCGCGCTGCGCGGTCCGGACGGTGCACCGGAGGCCCGGGTGCTGCTGCTGCGCCGGGCCGAGTCCACCACCGAGGCGGGCCGGATCCTGCTGGCCGGGGCCAGCGGCTGCTTCCCGCTCGACCTGTCCGAGGACCGGATCATCGGCGCGGTCCAACTCGCCGCCGCCGGCGGGTCGGTGTTCCTCCCCGCACCGCCACCGGCCCGGGTCCACCCGGCCAGCCTGGCCGGTCAGGCGGCCGAACCGCCGCTCCAGCAGGTCGGGTTGACCGGCCGGGAGCGGGACGTGCTGGCGCAGCTGGCCCGGGGCCTGAGCAACGCCGAGATCGGCCGCGAGCTGGCGCTCGCCGAGGCGACGGTGAAGAAGCACCTGACCCAGGCCATGCGCAAGATCGGCCAGTCCGACCGCCTACGGGCCGCCCTGTACGCCCACCGCCACGGCCTCGCGGGCTGAGGTTGCCTCCGGGCATCAGCCATCAGGGGCTCGGGGAACTGCGACGCCGACCCTTGCAAGGTGATCCGTACGTACCGGGTCAGGCACTTTCGCAGTGATACCCGCCAGCCACGAACCGTCGCCGTTCCCCGAGCCCCTGCGGGGCTCGTCTCGGAGGGCGACCTTCGGAGTAGTCCGGTGCTCCGATGGTCGCCCCAACCGGGTCCGTTCGGGGCTACTTCGGCAGGTCGCCCGGTTCCTAGCGTGGAGGCACACGCCAGGATCCGCCGAAGGGAGCAGTCCGTTGAGCGATGTGCCCGAGGGTGCCGCGGTGCCCGCGCAGCCCGCGCCGGCCACCGCCGTCCTTCCCCAGCCCGTGGCTGTCCCCGGCCCCGGCCGCTGGGACGAGCAGCCCAGATCGCCGTACCGCACCATGCCGGAGGCCGAACGCTCGGCGCTCTGGCGCCAGCGCCTGCACGAGGCCGAGGCCGGGCTGACCCGCTACCTGGTCTCCCGGGGGGACGGCATCCACCTGACCGACTGGTTCGCGTTGCAGTCCGCGATCTTCGCCGATCTGCCGGACGAGGCGACCGCCGGGGCGGCGGAGTGGCAGCGGGTGTTCTTCCGGGGCCAGGCGCTGATGGAGCGTTTCCTGGTGGGCCGGTACGGCGAGCCCGCCCTCGCCGAGTGGGCCAGGTCCAATGCCGACGTGCACCGTGAGGTGGAGCCGGACCACGGCCGGGGTGCCGCCGACCCGATCCACCGGATCGCCCGGCAGGCCGAACTGTACGGCTCCGACTACGAGTTCGACGACGACGTACCGCCGGGCGCCGACCGGGCCGCGCTCACCATCACGCACTGCGCGATCTGGGACTACCGCGAGCAGGCCCGCCGCACCGGCGTCCGGCTCACCCTGGCCTCGCCGTGCACCTACTGCACCGAGGCCACCTCCTCCAACATCCGGGCCAAGGGCTTCCGTCCGGAGTACCGGCTGCGGAGCGGCCCGACCGGGCACGGCTGCCGCTGGGAAGCCTCGGCGCCCACCGACCCCGACCTCGACCTCGACCCCCGCCAGGAGGCGTGATGTGCGGCCTGACCGGCTGGCTCGACTGGGACACCGACCTGCGGCACGCGGGCCGTACCGTCCGGGAGATGACCGGCACGCTGGCCTGCCGCGGCCCGGACGCCGAGGGCGTCTGGCTCTCCCGGCACCTGGCGCTCGGCCATCGCAGGCTCTCGGTGATCGACCTGGACGGCGGGTCGCAGCCGCTGGCCGACGCGGAGACGCCGCAGGCGGTGCTCGCCTACAACGGCGAGCTGTACAACTACCGGGAACTGCGCCGGGAGTTGGAGTCGTACGGGCACCGCTTCCGGACCGACTCGGACACCGAGGTGGTGCTCCGCTCGCACCTGCAGTGGGGGGCCGCCGCCCCGGAGCGGTTCAACGGCATCTTCGCGTACGCCGTCTGGGACACCCGGGGTGAGGAACTGCTGCTGGTCCGCGACCACCTGGGCATCAAGCCGCTGTACTGGCACCCGCACCGCACCGGGGTGCTGTTCGGCTCCGAGCCCAAGGCCCTGCTGGCCAACCCGCTGTTCCCGGCCGAGCTCGACGCGACGGGGGTGGCCGAGCTGTTCGCACTGCCCGCCGCCCCGACCGCCGGGCACGGGCTGTTCCGGGGGCTGAACGAGGTCCGCCCCGGCCACCTGCTCCGGATCACCCGGGGCGCCAGCACCGAAGTCCGGTACTGGCGGCTGGAGTCGGCCGTCCACACCGACTCGCCGGAGGCGACCCGGGCACACGTCCGGGAGCTGCTGGCCGACGCGGTGGAGCGCCAACTGCTCAGCGACGTACCGCTGTGCACGCTGCTCTCCGGCGGGGTGGACTCCAGCGCGATCACCGCACTGGCGGCGATCGCCCGGGAGCGGAACGGCCAGGGCAAGATCACCAGCTTCTCGGTGGACTTCCCCGGCAGCGCCGACCGCACCCCGGACGCCTGGCGGACCACCCTGGACGCCCCGTACGTGCAGGCCGCCGCCGAGCACATCGGCACCCTGCACACCTCGGTCCTGATACCCGACGACGACCTGCTGCTCGCCCGGGACGCCGTGCTGCGGGCCCGCGACCGGCCCGGCTGGGGCGAGATGGACGCCTCGCTGCACCTGCTCTTCCGCGAGGTGCGGCACCGCTCCACGGTCGCGCTCTCCGGTGAGGCGGCCGACGAGATCTTCGGCGGCTACCCCTACTTCCACGACGCCGCGGCGCTGGCCGCCGGCACCTTCCCCTGGCTGCACGGCCGGGCCACCCCGGCCGAGCTGCTCCGCCCCGAGGTCAGGGCCGAGGTCCGCCCCGAGGAGTACACCGCCGAGGCGTACCGCCGCTCGATCGCCGAAGTGCCGGTGCTGGCGGGGGAGTCGGCGGCCGACGCCCGGGTCCGCGAGGTGTTCCACCTGGCGCTGACCCGCTGGCTGCCGCCGCTGCTCGACCGGGTGGACCGGGTGTCGATGTCGGTCGGCCTGGAGGTCCGGGTGCCGTTCTGCGACCACCGTCTTGTGGAGTACCTGTGGAACGTCCCGTGGGCGCTCAAGGCACCCGAAGGGCGCGCCAAGGGCCTGCTCCGGGACGCCGTCCGGGACCTGCTGCCCCCGCAGGTGACGGACCGTCCGAAGAGCGGCTACCCCTCCACCCCGGCGGTCCGCTACACCGAGGTGCTCACCGAGCGGGCGCACGCGCTGCTGGCCGACCCGCAGGCCCCGGTCTTCGACCTGGTCGACCGCGCGCTGGTCCGTCAACTGCTGGCCGACGGACGGCCGTTGCCCAGTCCGCGGACCGCGCCCAACCCGGTCGGCGGTCTGGATCACCTGGTCCAGGTCGACGAGTGGCTGCGGGCCTACCGGGTGGGGCTGCGATGAGCCGGCCGCGGCAGTCGGACGCCCTCCGGGCCGCCGCCCGCCACTGGACCACCGGCGTCGCGGTGCTCACCGCCCGGGACGGTGACGAGGTGTTCGCCAAGACCGTCTCCTCCTTCACCACCCTCTCCCTGGACCCGCCGCTGATCAGCGTCGCGGTGGCCGCGCACAGCCCGTTGGCCGCCGCCGTCCGCAAGGAGGGCCGGTACGCGGTATCCGTGCTGGCGGCGGGTCAGCAGGCGGTCGGCCGCCGGTTCGCCACCCCCGGTGCGGGCCGCGCGCTCGGGATGTTCACCACCGTCCCGATGCACGCCGAGGTGACCGGAGCTCCGGTCCTCGACCACTGCCTGGCCTGGTTCGACTGCCGGCTCCAGGCCGCGCTGCCCGGCGGCGACCACGCCCTGCTGATCGGCGAGGTGCTGGCCGTGGACGGCAGCCCGGGCGCACCCCTGCTCTACCACGACGGCCAGTACCGCGAGTTGGCCGCAGACCACGCCATGACCTCGACAGGAGCCAACGCATGACCCTGCTGGACACGCCCGCCCTCGGACGGGGCCTGCTCACGGGCGAGCGGTACCTGGCCGAACTCGACGACGGCCGCGAGCTCTACCTCGACGGCCGCCGTGTCGACAACCCCGCCGAACACCCCGCCTTCCGGCCCGCCGCCGAGGAGCTCGCCCGGCTGCTCGACCTCCAGCACGACCCGGCCCACCGGGACCTGCTGACCTGGCAGGACCCGGACACCGGGCAGCGGATCGCCCGCGCGTACCAGCCGCCGCGCACCCTGGAGGACCTCCGGCTGCAGCGCCGCAGCGCCGAGTTCTGGCACGCCGAGGCGCTCGGCCAGCACGGCCGCTCCCCGGCCTTCATGGCCTCGATCGCGCTCGGCGTGTACGACTTCCGGCACCAACTGGCAAGCAGCGACGCCCGGTTCGGCGCCAATGCGGAGGCCTGGTACCGGCACGTGTCGAGCAACGACCTGGTGCTCTCGCACGCCCTCGGCGACCCGCAGATCGACCGCTCGGCCGACCCGGTGGACGACCCCGATCTCGCGCTGCGGGTGCTGGAGGAGAACGAGCACGGCATCGTGGTGCGCGGCGCCAAGCAGCTCACCACGCTGGCGCCGCTGGCCCAGGAGGTGCTGGTCTACCTGTCGGCCTCGTTCACCCAGCGGCGCGGCGAGCAGTTCGTGGTCTGGTTCGCGCTGCCGCTGAACACCCCCGGCCTGCTCACCCTCTGCCGGGAGCCGCTCGGCAGCTCCCCGTGGGGCCACGCCCACCCGCTCGGCGCCCGGTTCGACGAGCAGGACGCGATGCTGTTCTTCGACGACGTCCTGGTCCCCTGGGACCGCGTCTTCCTGCTCAGGGACGGCGAGTTGGCCCGAAAGGGTCTGGGCCGGATCAACGCCTGGAGCGCGTACATCGGCCACGTCCGCTACCGCGAACGGCTGCGCACCCTGCTGGCCACCGCGACCCTGGTGGCCGAGTCGATCGGCGTGGACGGCTTCCGCAACGTCCAGGAGGACCTGGGGCGGCTGGCCGGGTACGCCGAACTCACCGAGTACTTCCTGGACGCCGCCGAGGCCCGGGCCAAGGTCACCGACAGCGGACTGCTGGCGCCCGGCGACACCGCCGCCAGCCGGGTCTGGTCGGCCGAGGTCGCGGCGAGCGCGGTCGAGATCGTCCGCAAGATCGGTGCCTCCGGACTGCTGATGCAGCCCACCGCGGGCGACCTGGCCAACCCCCGGCTGCGCCCGCACCTGGACCGCTACATGCGCGGGCGCGGCATCGACGCCGAGCACAAGTCCCGGCTGTTCCGGCTGGCCTGGGAGCTGACCGGGGACGGCTTCGGCCAGCGGCAGGACCTCTACGAGTACGTCCATCGGGGCGATCTGACCCGCAACCGGATCAACATCTACCACCGCTACGACCAGAGCAGCGTCCGTGAGCGGCTGCTGCAGCTCATCGACACCCCCGCTCCCGAGGAGGCCCAGCAGTGACCACCGCGTCCGCCGTCGAGATCCAGGCCAGCACACTGGCCGGCTACGCCGACGCCAGCCGACTGCGCCAAGTCCTCGACCGGGACTGGGTGCTGGACCAGGTGACCGGCAGCCCCGAGACCCTGATCGACCTCGGCAGCGGCATCGGCCAACTGCTGGAGACCGCCCTGGACCGGCACCCGACCCTGCGGCTCGCCGTCGGCCTGGAGCGCTCCGAGCACCGGATCGCCGAGGCCGCCGAGCGGCTGAGCCGCTTCCCCGGCCGGACCGCCCTGCACCAGGCCGATCTGACGGACCCGCAGCCACTGCCGCTGAAGGCCGACGTGGTCACCATGACCTCCGTCCTGCACTGGCTGTACCCCGTGGAGGACCGGATCTTCTCCTGGGTGGCCGACCGGCTCACCCCCGACGGCAGCTTCCTGCTCACCACCTACCACCCGGCCCGGGACGCGTTCGGGCTCGGCGGCGAGGACGAGCTGGTGCGGGCCGCCCTGATCGCCACCGGTGTCGAACTCACCGACGTACCAAAGGTGTTCGAGCGCGGCGAGGTGCTGCCGATCGGCACCAGGACCAGGCCGGCCGAGGAGCTCGACGCGCTGCTGGCCCGGTACTTCACGGTGGACTCGTACCTGGAGCGGGACGCGGTGGTCACCGTCGAGGACGCCACCCAGTACGAGCACTTCCACGCCGCCACCTTCGGCGACTACTACAGCCGGCTGGTGCCGCCCGCGCTGCGGGCCGAGTTCTTCCGGGCGATCGGCGAGACCGCGCAGCGGCGGCAGGACGAACTCGGCTGGGTGAGCCACATGCCCGTCCGGCTCTGGCGGCTCAGGCCGCTCCAGGTCTGAGTCGCTCTAGGCTGGAGCACGACGGAACAACCATCCGCCCGAGGAGCTCACAGCATGTCAACTCCCCTCGTCAGCCAGGAACTCGGCGCCTTCCTGCGGGCCCACCGCGAGCAGCTCAAGCCCGCGGACGTCGGTCTGAGATCCACCGCCCGGCGCCGCACCCCTGGCCTGCGGCGGGAGGAGGTGGCCTCGCTCTCGGGGGTCGGACTGGCCTGGTACACCTGGCTGGAGCAGGGCCGGGTGACCGCCTCCCGACAGGTCCTGGAGGCGGTCACCCGGGCCCTGCAACTGGACGCCGCCGGCCTGCGGCACGCCATGCGGCTGGCCGGCTACCACGAGCCGGCCGGTCCCGCCCCGGTGGACGGCGGCCTGGCCGCCGCCGTCCAACCCGTGCTGGACTCCTGGCCGTTGAGCCCGGCGGTGCTGCTCGACCGGCACTTCGACCTGCTCGGCTGGAACACGCCCTGGTCCGCGCTCTGGGGCCCGCCCGAGGCGGTGCCCGCCGACCGGCGGAACCTGATGTGGCTGATGGCCGCCGACCAGCGGCTGCGGACGGTCCTGCACGACTGGGAGCCGCTGGCGATGAACGTCTTCCAGCACTTCCGCGCCCAGGCCGGACCCGCCCTCGCCGACCCGCGCACCGGCGAGGTCTACCGGCATCTGGACGAGGACGCGCCCGAGCTCCGGCACTGGTGGGGCTGCCACTCGGTGGCCGAACTCACCGCCCGGGCCGTGCTGGTGGAGCCCGCCGGGATCGGCCCGGTCCGGCTCACCCTCTCCTCGTTCCACCCGGTGGACGACCCGTCGGCGCTGGTGCTCCTGTTCACCCCGGCCGGTGCCGAGGACCGGGCCCGGATGACCTCGCTGGCCGCTCACCCGCTGCGGTCCGTACCCACCCGCGAAGCGGGCTGACGCCGAACAGCCGCCCGGGGCCTGTGGCCCCGGGCGGCTGCCGTTCCGCTGCTTCAGTTGCGCCGCAGGCCCGCGCTGACCAGCAGTCCGCCGAGCGCCGCGACCAGCGCCAGGACGGCGCCGACCAGCAGGGTGCCGTCCCCGACGTCCGAGAACGAGCCGACTGCCCAGGCGCCGAGCCCGGTCCCCGCGTACATGGTGGAGGTCAGCCAGGCGCTGGAGGTGGCCCGCAGTTCGGGCGCGACGGTGCCGGCCAGCGTCTGCTGGTCCGTCACGAACCCGCCGCTGGCGACGAACCAGACCACCACCCCGGCGAGCGCGACCACCAGCCCGGGACCACGCACCGTCAGCGCGATGCCGACCGCCAGCAGGACACCCCAGAGCGCCAGCAGTGGCAGGTTGTTCCGACCGGCCGCCCTGGCCCGGTCGCCGAGCCGACCGCCCAGCAGCGAACCGGCGATGCTGCCCGCGCCGACCAGGACGCCGACCAGCCCCAGCGCCTCCACCGACAGGTCGAAACGCTGCACCAGCACCGCCCCGAGGAAGGTGAACGCCCCCAGGTTGGCCGCACTGAACACGGTGTTCACCAGCAGCGCCCGCCGCAGCACCGGGTCACCCCAGCCCGCCAGCAGCGCCTTGACCGACCCGCCCGGCGCGGCCCCGACGGCGTCCGCACCGTCCTGCGCCGGGACCTGACGCAGCAGCAGCGGCAGCGCCGCCGCCGTCCCCACCGTCAGCGCCCAGAACGCCGACCGCCACCCCGCGGCCCCCGCCAACAGCCCACCCAACGGCACCCCGAGCACCTGCCCGGTGGAGAACAACGCCATCCCGAGCCCGAGCGCCCGCCCCCGGACCGCATCCGGCGCCGTCTCGGCGATGTGCGCCCAGATCGCCGGCCCGGCCGCCGCAGCCGCCAGCCCGGCCAGCCCCCGGGAGAGCACCAGCGTGGTCAGATCACTCGACAGCGCCGCCCCGGCGTTCGACAGCACGAACAGCACCGTCCCCGCCACCAACGCCCGCCGCCGCCCGAACCGGTCACTCAGCAGACCGAGGAACGGCGCGAACACCGCGTACACCAGCACGTACGCCGTCACGCTCGCGGCCGCCGCCGACTCGCTGACCGCGATCGACTCGGCAATGGTCGGCAACAGCGGCGAGATCAGAAACGTCTCGGTCCCGAACAGGAACAGCAAGACGAACACACCCGCATAGCGCAGGCGGTCGAAGGTCACGGTTGGCGCCTCGGAGACGCTGGTCATGGGGCATCACTGCTTTCGGTGTCACCTGCACGGAGGCTTCAGCCTCTGCCCCGTGCTGACGGACAGCCAGACAGCCAATCATCCTGTGACTCCAGCTCACAGGCACCGGTGCGCCTCCTAGAATTCGGGAACGAGGGACCGGGGAGGACAGCGCGTGACACAGGTGGGGAACAGGATCGACGGCGGGCAGTTCCAGGGGCCGGTGTTCCTGGTCGGGGGCGACGCGCACGTCTCGCTCCAGTCGGCCGGGGCACCGGTCGAGGAGGACCCCTGGGCCCGACAGGTCCGGCAGTCACGGGTGTGGGCACACACGGCACCGCGCGACTGCGAACCGTACCGGGAGCACGCGGTCGGGATCGTCCGGAAGCTGGCCGTCCTGCGCGACGCGGCAGAGGCAGCGCTCAAGGCCGACCCGTGGCGCGACCCCGGCTTCCCGGCGCGGTTCGCCGACCGGGTGGAGTGGCTGCTCGGCGAGCCGGGCGAGGGGGAGCCGCTGGACCTGTACCCGGCGGAGGCCGGGCTGCTGGTGCTCGTCCCCTATCTCCATGCCGTTCAGCAACTGACCTCGATGGCCGGGGCGTTGGACGTCGGGCCCGAGCTGCTCACCGTTCGGGCCGAGCGTGATGCGGCGCGGTCCTCGTACGAGTCCTTCCTCGGCGGGTACCAACTTCTGGTACACCGGGCCGAGTTGCGGCCCGAGGCGGCGCCGGTGATCGGGTGGTGGCTGTTCCGGCGATGGCTGGAGACCGACCGTGGGCTGGGCGAGCTGGTGAATGCCGTCGCCGAGCCGGAACAGCCGCTCACCGCGGCGCTCGACGCCGGGCGGCTGGCCAAGCTGCTGCACGGGACGCGACGAGGCCCGGACGTCTGCGGTCCGGAGCACCTGGCCCGGCTGGCGGCGGACGACGTCCTGCCAGGACCGGGGCGGCAGCGGGTCCGCGAGCAGCGGCTGAGCCTGTTGCTCGCACTCGCGCACGGGACGGCCCTGCCACTGGCCGCACTGCCCGACACGATCGTCGAGCACACCGGCATTCCTTACCCGGTCGGCCCGGCCGAGCTGGTCCGCACCCTCGAACGGGCCAGCTGGGGCGGTCATGCCGACTTGCCGGTGCTCAGGGCGGAGTGCGACCACGAGGCCGTGGTCGAGGCTCTGCGGGAGTACGTCGACCGCCTGGACGAGCTCCTGCACGCGGTCGGCCGGGTGGTTCCGGAGCGGATCACCAAACCGATGCCCCAGTTGCCCAAGCGACTGTCGGCCGACGGAGTGCTGCCGAGGGAAGGCGTGTTCAGCAGCGGGGCACGGTTCCGGCTCGACGACCGCCGGGTACGCGAGCTGTTGACGGGGACTCAGCTGTACCGGAATCCTGATCTGGCGGTCCGTGAGCTGTACCAGAACGCCCTCGACGCCTGCCGCTACCGGCGAGCCAGGACGGAGTACCTGGAACGGACCGGCCGGCCGGTGCACCCTTTCGAGGGGCGGATCGACTTCACCCAGGGGGTGGACGAAGACGGCCGCGCCTACCTGGAGTGCCACGACAACGGCATCGGGATGGGCGAGACCGAATTGCGCGGGGTCTTCTCGCACGCCGGGGCCCGCTTTGCCGAGCAGCCCGACTTCCTGCTGGAGCGGGCGGAGTGGCAGCGGCTCGACCCGCCGGTGGAGCTGTTCCCGAACAGCCGGTTCGGGATCGGGGTGTTCTCGTACTTCATGCTGGCCGACGAGATCCGGCTGACCAGTTGTCGGATGGGGCTGGACGGTCTGCCCGGGCCGGTGGTGGAGGCGCGGATCTTTGGCCCCGGGCATCTGTTCCGCATCGTGCAGCAGCCGGAGCCGGCCCGGGAGACGGGTACCCGGGTGCGGCTCTACCTGCGCGGGGATGCGGCCGAGTGGCGCTCCTGGTCGGCACCGGACACCCTGCGGCAGGTGCTGGGGATCGCCGAGTTCGCCACCACCGTCCGCCGGGGCGAGGAGGTGGCGAAGTGGGTGCCCGGTGTGCTGGCGGACACGTTCCGGCTGGAAAGGGTGGAGGAAATGCAGTTCGCGTTCGGGCCGGACGGGGCGGAGAGTTCGGCTGGAGCCAACCGCACAGTGGTGTGGCCCGGAGGGCCGGAGGGCACCCGGGTGATCTGGTGTGAGCGAGGTGGTGCGCTACTGGTGGACGGACTGCGGGTCGAACTCGGTGAGTCGAGCTGGGCCTTGCGTCATCTCCGAGGGGCTGTGGTCAGTCTCAGCGGCCGTCACACGCCTGGGCGGCTGTCCGTCGACCGGAGTCAGGTCCTCGACGACCTCTCGGAGCAACTGGAGGTTCTGCTGGCCGAAGCGGTTCCGGTCCTGGTCGGCGCGCCGGATTCGTTCCTGACACTCGAGTGGATGCGCAAGCTCGCCGAGGCCAGCCTGTATCTCGCGGACGTCGTCGCCACGGCGGCGGCCGAGCAGGCGGCGCCGTCCGCCGCTGTGGAGGCGGTCGTCGGCCGCCTCCCGGCGGACGGCAAGCTGCTGGGCGAGGAGGGCCGGGCGTTTGACGGAACCCCGTACCCCCTGCTGCTGCCGGATCAATTTCTGCTGTGGCGGTTGATGGCCACCGGGCCTCATCGGTTGCTCGACGAACTGACCTCCCTGGTGGCCGAGCTGGCTGATCAGGGGGAAGTTGTCACCGCCAGGCCGTCTGACGAGCAGTTGATTCCGCTGAGCCATGAGCCGTTGGTGTCGGAGAACGACCTCTACGTTCTCGCGGTGTTGACCCGCCGGAGTCCCCGCGAGCTCGCACTCCGGTGCCGCCTGTTGGGGGTGAGGACGGGAGACCCGGAAGTCTTCCCTGACGAACCCGGGCGGGTGTTCGCCCCTGCTGTCAAGGCCGCGATCGAGAGGGCCCACAGAGCGTACCGATTCCCGGGTGGGGTGCTGCCCTGGACCTTCCTGGTCCGTCAGGCGGGGGGAATCGCTCGGGCCGAGGAGCGGAGGGAATCCGGCGGTTGGCTGTCCGAGGTGCCGGACGAGCAGGACCGGCGGATCCTCTGCATCAACTGCGACAGCTCGGGGGGATTCCCGATTCGGTTCGACCAGCCGGTGGAACCCGGTCACGTCGTGCAGGCATCGCTGCGGACCGGCCTTTCCCCGGCCGAGGTCCGGCGGCGACTGGAGGCATTTCGGGTGACGGTCGAGGAGTTCGGCTTTCCCGTGGCCTTGGACGAGGAGATGCTGAAGTGGCTGAGCCTCGGCTGCACCGGCCACGGTCCCTGGTTGAGCCTCGGCAGGATGTTGTCACCCGCGCAGCTGCTCGCAGCTCAGCGTGAATGGCGTCTCCCGTATGACGAAGTGGTCGACGAGTACCGGCGGTTGGGATTTCTTCTGCCTCCTGTGCCAACCGGCCCGGAGCAGGATGATGACCTCCGTCTCCTCTCCGGCACAGACCAGTTCGGGCCGATCCCGGCGGACAAGGTGCCTGGCTACGGGGAGCTGTTCGCACTGGCACAGGGGTCGGGCCAGTCGCTCGCGCACGTGATCGAAAGGCTTGCCGTCTACGGGATTCGGGTCGAGCTGCGAGTGCCGCAGTACCCGACTTCCCTGGACGACGACCTGCTGGCAGACAGTTCCACTCCCCGGCTGGGGGCGAACTGGCACTCCGGCCTGACTGTCGGCCAGACCGTGCCGCTCTTCCGGGTCATCCTGGTAGCCCGTGGGCTTGCCGTGCCACTTGACGAGGTCGTGGCGCGCTTGCGCTCCTACGGTATTCCGCTCTCGCACACGGAACTTCCCGAGGGGCTTACGGAACGGGAAGCCCTGGGACTCCTCAGCACGAAGGTGGAACAGCTGCCGACCGTCTTCCAGCCGCCGATGCGCCTCGTCCAGCTGCTCGCGATCGCCCAGGAGGTCGGACGCCCGCTCGCCGAAACCGCGGACCTGTTGCAGAGGCTGGGCGTGAACGTTCCGGACCTCGCCTCGGCCGTCCGGGCCGCACTGGCCCGGGTGCCCAGGGAGCCGCAGCCGGCCGATTGACCGGAGCGCTGGAGGATCGCCAAGGTGCGTGGTCGGGCAGGCTTCAGACTTTGATCACCGTGATGCGATCGCCGCACAGGGCAGTGAGGTCCTCGGGGTGCCCGCGGGCACGACACAGCCGTGACTCAGGCCCCGCCCGTTCCCGGGTCGTTCTGCTCCTCACGTGAACGCCCCAGGCGGGCGCGGTTTCGCTGGATCTCCTCCGCCGTGATGGGGCCGTGCTCGGCCTCCGCGACCGCGATGAGCTCGCTGAGGTTGTCCCGTTCGATCTGACGGGCGACCGCTGCCACGACGTATGCGGAGAGCCCGGCTGGGCCGCTGCGAGCCCGTGCGGCCTCGGCGATCTCTCGGGACATGGTGATCGAGTACGTCTGGGTGGGCTCGCTCATGCCCTTCATCCTGCCTCTCAGGCCACCGAGCGCGGCAGCCGCAGGCTGAGCAGCAGGATCGCCACCGACCCGCAGGTCTGCACCCCGAGCACCACCGCCAGCGCCCGGCCGAAGCCGAGGGCGGGGGCCAGCGCGAGGTAGAGGGTGCCGAGGGTGGCCACGCCCAGGGCGAGGCTGGACTGTTGGGTGGTGGCGAGGACGCCGCTGCCGACGCCGGCTCGGGTGGTGGGGATGCGGGAGAGGACGACCCGGAAGAGGGGGGTGCCGATCAGGCCCTGGCCGATGCCCGCGAGGGCGATGCCGGGGAGCATCCGGAGCGGGGTGAGGTCGGTGGTCAGGGCGGTGGCGGCGAGGGTGGTGAGGCCGAGGGCCTGGACCACCGCTCCGGCCGTGATCACCCGGCTGCCGAACCGGCCGACCAGCCGGGGGCCGGCGAGCGAGGCGCAGAAGTAGCCGACGGCCATCGGGACCAGCGTCCAGCCCGCCGGCACCGGGCCGAGGCCGAGGCCCTGTTGGAGCAGGACGGCGATCACGAACATGAAGCCGCCGAAGCCGGTGAAGTAGGGGAGTGCGATGCCGAGGCCGCGCCGCATCTCGGGGAGCCGGAGCAGCGAGAAGGGCAGCAGCGGTACGGCTCCGGCCCGCTCGGTGCGCAGCTCGACCCGGACGAAGGCCCAGGCGAGGAAGGGGAAGGCGGCCAGCAGCAGCCGGCACCACACCGGCCACCCGAGCGCCCGCCCCTCGGTCAGCGGGACGAACAGCGCGAGCAGGGCGAGGGTGAGCAGCGCGGTGCCGGGCAGGTCGACCCCGGTGGCCCGGTCGGCGCGGCTCTCCGGGACGTGACGGAGCGCCAGCAGGGCGGCCAGCAGCGCGAACGGGACGTTCAGCAGGAAGACCGAGCGCCAGCCGGTACCGAACAGGTCGGCGGCGACCAGCAGCCCGCCGAGCACCTGGCCGGCCACCACCGCCACCCCGCCCGCCGCGCCGTACACGCTGAGCGCCCGGGCCCGGCGGTGGCCGTCGGTGGCGGCGGTGATGGTGCCGAGCACCTGTGGGATCAGCAGGGCGGCGGCCGCACCCTGGGCGGCCCGTCCGGCCACCAGGCTCCAGGCGTCCGGGGCCAGGCCGCAGACCAGCGAGGTGAGCGCGAAGGCGACCGCGCCGTACAGGAAGAGCCGGCGGCGGCCGATCGCGTCGCCGAGGCGGCCGCCGAGCACCAGCAGGACGGCGAACGAGATCCCGTACCCGGCGGCGATCAGCTCCAGCACGGCGGGCCCGGCGCTGAGGTCGTGCTCGATGGTGGGCAGGGCGACGTTGACGACGAAGAAGTCCAGCGAGGGGAGGAAGGCCCCGAGCAGGACGGTGGCGAGCCCGGCGGTGGAGAGCAGGGAACGGGACGGTGCGAGCTGGGGGAGCGTCAGTTGCTGAGTCACGTCCGCTACTCTGGCGCCGGGCCGAGCCGGGTACCAGATGGTCTTTATCCTGGTACCAGCAGCACCTGGCAACAGGAGAAGACCACCGGCATGCTGGTACCCATGACCACGACCACCACCGCCCGCACCGAACTGGCCGCCTTCCTGCGCAGCCGCCGCGAACGGATCTCCCCCGAGCAGGTCGGCCTCCCGGTGGTCGGCCGGCGCCGGACGCCGGGGCTGCGCCGGGAGGAGGTTGCGCTGCTCTCGGCGGTCGGGGTCACCTGGTACACCTGGCTGGAGCAGGGCCGCGACATCCAGGTCTCGGCCCAGGTGCTGGACGCGGTGGCCCGGGCGCTGCAGCTCGACCCGACCGAGCGGAGCCACCTGTTCGTGCTGGCGGGCAGCGAGGACCCGGTGGCGCGGCCGGAGTGCCCGACCGTCACCCCGGCGGTCCGGCTGCTGCTGGAGCAGCTGGCGCCCTACCCGGCGGCGGTGATCAACAGCAGGTACGACGTGCTGGCCTTCAACCGCTCCTACCACTGGCTGGCCGGTGATCTGGAGGAGCTCCCGTTCGAGGAGCGCAACCTGATGTGGCTGGTCTTCACGGGCGGCACCTTCGCTCAGCGGCTGGTGGACCAGGACACGGACCGGCAGGGAATGGTCGCCCGGTTCCGGGCCGCGATGGCCGACCACGGGGCCGAACCGGCCTGGAAGACGCTGCTGCACCGGCTGCGCACCGCCTCGCCGGACTTCGAGGAGCTGTGGGGCCGCCACGAGGTCGCGGCGGCGGGCAACGGGGTCAAGCGGTTCCTGGTCCCCGAGGCCGGGCTGATCCGGTTCGAGTACACCAGTCTCTGGCTCGGCCCCCGGCCCGGCAGCCGGCTGGTGACCTACACGCCGCGCGACCAGGAGAGCCGGGAGAAGCTGCTGCGGCTGGACGCTGAGCCGAGTGGGGGACAATGAAGAGTCCGTCCGCCGACCACCGAGGACCTGCCGCGCCATGACGACCACGCCCGTTGCACCGACGCCCGAGTTCAAGCCGTTGAACATCGGGCCGATGGAGGTCTGGCCGCCCGTGGTGCTGGCGCCGATGGCCGGGATCACCAACGCCCCGTTTCGCACCCTGTGCCGGGAGCAGAGCGGCGGCAAGGGCCTGTACGTGAGCGAGATGATCACCACCCGGGCACTGGTCGAGCGGAACGCCAAGACCATGCAGCTGATCCACTTCGACCCGAGCGAGAAGCCGCGCTCGATCCAGCTGTACGGGGTGGACCCGGTCACCGTCGGCAAGGCGGCCAAGATGATCGCGGCCGAGGGCCTGGCCGACCACATCGACCTCAACTTCGGCTGCCCGGTGCCCAAGGTGACCCGCAAGGGCGGCGGCTCGGCGCTGCCGTACAAGCGGAACCTGCTGCGCGAGATCCTCCGCGAGGCGGTGGCCAACGCGGGTGACCTGCCGGTCACCATGAAGATGCGCAAGGGCATCAACGACGAGCACCTGACCTACCTGGACGCCGGGCGGATCGGTGCCGAGGAGGGGGTGTCGGCGATCGCGCTGCACGGCCGGACCGCCGCCCAGCACTACGGCGGCACCGCCGACTGGTCGGCGATCGCCCGGCTGCGCGAGTCCGTCCCGGCGCACGTGCCGGTGCTCGGCAACGGGGACATCTGGGCGGCCGAGGACGCGATCCGGATGATGCGCGAGACCGGCTGCGACGGCGTGGTGGTCGGGCGCGGCTGCCTGGGGCGGCCGTGGCTGTTCAAGGACCTGGTGCAGATCTTCGAGGGCGAGGTCGACTACGCCCGGCCGGCCTTCGCCGACGTGGCCCGCGCGATGGTGCGGCACGCCGAGCTGCTGGGCGAGTGGATGGGCGACGAGACGCGCGGTGTGGTCGACTTCCGCAAGCACGTCGCCTGGTACACCAAGGGCTTCTCGGTCGGCTCCGAGCTCCGGGTGAAGCTGGCGATGTCGAGTTCACTGGCCGAACTCACCGAGACGCTGGCCCAGGTCGAGCAGACCCAGCTCTGGCCGGAGAGCGCCGACGGTCCGCGCGGCCGGACCAGCGGCAACAACCGGGTGGTACTCCCCGAGGGCTGGTTGGACGATCCGTACGACTGCGCCATCCCTAGTGCGGACGCCGAATCGGACACTTCCGGCGGCTGACCACTACGGAGTGGCCAAATGGGCCGCGAAGGCGCACAGGCCGCCCCGGCCGAGCCCTCTTGGACAACCTGGCCAAGAGGGCTCCTTTGTGGCAGATTTTGGTGACACAGTGGAGTCATGAGTAGACATAGGGTCACCGACCGTCCGTTCGGCGTACGGCCGACGGCTGAGATGCGCTCGTGACGCTGGCCACATACCGTGGCCCTGACGGCCGGTCAGGTGGGCCGGGCGGGCTCCGGAGGGGTGGAACGCTTCCCGAAGGGCCCGGGCACCGAACCGCCGGACTGGCTGCAGGAAATCAAGCCGGGGCAACACGGCAGACGATCTGCCGCTACTCTCCGTCCGGTTCGTGTGATCTTCACGTTTCATTGCGTTCAATACTTGAAGCATTGCTAGCGTCAGCCGGACGATTTCAACAACAGAGGTGAACGCCTGGGCGGGCATTCGATCTGTCGGGTCGGCTGCCACCCCCAGGCATGTTGGGCCTGTTGGGGGCGCGGCAGCGCCTTCGAAATGGGTATGTTCTCCGGCGTCAGGGCAACCGTGTGCGAGGAGACGACCCGTGCCGTCCGAGCAGAAGTTTGTTTACTCCTTCACCGAAGGAAACAAGGACCTCAAGGACCTTCTTGGCGGCAAGGGTGCGAACCTCGCCGAGATGACCAACCTGGGTCTCCCCGTCCCTCCGGGGTTCACCATCACCACCGAGGCCTGCAAGGTCTTCCTGGAGACCGGCAGCGAGCCCTCATCGCTGCACCGGGAGATCAGCAGCCACCTGGAGTCCCTCGAAGCCGAGATGGGCAAGCAGCTCGGCCAGGCCGACAACCCGCTGCTGGTGTCGGTCCGCTCCGGGGCCAAGTTCTCCATGCCCGGCATGATGGACACCGTCCTGAACATCGGCCTCTCCGACGCCTCGGTGCTCGGCCTGGTCGCGCAGTCCGGCAACGAGCGGTTCGCCTGGGACTCGTACCGCCGGCTGGTCCAGATGTTCGGCAAGACCGTGCTGGGCGTCGACGGCGAGCTGTTCGAGGAGGCCCTGGACGAGGCCAAGCAGGCCAAGGGCACCGAGAACGACCTCGACCTGACCGCCGAGGACCTCAAGGTGCTGGTGGAGACCTTCAAGGGCATCGTGCTCCGCGAGACCGGCCGGGAGTTCCCGCAGGAGCCGCGCGAGCAGATGGACCTGGCGATCCACGCCGTCTTCCACTCCTGGAACGGCGATCGGGCCCGGCTCTACCGCCGCCAGGAGCGCATCCCGAACGACCTTGGCACGGCGGTCAACGTCTGCTCGATGGTCTTCGGCAACCTCGGCGAGGACTCCGGCACCGGTGTCGCGTTCACCCGCGACCCCTCCACCGGTGCGGTCGGCGTCTACGGCGACTACCTCTCCAACGCCCAGGGCGAGGACGTGGTGGCGGGCATCCGCAACACCCTCCAGCTGGCCGACCTGGAGCAGCTCGACAAGAAGTCGTACGACGAGCTGATGGCGATCATGCAGAAGCTCGAACTGCACTACCGCGACCTGTGCGACATCGAGTTCACCATCGAGCGCGGCAAGCTCTGGATGCTGCAGACCCGGATCGGCAAGCGCACCGCCGCCGCCGCGTTCCGGATCGCCGTCCAGCTGGTCGACCAGGGCCTGATCGACCTGGACGAGGCGCTGCACCGGGTGACGGGCGGTCAGCTCTCCCAGCTGATGTTCCCGCGGTTCGCGCCGAACGCCGAGTCCAAGCAGATCTCCTGGGGCATCGCGGCCTCGCCCGGTGCCGCGGTCGGCAAGGTGGTCTTCGACTCCTACACCGCGGTCAAGTGGTCCCGCTCCGGCGAGAAGGTGATCCTGGTCCGCCGGGAGACCAACCCGGACGACCTCGAGGGCATGATCGCGGCCGAGGGCATCCTGACCTCGCGCGGCGGCAAGACCTCGCACGCGGCCGTGGTGGCCCGCGGCATGGGCAAGACCTGTGTCTGCGGCGCCGAGGAGCTCGAGGTCGACACCAAGCGCCGCCGGATGACCACCTCCGACGGCCTGGTGATCGAGGAGGGCGACCTGGTCTCGATCGACGGGGCGAACGGCCGGGTCTACCTCGGCGAGGTACCGGTGCTGCCGTCCCCGGTGGTGGAGTACTTCGAGGGCACCCTGCACGCGGGCGCCGACGTCCAGGGCGGCCTGGTGCAGGCCGTGCACCGGCTGATGTCGCACGCCGACGTCCGCCGCCGGCTCGCGGTCCGCGCCAACGCCGACAACGCCGAGGACGCCAACCGTGCCCGCCGGTACGGCGCGCAGGGCATCGGCCTGTGCCGCACCGAGCACATGTTCCTCGGTGAGGAGCGCCGCAAGGAGGTCGAGCACCTGATCCTGGCGGACAACGACAAGGACCGGGAGCTCGCGCTCTCCACCCTGATGCCGCTGCAGAAGGGTGACTTCCTGGAGCTGTTCCAGTCGATGGACGGGCTCCCGGTGACGGTGCGTCTGCTCGACCCGCCGCTGCACGAGTTCCTGCCGGACATCACCGAGCTGTCGGTGCGCGTCGCCCTCGCCGAGGCCCGCAAGGACCCGAACGAGAACGACCTGCGACTGCTCCAGGCGGTGCACAAGCTGCACGAGCAGAACCCGATGCTGGGTCTGCGCGGCGTCCGGCTCGGCCTGGTCATCCCCGGCCTGTTCGGGATGCAGGTCCGGGCGATCGCGGAGGCGGCGGCCGAGCGCAAGCTGGCCGGCGGCGACCCGCGCCCCGAGGTGATGATCCCGCTGGTCGGCACCGTGCAGGAGCTGGAGCTGGTCCGGGACGAGTGCGAGCGGGTACTCGCCGAGGTGGCCTCCTCCACCGGGGTGTCGCTGGACATCAAGCTGGGCACGATGATCGAGCTGCCGCGTGCGGCGCTGACCGCCGGTCAGATCGCCGAGGCCGCCGAGTTCTTCTCGTTCGGCACCAACGACCTGACCCAGACCGTCTGGGGCTTCTCCCGGGACGACGTGGAGGCCTCGTTCTTCACGGCCTACCTGGAGAAGGGCATCTTCGGGGTCAGCCCGTTCGAGACCATCGACCGGGACGGCGTCGGCGCGCTGGTCAAGCACGCCGTCGAGGCCGGCCGGGCCACCCGCCCCGACCTCAAGCTCGGCGTCTGCGGCGAGCACGGCGGCGACCCGGAGTCGGTGCACTTCTTCCACGAGGTGGGTCTGGACTACGTGTCCTGCTCCCCCTTCCGGATTCCGGTGGCGCG
Organism: Kitasatospora gansuensis; assembly: GCF_014203705.1. Classification (NCBI taxonomy): domain Bacteria; kingdom Bacillati; phylum Actinomycetota; class Actinomycetes; order Kitasatosporales; family Streptomycetaceae; genus Kitasatospora; species Kitasatospora gansuensis. The sequence goes on from NZ_JACHJR010000001.1 coordinate 5,573,375, forward strand.
CCTGGAGGCAGGCCGCGCCGCCCTCGAGACCGCGGGCAGCGACTCGCGCTGATCCCTGATCAGCGCGGTCCCATCGCTGACCGCACCCCCTCCAACGGGGAGGGGCGTACGGCGGAGCTCGGCGCAGGAGAGCCGCCGTACGTAAGCAGCCGGGGCGGGTACGGACAATGGCGTCCGTACCCGCCCCGGCGGCGTTTTGTCCGCTTGCAGGGCGGGCGGGGCGGGATGCTGGGCGGATGAAACGCCGCCTGTTCGTCGTCCTGCTACTGGCTCTCGGGCTGTCCGGCTGTGGCGGTGGCGGGGACGCCGCCGCGCCGGCCTCCGGCTGGGTGCCGACCAGCGCCGCGTACGCCGATGTCTGCCGGACCAAGCTCCCGGTCCAGGCCAGGGACACCCTCGCGCTGATCGCCAAAGGCGGCCCGTACCCCTACCGCTCGGACGGGATCGTCTTCGAGAACCGCGAGGGCCGGCTGCCCCGGATGAAGGGCGACTACTACCACGAGTACACCGTGGTCACCCCGGGCTCGCCGACCCGGGGCGCCCGACGGATCGTCACCGGGTCGGTGGGGGAGCAGTACTGGACGGCGGACCACTACGACAGCTTCGAGGAGATCGACGCGCGCTGCTGAGAAACTACTTTCCAATCAGGAAAGTAAGTGTCATCATGGAACCACTTGCCGATCCGAGGGGGATTCCATGGACAAGCCGCTCACGCCTGCCGAAGCACTCGCACTGGCCGGCCGGGCCACCGCCGCCGCCGAGCGGCCGATACCGCTGCCCGACTGGTACGGGCCGGGGATCGGTGCCGTCTTCCTGGTGCAGGGGGTGCTCGTCGGGGCCGCGATCCAGTTCGAGGTGGAGTGGCTGCGGATCGTCGGCTGCGCGATGGCGGCCCCGCTGATCGGGATGCTGGCCGCGATCGCCGCCCGGTCCAGCGGGGTGGCCCAGCGGCCGCGGCCGGGTGTCGCCAAGCTGGCGGTGGTCACCGTGCTGGTGATCGCCGCGGCCTATCTGACGGTCGGCGGCCTGGGCTGGTGGGGCGGGCTGCCGATGCTGCCGGTCGGCCTGGTGGCGGGCGCCACCGCCGGTGGGGCGTTCTGGCTGGCCATGCTCCAGGTCAACCGGCAGATCCGCCGCGAGCTGGAGCAGGCCCGGTGACCGAACTGGACCCGAACCTGCACCACCCCACCCGGCTGACGGTGCTGGCCTTCCTGAGCGGGTGTCAGGAGGCCGAGTTCGGCGCGGTGCGGGACTACTGCCAGGTCTCCGACTCGGTGCTGAGCAAGACCGCCGCCACCCTGGAGGAGCTCGGCTACGTCAAGGCCAAGAAGGGGTACGTGGGCAAGCGCCCGCGCACCTGGCTGGCCGCCACCCGGGCCGGCCGGGCCGCGCTGGCCGGACACCTGACGGCACTTCAGCAGCTGGCGGCCGCCGCCGCGGAGGCGGCCGGCGCCGACCGCTAGATTGTCCCCTCGAACAAGATCGTTATTGATTCGAGGGGGAATCATGCGCATCCGTCGCACCGCGATGGCGGCCGTCCTGGCACTGGGGGTGTCGCTGCTCGGCGTGCCCGGCACGGCGGCGGCCGCCGAGGACGCCGTCACGCTCAGCACGACCTTCAACGACCCGATCGGGACCAGCAGCCGGATGAACGCGATCCGGGACCAGCTGATCTCGCTGATCAAGCGCACGCCGCCCGGGGAGGAGATCCGCGGCACCGTGTTCCTGTTCACCGACGACGCCGTCCGGAACGCCCTGCTGGAGGCGAAGAAGAACGGCGTCAAGGTCATGGTCATCCTGGACCACCAGTCCGACAACACCGCGGAGGGCGGGGAGTTCGAGCACCTCAGGGACGGGATGGACCCGGTCAACCACCCCGAACTCGGCCTCGGCGGCGCCGTGTTCTCCGAAGGCTCCTGGGTGATGACCTGCCCGGCGACCCGGGCCTGCATCGGTGACCGGGACCTGAACGGTGACGACGACGGGGGCGTCCCGATCAACCACAACAAGTTCTTCCTGTTCTCGAAGGTCGGCTCCACCCCGAACGTGGTCTTCCAGACCTCGGCCAACCTCACCGGCACCAAGAACGTCACCTACTACAACAACGCCGTCACCATCCCGGACGCCAAGCTCTACGCGTCCTACGCCGGGTACTTCCAGGACCTGCGGACGATGGGTAAGACCTGGAACGGGAACGACAACTACTACCGGACCGAGGACGTGGGCGCGTACAAGACGTACTTCTTCCCGCGCCACGAGACCGGCGGCACCTACAAGACCGACCCGGACACCGACACCGTCGTCTCGCTGCTCTCCAACGTCTCCTGTCCCAAGCAGGGGCCGAAGACCCAGGTCCGGGTGGCGATGTACGCCTTCACCCGGCCGCAGGTCGCCGACTCGCTGACCAGGCTCAAGAGCGAGGGCTGCCAGGTCGAGGTGGTCCAGCACGACGAGGTCGACCCGGAGACCAAGGGCAAGACGCTCGGCGACGCCGTCCGCGAGAAGCTCGGCGCACCCGGCGCCATCGACCACTTCGCGACCTGCTTCGGCCACGCCGACAACGCGGACGGCACCACCCGGCGGGTCGGTGTGCACTCCAAGTACCTGCTGGTCGAGGGGACTTACCGGGACGTCGCCGGGAGCAAGGTGGTCTTCACCGGGAGTCACAACTACACCTTCCCCAACCTGCGGTCCAACGACGAGACCCTGCTGAAGATCAGTAACAGCGCGGTCCACGACGCCTTCAAGGCCAACTTCGAGACCGTCAAGGCGAGCCGGATCTGCACCGGCTGACGGCCTGACCAGGGCTCAAACCACCTTGCCCACAGGCCCGGGGGCGGAGATGATCCCGTACATGTCGAACTTCTCCGCCCCTGACGGGACGTCGCTCAGCTACCACCGCTCCGGCCAGGGCGCCCCGCTGGTCTGCCTGCCCGGTGGCCCGATGCGCGATTCCGCGTACTTCGGCGACCTGGGCGGTCTCGACGCCCACCGCACCCTGATCCGGCTCGACCTGCGCGGCACCGGGGACTCCGCCGTGCCCGCCGACCCGGCGAGCTACCGCTGTGACCGCCAGGTCGACGACGTCGAGGCGCTCCGCGAGCACCTCGGCCTGGACACCTTCGACCTGCTCGCCCACTCCGCCGCCGGTGACCTGGCCGTGCTGTACGCCGCCCGGTACCCCGAGCGGATCTCCCGGCTGGTGCTGGTCACCCCGGCAGCGGGCTCGCTCGGGCTCGGCGAGGAGCCGGACGACCGGGCCGAGGCCGCCGCGCTGACGGCCGGTGAGCCCTGGCACCCCGCCGCACTGGCGGCCCTGGAGGCCACCAAGCAGGGCGTCTTCGACTTCGCGGGGTTCGCCCCGCTGATCTACGGCCGCTGGGGCGCCGCCGAACAGGAGCACGTCGCCCAGCGGGCCGTCCAGGCGCACCCCGAACTCGTCGGGCTCTACTACGCGGACGGCGCCTTCGACCCTTCGGTCACCGGGGCGGCGCTCGCTTCGCTGACCGCGCCGGTCCTGGTGCTCGCGGGCGCGTACGACGGCAGCCCGAACCCGGCCTTCGCGGCCCGGATCGCCGCCGCCTTCCCGGCCGGCGAGTCCGCCGTCCTGCCCGCGATCGGCCACTTCCCGTGGGTCGGCGAGTCGGCCGACTTCGTCCACGCCGTCCGGGAATTCCTCGACCGCTGAGCTCGGGGCCTGGCAGGATCGGTGGCAATGACTCCCTCCTACCAGGCCCTGCAGGGCCTCTCTGTCGGCGACGCCTTCGGCGCCCAGTTCTTCGTCCCCGCCAACCGCCCGTACCTGAACGACCGTCAGCTCCCGCCCGCACCGTGGCCGTGGACCGACGACACCGAGATGGCCTGTTCGGTGTACGCCTGCTGGACCGAGCGCGGGGCGCTGGACAGCTCCGACCTCATCCACTCCTTTGCTCGGCGGCACGACTTCGACCGGGGCTACGGCCCGGCCGCCAACCGGCTGTTGCGGCTGATCCGGGAGGGTGGGGACGCCCGGGCGCTGGCCGCCGGGTTGTTCGACGGGCAGGGTTCGTTCGGCAACGGTGCCGCGATGCGGGTCGCTCCGCTCGGGGCGGCCTTCGGCGCCGACCCGGCCGCCGTGGTCGGGCCCGCGACGGTCAGTGCCGTGGTGACCCATACCCATCCGCAGGGCGTGGCGGGGGCGGTCGCCGTTGCGGTGGCCGCCGCCTACGCGGTCCGGGCCAGGGTCGAACCCACCACCCCCGTACGGTTTCTGACGGATGTGCGGGGCCTGACGCCGCCCGGGGCGGTGCACGCCGGGATCGGTGAGGCGATCGCGCTGCTGGGCGAGCCCGACCACCGTACGGCCGCGCAGGTGCTCGGCAACGGGAGCCGGACCAGTGCCGCCGACACCGTGCCGTTCGCGCTCTGGGCGGCGGCGCGGAACCTGGGCGACTTCGAGGCCGCGCTCTGGGAGACCGTGTGGGCCGGCGGCGATGTGGACACCACGGCCGCGATCGTCGGCGGCGTCGTGGCCGCGCACACCGGCACAGCCGGTATCCCGGCCGCCTGGCTGGCCGCCGTCGAACCGCTGCCCGCCTGGGCCGGGGCGCGGTAATCGGGCTGCGGGTGGGCCGAGGGCGGTCGTACGCTGCCGCGCATGGGATATCTGCGCTCAGTGAACCTTGCCCACCCGCGACCGAACCCGGCGAAGCCGGAGGCCGGGAGTACCGGAATCGACAAGCGGCCGACCGATCAGCCGGTGGAGGTGCGGGCCCCGGGGGAGGTTGGGTCCGGGCTGGCCGGGGATGCGATCTTCGACGGTGCGAACCACGGGGGTGATCTGCAGGCGGTGTACGCGTACGCCAGGGAGGCGCTCGACGAGTGGGAGAAGGAGCTCGGGCGGGAGCTGACCGACGGGTGCTTCGGGGAGAACCTGACGACCCGGGGGATCGCGGTGGACGACGCGCTGATCGGGGAGCGCTGGCGGGTCGGGGAGCAGCTGCTGCTGGAGGTGACGGTGCCCCGGGTGCCGTGCTCGACCTTCGCCGACTGGCTGGTCGAGCAGCGCTGGGTGAAGCGGTTCACCCAGCGTGCGCTGCCCGGGGCCTACCTGCGGGTGCTGGAGCCCGGCGTGATCCGGGCCGGGGACGGGATCACCGTCGAGTACCGGCCGGCGCACGACCTCACCGTCGCCGAGACCTTCCGGGCCCTGACCACCGAGCCCGAACTGCTGCCGAAGCTGGTGGACGTGGCCGAGCTCCCGGAGAAGACCCGGGAGCTGGCCCGTCGGCGCACCAGCAAATGATCAGGCGGTGATCAGCGGCGCACCGTGCCGGAGGCACTCCGCCGGGACGGTCCGGTCCGGTGCGCTCGGTGAGGTGGCGGCGGCGATCCGCAGTTCGACGATGTCGCGGACGGCGGGCCACTCCTCGTCCAGGATCGAGTAGAAGGCGGTCGACCGGACCACCCCGTCCAGGCCGCGCGAGTGGGCCCGGCGGACGCCCTCGGAGGTGGCGCCGAGCCGCTCGATCGCGGACCGCGAGCGCAGGTTGCGCGCGTCGGCCCGGAGCGAGATCCGGCGCACCCGCCACTGCTCGAAGGCGTACCGGAGCATCAGCAGCTTGGCCTCGGTGTTGATCCCGGTGCCCTGGGCCCGGGCGGACAGCCAGGTGGCGCCGATCTCGGCCGCGTCCGGGACGGCACTGGCCGGGTCGCCGTACGGCACGCCGGGGGTCGGCGGCCAGACCACCGGGCCCTGCCAGTAGTCGAGTTCCAGGAACCGGGTGGAGCCCACCACCCGGTTGTCCGCCACCGCGACGGTGGCGAACGGGAGGGACCGTCCGACGGCCTGGTCGGCGAGCGCCCGCCCGATGTAGTCCCGGGCGGCTTCCAGGCCGTGCGGGACGGGCGTGAAGGCGTAGGTCGTACGGTCCTCGGCGCCGGCGTCGGCGAGTGCCTCGGCGTGGTGCTCGGCGAGAGGCTCCAGCCGCACGGTGCGGCCGATGAGGGTGACGGGTACGGGCACGGAACCTTCGGTCCTTCGGCAGTCGTAGGAGCCCGGGCACCGTGGTGCGGCGCTCGGGCAAGGGACTTTTCGCCCCGTCCCAGGGCCCGCCACCGGCCTCGGCGTACGCCGGAGGGACCCGGCGGTACGGAGGGACGGCGACAGCCCGGAGCCGGGCAGCGCGGTGCCGGAGCGGACACGGAACCACGGGGCCGGTCCGGCGAGGGATGAGCGAGGGGACAGTGTGCGTCCGCGAGATGGCCGAGAGAGGTACGAGAGCGCGAAGAGAAACAGGCGGCCAAGTGAAGGCAAGGTGCGGTGTGGGGGTGGCTGACCGCACCGGGCCGGGGCGTGACGACGGCGTGACGAACGACGTGACGACGACGCGGCGATGCGAGGCAGCGAGAGGACCATACCCGTCCGAGGGCGGTGCGTCACTTCGCGGCGCGTCATCCGTGGCGCGCAGTCTGCGGGCCCGCGCCGTCGCGGCCGCCCCGCGCTCCTCGGCAGGTCCCTCACCTGCGGTTTCGTACGGGGATGCGATGATTCTCGGACGTTCGCCACGCGCGTACACCCGCGGCCCGGCAGAGTGGGAATGCCGACGGTGCGGGGCGTGCTGGACTGAGCGACGAGACGAACGACTAGACGGACGGGGTTGGGTGCGCGGTGCGTGATGCCAAGGAGCTGTACCGGCTGGAGCAGCAGGGCGTGGACGCGTTGGCCGCCGCGAAGGCCGAGGCCGGTCCGGACGCCGCCGGGCTGGTGCTGCTGTACCACTTCGAGGGCTTCATGGACGCCGGTGAGGCCGGCGGGCAGGTGGTCACCCACCTGCTGGAGCAGGGCTCCCCGCAGGTGGTCGCCCGGTTCGACCACGACCGCCTGGTGGACTACCGGGCCCGGCGCCCCGCGATGACCTTCGACCGCGAGCGCTGGACCTCGTACGACCCGCCGGAGATCCTGCTCCAGCTGGTCCGGGACGCGGTGGGCACCCCGTTCCTGCTGATCACCGGCCCGGAGCCGGACACCGAGTGGGAGCTGTTCGCGGCCGCCGTACGGGAGTTGGTGGACCGCTTCGAGGTGCGCCTCGCGGTCGACTTCCACGGCATCCCGATGGGTGTCCCGCACACCCGCCCGGTCGGCCTCACCCCGCACGGCACCCGGCTCGACCTGGCCGCCGGGTACCCGAAGTGGTTCGACCAGGCCCAGGTGCCCGGCAGCGCCCAGGCGTTGCTGGAGTACCGGCTCGCCGAGTCGGGACACGACGTGCTGGGCTTCGCGGTGCACGTGCCGCACTACGTGGCGCGCTCGCCGTACCCCGCCGCCGCCGTGCTGATCCTGGAGGCGGTGCAGTCCGCCAGCGGGCTGGTGCTGCCCGGCACCGAGCTGCGCGACCGGGTCGGCGAGGTGTACGCGGACATCGAGGAGCAGCTGGCCCAGGGTGACGGCGAGCTGAGCTCGGCGATCCGGGGCATGGAGAGCCAGTACGACGCGGTGGCCGGGGCCGGGGACCGGGAGAGCCTGCTCGCGGAGAGCAGCGACCTGCCGTCGGCGGACGAACTCGGGCGCCGGTTCGAGGAGTTCCTGGCCGAGCACGAGCGCGGCGCGGAGTAGTGCGGCAGGTCCTGACCGGTCTGCTCGGTTTGGCCCTGCTGACCGGCTGTGGCGCGGCCCAGGTCTCCCCGGTCCCGCCGGTGGCCGGCCCGTACGTGGCGTTGGGGGATTCGTACACGTCGGGCCCCGGCATCGCGCCGCAGGCCGGGGATCCGGCCGGGTGCCACCGGTCGGCGGTCAACTACCCGGCGCTGGTGGCGAAGCAGCTCGGGGTGGCGGAGTTCACCGACGTCAGCTGCAGCTCGGCCACCACGGCCGACCTGACGGGGGCTCAGAAGCTGTCCGGCGGCGGGTCGAACCAGCCGCAGCTGGACGCGCTGTCGGCGGGCACCAAGCTGGTGACGGTCGGGATCGGCGGCAACGACGTCGGCTTCCTGGACGTGCTGAGCCGCTGCGCGATGGCCGGGCTGACCGGGTCGGGCTGCCGGAAGACCTTCGAGTCGGCCGACGGGACGGACCAGGTGAGCCGGCGGATCACCACGGCGGGGGAGAAGCTGGGCGCGGTGCTGGCCGAGACCGGGCGGCGGGCCCCGGCGGCGAAGGTCCTGGTGGTCGGCTACCCGGCGCTCTTCCCGGCCGACCCGGCGGGCTGCGCCAAGACGCTCGGGCGGGCGGCCGCCGCGGCCGACGTGAGCTATCTGACCCGGAAGGCCGAGGAGCTGAACGCGGAGCTGAAGCGCCGGGCGGCGGCGGCCGGTGCCAAGTACGTGGACACCACGGTGGCCGGGCACGACATGTGCGCGGCGCCGGACACCCGGTGGATCGAGCCGCCGTTCCCGGCGGAGGGGCTCACCCCGGTGCACCCGAACGCGGCGGGTCAGCGCGCGATGGCGGCGGCGGTGCTGGCGGCGCTGTGACGGCGGCGCTGTGACGGCGGGCCCGGTGGCCGTGGATCAGGGCGTTGTCCACGGCCACCGGAGTCTGAGGCGGGCTCAGCCCAGCCGGACGGTGTGCACGGCGATCGCGACCGCCGGGTCGTCCAGGCACTCGCCGGTGCTGAGGTCGAACCGCTGCTTGAGCAGCGGCGAGGCGACGTACACCCGGCCCTCGGCGGTGGAGCCGAGCAGGCCCCGGGAGAGTACGTAGGCGCCGGTGAACGGGTCCCGGTTGGCGACCGCGTAGAGGGTGCCCTGCCGGTCGGTGAAGACCGCGGCCTGGCTGCCGTCCGGGAGCAGGACGGCGACTCCCCGGCCCGGGGTGAGGCGGTCGCGGTCGCAGACCGCGACCCAGCCCTCGGGGGTCTGCAGTTCGACCCGGGCGGTGGCGGTGACGGTGGTCATCGGATCTCCAGGAGGTCGGCGGAGAGGGTGGCGAGCAGGTCCTCGGCGGTGGCCAGCACGCCGAGGTCGGGCTTGACCTGGTCGCGCTCGGGGGTGAACCGGATGCTCGGGTCCGGCACGCCGGGGGCGTTGACGAAGGAGACGAAGCGCTGCAGACGGTCCTGGTCGGCCAGGGTGGCGGCCCACTCGTCCTGGTAGTCCGTCACGTGATTGGCCATCAGGGCCTCCAGGTCGGCGGCGAGGCCGAGGCTGTCCTCGACCACCACCTGCCGGACGTGCTCCAGGCCGCCGTCGATCCGCTCCAGCCAGGCGGAGGTGCGCTCCAGGCGGTCGGCGGTGCGGATGTAGAACATCAGGAAGCGGTCGATCAGCCGGATCAGTTCCTCGTCGGTGAGGTCCTGGGCCAGCAGGTCGGCGTGCCGGGGGGTGGCACCGCCGTTGCCGCCGACGTACAGGTTCCAGCCGTTCGAGGTGGCGATCACGCCGAAGTCCTTGCCCCGGGCCTCGGCGCACTCGCGGGCGCAGCCGGAGACCGCCGACTTGAGCTTGTGCGGCGAGCGCAGGCCCCGGTAGCGCAGCTCCAGGTGGATCGCCATCGCCACCGAGTCCTGCACGCCGTACCGGCACCAGGTGGACCCGACGCAGGACTTGACGGTGCGCAGCGACTTCCCGTACGCGTGTCCTGACTCGAAGCCGGCCGCCACCAGGCGGGCCCAGATCAGCGGCAGCTGGTCGACGGCCGCGCCGAACAGGTCGATCCGCTGGCCGCCGGTGATCTTGGTGTAGAGCCCGAAGTCCCGGGCCACCTCACCGATCACGATCAGCTTCTCGGGGGTGATCTCGCCGCCCGGGATGCGCGGGACGACCGAGTAGGAGCCGTTCCGCTGGAGGTTGGCCAGGAAGTGGTCGTTGGTGTCCTGGAGCGCGGCCTGCTCGCCGTCCAGGATGTGCCCGGAGGCGGCCAGCTCGGGGGCCAGCGAGGCGATGATCGAGCCGACGGTGGGCTTGCAGACCTCGCAGCCCTCGCCCGCCAGCCGGCCGTGCTCGGCGAGCAGCTGACGGTGCGTCGCGATCCGCTTCACCCGGACGATCTCGTACAGCTCGGCGCGGGTGTGCGCGAAGCAGGGGCAGAGGCCCTTGTCGACCTCGACGCCGCTGGCCTCCAGCTCGTCGGTGACGATGGTGGAGAGCAGCTTGAGGCAGGAGCCGCAGCCGGTGCCAGCCTTGGTGCACTTCTTTACCTCGGGCACGGTGCCGCACTGGTGGTCCGTCACCGCCGCCCGGACGGCGCCCTTGGTGACGTTGTGGCAGTTGCAGACCACCGCGTCGTCGGGCAGCGCCGAGCTGCCGAGCGAGACCGGTGCGCCCAGGCCGGCCGGGAGCACCAGGGACTCGGCCGGGACGGGCAGCGGGGTGCCGGTGCCGGTCAGCGGGCGGAGCGAGGAGTACGCCTCCGCGTCGCCGACCAGGATGCCGCCGAGCAGCGCGCCCTCGGCGGTGACCACCAGCTTCTTGTAGATGCCGGAGCGGGAGTCGGAGTAGACCACGTCGAGCGCGCCCGGGGTGGTGCCGAAGGCGTCGCCGAAGCTGGCCACGTCCACGCCGAGCAGCTTGAGCTTGGTGGAGAGGTCGGCGCCGGTGAACTCCTTGGCGGCCTGCCCGGCGAGCTGGTGCGCGACGGTGGTGGCCATCTCGTAGCCCGGAGCGACCAGGCCGTAGACCCGGCCGTCCACCGCGAGGGCGCACTCGCCGATCGCGTAGACGGCCTCGTCGGAGGTGCGGCAGAGCGCGTCGACCGCGATGCCGCCGCGCTCACCGACCGTCAGACCGCAGTCCCTGGCCAGCTGGTCGCGCGGGCGGACGCCGGCCGAGAAGACCACCAGGTCGGTGTCGATCTGCTCGCCGTTGGTGAAGGTCATCCCGCTGGCGGCGCCCTCGGTGACCACGATCGCGTTGGTGCCGACCCCGGTGTGGACGGTGACGCCCATCTCCTCGATGGTCCGCCGCAGCGCTTCGCCGCCGCCCTCGTCCACCTGGACGGGCATCAGGCGCGGCGCGAACTCCACCACGTGGGTCTCCAGCCCGAGGCCCTTGAGCGCACCGGCCGCCTCCAGACCGAGCAGCCCGCCGCCGACCACCGCGCCGACCTTGCGGTCCGCCGCGTACGCCTCGATCGCGTGCAGGTCCTCGATGGTGCGGTAGACGAAGCAGCCGTCGGCGTCCTTGCCCTGGACCGGCGGGACGAAGGGGTACGAGCCGGTGGCCAGCACCAGGGTGTCGTACGCCACGGTGTGCCCGGCGGCGGTGGTGACGGTCCGTCCGGCCCGGTCGACCTCGGTGACCGGCGAGTTCAGGTGCAGCTCGAAGCCGTGGGCGTCCAGGAAGCCGGGCTCGCCGAGCAGCAGGTCCTCCGGGGTCCTGCCCGAGAAGTACGAGGTCAGCGCGACCCGGTCGTAGGCCGGGCGGGGCTCCTCGGCGAGCACGACGACGCGGAAGCGGTCGGCGGCACCGGTGTCGGCCAGGGCTTCCAGGAAGCGGTGGCCGACCATGCCGTAGCCGACCAGGACGACGGTGGGCTTGGTGGTGGTCATCGGGCTGGCCTTCATCTGGTTGGTCGTCATCGGGAGGGCCCTCCGGGGGTTGTGCTCCGGGTGGTGAGCAGGTGGAGCGGGTGGGCGGAGAGGGCCTCGTCGCCCTCCCAGGTGTGGGCGAGTTGCCCGACGGTGTCGAGATCGCCGAGCAGGACGCCGCCGACCAGCCGGTCGCCGGTCTCGTCCCGGCGGACGATCACCTTGCGGTAGCTGCCCCGGCCGGCGTCGGCGAGGCGGACCACCCGGTCCTCGGGGCTGGGGCTGGTGACGCCGAAGGCGGCGATGTCCAGCGGGCCCCGGGCGGGGGTGGCGGCCAGCGTGAGGCGGGTGAGCAGCCGGCTGCCCCGGTAGACGGCCGGCCGGCCGGTGAGCACCTGGGCCAGCACGTCGGCCTGCTCGAAGGCGGGCCCGGCCAGACCGTAGACGGTGCCGTCGTGCTCGGCGCAGTCGCCCAGCGCGTGGATGTGCGGGTCGTCGGTGCGCAGCAGGTCGTCGACCAGCACGCCCCGGCGGACCTTGATCCCGGCGGCCTGCGCCAGTCCGGTCCTGGGGCGGACGCCGACCGCGATGACCAGCAGGTCGGCCTCCAGCCGGAAGCCGTCGGCCAGTTCGACCCCGGTGACGGCCCGGTCGGTGGTGAGCACCGAGCGGACCCGGCACTCGGTGTGCACCTCGACGCCCAGCTCGGTCAGATGGGCCCGGAGCAGCTCGCCCGCCTCCGGGTCGAGGTGACGCTCCAGCAGGTGCTCGCCCTGGTGGGCCAGCACCACCGGGATGCCGCGCGCGGCCAGCGCCCGGGCGGCGCTCACCCCGAGCAGTCCGCCGCCGACCACCACGGCCTGCCGGGTTCCGGGCAGCCGGGCGTCGATGTCGGCGCAGTCCGCCATGGTGCGGAAGGCGAAGACCCCGGCGGGGAGTTCGTGGCGTTCGCGGCCCGCGAGGGAGTCGTCGAACAGGCCGCGCAGCGGGGGCAGCACCGGGTTGCTCCCGGTGGCCAGCACCAGGTCGCCGTACCCGAGCTCCGCGCCGTCGTCGCACAGCACCCGGCGCTGCTCGCGGTCGATCCGCACCGCCCGGGCCCGGCGCCGCTCGACCGTCGCCGGCAGCGCGGCCAGCTCGGCGATCTCCGGCGCGTACCGCCCGGCCAGCACCTCGGCGAGCAGCACCCTGTTGTACGGGCGGTGCTCCTCCTCGGCGAGCAGCAGCACCTCGCGCCCGCCGTGCAGCGCGAGCTGCTGGGCGAGTCGGTGACCGGCCATACCTGCGCCGACCACGACCACTCGGGAATCGGTTGCCGTCATGCCGATGAGCATGATTCGGCGGTGTTACCCGGCCGGGGCCGCGCTGTTTCACGGGCGGAACTTCGACCTCAAACGGCCGGGCGGGAGGGTGTGAGCCCTTCGGGCGGCTACCCGTCGCCCACCTGCGCAACGCGATGTGCCACCGCCCGCCGCACACGGGCTTCGAGATCCGCACGGTGGCTGACGGACCGGTGACCACGATGGGCATCTCCCGGCAGAGCGTGCAGCGGATCGCCGACCTGCTGGTCGCGGACGGCCTGGCCGAGTACCGCCCCAACCCGGCACACCGCCGGGCCAAGCTGCCCGCCCCGACCGAGGCGGGCCTCGCGGCCGTCCGCCGGATCACCCCGGGCCGCGCGGAGCTCGCCGCCCGGCTCAGCGAACTCCTGGGCGGCGAGGCGGAGTTCCGCCGGGTGGCGGACACCCTGGAGCGGCTCGGGCAGGCCCTCGACCGGCTCTGAGGGCCGGCTCTGATGCCGGGTCAGGCCAGGGCGCAGAGGGCGTCGAGCAAGGCGGTGAACGTCTGGTCGTCCAGCCCCTGCCGGAGGGTCGCGGCCTGCTCGGCCGGGGTGGCACCGAGCGTGGCCAGCAGCTCGGCCGCCGAGGGCCCGCCCGGCGTCGGGCTGTTTCCCTGGCGGGGGACGGGGCCGCTCCCGGCGGTGTTGTCCGCGGACAACATCCGTTCCTTGGCGACGCCGAGCAGCGCCCGTTCGTTCTCCCGCCTGGCCTTCTCGTCGCCCTTGAGCCTGGCTTCCAGGGCCAGCAGGTCACGGGCCGTCAGGGAGTCGTCCTCCTTGACGGCCCGGGCCAGCCGGCGGGCGTACCGCTCGGCCATCCGGCCCTCGATCAGCATCAGCTGGATCTCCTCGGGCAGGGTGAGCAGGGCGATCTGGTTCCCGACCCAGGAGCGGTCCCGGCCCCGGCGGCGGGCCACCTCGGCGGCGTTGCCCTCGCACTCGTCCAGCAGGTGCTTGACGCCCCGGGCCCGCTCGATGACGTTGAAGTCCTCGCGGTCCTCGTTCTCCAGCAGGAGGTTGTCGATGAAGTCCGCGCGGCTGGCCGCGAGGTCGTCCCGGACCACGAAGTCGAGCTGCGCGAGACCCACCAGCAGGGCGGCCCGGTACCGGCGCTCACCGTTCAGGATGACGTACTCGGCCGCGCCCAGCTGCGGCGCGATGAGCGGCCACAGCCGCAGGTACGCCTCCCGGGTGACCGCCACGCAGGCGGTCAGCTGCCGCTGGGCGAGGCTGTTCCCGAGCGCGACCTGGGAGTCGTGGCTGCCGAAGTCGAGCCGGGGGTTGGTGGCGGCCGGTACGACCTTCGCCAGCTCGAGCCGGCGCAGCTCGTAGGCGGGGATCAGGCCCTCGGTGACGGCCTTGGCCTGGCCCCGCTCACTGCGGGAGCCGCGCGGGGCGCGGGGGCCGAGGCTGCCGAAGGCGCCGGTGCCGAGGCGGTCGGCGGTGCTGGTCACGGGGCGATCCTCCGGGCGATCGTGCGCATGAGCTCGGCCTGCTCACTGTCGGGCGCGTGGGTCAGCAGCGGGAGCTTCATCCGGACGGCCTCGCGCTGGTCCTTGAGGTCGGGGACGACGGCGAGCACCGGCGGCGTGCCGATCGACTCCCAGCCCTCCAGGGCGGATTTGACGACGAAGCCCTTGCGGGAGTCGAAGAGGTTGACGATGAAGCCGAGGTCGGCGATGTCGATGTCGAGGTCGTCGCAGAGCGAGTCGATCTGCTCGCGGAGCAGCTCGTAGGCGTCGGCCGAGGAGTCCTCCGCCTGGACCGGGATGATGATGCCGGAGTCGGCCGCGTCCTCCGCTTCGCGGGTGCGGACGTAGTAGAGCGCGGTGTCCATGGCGTAGCCGAGGCTGGGCGGGCAGTCGACGATGACGAAGTCGAAGTCCCGCTCGAGGTCGGCGAGCGCCTTCTCGAGGGCGCTCTCCTTGACCCGGACGGTGCGCGAGGTGACCAGCTTGGCGTCCAGCAGGAAGCCGTCGGTGCAGGCCGGCAGGAGGTGCAGCCGGCCGCCGAGGCCCTCCCCGTCGATCCGGATCAGGATGCTGCGCAGGTCGTGCTCGCCCTCCCCGACCATGACCTTGGTGAGGCTGCAGCCCTTGATCGGGACGTGGCGGTGGCCGAGCTGCTTGGTCAGATGGCCCTGCGGGTCGAAGTCGACTAGGCAGACCCGGAAGCCCGTCTCGGCGAGGGCGGCGGCGATCCCGGCGGCGAGCGCGGTTTTGCCCACGCCGCCCTTCTGGTTGCCCAGCGCGATCCGGCGCGGGCCGAGGGCGGCCCGCCGACGCTGGGGGAGCGGGTGGCTGTCGAGCCAGAGCCGGATCGACTGGGCGAGGCCCTGGGTGTACTGGATGCCCCGCTCGGAGCAGTCCGCCCGGAAGCCCCGGTACAGCTCGGAGGGGACGTGGGTGGAGAAGGAGGTACCGCGGGTGGTGTCGACGGGCGTGAGCGGTCCGGCGGTCCGACGCCACGCCAGGATGCCCTGGGTGACGGCGTCCTGGATGGCGACGCCGACGGTCGCGGCCCGGATCTTCAGCTCGCGCCTGAGCTGCGGGGGGAGCCTGGTGACGACCTTGTCCCGGTCGTCGGACGGACTTTGCACGGTCATGGGGGGAGTTAACCCCTGAGGCGCCGTCAGATCCCGCGACACGACCGGAATGTACGAAATATCAATGATTGTCCGTTCTGTTCGGCCCACCCGCCGAGGGTGTTGTCCGCGGACAACACCCTGCTAGGCGGCCGCGCGGGTGCGGAAGGCGGTGCGGTAGGCGGTGGGGGAGACTCCGACGGTGCCGGTCAGGTGCTGGCGGAGCGAGACGGCGGTGCCGAAGCCCGCCTCGGCGGCGACCTGGTCGACCGGCAGATCGGTGGTCTCCAGCAGGCGGCGGGCCCGGTCGACCCGGCGCTGGGTCAGCCACTGGCCGGGCGGCATGCCGACCTCCTCGCCGAACCGGCGGCAGAAGGTCCGTACGCTCATCCGGGCGTGCTCGGCCAACTCGGCCAGCGGGAGCGGGCGGTGCAGCTGCTCCAGGGCCCAGACCCGGGTGGCGGCGGTGGACGCGGTGGCGGGTTCGGGCAGCGGGCGGTCGATGTACTGGGCCTGCCCGCCCTCGCGCCAGGGCGGCACCACGCAGAGCCGGGCCACCCGGTTGGCGATCTCGCTGCCGTGGTCGCGCCGGACCAGGTGCAGGCAGAGGTCGACCCCGGCGCCGACCCCGGCCGCCGTCAGCACCTGGCCGTCGTCGACGAACAGCACGTCGGCGTCCACCTCGATCTGCGGGAAGGTGCGCTGGAAGTGCGCGGCCTCGGTCCAGTGCGTGGTGGCCCGGCGGCCGTCCAGCAGGCCGGCGGCGGCGAGCACGTACGAGGCGGTGCAGATCGAGACGATCCTGGCCTGCGCGGGCAGCAGGGCCAGTGCCGCCGCCAGGTCGTCGGGCAGCCAGTCCAGCAGGCCGTCCGGACCGCAGGCGAACGGCGGGATCACCACGGTGTCGGCGGTCCGCAGCGCCTCGGCGCCGTGCGGCACGGTGATGGCGAAGTCGGCGGAGGTGCTCACCGGGCCGCCGTCCAGGCTGCAGGTGACCACCTCGTACAGCGGCTTGCCGTCCGGGTCCTCGGCGGTGCCGAAGATCCGGACCGGGATGCTCAGTTCGAAGGGGTAGACGCCGTCAAGGGCCAGGACCACGACACGATGCATGGCAGGATTCTTTCAGATATCGGCAATCTTGCCACTCGTTCCGCCCGCAATGCTGCGGGATCTTGGTGTCAGGCGGCCGGAGCGGCTGCCGAAAACCCTTGAGGAGCAGCGGAGATGACGATGCGTGCGATCGGTCAGGACGAGTTCGGTGGCCCCGAGGTGCTCAAGGTCGTCGAGGTGGAGCGCCCGGAGCCCGGCGTCGCCGAGGTGCTGGTGCGGGTGCACGCGGCCGGGGTCAACCCGACCGACTCGTGGCACCGGGGGAGCGGCGGCCTGCGGGAGGAGATCGTCCGGCTCGGCTGGGACGTCTCCGGCGTGGTCGAGGCGGTCGGCATCGGGGTGACCACGCTGGCCGTGGGCGACGAGGTGTTCGGTATGCCGCGCCACCCGGCGGTCGCCGGGACGTACGCCGAGTACGTCACCTCGCCCGCCAGGCACCTGGTCCGCAAGCCCGCCGGGCTCGACCACACCGAGGCGGCGGCCCTTCCGCTGACCGGGATGACCGCCTGGCAGGCCCTGGTGGACACCGCCGACGTGCGGCCCGGGCAGCGGGTGCTGATCCACGCCGCCGCGGGCGGGGTCGGCCACCTCGCGGTGCAGATCGCCAAGGCGCGCGGCGCGTACGTGATCGGCACCGCCCGGGCGGCCAAGCACGACTTCCTGCGCGGGCTCGGCGCGGACGAGCTGATCGACTACACCGAGGCCGACTTCGAGACCGCGACCGGCCCGGTGGACGTGGTGATCGACACCATCGGCGGCGAGTACGGGCCCCGCTCGCTGCGGGCGCTGCGCGAGGGCGGCATCCTGGTCTCGCTCGCCTCCCCGGCCGAGGCGTACCTGGCCGAGCAGGCCCGCCCGCTGGGCAAGCGGGCCGGCTTCATGGCCGTCGAGGCCGATCAGGCCGGCCTGCGGGAGCTGGTCGCGCTGGTCGAGGCCGGGCAGCTGCGGCCGGTGCTGGACACCGTCGTGCCGCTCGAACTCGCCTCCAAGGCGCACGAGTTGCTGGACACCGGGCGGGTCCAGGGCAAGATCGTGCTGACCGTGGTCTAGGGGCGGTCTCCCGATTCCCGCCGGGCTCGCGGCGCCGGAGCACGCACCTCGCCGGCTTCTCGTCGGTCGCCGATGCGCTGCATCAGGCTCCCTCCTCGGCGCCGCCGATGCACGCACTCCAACACCGCGAGCTGATCCGACGCGAATCGGGAGACCGCCCCTAGGCGACGGCCTCCAGCCGGACGGCGCAGACCTTGAACTCCGGCATCCGGGAGGTCGGGTCCAGCGCCGGGTTGGTGTGCACGTTGGCGTTGGCCTCGCCGGGCCAGTGGAACGGCATGAAGACGGTGTCGGGCCGGATCGCGGTGGTCAGCCGGGCGGGGGTGACGGTCCGTCCGCGTCGGCTCACCACCGCGACCCGGTCCCCGTCCGCCACGCCGAGCCGCTCGGCCAGCTGCGGGTGCAGCTCGACGAAGGCGCCCGGTGCGGCGGCGTTCAGGGCCTCGACCCGGCGGGTCTGGGCGCCGGACTGGTACTGGGCCAGTACCCGTCCGGTGGTCAGCCGCACCGGGTACTCGGCGTCCGGCTCCTCGGCCGCCGGGCGGTGCTGGACCGGGGTGAACCTGGCCCGGCCGTCCGGGGTGGCGAAGCGGTCCAGGAACAGCCGGGGGGTGCCCGGGTGGTCGCCGTCCGGGCAGGGCCAGAACACCCCGTCCTGCTCGGCGATCCGGCGGTAGCTGATCCCCGCGTAGTCGGCCGCGCCGCCGCTGGAGGCCCGCCGCAGCTCCTCGAAGACCTTCTCGGCGTCGGTGTCGAAACCCTCGCCGTGGCCCAGCCGTCCGGCCAGCGCGTGCAGCACCTCCAGGTCGCTGCGGACACCCGGCGGAGCGTCGACCGCCTTGCGGCGCAGGATGACCCGGCCCTCCAGGTTGGTCAGGGTGCCGGTCTCCTCGGCCCACTGGGTGACCGGCAGCACCACGTCCGCCAGCGCGGCCGTCTCGGAGAGCACCACGTCGCTGACCGCCAGGAAGTCCAGCGAGCGCAGCCGCTCGGCGATGTGCGTGGAGTGCGGCGCGGAGACCACCGGATTGGAGCCCATCAGCAGCAGCGAGCGGACCGAGGTGCCGAGCGAGTCCAGCAGCTCGTACGCGCTCGGGCCCGGGCCCGGCAGGCTGTCGGGGTGCACGCCCCAGACCGCCGCGACGTGCGCGCGGGCCGCCGGGTCGTCCAACTTCCGGTAGCCGGGCAGCTGGTCGGCCTTCTGGCCGTGCTCGCGGCCGCCCTGGCCGTTGCCCTGGCCGGTCAGGCAACCGTAACCCGCGTACGGGCGGCCCGCGTTGCCGGTGGCCAGGCAGAGGTTGATCCAGGCGCTCACCGTGTCGGTGCCCTTGGCCTGCTGCTCGGGGCCGCGCGCGGTGAGCACCATCGCGGTCTCCGCGGCGCAGAACATCCCGGCGGCCTCCCGCAGTTGGGGCAGCGGCACGCCGGTGACCGCCTCCACGTGCTCGGGCCAGTGCGCCATCGCCGCCGCCCGGGTCTCCGGCCAGCCGGTGGTGCGCTCGGCGATGAACGCCTCGTCGGTGCGGCCGTCCGCGACCACCAGGTGCAGCAGGCCGAGGGCCAGCGCCAGGTCGGTGCCGGGGCGCGGCGCCAGGTGCAGGTCGGCCAGCTCGGCGGTCCTGGTCCGGCGCGGGTCGACCACGATCAACGTGCCGCCGTTGTCCTGGAGTTCGCGCAGGTAGCGGACGAACGGCGGCATCGTCTCGGCCGGGTTCCCGCCGACCAGGATCACGCAGCCCGCCTTCGGGATGTCCGCCACCGGGAAGGGCAGCCCGCGGTCCAGGCCGAAGGCCCTGATCCCGCCGGCCGCCGCCGAGGACATGCAGAACCGGCCGTTGTAGTCGATGGTCGAGGTGCGCAGCACCACCCGGGCGAACTTGCCCAGCAGGTAAGCCTTCTCGTTGGTCAGTCCGCCACCGCCGAACACGCCCACGGCGTCCCGTCCGTGGGCGGCGGCGGTGGCCGACAGCTCGGTGGCGATCCGGTCCAGCGCCTCGCCCCAGCCCGCCGGGCGCAGCTCGCCGTCCACCCGCACCAGCGGGGTGGTCAGCCGGGCGCCGGGCGCGAGCACCGCGGCGGCGTTCGATCCCTTGCCGCACAGCGCGCCGAGGTTGACCGGGAAGCCGGGTCGCTCCACCACCTCCACCGGAACTGCGCCCCCCGTGCGGCGCAGGCCCATGCCGCACTGCAGGGCGCAGTACGGGCAGTGCGTGTCAGTGGCAGTCTCGCTCATGGCCGCCAGCTTGCTACGGCGCTGTTTCGGTTCGGGGCCCGCCCGGTTACAGCTGCTGTTCACGGCCCTCTCCCGGGCCGCCCGGGCCGCTGTGAGGACGGGTTCATCAATGGTGACGGTCGGGCAACGGGGCCGAAACAGCCGACGGGCAGGCTGGTCCGCATGACGACGACCCCCACCGTACGGGTGCTGCACGCCCGCCGCCGCCCGGCCCTGGTCCTGGTCGCGCACGGCTCTCGGGATCCGGAGACGTCGGCCGAGATCCACCGCCTGCTGGCCGTGCTGCGCGCCGCCCGCCCCGAACTCGACGTACGGCTCGCCCACTTGGGCCTGAACAGCCCGCTGCTCCCCGAGGTGCTGGACGGCCTGAGCGGCCCGGCCGTGCTGGTCCCGCTGCTGCTCAGCCGGGGCTACCACGTCAAGGTCGACCTGCCCGCCCTGCTCGCCGCCGCCCCCCAGGTGGCCGGGGTGATCGCCCCGCCGCTCGGGCCCGACCCGCTGCTCACCGACGTCCTGCACAGCCGCCTGCTCGAAGCCGGCTGGGGCCCGGACGGCGACGCCGTGGTGCTCGCCGCCGCCGGCTCCCGCGACCCGGACGCCGCCGTCGACACCGAGACCCAGGCCGCCCTGCTCGCCGCCCGCCTCGGCGTCCCGGTCCGCACCGGCGCCGTCACCGGCGGCCGCTCGGTCGCCGAGGCCGTCGCCCGGCTCACCGCCGAGGGCCACCGCCGGGTCGCCGTCGCCTCCTACTTCACCGCCCCGGGCGACTTCGCCCGCCTCGCCGCCGCCGCGGGCACCTGGATCACGGCCGCCCCGTTGGGCGCGCACCCCGCGATCGTGGACCTGATCCTCACCCGTTACCGGTTGTCGAGCCCCGCAGGGGCTCGGGGAACGGCGACGCCAACCTCAGGAGCGTTGCACACCGTTCGTTAACCCGTACCCCGCACCTCCTCCAGAATGTCCCCGCCCCGGCGTACGGTGCTCGTATATGAACGACACCACGTACGACCCCGCCGCCGAAGCCCGCTGGGTGCCCGAGCCCGACAAGCGGCCCGGCCGGACGGCGTTCCAGCGTGACCGCGCCCGCGTGCTGCACTCCGCCGCGCTCCGCCGGCTGGCCGGCACCACCCAGGTGGTCGCCCCGATGCGCAGCGACTTCCCCCGTACCCGGCTCACCCACTCACTCGAATGCGCCCAGGTGGGGCGGGAGTTGGGTGCGGCGCTGGGCTGCGACCCCGACCTGGTGGAGACCGGCTGCCTCGCTCACGACATCGGGCACCCGCCGTTCGGCCACACCGGCGAGGAGGCGCTCGACCAGGCCGCCGAGTCCTGCGGCGGCTTCGAGGGCAACGCCCAGTCGCTCCGGATCCTGACCCGCCTGGAGCCCAAGCGCTTCGCCCCGCTGGACGAGGAGCCGGCCCGGCTGGCCCCCTGGCCGGGCCGCAGCGTCGGTCTCAACCTGACCCGGGCCGCCCTGGACGCCGCCACCAAGTACCCGTGGCCACGCGGCGCGCACCCGACCGACCCGGGCTCCACCAAGTACGGGGTCTACGGCGACGACCTCCCGGTCTTCCGCTGGCTGCGCACCGGCGCGCCCGCCGACCGGAAGTGCTTCGAGGCCACCGTGATGGACTGGTCCGACGACGTGGCGTACTCCACCCACGACGTCGAGGACGGCATCCAGGCCGGCCACATCGACCTGGCCGCGCTGCGCTCCGCCGAGGAGCGGGCCGAGCTGTTCAAGATCGCCGAGCGGTACGCCGAGGCCGAGCCCGAGGAGTTCGGCGCCGCGCTGGACCGGCTGCAGGCCGAGGAGTGGTGGCCCCGGGCGTACGACGGTTCGGCCCGCGCCAGGGCCGGGCTGAAGGACCTGACCAGCAAGCTGATCGGCCGGTTCTGCCTGGCCGCCGAGCAGGCCACCCGGGCCCGCTACGGCCCGGGCCCGCTCACCCGGTACGCCGCCGAGCTGGTGGTCCCGACCGGGGTGCGGATCGAGTGCGCGGTGCTCAAGGCCGTCGCGGTCCGCTACGTGATGCAGCGCGACGAGCAGGCCCAGCTCCGCTCCCGGCAGCGGATCGTGATCGCCGAGCTGGCCGAGACGCTGACCCGCACCGCGCCGTACGGGCTCGACCCGGTGTTCGCCGCGCTGTACGAGGAGGCCGAGGACGACCGGGCCGCGCTGCGCGCGGTGATCGACCAGATCGCCACCCTCACCGACGCCTCCGCTCTCGCCCTGCACGGCCGCCTTGTCACGCCGGGGCCGTAGACTTCCGGGGTGGCCGGGCGGATCAGGGACGAAGATGTACAAGCGGTGCGTAACGCACTGCCGATCGACGCTGTCGTCAACGACTACGTCCAGCTGACCAACGGGGGCGGGGTCCAGCTCAAGGGCGTCTGCCCGTTCCACGACGAGAAGTCCGCCTCGTTCTACGTGCACCCGAGCAAGGGCGTCTTCCACTGCTTCGGCTGCGGCGAGAGCGGCGACTCGATCACCTTCCTGATGAAGATCGAGCACTTCTCCTTCGCCGAGGCCGTCGAGCGGATGGCCGCCCAGGCGGGCATCACCCTGCGGTACGAGGAGGGCGGCTACTCGCCCCGGCACCAGAAGGGCGAGCGGACCAGGCTGGTCGAGGCCCACAAGGTCGCCGCCGACTGGTACCAGGAGCAGCTGGAGACGCCCGAGGCCGAGATCGGCCGCACCTTCCTGGCCGAGCGCGGCTTCGACGCCGAGGCGGCCAAGCACTTCGGGGTCGGCTACGCCCCGGTGGGCTGGGAGCACCTGGTCCGCTACCTGCGCGGCAAGGGCTTCTCGGACAAGGAGATCCTGCTCGGCGGCCTGGCCTCGCAGGGCCAGCGCGGCGGCCTGATCGACCGCTTCCGGGGCCGACTGGTCTGGCCGATCCGGGACACCACCGGCGAGGTGATCGGCTTCGGCGCCCGCCGGCTGCGCGAGGACGACAACGGGCCGAAGTACCTGAACACCCCCGAGACGCCGATCTACAAGAAGTCCAACGTGCTGTACGGCCTCGACCTGGCGAAGAAGGAGATCGCCAAGTCCGGCCGGGCGGTGGTGGTCGAGGGCTACACCGATGTGATGGCCTGTCACCTCGCGGGCGTCACCAGCGCGGTGGCCACCTGTGGCACCTCCTTCGGTGAGGACCACATCAAGATCATCCGTCGGCTGCTGATGGACACCTCCCAGTATCGGGGCGAGACGGTCTTCACCTTCGACGGCGACGCCGCCGGGCAGAAGGCCGCGCTGCGGGCCTTCGAGGACGACCAGAAGTTCGCCGCCCGCACCTCCATCGCGATCACCCCGGGCGGTATGGACCCGTGCGAGCTGCGGCTCACCAAGGGCGACGACGCGGTCCGCGAGCTGATCGAGAATCCGGTCCCGCTCTTCGAGTTCGCCCTCCGCTCGGCCGTCGAACGCCACCGGGTGGACACCGCCGAGGGCCGGGCGGCGGCGCTGGAGGAGGCGTCGAAGATCATCACGAAGATCAAGGACCGCTCGATCCAGCACGAGTACGCCGTCCAGCTGGCCGGTCTGCTCGGCATCCTGGACGAGCAGTTCGTGGTCCGCCGGATCTCCCAGCTCGCCCGCTGGCAGCGCGACAACCCGCAGCAGCAGCGCCAGCAGCCGCGCCGCACCGGCGCCCCCGAGCCGACCCCGACGGTCCGCCCGCTGTTCCGCCTGGACCCCAAGGACCCGGCCCAGTTCGTCGAGCGCGAGCTGCTCAAGCTCGCCCTCCAGCACCCCGACCTGGTCAGCCCCGCCTTCGACAACTACGGCGACGAGGAGTTCCCCACCCCGCCGTACACCGCCGTCCGCCGGGCCATCCGGCAGGCCGGCGGTGCCGCGTACGGGGCCACCCTGCCGGACTTCACCTCCGCGGTCCGCGAGGCCTGCCCCGACGACCAGGTCCGCTCCCTGGTCACCGAGTTGACCGTCGAGCCGATCCGCACCCGGCGGGCCCCCGACGTCATCTACGCGGGCGAGTTCCTGGTCAAGCTCCGCATGCAGGCGGTCGACCGCCGGATCGCCGAGGTCCGCGCCCAGCTCCAACGCCTGGGCAACCGCGGCACCCCGGAGCAACTCACCGCCGTCCAGGGCGAACTCTGGGCCCTCCAGCAGTACGCCCAGACCCTCCGCACCCACGGCGCCGCGGGCCTCTAGGTCGGCACATGGTGCGGTAGCCAGGGGCTCGGGGAACTGCGACGCCAGCCTCAGGGGCGTTCAACGTACGTACCGGGTCAGGCACTTTCGCAGTGACCCGAGCGCCAGATCTCCTCGCAGTTCCCCGAGCCCCTGGTCTCACATGGCTGATCAGCTGCCTATGCGGGTACCCCCTTGCTGTGGCGCGGTTCCCCCACGAGCCGCGCGTCGGCCGAGAGAGGGATGCGCCTGTGGACCTTTCCGCTGCACAACCGGCCGTCGTGGGGCCGGAGTTCACCGAGTCGTCCGGGCCGGCGGCCGACCTGCTCCGGCAGTACCTGCGCGAGATCGGCCGGATCCGCCTGCTCACCGCCGTCGAGGAGGTGGAGCTGGCCCGGCAGATCGAGGCGGGCCTGTTCGCCGAGCAGGCGCTCGGCCGGCCGGGCCAGGAGGAGCCGCTGAGGCGGGAGTTGGAGCACCTGGTGCTGCTCGGCCGGCGGGCCAAGCGCCGCCTGATCGAGGCCAACCTCCGCCTGGTGGTCTCGGTCGCCAAGCGGTACGTCGGCCGCGGGCTGACCCTGCTCGACTTGGTCCAGGAGGGGAACCTCGGGCTGATCCGGGCGGTGGAGAAGTTCGACTACGCGCGCGGCTACAAGTTCTCCACGTACGCCACCTGGTGGATCCGGCAGGCGATGAGCCGGGCGCTGGCCGACCAGGCCAGGACGATCCGGGTGCCGGTGCACGTCGTGGAGCTGATCAACCGGGTGATCCGGGTGCAGCGCACCCTGCTGCAGGAGCGCGGCGCCGAGCCCAGCCCCGCCGAGGTGGGTGCGGTGCTGGAGCTGTCGGAGACCAGGGTGATGGAGGTGCTCCGGCTGGCCCAGGAGCCGGTCTCGCTGCACACCCCGGTCGGGGAGGAGGACGAGGTCGCGCTCGGCGACCTGATCGAGGACGCCGACGCGGCCTCGCCGGTGGAGACCGCCGCCTTCCTGCTGCTCCGCGAACACCTGGACGCGGTGCTGGCCACCCTCGGTGAGCGCGAGCGTCAAGTCGTCCAGCTCCGTTACGGGTTGGACGACGGGCACCCGCGCACGCTGGAGGAGATCGGCCACCTGTTCGGCGTCACCCGGGAACGCATCCGGCAGATCGAGGCCAAGACCCTGAGCCGCCTGCGCGCGCACTCCTTCACCGATCAGCTCCGGGCCTACCTGGACTGAGCTCAGTCGGCCAGTTCCGGGTGCACCTGGTCCCGGACCGTCCGGTACTGCTGGCGGACCGAGCTGCCGATCGCCAGGTCGTGGTCCTTGTCGGCGACCAGGGTGACCGCCTCCGGCAGCTCCCACTGCGGCGGCTCCGCCGTGCCGGCCAGCGCCCAGGCGGCCTGCCGGGCGGCGCCCCGGGCGGCGTGGTCCCCGGCGGGCGGTATCACCACGGGCAGGCCGAAGATCAGCGGAGCGGCGTCCCGGACGGCGGGCAGCCGTCCGACCGCGCCGAGCAGGAAGACCCGACGGACCGTCACACCGTTGTCGCGCAGCACGTCCAGCGCGTCCGCGACGTTGCAGAGCATGCCCTCCACGGCGGCCCTGGCCAGGTGCTGAGGGGTCATCGACTCGGCCCGAAGGCCCGTCAGGGTGCCTGCGGCGTGCGGCAGCCGGGGCGTCCGCTCCCCGTCCAGGTACGGCAGCAGCACCAGGCCGTACGAGCCGGGGGAGGACTGCAGGGCCAGCTCGCTCAGCCCGGCCAGGTCGGTGCCGAGCAGCCCGGCCATCGAGCGGAGCACCTGGGCCGCGTTCAGGGTGCCGACCATCGGCAGGTGGCGGCCGGTCGCGTCGGCGAACGAGGAGATCGCGCCGGTGACGTCCACCACGGCCTGGTCGTGCACCGCGAAGACGGTGCCGTTGCCGCCGAGCGAGACCACCGCGTCGCCGGGGCCGAGCCCGAGGCCGAGCGCGGCGGCCATGTTGTCGCCGGTGCCGGCCGAGATCAGCAGGCCCTCGGGGGTGTGCCCGGCGGGCTCGGCCGGGCCCAGCACGTCCGGCACCTGGAGCTGGTGCCCGAGGGCGAGCTCGATCAGGTCCTGACGGTACTCGCCGGTGACCGGTGACCAGTACCCGGTGCCGGAGGCGTCGCCCCGGTCGGTGGTCCGGCGCTTGGGGTGGCCGAGCAGCTGCCAGACCAGCCAGTCGTGCGGCAGCAGCACCTCGGCGATCCGCTTGGCCGAGGCCGGTTCGAACTCGGCCAGCCAGCGCAGCTTGGCCACCGTGTAGGTCGGCGCGGGCACCGAGCCGATCGCCCGCACCCACGGCTCGGGGCCGCCCAGCGCGTCGATCAGCTGCGCGGCGGCCCCCGCCGACCTCGGGTCGTTCCACAGCAGTGCCGGGCGGACCAGCACCCCGCCCGCGTCCAGCCCGATCAGCCCGTGCTGCTGGGCGGAGACCCCGATCGCCCGGACGCCCTCCAGCAGGCCCCCGGTGGCCGCCTCGCCGAGCGAGTGCAGCCACAGCTGGGGGTCGGTCTCGGTGGCCCGGGGGTCGCCGCCCTCGGGCACGGGATGCGGTGCCCGACCGTCCCGCAGGACGGCGCCGGTGTCGGCGTCGCACGCGACGATCCGGGTGCGAGTGGTGGAGCTGTCGATGCCCGCAACGATGGCCATGTCGAGATCATGCCTCAGCTCGGCACCCGGACGGAGCCGACCGGGCGAAGTGTTGCCCACTCACTGCCCGGATCCCCGGTACGGACGCCTGTCACTACGGGCGGTACGTACCCCAGCTGTCGTCCTCGGCGCCCTTGGCGCTGAGGTACGGGACTCGGTCGGTGAGCGCGTTCGGCAGCCGGTCGCCGACCTTGCCCGCCACCGCGCCGGCCGCCTTCCCGGCCACCAGACCGGCCTGGTGCTTGGCCTTGCCCGCCACGTCCTGCACCTTGGGGTTCTGCGCCACCTGCCGGGCCGCCCCGGCGATCTGCTCGTAACGCTTGCGGCCTGCCTTGGCGCCCAGGACGTAACCGACCCCGACCCCCACGACGAACGTCAGCTTCCACATGCTCGGTCTCCACCCTTCCTTGCGGACCCTGCCGCGTTGCCCTGCGTGCCCTACCCGTCCGGCCCGGCGGCGAACCGCCCGGCAGAAGGCGGGCCCGAGGCACCCGGGCCCGCCAGGCTCCAGCATCCCCGCCGGGCGCCCGGGTCGCCCGCCGGGCGCGCCGGGGGAGCCCCGACCGGCCGTGCTTCCGGTCCCTCCCGGAGGGCCGGGGCGAAAGCGATTGGCGGACCACCCCCCTGAGTGCGCTAATGTATGACCCGCAGCGAGCGCCGAAGCCCGGATCACCGATCCGGACCCGGTTGCAAGCTCGGTCCCCCATAGCTCAATTGGCAGAGCAGCCGACTGTTAATCGGCAGGTTATTGGTTCGAGTCCAATTGGGGGAGCGGTAAGGTTCCCACCTGATCCACCAGATATGCATTCCCCCATAGCTCAATTGGCAGAGCAGCCGACTGTTAATCGGCAGGTTATTGGTTCGAGTCCAATTGGGGGAGCTTCACCGGCAGTTGAGGTGAGTTGCGTAGAGCGAAGGCCCTTCGGATCGCCGAAGGGCCTTCGTGTTTCCCAGGTCCGTCCCGGGCTCTTCCCGGTCAGGCCGTGGCGCGGTGGTAGAGCTCACTCACCCGGTGGTCGAAGGTGATGCTGTACGAGGTCCGCTCGGTGGCCCCGCCCTCCTGGTAGCCGCCGATCACGCCGACCACCTCACCGGCCCCGGTCAGCCAGGGACTGCCGCTGGTGCCGTCGGTGTAGCCGTGGCAGTCGAACCGCTCCTGGGTGCTGCTCTGCTCGGTGGTCCGGTTGCTGCAGGTGATCGGCTCCTCGGCCTCGTTCGGGTAGCCGGTGACCGACACCGGCAGCCCGAACCCCAGATCCGTACCGAGCCGGAACCCGCCCAGCACGTCCGCGATCTCCCGCCCCCCGGCCGGCGCCACGGTGAGGAACGCCACGTCGTACTCCGGGTCCGCCCGGTCCGTCCACCCCGGATCGACCACCACCTGACTCACCCGCCAACTCCCGTACGGCAGCTGCCCGTTGCGGTACCCCGGGGCGAACAGCAGATTGTCCATCCGGCCGAACGACGGGTGCTGCACACAGTGCGCGGCGGTCACCAGCAGATTCCGCCGCGGGCTGTCCACCACGCTCGCGGTGCAGGCCCGGGGGCCGTGCTCGCTGCCGACGAACAGGGTGCCGATCCGGTCCCCGATCGGGCTCGACGGTGCGGGCCTGGCGGACGGCGTGCCGTCCGCCGCCGGTGCGGTGGCGGCGGGCGCCTGCGTGCAGCCGGACAGTGCCAGCGGCACCGCGAGTGCCAGCCCGAGGGCAGCGCCGTGCCGCCGTACGCGTGTCATGCGGTCCGTCCTCAGCTGCCGGGGGTGCCTGTCGGCAAGATCTACCAGCCCGGGCCGCCGAAGCGCCAGCCTGCAGGTCGGCGCTACCCCGTCGCGCGGTTGTACAGCGCCTGCACCTGGTCGCCGAAGTAGCTGCTGTACGAGACGTCGGGGGTGTCCCCGCCCTCCTGGTAGCCGCCGATCACGCCGACCACCGTGCCCGTCTTCGTGTTCGGGTCGAAGTCGGTGACCCAGGGGCTGCCGCTGGTGCCGCCGGTGTAGTCCGGGCAGGCGATCCGCAGCTGGGTCGGGCTCTGCTCGGAGGTCATGTTGCCGCAGGTGATCGGGACCTCGCCGCTGCTCGGGTACCCCGTCACCTTCACCGGCAGCTGGTACCCCTTGTTGACGCCCAGCCGGTTGGCGCCGAGCACCTGCTGCACCTGCTGCCCGTTCTGCGGCTTCACGATCGCGAACGCCACGTCCATGTCCTGGTTGCCGCCGTCCGTCCAGCTCTGGTCGACCGTGATCGAGGCCAGCGGCCAGACCCCGCTGGGCGTCTCCCCGTCCCGGTAGCCGGGCACGAAGACCAGATCGCTGCGCTGGCCCGCGAGCGGGTCATGGACGCAGTGCGCGGCCGTCACGATCAGGTTCTGCCCGGCGCTGTCGACCACGCTGGCGGTGCAGAAGTGGTCGCCGTCCGAGTTGTGCGTGAACACCGCGCCGACCAGGGCGTTCAACGGGGTCGGCTTGGCGGTGCGGGTGGTGCCCGCGTGCTTGGCGATGGCGGCCTTGATCCGGTCCTTGCTCCACCCGTGCGCGGCGGCGGCCGCACTCGCGCTGCTCAGGTCCGCACCGGCCGGGAGGCTCTGGCTGCTCGCGGCGCTGCTGCTCGGCGCACTCGGCGCCGCCGCCCCCGACCCGCAGCCCGCCACCGCCAGCCCGAGCACCACCACACCGGCCGCCCACCTGCTGCGCACCGCCACCACCGCCCCTCGCGACCGGACCGACGAGCCTCCAGTCTTCAGCGGCCGCCCACCCGGCGCCCACCGCAGCTCACCCGGACGGGGAGCGCACGGCCCGCGCACCCGGATGCGCCCCCGGCGAGCACCATGACGGACCGACCGGCTATGCTGCGGAGGACGGCCCTGATGGGCCGTCTGCTGCTGCTCAGGCCGTTCCCGGCCGCGGGCACGGCGAACCGGGGCGGTAGCTCAGCCGGTTAGAGCAGGGGACTCATAATCCCTTGGTCGTGGGTTCGAGTCCCACCCGCCCCACCCCCGGTCATTGACGGTTCGTCACATAAAAGGACCAACTGACCTGCGAAAACGCCTACAGATCCGATCGGAACTGTAGAGCATCCAGCCCCTCCGCCACCGCATTCCGCGCCGAAGTTCACCCTCCTAGCGGACATCCAGCGGACATGGCGGAGGAGAGCGGACTTCTGAAAAGCTGCTCCCCGCGAGCGTGTAGCACCATGCCCAACGCCCGCCGACATGAAGCCGCCCCGGCCGGAGTAGCCCCCTGGCCGGGGGAGGGGAGGAGCAGTCTGTGATCAACCTCGAAGAGCTCGTGACCCGGGTCCACACCCCAGAGGTCCGACAGTTCGTCCGTGACGCCTACCGGGCCTACGCCAGCGGGATCCACCGCGCCGCGATCGTGCTCACCTGGACCGCGGTCTGCGCCGACGTGATGGCCAAGGCTCTGGTGCTCGCGGACGACGGCGAGCCGGAGGCGAAGGAGATCACCAAGAAGGTGCTGGAGGCCCAGACGCTCGCGGCCAGCACCGACCCGAAGGACCGGAAGAGCAGCATTGAGATCATGGGCGCTGTCGAGCGGGGGCTAGTTGACACTGCGCTGAAGTTGGAGCTGATCGACGCCTCCCAGCGCATCCAGCTGGACCGCCTGCACGAGGACCGCAACCAGAGTGCCCACCCCTCACTTCGGCCCCTCGGCGAGCCGTA
This sequence comes from Kitasatospora gansuensis, assembly GCF_014203705.1. Taxonomy (NCBI): domain Bacteria; kingdom Bacillati; phylum Actinomycetota; class Actinomycetes; order Kitasatosporales; family Streptomycetaceae; genus Kitasatospora; species Kitasatospora gansuensis. The sequence goes on from NZ_JACHJR010000001.1 coordinate 5,603,619, forward strand.
CGAGCCGACCGGTGACTACGCCCGCGCCCACCTGATGGCGGCCCTGGACGCGCTGCTGATCCACCCGCCCAGCCAGGGCCGCAAGGTGCTGAACAGCTTCATGCACCACGTCGCCGACCCGGCGTTCATCCTGCACCGCGGCCACCTCGTCCACACCTACTTCGACCGTGTCCGCCCCTCCGCCCGCTTCCGCGTGGTCGAGTTCGCGGCGAAGTTCGCCGCCCTCCAGATCGAAGATCCCAAGCTTGTGGTGCCGGCCAGCGTGTTCGCCGATCGGATGGCCGACTGCCTGCGTTGCTTCGCAGACCAGGACGCCACTGTGGTGGAGGAGAGCCTGGCCAAGCAGATGGACAAGCTCGCAGCAGCCGAGCCCGGTATCCAACTGTCGGCGCTTGCCCGGCTGGGCGACGTGCCCGCCTTCTGGAAGGTGCTCCCCGAGACCCTGCGGGGCCTCTTCGAGGCCCGGATCGTGCAGATCGGGGAGAACGGCAAGGAGCTGACCGCCTCCCTCACGACCGCGGAGACCAAGATGCTTGGCCTGGTCACCTACCCTGAGCTGAGGAAGTCCCTCCCTGAGCTGGAGACGGCCTTCGCGCAGCTGGCCTACCGGAGCAAGGTCGAGGTGATCAGCCTTCGGCCGGACCCGTACTACGTCTCGTTCTTGGTCGACGTCATCGGCGAGGTTCACAGTTACGACTCCGGGGACCTCGTCACGAGGAGCGGGGTGCTGCCGTGTGCCCCGTTCCTGAACGCGGAATCGCTGCCCGCTGTCTTGCGAGCCTGGTGGGACAACAGCCAGTGCTGGGGGCGACGCGTCAACGGCGTCCTGGAGCAGGTCTACGAGGCGACCGCCCACCTCGGCCCGGATCGCGACGCGATGTGGAAGCCGTTCGTGGAGGAGCTGAGGGAGTACGACGTCCTCTACCGGGACATCCTCCGTCGCTTCAACTGGCCGGCCCCGGCTCCGGAGCCGACGGCCACCAGCGAGTAGTAGAAGCGCAGCATGCAGAGGGGGCGGTGACCACCAGGTCACCGCCCCCTCTGGCGATAGGGGGTCAGGCCGGAACCAACTCGGCGGTCTTCGCCGCGAGCTTCTTCTGCTGGGCGCGGCGCAGCGCGGTGAGTCGGCCGCCGGTCGGTGCCAGCACCGGCACCGGAGCCGGTGCCTCGACGGGGGCGGGCTCGGGTACCGGGGCCTCGACGGGGGCGGGGCGGCCGGCGCGGGGGACGACGGCGAGGGCGGCTTCGGCCTGGGCCTGCTTCGCCTCCTCCAGGGTGTTGGTGTAGGTGTCGGCGGTGATCTGGATGCCGGAGTGGCCGAGCTGGTCGCTGATGTCCTTCATGTCGGCGCCGCCGTAGTGTGCGATGCACGCCGCGCCGTGGCGGAGGCCGTGGAGGGTGATCGGCGGCAGGTCCGCCAGCTCGACCAGCTTCGCGAAGCGATAGGTGAGGTAGTCGGGGTGGTACGCCTCGCCGTTCTCCTTGGTGAAGACGAGGCCGGTCTCCTTCCACGCCCGTCCGGCCTTCTTCCGCTGGACAGCCTGCCGGTCGTGGCGGTCGGCCAGGAGGCGGGCGCTCTCGGAGTCGAGGTTGATGGTCCGCTCGGAGTCCGCCTTCGGGGCGGTCTGGTAGAGCTGGCTGGCGATGTAGACGAGCTGCTGGCTGATGGTGACCTGCATCTGGTCGAGGTCGACCTCAGACCAGGGAAGCGCGCACGCTTCACCGCGGCGCGGGCCTCGCAGGGCCATGAAGTGCCACAGGTCGAACAGCTCGTCGTCGACGTAGGTGTCGAGGAACTCGCCGAGGAGCTGCGGTGTCCACACCATCACCTTGCCGGGGACCTCGCCGGTTGCCCGCCAGTGGGCGACGCGGGCCGGGGTCCACAGCAGTGGCTTGGGGGCCTTGACCTTGGGCAGGGTGACCAGCTCTGCCCAGTTCTTGCTGATCTCCTCGGCGAGGAGGGCGTCAGCGAGGGCGCTGCGGAGCGTGGCGAGGATGCGGTGCTGCGTGGTGGGGCCGGTGACCCGCTTCTTCTTCTTGCGCTCGACGGCCAGTAGCTCGCGGGCCTCCATCCAGGCGGCGCGCAGGACCGGCCGGTCCGCCTTGGAGCCTTCGCGCCAGGCGGCGCGCTTGCGCTCGCAGTCGGCGGTGAGGAGGTCGACGTAGTCGCGGTGGAGTTCGATCTCCGTGTTCCGGTCGGCGATCGAGGCGAACATGCCTTCGATGTGGGCCTTGCGGAGGTCCTTGCGGTCGATGAGCCCGATGTACGGGTTGATGTGCAGGTCGATGTGCTCGCGGTACTTGTTGGCCGTCCCGAGCGCGATGTCCTTCTTGCCCGTGATCCACCGCGAGAGGAAGTCGCCGGTGGTCTCCCGCACGCCTACGTCCAGGCCGTCCTGGTGCTGCTTCCACAGCTTCTTGCACTCGGCGGCGGCCTTCTTCTGGGTGGGGAAGCCGCCGGGGCGGAACCGCTGGCGCTTGCCGTCGGGGCCGGCGGGCAGTTCCAGGAAGAAGTGCCAGGTCCCGTGGTTCCGCTCGCTCAGGCGGGGGCATCCGGTGCCTAGGTAGCCGATCTTCTGGACGCCCTGCTCGTCGAGAACAGGCTTCCCCTTGAGCTTGCCGCGCCGGTGCCACTGGGGACCCTTGCACATGCACTTCTTGTAGGTCTTCTCCTCGAACATGTGTCCGAGCCTTGCCTTTCGCTCCGCTTCTTCGCTGGCCGTGGGCTGCCACGGACAGTCACTCGCATACGTGTTCTATTATGCCTTAATTTACACCGACCGTACGCACAACGGCCCTTGTCGCCAAGGGACTTGGCGGCAGGGTAGGGGTTTCATGCGGGTCGGCCGATTGTTGTATGTCAACTGACTTTGGTTATCCTTAGTTGTCCGTCGTTACCTTTACCGGCCTTTCCGGCCCGGGTACGCTGGACTCAAGTTGGCGCGGGGGAGAACGCGACAACGAACTGAACATGAAGATCGACAAGCCTGATGAGCGGGTCGTGAAGACCGAGCGGGGCATGACGCTGCGCGAGGTCCTGAGTCTGCCCGTCACGATCAACGTGACGACGGCGGCGAGCGCACTCGGGATGGGCCCGAACAAGGCGTACGAGGCGATCAAGGCGGGGACCTTCCCGCTGGACCTGATCGTCGTGAGCGGCACACGGCGTGTGCTCACCGCGTCCTTGTGGAGGCTCCTCCAAGTCGACGGACTTGTCATGGACTCGTGACGGGCGTCACGTGATGGTGACACTTTGAAGTGTCGCCATCACGTGACGTCGGTGGCGCGATGGGATGGGATACCGGTGGCACCGAGAATCTTCGGCTTCGCGGACGCGGCCAAGCGCGCCTTGCTCGAAGACGAGGCACAGGCAGTGCAGTCGGTCGTAGAGCGCCGCACCGGCGGGGAGCCCTTCGCCGTAGGCGCGGCCTTCCTGCGCGACGCGGGCTTCGTCGGCACTCTCGGCTCCCCGTTCTCGGGCAAGACCCTGGCCCGGCTCCTGCGGAACCCGGCCATCGCCGGTCTCACGTACGACGCGGACGGCAACCTGGTCGACGCCGGCCACCCGGGCATGATCACCCCTGCCCAGTTCGCCAAGCTCCAGAAGCAGGACGCCATCGAGGCGGCGAAGAAGGACAAGGACGGCAAGCCCGCCGAGGCGGTGCCCGACTACGACTACCTCTTCGGCTCCACCGACCTGGTGACGTGCGGCATGTGCGGCGCCAGCACCCAGGGGCTGCGCACTAACGCGGGCCACCCCGGCTACTGCTGTCCGGACGGGCCCCGCGCCGACCGGCCGGGGGAGTGCGGCAAGGTCCGCATCTCCGCCGGACTCCTCGAAGACCATCTCGGCGAGCACATCGTCGCCCGCCTGATGCTGCCCGGCACCCAGGAGGCCCTGGAGGCCGCACGCGCCGAGGCGCAGCGGGAGCTGGAGGAGCACCGGGCCCGGCTGGCGGAGGTCCGCGAGACCGTCGACTCCCTCGGGACGATGGTGCTGCACCGGGAGATCACCGCTAAGAGCGCCGGGATCGCCAAGGCCGAGGCCGCACGGGAGACGAAGGCCCTCAACCGGGCAATTCGCCGCCTGGAGTGCGCTGCGTCGACGCCGGTCACCGGCAGCGTCGAGGAACTGGTCACATGGTGGAACACGGCACCGACGGAGGCGAAGCGCGGACTGGCCCTGCTGATGCTGTGGCGTGTCGACATTTTCCAGGGCGGGCGGGGGACGCGCACGATCAAGCCCGGCCGGGTGAAGCTGTGGTGGCGTCACCTACCGCCGCCGCCCGATCTGCGCACCGCCAAGTAGTCCACCGGGGCGAGCAGATCAGCGCCGGGTTCGCGCCGGGCGGATGGAGCAGGCCGCGATGCCGCTGAACAGGAACAGGCCGAACAGCCCCGCGCAGGTGGAGCTGACGGTGTCCTGCACGCTGACGTTCCACGCCTCACCGTGGATCTGTGTGACGGCGACGAAGGCTCCTTCGGTGGCGCCCCAGACTGCGGAAGCGACTCCACCGGCGGCTATCAGCGCCTGCGCGGCAGCGATGGAGCGATGCCCGGCGTGGGCGTTGTCGATGGCCAGCGGCACGCAGTCCCTGGCGATGGCCGCACCGGTGACCGCCCAGTACCCGTCGATGACCAGCAGGTAGTTGGCGGCCCCGTCGACGTGGGCGTACTCGTTGGTCAGGTCGATGCCGCTCGGCGTGGTGAGGGCGAACACGGTGAGGGCCGCGGCGACGGCCACAGCTGCCCCGAAGCGGATGCGCACGGCGCGGAACCAGGCCGCGGGCGGGTAGGTCCACGTGACGAGGAGAGCACGGACGCCAACGATGGCGAGGACGCCGAACAGGTGCGCCGCCAGCATGCCGAGGTTGTCCACTCCGGTGGCCGCTTCGAGTCGGCCGCCGATGGCAGGCAGGGAGATGAGGATCGCGGCCGCGCCGCCGGTCGCGGCGGTGTAGCGGCTCCAGCGAACCAGGCACCATCCGCCGGCTCTGGGCCGCCCGGCTCGTCGGCTCCTCACCGCCAGGCTGATTGTGGTTGCGGCGGTGGCGGTGGCGACGACCAGGGCTGCTCTTAGGAGCGGGGCCGCGAAGTCCACGTCGTTCTCGATTCGAGTCGTGCTGCCGCAGGCGGCGGCAGGTCTAGCTGAACAGCCCGTGAATCTCCTGGCGGCTCGCTTCGGCGGCTTCGGCGCGCGACAGTCTGCGCCTTGCGCGCCGGGGCTTGCCGGTGTCGGCCGTCGTACCGGGGGAGTCCTCCAAGCCGCGGGCTGCCCGCAGGGCGCGTGCCGCTTGAAGGAGCCCCTCGGCGCCGCTCTCGCCGAGATCGGCAATCAGGCGCAGCGCCTCGCGGGCCTGCTCGTGGCCGTAGTAGACCTCCAGCGATTCCAGGTCATCAGACCCAGGCAAAAGGAACGCCGGCGGGCAGTCGAATGCCTGAGCCAGCCCAAGAATGGTACGGCAGGGCGGGTTCGTTTTGCTCCCGCTCAGCGTGCGCTGAATCACGGTGTGGTCGAGGCTCGGTTTGCCGCTCTCGTCCGTTGTCCGCGATGCGAGATCACGCGTGGTGGGTTCCTTCCCCCCTTCGCGCGTGAGGCGCCCGCGCAGGAACAGAAGCTTCGCGGACAGGCTCCAGACACTGTCGGTGGTGGAGGCTAGCGTGGCCATCTTAGATCCCGGTGTGTTCGTGCCGCGATACGGTTTTCTTGTTGGCGATCGGCAACAGGTAGCCTATCCGCTTCGCGGCCTGTGAATCGAAGGTTTCACCTTTGACAGCTTGAAGAATCGCATGCAAGCTAATGCAGGCTGCGGGCCATCCAACCAGCTCAGCGGCATGATGGCCTGCGGTAACCCGTGCCGGGGCCAGGTTCGCGTGGGCTGGATGCCAGCCGCCTGCGCCCGCACAGGGGGATTGTTCGGTGGCTATCGACAGCGCAGGGGTGATGCGTGTGCTTGCAGAGCTGCGCCAGGCCGGAGTGGAATCCGAGCCCGGCGGAGGAAACCCCCTGGCTGGTCGTGCGGCGCTCGGTGCCCTTGCCATTCTCGCGACTCCGAAGGAAACCGGCCTGATGGCGCTGAATGCGCCGGCCGTGCGCCTTGAAATCCCGCTGCCCGTACAGTAGTTCGTGACTGGCGCGAGTATTTTCAGAGCGCCTCTATAGTCCCTCCGTTGGCCGGTGGGGAATCTCGATCTTGGCTGCCCAGGTGTTGTACCCTCATCCAAAAGAGTATAGAATCTAAAACAAGAGAGGGGGACAGGCCCCCTACCTACCGGATGGGAACAACACCATGGCCAAGCAGCTCAAGATGACCCAGATCCACGCCAACCCGAACCAGCCGCGCGAGTACTTCGACGAGACGAAGATGAAGGAGCTCGTCGCCTCCGTGAAGGAGCACGGCGTGATGACCGCGATCGAGGTCCGCCGGCGCCCCCAGGGCGGCTACGAGATCGTCATGGGCGAGCGCCGCTACCGTGCCAACCTGGTGGCCGGCAACCCCACCATCCCGGCCGAGATCGTCACCGTCGCCTCCGACATCAAGGCGTTCCGCCGGTCCATGGCCGAGAACGTCAACCGCGCCGACATGACGCCGCTGGAGGAGGGCCGGGGCTACCGGCGCATCCTCACCGAGGACACCAACGACGACGGCAGCGCGCTCACCGAGGCCGACGTGGCGAAGTCCTTCGGCAAGTCCGTCCGCTACATCAAGATCCGCCTCCAGCTGCTCGACCTGATCCCCGCCGTCCAGCACCACCTGACCCACGGCCACATCGGCACCGCCGCCGCCCACCGCATCTCCGAGCTCAAGCCCGAGAACCAGCAGGCCGTCATCACCAAGTGGGCCCAGGGCGGCGAGGGCGGCAAGCCGATGGACGAGAACACCCTGCTGCACTTCGCCCACCAGGTCCGCGAGCAGGAGCGCCAGCCCAGCATGTTCGACATCGCTGAGCTGAGCGAGGAGGAGAAGGCGGAGCGGGTCGCCGTCCAGAAGGGCACCCGCAACAAGCTCGACCAGATCGAGCGGGTCCGCGCCCTGCTGGAGGAGCTGGCCAAGACCCCCGTCGAGGACCTGGCCACCGCCCTGGAGGGCCAGCTGAGCACCCGCCTGGAGCAGCTGGAGCGCACCGCCAAGAGCCTCCAGGACGCCAAGTTCCAGATCCGGCAGGCCAAGGCCCTCGCGGACGCCAAGGAGATCGTCACCTCCAGCGCGGCCGAGGCCCCCAACCTGGCCGAGCCCGACGACGAGCAGGACCAGCCGCAGCCCGCCGACCTCGACGCCGAGTTCGCCGACATGCTGGCCCAGGTCGTGGCCGAGGGCGCGACCGCCGAGGCCGAGAACGAGGCCGACGCTCCCGCCGACGAGACCTCGGTGCCCGTCGCGGCCTGACAGCCGCCCCGCCGGCGGCCCCGCAAGGGGCCGCCCGGGGCCCGGGCCCCGCCGAAGTGCCCGCGGTGCGTGCCAGTGAGCCGACCGGCGCGCCTCGGAACCCCGGGGGTCCGTCCGCGTGCCGGCGGCCCCCGCTGCGCCCACAGGTGCACCCACTGCACAATGACCCGAACAACTTCGCTCAGGGAAGGAACGGACCGCATGCCTCGGCCCGACTGGATCCAGATGTCCCCCACCGCCTGGTATGGCAGGGGGAAGCCGGACGCCCTGTTCGCCCTGCCCGGTGATGACCCGGATACAGACGACTTCGGAACCACCCCGTTCGATGGCTGCACCGTGGAGGAGCTGGAGTCCACCGACATGCCTTAAACCCTCAACTTGTATGGGGACTCATTGATGGTACGGTCTGCATGTCACCGGGGAGCGGAACCGCCCCATCCGGAGCCGCCCCCGGTGACACGCGCCGTGACACCTCCCTCACGGTCCTGGAAGGCGGCACTCCCCCCGCGCCCCACCTCCCAGAACCGGGCCGCTCCCATGAGCAGGCCGCGAGGGGAAACGCCAGCCAGCACGTCACGACAAGGCCCGCCCGACCGCTCCGTGTCGGGCGGGCCTGCGCACACCCAAGGAGCAACCAGTGCCCGACACCTACCAGGCCGACGGCGCAGCAGACCCCGAGGCGTACGCCCGGCTGATGCAGGAACGGTACGGACCCCTCACAGCACTCTGTGCAGAACGGGACCTCCCCGGACCTCCCCAGCCGACGAAGCCCGGACCCCGCAGGCACAGCACCCGCTGGCCCGACCCGAACGCGGCCTTCCATCGCGAACTGCTGCTCCTTGCCCTCGACTCCCACCGCCAGAGGACAACACCGAAGTGACCGCCACCAGCACCACCGAGCCCGACCGAACCCCACCCTGGCCCGGAGCCGTCTGGTGCAAGGCGTGCGACTCCTGGTGCAACCCCATCTCCGCCCTCTGCCGGTGCAACAACCGATGACCAGCCCCCAGCCGGCGCCCGGCCAGGGGAGTACATCTCCTGCCACCCGCTCAACGAAGGACGCCGCATCCGGATCATCGCCCTCGGCGGCGGACGAGCCGAGATCGAAACCCTCGACGGCCCGCCCCGACGCCGCGACGTCCTCCTCGGCGTCCTCCACCCGACCGCGACCACCGCGACCGGGCACGTCCGACGGACCGGCTACCGTCTACTCGACCCAGCGGAACGGAGCCCGAAGTGACCGCCGATTGCCAGTGCCAGCCGGACCCGACCCTCCCCGTGGCGAAGCTCACCGCCAGCAACATCACCGACCCCGAGCTGGACCAGCTCCGAGACCGTGCCGAAGATGCCGAAGCCCGGCTCGCCGCAGCCGCTGAACTCCTCACCGCCGGCTACAGCGCCCCTGTCGAGCGCGCCGACATCGTCCGTCGCCTCTGCGCGGGGGAGATCACCCCGGAGCAGGCCCGCGCCGAGGATCGCCTCGGCCCATGACAGCAGCTACCGCTGAACGCCGAACGAGCCGAAGCGGTGAGCCCGCCCCGAAGACCAGCAGCACCCTCAACGCGCCCGGCCGGACCCACTGTCCGGCCGGGCGCACCCACACCCGCGGCACCCCCCAGGAGCCGCCCCGATCAGTAAGGCGACCCGCATGGCAGCCCAGTTCGACACGGTCGGCCCGTTCACCATCTACTCGCCCGCCGGCGCGGAAACGAACATCGGCTGGCTCATCTCCCTGGGCTCCGAGTTCCTGCCCGGCACGTACGACAACCGCGACGCTGCACTGCTCGCGATCGGCCTCGCCTGCGCTGGTGACCCCACCCTCCAGCTGTCCCGGCTCCGTCGACACGTCTCGACCGTGAACGGCCACCGCATCACCGTCGAGGACATCATCAACTACTCCGCCATCAAGGCCGAGACCAGCTGAGCCCCCGCTGCCCGGGGCAGCCACCAGCCGCTGGGGGCTTGGAATGATCGTCTAGGCTGGTTGCCGCGTAGGGCGCGGGGAATCGGCCTACGAAGGACCAGCTCCGTGCCTCAGCGCAAGCCCGTCGACCGGATCGTCGACTCCCTGCTGCCCCTCGCCGTCCCGATCGGCGACCTGATCCGCTACCACCGCAACCCGCGACGCGGCGACGTGAACTCCGTCGCCGACTCCCTGTACTGGCACGGCCAGTTCAAGCCCATCGTCGTCAACCGCGGCACCCTGACCGGCCGACCGTCCGAGATCCTGGCCGGCAACCACACCTGGGACGCCGCCGTACAGCGCGGCTGGGACCAGATCGCCGTCACCTGGGTCGACGTGGACGACGACGACGCCGCGAAGATCGTCATCGTCGACAACCGCACCTCCGACCTCGCCGGGTACGACACCGAACTCCTCGCCGACATCCTGTCCGCCCTGCCCGACCTCGACGGCACCGGCTACGACCAAGACGCCGTGGACGACCTCCTCGACTCGATCGAGCTGCCGTCCCAGCTCGCCGCCGAGACGACCGAGCGGGAGGGCGACAAGACCGCCGACGAACACCTCCAGTGGGGCTTCGTCCAGTGGGACACGACCCGCGTGCAGATCACCAAGGAGGAGGTGGAGCGGCTGAACAACGTCCACGACGCCTTCTACACCGCGCGCGGCACCGACACCGGCTTCGCCCACTACCTCCTCGACCAGCACGACGCGCAGCGGGAGCTGGCCGATGCCTGAGTTCATCGAGTCCTACCCGATCGGGCAGCTCAAGCCCGCCCCGTACAACCCGCGCCGCCTCACAGAGGAGGCGTTCGACCGGCTCCAGCGGTCCCTGGCCCTGTTCGGCTGCGTGAAGCCCGTCATCGTCAACGGCAACCACATCCTCGTCGCAGGCCACCAGCGAACCAAGTCGCTGAAGGCCATCGGGCAGACCCACGCCCCGGCGATCCTCCTCGACGGCCACGTCTCCACGCAGGACGAAGTGCAGTTCAACCTGCTGCACAACTCCATCGAGACGGACGGCTCCAAGGTCCGGGTGCCGGCGTCCGGGCCGGACGGGCACGGCTGGGAGTGGATCGCCCCCGAGGACGTGACCGCGGTGTCCCGCTCCAATCCGGCGATCCAGGCGGAGATCCGCCGCCTGGTCACCCGGTACGGCACCTGGGGCTCAGTCGTCGCCGACCACGACGGCCGGGTCATCCTGAACAACGACTACGCGGTGGTCGTGAGCGACCTCAAGCTGCCGCTGCTGTGCTACCGGCTGTCCGTGCAGGAAGCCGACGAGCTGGCCGTGTGGCTGGACGGCGACTACGGCGTCTACGACTACACCCAGCTCGGCATTCGCGCCTACAACCAGCACTGGTGCCAGATGCACCGCCTGGGCGGCGACGACGGCGACTCCAACAAGTCCACCACCTACGAGCAGCACGTCCTTCCCGCGCTGCGCCCCGGCCAGCGGGTCATGGACTTCGGCGCCGGAGAGCTCGCCTACATCAAGCAGATCAAGGACCAGGGCTTCGACGCGCACTGGTACGAGCCGCACGTCAAGGCCGCCGGCAAGCAGAACGCCTTGGATGTCGCGGCGACCGTCAGCCACATCCGGGACCTTCAGCGGGACATCCCAGCGAACGGCCTGTACGACGTCGTCGTGCTCGACAGCGTCATCAACTCGATCACGTCGCTGGAGTTCGAGGCGGCCGTCGTCATCGCCTGCAACTCGCTGCTCGCCAAGGGCGGCACCTTCTACACCGGGACGCGTTCCCTCGGCTCGGTCGAGCGCAGGGTCAGCGGCAAGAAGGCCCGCAACAACGGCCGCTACCGCCGGTCGATCGAGTTCCTGGACGAGAACGGCTTCACCGCGAGCTTCCGCGCCGGCGTCTGGACGATGCAGCGGTTCCACGATCCGGCGTCCTTGCGGAAGTTGATGGAGCGGTACTTCGAGGAGGTCGACATCCGGGGCAACCCCAACGGCGGCAACATCTACGCCGTGTGCCGGAAGCCGAAGGCCCTGCCGGAGGAGCAGCGGCGGGCCGCCCTGGAGTTGGAGTTCAACATGGAGTACCCGGGGGACTACCGGCACAACCGTCACCGGCCGCTGGTCGAGGCGCTGATGCGGGCCTGCCGGGAGCGCGACGGCGCTTAGGACAACCCCCCAAAGGAGTATAAAATAGAGATGTAAGCTTTCGTTCAACTAGCAGATGGGATAAGCAAGTTGCCATCCATTACCGTCCAAGTCGGTGACCGCAGGTACCGGCACCTGTGGCTCAAGTACGTCACGGGCATCGACCTCAGCAGGCACTGCGCGGTCGCACTCCACGGCCGCTACAGCCGCCTCGTCGACGAAACCACCAAGGAAGTCACCGTCCACCTGGACGAGTTCCCGCACGCACTCGCCTGGTACCTGTGCGGCGTCACCACCGCCCCCTACCGGTGGGAGGACAACCCGCACCTGGCCGTCCAGTCCGCCCCCGGCCACACCGAGACCCTGGACGTACAGGGCCTCACCGTCCACCTCGACGGCGTCAAGCCCATCGACTTCACCGCCACCGACAACGTCCCCGACGACGACCCGCACGCCAACGATCCGGCCTACTGGACCTGCCGCAACTGGCAGTTCGCCCACTACCTCCGAGCCCGCGGCGTCCCGGACGTGCACGGCGACCGGCCGCGCATCACCACCCTCCGGCCGGGCACAGGGCAGGTGGAACTCCTCCCGAGGCCACCTCGGGTGAAGACCACGGGGGGCCTGGGCGGCGAATCCCGCAACAACCGGTGGTCAAGGCCGGGCGCTCCCGAGCCCGCGCCAGCGGCCACGCCTCAACTCCCCCTCCCGATCTCCGGCAGCCAACCGACCGACATCGGACCGGCCAACCAGTAGCCCACCGCCCGCACCCGAACCCGCTCTCCCGGCCAGTGCCGGCCGGGAGAGCGGCCTTCAGCGCCACGCGACCGGTCGGCCGCCGGCGACAGCTCAGCAAGGCCGCCGCCGACGGGCTTTCACCCGCCGACGGCTCGCGGAGCCAACTTCGGCCGGCCAGGCCATCCAACGTCAGTGCCCTGCCCTACTCTCGCCCCAGCCGATATCCCCGAAGGACGCACGTGACCAAGAAGCACTCCTCCCTGATGCCCGAAGCCGTCGAGCCTGATGAGGTCGCAACTCTCCTCGCAGAGGCCCGGGAAGAGAGCGACCCCGCCGAGTTCGTCGTCCGGCTCGGCCTGTTCGCCGGTCTCCGGCCGAGCGAATACCCCGATCTGACTGCCAGCAGCATCACGGTCGACGACGGCTGCCACCGCCTGACGATCAACGGTGCCAAGGGGCCCCGCACCGTCGTGGTCGCGGCGACCGTGGCGGAGGCTCTGGAGGCAGCACGATCCGGCCTCAGCGGCGACGATCCGCTCTTCCCCGGATACGGAACCGAGCGCATCCAGGCGGACATCAGCGACCTCCTGGCCGACGCCGGCGCCACCGCCACCTCCTCCTTCGCCCTGCGCAGCTACCTCCTCAAGCGGCTCGCCGACCTCGAAGACCTGCCGAAGCACTACGTCCTGGCCTACCTGGGTGCGCTCGGCGTGACGGACGACGGCCAGCTGCCGCTGGGCTGGGACGTGGAGGTCGCCACCTGCATCGACCGGATCGTCACCGAGGACGCCGGGCTGCTCCACCGCTGACACCTTCACCCGTCGGATGGCTCAACCGCCGGTGGGCCCGCGCATACCCCTAGGGATACGCGCGGGCCCACCGGCGGTCTGTGGATGGCTGTCGGAGTGGGCGAGGCCGGAGTCGAACCGGCACAGCCGAAGCGGGGGTGTTACAGACCCTTGGGCTCTCCAATGCCCAGCTCGCCCTTGGCGGAGGAAGTGGGGGTCGAACCCACACGGATGCTCGCGCACCCCAACGGTTTTCAAGACCGAGGCCGGCGCCACCTGTCGGCTGGCTCCTCCGTGAACTGCCTTGTACTGCGCGGAGAGTGCGCGGATCGAACGCGCGCGGGCTTCCACCCGACTACGGCTTAGCAAGCCGCTGCCTTACCACTCGGCCAACTCTCCAGGTGCTGCGCTGCCGGACGAGGATTCGAACCCCGAACTTCCCGATCCAGAGTCAGGCGTGCTGCCAGTGGCACCATCCGGCACTGCGGGGGCGGCAACGAGAAGGCCGCCCGGAAGGGGTGATCCCCTCGGACGGCCTGGCACGTGAAGGTGCCGGTCTACCGCGCTGAGGGATACCCCTGGCTCTGCTGGGAGCTCGAAGAACGCTGATACGACTGGCTGCTGCTCATGACGTGCGTTCCTCTCCGTGGCGTTGGCGCCGGGCTGATGCGCCTACTCTGCGGCACGGCCGAGGGCAGGGGCAATCGAATTTCGCGCAAGCCGACTGCGCGCCGGAACCCGAGGCACTGGGCCGTCCGAGCGGGCGTTGTCCACAACCCCCGACTTATCCACAGCCTGTGAGGGACTTCCCCGAACCTCCCCGAAGATCCGGCACAGTCCTCTCTATCAGCCGCCGCCCGGCGGCCCCAGGAGAGGTAGAAGCCCATGAGTAGCGAGCGGCGCACCTGGCGGGCACTCCGAACCGGCCGACCCCGAGTACGGCGGACCACGGTGCGTAGGCCACGGGCAGTGGCCCTGCCGACACGGAGGCTGGGCGCGGGACGGTTGGCGGCCCGCCTTCTAGGCGAGCTGCTCGGCGGCCTTCTCGGGTCCTGATTCAGCGGGATGGAGCCGGTTCAGGGCCTACTGGTCAATCCACGCCTAGCTGGTGGTCAGCGGCATCGTGTGCAGCAGGAGGTCCGTCGTCGAAGTCCTCCAGGGGCCGCTTCCAGCTGCCGGTTGCTGAGAGCCAGTCCTCCAGCCGCGACAGGGCACTCTGGTAGTCCATGGCTGTGGCCATGTTGACCTGGCCCCCGGGACCTTGCTCGGCCAGGTAGCGGATGGCTGCAACCGAACCGCGGGTTCCCCCGCCGAGGTTGAAGTACCAGGTGGTGTCGGCCACGTACAGCTCACGAGGATCGACACCGCCCTCGAACAGGACGATCTGGTTCACTTTCCGGGCGTCGTTGGCCCGAGAAGCTCGGCTGCGATAGCGGACCATCTCGGGATGCCGAGTCCACGCCCTCAGTACGGGGTGAAGTGGAGGGTCTAGTCCTTCTGGCGCGACTCTGTTGACGAACAGCAGCCACCGCCTAACCGCCCGACGATGGGCATCAAGGTCAGGTTCGGCGTCCGGTCCGCCGTGATTGGACTCCGCAGGGGAGAGGGCCTTCCACGATTCGGTGTCCAGCTCCAGCGGATCAACGCCTCTGGCTACCGCGACCGCGCGCACTCGTTCAGCATCCTGCGCCGCACCGTCGTCGACCTGCTCATACCACGCGAGAAAGTCGTGCAACGTGGGACTGAGTGGCTGATCAGACATGGCACGAATCGTATCCGGGCAGTGCAGTACCTACAGCTCCGACCAGCCGTGGCGCCGGGCCCCGCGAGAGAGCAGAAGTGACTTGGACTGTCCGGTCTGTGGTGTCCGCCTGTAGCCCAGACGTCGGGTGGTCTGGCGCCCGCTGGGGCCGGACCACTCGACGTCTGGGGCTGGTCGACTACGACCGGCGGGTGCTCGGCCGGCGGCGGTTCGGGGTCCGGCGGCTCGCGGTGGCCGTCGGCCCGGTCACCGCGATGACCCGGACCATGGCGGTGGACTTGCCGGTCGTCGGGGTGTTGCGCCGGTGGCGTTCGACGGCGCGGTGCAGTTCGCCGACGCGGCGGGACGGGAAGAGGGGTGTGGGCGCGCTGACCTCGGCGGCCGCCGCCGCGTCGACCGCAGGCCGGTCGCGCCGGGTGCGGCGCTGGTCGAGGATCTGACGCAGCAGGTCCAGGGAGATGCCCAGGGCGAGCCCAAGCACCTTCCAGGCGGTCTCGTTGGTGATGAGCGAATGGACGACGTTGAGCACGTCGGAACCCCCAGGGTCGTAAGTCTCCACCGGGATGGCGGAGTTGTTGTCGGCTTGTCCGGCTGGCGGCCGGCGGTGCCTGTGCGCACGCGGTGCTGTCGGGTGACCGGGCCAGTGCTGGCCCGGTGGCGTGTGCGAGATGCCTCTAGTGCCACCTGGCCTGGGGTTTCCGCAGGCGGAAGTGGTCGGACATACTGGGGGTGCTCCTGTTCAGTGAGATGGGCGGCGAGCAGCACTCGCGGAGCCTGAGAAACCGCGCGAGTCGCTGGATGTGATCTGGGGCCGGGGGCGGGAACCCCTGGCCTCAGTGCTTGCTGGACGTGAACCCGCCGGTGTCCGGGACGGGCCAGATGACCTCGATGGACAGGCCGGTGCACAGGTCGATGAGGTCTGGGTAGGGCTCGGACGGGAGCACGACGCCGAGAGCGGGGGCGTCCAGGAACCGCTGGAAGTCGAGGAGTTGGCCGATCGCGGTACGGATCTCACCCCGTGACGCCGAGTTCTTCACCTCGTAGAGGGTGTTGGTGGTGTCGTCCATGAGGTCGGTGATGAAAGGGTTGCGAACGCCGGGCACGTTGATCTGGCGCCGCACAACCTGGTGGCCGAGGCGCTGGAGGTGAGCGGCGAACGCCGCAGTGAGGCTCGCTTCCCGGCGGACAATGGTCGTCCGAGGGCGCACGCGCTCCCCGTACGGCTCGGCGAGCCGGTGGATGCGGGCGGAGTCGACGTAGATCCCGATGTCGCCGAGGGGTTCGGAGTCGATCGGCTCCGCCAGGTAGGCGGTCATGCGCTCGGTCCTGGCCGGTGTCAGCAAGGTGGTGCTCGGGGGCGGGGTGATCTCCGGCAGTTGGGGGATGCCGTCGGCGTGCTCGCCGACCGGCTTGAGCCGGAACACGATGACGCGACGGGTTCCGCCGTTTGGGTCGGCGGCGTCGGTGAGGTAGTAGGGCTGCTCGGCGTCCAGTTCGAACTGGCCGATGTAGCGATAGGTCTTCCTGGAGCGGGTGCCGCTGATGGCGTGGAAGACCAGCACGACGCGACCCTCCGCCTTGGCGTTCAGCAGGGCCTTGTTGGCCTGCTTCATCTCCTGGTCGCCTCGGCTGCCCTCGCCGGTCAGGTGGAGGATGCCGTCGGGGGTGAAGCCGTCCACGGGGTGGGTGGGGTCGTTGAGCGGCCGGTGGCCGGTGAGCACTACGACGGTGGCCGTGGTGCGGGAAGGCGAGATCGCGCCCTGGGGGCGCCCGCCGAAGCGGTCGATGATCTGGGCGCGAGTCATCTCCATGCCCAGTTGCAGGGTCTCCTCGGGTGTCGGGTGGGCCATCATGGAGTCCAACCTACCAGGTCTTCGAACTAGCTGGAAGTGCGAGCTAGTTGCCCGAGGGCTTGGGGGGCGGATATGGACGGTGGATCACGGCATCATGGGCCTCTGGCCTGCAACGTTCTCCCATAGAGAACGCGGGAGGGGTGTGTCCGGGCTGCTAGATCGGCACCGGGGCCGCAGGTAGCTGGAGCCATCGCCGACGATCACTGCCGCGCGGTGGGGGATCATGGGTATCGGCGCGGGGGCGCACTCGAAGGACTCAGCGCCCATGCCCCGCCCCACCCGGGCCCAGCGCGCCGCCATCGCCCGGCGGCGGGCCGACGCCGTAGAACTGCGCCTTGCCGGCGCCGACCCGCTGACCGTCGGCCGGAAGCTCGCCGCCGACCCCATCATCAACTCCGACCGGATCGCGTACCCGCTCGGGTACGGCCACGAGCTGTACACCAAGGGGCGCCCCGCCCCGGACGACGAGACGCTGATCCGCTCAGTCAACAGGGACGTGACGCAGGCCCTCGAACACCGAATCACCGGGTCGCAGGCTGCGGTCGAGGAGCTGCGGGCGTTGGAGGACGCCCGCCTCGACCGGATGTTCCTCGTCGCCTACCGCAAGGCGGTGAAGGATGGGGACCTTCCGGCGATCGACCGGGCGCTTCGGATCATGGAGCGCCGGGCGCGGCTGCTCGGGCTCGACCAGCCGGCGAAGACGGAGGTCACCGGGCAGGACGGCGGCCCGATCGAGCTGACCGCGGATGCCACCGGCCACGAGCTGGCGGCACTGATCGCCCTGACCGACCCGGCCGTGGTCCGGGACGGCGAGTGAGCGCGACGGACGACCTGGTCGAGCAGTACCGGCGGCTTCCGGCGGAGCGGCGCCGGGCGATTGCCGAGCAGGCGTCGCCGGCGCTGCGCACCAGGCTGGCCAAGGTCGAGCGGGACATGGCGCTGCGGTACTCGCCCGGGTCGCTCGCCGCGGTGCTGACCGACGGCCGGGAGATGCAGGCGGCTCACCTGGACCTGATCGACGACGCGTTCCGGCGGATCGCTGCGGGGGAGACGGTCCGGCTGCTGCTGACGATGCCGCCCCGGCACGGCAAGAGCCGCCGTGCCGCCCGGTGGGCGCCCCTGTGGTACCTCCTCCAGCGGCCGGACCACCGGGTCATGATCGCCTCGTACTCGAGCGACCTGGCGGACGACCACGGCCGGTGGATCCGCGATGCGATCACCGAGTGGGGTGAGCAGCTCGGCATCACCCTCCACCCGGGGTCGAAGGCCGCGCACCGGTTCGACATCGCGGGCAGGGAGGGCGGCCTGTTCGCGGCCGGTGTCGGCGGTGGCCTCACCGGCAAGGGCGCCAACTTGGCGATCGTCGATGACCCGATCAAGGACGACGCAGAAGCCCAATCGCCCACTCAGCGGCGCAAGTTGTGGGAGTGGTGGCAGGCCGTCTTGCTGACCCGGGTGGAGCCCGGAGGGTCGGTGATCGTCATTCAGACGAGGTGGCACGAGGATGATCTTGCTGGGCGGATCCTCGCCGGGGAGACCGCGTCGGACTGGACGATCATCGACCTGCCTGCCATCGCGGACAGCCCGGACGACGCGCTCGGGCGGAAGGTCGGCCAGCCGCTGTGGCCTGCCCGGTACGGGCACAAGGCGCTGGCCGGCATCCGGCGTGCGGTCGGCGAGCGGGTGTGGTGGAGCCTGTTCATGCAGAAGCCCCGCCCGGTCGAGGGCGGGGTGTGGCAGCGGGCCTGGATCGACCGGGCCCGGGTGACGCCAGTGGAGTTCGCCGGCGCGGAGATGGCCCGGGTCGTCGTCGCGGTCGACCCCTCCGGCGGGGACTCCGCCGTCAACGACGAGACCGGCATCATCGGGCTCGCCTCCGACTTCCACGAGCAGCTGTACGTCGTCGCGGACGAGTCCGGCACGCTCGGGGCGAACGACTGGGGCCTCACCGCGTGCAGGCTGGCGCTCAGCCTGCGGGCCGACGCCATCGTGGTGGAGGCCAACTACGGCGGGAACATGGCCAAGCAGGTGCTCACGCAGGCGTGGGACCAGCTCGCCCGGGACGGTGAGGCCCGAGGTCAGCTGATGCCGATGATCGTGGAGGTCAACGCGAAGGTCGGCAAACGGCTCCGGGCCGAGCCTGTGGCGCAGCTGTACGAGCAGGGCCGTGTCCACCATGTCGGCCACTACCCGGAGTTGGAAGGTCAGATGGCGACGTGGGTCCCCGGGATGGACTCCCCGGACCGGATGGACGCCGCAGTCCATGGCCTGACGGAACTGGCCGGTGCCGGGCTCGACGCTCTGTCGCAGGGCCTGGACGACGGCCGACTTCGCGGCAGGCGCTGAAGGGTGCGGTGCGGGTGGCCTCCGGCGACGGATCGGAGGCCACTCGCGCCAGCAGGACCGGAACTCAGGCGGCCATCGCGGCGGTGAAGTCCCGGCTGACCTCGTACACCGGCGTCCACGACTCCTGCCCGTCAAGGGCGTGCAGCCAGTGCCCGGTCGGGTTGGTCGTCAGCTGCTGCGCGCGGCTGCTCCCGGCGACGGCGAACGCGAGCACGGCGACGGTGCGCAGGTCGACCACCGAGCCTCTGGCCCGTGCGGCGTCGTGGATGAGCCGGGACATGGCCTGCCGGCTGCCGTGCTCGATCGCCCGCATCGTCGCGATGGCGGTGATCTCCTGGGTCGTCCCGCGGCGGGGCAGGCCGCCGATCACCGTGCCGATGCTGGGGCCGCCCGGCACGTGGGCTTGCCCGCCGGGGGCGGTGGCGGTCATCACGGCGTACACCGCGAGCGTAGTTGCCAACGCGTTGTCCCGGGCGAGGAGTTGGTAGCGCGTAGACGAGTCGTACCCCAGGGGGAGAGGCAGTTCGGCGTCGGCCGCAGCCTGGTACAGAGCGCGGGTGGTGGCGGCGATCTTGAGGGCGGCACCGGGATGGTCGGAGCCAGGCGGTGCCGCCCACCCGCGGGCCCGGGTCACCCAGTCCCCGCCAGCGGGCGGCTTCTCCCGTAGGTGGTCGCAAAGAACGTTGAGGTAGGTCTCATCGAGCAGGCCGCGCATCGGAGTTGGTCCTTCCGCAAAGGGTTCGGAGGTGTGGTGAACGTGCTGTTTCAGGTGGGCGGAGAGGCGGCCGGGCACGGCACCGTTCCCGCTTCGGGGCTCGCGGCCCGGGGTGCATTCTCAGGCGTTGCTCCGGCCCGGCCGCCCGTCCGCCCACCCGAGGCGTCAGGCAGGGCCGGGAGGCCGTGGCCACGCCGCCTCCGGGTCGAACAGCTCGTCGTGGAGGAGACAGTGGTGCAGGGAGGCGAGCAGCTTCCCGAACAGGCGCCGCAGGGCGGCGTTGTGCCGGTCGCCGGCGGCCCGCCGCTTGTCGTAGTGGGCTCGGCACTGTGGGGACTTCGTCAGCGAGGTGAACGCCCAGTAGTGCCCGTACGCGGCCAGGCGCTTGTTCGCCGCGACCCTGCGGTGCAGGACGGTGCGGGAGGTGCCGCTCGCCCAGGTGAACGGTCGGGCTCCGGCGTAGGCGGCGAGGCCCTTCGCGGTGGCGAAGCGCGTGGGGTCGTCTCCGAGTTCGCTGAGCAGGCGCGCGCCGGTGAGCAGTCCGACGCCGGGGAAGGACAGGTAGATGCGGGACTGCGGGTGCTGGCTGAACAACTCGCCTGCTGCGGAGGTGAGTTCGTCAACGCTCAGGCAGGCTTCGCCGAGGAGCCGCAGAGTGGCGAGGACTTCTTGCCCGAGGGCGTCTTCCACTGCCGGGGGGTTGCGCAGGACCGGCTCGCGGAACAGGGTGAACAGGCGATCCGTCTCGGAGTCGAGGAGCCGGGTCCGGCCGGCGCGATCGAGTGCGGCGCGGATCTGCCTGCGGGTGAGACGGGCGGCTTGGCCGCTGCTCGGGGCGAGGGCGATCACCTCCCGCGCCTCGGGGCGAACGAGTCGGCCGTCCAGGTGCCCCCAGGCGGTCACGGCGGCCGGGTGCACCGCCCGCAGCTGCGAGCGCAGCTGGAGGTAGTGGTACTGGCGGGTCCGGGAGGCTCGGAGCTGGGCGCGGGTCAGGGCGCCGACCGCGTCGGCTTCCTCGGAGTTGGTGTGCAGCGGGCGGTGGGCGTGGCCGTCGGTGCGCAGGATGTTGGCGAGGAGCGCGGCGTCCCCAGCGTCGGACTTCTTCCGGTTGCCGGGGTTGAGACGGCCCCGGTACCGGGCGACGGTGGACGGGTGGATCGGGATCACGGTCTGGCTGTGGCGGCGCAGCGCGTTGACGAGCAGGCCGCGGCTGGCCTCGATCGCGACCGGCACCGACCGGCGCGAGAAGGTGTGACTGGTCCGTAGGCCGGAGAGCACCGCGAGGGCGTCGCGGACTCCGGCCGGGGTCGCCTCAAACCGTGTGCTGGCGATGACTTCGCCGGACCGGTCGACCACGGCGAGATCGTTGAGGTGCTCCGACCAGTCGACGCCGGCGAAGAACTTCGGCGATACCACAGCGCCCCCTCGGCCTGGTGCCGCCCGGGATGTCCGCCGACCCCACCGGTGAAGCCCGCTGGCCACGACACAGCTCGGGCACGCCGGCGGACACCCCGCCCGGGTGGCGCGAGAGTGCGCCACGAGTGGAAGTTAAACCTTCCAAGGGTGTTCGCGCAAGCAAGATCATCCGAAACGGGGCAGGATGAGGCGGTCACATCCCCGGAAGCCAGGAGTCGCGGTGCCACGCAACCATCAGGTGCCACGATCGTTCGTCGCGGAGGGGGAGTGGCCGGACGTCAAGCTGACTGCGGACGCTCCGCCGGAGGCGGTTGTCGGGTATGCCTTCGTGCTCAAGGTCCGAGCCGCGATGGATGCCCGGTCGTGGTCAGCGAGGTACACCGCCGAGAAGGCGGGCGTGAAGCACACGACACTCAACGACCTGCTGGCCGGACGGGCCCTACCCGGCCTGTCGACCATCGTCGGCCTGGAGATCGCCCTCCAGCTCGACCTGTACCCGGCCGGGCTGTGGGCCGAGATCGCGGAGAGCGGCGACCAGGCCCGAGGAGGCCGCGCCGACCTGGCCGGATGACAAGTGCGGGCCGCCGGGTGAGGCTGTTCGTGGGCGCTGCTATCTTCTCCGATCATGAACGTGGGTGGGATGCGGCAGGCTGCTGCCGTGGTGACGATCGTGCTGGTCGCGGGCCTGTCGGCCTGCACGTCGAAGAGCGGTGCGCCGACGGCGGCCACGGTGCCGTCGCCGACGGCGTCGGTGGTCGAGGGCAGCCCGGAGTGGGCCGCGAAGTCGCTCGGCGACCGCCAGCGCAACAAGGACGCCTCGAAGGTGGTCGGCCGGTACGCGCAGCTCGCCATCGTGCAGCGCGGCGACCGGCAGGGTGACCCGGAGCTGTGCGACGCCGAGTGGGAGAAGTTCACCCCGGCGCAGAAGGTGATGGTCGACCGGGACGGCTTCGACGCGGGCTGCCGGATCCCGGCGTAGGGACTCCGATCACGAAGGCGCGCCGGAGCGCCAACCGGCCGCGGCTGGCCCGGTCCGCTACACGCTCAGCAGTGGTGGGGTAGCGGGGCCTCGCTGCGCCTGCGGGGCGGAGAGGGTCTTCCAGTGGACCGCGACGTAGACGAGGCCGCGTTCGAGGTCGATCTGTTCGACGTGGCCGTGGCCGGCAAGGCCGCTCTCGGGCTCGTAGACCTCGACCTCAGCGTGCTCCTTGAGCTCGCCAGTGACATCGTCCAGTCCGGCATACGTGAGATTGCCTCGGACCCGGACATTAGGGTCGATTCTGATCTTGGTCATGACCAGCTCCCTCGGTAGCTGAACGCCTCGACGAAGAGATCCACGTGGCGGATGTCCAGTATGGGACGTTCCACGCCGATGTCCACAGAGTAGTGCTCCTCGATTTCGCCCGGGTTCCCGTCCTTCCAGAACGTGAAGCCGTGTCCGATTAGATCTGATGCTGCTGGACAGCGGAGATACCAAGGGTTCATGGCCTTGTTGATGTCGACCTCCGCGGCCCTCAGGAGCCGTTCGGTCGTTGCATCCAGGTCTTCGTCGTCCTTCGACGTATCGGCGAAGACGGACAGGCCGAAGCGTCCAGACTCTATCTTGGCGAGGTTCGCGTGGTACTCCAGTCGGTCACGGGCGATCGGCCTGAAGCGGATCACAACGGCGCTTGGGGATAGGGCTGCAAGCATGCTCTCAGGCTAGGTCGGCGGGTTGAAGGCCGCGCGTCAGTGGACCTCGTGACAGGCGTGCCAGGCCATGGGTCTAGGCCAATCTGCGGTCAGGCGGTGGGCGCCCAAGCCGGGCCGGAAACTGGCCGCCCGCCGCTGCGGTCTGATGCTGAGCGCGTAGCCGTCGAAGTCCAGGCGTCCCATCGTGATCCCCTTCTGTCGGTGAGCTGGCAGCCGCAGCGGGGCGGCGGAAGCCGTTCGATCTCCCCGTAGGCTGAGCGGTGGCGTGGGGCCTGGTTGCCTAGGAGGGCAGCATCGTGGGCCTGCGCGAGCTGATCATCGACGGCTGGTCGTGGCTGAACTACAAGCCGGTCATGGCCACCGTGCCCCGGCGGGGTATCGGCCCGTTCGGGGACCTCGCCTCCGGTTGGGTGCCGCCGGAGGACCTGCGGCGCCTCCAGGCGTACAAGCTCCTCGCCGCGTATGACCACAACCAGGCCGGGCAGCTCGCCTACGCGGCCGGCGACGAGTCCGGCCAGGACCGGCGGGAGCTGGGCGACCCGGCGAAGCTCAACTCGGCTGCGCTGAACTACCTCCTCGGCGCGTCGCAGAGCATCGTCGTGCCCGGGGCGGAGGGCGACGGCGGGAAGCCGACCCCGGAAGCCGTTCTTGCCCGGGACGTGCAGGACCGGCTTCGGGCGTGGGCCCGCAAGGAGCTGCTGCCGATGAGGATGCAGCAGAGCGAGCGGTCCGCGGTGCGCTACGGAGACGGCGTGTTCACCCTCGCCTGGGACGCGCAGGCCGCCCGGCCGGTGCTGCGGACGATGGACCCCGGGTTCTTCTACCCCGAGTGGACCGAGGACGAGGTCGACTCGGCGCAGTTCCCCGCCCGGGTGCACTTCGCGTGGGAGCTGCCGGAGGACCCGGTCACCGGACAGAAGGCGAGGCTGCGCCGCATCACCTACGAGCTGGGTCCGATCGGCGGGGCGACCGTGCCGGTGATCCCGGAGAAGGGCAGCCCCTACCGGGAGTGGGCGGCCGGGCCGGACGGGGAGCGTGTCCTGCTGCCCGGAGACCGGACGGACCCGGCCACGGGGCAGGTGACCCGCACCTACCCGTGGGCGCCGGACCACCCGACCGGCGTCACCTGCTACCTCACCGACGCGGAGTGGCTGCTCGAAGACCTCAAGGCCGCGCACAACGTGTACGCGCTGCCCGCAGACAAGGCGACCTACCGGGTGAGGCGGGACGGGCAGGTCCTCCAGGCGCTGGACCTGCAGATCGACTTCGTCCCGGTCGTGCACCTCACCAACTCGATCCCGGACGTGGGCGAGCACTGGGGGCAGCCGGTGATCTCCCGGGTGATGCAGGTCCTGGACGAGGTCGCCGCGACCGACACGGACTCCTCCGCCGCCTCGGGGACGACCGGCACGCCGATCGTCGCCCTGTCCGGGGTGCGACTGCCGAAGGACCGGACCGGGGTGCCGGTGCCGCTGCGCGTCGAGGCCGGCACGGTGTGGTCCCTGAACGAGGGCGGCTCGATGTCGACCCTCGACACCTCCCCACAGCTGCGGGAGCTGCGCGAGCGCACCGACCACCTCCTCGACCGGCTCGCGGGCAACAGCAGGCTGACCGCGTCCGGCCTCGGCACGGTCCAGCCGTCCGAGGTGCCGTCCGGGTACGCGCTGGCCCTCGCCCTGGGCCCGCTGGATGCCCTGGTGGGGGAGATGCGTCTCGCCCGCGCCCACAAGTACGAGATCCTGCTGCGCATGGTCGGCCGCCTCCACCAGGCCGGACAGGTCGGCTGGCCCACCGGTGAGCTGCCCGCCGCTGAACTCGTGTGGGGGCCGCACGTGCCCACCGACAAGGCGGAAGCCCTGGACCAGGCAGCGAAGGGCTACCAGGCCGGGCTGTTCTCCCTGGAGACGTGCGTGCGGATGCTCGCCGACGCCGGGTACCCGATCACGGACATCCCGGAGGAGGTGCAGCGCATCCAGGCCAGGGCCTTCGACGCCGCTGCCCGCCTCGCCGACGCCACAGGCGACATCGCCGCAGTCAGGGCCTTCCTCGGACTGCCCGCCGGAGGGCCTGCAATCCCCCCTGCGCCGCTCCAGAAGGTCGACCGGTAGAAGATCACTCCGCAAGGGCCTGACGGCCTCCCAGGGGCCCTCTGGGGCCTCTGGGCCCTTGCGGGGGCTTGTGGCGTCCGGGGGTGATCCTTCCGTCGTGACCAGGGCCTCCTGGCCCCCTGCGGCGACAGCCGTGGGGGGTTGGGGGGAAAGGTAGGAAGTAAGTAGGAACAAAGGAAAGAAAGGGGTTCCCCTGGCGTAACCCACAGGGTTCCCCTCGCGTAACCCATGGGTTCCCCCGGGGGAACCCTCGGGCCATCCTCTATGGGTTCCCCCGGGGGAACCCACTTCTGTGGCGGCGGTCTGCTGCCGGAATCGAGTGGGGCACGAGTTCAGCACGCAGCACCAGTTCGGCGTCTTTACCTCCGCGCCCCGGTCGAGGGAGTAGCTACACTGATCACTGGCGCGGGGGCGCTGTTGCGGAGGAATCCGATGACTGCCCCCCTGCCCCAGGCCGCCCCGCCCGCCGGAGACCCGGCCGCACCGCAGACCCCGGCCGCCACTGACCCCGGCAGCGCCCTCATCACTCAGGACACCCTGACGCGGCTCCTCGCCCGCGAGAAGGACCAGGGCTCCCGCGCCGGCGTGAAGAAGCTCGTCACCGACCTCGGCTTCGCCGACGGAGCCGCACTCCAGGCGTGGGTGGAGGCACAGCGCACCGCCGAGCAGGCCGCCCTCACCGAGATCGAGCGGCGGGAGCAGGCCGCCACCCAGCGCGAGCAGCAGGCCCAGCAGCGGGAGCAGCAGGCCCTCCAGCGTCTCCAGCAGGCCGTCCGTCACGCCGCGCTGAGCCGCCTCGGCGCGACCGGCGCGGCCCTGGACGACGCGATCCGTCTCCTCGACGTACCCGACGACGCCGACGACCAGGCCGTGGCCGACGCGGCGAAGGCCCTCGCCGACCGCCGCCCGGAGCTGTTCGGCCCGGCCGTGCCGCCCGCCACCCCGCCCGCGCCGAGCGGTTCCCCGGCCGGAGGCCCGCCGCCGCGCGGTCAAGCCCCCGCCACCAGCTCCTTCGGCACCGAGATGGCCAAGCGGCGCGGCTACCTCACGTCCTGACCGGACACCCCTCATCGTCTGACCCGGCAGTGAACCGGGACCAGGGGACCACGCCCCTCACCACCGACGTGGACGGCACCACCAGCAGGTGAGTGCGTGACCGCCAGCTCCAGAAGGCGATCACACCCCTTGACCGTCCAGCCGATCACCACCACGGCGAACCTCGCCCACGGCCGACCGTGGCTCGCCAGCCTCCACGGCACCGACCAGACCGAGACCGTCACCATCGACGCCTCGAAGCTCACCGCCGGCACCCACTACGTCGCGTCCACCGACCCCACCCAGCCCTACAGCCGCGTCCTGTCCGGCGTCCCCCTCGGCAAGATCACCGCGTCGGGCCTGTACGGGCCGTACGACCCGGCCGCCGCCGACGGCCGCCAGATCCTCGCCGGACTCGTCTTCGACGAAGCCCTGTTCGCGCCGGGCCAGCCGAAGATCCCCTGCGCCCTGCTGTGGCACGGCTCCGCCCGCGCCTCCAAGATCCCCGGTGGCATCGACGTCACCAAGATCACGGCCTCCCCCGCCGGCGCCCTGATCCGCTGGGGGGCCTGACATGTCCCTCCAGGACCTCATCAAGGGCGTCTCGTCGGCCGACCTGACCACCTTCGCCCGCGCCATCCCCACCCCGGCGGACTTCCTCCTCACCAGCACCGTCTTCCCGACCCTCGTCGTCCCCGAGGTGAAGTGGCGGATCAAGAGCAACGGCCGCCGCGTCAACACCGCCAAGTACCGCGCCTACGACGCCTCCGTGGCGTTCGCCGAGCGGACCGCGTGGGAGACCACCCGCGAAGGGCTGCTCCCTGCCCTGGGCCAGAAGCTCATCGTCGGCGAGCAGCAGCAGATCCTCCTGGAGCAGGCGCACGGCGCCGACCAGGACCGGCTGCTGGAGCTGCTGTTCGACGACGCCGAGCGGCACATCGAGGCGATCCGCTCGCGGCTCGAACTCGCCGCCGGTGACGTGCTGGTGGACGGCCGCTTCACTCTCGACGCGGCCACCGAGAACGGGCTGAGCATCGAGGTGGACTTCGGCGTCCCGGCCGGCAACATGCCGGTCGCCCCCAAGCCGTGGTCCGACCCGACCTCGGACCCACTCGCCGACGAACTCGGCTGGCTCCAGTACCTGGACGACCTCGGCGCACCCGAACCGGAGCTCGTCGTCACCTCCAAGCGGGCGTTCAGCTACCTCGCCCGCAACAACGCCTACCGGGCCGCCTACTACCGGAGCGTCAACCCCTCCAACACCCCGACCCGCACCCTCACCGTCTCCGAGGTCAACGCCGTCCGCAACGACTACGGTCTCCCCCCGGTGACTCTCTACAAGGCCCAGGTCAACGTGGACGGGACGGCGACCAAGGTCCTCCCGGACGACCGGTGGATCATGCTGCCGCCGGACCGGGCGAAGTGGGGCCAGACCATCTACGGGGTCACCGCCGAGGCTCTGGTCCTCGCGCGGGGCACCAACCCGGAGATCGTCAAGGAGGACGCCCCGGGCATCGTCCTCACCCGCGGTGTCCAGGACGACCCGGTGCAGATCTGGACCAAGGGCGGGGCGGTCGCCATGCCGGTCCTGCACACCCCGGACTGCCACATCGTGGCCAAGGTCCTGTGATGGCGCGCCGTCTCGCCTTCGCCGTCCACCTGGAGGACCCCGCCACCGGGGACCGCCTGGTGCTGCTGCCCGACGAGATCCCGGCCCGGGAACTCGCCGAGCTGATCACCCACCCCGGCGCCTGGCACCCCGACGACGGGGACGACACCAACCCGGAAGCCGACGACGAGCACGACCCGGACGACCACGGGGACGACTCCGCGCCCGACGCGGACGGCCCGCCGGCCACCAAGGCCACCCGCACCCGCAAGACCCGCACCGACACCGACTAGCCCCCGACCACGGCAGGACCGGCACCCCACCAACCCGGGGTGCCGGTCCTGCCGCCACGACGATCGGACCCGCACGTGGACCCCGCCGCCCTCGCCTGGCTGCGCGCCCAGCTCGGCCCCAGCACCGACACCGACGACCTCACCGCCCGCCACACCCGCCTCGGCACGGTGCGCGCCGTCGCGCTGGAAGTCCTCGCCGAACGCCGCGCCGCCCTGCTCGCCGACCCCCTCCGGCTCGTGGTCGACGGCGTCGTCACCATGGACCGCAGCGCCAACCTCACCGGCCTGGAACGCCAACTCGCCGAACTCCACGGCACGCTGGGGCCCGACGAGACCGCGCCCGGCGGCGACACAACCCCCCAGTTCGACATGAGCGTCCTGACCCCGGCCCGCCGAACCCGATGACCGACTCACCGCGCGCCGACGCCGAGCAGGCCGCCGACGACCTCGGCACGGCCTGGCAGCCCCTTGCCGCCGCACAAGCCGCCGTCCTCACCGCCCTCGCCGCGGGCCGCCGCACCGCCCGACTCGCGTCCGCCCTCGCCGAGTTCACCGAAGCGATCCGCACCTTCCACCACACGGTGGACGCGGTGATCGGCGACTTCGCGCACCGCGAGGTCGCCCGCCGCTACGAGGAAGCCGCCCGCGCCGCCACCGCCGGCATCGGCCGCACCTTCGAGTGGACACCCACCCACCAGGACACCCTGCGGGCCCTCACCGCCGACACCTACAGCGACCTCCTCCGGCGCGCCCAGGAGACCGTCCGCACCTCCGGGGCGTTCTACCGCGCCGCCCGCGCAGCCGCCCGGCACGACCTCCCGCTCCTCGCGGTCGGCCGCGCCACCGCACCGACCGGCGCTCGAGCACTTGCCGACCGACTCGCCTCCACCTACCAACTCGACCGCGTCGTCTACCGCAACGGCACCCGCATGCCCGTCCAGGCGTGGGCCGAAGCCGCCCTCCACACCCGGGCGGCCGTCGCCACCAACACCGGGACGCTGGCCGTCGCCCGCGAGCACGGCATCAGCCACGTCGAGGTGTCGGACGGCTACGACTGCGGCTGGACCAGCCACCCCGACCCCGACAAGGCCACCCGCACCCTGCGGAGCGTGGAGGAAGCAGCCGAGTGGCCGATCTCCCACCCCCGCTGCAACCGGGGATTTCGGTTGCAACCCGACATCAGCCCGGAAGCCTGACAGCCCCAGTCGGCCGCCGCTCCCGCGCAACCGGGAGGCGTCCGTGCCGGGATCACGCTGCTGATCGCACAGCGTCGATGAACTGGCCTACTCCTTCGACGTGTTGATGCCCGCTCAGTGCGGGCGCGAGGTCGCTGATCTGACGGATGCAGCGCGTGGACCCGGTGTGCCGGGCGAGGAGCAGTGCCTGATGTGCGGTGGACGCGCCCTGGTCGACCTCGCCCTGGCGCAGGAGGCTTTCGGCCTCGTAGGCGAGGAACACCGCGCGGGTCTTGTCACGGGCGGTGGGCAGCAGGGTGACGCCTTCGGTGATCTGGCGATGGGCGGGACCAGGTTCGCTGAGGTCGATGAGGCAGCGGCCGGAGTCGACGGCGAGGTCGGCGGGGCTCATCCACGAGCACCACGCGGGCGCGGCGGTGGTCGCCACGTTCAGGGAGTGTTCGGCGGCGTCGAGGGCGCGTCGGCAGGCTCGGGCCTCGCCGGTCATGGCGAGGGCGCGGGCGCGGCGCAGGTTCAGCAGGGAGCGGGCGGTGGAGTCCTGAGTGCGGGTCAGGGCATGGTCGAGGACTTCGACGGCGGGTGCGCCCTGGCCCAGCCACATGCTCTGGTAGGCGAGGTCGGAGAGGATGCCCGCGCCGCGGTCGGTGTCGCCGGCGTGGTGGGCGGCGTGGAGGGCTGCGGTCCAGTACCGGGCGGCGGCGGAGTGGTGCTCGTGGTCGAACTGGTGCCAGCCGATGGTTTGCGCGAGGGAGGAGGCGAGCAACTGGAGCCGCACACCGGTCTGTTCGCTGTAGGAGGCGCTCTCCAGAAGGCCCACGACCGTGTCGTAGTAGGAGTCCAGCAGGGGAGCGGTGTGCTGGCGGTCGGCGGTGGCCAGGGAGGTGAGCTGGTGGACGCTGGTCTCCAGCCAGCCGGCGAACTCCGGGTCGACGGTGCGTCCGTCGGTGGCCGTGGCGGCGAGGGCGGGGTCGAGGGTGGCCCACTGCTGGGAGAGGGTGATCATGGCGGCGGGCGCGAGGCCCAGCAGGGTGCGGCGGTTGAGCATGGCGCGGCGTTGGGCCTCTCTGAGGGCGGCGACCGTGGCCCCTGTGCCCAGGGGGAGCGGTGCTTCGGTTCCGGGCAGCCAGTACGGCCAGCCCAGGGCGGTGACGTGTTCGGGGTCGACGCCGAGGGCTTCGGCCATCAAGAGCTGGGACCACTCGCTCGGAGGGCGGGCGGTGGGCCGCTCCCAGGCGTACACCTGCTGCTTGGTGGTGCCGGCGCGGCGGTCGCGGCGGCGCGCGGCAGCTCTCATCGCCACCGCCAGGTCGGTCATCGACATGCCCCGCAAGGCCCGGGCGACGGTGATCGGGTGCTGGAAACTCTGCGCGTCCACGGACCCCATCTCAGCACCCGCCGGGTCCCGGGCGGGCCGAAACGAGCGGGTTCCATTACCCCTCCATGACGGCTGAACCCTGTTGTACCGCACGGAGGTTCGGTTGTACTCGCACCTCCGGGCCGATCGGCCCGCGTGATCGAACGACTGCGCGGAGGTTGTGGTGGACGACGTGGTGACCGTCGCGGTGAGCGGCGCGGACAACACCGGCAAGACCAAACAGCTGGGCATCATGGCCCGCCGCCTCGGCGCGGTGGCAGCCCACGCGGGTCCGCTGGACGCGCACGACGCCCGTTGGGCGGAGATCAAGACCCAGGGGATGGGCACCTGGTGGTGGCACGACGCCCCGGTGCAGGAGGTCGCCGATGTCCTCGCCGCCTCCTACCTCGCTCGCTCCCGCCACGCTGCCACCCTGCCGGGCGTGCGGCTGGTGGACCGCGGCCTGCCGATGCTGGAGGCATCGCTCGCGGCGACGGTCGCGGTGCGCGAGCAGCTCGACCCGAACAGGGCGGCCGACCGGGCCCGCCAGCTGCTCACCCCGTTCGCGGCCGAGCTGGCGGCGGCCGAGTCACGGGAGCAGGGCGTCCTGTTGCTGCACGACGAGGACCCCGAGGCTGGCACCCGCCTGAGCCTGTCCCACGAGGCGAGCGTCACCGACACCTACGCCGCCTACCAGCGGCACCTGCACCACCAGATCCACCGCCTCGCCGACGCGGGCCGCTTCGCCGAGGTGATCGTCGTCGCCGGGCGGCCGGTCGTCGCCGTCCAGGACGAACTGCGCCGCCTCCTCCACCCGCACGCCCCGGCCATCCCCGCCAGGTGCCTGCCCGGCCTCGGCGTCGTCGCGCTCGGCGGCCTGTCCGAGAGCGGCAAGAGCACCATGGGGGAGTACCTGCGCACCCGCCACGGCCACGACCGCCTCAAGATCGGCTACCTGATCGAGCAGGCCGCCGCCCACGCCGGCATCACCGACCCCTACGCCCTGCCCCCGGTGGTGCGCGCCGAACTGCTCCTCGACGGACTCGACCGCTACGCCGCCGCCCACCACTACCTCACCCGCATCACCATCGAATCCCTGCACGAGCACGACGTCACCGCCGAGCTGCGCCGGATGCTCGGAGGCCAGCTGACGGTGACCTACGTCGAGGCCGCCGTCGAGGTGCGCAAGCGGCGCGGCACCGCCGGGGCGGCCGACGTGGAGGTCCGCGACGAGATCAAGCAGGCGAGGGGCGCCGGGCGGATCAGGGAGATTGCCGACCTGGTGGTGTCCAACAACGGGACCAGGCTGGCGCTGGAGCGGCAGTTGGACCGGCTCGCGCTGGACGCCGCCTGGCCGGTCGTCGCCCCGGCCACCGCTCCGGTGAACACCCTCGGCCTGCCGCTCGCGTTGGAGGTCTTCCTCACCGCCCTGCTGGAGCGCACAACCGGCGGCGACCGGCCGGTGATCGACCTGCTCGCGGTCACCGGCTCCGGTGCCCGCGGCAAGTACCAGGCCGGCTGGAGCGACCTGGACATCTTCGTCATCGCCGAACCCGACCGCACCGAAGACCTGCGGGCCGCGCTGGCGGAGGCGCAGCAGACCCTCGGCGCGGTGAAGCTCGGCATCACGGTGCTCAGCAGGGCCGAGTGCTTCGCCGGCACGGTCACCTCCCGCCTGCTGCACGTCCTCACCCTCCTCGGCTCGGGCGCCCTGCTGCCGCAGTGGGTGCGCCCCGGGCTGCTGATCCCGGCACCGACCCTCGCCGACGATGTCACCGCGAGCATCAAGGCCGGTGTCCAGGCCGCAGTCGAGATCCGCCGCCAGCTCCTCAAGCCCGCGCCAGACCTGCGCGCCCTCTACAAGATCACCGCGCTGCTGGCCAAGATCCTGGCCCGCTTCGAGGACGTGGAGCGCGCTGGGGACGAGGAGGCGCTGTCGGACCTGGTGGCCCGCGTCGGCG
Organism: Kitasatospora gansuensis; assembly: GCF_014203705.1. Taxonomy (NCBI): domain Bacteria; kingdom Bacillati; phylum Actinomycetota; class Actinomycetes; order Kitasatosporales; family Streptomycetaceae; genus Kitasatospora; species Kitasatospora gansuensis. Next base: position 5,635,958 of record NZ_JACHJR010000001.1, read on the forward strand.
CCCAGCCCGAGCTGGTCGCGGCGGCCCGCGACGGCCACGACGCCGCCCGCGAGCTGGCCGCCCTGGTCCTGGCCCAGTGGACAGCCACCCTGCCGCCCGCCGCCGTGGTGGCCGCGTGAGCGCGTTCGGGCGGCTGGTGTTCCGCAAGCGGATGCCCCGATCAGCCGCCACCGCAGAGGAGTTCGGATGGCGGCAGCTCGCCGGCCGCCTCCAGGTCCCGCACTTCCACGGCCGCACCCCGGCCGACGAGGGGTGCGACGTGCTCGCCTACGAGGACGTGTTCGCCTCTGGCCGATCCGGGCACCTGCTGGGCGACCTGATCGCGCTCGCCGACGAGGACCCGGCCGCCGCCGGTCCGGTCACCGCCCTGATTGACGCGGTCTGCGACGACCTGATCGCCGCCGTGGCCGGCAGCGGGCGCACCGCCGCCCTCGCCGAGTGCGTGCCCGGCCTGTACGCCGACCGCATCCGCCCCGCAGGCCGCATCGACACCTGGTGGCTCGACCCCACCCTCACCCTCAGCACCGGCACCGACGCCCTCCCGGCCGTGCGCGACCTCACCAACTGGACCATCACCGCCAACGGACACCACCTACCGCTGGACGTACCCGCCGCGATCCGCACCACCCGCACCGCCCTCGACCCGGCCACCCGCTGGACCACCGCCCTCACCCAAGGCGACCCCACCGAACCCAACATCACCAACACCCCTACCGGGCCCGGCGCGGTCTGGCTCGACTTCGAATACGCCGGCCGCAACACCATCGCCGGAGAAGCCGCCAACCTCCTCTGGTACCTCCTCGCCCTCGGCGGCTGGCTCGTCCCCCTCCACCAACGCGACACCTACATCCGCACCCTGCGCCTCCACCTGCCCCCGGCCGCGCACCCCACCGTCGAGCACGCCGGACTCTCCACCCCGCACCGCCACCTCGACCTCCGCTACACCTGGCCCACCGGCCCAGGCCGCCAAGCCGCCCTCCACCGACTCCTCGCCCGGCTGCGCACCGACCTCGGCGCAGCCGCCGACCTCCCGCCCGGCCGCGAACTGGATTACCTGCGACCGTTCCTGACCGCCCGAATCCTCGGGGTGATCGACCCCCGACGGCTCGGCGACACCGAACGGCTGCTCCTGCTGGCCAAGCTCGCCGAACTCCAGGCCGGTGAAGCCCAGTTCGCCCACACCGACCCGCTGACCACCCTCACCTCCGTGGAGTGACCGTGACCATCACCCTCCCCGAACTGCCGCTCGCCGCCCGGCCCCTCCAGGGCCGCACCGCCCTGGTGACCGGCGCGGCCACCGGCATCGGCGCCGCCACCGCGAAGGCCCTCGCCGCTGCGGGCGCCGCCGTAGCCGTCGCCCACCACGCCCAGATCGGCCAGGCCCGCACCGTCCTGGAGGCCGTCCGCCGAGCGGGTGCCGACGGCATAGAGATCAGCGCCGACCTCACCGACCCGGACGCCGTCGCCATGATGGCCGACCAGGTCCGCTCGGAGGTCGGCCCGGTGGACATCCTCGTCAACAACGCCGGCGCCTACCCCAGGATCAGGTGGGAGGACACCGACGAAGCCGCCTGGGCAGCCGCGTTGGAGATCAACCTCACCGCCCACTACCGCACCTGCCGCGCCGTCACCCCCGGCATGATCGACCGCGGTTGGGGACGGATCATCAACGTCTCCTCCGTCAACGCCCGAGTCGGGAGGGTCGGCCTGACCGCCTACAGCGCCGCCAAGGCCGGACTCCTCGGCCTCACACCCTCCCTGGCCAGGGAACTTGGCCCGCACGGCATCACGGTGAACACTGTCGTACCGGGGGCGATCCAGGTGAGCGCCGAGAACGACCTCCCGCCCCATCACCGTGCCCGCCCGGAAGACCAGATCGCCCGGCAGTGCGTCCCCCGCCGGGGCCAGCCCGACGACGTCGCCGCCGCCATCGCCTTCCTCGCCAGCCCCGCCGCATCCTTCATCAGCGCGCAGTCGTTGAGCATCGACGGCGGCTGGCAGCCCAACTGACCACCTTCCGAACCACTATGGAGACCACCATGCCGAAGCAGCGCGTCCGCGCCGTCCTCGTCACCCCGGCGGGCACCACTCTCGTGATCAAGCGCATCAAGCCCGGCGCTGACCCGTACTGGGTCCTCGTCGGCGGTGGCGTCGAGGACACCGACACCAGCAACGAGGCGGCCCTGCTGCGCGAGATCCGTGAGGAAATCGCCGGCGAGGCCGAGGTCCTGCGCCACCTCCACGAACTGACGAACAACGCGGGCGAGACGGAGCACTTCTACATCGCGCGGGTCACCACGTGGAACTTCGCCGATCGCTCCGGGCCCGAGTTCGAGCGGAACGACCGCGGCGAGTACCTCCTTGAGGAGATCCCCCTGACCCCCGAGGCCATCGCCGCCCTCAACTTGATGCCGCCGCAGATCAAGGACGTGTTGGCTGCCGCGACCGGCCCCGGCGGCCTGCTGGCCACGGCGTAGCGTCGCGGACTCCCACACGGGACCGGTGCGAGCCGCTGCCTCCAGCCGAGAGCGCCAGCCACGCACCCACGTCGTACAGTCAGGCCACCGATCACACGAGGACAGGACGTGCACGACCACGAAGAGGAACCGTTGGAGCAGTGGGCCGCGCGCCGCAAGGCCAAGGCCCGCCCGGTCGGGAAGCTGAAAGCCGTTCCCATGGGCGGCAGCGGCAGCGTCGGCGGTGCGCACGTCGGCCGGGACGAGCCCCGCCTGATCATGGGCTGGGACGGATATCAGTGGCTGCCCGAAGCAGTGGCCCCCGACTACCCGGCCGCGCAGCGCATCCTCAACGGGATTGAAGGTGACGGCGTGATGAGAGCGACCGTTGCACCGACGCTGAAGAAGCCCGGCCGACATCGCCGAACCACCTAGCGAATCATGGTCAACGGCTCTGGAGATTAACGAAGTTGGGAGAAATCGCGAGGGTCCAGTGCCGCCCCGAAGTGGAGGGATGTCGCTCGGTCTTCCTATGTACCTGACAGTCCGGCAATCGGTGGGAGACGATGGCGGCCGACGCAACTTCTCGCAACCGCTCGGTGAAGGGGATGACTATGCGGCTACGGTTCATCGCGAAGGACCCGAACAGCCCGGACGGCGACTCGCCGACCGTGTGGGTCGACGAGGACACCTCGGATCTGGTGATCCAGGGATGGAACGCCGACGCCGGCACTGTCGAGGAGTGCCTGCGCACCGGCCGAATTCCTGACCACGAGGGCGTGGTGCGAGTTCCCGCGCGGATGGTGCGGGCATTGAGGGAGGCGTGCGATGTCGCCGAGCGCGGCGCGGATCGACGAGCTGTTGAAGGCCACGGTGCGGACAGCAGTGCACCTGGAGATGCGTGACGGCTACACGCAGAACGATCCCGCACTCGACGCCTGGAAGGCCGGGCACCGGGCCGACCCGGGCGACCGCTCGTCCTGGTGGCGGCCGTGGCTCGACGTCATCGCCGAGGCCGTCGAGCGAGGCGTGGAGATCAGGCGGGCCCGCATCGTGTCGACACCGCCGAGCGAGTACATCCGGTACGAGTACGACGTGACCTTCCCGAACGTGGCAGCCGGCGAGCAGGTCCGCTGGCTGCCACGTCGGGACGCGTCCCTGATCCCGCTGCCCGGAAACGACTTCTGGCTGTTCGACGACCGCCTCGTGCGCTGGGGCCACTTCAACGGAGACGGCGACTCCCTCGGCGGAGAGCTGACCGACGACCCCGCCGCTGCGGCCCTGTGCTCGCGCGCGTTCGACGCGGTCTGGCACCGCGCCGTCCCCCATGACCAGTTCCACTTCTGACCGACGAGGACCATCCCCGCTACCAGCTGCTGACCATGTCCGCGTACACCCCGTCGTCCAGCGTCATCGCGGCCCGTAGAGCCCTGGCCGAGCAACTGCGCGACCTGCGCCGCGATGCGGGGATCACCGGCCGGGAGCTCTCCGCCCGCTGCGGATGGCACCCGGCCAAGACCTCCCGCATCCAGGACGGCAAGGCCGCACCCTCCGACGCCGACATTCGGGCCTGGTGCCAGGCGTGCGGGGTGCCCGAACGTGCTGAGAATCTGATCGCGGCGTCCCGCGTTGTGGACTCCATGTACGTCGAGTGGCGCCGCTTGGAGAAGACCGGGCTGCGCCAGGCCCAGGAGTCCGTCCTCGACCTGTACCGCCGCACTCGGCACTTCCGCGTCTACGCCCACCGCGTGGTGCCCGGCATGCTCCAGACCCGCGAGTACACCCGGGCGGTGCTCACCGCAGTACAGCGCGCCCGCGGCACGGAAGACGATGTCGACGCCGCACTCGACTCCCGCATGGATCGGCAGGCCATGCTGCACCGCAGCCGCCGTCGCACCTTCGCAGTCCTGATCGAGGAATCGGTCCTGCACACCAGCGTTGCCGACACCGAGACGATGGCCGGTCAGCTCGGCAACCTGATTGAGTTCAGCACCCGGCCCGCCGTGAGTCTGGGCATCATCCCCTTCCACGCCGGCCGACGACGCTCCCCGGCAGAGGACTTCTACATGTTCGACGACGTGCAAACCTCCGTCGAACTCGTCAGCGGATACCTGCGGTTGACGCAGCCCCACGAGATCGGCGCCTACGCCCAGGCGTTCTCCGACTACTCCGACATGGCGCTCTTCGGGCCCGACGCGCGCCGAAGGCTCGCCTCCGCACTCAAACGCTACCGGTGAGCGCGCGCAACTACTCGCAACTCTTCTACACCAACCGTGAGCACCCCACTACCGTCGAGCACATCCGGTTGTCGGCCCCTGCAACACCGGGCCGTCACCGCCCCGCCGACCAGCTCACTCGAGGAACACCATGACCACGGACACCCAACCGCACGGCCGCGTCCTCGCCGACGAGCACCTCGAACAGTCCGCCCGCCGCTCCCCGCCCGGCAGCCCCGGCCCGGCCGGAACGCACGACCTGCACCTGCTACCCGCCTACTACGCCCTCGTCGCCAGCGGATCCAAGACCGTCGAGGTGCGCACCGCCAGCCCGGCCAAGAACCTCATCCGCCCGGGCGACCGGATCGACTTCCGCACCGACCACCACCAGCCGGTCTCCTGCGAGGTGATCCGCGTCGCCCGCTACCCGGACTTCGCGGCCCTCGTCAACGCAGAGAACCCGGCCGCGATCAACCCGACCACCGACCGGCGCGGCATCCTCGCCGCTCTGCGCGGCATCTACCCGCCCACGAAGGAGAAGCTGGGCGCACTCGCCATCGAGATCGCCCTGTTGCCGGAGCGCCACTCCGACCGGTAGCCAGCTGGGCGGCGGCAGCACGGCCGGACGACCTGCCGAATGGAACGGACGCGCAGGGCACGCGCCCAGGGAGCAAGATCACGAGCAACGCCGCATCCGCCACCCAGCGGACCGGGCCGGTACAGCACTGCCGGAGTCGCCAACTCCCTTTCGGGTACTACAGGATGTTCCACCGAAGGTCATGGCGATCCCGGCGAAGGCCCTCGACGCGCGACACCACCTCGCCCAGCGTGCTGGTGCCAGCAGCCGCCCGCTTGGCGTTCGTGGTGATCATCCGAAGCTCGCGGAGGTCACGCAGCACCCCGTAGCCGGACCAGCCAGTCACGTCGAAGCCGTACCGCTCGGCGAACTGCTCGTAGTGGGCCCGGCCGTAGCCGAAGCGGCGGCAGTGGATCTCCACCGTGACGCAGTCCAACTCGGGCGGTCCGAAGCAGGCCGTGTCCCAGTCGCACAGCACCGCGGAACCGCCGTGGTGCAGCGCATTGCGATGCTGCGGATCTCCCTGGAGCAGGCCCGGACGAACTGCGTAGCGGACTTCGGCCAAGGCCGATTCGAGGTGATCGAGGCGCTGCGCCAGGAAGGACAGGTCCGCAGGCGGCAGCCCGGTGATTGCCGCGAGGGATCGGCGGATCGCGCCGACCGTGTCGAGCGTCCGGACATCAAACGGAGGAGGTGAGAGCCGGTGCAGGGTACGAAGCGGCTCCGCGAGGAGCGCGGCTGGCACGGGATCGGCGGGCTGCGGGAGGTACTGCCAGAAGGTGATGGCGTGCTCGCCGACGAGCACCGGCTGCTCCACCGGGAGCAGTTCGACGGTGGGGAAGTCCTGGCTGCTGAGCCACTGGACCAGCCGCACAGTGCGCTGGACGTCGGCCACCGGCGTGCCGGCCCGCGCGATCTTGGCCACCGCTCCGGCGCCTTTCAACCGGAACACCGCGTTGGTGTGGCCGCGCAGCATCTCGGCGCCAACCGGGTCGACCCCGATGCGGCGGCACGCCTCCTCGAGGACGGAGTGGACCTCGGATTCGGCGAAGCCGCCGATGACAACCGGAACAGTCATGCTCGTAAGGCTGACGGGAAGAGGCCGGTCCTGTCACATCCTGCTGGTCGGGAGGGCCAGAAGCTCGCCAAGGTCACGGACAGCCCGGGACGAGCGGACCTGCGCGGGCAGTATGGCGATCACCTCCTGCGCGCGAACCCCCAGAATCTCGGTGCGGTACTCCTCGGGGACCGTCAGGAACGTGTGAGCGGCCAGCTCGCACGCCTCGGTGACGCTCCGCTCCTGGACCAGGCACATCGCCTCTTCAAGGGCCAACAGAGCCGGGTCGATGCCGCTGTCGCCGACGTACAGCGCCAGGGCTTCCTGCTGAACGCGCCGTGCTTCCCGCAGGTCACCGAGAGCGGTGTGCGCGCCAGAGAGGTAGAACAGCAGGCGCCGGCGGGGGAACGCCCAGGCGTCGGTTTCGTCCGAGGGAGGGCACCGCTCGAACAGCTCGCGTGCCTGGACGATGGCCTCCCGGGCACCTTCGGCGTCGCCCTGGCGGGCGCGAGCGCGAGCCTCGGCAGCGGCGGCGAACGCCCCAGTGACGGTGGCTCGGCCGCGGTTCAGCAGGCGGGCCTCCCGGGTCAGCGCGACGGCTCGCTCCAGCGGGCCGTAGTAGTAGGGCAGCATCGCGGCCTGGACACGGACGCGGGCACGGAGGTCACCGCTGCCGCTATCGTCGGCGGCCGACCGGGCGGTTCCGTACCACAGCCGGGACTGGTCGAGTCGTCCCAGCTTCATCAGGGCGTCCGCGACGAGGGTCGCCAGCACGGCGATCATCTCGGACAGGCGGCTCTGGACGGTGGCGGGTTGGCGGTCAGCGGCCAGCAGCCGGACCTCTTCGAGGATCCGGACGAGTCGGCCCAGCATCTCGGTCGGCGGCGAGACGATGTAGGCGCGCCGAAGGTCCATGACCTGCTCGTCCAGGACCTCCAGCTGCGTCGCGCTGGCCGTTGTGCTGGCCAGGGTCCCTTCGACCGTGCGCCGGAACGTGTCGACCAAGTCGCCGAAGGGATCAGGGGCGGCGACGGGAACGACCTGCCGAGGCAGGCTCAGAGAGCCAATCCCCGGCCGTGCCGTACCAGCAGTCGCTGGGCCGGCCTCCGCTCGGTAGTCGCCGGCGACCCCGAGCCCTTGGGCATTGGTCTCGTACAACCGGCACAGCAGGTCGACGGTGCCGACCCTCGGCCTCCGGCCCTTCTCCCACGCCGCCAGTTGGTCTTCGTCCACGCCGGGGAGAGGCAGTCCCAGCCGCTCACACAACTGCACCAGCTCGGCGACGGCCTGACGCAGCGTCCAACCCCGCGCGAGGCGGTGCGCCCGGAGGAGGCTCACGCCACAGCAGGCCGCGATCTCCGCCACCGTGTCCGTGACGGTCCAGCTGCTCGCCGCGGCGCGTTCCCGGATGCGCGCCGCACACGACGGCTTGTGAGCCACAGCCCACCTCCTCGGTAGCCGAACTAGGGGTGATCGTAGCCACCGAGTTACTAGCCGGGAGCGGAAAACCGCAACTAGTTACGGCTCTTGCCCCATCGAAGCCGGAAATCCGCGACTTCGGGCGTCAACCAGCAAGAACTTCTGATTGCCGCTGATGAGGGGTTCCGAGACCCTCTCTGAACGCGCCGACCGCGTTGCCCTCAACGGCCCGGGAACACCTGCAGACCAGCACTACCCGGAGGATCGCCATGCCCGCCATCACGTTCAGTGCACCCGTCAAGCTCGACTCCGTCCCCCACCTCCGCAAGCGTCTACCCACCGAACTCGCGGCCAGCGGAGTCGAGCTGACGGACGACGAGGTCTTCGCCGTCAAGGTCTGCGTGACGGAGCTCGTCGCCAACTCGATCACCCACGGCTTCCAGGGGGAGGCCGGCAACGAGTCCGCCGAGCTGACCATCACGGCGGACACAGACCGCACCACCGGTACGCTGCGGCTCACCGCGTTCGACCCCGGCCGAGGAAGGCCGGTCGAACGCGCCAGCGGGCTGCACGAGTTGAACGGACGCGGGCTGACGATGATCCGCGCCTACGCCTCCGGCCTCGGCTGGGGCCCGGCACCCGACCCGGGCACGAACGTAGTCGGGCAGCAGGTCTGGTGCGAGCTGACGATCCAGTCGCTCACCGACCAGGCCGACACCGCCACGGCGGACGAGCAGCCGGTCAGCCGGTCGGACATCACTCTGCAGATCGCATCGCTGCTCGCCGCCTCGGCCGTGCCGGCGGCTCGACCCACGATCCGTGTCGGCAGCCTCCGAGCCACCCTCACCGCAGCCTGACCGCACTACGCCCTGGTCGCCCACATATTGGCCTGGCGGATTGGCCTGCCCTGGTGCCGTCTTCGGCCCGGGCCACTCTCTCCATCCGACCTACTCCGAGGAGGACACCCGTGATCGACAGTGCCACCTCTGCCGTCTTACCGCTTGCCGTCGAACGGCTCCGTGAAGCCCTTCGGCTCGCCGTGCCGGACCTCCCCGACACGGCGGCCGACGAGTCGGACTTCCTGCTCGTCGACCCGCCCGCCCTCCGAGCGCACCTCGAAGCTCACCTCGCCGACCAGAGCGGCCGAGTGCGGGTCACCGGCACGCTCGACCGCCGCCTGATCCTTGTCGAGCGCCTCGACGGGCGGTGGGTGATCGCCGACCTCTCCGGCGAACCCCACAACACCAGGAACTGGCCGACGCGCCTGACCGGGCACCTCGCTCTCGACGAGCACGACTCGTGGCTGACGCTCGCCGACCTGGACGACGCCGCCGCCCACTACTTCACCCGGCCTGCCGTCACCATCGCCGCGCTCTACCACCCCGAGACCTTCCCGCTGCCCCGCTTCCCCCTCGGCATCAGCGACCTCGCACGGGCCGCCCGCACCACCCTGCTCGGTGAAGTCCGTCTGCTGGACATGCAGCTCGGCGTCACCATGGCGGACCTGGTGAAGGACCTGGTCGACAACGCCCCGGACATCCTCGGCATCTCGGCGACCTTCGGGCAGCACGACCTGCTGCTCGAACTCCTTGACACCGCCTACCAGTTGCCTACCCCTCCGCTGGTCGTCGCCGGCGGCAGCCTGACCGTCCGCAACGAGGCCCTCCTCCTCGACCAGTACCCGGACCTGCTGATCGCCCGAGGTGCGGGCGAAGCCACCATCCAGGACGTCCTGGCCCACTGGCACGGCGAGTTGGAGCGGGAGGCGATCCAGGGGATCGGCTACACCGGGGCCGCCCGCGGCGGCGGCATGCAGCTCGCCCGTCGCCGCACCGCCACCGTCCCGAACCGGAACCAGACCGACATCCTCCCCGAACTGGACCTGCTCCCGGCCACGTTCGCCCACGACGGAGTCGCCCAACTGGAGTGCTCGCGGGGCTGCAAGAGCGCCTGCTCGTTCTGCCCGCGCGGGCACAAGGGTCAGTGGTCGGGGGCCGAGCCCGCGTCCCTGCCGTGGATGCTCGGCGAGATGAGCCGGATCTTCGACCGCTTCCCCGGCACCTCCCGCACCATCTACAGCGTCGACGAGGAGTTCATGGGCGGCGGACCCGACGCCGTCACCCGCGCCCTCGACCTCGCGCACATGTTCCACGACGCGGGCTTCAACTGGGAGACCAGCTGCCGCATCGAGCAGGTCTACCACCCCGACCACGACCTCGACTGGCACTTCGAGCGCGCCGCGATGTGGCGCAAGCTCACCGAACTCGGCCTCCGCCGCTGCCTGTTCGGCGTCGAGTCCGGAGTCGACTCGATCCTCACCCGCTTCAACAAGGACACCAGCGCGGAGCAGAACGCCCTGGCGATCCGCACCCTGTCGGCGCTCGGCGTATCCACTCGCCTGACCTACATCACCTTCGACCCGCTGATGACCCTGGCCGAACTCGAAGCCACCCACGCCTTCCAAGGCCGCACCGACCTGCTCCTCAACCCGCTGCCGCACCTGGCGGTCGAGGAGATAGTCGAAGGCGTCCGCGACCCCGACTTCGTCGCCGAGCACGCCACCGGCCGGCCGCTGCACTCCGGTATCTCCTACATGCTCGTCAGCATGGAGTGCCTGGTCGGCGCCGCCTACACCAAGATGGCCGAGCAGGCCGGACTGACGGGAGCGGCCAGGCCCTCCATGGGCCGGGTGGACTCCCGCTACCTGGATCCGCGCATCGGCGAGGCCAGCACCGCCGCCCAGCTGTGGATCGACCGCTCCTTCCCGCTCGACTACACCCTCAAGTCGCTGGAGAAGGTCCTCGACGGCCAGCCTCGGCACTCCGTCCGGGCCGCCCGCACCGTCCTCAAGGACTCCGCGTACACCGTCCTGACCGGCATGCTCCACGAGATCACCAGCACACCGCCCGCCGATGGCACCGATCAGCTCGCCGCCGGCATCGCCAGCATGCTCGACCGCGAGTTCGAGCACCTGCGCGCAGTCGTCGGCCCCGAAGTCCACACGCTCACCGCGACCCTGCCTAGCCGGCACGCCGAGCGCCTGCGCAACCAGCACGACCGCTGGACCAACTCCGACGGCTGGCAGCTGATCAACGCCGCCGACCCCTGCGGCACCTGAACCCACCTTCCCGACCAGCAAGAAGGGAGAACGGCATGGACACCCCCGCGCGCCCCGGCGGCACCCTCCCCCTCCCCAGCGGCACCACCTGCTCCCGCCTGGGCATCGGCTGCTGGCCGATCGGCGGACCCGCCCACAACCTCGGCATGCCCATGGGCTGGAGCACCGCCGACGACCACCAGGCCCTCGCCGGCCTGGAACGGGCCTTCGCCCTCGGGGCGAACCTGTTCGACACCGCCGACGTGTACGGCCACGGCCACTCCGAACAGCTCCTCGGCACCTTCCTGCGCGGCATCCCCCGCCACGAGTTCGCCGTCACCAGCAAGGTCGGCTACTTCACCGAGCCCGGCACCGGCCATGCCATGGAGCCCGCCCACCTGCGCCGCCGACTCGAAGGCACCCTGGGACGCCTGGGCGTCGACCACCTCGACGTCTACTCCCTGCACAACGCCGACTTCGGGCCCGGCGACGCCTTGCTGGAGAAGGCCGTTGCGACCCTGCGCGGCTTCCAACAGGAGGGGCTGATCAGGTCGGTCGGCATGCGCGGCCCGCACCGCTTCGCCCCCGAGCGGCTCACGACCGAGCCCGGCCAGCGCGAGGACAAGCACGCTCGGTTCCGCCGCCACTTCGCCGAGATCCGCCCGGACGTGCTGGCCGTCCGCGACAACCTCCTCACCCCGGCCTCGGCGACCGACGGCATCCGCGAGTTCAGCGCCGCCCACTCCGTCACGGTGATCGTGAACAAGGCGCTCGGGCAGGGCCTGCTCACCGGCAAGCACACCGCCGCGGCGCCCCCGGCCTTCGCTGACGGGGACCACCGCCAGCGCAAGGCGTGGTTCACTGAACCCGCCCTCGCCGTCCTCGGCCCGTACCTGGACGAGATCCGTCACCACCTCGGCGATGGCCCGGCCCCACTGGCGCACGCCGCGCTCGCCTACTGCCTGCGTCGCTGGCCCGGCGCTGCGGTCCTGGCCGGTTTCACCACCGCCTCCCAAGTCGAGCAGAACCTGACCTGCGACCCCGCCCGGCTCACCACGGACGACCTGCTGTTCCTCGCCGAGGTCGGCCAGCAGGCACAGCAGGCCCTCGACCAGCTCGGCGAGGTCTTCACCGACGAGGCGAACGGATGAGCGCCGCGCCGTTCATCGCCCTGGAAGGCCCCGACGGAGCCGGCAAGACCACCCTCGCCACCGGGGCGGCCGACGCCCTCGCCCACCTGGGCCTGCGGCACATCGACCGCCGCCAGGTGTCCACCAGTTCCGAGTACGCGGCCACCCTGATGGAACCCCTCGCCCGGATGCTCTGGCACAGCGGCGACGCCCCCGACCTCTCGGACAACTTCTGGGCCCACCTCCAGGCGAGCTGGTTCACCGCCCACGGCGAGCAGGTCATCACCCCGGCGCTCACCGCCGGTCCGGTCCTGGTCGACGGCTGGTACTTCAAGCTCGCCTCCCGCCTCACCGGCCAGGGCTGGAGCACCGACGAGATCACCCACCTGTTCAGCCGAGTCCGCCGCCCCGACCACACGATCCTTCTGGACGTCGACCCCACGCTGCTCTGGGAGCGCAAGGCCCACCAACTGCGGCCCGCCGAACTCGGCATGCACGGCACCTACACCACCCTCGGCCGGACCTCCTTCCTCGACTACCAGCAACGCGGCCTCCAACGCCTTCGCGAGATGGCCGCCGCAGACGGCTGGCACGTCCTCACCGTCCCGGCCGGCGAAGACCTGCCCACGACCACCGACCGCGTCAGCGCCCTGCTCACCGCCCTTCTCGCCAACTCGCCCTCCAGCTAAGGAGAACGCCCGTGAACACGCCCGCCCCCTACACCTGGCCCCACATCGACCAGCAGCTGCGCCAGGCCGTCGACCGGCAGCTCGACCGGTCGCTCTCCGACCGGGACGCCACCGGCGTGATCGGCGAGTTCGAGAAGGAGTTCGCCCGCTTCGTCGGCAGCCGCCACGCCATCGCCTACTCCTCCGGCACCTCCGCCCTGCACGCCATGTGCGTCGCCGCTGGCCTCGGCGAGGGAGACGAGATCATCGCCCCCGCCTACACCTTCTTCGCCACCGCGACCCCCTTCGCCTACGAGGGCGTGAAGGTGGTCTTCGCCGACGCCGACGGCTGGGGCAACCTCGACCCCGACGACCTGCCCGGCCTGCTCACCGACCGGACCCGGGCCGTCATCGTCACCCACATGTGGGGCAACCCCTGCGACATGACCGCCATCGCCCAGTTCTGCCGCGACAACGACCTGCTGCTGCTGGAGGACTGCTCCCACGCGCACTTCGCGTCCTGGGGCGGCCAGCGGGTCGGCACCTTCGGCGCGATGGCCGTCTTCTCCACCAACCAGAAGGCCATCACCACCGGCGAGGGCGGCGTCTTGGTCACCGACCACGACCAGTTCCGCGAACTCGCCCTCCTCCACGGCCACTACAACAAGCGGTCGTTCAAGGAGATCAGCCCCACCGCCCCGTACTACCAGTACGCCCTGACCGGGATGGGCCTCAAATCGCGGATGACCACCCTCAACGCGGCCGTCGGCCTCGACCAGCTCGGCAAGGCCGACGACATCGAAGAGCGCCGCCGCGGCATCCTCGACCGCTTCGCCGACGCCCTCGACGGCAACCCCGTCGTATCCCCGGCCACCGTCGATCCGCAGCACGGCGCCAACGGCCTGTACGTCCTCGGACTGCACTTCCACCAGCAGGCCGCCACGGTCACCGCCGCCGAGTTCACCGACCGGCTCACCCGGCTCGGGACCGAGTTCGACATGCCCGGCTCCACCGCCGTGATCGCCAACGAGCCCCTGTTCCACCGGCGCAGCCGCACGACCCCGTGGACGACCGTGCCCACCGTCGACCCGGCCACCTACGGCGGCGCGCAGCAGTTCATCGACTCCTTCATCAAGGCCCCGCTGTTCGGCTACCCCGGCGACGAGCAGGCCGTGGACCACCACATCACCACGCTCGCCGCCGTCAGCAAGGACGTGGCCCGGTGATCACCCCCGAGACCCTGACCGACGCGGCCCGCACCGACGGCGACACCATCACCGTTGCGGCTCTGCGGCACCTGCGCGGCCAAGCCCTCCAGCCCGCGCCCGTCCCTCCTGTCAGCGGCGCGACGGTCACCTCTCGCCCGCCGCTGCTCATCGCCCGGCCCACCCTCGCGGACCAGCAGATCCGAGCCGCCGCCCGCACCTGGCTCGCCTCCCGCGCCGGCCACCACCGGGCGAACGACCCGGCCGAGGAAGCCCTTCTGCATGCCGTCGAGACCTCCGCTCTGGCCCGACCGCCCATCGCGGACACTGCCAGCACGGTGGACGCCGATCTCGCCGACATCTACCTCACCCTCGCCCGGCACTGGCTGGAGTTGACGAAGAACAGCGCCGACCCGCGCTACCTGAACGCCGCGCTCAAGCTCCTCAGCATCAGCCTGGTCGCCCCCGTGCCGGCCACCGAACAAGGCGCAGCCGCCCTCGCCGCTGCGCTGGAAGCCCTGGACACCACCACCGTCCCACCGGCCCCGCCCGGCAGCAGCACCAGGCAGCACGCCTACACCGCCCCCGCCATCCCGGCGCCGACCGGGGCGGTGGAGCCCCGCATCGCAGTCCTCGCCGGCGCGGACTCCCGGGGGCTGCCGCAGTTCCTCGCCGCCGCCCACAGCCTCCCGATCACTGGCGTCGTCCTCCACGACGGCGGCCAGCGGCAGGAGCCGCCCGGCAGCGCCTACGGCGCGGCCTGGTACCCCGCACCCCGCGCCACCCACCCCCGGCTCGCCCTCGCCGCCTCGCCCCTGCCCCACCACCGGGTCGCGCACCGCGACTGGAGCGCCGCCGCCGCCCACCTGGCCGACTGGGGCACCGACCTCCTCGTCCTGATCGGCATGGACGTCATCCCGCCGACGGTCCTGGCCGTGCCCCGGCTCGGCACCATCAACGCCCACAACGGCGCCCTGCCTACCTACCGTGGCATGGACGCTGTCGCCTGGGCCGTCCTGACCGGCAGCCCGGTCGTGTGCAGCGTCCACCACGTCACCGAGCACGTCGACGCTGGCCACGTCCTCGCCACCAGCGACGTGCCCAGCGACGCACCCGACCTGCGCCAAGCCGTCAAGGACACGCAGCTTCGTCTCCTCGCCGACGTCTGCCGTCACGTCGCCACCACCGGGGCCCTGCCCGCTGGGCAGCCACAGGCCGGCCCCACCCGCCGCTACTACCGGATGCACCCGGCGCTGCGACGCCTCCTCGACGTGACGACGAGCCCGATCGGAGCCGCCTCGTGACCACCGGCCTCCTGCCCGGCCTCGACGGCCTCGACTGGGACGACCTCCCGGCGGTGGCCGCAGCCTCCGCCGATGCCTTCGACGCCCTCACCCGCGACAGCTGGGCTCTGCTGGCAGACCTCCTCGCGGCCCTTCCGGAGAACGCCGAACTCGCAGCGATGTGTGAGCAGTTCGACTTCCTCGACAAGCTCGTCCTCCACCTGGGTGACAACTACCGGGTCCGGCTCCACCGGTTCCGTCCCGGCTACTTCGACCGCCCGCACGACCACCGGTGGAGCTTCGCGTCGATGATCCTTACCGGCTCCTACCAGCACGTGCAGTACGGCACCAACGAGGGCTTCGAGACGATCGACCCCGCGGCCCTGGTGCCCCGCCAGATCCGCACCGAGCGTGCCGGCGACCACTACGTCCTCCACCACACCGCCGTGCACTCCGTCCACGCCGACGCCGGGACGATGTCGCTGGTGCTGCGCGGCCCCGCCGCCAAGGACGCCTTCCGCATCATCGACGCGCCCAGCGGAGGGTCCTTCACCGCCCGCGGCAGCCAGTTCGAGACCCCCGACCAGCGGGACGCCAAGCGCATGCCGCCCCAGGTCGTCACCGCCGCCATCGCCGACATCCTCGCCGCCCGGCCCACCGCCGCCGCAACCCAGGGAGCGACCGCATGACCAACGCCTCGGAGCAGGACTTCCTGTTCGGCAGCCCGGACGTCGTCGAAGACGGCGTCGCCGCAAAGGAGTTCAGGCTGCTCGCCCTCAACATCGAGAGCCCGTCGGCCGACCGGGTCCGCCGCCAACTCGACTGGCTGTACGGCACCGGCGCCAATGTGCTCGTCCTCACCGAGGTCAGGGTCAACGAAGCCGGTGACCTCCTGGCGCGGGAGCTCACCAGTTCCGGATTCGCGGTCACCCGTCCCCGCACCGGCCACGACGACCGGTACATGACGCTGATCGCCACCAAGGGCTACCAGAGCCGCCCCGTCCAACTCGTCGGCGAGAACGCCCGCTTCCACGCGGTGCGCCTGACCACCCACTTCGGCAGCCTCGACGTGATCGGCCTCTACTCCCTCACCAACGGGATGAGCGCCGAGAGCAGCGCCGCGCGCAGGGTCTTCCAGCAGCAGGTGACCCAGTCGCTGGCGGCCCGCGCCGCCGCTGAGCCGACCATCCCGCTCCTGGTCACCGGTGACCTCAACGTGGTCGAGCCCGGCCACGGCCCGGCCGCCAGCCGAGCCCTGTTCGAGGACCACGACTTCGACTTCTACCTGGACTTCGGCCGCCGACTCGGTCTGGTCGACTCCTTCCGGCAGACCCACCCGGATGCCGCCGACCTCACCTGGTACGGGCCCAAGGGCGGCCAGCGGCTCGACCACGTCTTCACCACGCCCGACGTGCACACCCGGGTCGTCTCGGTCGGCTTCGACCACGACGTGCGCACCAGTCGGCTCAGCGACCACTCCGCGCTCAGGCTGACCGTGACCTGAGCGCGGTCCCCCTCACCGGCAGCCGGTCGGCTCCACCCACGGCAGCTTCGTCAGCTGCGGCCACTCCTGCATCCACCGCTCCGCCTTCGCGTCGTACACCGCCTGCGGGGCGACGGTCAGCGGGTTGGGTCGCAGAACGAGGTTGAACAGGTCCACGAACCCGTGGGTGGAGTGCACGGTCAGCTTGCCGCTCGCGTCCAGGCTCAGCCCCACGCAGCAGCTCGTCGCCGCGAACGAGCTGATGGCGTCGGCCAGGTCGCGGTACGGGGCGATCTCCTTGCCCCACTTCTCCGGGTACCACAGATGCACCCTGGCCTGGTTGCGGGGCTCCAGCTCCACGCCGAGGTCGGCCACCGCCGCCAGGCACTTCTTGATCACGACGTCCTCCGCGTCCCACGAGGTGTCCGGGTCGAAGAAGAACAGGTCATGATCCCGAATCCCCGCCGCCAGATCAGTCCGGCCGGCAGCAGCGTTCCACACCGTCTGGAACAGGCTCCCTGCTGTCAAGTACCACTCGGGGAGATCGAGTTCCGCCAGCCGCTCCAGCACATCCCGCACCGAGGGGTTGCGCAACGCCGTCGCGGCGAACGCCGCCGCTTGCTCCTCGGGGCTTCCCGAGGCGGCCAGGTCCCGCAGGGTCCTGGCATCCAGGCGGTCAAAGTCGTGGTGATCGCGGGCAGCCGCGTAGTCCAACAGCACCTGCCTGACCCTGCCACAACCATCCCAGTGATCGCATCGTGAACCACCGCTTTCAGCCAGCCAGTTGACGCCAGCCGCCTGTGACCAGCAACTACTTTGCCCCAACCCTTCTCCCAGTCACCTGAACGACTGAGCATCCAGCCCCAGCAGCCGCGCCCCTTCCACCAACCGAACCGAACGGATCGCCCGCATGTCCCGCCCACCGCAGCTCGTCCTCAGCCCGCTCATAGGTGTCCGCCCGAAGCCGCAGTCCGACCCGGCGGCCTACAGCCCGGCGGTCCAGGGCCACTCGTTCCTGGTGGTCCCGCTCGCGGTGCTTCACCGCGCACCGGCCACCAGGCTCCCACTGCGCCAGCGCAAGCCCCCGTCCCAGGGGAGTGCCTCGTCCGGAGCGGTCTTCCCGGCTGGCCCGGTGCGCCGCACCCGCGCTGCCGGACTGGCCGCGTGGTTCAACGGGGCCAGTACCGCCAGGTCCCGAGGCAGCAGCGAACTGGCCGACGGCGACGGGCTGCCGACGCCACGCAACTCCATGGGCTAACCAGCCGGTGCCGCGTGATCACCCGCTGCCCCAACTCCCCTTCGACCGCGACACCCGCCTCCCGGAGACCCTGATGACCACCAACCCGCGCACCTTCGCCCATGCCGCGACCGGCAGCCCAGCGGGTCCCGACGACCCCGGACTCCGTGCGGCGGCAGCCGGGGTGACACCGGGCGAGGTCAAGGTGCTGCGCCTGTTGGCGGGAGCCCTCACCGACAAGGAGGTGGCCGGCCGCCTGGCAATGAGGGAGACGCAGGTGTCTGCCCACGCGCTGTCGGCGGCGCGGCGCCTGGGCGCACCCGACCGGACCACCGCCATCCTGCGCGCGATCCACCTCGGGATGATCTCCGCCGACGCGCTCCCGCCCGCAAGAGCGGACGGCCGACACCTGACCCGCCGCCAGCGGGACGTGCTCACCCTTATGGCGGCCGGGCTCACCTACCAGCAGATCGGCAACCGCCTGGGCATCGCCTTGGCCACCGTCAGCGGCCACGCCAGATCGGCCGTCTGGTGCGTGGGCGCGAGCACCCGCCACGAGGGCCTGCTGCTCGCGCTCCGAAGCGGTCTGGTGACGACAGCCGACGCCTGGCCGCCCGCGCGGCAGAGCAGCCCAGCGAAGGGGGAAGCGGCGTGACCTGGCCGATGGAGGAGGGCCTCCCGGCGCGGATGGTGCTCCCGGGAATCGCCGCCTTCGCCCGCGCGGACCGCCCCGAGACGCCGGTGCCGGACGACGGCAACGACTGGGTGCTCGGCCGGTGCTGGCTGTACTGCGGACGCGAGCAGCTGCCGGTGCTGTGGATCGGCCCGGTCACCGTCGTCTCCGCCACCGCCGCGATGCACGCCTGCGCGTCCTGCATCAGCCGCCTCAACGACCTGCTCTGGGACGAGCTGCTGGTCGGCTCCACTGCCCCCGCCCCCGAACTCGCCGTCCCAGCAGCCCCGCTGGTCACTGAGGTGACCCTGTTCCACCGGCCGCCGACCCGGCGGCCGGCGCTGCCCGCTCCCGCCCGGACCAGCCACCGGCGGCCCCGCAGACGCACTGAACTGCTCGACGCCGCCCTGCCCGGCTGGCTCTCCCGGCTCAGCCGCCGGACCCGTCCCCAGCTCCAGCCCGCCCCGTCCCCGCACACCCACGGGCCCACACCGGCCCGGTAGAGAAGGAGAGTTCATGAACGACCATGACGCCGACAACGACCTGATCACCGTGGCCAGTTGGAACATCGAGCACGACGGCTGGGAGAGCGACGGGAGGGGCGGCGGCAACCTCGACCGCTGGTACGCCGCCCACGAGTTCCTCGCCGGGTTCGGCCCGTTCGCGGCCGTCGCCCGGCAGGAGATGACGCACTCCCTCAACTGGCGGGGACGCATGGCCTGGCAGGCCGGCGGCGCGCTCGGCGGCCTGATCCCGTTCGTCCACCCGACCCCGACCCCGGCCAGCCGCAACCCCACCGGCCTGCTCCTCGACACCCGGGCGTTCTGGCCGGTGGGGGAGTGGCCGGAGGACAAAAACTGGTGGCACGGCCCCGCCGCCGTCGAAGCCCGGCTTGCGGGCTGCGCGCCGGACGCGGCGACGCTCGTGCTGGCCTCGGTGCACCTGTCCTCGCGCTCGCCCCGTACCCGCGAGGTCGAGGCGGACATGATCGTGGGCTGGACGACGCGCGGGCGGGCCCTACTGGTCACTGGCGACATGAACTCCTACTCCGCCCAGGATGCCGGGCTGCCCGACTTCGGCACGGTGACCGACCGGCCGTTCATCGCGCACCGGACGGTGGACGGCCGCACCCCGCACACCGTGCCGGACGAGATCCTGCGCACCGCCGGGCTGGTGGACCTGGCCCACTACGCGGCCGAGCACCTCGGCCAGGCGGAGGCGCTCGCGCCGACCGGCTCGATGCGCAGGCCCGATCAGGGCGGCGGCCAGCGCATCGACCGCGCGTACCTGAACGCCGAACTCGCCCCCGCACTCCGCGCCTTCGAGGTCCACACCGACCGGGACCTGTCCGACCACTCCCTGCTGCTCATGCGCTTCGACCGCCGGGAGCTGGCCGAGCGCCTGAACACCTTCGGCCAGGCAGCGTGAACCGCGTTTCCCCGTCCGACCCGAGACTCCTGGATCGCATCGTGTCCTCCTTCTCCGCTCCCCGGGACCTGCCCGAGGACCTCGCCACCGTGCTGGCGGTGGTGGCCGGTCTGCCGTTCGCCGTGCTGGAGCCGGGCTTGGTCGCCGCCGCGCTCGGCACCCGCCCGGACGCGGTGGCCGACGTCCTGCCCCGGCTCGCGGCTCTCCGGCTGCTCCGGGCACACCCGGCCGTCGAGGGCTTGTGGGTCTTCCCGGAAGGGCGCCGGGTGTCCCCGCTGCCCGCCCGCCGCACCGACCCCGCCGAACAACTCGACCAGCTCCAGCGGGCGGTGGCGTGGTGGCTGGCGGCAATGGTCGCTGCGGAACGGCACCTGGCCCCCTGGCACCGCCTGCTGGAAGCCGAGGCGGGTGAGGAGCCGTCCGTGGTGGAGCCGCTCGCGTTCGCCGGGCGCGAGCAGGCCCGGGCGTGGGTGTCCGGGCAGCGGGACAGTGTGGTTGCGGTGATCGCGGCCGGTGCCCTGCGCTGGGACTACCTCACCTGGCGCGGCACCCTGGCGGCTTCCAGGACGCTGTGGCGCCACCTGCCGGAGCCGGGCGTCCAACTGCTGTGCACCAACTGGGCGGTGCCGGCGGTGCAGGGCAACGGCGACCGGCAGCAGGTCCGGGCAGTCCTGCTCGCCCGCTCCGACGCCAACCGGCAGGCCAGCCGCTACTCGGACGCCTGCGACGCCGCCGACGCCGCCCTGTACTCCGCCGAGGAGGACGGGGACGAGCAGGACCGCGGCCAGGCCCTGCACGCCGGGGCCGCCGCGCTGCTGGCCGCCACGCGGACCGGGCCCGCCACGGAGCGGGCCGTCAAGGCGCTGGCAGTGCGCGAACGGACGGGCGACGAGCGGGCGGCGGCGCTCACCCGCCTGCTGCTGGGGCTGTGCCACCAGCAGGGCGGTGACCGGTGGCGGGCCCTGGCCGAACTCGACGCCGCCCGGGCGGTACTGGCCCGGGTGGGGGATGAGTTCGACCACGCGCGGGCCCTCGCCCACCTCGCCCGGGCCCGCGCCGTACTCAACGACGACGCCGGGGCCCTGGCCGACTTCGAGCAGGCAGCCGGTCTGTTCGCCGCCGTCGGCGCCGACCCGTGGCGGGGGCGCTGCCTCACCTGGTGGGCCACCACCCTCCCGAAGGAGCGGTGGGATGAGTCCTACGGCATGTTCACCGAGGCCCTGGAGTTGTTCGGCGACGCCTTCCACCCGGAGCGGGGCACGGCCACCGCCGCTCTCGTCGCCTACGGGAAGCGGCGCCCCCGGCCATGACCGCGCCCAGGCGGTGGCGTACGCGGCGGTCGACGGCCTGCCGGACCTGCCCACCGTCCTCGCGTCCCACCCGCCCGGCCCGGCGAACTTCCGCCGGGCCGGGCCCCACCCCGACTGGAGGAGAAAGACGTTGAGGACCAACGCCCTCGGAGAGCCCGTCGAGGCGCAGCGCCGCCGCATGCTGGCGCAGATGGAAGGACGGGTGCAGTTGGCCCTGTCGGTGAGGGCGGCGTTCGAGAATCTGGAGCGGCACTTGCTCCTGCCGGGCCGCTCCGCCGCCGACGCGTACGGACCCGATCCGGTGCCGGTGGTGGACGCGGGCGACACCGAGGGGTGCGCGACGACGCCCCCGCTCGTCCAGGGGCACCTGCTGAACCTCGCCGGGGTGCGGCTGGGTCAGCGGGTGCTGCTCGCCGGAGGCGCTCCGGGCATCACCGCGTCGCTGCTGGAGCACCTGGTCGGACCGACGGGTGAGGTCGTCGCGCTGGAGTCGAGCGGGATGCTGGCCGGCCGGACCCGGCTGATGCTGGCGGCCACCGGCCACGATCGCGTCCGCGTCCACCACCTCGACGCCACCGGCGAACTGCCCTTCGCGAAGGGTGAGTTCGACGTGGTCGTCTCGGCGGGCAGCGTGCCCGGAATTCCGCCCGAGTGGTGGAGGGTGCTGCGGGTGGGCGGGCGGATGGTGCTGCCGCTGCGGATCGGCGGCCACTGCCGGATCACCTCGTTCGTGCGGGAGGAGGACCGGCTTGTGGCCGGGGAGTGGGTGGCGTACGACGTCGCCCCGCTGCGGTGGAAGGAACTGCCGGGCGGCGGAGCGGACCAATTGGTCCCGCTCGCCGACGGCCGGCTGCTCCACCTCGACTGCACGGACGCGGCGCGAACCCTGCTGGCGGCCGAGACGGTCACCGACCTGCCCGGCGCACGGCTGGTGATCGGCCTGTGACCGCGCACCCGACCACCCGGACCGAACCCGCATCGCCCTCGACGCCCATCCCGTACACCCGGCCCGCCGCCCAGCCGCTGGACGCCCTCACCCTCCAGGCCCGCTACGCCCTCGACGTGACCTGCGCCCGCCGGGGCCACGACACCACCAGGGCCACCGTTCTGCAGAACGGCTTCAACCAGGTGGTGCGGCTGCCGCACGCGGCGGACGGCCAGGGCGTCGTGGCCAAGATCCACAAACCCGGCACCCGACGCGAAGCCGTGGACCGCCAGGTGCTGGCCGCCTCCTGGGCACTGGCGCACCGGGTGCCTACGGCCCGGCCGCTCGGCCGCCCGACGGCCGTCGGCGGCCTGCTGGTGTCCTTCACCGAGGACCTCGGACCGGGCCGCCCGGCCGACCCGGAGGAGCGGGCCGTCCTCCTCGCCCTGCTGCACGCCGCGCCCATCCCCGACCGCTGGCCCGACTACGTCCCCGCCGCCCGTCTGCTGCGCCGCTTGGCGGGCGTGCCGTCCACCGTCGTGCCGGACAGTGCCCGGAGGGAGGTCCGGCAGCGACTTGAGGAGGTCGGGCGGCGGTGGGAGAAGTCCGACCTGCTGACGCGCCGTCACCTGATTCACGGTGACGCCGGTGCGGCCAACACGGTGGTGGACCGGTTCGGCATCCCGCACCTGGTCGACTGGGAGACCGCGGCGGCAGGCCCGCCGGCGGTGGACCTCGCCGCAGCGGCCTGCCTGCGTGACCACTTCGGCCACGACCCGCGCGAGTACCGGCGGTTCGCCGCCGAGTACGGCACCGACATCACCCGGCATCCGGACATCTACCACGTGCTGGCGGTCCGTGCGGCGTGCGCGGGGGTGATCGTGGCGGCGGAGGCCGCTATCACCAGGCCGCAGTGGCAGCCGGAGTACCTGCGGCGGCTGGCCTGCCTGTCCGGGCTCGACACGTCGGGCAGCTCGTACCCGTGGTCGTGGCGGCCGGGAAGCCAGATCACCGCCCCTCACGAGGTCACGGGCCGCAGCCCCGAGACCGGTGGCCCGGCCGCTAACGGGGGGTGCGGACGGTGACGGCGACCCGCACCGGTCCGGGCACCGCCCACGCGCAGCCAGCCAGTCCAGCGGACTCCGCCCGGCCCACCGCCCGGGAGAGCGTGCTGCTGGCCGCCGCCTGCACCGGCCTGGGGCTGTGGCCGGACGGCGCCGAGGTGCTGTGCCGCCGCCGCAACCTGGTCGCCCGCCTCCCGCGCGCTGACGTGGGCGTTGCAGTGATCGTCAAGATCCACGAGGAGGGCACCAGTCGCGAGAGGGTGGCCCGGCAGGCGGGCCTCGCCCGCTGGCTGGCAGGTCAGGGCTTCCCGACTCCGGCCCCGGCCGGACGCCACCTGGTGGTCGGAGCCGGACACCGGTGGGCATCCGCCGTCCGCGACCTCGGACCCGGCGAGCCCGCCACCTACGCCCAACTCGGTGGACTGCTAGCCAAGTTGCATGCGATTCCAGCGCCCATGCACCTCGGCCTGCCGCTGGTCGACCCGGCCGCCCCTCTCCTCGCCCGCGTCTCACATCTGCCCGACGCCGTCCTCCCCGCCGCTGACCGCTCCTGGCTGACCGACCAGATACAGGCCGCCGGACGGCAGTTCGATGACCTCGCCTGGCGCGGGCGGCCGGTCCTGGTGCACGGCGATGTCCATCTGCCCAACACGGTCATCGGCCGGGACGGCGCCCCGTACCTGCTGGACTGGGAGACCGCCTGGCTGGGCCCGGCCGCAGCCGATCTCGCGTTCCCGGCCTGGCCGGTGGACGGCTTTGGCTGCGACCCGGCGGGCTACCAGGAGTTCTGCGAGGCGTACGGGGCCGACGTCACCGCCACGGACGGTGGCCGCCTCTACCGGGTGCTGGCGCGGGTGACCGCCGCCGTCGGCGTGGTGATCGCCTTGGAGGAGACCGTCCGGGACCCGGGCTGGGCGGAGGAGGCCGCGTTGCGGCTGCGCTGCTTCCGCCACCAGGACACCGGCGATCCCGACTACGCCTACCCCTGGCGGTGGAACGTCACCCCCACCGTCGCGAAGGGTGGGCCGCGATGACCGACCCTCGCCCCGAGTTGCTGCTGAGCCTGACCACCACCCCGACGGCGGAAGTCGCCATCGCCACCCACCACCGGCGCGGGCGATCCGCCCGCGCCGCCGCCACGGGCCACGCCTACCTGCACACCGGTGTGCTCTCCGCCGCCGTTGTCAACCGCGCGGCCTCCGCCGAAGACGACCGCCGCTGCGCAACCGAACTCGCTGATGCGGTGGCCCGCTTCGCGGCGGGCTCGGCTGAACCCGACGGGCGACAGCAGGCGGGACCGGATTGCGCCGCCGAGCGGCCTTGCCTGCGAGGCGTCGCCTGGCGGTGCGTGGTCGTGCTCCCCTCCAGCGGGGTCGAGGTCCACGGCACCGGCTGCCGTGCCTACGGCTGGAGTCCCGGCAATGGACTGCGCCTGCTGGCCGCTGTCGAAGGAGGGGCCGCCGACCAGTTGGTGATCATCAGCACCAGCCACCACGCCCTGACTCGGGTCGAGGAGGAGTGGGTGGCCGTGTTCGCCGACGATCCGGGCACCCTCGCCGCGACCCTGGCCACCACCGACACGAACGCGGCGGACACGAGCGTCATCGTCGTGCGCCGCTCCGCCGCCCACGATGTTGACCAGCAGGGCGGACGCACTCTCCCCGATGGCTTCGGCGTGGGCCCGCTGCTCGTCACCCGCCAGATCACCTACCACGCGACACCCGACCCCACCGCGCTGGAGCACCGTTGACCCTCACCACCCGTCCCTGGCGCCCCGAGCAGGTCGCCGCCCTGCGCGAGCACCTGGACCTGCTCACCGCCGCCGGCACCGTCCCCGGCGGCGTGATCGCCTGCGGAACCGCCAGAGCCGAGCCCACCTTCGTGGCCTCCGGCATCGTCGCCCCGGAGTGCGGCGACACCCGGCCCGGCCCCGACACCCGCTATGACCTCGCCTCACTGACGAAGGTGGTGGCGACCTGGGCGCTGGCCGGGCAGGCGCGGGCCGACCGGCGGATCACCCTCAGCGCCCCGATCCGCTCCCTGCTGCCGGAAGTGCCGGACGACGCACCCGGTGGTGGGGTGACGGTCGGCCAGATCCTCACCCACACCTCCGGCCTGCGCCCCGAAACCCGCCTGGACCTCTACCACGGACGGTCCGAACCGCTCGCCCAGCTCATCTGCTCCGAGCCCCTGACCGGCACTCCCGGGAAGGCCCACCAGTACATCAACCGGGGGTTCATCCTCCTCGGGCTCGCCCTCGCGCAGCTCCACCACCGCCCGCTGGAGACCCTGGCCGCCGAGCTGTGGACGGCACTGGGCATGACCGGCACCGCGTACGGGCCGCTCACCCGCACCACGACGGTTGCCCCGACCGTGCAGCGCCTGTCCGGCGCACCGCGCCTGCACGGCACCGTGCACGACGACGCCGCAGCCCTGCTCGGCGGGGTCGCCGGCCACGCCGGGGTCTTCGGAACCGCCGCCGACCTCGCCACCTTCGCCGACCGACTCCTCGACGCCGATGGCGAGTTGGGCAACTGGCTGGGCTTCAGCGCCCGCCCCCGGGCCCGGATCGAACCTGGCCTCGGGCGGGGCCTGGCGTGGATCGTCACCGACGACGGCAACGCCCTCTACCACCACGGGTTCACCGGCACCAGTCTCTACCTCGCCCCGGCCACCGGCCGCTACCTCGCCCTGTGCACGAACGCCGTCTACCACCGCCCCGACAACCGCGCCGCACTCGCCCAACTCCGGGCCCTCGCCCTGAAAGAGATCACCAACTGAACCCCTGCTGTCAGTGTGATCGACATCTACCAACGCGCCGATGCGGAAACGGATTTACCCGGATCGAGTGAGCCCGGCCCGGACACGCCGAACACGCCGACACGCCCCTGCCAGGATCAGGGACCCAGCCAGCAACCCGCACCTTCCGCAGCCTGCCGTCCGGCACCGCTGCCACCTGAGCACGCCCACCGCCGGATCACCCAGCCGCACCCACCGCGGCTGGGTGGCCCGGCGATCCGGCTTGCCCGAAGCCCACCTGCCGCCCAGCCGCCGAACCAGGGAGCAACGTGACCGAGACCCGCCAGAACACCCAGCAGCCAGCCGACACCGGCCTGGAAGACGAACCGAGCCAGCACGACGAGGAGCTGCGCTACAGCTTCCCCGGCGACAACCGGCGCACCGCCGGATCCTCCATCTCCACCCGCGCCATGGTGCGCCGACTGCCGCAGCTGCTCCGCCGCGCCCTCGCCCTCGCCTGGCACGCCGACCGCCGTTCCACCCTGCTGCTCTTGCTCGCCCAAGCCGCTTCCGGCGTGTTCGGCGCGCTTGCCCTGTACGCCACCACCGGAACCCTCGCCGCACTGCTCCGCCCCGGCCCGGTCTCCGGCCACCTCCGGGACGCGGCAGCGCCGTTGGCCGTCCTGACCGTCTCAGCCGCGCTGCGCTCCGCCCTCGGGATCGCCGTGATGACGCTGTCCGGCCGGGTCGGGCCCCGGGTCAACCGGGACGCCGACCTCGCGCTGATCGAGGCGGGCTGCTCCGCCGAACTCGCTGCCTACGACGAACCCGCCTACAACGAACGGTGGGAGTCCGCCGACCGGGGAGCCGCGACCACCCCCGACCTGCTGACAGCAGCTCAGGACGTCATCGCCTCCACCGTCTCCCTGATCGCCGCCGCCGGGGTGCTCGCCACCCTGCACCCGGCGCTGCTGCCGTTCCTGGTGCTCGGCTCGATCCCCGCCGGGCTCGCCGCAGTCCGCTCCGCCCGCATCCACTACCTCGCCACCGTCACCACCAACGAGGAGCGGGCGGCCCTGCGGATCTACCGCTGGTACCTCATCGACAAGCAGCGCGCCGACCAGGTCCGCTCCGACCAGGTCCTCCCGTTCATGATGGCCAAGTACCGGGCCGCCGAAGCCCGGATCGTCGCCGTCACCGACAAGGCGGGCACCGACGCCGCCCGCGTCTCCCTCTTCGCCGCACTCGCCACCGGCGCCGGAGCCGCCCTGATGTGGGGAGCCCTGCTCTACCTCGTCTCCACCGGCCACATCGGCCTCGCCGCCGCTGGCGCTGCCACCTTCGCCCTGCGCACCGCGGCGGGCGGAGTCCAGGGCATGGTCGGCAACGGCACCCGGCTCTACCGCATGGGCCTGTTCCTCGACGACTACTTCTCCTTCCTCGACGAAGCCGGCGGCCACCGCATCACCCGCGGCACCATCGAGCCCCCGGCACCCAAGCTGATCGAGGTCACCGGCCTGACCTACTCCTACCCCGGCGAGCAGCAGGCCCCGGCGCTGCGCGGCATCGACCTGACCCTGCGTCAAGACGAAGTCGTCGCCGTCCTCGGCCAGAACGGCTCCGGCAAGTCCACCCTGCTCAAGCTCCTTTCCGGCATCTACCTTCCGCAGCCGGGCGGCGGCCAGATCACCTGGGACGGCGTGCCGATCGAAGACCTCGACGCCCAGGCGATGTGGTCCATGGTGGCCCGCGTCCCGCAGGAGTTCGCCCGCTGGCCCCTCCAGGCCGCCGAGAACGTCCACCTCGGCCACCACGACGGCGACCCCGACCAAGCGGTGAAGGACGCCGCCGGGCTGACCGGCTTCGATGAGGCCGTCCACCGGCTGCGCTCGGGCTGGCGGACCCTCCTCGCCCAGGGCTGGCAGGGCGGCGCGGAACTGTCCGGTGGCGGCTGGCAGCGCGCTGCCGTCGCCCGAGCCTTCTACCGCACCCACCGCGAGCCCGGCCTGCTGATCCTCGACGAGCCGACCTCCGACCTCGACCCCCGCGCCGAGCACAAGATCCTCCACGCCCTCCGCGACCTCGCGAAGGGACGGATCACGTTGTTGGTCACCCACAACCTCGGCAACGCCAAACTCGCCGACCGGATCATCGTCGTCGACCAGGGCCTCATCGTGCAGGCTGGCACCTGGGACCAGCTCGCCGACCAACCCGACGGCCTGTTCAAGGAACTGCTCGACCTCCAGCAGGACCGGACCGTCCCCGCCCAGCGCACGAGCACCGAGTAGCGGCCCCCCTCCGGGGCGGGCACCGGCCGGTGCCCGCCCCGCCCCATCACGAGGAACAGCGCATGGACTTCACCACATGGCCGCCGAAGGTCCTGGTGGTCGACACCGAGGGTTCCGGGACGAGCCTGCCCGACCTGGTCGAACTCGCCGCAGTCCCGATCACCGCTGGCACGGTACGGGCTGACGCGATCCGTCAGAGCCTGGTCCGACCGCCCAACCCGGTCACGCCGAGAGCCGCAGCCCTGAACGGCCTGACCGACCAGATCCTCGCGCGCGCCCCCGCCTGGGAGACGATCGCCGAGCAGGTACGCGCGGACTTGGACTGCGCGTGGCTTGTCGCCCACAACGCCTCCGTCGACTACCGGCTCCTTGCCCGGCTGCTTCCCGGATGGGAACCCGCCGGGGTGATCTGCACCCTGCGGCTGGCCCGCGCCCTGCGTCCCGATCTTCCACGCCACACCCTCGACGCGCTCCTCGCAGCGATCCCGGTCCCCCCGGTCGGCGTGACCGGGCTTCGGCACCGAGCCGCCTACGACGCCCACGCCACCGCCCTGCTCCTCCTCGCGCTGGTCGACCCGCTGGACGCCTGGGCGGACGTGACTGCCATCGGTGTTCCGGCGGCGCTGCGCTCGGTGCAGACCGATCAGCAGAACGGGCTGTGGTGACGGGAACGGCGGCCCGGGTCGCCCCCGGGACGGCCGCGATCGTGCCCTCGCGGACGGGCGAGCGAGCCGGTCTGACGGGCGGTCGGATCGGGGCGCCTACTGTCCTCATAGGAAACTGTCCGAAACGCCGAGTTCGGACAGTTCTCCAGGTCGCGGGAAGGTCAGGTCAGCGGGTCCGCGTCGGAATCGAGACCGAGGGCGGCCCACCACGGCTGCTCGGGCTGCTCCTCCCACTCGTGCAACCGGTCGCGGTGGAGGACGGGGCCGGTGCCGTCCACCCGCTCGCGGTGGCCCGGTGGGCGCAGGCAGTGGCCAAGGCCGGGGCCGGTGCGGGTGTCGGCCGGGCCTTCGTGGCCGCACGCCGGCCACGTGCCGGTGACCGCCGAGTGCTCGCTGCTGCTCATGCCGCAGATGCTAGCCCTGGGCTGCTGCCGTCGGCGGTGGATTTGTCGGCCGTGGTTCCTAGGCTCGGATCATGACCACCCCCACCACCGAACCCGGCTCCGGCACGCCCGTGATCAGCGGCGTCCTTGCCTTCGTGGAGCGCCTGCTCCTGACCGAGGAGGTCCGGCTCAGCACTCCGGGCCCCCAGATTTTCGACCCGGCCACCGGCCAGTACGTGCCCGGCCCGGATGTTGTCGCCTACGAGGGGCCCGGACTGCACCGGGCCGCCGGTGGGCCCGGCGTTGTCCTCCGCCTGGAGGGCCAGCCGTACAAGGATGACGGTGACGGCCGCTACCTCCTCTTCACCCCGATGGCCGCGCCCGTCGCGGCGGAGGGCAACACGGTGACGATCGTGAAGAGCGGCGATCCGGCTGCTGCCGGTCGGATCTTCAAGATCCTCGACCCGGGGGAGACGGGCGCCCTGTCGGTCGTCCGGCAGACGTGGATGCGGATCGAGAAGATCGGCGGTGCGGCGTGAGTACCCCTACCGTGCCGGTGGACCTCGAAGCGGTCCGGCAGGTTCTGGAGAGCACCGTGATGGTGGACGAGGTGCGGATCAGCAGGCCGACCGGCATCCCCGTGCTGGACGTCGTCACCGGGCTGGTGGGGCCCGCGCCGACGACCACCGTGTGGCAGGGCTCAGGTGCCGTTCTCTCCGCGCACGGTCTCGCCGCGGTCGAGCACCTGGTGGGCGGCCGGTGGCTGGAGGACACCGCCTCCTGGTACGGGCTCGTCACCCCTCTGTCGGCACCGCTCCCGCAGCGCGGCGACCTGGTCACCGTCATAACCGCGAAGTCCCCGACTGCCGGCACGGTTGGCCGGACCTGGCAGGCCCTCGACCCGGGCGAGGCCAGCACTGTCGCCGTCGCACGAATCACCCGGCTGGACGAGGTAGTGATCATCTAGCCCTGCCGTGACTGGAAGAGGACGGGGCGCAGGGTGTCGTCATTGAACTGGGACGGCACTCTGCGATTTCGGTATTCGACGGATGATCAGAGAGGAACCGGCTGGTGGGCGATGAACCCCACTGGTCCGTGATCTCGTGCGAGGCGTCCATGCCGAATGGCGAGAGGGTCGGAACCTCAAGGGAAGCTCAAGATCATCCTCAACTTCCTTGGAAAAACGCTAGGTTCACGGCAGCACAATGGTGGAGGCTGGCGCCGGCCCCGCATCGGATTGCAACGAATGAGGGGCATCATGGTTCGTACGACGCGCATCAACCCGCAGTGCACCTTCCCCGACGGCCGAACCTGGCTGGCCGTCATCGTCATCGTCGTCGTCGTTGTGTCCGCCACCCCCTGGGTGGGGGAGGCGGTCGTTACGGCCGCACTCGGTGTCCTGGCGGCGGCGATTCCTGTCGCAGGGCGGCTCAGGGCGGAGTAGCCCAGCGACAGGCATCTGGAGAGCAGCGCCGCCAGTTGGTATGGGCTCGTCACACCGCTCCCGCAGCGTGGTGGCAGGGTGACCGTGATCGCCGCGAAGTCCCCGACCGGAGGCACGGTCGGCCGGGCCCGGCAGGCCCTTGATCCGGGCGAAGCCAGCACGGTGGCAGTCGCCCGGATCACCCGGCTCGACGAGGTCGTCAGTGCCTAGCTGGTGTGGAGCGGCAGGGTGAACTCCTGCCGCTCCAAGGGCTCGACGGGCGTCATCAGGTGGCGGAGAACTGGTTCCAGGGGAATCCACGGCCCCGGGGTGATCGGGTCCGTCGACTCCAAGAAGGCCGCCGCCCGGATCAGCGTCGGGGGTCGCCCGTGCTGCTCCTGCTGGACAAGGGCGCAGTGCGCAAGGTGTCGGGCCCCGGGCAGGCTCCACCAGGTTCGGCTGGCCTTCGACAGGACTCGGGCTCCGCCCTGATACCGCACAGTGTCCGGGAGTTGCAGGGCCATGGGAAACAACTCGTAGGAGTAGGGCGGTAGTTGCTGATCGCTCACTGCGAACTCGATGCCGACAGTGGCGATGGTCGCGCCGGCGAGGCCGCGATTGACGACATGAACGCCCAAGTAGCGTTCGCTATCGGCGAGTTCCATCCGGGTGGCGCCTTCGGATTCCAGTCGTGTGGGGATCATGAACTGCCCCTCCACAGTGAACCCGCCGAGCAGCTCGACCTCGAAGTCCGGAACCGTCAGGGCCTGGAGCTTCGCCTCGACCTGGCGGGTGATCTCGGCCATCGCGCTGGTCGACAAGACCTCCGGGGGGAGGCCAGGCTGCGCGACCTGGCGCCGCTTCCACTCGTCGCACAGCTCGATCGGGTACACCACCTCGCCGCGCTTCGGGTAGTCGATCATCCGGTGGTGCTTCTGGCAGGCGAGAAGCAGGTTGTCGAAGGAGTCAGTGTCCGTGTAGTCGGGGTCGTGGCGGGGGCCGTCCGGGCTGGCGGACCGGATGTGGGCGACGTCGACCGCCTTCGTGGGGTAGCCCTGCTCCCACTCGATGAGCGGCTGGGGGCAGGGGCGGCCGTCCGCGTGGATGAAGGCACAGTGGGAGGCGCTGCGGAACAGCAGGCCGATTACAGAACGTGTTGGACTCACTCCTTCACGCTACGGGATGGCGCCGACAGCCCACTGTCCGTCGCGACTCCTAGGCTCGGGACATGCCCCCCACAACCCCTTCCGAGCTGCGGCATGTCCGCATCCAGGCCACCGGGCCGACCGCCCGCCTCGAAGTCGACGGCCACGACATCGCCGACCAGGTCGCCTCCTACCAGCTACAGCACACCGCCGGGCAGCCCCCGGAGCTGCTTCTGCTGCTGCGCCCTACCGCCGACCCGGTGTGGGAGGGCGCGGCCCGGGTCGTGGTCGGCGCCGACCCCGACCCGGGTCCGGCCGCTGCCGCGTTCCTCGCCGCGCTCGACCCGGCGGAGACCGAGCGTGCCGTCCTCGACCGTCACGACCTCCAGGACGGCGGTCCGCACGAGTTCGTCCGGGCGCTGCTCCTCCAGCTCACGGAGTGGGCGTTGGGGAAGCGGCAGCCGGGCGAGCTGGAGAAGGTGGCGGGCTGATGGCCAGCGTGACGAGCAACGCGGCCGTCGTGGCCGCGCAGTTGGAGGCCCGCGCCGCCGTTGCGGTGCCGGCGGCCACGGCGGTGGTGCGGCACCACGCGATGCTGCTGGAGACCGCGATCCGCGCCGCCGCGTCCGGCCGCCCCGGTCCCGGCGTGCAGACCGGCGACTACCGGCGGTCGTGGACCACCGAGGTCCGGGCGACCGCGACCGGGGTGGAAGCGATCGTCGGGACCAGCCGACCGCAGGGGCCGCGCCTGGAGTACGGGTTCGTCGGGCCGGACAGCCTCGGCCGCGTCTACCATCAGCCGCCGTTCCCGCACGTCGGGCCGTCCGTCGAGCGCGTCGAGCCGCTGTTCCTCGCCGGGATGGGCCGCGTTGCCGAACAGGTGGTGGCCGGATGAGCCAGCTGACCGACGACATCCACCAGGCCGTCGCCGGGGCGCTGCGGGCGCACGGCGCGGGGCTGCTGTCGCGGATGGTCCTCGTGCTGGAGGTCGTGGACGAGGAGAGTGGCGAGCTGGGCCTGTACACGGAGGCGTCGCCGGCGGACATGCCCGCCTGGGACCGGGCCGGGCTGATCCGGTACGCCTCCCTCGACCTGGCCGGGCAGATCACCGCCTGCCGGGTCGCGGACTCGGGCGATGCTGATGGGGAGGGGGAGTAGATGCCCGTTCAGGGAAGGGTCGTGTCCCTCGCGCTCCGGGATGCCCTCGTGGCCGGCACCGGCCGCAGCTGTGGGTACGGGGCGGCGCCGGTCGCGGCGGACAAGCCGACCGGGAACACGATCCCGTACCAGGTGCTGTACCCGCTCGGCGGCACGTCGTCGGGGCCGCCGTTCGGTGACCAGGCCGGTGACGGCCGCATGGTCTACCAGGTCACGTCGGTGGCCTCCACCGCCGAGCAGGTCGAGTGGATGGCGGACAAGGTCCGCACGGCGCTGCTCGGCGTCGGGCCGAAGGGCGGCTTCGCGACGCCGATCCTCCCGGCCGGGCACACGGTGATCGGCCGGGAGGTCGACAAGGAGGACGGGGTCACCGTCACGTCGGGCGTATACAGTTACGTCACGCGGGTCGTGCTGCACGTGACGACACCTGACAGCTGACCCGCCCGCCAGCCCCTCGGGTTGGCGCATCTCACCGTGGAGACCCCCGCACGGACGCCCGACCGCCGGTACGGGCCGACTCCTCGACCACCCCTCGTAGTGGGTGGCCGTCAGGGGAACGGGTCTCCGGTGGTCATGAACCCCGGGTGCGGTGTTCCCCGGAAATGAGAGTCGCGTGGCTTCCACGCAGCAGCGGTACATGCGCCGCGGCGTCACCAAGATCTACTTCGTCAAGGCGATCGCCGCCGCGACGAACATCCCGACCCGGACCGAGCTGACGGCCGGCACCGACCTGTCGAAGCAGGTCGCGGACATCGAGGGCTGGAGTCTGGAGAACTCCCCGATCGAGACCCCAGACCTGGGGAATCGTTTCGCCACCTCGATCCCGGGCGAGGACAAGGCCGCGAACTCCAGCCTCACCTTCTACGAGGACCTGGGCAGCGACACGATCGAGGCCCTGCTGTCGAAGGACGCGGTCGGGTACGTCTGCATCCTGCGCAAGGGGGACGTTCCGCAGTCCAAGTCGCTGGACGTGTTCCCGGTCCGCGTCGGCTCCCGCGCGCCGAGCTACAGCACCGGCACCGAGCCCGCCAAGTTCAAGGTCAGCTTCTCCATCAGCGACCTGCCGACCCTGGACGCGCCGGTCCCGGCCGCCGCCGCGGGCTGAGGGGGCGGGCGATGACGACCACTCAGATCGAGCCGCCGGTGCAGGCGGTAGCCCGTGACGCCCACTGGCGGGCGAAGATGGCCCGGCTCAAGGCCCGGCGCCTGCCGGAGCGGACCGTGTCCATCTGTGACGACGACACGGCGAAGCTTGCCGTGACCGACGCGCAGATGAAGCTGGCCACCGCCCGCGCGGCGGCCCGGGTCGCCGCCGACGGGCAGGGCATCGACCCGGCCGACCGGGAGGCGTTCACCGAGGACCACCCGCAGGTCGTCATTGCCCGCTCGGTGCTCGCCACCGCCGAACAGGCCCTCGCCGACCAGACGGTGGAGCTCACCTTCCGGGCGCTGCCCCGCCCGGCGTGGGAGGCGCTGCTGAAGGAGCACGCCCCGACGGAGGAGCAGGCCGACCGCGGCATGGAGTACAACGTGCTCACTTTCCCGGCGGCGCTGATCGCCGCCTCCCACGTCGAGCGGGACGCGGTCGGCACCGAGGTCGACGGCATGACCGTTGAGGACGCCCAGCAGCTCCTGGACGACTGGTCCGACACCGACGCGAAGGTGCTGTTCACCGGGGCGCTCGCCGTGAACCAGACCCTCCGTGTGGATCTGGGAAAAGGCTGACGGCTGAGCCCGGCTTCCGCGCGGAGATGGAGCTGTGCGAGACCTACCGCATCCCGCACTCGCAGCTGATGGGCGCGAGTGCGGGAGGCCGGTGGACCGCACTGGACCGGGCGAAGGCCGCGGCGTGGGCCGCTTGGAAGGCGGACGTGTGCGACGGCTGCGGTACACGGAGCGCCGAGTGGGACGAGCAGCAGGGCGGTGACCGGTTCGCCTACGTGGCGCAGACCAGCCGCTGCCTCGGCTGCGAGCTGATCGAGCAGGAGCAAGAGCAGGTCCCGGACGGGGCCGAGGGGCGCGGGGTGCGCATCGGGCTGATCAAGCCCAGTTAGGAGCAGCCGGGTGGCCGGCGCCTACACCCTCTACGTGCAACTCGCCGCAGGCATGGGCCAGTTGACGACCGGCCTGCGCGGAGGCGCGCGGGAGCTTCGGTCCTTCGACGGACAGCTCGGAGCGACACGAGCCGAGTTGGAGCGGGTGGAGGCTGCCGCCGCCCGGCTCGGCCGCGCCCAGGTCGCCGCCGCCCAGCAGGCCGCAACCGCCCAGGTCGCGGTCCGGGAGGCCACCGAACGCTCCGCCACGGCGCAGCAGGCCGCGACCGCTGCCGCCGAACGCGCCGGGCGGGCCCAGGTCGTCGCTGCGCAGGCCGCGACCCGTGCGGAGGTCGAGCGGACGGCCGCGATCGAGGCCAGCACCCGGGCCACCCGCACCCAGGAGGTCGCCCAGACGACGGCCGCCCGCGCGCAGGCCACCGCCGGGGCCGGTGCCGCAGCGGCGCAGCGCACCGCCGACGCCGCCGCCCAGTCCGCGGCCCGGGCCGCCGAGGTACAGGCTGCTCAGGCCGTCCGGGCCGCCTCCGCGCAGGAGGCCGCCGCCCGGGCTGCGGGCCTGGCGGAGCGGACCAGTGCGACTGCCGCGCAGGCCGGTGCCGCCGCCGCGCAGGCGCGGGCCCAGCTCGCCAACACTGAGGAGCAGGCCGCCCGCCGGTCCGTCGCCGCAGCGGCCGAGCTTGGTCGCGCGCAGACCGAGGCCGCCGCCGCAGCTCAGGCCGCGACGGCCGCCCGGATGTCGAACTTCGTCACTGCCGGTCTCGCGCTCGGGGCGATCCTCGCGGCCGGGGCGATCGGGGCGATCCGCCTTGAGCGGGAGATGGCCAACGTCCTGACCATCTCGGAGCAGATCGACGGCCGCAACGTCGGTGCGTTCACCGACCAGATCATCCGGCTGTCCACCCAACTGCCGCAGACCGCGAGTCAGTTGGCGCAGGGCCTCTATCAGATCGTCTCGACCGGGTTCGACGGGGCGGAGGCCATGTCGATCCTGGAGGTGTCCGCGAAGGGCGCCTCCGCCGGCCTGACGACCACTGAGACCGCCGCGACGGCGCTCCTGGGTGTCCTGAAGGCGTACGGCATGCCCGCCTCCAAGGCGAGCGACGTCATGGACATCATGTTCCAGACGGTCAACAAGGGTGTCATCAGCTTCTCCGAGCTCGCGCAGCAGCTCGGCGACGTGGTGCCGATGGCCGCCGCCGCCGGCATCAGCTTCGAGGACATGAGCGCCGCCCTCGCGGCGATCACCCTGGCGGGCATCCCGGCGGCCGAGAGCGCGACGGCGTTGAACATGTTGTTCACGCGCCTGATGAAGCCGACCCGGGACCTGGCGGCGCTGATCACCGACCTCGGCTACGAGTCCGCGGCGTCCGCGATCCAGCAGGACGGCCTCTACACGGTCCTCGGCAAAATCAACACCGCCACCGGCGGCGCGGCCGAAGCAACTGTCAATCTCTTCAAGGACATTCGCGCCACCAGGGCGATGCTGGCTCTGGCAGCCGCCGACGGCAAGAACTACGCCGACACGTACGAGGGCATCACCCTCGCGGTGAATCGCGCGGAGGCTACGCAGAAGGCGTACGCCATCCAGATGGACACCGTCGGCGGCCAATGGGACCTGTTCAAGAACCGGGCCGCCGCCCTCGGCATGGACCTCGCCCGCGTCCTCCTCCCAGTCCTCCAGGAACTCGCCGAAGGCGCCTCCGTCGTCGCCAACACCTTCAACTCCCTTCCCGCCGGGGTGAAGGAGAGCATCGGCGTGCTCCTCGCGCTCGGAGCGGTCGCCCTCATCGCCCGCGCCGGCGTCGCCCAACTCTCCACCCAGCTCACCGCGTTCCGCGTAGCCGTGGCGGAGGCGCAGGCGGGCGGCGCGATGCTGCCCGCGATCCTGCGCGGCACCAGCCTCGCCGTCACCGGCCTGACCGGCCTCCTCGCCCTCGGAGTGCTCGGCTACTCCGCGTACTCCGCCAGCAAGGCGAAGGCCACCGCAGCGACCGCCGACCTCACCGCGGCGCTGCGCCAGGAGCGGGAGCAGCACGACGTGGGCGCTGGCATGCGGGCCCTCGCCGAGTCGCTGGCCAACTCCGACGACATGAAGAAGCTCAAGGCCGCCGGACTGGACATGAAGGAGGTCATCGACGGCCTCATGTCCGGCGGGGAGAAGCTGGCCGCCCTCAACGACAAGCTCGACCTCGGCAAGGCCAAGTCGTGGGACGCCGCAGTTGGCGGCTACGACGTGTCCTTCGACAAGGCGAAGAAGATCCTCAACGACCGCCACAAGACGTGGTCCGACGCGATCAAGGCCGACGCCGAGCAGGCCGCCGCCATGGACATCGTCAACGCCAAGGTCAAGGCGTCCGTCCAGCAGAACCTGGAGGTCTGGTCTCCGTCCATGGCCCTGCCGGTCGACAAGAACGGCAACCCCCGGTGGACGGAGGAGATGAAGGCCGTCGCGAAGACGATGGCCTCGATCGTTGAACCCGCCAACGCGTGGAAGGCCGCCCAGGACAAGGTCGCCGAGTCGTCCCGCGCCGGCTCCCTGCAACTCGACCTCGCCAAGACCTCCGTCTCCGGCTACATCAAGGCCCTCACCGAGCAGGCCGGAGCTCAGAAGAGCTTCCAGCGGGACCTGGAGGAGCTGACCGCGCGCGGCTACGGGCCGCTCGCCGCCCACTTCGGCAAGCTCGGCGACGCCTCCTCCGGCATGGTCCACCAGTTGGTGGAGAACCTGCGCGCAGGGAAGAGCGGTGCAGCCGAACAGCTCGCCGGGCTCACCCAGGTCGCCAAGGTCGGGCTCGACAACTACATGGGGGAGATGCGCCGCCAGCTCCAGACGCAGCGCGACTTCCAGAAGAACCTGTCCGACCTTGCCGTGCAGGGCCGACTGGACCTGGTCGACCACTTCGCGCAGCTCGGCGTGTCCTCCTCCGGGATGCTGTCCGAACTCGTTGGGCAGCTCAAGGCCGGACAGACCGGCGTGGCCGACGAGCTGGAGAAGATCGTCAGCGAGGGCACCGCCCGCTCCACCAACGCCTACCGGGCCGGTCTGGAGCAGGTGCCGCTCATCGCGCAGAAGTACGGCCAGGAGACCGCCCGGGCGTGGGCGTCAGCGGCGGAGACCGACGACGTCGCCCGCTTCGGGCAGCTGATGCAGCAGATGGCCGTCACTGACATGACCAACGCGGCCCGCGCCGGCGCCGCAGCGTCCAAGACCGAACTGTCGGCGGGCCTCGACCTGGTCACCCAGGTCGCTCAGGCGAAGGGCCTCGACTCGGCGAAGGCGTTCTCCGCCGCCCTACTTGCCGGGGACATCGACCAGGCGATGACCATGATCAAGTCGATCTGGGGCAGTAAGCAGCCCATTGACGCCCCTGACCTGTCGGCGGTGATCGGCGCGTTCAAGACCGCGGGCGGCTCGGCGAACGCGGAGTGGTCGGCGATGCTCACGCTCATCGGGCAGGTCTCCCAGACCAAGGGCGCCGCCGCCGCGCAGGCTCTCACCTCCGCCCTGCTGTCCGGCGACATGAAGAGCGTTGAGGCGCAGCTCAACGCGATCGGCATGTCCGTGAAGTCGATCCCGGGCTCCAAGACCATCAACGTCAACGTCAACGCGCCGAGCAAGATCGACATCCCGGTGGTGCTGACCCCGCAGGGCGCGAACAACTTCAACGGCGGCGTCTGGGACTCCCCGTTCGCCGCCCGCAAGGCCAACGGCGGCATCGTCGAGTTCTTCGCCAACGGCGGCATCCGCGCTCCGCGCGGCCCGGAGAACCACATCGCCGAGATCGTCCCCGCCGGCACGTGGAGGGTGATGGCGGAGCCGGAGACGATGGGGGAGTCCTACATCCCCCTGGCCCCGTCCAAGCGGGCCCGCTCGAAGCTGATCCTGGAGGAGACCGCCAACAGGTTCGGCGGCACCGTCCTGTACGGCGGCATCGGGAAACTCCACCTCGCCAACGGCGGCGTCGTCTCCACTCGGGCCGTGCCGACCCGGGCTGCCGCGGCCAAGCTCGTGCCCGCCCGCGCGACCGCGACGACCGTCATCGTCCGCGACAGCGCCCCCGCCCCCCTGGTCGGCTCCATGCCGATCACCGTCACCGGCTCCTCCGTCACCGGAGAGCAGGTCGCCGACGCGGTGATGAGCCGACTTCGCCGCATCCAGCGGGGAGGTCGTGCCTGATGGCCACCACCACGCCGCTCGAGGACTGGCAGATCGACGTCGCCGGAATCCGGATCGGAAACGGCACCCGCATCCCGATCGCGGACATCGACGGCCTCGGCACCCCCGACAAGCGCACCGGCGACCGGCCGATCCCCGCCGAGGACGGCTCCTACCCGGGCCGGGACACCCTCGCCCCGCGCGCCCTCGTCATCGACGCCGGCATCCGCACCCCCGGAGACCCGGCCGACGCCCTTGACCTGTTCGCCGAACTGGAACAGGCCGCCGCCAGCCCGCAGGTACGCCTCGTGCCCGGTGCGACCGACGTGCTGCGCGTGCAGCGCCCCGGCCGTCCGCCGCGCCGCCAGTACGGGCGGCTGATCGGCGTCGAAGCGATCAGCATGGACAGCGCCACGTACGGCTGGATCCCGATTCGGATCAAGTTCGCCGGGCTCGACCCCACCTGGTACGGCGACACCACCGAGGGCCTCACCCTGCCGCTCGACATCTCCGCGCAGTCCGGCCAGGGCTTCACCGCGCCGCTGCGCGCCCCGATGACAACCGGCACGGCCAGCCCGAGCACCCGGCCCGGCTGGGTCACCAACAGCGGCAACCAGCCGACCTGGCCGAAGATCCGCATCACCGGC
The DNA here is from genome assembly GCF_014203705.1 of Kitasatospora gansuensis. Lineage (NCBI taxonomy): Bacteria > Bacillati > Actinomycetota > Actinomycetes > Kitasatosporales > Streptomycetaceae > Kitasatospora > Kitasatospora gansuensis. The sequence goes on from NZ_JACHJR010000001.1 coordinate 5,675,844, forward strand.
CCGGTCGTCAATCCCCGGGTCTGGATCCAAGGCGCCGGCGCTGCACTGCAGTTCTCCATCGTGCTCGGCGCAGGCGAGACGCTCGACATCGAGACCCGGCCCGGCTCCCGCAACGTGACCCGCAACGGCGGGGGCTTCCCGGCCGGCGCGCTCAGCCGTGCCTCCCGCCTCGACCTGTTCCAGCTCCCGCCCGGCCGGTCCGAAGTCCGCTGGAGCGCCCAGGACGCCACCAACACCGCCCGCCTCGCCCTCACTTGGCGCGGCGCCCACTCCTCCATCTGACCCAACTCCCCGAAGGCACAAGAACGATGACGCTTATCCAGCCGCCCCTGATGGTCACCGGCGGCACCCACCCCGCGCGCGCCCTGCGCATGATGATCCGGGACCTGAGCCGAGGTTCCCAGGGCATCACCGAAGGCGGCGACCTGAGGGTCCGCGCCACCTTCACCCCTGGCCCCACGGTGCGCGTCGGCAACGGCTCCGCGATCATCACCGGGGCCACCTGGGGCCAGGGCTCCTACACCCAGGCCAACGCCGGTGACCACGTAGTCCCGATCGCGCCGACCGGCGGAACGGGCCGAACTGACCTTGTGTGCCTGCGAGTTGAAGACCCCGAGTATGAGGGGAGCCGGGATCCGGCCACGCAGGACATCGGGTACATCCACGTCATCCCTGGCGTCTCGGCGAACACCACCACCGTGCCGCCCGGGATGACTGCCATCCCGCTCGCCAGGATCACCCAGCCGCCGAACTGCGCGACAGTCACCGACAGCATGATCACGGACCTGCGGCGGATCGCCAACCCGCGCCGGGACAGGAAGCTCCACACCATCAACGGATTTCCGTACTCCGCGCTCCCGGAGCAGGCCGGAGTGTGGCAGGACGACTGGCCGCCGAACGCGAAGGTCATCACCGACGTGCCGATCTGGGCGACGACGGCCAACGTCGTGGCCACCCTCTCCGGCGTGCGCGTCTGGGGCGAGTCGTTCTTCGGCGTCCGCCTGCGCTGGGGTTCGGGCTGGCACGGAAACGAGTACCAGGTCGACACCGACACCATCACCTACATGTCGAAGATCAACGTCATCGCCTCCGACGCCCCGTACCTCGACTCGAACTTCCGGGGCCGCCCCCAGGAACTGCGTTTGCAGTGCGGCCGGTACAACGAGGCCAAGGGCGGCGGCGACGTGTCGGCAAGCACCGCACTGATCTTCGACGTTGAGTTCATCGAAGGTGTCTACTGATGCCCGCGCCGGCCTACCGGTACTTCACCACACACGCCCTCACGGGTGAGGTCCTGGCCCGCGACCTGCCCCTGTCCGGGGTGAGCTTTGGCCCCGAGCTCAACGGCCCCGGGCAGATGCGCGCCACCTTGGCCCCCCGCTTCGCGCACCTCGCGCCGAGCCAGGCCGACGCCGGCAACACCCTGCTGTGGGCCGAGCGAGACCAGCGCCTGATGTGGGGCGGACTCACCTGGCGCTGCAAGCCCGAAGGCGCGCTGTTGCCGATCGAAGCGTCCGGGTTCGGCTCGTACCCGAGCAAGCGGCGCGACCTGCACGGCAACCTCGGCGGGCGCGGCCCGTACCCGGGAGTTGACCCGTGCCGGATCATCGCCGACGCCTGGGCCTACCTCCAGGAGCAGCCCGACGGAGACCTCGGCGTGCGCGTCGACCTGCCGCCTGGAGGCTGCCCGGCCCGGCTCGGCACCGCCGAACAGCCCTACGCCACCAAGGAGTGGGAGTTCCCGCAGCTGTCCTCGGTGATCCGGGACGCCACCTCGCTGGACGGCGGCCCAGAGTGGACGGAGACCGTCGCCTGGGAAGGGGAGCGGCCCGGCCGGCGCATCACAGTCGGATGGCCGCGCCTGGGCACCCGCCGCGATGACCTGCTGTTCGCGGACGGCATCAACATCGTCGACCTCACCCCGATCGTCTCCGACGCCGACGACTACGCGCAGGTCGTCATCGCGGCCGGGGCGGGGGAAGGCTCCGCGACGATCCGCACCGTGGACGCCGTCCGTGACGGCCGCTTGAGGATGGAGCACCTTCTCGACCGTCCGTCCGTCACCGACATCGGCACCCTCGCCCTGCTCGCCCGAGCCGAGCGGGCCCGCCGCCAGCGCACCGCCCGGGTCGAGGAGATCACCGTCACCGACCACCCCGCCGCACCGATCGGCTCCTGGGCCGTGGGTGACGACGTGCGGGTGGTCGTCCACGGCGAGTGGGGTGACTTCGACGGCTGGGCCCGCGTCATCGCGTGGACGCTCCACCCCGCCGAGGGCGAACAGCCCGAGACCGCGACCTTGCGCCTCGCCGCCCCCTACACGACAGGAGCCTGACCGTGCCCACTCCCCTCGATGACCTTGCCGCCCGCATCGCCGCCCTCGAACGGGCCCTGCCGGAACTGTCCCGCTCCTCCCGCCTCGCGTACTCCTCCATCGACGACGGGGCGCTGACCGTCACCGCGGACGGGCAACTGCGCGCCATCATCGGCCAGCAGCCCGACGGCACCACCGGCGTCAACCTGGTCAACGGGCCGGTGCCGCCCGCCCCGGCCGTTCCGTCCGCTACGCCGACCCTCGGCGGGGTGCGGGTCGGCTGGGACGGCCACTTCGCCGGCAACGCGCCCAGCCCCCTCGACTTCGCCCGTGTGGAAGTCCACGCGGCGACCGCCGCCTCGTACACCCCGAGCCCGGCAACGCTGATCACCACCATCGACACCCCGCAGGGCGGTGTCGCCACCGTCCCGACCAGCACCCCCGTGTGGGTGGTCCTCGTCGCCCGCTCGACCTCCGGCAAGGCGTCCACGCCGTCCCCGACCGCGTTCGCCGGTCCCGCGCCCGTCGTCGCCCAGGAAGTCCTGGCCGGCATCGTCGGGGAACTTCAGCTCGCCGACGACGCGGTCACCGCGGCGAAGGTCGCCGCCGCCGCGATCACCGCCGACTCGATCGCGGCGGCGGCCGTGACCGCCGTGAAGCTCGGCGAGGCCGCCGTCGTCGCCGGGAAGATCGCCGAGAACGCGGTCACCCCGGGCACGGTCGCCCCCGACGCGATCACCGCCCGGGAGATCACCGCCGGGGCCATCACCACGGCCGAACTCGCCGCAGGCGCCGTGAGCACGGCGAAGCTCGCCGCTGGGGCCGTCACCGCCTCCGAGATCGCCGCCGGGGCCGTCACCGCGGCGAAGCTGGCCACCAACTCGGTCACCACCGACAAGCTCGCCGCTGGGTCGGTGGCGGCCGGGAAGCTCGCGGCCGACTCCGTCACCGCCCGAGAGATCAAAGCCCTGTCGGTCACCGCCGACAAGCTCGCCGTGAACTCCGTCACCGCCGACAAGATCGCCGCCGGAGCGATCACCGCCACCCAACTTGCCGCCGACGCGATTGACGGCCGCACCATCAAGGGCGTCACCATCGAGGGCGGAACCGTCACCGGCGGCGTCCTACGGACCGCAGCGTCCGGCCGACGAGTGCAGCTGTCACCGACCGACCCGGTCGACGGCAGCGCGGCCCCCTCCGCGCTGCTGTACTCCGGAGCGGTCGCCGAGCAGCAGCCCGCCCGGCTCACTGCGGAAGTCCGTTCCACGCCGGACGGCAACATCCCGATGACGCGCCTGACCGGCCCCCAGCTCACCGCCGACGGCAACCACACCCCGCGGCTGTGGCTCAACTCCGGCTGCCCCGGATCGGCGTACCCCGCCCGTGGCAACTGGACGCTCGGCGTGGCCGGCGAGTACGGGATGGCTGGCGAAGCGGTGGTGTCCGGGACGGCTGGCGACACGACCTCCGGCGCAGCCATCCAGATGAGCGTGCGACGCGCGACCGGCGGCTACAAGACGTCGCTCACCTACCTGACCTCAGAGTCATGGATGATCCAGACCGCCGACCAGATCGCCAACATGTACCTCGACAAGGGCGGTCTGGTCATCAAGGCCCTCCTCGGGGAGGTCCTTCTCCAGACCAGCACCGGCCTGCGCGTCCAGGGCGGCAACGTCGATGTCGGCTACGGGCTGGTGAAGAACTCGAGCACTTGGTCCCCGGTCACGTTCAAACAGGGCTGCTCCCAGCTCGGCGGCTGGCAGTCCGTCACCGTGAAGAAGCGGCCCGACGGCATGGTCGCCCTGCGCGGGATCGTCTCCGTCCCGGCCGGCGTCACCAGCGGCACCATCGGCACCATCGACGACCCGAACCTGCGGCCCAAGGCGGGCGAGGTCTTCCCCGTCGCCACCCCCAGCAACGCGAACGCGAACCTCTTCGTGCAGCCCAACGGCAACCTCGAAGTCTGGAACGCGACCGGGCAGTTCGGCGGGTGGCTGTCCTTCGGGAACGTGGAGTGGAGCAGCGTCGACTGACCAGAGGCTGCCAGGCAGAAGTGGAGGGCCGGTCGTTCGTGACCAGCCCTCCACCCGCGCCCGCTGCCGGTCAGCAGAGGACTTGGCAGACGTAGGCCGTACGATGATCCTGGCGCGGGGAACGCCTGTTCGGAGTTGCAGTGAGCGTCCCGCCGACCGCCGAGCCCACTCTGTGGGAGCTCCAGCGTGCCCTCCTCCAACTCCGCGAGGACCAGCGTGACGGCATCGCCGGACTCCGGGACGACCTTCGCGGCGACTTCCAGGTCCTCGCAGGCCGGATCGAGCAGGCCGTCACCAAGGATGTCTACTCGGCTGACCAGAGGCTTTCCGACCAGCGGCTCGCCGTGGTCGAACGCGACCTGGCGGCGGAGGTCCGGGCCCGCGAGGCAGCCGAGGACGCTACGGCCGCCGCCCGGCGCTGGCTGATCGGCGCCTTCATCGCACCCGTCGTCGTCGCGGCACTCCAGCTGTGGCTGCTCTCGAAGGGCGGCCACACGTAGGCGCTGGCTGACCAGGAGAAACACACAGGTAGGCGCGGGGGAGAAGTGCGCAGACCGTGCAGCTCATCAGCAGGGACCAGTGGGGCGCCCGCCCCCCGAAGTCAGCGTTCACCTACGTCGGCTCCACTCAGGGAGTCAAGATCCACTACGAGGGTACGCACGTGCCCTCCGACCTGGCGTCCGCCGACCAGCACGGCCGGTGCGCCGGGCGGATGCGCGATCTCCAGGCGTCGCACCAGGCCAACACGCAGGAGAAGTACATCTGCGTGGCCTACTCAGCCGTCGTGTGCCCGCACGGCGCGGTGTTCGAGGGTCGGGGCCTGCACCACCTCCAGGGCGCGAACGGACCGGGCCTCAACTCGGCGGACTACAGCGTGTGCGCGATGGTCGGCGACTCCGGCCTCACGCAGCCAACTGACGCGCAGCTGAACGGAATCCGGGACGCGATCGAGTGGCTGCGCGCCTCTGGCGGCGCCGGTGACCGGATCCTCGGCCACCGCGATGGCTTCCCGACCGACTGCCCGGGCGGACCCCTCTACGAGTGGGTGAAGGCCGGTGCACCTCGCCCCGGCGCCGGCACCGGGCCGGTCGCCCCGCCGCCGCCCATGGGCGGGTTCCCGGCGTGGCCCGGCCGCTACCTGCGCAACTACACGTCCGGTGAGGACGTGCGGGCGTGGCAGCAGCGGATGGCGCAGCGCGGCTGGCGGATCGGCGTCGACGGCGAGTTCGGCCCCGCGTCGGAGAAGGTCTGCCGCGCCTTTCAGGCCGAAAAGGGCCTCGGCCAGGACGGTGTCGTTGGGCCCGCGACGTGGTCGGCAGCGTGGTCGGCCCCGGTGACCTGACCGGGGCAGCTGGCTGGGCAGTAGTACATCGTCACTTGGTGCGCGGGGGAGAAACGCGAACCATCTTGGCTACACCACTGAGCGCCGACGGCTTCCTCAACTCCCTTCGTGGAGAGGGTCTTTCGGTCGCCGAGGTCGGTGACTGGCGCACCCACAACCGCAACCACAAGGGCGCGTGGGGGCCGGTCCACGGCATCGTGATCCACCACACCGCCACCTCCGGCACCGACGCCTCCGTGGCAATCTGCCGTGACGGCTACGCCGGGCTGCCCGGCCCGCTGTGCCACGGCGTCGTCGCCCGTGACGGCGGCGTGCACCTGGTCGGCTTCGGCCGGACCAACCACGCCGGCGCCGGAGACGGCGACGTGCTCGCGGCGGTCATCGCCGAACGGAACCTGCCCCCGGCCGACCAGGCCGACACCGACGGCAACGCCCGCTTCTACGGCTTCGAGTGCGTCAACACCGGTACCGGCTCCGATGGTTGGCCGGACGTGCAGGTCGAGGCGATGGTGCGGGCCGCCGCCGCGATCTGCCGGGCGCACGGCTGGACCGAGCAGTCCGTCATCGCCCACAAGGAGTGGCAGCCGGGCAAGCCGGACCCCCGCGGCATCGACATGGGCGAGTTCCGGGCCCGCGTTGCCGCCCGCCTCGGCAACCGGCCCACCCCGCCGCAGCCGTCCGGCCCGCCGGTGTTCCCCGGCCGGGACGTCTTCGGGCCGGGCCGGGAGAACGACTCGATCCTCCAGCTCGGCCAGCAGCTCGTCCGCAAGGGCTTCGGCGGCGCCTACAAGGTCGGGCCGTCCCGTTCCTGGGGCGAAGCCGACCGGCTCAACGTCGCCAGCTTCCAGCGGTCCCAGGGCTGGTCCGGCGCGGATGCCGACGGCTTGCCGGGCCCGGCCACCTGGAGCCGACTGTGGTCCTGACCAACACCACTGCCAATTCAAGGAGTTCAGTGAACCTCTACGCCTCTCTCGTGCGCACCGGTGTGCCTGCCCTGGTGGGCTGGCTCGTCGTCACCGCTGCCCGGTACGGCCTCGACCTCGACCCGACTGCGCTCGCCGGGGTGCTGCTCCCGGTCGTCTCCTTCGCGTACTACGCGCTGTTCCGGCTCGCGGAGCACTTTGTGTCGCCGCGCTGGGGCTGGCTGCTCGGCTACGCGAAGCCGCCGGCATACCCGGGCGGAAAGGCCGTCCTGCCGCAGTGACCCTCGCGGCCGGGTGGATCGCTGCTCGGTGATCCGCCCGGCCGCGCTCGCCGGGGTGTGCCGCCCACGAGTAACCCGCCTTCCGCAGTCGCGGGGCGAGCCGAAAGGGGTCGCAAGACCGTACTTCCCCGGAGACAAGTTGGGCCCCCGTTCCGTATGGAATGGGGGCCCGACCTCTTGGACCTTCGACTCTAGCACCCCGAATTCGGCGCCTGGTCTCCGAGACCCTGCCGCATAGACTTAATACTCACATGTCGGAGAGTGTAGGGAGTGGCGCAGTGGGTGGTACTGGATGGAAGCCGGTGATCGTGGGCGGGCAGGAGCTCGCGGCGATCTACGACGGGCCGCCGCGCAACACGGCGCAGTGGCTTCAGCGGGGATCGCTGGACTACGAGGACGCGAAGATCATCAGCGGCCGGGCCTACTGGACGCTCCAGTTCGCGGTCGCGCTTGGCGAGCGGTTCACGCGCCCGAAGGAGCCGAACATGGCGGTGGTCGAGGAACTGCTGCGGGAGCAGGCCCCGGGGCGGAGTCTGGTGTCGGCCCTTGCCGTGCATCTGGCGGACCTGCCGCCGATCGTGGGCAAGCAGGAGTTCGTCGCCATGATCGTCGACGAGGACGCGATGCACGGCCTGCCGAGGCTGGACCACGCGCTCAAGACGGGGACGTTTCCCGCGCCGGACTGGAAGCTGTCCGGCTCCCCGCTGTGGCTGCTGGACACTGCCCTTGAGGGGGCCGCTCGGATGAACGCGGCGCCGAAGGCCAAGCCGCTGGTCATCGACGCAGAGGTGGAGAAGAGCCTGCGTGAGGGCACTTACGCCGGGCCCGGTTCGGTGATCTTGACCAGGGGTGTCGCGAAGAAGAGTTGACCATCCCATGGAGAGAGTATAGAATCTAGGCATGAGGTGAGCGACGGGCTCGCCGATCGAGACTGGGAGGTTTCCATGACAGTGCGACCTTCGCCTCGCTGAGACATCGAGGGCGGCGCCCGCCGGCTCCCCGCGAGGGGGTGTCGGCAAGGGATTCGACTTGTATGGGGAATCTTCGTAGTATCCCCATCACGTCGAGGGGAGAGAGCACGTGCTTGCCGTCACGCAGGACCACCTGCCCGGCCTGGAGGCCGTCCGCCAAGTCGTCCTGCCCGGCCCGCAAGAGCCTCGGCACGGCACGATCCAGGAGCGGTTCGAGCAGTTCCACGACCTCAACCCGTGGGTGCTCACCGAACTGGAGCGGCTGACAGCCGAGTGCATCGAAGCGCGCTTCTCGAAGATCAGCCTCGGCATGCTCTTCGAACTGGTCCGCTACAGCTACGGCCGCGCCACCCTCAGCGCCGACGACTTCGCTCTGAACAACGACTACAGGTCGCGCTACGCCCGCCTGCTCATCGAGCGCCACCCCGAGTGGGCCCCACATATCGAAGTCCGCGCCCTGCGCACGGACTGACGCACCACCTGACCTCTTGGAGAAGTCACCGTGCCACCGAAGATCAAGTCCCGTAAGCCCACCTGCGTCATCCCCTACCCGTTCCTCCTGATCGAGGGCGAGGAAGGCGCCGGCAAGACGTACTCGGCGTTCGCGCTCTCCGCCTCGGAGCGGATCGGCCAGATGTACGTCATCGACCTGTCCGAGGGTTCCGCCGACGAGTACGGCGCGATACCCGGAGCCCGCTACGAAGTCATCGACCATGACGGCACCTACCAGGACATCGCCGAGCAGGTCGAGGCCATCCGGGAAGAGGCCCAACGGGCCGCCGCAGCCGGAGAGAAGCCCGTCGTCCTGGTCATCGACTCCGGCACTGCCCTGTGGCGGATGCTGTCCAACTGGGCGAACGAGCGGGCCAAGCGCACCGCGCGCAACCGCGACAAGCTGCGCAACGACCCGGACGCCAACGTCGATGTGACCCGCAACCTCTGGAACGACAGCACCAACCGCTGGTACCGGATCATCCAGGCGATGCAGACGTTCCCCGGCATCGCCATCATCCTCGCCCGCGGCAGGGACATCTCGGCGACGGGCGAGGACGGGCAGCCGCTGCTGGACGACCGGCGCCGCGTCGTGCGGGAGTGGAAGGTCGGCGCGCAGAAGGACATCGGCTTCGACGTGTCCGCCTGGGTCCGGATGCGGCGAGACCAGACGCCCGAGCTGGTCAAGGCCCGCACGCTCAGGTTCCGCGTGGAGAGCGGCAAGCCGATGCCGCTGCCCGGCTTCTCCGTCGAGCGGCTGGTGTTCGACCTGCTGGGCTGCTCCACTGCCAGCCAGCCCCGCGACATGCCGGTGCTGGTCGGCGATCGCACCGGCCCGTGGATGGAGCGGATCACCGCTGCGACGAGCCGCGACGACTGCCTCGCCCTGTGGACCGAACTGGACGCCGGGGCGGAGACGGGCCTGACCGAACCGGAGTGGAACACCGTCCGGGGGGCCGTCAGGGCGCGGGTCGCCGAACTCGCAGCCCCCAAGCCGGGCATGGACGACGCCCCGGACAGCGACGCCGCCCGGCTGCGGGCCGCCGCCGAGGCTCAGCAGGCCGAAGCCGACGCCGAAGTCCTCGGCGACCCGCCGACCTCGACGCCGGCACCCGCCGCCGCGTAGCGGAGCCGTGCCGGGCCGCCCCGAACAGGGCGGGCCCGGACCTGCCCGTACGAGCCATGAACAGCGACTTCCGCTCGGCGCCCCTGTGCCACGGCGCGGCCTGCCATGCCCGCTGCGACTGCTGCACCGAATGCGGCTGGCCTCCCGAGGACTGGTGCCCAGGCTGCGCGGGCTGCGCCTGTGTCGGCGGCTGCGACTGCCCGCCGCTCGCCTCGGGCCTGCGGTAGAGCCGTCCCCTCTCCGGGGCGGGGCCCCGACACGGGGCCTCGCCTCGCCCCTTGACCTCTTGGAGCAGTACACCCATGTCCACCCCCGTTCTGGAACGGCCTGAGTCGCCGTCCATTTGGGTCGCGGCCGACGCCGCCGATCAGGCCCGGCCCCGGTCCCGGCAGCGCCAGCTCGGCGCCTCCGACCTCGTGTGCGAGCGCCGGGCCGCGTACATCTACCACGGCTGGGAGCGCACCGACCACGTCGTCAGCCCCGCCGCGATGCTCGGCACCTACATCCACGAAGGGCTGACGACCGCCGCCCGCCGGGAGTTCGGCTGGCTGGTGGAGAAGAAGGTCGCCGACGCGGCGATCCGCGGCAGCATCGACGTGGTTCAGCTCGACCGGGTCACCGCCCGCCAGCTCCCGCGCCGCCTGCGCCCCAAGGTGCCTGCCGACGTGATCACCGTCGAGGACATCAAGACCCGCACCATCTACCGCTGGGACGAGGTGCTGCGGTACGGGGCGACCGCCGGTGAGCTGCGCCAGGTCATGACGTACGCCCGGCTCCTGTCCACCGGAGGGTTCTCCGACGACGGCGGGCAGCGGGTTCTGGCCCGGCTCGGCCCGCTGCGCGTCGAGCGGATCCGGCTGCGCTTCATCTGCCGCGACAACGGCGAGGAGTACATCCAGGAAGTCCCGTACGACCCGGAGATCGCCGAAGAGGCCGTGTGGTGGCTGGAGCGGATCGCTGACACCGAGCACCCCGAGGAAGCGCACCGCACGTTTCTTGGGCCCGGCATCGACGCGCAGTGCGACTTCTGCCCGTTCGCCACGGCCTGCTGGGGCCAGCCGGCGGGCGGGCGGCCGGTGCAGGCCAACATCGTCCACAACGACGCCGACGTGGCGATGCACCTGGCGGACTACGTCAACGCCCACCGCGAGTGGGCGGACGCCGACCGCGTCAAGAAGTTCGTGCGCCGGGCCGTCGACGGCGTGAAGGCGGGCCCGTACGGCCGCAACGTCCTGGCCTGGCAGGGCGAGGACAAGAAGGCGGAGGAGCCCGATATCCGGGCCATGATCGAGATTTTCGACAGCCTCGACGCACCCATCCCCACCGTCCCGGACACGGACCGGATGGTGAAGGCCCTCGTCTCCGCTGGCATCGCCGTGCCGCTGCGCACGGTCACCAAGAAGGCGTCCCGCCGGATCGACGTACGGGCGGCCCGGGAGTGAGCAGGGCTCGCCACCGCACCGCACCGCGCCACCGAGGGGGAAGGCCCGCATGTCGATTCACCTGATGCTCATCGCGGCCTACCTGCCGCCGGACATGGTCACGCCGACGGAGAAGCTCGCGCTGATGAAGATCTGTGACAGCGCCGACGAGGAGACCCGCATATCGCGGCCGGGCCTGCACCGGCTGGCGGCCTGGACCGGGATCAGCGAGAAGCGCACGATCACACTGGTCACCCAGCTGGTGAAGAAGGGCTTGGTGGAGCGGATCGAGGTCGGCAAGATCGGCCGGACGGCGGTGTACCGGGTGTTCCCGCTGGTGCTGCCGACGCTGCCGCAGACGGATGAGCTGCACGAGCGGCGCAAGGCGGCCTCCACGGCGCCGCGCAACCCCCGGCTCGCCCGGCCGGGTGTCGCCCGCTCCAAGCCGGCGGCCCCGGCGCGCACCTACGTGGATGTCGAGAAGCGGGAGGCGCGGGCCGCCGAGCGCGGTGGGTTCCCCCAGGGCGACCCATCACCGGACCGGTCCTGGGTTCCCCCGGGGGAACCCAGTCAGTTCCCCCAAGGGAACCCAGTCAGTTCCCCCGGGGGAACCCCTTTCTTTCCTTCTGTTCCTACCTCTGTCGTTCCTACCCCCCTACCCCCCACGGCTGACGCCGCAGGGGAAGGTCCGCCACGCGAGGGGAGGCCGGGCCGGGCGTGCCCACGGCACAAGCGGGTGGCGAAGAACTGCCGGGCGTGCGGGACCAGCGCCCGGGTGGAACGGGAGGTGGAGGAGAGGCATCGTCGCGAGGAGGCGCACCGCGCCGAGCAAGCGCGGATGGAGGAGTTCCTGCGTGATGGCGCGGCGCAGCGCCGACAGGCCGAGGAGCGGCCGGAGGAGGTGCAGAGCGCGAAGGCGAAGGCGCTGGAAGTTGCACGGGGAGCCCGCCAACGCAGCAAATATTACGAGTAGATAACGGGAGTCCGAGAGTTGTGCCACCCCTGCGAGAGAGTATAGAATCTAATCACGAGATGGGGAGAGGCCCCCTCGGTCAGGAAAGGACATCGAGATGCTGCCCGCGCTCATCACCACCAACGACTCCCACGGCCGCTGGACCTACGCCCTCGACTACAGCAGCATCCTCGACCCGCTCGTCCGGGCTATCGCCATCGAGCGCGCCGGCAGTGAGGACGTCGACCGCGACCTCGACGAAATCGCCCAGCTGGCCGGTCGCGTGAAGGCCGCGCCGGACGAGGATGCCGCCGACAGCGATGCCGCCGAACTCTCCTGGCGGGTCGACCAGTTCGTGGCCTCCCTCGGCCACGGCCGCCGCGACCTGCCCGCCGAGCCGAACCGCTTCGACATCGGGAACGCCCGGGTCGCCGCGCTCAACATGCGCGCCATGGCCGACGCGCTCACCGCCTGGGCCGACCGGCACACCGCCGCGCAGGCCGCCTGACCCCCGTGGCCGGGGGGCCGCAGTCCCCCCGGCCACGACTTGTATGGGAACTCAATCAAGAGTCCCCCGCTTGACTGGAGATCCGCCGTGACGCCGCCCAACCACCTCGTCCTCGCCCCCTGGTACAGCCCGATCGTCGACCTCGCCCGCCACCGCGGCGTCACCTTCCACATCGCCACCAGCCGCCAGCACGCCAGCCTCCACCTCCACCTGCCCGACGGCTCCCTCCTCGCCATCACCGACGACGGAGTCGGCGGAGCCACCGCCCGCAAGCCCAGCGGCACCACCGGCTGGAAGGCCATCCGAACCCTGCCCACCGGCCACCGCACCGCCCTCTACGACTCCACCCTCCTCGGCCGGTACCACCACCTCGGAACCGACCCCGACCCCCTGCTCGGCGTCCTCGCCCGCTACCTCCCGCCCCCACCCGCCATGCCGGACCCGCGCACCCGCCGCAGCCACCTGCTGCGCCGCCTCCTGCGCCTCACCTGACCCACCCGACCACCAGCACCACCGCCCGACGACCTCTTGGAGAACCCCGTGCCACTCGCAGCCGTGCCCGACCACAACCGCGTCAGCGACCCCGCCTGGCTTGCCCTCTATGCCATCTACGAGCCCCTGATCACCCCGCTTCGCCGCCGGGGCCTCGTCACCGACATCGACGGCTGCGGAGGCCAGGACCTGATCCTCGCGAAGCTGCCCGACGGCACCCACCTGGCGATCGGCCCCGGCGCCGAAGCCGGCGGGCTGCCCAGCCACATCGACAGCATCACCGAGTGGCTGGTCGTCCGCGAGAGTGACGACAACCCGACCGTCCACCACGTCGTCTACGACTCCACGCCCACCGGGCCCGACGCGCCGCACGGGGCGTTCCTCGCCCCGCTCATGGTCTCCATCGACGCGTTCCTCGTCAGCCGCGGCATGCTCCCCGAGCCCGTTCCCCACTCGGCCGTCGTCACCCTCACCACCGTCCACGAGTACGGCCCTGCCGCCTACGCCCCGACCCAGCCCCTCGGCTCCGTGACGGAAGCCGCGCAGCGCGCCGCCGAGATCGCCGAGAGCTTCCCCGGCGACATCATCCAGCACCACGCCAGCCGCGACTGGCCTCGCTACGTCCTCGCCGACGGAGACCGCCTCGTCGTCGTGCAGGTCACCCTCGCCGAGCTGATCCCCGGTGACCACAGCCTCGGCGTCCGCTGCTACTGCCCCTTCGCCCACCCCGAGACGGAAGAGGACGAGCGGCGCCTGCGCGAGGGCATCGAGTACCTCCACCGGATCGGCGACGCGAAGGGCCTGTACATCGCCATGGTCCGCTTCTACACCGCCCGCGACTGCCCGGCCCGGAAGGCCAACCGGCATGCCTGACAACACCCCCGGCCCGCCGCCCGACCGCGTACACCCGGCCCTCCAGCGCGTCTCGGACCTCCTGTGGGCCTCCCCGGAGCTGCGGCCCCTGCCGGCGGCGGCCGGGCCCCGCCGGCGGGCGGCCGACCGGCTCGGCCACGCCGACCTGGACACCACGACCGCCACGTACACCGCGACCCCGGAAGAGACCGAATGAACGCCGTAGAAGCAGCCGCCCTCGCACTCGCCGTGCTCGCGCTGCTGGGCGGCGTGTACGCCCTCTGGATCGCCGTCCGCATCCCCAGGTCCGTCCGGCAGACCCGCACCAAGTTCTGAACCCGGCGAACAGCCACCACGCCCCGGCCCGCGAACGCGGGCCGGGGCCACCCCTACAGACCTCCACCACGCACACGAAAGGCACCTCGATGGGCAGGGCCTACCGCCTCAACGGCAACGAGTACTCCGCCGTCTACTTCCTCGACCACTTCACCCACGCGGCAGTCCTGCGGGCCATGGACGGCTTCGGCATGATCCAGGACCTGGACGTGCTGCGCCTCGCCGAGACGGCCTTCGACAGCGCCTTCCGTGAGGGCCGCCCCGTGGACGACTCCGCCACCAAGGCCCTCGTCGAAGCCCTCCGCGAGGCGGGGGCCGCCGAGCCCGCCGGCATCCCCCGGCACAAGCTCTCCACCGGTGAGGGCTGGCTGATCACCCCACGCGAGATCACCGCCGCCCTCAACGCCTACCAGCAGGCCCCGCGCGACGAGCGGGCCGCAGCCGTCGCCCGCATCGACGACTGGGGCGGGTGGATCGACTTCCTCCACACCGCAGGCGACTTCCTCGGCCTGCGCAGCCACTGACCACCACGACCTACCGGGCGGGCCGCAACGGCGGCCCGCCCCGAACGGAGACGAACCTGATGGGCTTCGAGTTCAACATCGAGAAGACCGACGGCACCGACGACCGCACCTGCTGGCACTTCTTCAGTACGGGGCAGACGGCCGTGATCCGAACCGTCATGAGGGACTTCGGGATGCTCACCGATCCGCCGGTGCCCGACCACGTCCTGCTCAGCACCTTCGACCTGACGGCCGGGGACTTCACCGGCCCGGATCAGGTCGTGCCGGGCAAGGAAGCCAACCTCGCCGCCATCCAGGCCGCCTTCTCCGCGAGGATGAGCGCCACCGAAGCGGAGATCCGGGGCATCCCGCACTACAAGGTCAACGGCAACGACGGCTGGCTGATCGCACCGGCCGAGGTCACGGCGGCGCTCGCCGCCTACGACGCCGCTCCGGCCGGACAGCGGGCCGACATCGAGGCCACCTACAGGGACTGGGTTCCCTGGCTGGCCTTCCTCCGCCGGTCGGTCGAGCACACCGGCATCCGCGTTTACTGACCCACACCCTCAACTTGCCTGGGGACACTTCAAGTGTCCGACCTGACCTCTTGGACTTCCGATGACCGACCACCACAACGCCGAACCCGCACCGTCCGACGACGACCTCCTCGCCCGGCTCGGGTTCCGCGCCCTGCCCGTAATCCAACCCGTCACCTCGCCCCACGACGACCTCCTCGCCCGGCTCGCCCACCAGGCCCTCCACGGAGTCCGGCCCGCCAGTGCCGTTGTCGGCGACATCGAGATCGTCATGGGCCCCAACCACTGGGCGAAGGCGATAGAGCCCTACCGCGACGAGCTGTACGACACCGCCGACAGCCAGGACGCCGCCAGCCGCGTCACGCCCGCCGCCGTCCGGACCCAGGTCCCGCTGGCGGACGAGGTCACGCTCCTGCGCGAGCGCATCCGGGACGCCGTGGTCTCGCTGGAGAACATCCACGACCGGCTGATCTTCGACAACCCGGACGCCGCCGACGCCATCGCGGCCGTCACCTGCCGTCTCAGTCCCTCCGGCGAGGAGGACAGCGAGCACCTGGAGCAGGGCGACGCCCCCGGCAGCCAGGCACCCCCGCCCTCCTGCCCCCTGTCCGGCCGCAACGAGAGCTGAGGGGAGTCACCGTGTCCGTCAAGTTCATCGACTTCCTCTGCGGCGCCGGCGGCTCCAGCACCGGTTTGGTCGAAGCCGGGCTCGAACTCGTCCTGGGGGTCAACCACTGGGCGCTCGCCCTGGAGACCCATGCCGCCAACCACACCAAGGCCGACCACCTGCGCATCGACGTCAGTGCCCTGCCGATGCGCTATCTCCCGAAGGCCGACGTGCTGTGGGCCAGCGTCATCTGCACCGAGATCAGCCCCGCCGGAGGGCGGCCCCGCGAGAACCAGACCTTCGAACTGCCAGACGGCGACGACGAGTTCAAGACCCTGCCCGACGCCGCCTTCGAGAAGACCAGGGTCACGGCGTGGTGCGTCGTGCGAGCCGCCGAGGTGCACAAGTACCGGGCGATCGTCGTGGAGAACGTCACCGAGTTCGCCACCGACTGGGTGCTGTTCCCGCAGTGGATCGCCGCCATGCAGGCCCTCGGCTACAACTACCAAGTAACGTCCGTCAGTTCGGCCCACATTGGAGACGCCGACAACCTCCACGCCCCGCAGTGGCGGGACCGGATCTACGTGACCTTCACCCGCCGCGGGATGCGCAAGCCCAACCTCACCCCCTCGCCGGCCGCGTTCTGCTTCGAGTGCGGCGAGCACGTCAACGCCGTCCAGACGTGGCGGGACCCGGCGGTGACCATCGGCAAGTACGGCGTCAAGTACGACTACAGGTGCCCCAACTCCCGCTGCAACCAGGCGCTGGTCGAGCCGTTCGTCCGTCCCGCCTCGGCCGCGATCGACTGGACCGACCTCGGCAAGCGCATCGGGTCACGCCGAAAGCCGCTGGCCGACACCACCATGGACCGCATCCGCGCCGGCATGGCCCTGTTCCCCCACGTCCCGTACTCCGTCACCCTCACCCACGGCAAGGACGGCGGAGACCGCGCCTACGCCCTGCACGAGCGGCCGATGCCCACCCGCTCCACCAAGCAGGGCGAAGCCCTCCTCGTCCCGACCGGCGGCTCGTGGAACACCACCCCGTACCCGGTCGGCCAGCCGCTGCGGACCCGCACCACTCGCGAGTCCGAGGCACTGCTGACCCCGCCGTCGCCGTTCGTCGTGGAGTACCGCAACCACTCCACGGCCTCCAGCGTGCACAGCCCGCTGGCCGCCGTCACCGCGCAGGGCAACCACCACGGCCTGGTCCTGCCCGGCGGCCACATCGACCCGCGCGACCGCAACACCCTGGTCGTCCCGTACCGCAAGGCCGCGCCCAAGCACGCCGGGATGCCCTTCCACACCCTGTCCACCAAGCAGTCGGCGGCGATCGTCGTCACCGAAGAGTCCATCGCCGACTGCTGGTTCAGGATGTTGAAGCCCAAGGAGCAGCTCGCCGGACAGCGGTTCCCGGACAGCTACATCGTGCTCGGCAACGGCGCAGAACAGACCATGCAGGCAGGCAACGCCGTCAGCGTGAACGTCGCCCGCTGGATCGGCCGCCAACTGCTGGAAGTCCTGTGACCGGCCCCCCGGCCCCCTCGCCGTCCCGGCCGCGTCGGCGCCCCACCTCCTGACCACCACCACCTTCGCCGTCCGCGCCCCGACCGGGGCGCGGACGGCCACCACCGAGAAAGCCCCCCGACCTGTGTTCACCGCCCTGCCCGACACCGACCTGTTCATGCCCGCCTGCTTCCGCGACCCCCGCTACAGCCCCGCCGAGGGGAAGTGGAAGACGAAGGACGGCCTCACCAGGATCTGCGCGCCGGTCCTGCCGAACTGCACGCCCTGCCCGCACCGCGCCCAGTGCATCAGCCAGGTCGCACCCCACGCGCGGAAGTTCGATGGCGTGTGCGGAGGCCGAATCTGGCTGGACGGCGAGGTCATCGTCACCGCGGACGGCGTGGACGAGGAGGACCTGCCGCTGCCCGGGAAGGCCCGCGACACCTGCGGCACCACCGCCGGCGTCGACAAGCACCACGTCTTCGGTGAGCAGAAGTGCGAGGGGTGCCGGGCAGTTGCCGAGGCGACCGCCGAGCAGCAGCCTGCCGAGGCGGAGGGGCAGCTGACCCTTGCCTTCGCCGCCTGAACGGCCTGCGCCCGCCGCTCGAGCGCGCTCCCCGAGCCACTGGCTGCCGCCGCCCACCTCCCAACCCCCTGAACGGAGAACCGTCACCTTGCCGTACGACCAGACACTCGCCGACATGGCGGCCCACGCCCTCGCCGCAGAGCGGACCGAGCAGCGCCACGACGACCGGACTTCCGCCGCCGACGCCGAACGCTACGCCCACAGCCACGCCTCGAACGTTCTCGGTGCCGACCCGGCCGCGTTGCTGAGCTGGGAGCACACCTTCACCACTCCCGGTGAGCTCTACGCCGCCCGGGCCGCTCTCCACGGCACCCCGGGCTGGTACCTGCGATGGGCGACCGACGAAGAGGGCGACACCATCACGTTCGACCTGCACCGGCCCTGCGCCGAAGGCGGCCACAACGATCCGATCGGCCGCCTCGCCGAACTCGGCGAGTTCATGGAGCAGCTGAACAACCGCTGACCCGCCGTCGTGGGTCCGCACCGTGCTGGCACCCGGCGGACGCCGGGAACGATGCGGGCCCTCGACCTCAACCCGACCCACCAGCAGACACACCCGCGGCCCGGATGGGGCGGCCACGGGTGGCCACCCGAAGGATTCTGATGAGCACCACCAGCACGGCCAGGGGCCCCGTCCCCCTGGTCATCGGCCTCGACCTGTCCCTCACCTCCACCGGCGTGGCCGGACCGGACTGGGCGGACGCCCTGCGCCCCAAGACCGGGATGCGCGGCCACGCCCGCCTGGACTGGCACCTCGAAGCGATCACCGACCGGGTCCGCCGCGCCGACCTCGTCGTGGTGGAAGGCGCAGCGTACGGACACGGCGCCCAGGCCGGGCACCACGAACTCGCCGGACTGTGGTGGATGGTCACCCAGGAGCTGTGGCGCCGGCACATCCCCTATGCGCAGGTCCCGCCTGTCCAGCGCACGATCTACGCCTGTGGCGTCGCCAACCCCGCGAAGGAGCACCCGAAGACGGTGCGCGCCCGCGTCGCCAAGGGCATGGTTCGCGACGCCGTCGCCGAGAGGTACGGCCTGGAGTGCGACGGCGCCGGACGCTACGACAAGGCCGACGCCTGCATCCTCGCGCACATGGGCCGGGACTGGCTCGGCCACCCGGTGGTCGACCTGCCGGAGCAGTACCGCCGAGCCCTCGCCGGAGTCAGCTGGCCCGCACCCCTTGGGGCTGGAAGCGTGAAAGCCAACTTGGTTGAAAATAAAGGCAATTAGACCTCCCCGGAGTGGACCCATCAACAGGAGTGAGTATAGAATCTAACTACAAGGTCAAGGGGAGGGAACCCAGTGAGTCTGTACCGCGAGAACGTCACCTGGCAGAGCCAGAACGGAACTTGGTCGATCGGCTTCTACGCCTTCGAACCCGACGGCGACGAAGATGCAGAGGACTTCGACCACGAGTGGGGCGTCCGCTACGACGAAAACACCTTCTGGTTCCTCTCTGCCGGCCACCCCGACCCGGACGCCGCTCTCGACGCCTACCTCAAGGAGGAGCCCAACCCGGGCGGCGGACTCATCCTGCGCTGGGAGCCGGAGAACCAGCGCGAAATCGCCCGGCTGGACGCCATTGCCGCCGCACACCCGGCCCGCCTCGCGGCCGAAGCCGCGGCGGAGGAAGCCAGGTGGGCCGCGATCTTCGCCAGCTGGAACCAGTAGGCCGAGCGCCCGTCGGCCGGGGATGCCCCGGCCGACGGGCCCCGGGTCGACCCGCCGAACCCGTCCGAACAATCGCCTGACAGGAATCCTCGTGGCCACCACCCGCGTCACCGCCTACCGCACTGCCGCCGCCCAGGAGTACGCAGCCCTGGGCGCTGCCGGGGCCGTCGACCTGAACAACTGGCAAGCCGGCATCCGCGCCCTCGAACTCGCCCTGGAGGCCATGCGCGCGACGGGCGCGGCGTGGAGGGCCCTGTCCCCGGCCGAGCGCAGCGAACTGGGCCGGGAAGACTGGCTCGCCGGACAGGAACGCCAGCGGTGCGAGGCGAGTGCCCGCGCACGCCTCGCGGACCGCCAGGCGCACATCCAGGCGGCCCGCAACGCGCATGCCGCCGCCGCTGTCCGTGCGAGCACCTGCCCCGCCTGCTTCATGGTCAAGGCCCCGGTCTGCGGCTGCTGACCGCCCCTCGCACCCGGGGGCGGTAGCGCGGGTGCTCGTGGAAGTGCCACAACTTCCCTTTCTTCCATGGGGATTGAATCACCGGGGAGTGGACACCCACTCGCTTGAGAGTATAGAATCTAGATATAGGGATCAGGGAAACCGGCAGTAGGGAAGATCATGACCATCACCACCGACACCGCCCAGGCCGCGTCGAGCCTCCACACCCACCTGCTCGACGGCACCCTCACGGCCTGGATCGGCCAGCACTACGACCTCGCCGCCGACGAGGCCGCAATCGCCGCCGAAGCCGCGAGCGCCGCCCTCCGCGACACCTGGAGCCAGACCGCCGGCGGCCAGTCCTTCACTCCCTGGCTCGCTGACGTGAGCCCCGCTCTGCTCCTCCTGCTCGCCGACGGCGCAGCCCGGACCATCGTCAACCCGTGGGCGGGCGCCAATCAGCTGCGCACCGCCCGCCTCAGCCTCGGCCTCCTTGCCACCGACCCCCGCCTCGACGCCCGCTGACCGCCCCGGGCGGCCCCTCGGCGGGCCGCCCACCTGGGAGAACCATGACCACCGCCACCGCCACCGCCACCGCCACCGCTCCGGCCGCCCTTCGGGCGCTCCTCGGCGCCCCCGACCTCACCCCCCTCGCCGCCCGCCTCGCCCGCTCGCACGACCTCGCCGCCATGCCTGCCGCCTACGCCGCCGCGGTCGCCGAATGCGCCACCCATGCCGCATGGGAGGGCGTCGGCGGATCGGTCCCGTACGCCCAGTGGCTCGCGGCGGTGCCCGAGTCGGTGATCGCCGCCGCCGTCGACCTCGCCGTCGCCGCCGCCCGCGACGGGCACGAGGCGGCACTGCTCCACCTCGCCTGCGCCGGGGCCGTCCTCGACGCCATCGCCACGCAGCTCGGCCACTGAGGGCCCGGCCCTCGCGCGGGCACGCGGATGCAGCCAACTCGACTTCATGCAAGCCGAGTTGATGAGATCGGAGTTGGACACCAACTCTGAGAGAGTATAGAATCTAGAATGTAAGGCAGGGGGAGACGCCCCCGCTTGAGAAGGGAAAGCCCATGTACACCGGCCTCGCCACCATCGTCGCCGCCCGCATCCACAACCCGGGCATCCAGGCCCGCGCCGTCCTCAACTCCGTCTTCGTCGACGTCACCCCGGAGGACGACCGCACGGTGAAGATCGCGTTCGGCGACAGCTTCGAGCAGGGCCGCGTCCGCGTCGACCTCACCCTTCTCGATGCCCGGAAGGCCCGCCTGGACATGGTGACCGGGATCTTCCCGGCCGACCAGGCCGCAGGCGGCGCCTACGGGGCCCTCTTCGACGTGATCGACGCCTGGTACCCGCCGGTCTCCTGAATCGCCCCAGCCCGGGGGTCGCGCCGCGCGGCCCCCGGGCGGCCGGTCCCGCGTCGGGGGTGGGGCCGCCGACCGTCGGCGGAGTCCCCCGCCTCGGCCCGGCGCGCTCCCGCGCATCCCAGGCGGGGTGCCCATGGCCCTCGGGCAACTCGGGCGTCCCATACGGAAGTTGCTGCTCTCCGAGTGGATACGCCATCTCAATGAGTATAGAATCTAAGTAGGAGGTGGGGGAGACACCCCCACTCAAGAAGGGAAACCCCGTGTACGCCCAGCTCGCCGAGAACACCGCGACGTTCATCCACAACCCGGGCGTCCAGGCCCGCGCCGTCCTCAACTCCGTGTTCGTGGACGTCACCCCGGACGACGACCGCACCGTCAAGATCGCTTTCACCCCCAGCGGCCAGCCGGGCGAGGTCCGCATGGATCTCACCCTCCTGGACGCCCGCAAGGCCCACCTCGACACCGTGACCGGGACCTTCCTGGCCGGCGGCCACATCCCGGGCAGCGCCCACAAGGCCCTCTACGAGGCCATCGAGGTCTGGTACCCGCCGGTCTCCTGAACCCGCCCAGCCCGGGGGCCGCACAGCGCGGCCCCCGGGCTGAGCGGCCCGACACCACCATCACCAGGCAGGAAGACCGACATGCCCACCACCGCAGTGCCCGCAGGCCGACGAGTCCGGATCACCGCAGGAGAACACGAAGGCCGACTCGGGACGGTGCTCGGCGGGCCGGAAGGCAGCTGCACCGTACGGGTCGACGACGACCCTGCGGGCAAGCCGCTGCCCTACCAGGCGCACGAGTTCACCGCAGCCGAGCCCAATGCCCTGCTCGTCGGGCCGAATGGAACCGCCCGGCCGGTGAACCTCCCGGTCGGCCGCCCGCAGCGCCAGGCCGCAGCCTCCCAGACCCTCGAAGGTGAAGTCGAGTACGTCGGCCTGGCCGCATGCGTCCACGGAGTGTCGGTCCTCAGCCTCGCGGTCCTCCGGCATGGTGCCGACCGCCCGGTCAACGACTACGCCTCGCTCCTCGCCGAGGTCCTGCCGGGCGGCCCCGCCCTCGACCTCCGGGGACCGGTCCTGTTCTTCGGCGCGGCCGACGACGACGGGTGGCCCACCGACCTGGACGCCGGGCGCCGCCAGATCATCGAGAGGTTCGTCGGGGTGCTGCGTACTGAGTTCTCCGACCCCCTTCGGCCGTGAAGATCCGCATCGACCTGCACGTCAGCCTGCACGCGGGCCTGTGGTCGGAGGCAGCTGGCCTGGACCCGGCGGACGCGGCCCGCGATGCCTGCTGGTACCTGAGCGACGCGGCCTGCAGCATCCCGCACCTCGGCGAGGACGGCTGTCCGGCAGACCTGTACGCCCTGCCTGGCTGGACCGAGGAACAGGACCTGCTCGGCACGGTCGACATCGGCACACGCTGGAACGTCGAGTGCCCGGCGGCCGACTGGATCACCTGGCGCGCGAACCCCGCCTTCCACACCGGCCTGCACGCCGTCCCTCCGGGGAAGGCCCGCCAGGACCTCGCCCGGACTGTGATCGACGGACTCGCCGGCATGGCCCTGATCGCGGACTCCGGGGCCGTCGTCACGGTCACCCGCCCGTGGCGAGAGGTCCACGATCACCGCCGGCGGGCGCGGCCCGAGCTGTACCGCAGGGGCCACGAGCGCGTCGTGCGGCAGCCCATCTGACCGGAAAGGGGTCGAAGCCGTGCTCGTCGCCCAGCACGACATCACCTGCGCCCGCTGCGAGTTCACCGTCGAACCCGGCGACTTCGTCGACTGGGTCTTCGGCGAACTGTGCTGCGAGGACTGCGTCTACGCCCACGAGGCGCTGATCACCCTGACCTGAACATCCCCGAACGACAAGAGAGTTGAACGACATGATCAAGACCTTCGCCTTCGCGGTCGACCCGGACGGCACTCAGGACGAACTCAGCGGCCACGTCGGCCGCCCGGTGGTCGTCCACACGTCGGCCGAACAGTCCGTGCTGAAGTCGAACCTGGGACCCGGCTACTCCTCGCTGCCGATCGGCCCGTACATCCTGCACCACGCCAACGGGCCGTTCGAGGAGGAGAGCAACCGCTACGCCCAGCAGCTGTGGACGGGCCTCGCCGGCGGCGGACGGGCCCCGCTGTTCCGGGGCTCGGTGTTCGTCACCGGCCGACGCCGGGCTGACGGCACCTACCAGGACCTCACCCGGCACGAGATCACCCGGTTGTCCGTCCTCGCCGACTCCACCCGGTGGGTGCACCCGGGCGGCCCGGTCGTCTCCGCGGCGCAGTCGCGGGGCCTGCGCAACGAGCAGTGCGACGCCTTCGCCGTCCACCGGAACCGGGCCAGCGGAGTTTGGGCGTTCGTGGTCTGCGATGGCATCGGGGACGACGAGGAGGTTGCCGAGTTCGTCCAGCACTTCGCGCCGTTCCTGGCCCGCTCCGCGGCGGCCACCGGCACGCCCGGCCACGCGATCAGGCTCGGGCGGGACGCGGTGCCGGGCTGGATGGAGAGCACCGGCAGCTGGGTGGCGGGCACGACGGCGGTCGTCGTGACCTGGCACCCCACGTGGACGGGCCTGCGCGTCGGCTGGGCGGGCGACTCCCGGGCCTACGCGATCAGCCCGACCGGCCTGGGCGAGCTGCTGACCACCGACCACAACCTGGCCCAGAGGAAGAGGTCCCGGAACCAGCCCGTGGGCCCCCACGACCACCACAACCTGCTGTCGGACCTCGGCTACGGGGAGATCGGCGAGCTGACGGTCAGCCGGGACCGCGTGGACCGTCTCCTGCTGTGCAGCGACGGTGCCTACCAGCCGATGGAGGAAACCGGCGGGCGGCTGGCCGGAGGGTTCGGTGCCTACCCGGCGACGGTCCTCGACCAGTACCCGGCGAAGTCCGCCGCGGGGGTGCTGGTCAGCGACGCGGTCGAGCGGGCTCGGACGATCAGCCGGCGGGGCCCGGGAGACGAGCACGCCGACAACGCGACCGCCCTCGTTGTTGCCCTTCCGAAGCTCTGACCTGCGAAAACGCTCGACGTCCACCGGTTGAGAACTTCCCGGCGAAGTGGACCCCCAATCTCAATGAGTATAGAATCTAAATCAAGAGGGAAGGGGGGAGGCCCCAACCCGAAGAGGGAGGAACCACCGTGAACGCCCTGACCGCCGCTGCCGCCGCCGAAGCCCGCCACTACGCCAGCGTCGCCCGGTCCCGAGCGGCCCGCGCCGAGCAGGACATCCACCGACTCACCCTCTCCGCCGCCGCCCTCGCCCTCGACTCCGTCGCCCGGCTCATGTCCCGGCCCGACCGGGAGGCCGCAGTCCTCGACGCTCTCGACATCGCCGAGAACTACGCCACCAGCACCGACGCCGGACCCGGCGCACTGCCCCGGGGCTTCTCCCTCGCAGTCCTCGACTACCTCACCGCCTGACCCGCCCCGCCGGCGGCTCGGCCACCCGGCCGAGCCGCCCGCCCCACCCGGAGGAACATCCCATGACCGTCGCCGCCCTCGGCTCCCTCAACTTCTCGATCATCGAGATGCGCTGCCCCGAGAGCCACATCGACGCCGTCATCAACACCCTCAACGACACCGACCCCACCCCCGCCGTCATCAACAACGCCTTCAACATGGTCGCCACCGCCAGCACCGTCGCCTGGGTGATGCGCCACGCCGACAGCCAGGCCCTCACCTACCACCAGTTCCACGACCTGGTCCGCGCCCGCTACTTCGGCGACCTCTTCCGCCACGCCATCTCGATCGGCGCCGACTTCGACCAGATCGCCGACCTCGCCGAGCGAATCACCTCCGCGCTCGCCGAGGACCCGCAGCTCAACTCCTGACCCTCCCCGACCGCCCGGCCCGGCCGGACCGCGCCCACCCTGAAACGAGACCGCGATGCCCGACACCCGAACCGACCAGCCGGCTAGCCAACTCGACACCGGCGCAACCGACTTCGACCTCCAGGACCTGGCCGACGCCACCGCGAAGGCCCTCGGCCCTCAGTGGCGCGCCGAACGCCTCACCGAGGAGCTGGGCACGGCCCTCGGCCTCAACGAGGAACTTCCCGCGATCCGCCACAGCGACGGCTTCGCCGTCACCTTCGAGGGCCTGCCCCCCGACTACGTCACCGACATCGAACCGGTCGTCCTGGCCGCGAGCGTCCACGACGACCTGTCCGTCCCCAGCGCCCTCTTGGAACCCGCCCACGGCATCTCCCTCGCGGACTGCGCCGCGCAGACGGCGACTGCGGTGCGGGCCCTGCGCGCACAGCACCCGGCACGCCTGGAGCGAGGCGCCACCGACGGCGACCCGACCCTGTTCGGCACGAACACCTAGACCGCCCAGTCCACTTCACCGACACACCATCCCGACCCCGCACACCGACAGGAGCACACCATGAGCGTTGAGATCGGCCCCGACCTCTCCGTCTGCATCGCCGAGATCCGCGGCCCCAAGCACCACCTCCTCGACATCCTCAACATCATCAACTCCGCCGACTGCATCAGCGCGGGCATCATCGCCAACGGCTTCGCCATGGTCGAGCACGCCATCTCCGTGGGCTGGGGGATCCGGCCTGACGGCTTCCACGCGCTGACGTTCAAGCAGTTCCACGAGCTCGTCCGCCACCGCTACTACACCGACCTGTACTGGCACGCCATCGAGATCAAGGCCGACTACGACCGGATCGGCGGGGTCGTCACGGACATCACGGTCGCACTCCTCAACGACCCGCAGCTCAACTCCTGAAACCTCACTCCTCCCAGCCCGGCCGCTCCGGCGGCCGGGCCCCCTTCCGAAGGAACACGCCCCGTCATGACCCACACCCCGAGCCCCGACCCGTCCGCCCCGCTCCGCGACCAGCTCGCCTACGTGCCCGAGCACCACCTGCCCGCCGTCGTCTCCCAGGTCGTCGGCCACAGCCTGCCCCCTGCCGAGGTCCAGGCCGCCGGCGCCCTGGTCGATCACGCCATCACCGTCGCCTGGGCCAACCGCCTCCCCGGCCACTACCGCCTCGACCTCGGCCAGTACCGGCACCTCATCCGCCACTTCCACTACGCCGAGCTGTTCCACGCGGCCATCCACCAGCACGGCGACCTGCGCAACGTCGCCGCCCTGGCGGCCCTCGCCTCGACCTGCGTCCTCAATAGCAGCGACCTGCACCACTGAGCATCGGACCGGAGACGCCCATGAACACCCCAGCGCCGAACGTGCCCCAAGCGGTGGTCAGCACCCTGGCCTCGGTCACCAACATCGCCGCAGCCAGCTCGATCCTGTGCGGAACGCCGGGGCGGGTCGACCTCGTCATCGACCGGAACTCCCTGACGGGTGGCACCCATGTCCTCGGCTATGCCGACGGTCGGCTCCTCGCCCGGGAGCGTGTTCCGTTCAACCCCGACGAACTCCGCCTTCACCTCCATGCCCTGGACTCCGGGCCGGTCAGCGCCGAACGGAGCCACACGTGGTTCAAGGCCGTCGAGGAGGCCGCCGCCGACGCGCCGGCGCCCGTCGCCGAGACGCTCACCGACAGGGCCCGCGCCTACCACCGCCCCCACCGGTGCGAGCACTGCGAAGCCCTGGATCCTCTGCGGGAAGCCCCACGGTGGGCGGTCATCCTCGACAAGGACTGGGAGATCACGGGCATCACCGCAGGGGACCTGACGGAGGGCGCGAAGCGAGCCGTCCTCGACTCCGGCGGCTTCGCGTTCGTGATCAACGCCTACTCCATCCCCTCGGCCTACGACCGGGCCCTCTCCGTGCTCGACGCCCACCTGGACGGCGACCGGGACCTTAGCGACAACGAGCTGGTGCTGTCCCTGACGGCCCCCCGCAGGGAGGGCCGGTGAGCACGCCCCTGCCCGCCGCGCTGCGTGCCGTGAGCGTCCGCCTCGGCCTCCAGCCGCACATCGAGCGGACCGCCCACGAGACAGTGGACGCCGCAATCGCCGGTGCCTACGGGCACCGCCCGCGCGAGTACCGGGGGCTGACCCCCGGGCAGCACCGCGAACGCCTCACCACCACGGCGGGCCCGGCCTTCTTCGCCTACACCGCACTCCACCTGAGCGGGGAGTACGGACGGGCCGCCGCCCACCTGCTGCACACCCTCGACGCCCAGGCGGGCGGAGATGCCGCCCAGCCCGACCGCTCCCCGGAGCCGGCACGCCACCAGTACCGCGTCGGGGCGCCGCGCCGACCCCATGGCGGCGTCTTCCAGAACGGCCCCGGGCTGGCGGACACCCTGATCGGCCTCCAAGCGGAGATCACCGCCGCCGCCGAGTACCTGAACAGCCTGGAGCACGAGGGCGCCGACACCGCCACGCTCGCCATCGCCGCCCGCCTCACCGGCGCAGGCACCATCAGCAGCCGGTTCGCCACGGCCATCGCCCGCCACCTCGTCGAGACCGAGGCGCAGCGCCTGACCGAGGCACCGCCCTCCGGCTGACCCCTCCCTCTCCTGCCATCCCTGCGGCCCGGCCGGTCGCCCCCCGTGACCGGCCGGGCTTCTTCATGCCCAAAATCCGAGGACAAACCGTCATGAAGCGGACCCAGCAGCTCAACCTCTTCGCCCCGGCCGTCGTGGAGGACGACGAGGACGAATACGACTTCTTCCAGCCGAGGGACGAGCCCCGCCCGCGCCCGATGCGGACGCCGCCGGCGGCCCCCGCAGTCGCGAGCACGCCCAAGCCCGTCACGAAGCCCGCCCCCAAGCGGGCGACCCGCCGGTTCCCCGTACCCCGAGGCACCAGCCCGCACGACGCGGCCCGCCGCATGGCCGAGGCCGTTGCCGACGCCTGGCACCGCCACCACGGCGGCAGCCGGATGGAGATACCCGTCGGCGCGGTCGCGGCCCTGGCGCTGTGGCCGATCAAGGGCGAGGACGCGCACCTGCAGACCGACTGGATACTCGGCCTGGACGCCAAGGACCTCCTCCAGCTGATGCGCGAGAGCTGGTCCTACTGGTGGCTGCGCCGTCCCGACCTGGTGAACCGGGCCCTGCCGATCTACACCTGGATGGAGGAGTCGCTGAGCGACCACGAGTTGGCTTGCGTCAAGGCGGTCGCCCACGCCGCGATCACCAACAGTCTGCTGGAGCTCACTGGCTCCATGGACCCCTACGACCTCGCCGAGTGCGACCTGATGTCCTGGATGATCACCGGACTGCGCAGCCACGGCGCCCGCGAAGGGCTGGGGGAGTACCACACCCCGCCCGAGGTCTGTGAGCTGATGGCGCGGATGCAGCTCGGGGACTGCTCCCAGATCGAGCCCGGGTTCAGCATCTGCGACCCGTCCGCCGGCACCGGAGGGCTGGTGCGCGCCGCCGCCCAGCTGATGCGGGAGCACCGGATCGACCCCCGGACGTGCCGCTGGCACCTGTGTGACATCGACCCGATCGCCGCCGCCGGGGCCGCGACGAACATGATCCTTTGGGATCTGGGCCCGCGGACCACGGTCTGGTGTGGGGACACGCTCGCGCAGGCGGACACCGAGCGGCTGGCGCTGGAGGAGAAGGCCGCGATCTTCAAGCACCGGGACGGTGTGGTGCGCGACATGACCATGCTGGCGGCGATCGGCGGGGCCGAGCGGATGGTGGCCGGTGCGGTGGCGGCGCAGGCCGCCTGACCTGGGAAGGCGAGTGGACACCCAGCCCAAAGAGAGTATAGAATCTAAACATAAGCCAAGGGGAACGGGTCGAAGTCGAACCTGCCCCTTTCTGGCCTCAATGAGTATTGAATCTAATCCAAGTGGGGGTGGGTCGGCGATGGGCCGACCCACCCCGGAGGAGCCAGCCGTGATCATCACCGCCACCACCCTCGCCATCGCCTTCGACGACCTCGCCAAGATGCTCGACGGCTACTGCCCCGCCCCGCAGCCCGGCGACGACCTGACCGTCCAACGCCTCACCAACCCCGCAGGCCGCACCATCAGCGCCCGGACCCGCACCGAGGGAACGACCCTCCAGCTCTGGATCACCGCCCCCCGCACCCCGGCCGCGGCACCGAGCCCCGACCGGCCGCGCCCGCTCCGCCCCGGCCGCAACTACCACACGGTCCTGAACCTCGTCGGCCTCGACGGCGACCCCGCCCAGACCATCCACGGCGTCCTCACCGACAACCTTCTGCCCGTCTTCGACGCCAAGCCCTACTACGTCGGCCACCGTCCCTGGGACGCCGCCGCAGCTGCCACCCGCCGCCCCAACTGGGAGACGACCGACGACACCGACGACGAGCCGGGCCAGAACGACGCCGCCGCCGACCTCATCGAGGTCGAGGCCGAGGCCGGCACCGACGCCGCACAGCCGACCCAGGCGGCACCGTCAGAGCCGACCGGCCCCGCCGAGACCAACACCGACCCGGTCCAGCCGTCCGTCGCCGAGATCACCCAGCCCGCCCGCACGCCGGAGCCGACCCCGGCCCCGGCCCCGGCCGTGAAGAAGACCACCCCCGCGAGGAAGGCCGCCCCCGCCAAGAAGGCCACGCCGACGAAGACGGCCTCCGCGAAGAAGCCTCCGGCCGCCAAGAAGGCCACCCCCGCCAAGAAGGCCACCCCTGCGAAGAAGGCCGCCCCCGCCAAGAAGGCCACCGCCGCGAAGCCGAACCCGGCGCCCGCCAAGAAGGCCCCGGCCGTGAAGAAGCCCGGCCCGGCCCGGCCGTCGACCCGCGCCACCAAGACAGACACCCCCACCGCCGGCACCCGCCCCCGCAAGTCCACCGCCAAGACCACCAGCCCGAGCTGACCGCCAGCCAACCCGCCGAAGGAGCCGACCGTGGCCCGCCTGCTGGCCGACGCCAACCCCGACTACCGCCGCAAGTGCCGCTCCGCCCAACGCGGCTGCACCTGCTACCGCTACGCCGGCACCAGCACCGCCACGAAGAAGCTCCGACGCCGAGCACAGCGACACACCGAGGCCCGGCAAGTCGCCCGCGACACAAAGCACTTGGCCGCCACCTCGCACAACCGCCGAACCTTCACCCCCTGAACCACCAGGCCCTCCCGCAACCCCGGGGGCGCACCCCGCGCCCCCGGCACCCGGACTACCAGAAGGGATATCCCGTGCACGACACCACCGTGGGCCAGCTCACCAGCCTCGCCCTCCACCGCCGCAAGGTCACCACCAGCAACGGCGGCAACGCACCCTGGCTCACCATCACCTTGCCCGGCGGCACTGAGATCTGGATTTCCGACGACCACGCCGACATCACCATCACCCCCGACAAGCTCACCGGCCTCACCGCGATCCACCACTTCGGCGACCCCTACACCAACCCCGACCACTCGGTCACCATCCACAGCCGCCGACTCGGCGACACCACCCCGGCCGACGCCATCGAAGCCCTTGCCCACGACGTGGCCACCTACATCACCCACTGGAGCGTCACCCCAGCCGCCCGCCACCCCGAACGCCCGATCGACGAGTACGGCGTCATGGACCTCCCCAGCCGCTGGCTGCGCCCCGGTGACGTCATCGTGCACACCGCCACCGGCCACGCATCCGTCATCACCAACATCCGCCACCTCGGGCGCAGCGAGTACCGCCGCACCGCCCGGACCATCACCCCGCCCACCGGCGGCAGCATGACGGCCCTCCCCGACACCTGGTGGCAGTTCCCCACCACCCTGCGCCCCACCGGCAACACCCCCGTCACCGTCTACGCGCACCGCCACCTCGACCCCAACAGCCTCCCGCCGATCCCGTACCCGCCCGTGCCAGCGCACCTCGCCGACGGCGACCACATCGTCCACGACGGCGTGATCTGGGAGCGCACCGACGGCTTCTGGTTCAGCCAGCACCACAGCTCCCGCCCCGCCCCGCCCGTCAGCGACGAGGCCGTCCGGCGCTGGTTCACCGACGACGGGTACCTCCGCAAGGGCATACCGGTCCACCAGCCCGCCCACCCGGCGGCCACCGCCCGGGCGGTGACCGCGTGAGCGACATCGACCGCCTCCTCCGAGACGGCACGCCGATGGCAGGCCACGCCCTCTACCAGGCGCTCCACGCCAACGCCATCCCCGCCGAACTCCTGGACACCGCCGGAAGCTACTGGGTCCTGGTCCTCTACCTCGACACCGGCGAGGTCTGGATCAGCGACACCGAATCGCACACCACCAAGCCCATCGCCGACCACCCGGGCTGGATCGCGAACTTCTACCAAGAGGACGACGAGGAGCGCGAACACCCCATCCCGATCTACGAGCCCTCCGGTCTCCCGTACGCCGCCGACACCGAAGCCTGCGTCCGAGCCGTCCGTGACTGGCTCGCCGACCACCCCAAGGACTGACCTGATGCCGCTCAACCTGACCACCCGCCGCAACGCCGAGTCCGCAACTACGGCCGTGGACCGCCTCGATGACCTCGAACTCCACTCGCCCCGGCCCTACCCCGGCTCCGACGTTCTCTGGGAGGAGCTGGCCTGCGGCCGGACCGGATGCGACTGGACCGGAGCCCTCTTCTACTCCCACCTCCGGGCCAGCCGCGGCCACAACCGCCGGCACGTCGGCTGCACCGGAACCCCCGGCACCTACCGCGTCCACCGCCCCGACTCCGAGATCACCCACAGGCTCGCCGAAGCCTTCCCCGGCATCGACTTCACGCTCAGCACCGGCCCCGACGGCCGGACCATCACCTGGACCGGCGGCCCCGAACCCCTCCACGTCACCGCCCGGCTCGGAACCCACCAGGGCACCTGCAACCGCCTCCCGTAGCTGGCACCCCACCCGGCCGGGCGGCGCTGGCCGCCCGGCCCCAACCCCTGGACTCCTCCCGTGGAGATCGACCTCACCGACCTGCCCCTCGACCTTGTCCCCGTGATCATCGCCCGCACCCGCCGCGAACTCGAACAGGCCGCCCCCTCCCTCCCCGGAGCCCACGCCCGAGACGCCACCCGCATCACCCACCGCCCGTTCGGCAACGGCTGGGCCTACGTCCGCTGGACCAACCTCCACCACAGCGGCACCACCATCCACAACGCCCGCCACATCCTCACCAGCGACCCCGAACACCGCTGGTGGTCCATCCCCGTCCACCCCCGCTCCCCGTACTACCTCTTCAACCCCGCCAACGGGCACCCCGTCGACGGCTCCGCCCGCCCCTACCCCCACCCCGTCACCCCCGACGACACCGACCCCCTCGGCCTGTGCCCCCACTGCGGATCACGCGCCCGCTACCCCGTCCGCTGCACCCCCGACGACCGCGACCGCCACGACGAACACCACCGCCACCCCGCCGGCCGCCCCTGGAAGTACACCCCCTGCCCCGAGAACTGCCAGCCCATCACCGACACCCGCCGCCTCTTCACCCCGGAGCGCCAACCGTGACCAGCCACACCTACACCGGCCCCACCGACTACTGCACCGACGACGGCTGGTTCCCCGGACCCCACGTCACCGACGCCCCGATCCTCACCGTCACCCCCATCACCTTCGAGGCCCCCACCCAGCCCGCCGTCCGCCTCACCATCGCCAACCCCCGCCCGACCGGCCCCCGCGAGCTGACCACCGCCCAGTGGGGAACCCCCACCACCTGGCAGCCCCACCGCCACCCCGACCACGACCGCGCCACCGACATCGTGACCGCCCTCACCACCGCCGGCATCCCCGCCCACCTCCACCACACCCCGGACGGCCAACCCGGCGCGCTGCTCCACATCCGCTACCGGCGCGACCGGTACGCGCAACTCGTCATCACCGCCACCACCACCCTCACCTGGACAGTCCACCGCCCGACCAACACCCGACCCACCGCCCACCCCTGGCTCGACACCCAGCCCGCCGACGTACCCGCCCGCGTCCGGCAACTGTGCCTCCTCCTCAACGCCCGAATACTCCGAACGAGCCCCACCGATGCTGTACCTCGCCAACCCCTCCACCCCTGAGATCCGCCACGCCATGACCGTCGGCGACCTCGGCTGCATCACCACCCCGCTCCAGGGCAACACGATCCCGCCCGGCGCGTGGTGGGCCGCCGACAACGGACGCTTCGGCAAGGGCTGGCCCGGCCCCGAACGGTGGTGGACCTGGCTCACCCGCCAGGTCCACCACTACGGCCCCCAGAACTGCCTGTTCGCCGTCGCCCCCGACCGCCCGTTCGACGCCGCCGGAACCTTCACCGACTCCACCCCCTGGCTCCCGCGCATCCGATCCCTCGGCATCCCCGCCGCCTACGCCGCCCAAGACGGCTGCGACACCAACGACCTGCTCCCGTGGCCGGACTTCGACGTCCTCTTCCTCGCCGGCACCACCGAATGGAAGACCGGCCCCGTCGCCGAACGCCTCGCCCGCCAAGCCCACCAGCTCGGCAAGCCCGTCCACATGGGCCGCGTCAACTCCCGCAAGCGCCTCCGCCTCGCCGACTGGTTCGGCTGCGCCTCGGCGGACGGCACCTACCTCACCTACGGCCCCGACCAGAACCTGCCCCGCCTACTCGACTGGCTCAACGACCTCGACCACCAGCCCACCCTGCTCACCCCCGAGAGGACCCCATGATCACCGTCCGCAGCCGCCACCGCGGCACCGTCCGCATCACCCGCTACCCGGGCGTCACCCACTACAAGCTCGGCGGCCACCACGACACCACCACCTGCGCCGACTGCGGCACCACGACCCGCAGCGTCTTCCGCCTGTGGGAGCGAACCGACCGGCTCTGCCCGCCCTGCACCGGCCGACACCTCCACCAGAACGTCGGCACCTCCACCCCGACCCAGCCCGGCCGAACCCTCCAGCGCGGCGAACGCCTCCGCAGCCCCCACTGCTTCTGGACGGTCATCGCCGTCCGCCGCGTCGAACTCCCGATCTGCGGGCCCGGCAGCCAGTACACCGCCTACGTCCTCCGCTGCGACGACGGCCACTACCAGCTGTGGCGCGGCGCGCTCCTCGCCGCCGCCGACTTCCACCTCCTCCCGCCCACGCAGCAGCCCACCCCCGCCTGACCGACAAGGACCACCACGTGACCACCCTCGCCGACCTCCGCCAACTGATCGCCACCCGTACCGACCAGGAACCCGACCCGGACCGACCCGCCGCCGGATACCTCCTCTGGGACACCCTCATCGCCGCCGGCATCACCCCCTCCATCAACCGGAGCAGCGCAGGGCGCGCCATCCTGATCGACCTCCCCGACAGCACCTGCATCTGGATCACCGAACAGGCCGACGTCTCCCACCACCCCGACGACCACGAAGCCTGGACGGCCCTCCACTACTACGACACCGACGACCCCATAGGCCCCTACCACCTGATCTACGAGGGCCCCGGCGACCTCGGCCACACGGCCGACACCGCCGCCTGCGTCGGCGCGATCACGGCATGGATCACCGCGCACACCGCCGTCGGCGCCGTCGCCCGCCAGAACGCCTACGTCGCCCTGCCCAAGGGCGTCCCGCGCGAGGCCCGCCGAGCCGCCTGGATGATCGGCTACGCGAAGCCCGGCTTCAACGGCCGCCACCCCGCCACCCCGACCACCCGCCACACCCCCACCCACCTCGACCGGCACCTCGACACCCACACCGAACGCCGAGGCGCCTGCCTCGCCTGCACCTGGGAAGGCCCCATCCGACGCCACCAGAACCCGGCGATCGAAGACGCACTCGACCACACCCACCCCGGCTGGCGAGACCTCCCCACCCTCCCCCCGACCGCCGGCGGCAAGAACGCCACCCTGCTCCGCGCCCACCGCGACGCCACCTTCCCGTCCGGCTGGTTCGACACCGGCGGCCCCCTCAAGGTGTGGACCACCACCGCCAACGACTGGCACCAGCACGGCCAGGCCCCGGGCGGCGGCTACCTCATCAAGGTCCACCGCCCCACCCACGAACCGGCCCACCACGAACAGCAGACCATCCTCTGACCGACCCACCTGCAACGAACCTGACCACGGACTCGAACCGCCCCTCCACCGTCCTGGAGGAGGGGCGTACGTCCGGCCCGCCCCAGGCCACGGCCCCTCACCGAGACCTACGCCCCCAGAACTGCGCAGCCGTCCTGCGCCCGGGCGAGCCGTGCTGCTACCTTGATCGGCAGGACCCGGAAGGCGCCAACTACCTGGACGACGAGGGCTGAGGGCGCGGTCTGGTCGGCGGAGGCGTCGAGCTTCGGTTGGGGAGTCTCTTGTCGGCTGCTTCGAACCAACGCATCGCCGCAGGCCAGCACCGGCATCCTCGGAAGGGCCTGCGGGACCTCGGTTTTAGCGGACATTCAGCGGACGTGGCGTTGGTGAAAGGCCGTGAAAGCTAGTGAACGCCGACGAAGGGCAAGAGTCAGAAACGGCCTTTGACCTGGGGAAACGGGGAAGGGCAGAGTAAGGCAGTGAAGACCAGGTGAGTTCTTCGGAGGACTCATAATCCCTTGGTCGTGGGTTCGAGTCCCACCCGCCCCACCCATTCGGCTGTGCGGTAGTCCAGCCTTTACCTCGCCCTTACCTGCGAGAACTCTAGAGCACTTCCTCGCACATCCAAGGGCCCCGCAGAGAAGTTCACCCCGTTAGGGGACAGCGTTGCTGCGCGCGTGAACTGCGGGGCGGCATGCCCGCCATGAGGGACCGTCACCTGACAGGCACCCAGTGCACCTGACAGCGCCCGCGGGCGGCCCCGGAAGCTCCGGTGGCCGCCCGCGGGCGCGTGGGGTGTCCTACGGGCGCCAGGCCGGGGCCGTGACGATCGTCTTGAGCTGGTCGAGGTCGAGGGCCGGTGTGCCGGGGCGGAAGGTGTAGCCGTTCTCGCCGTTCCACAGGGTGGCGGTCACACTCCGGCCGTCCGGGTAGTACACGGCCGCCGTCCAGTGCAGGACGGGGGTGGTCGCGGTCTTGCCGTTGCCGAAGCTGTTGGTGACGACGGTGGAGCCGTCCGCCTGCAGTCCCCGTACCTCCAGGGGGCCGGGCGGGCTCGACTCGGCGTACTCCTTGTCCTCGATCCCCCGCTTCCCCGCCGGGCCGGTGATCACCACGAGCATGCTGGTGCGACCCTCGAAGGTCACGGTGAAGGGGGTGCCGCTCGTGCCCTCCGTTCCGGAGAGCACGGCCCCTTGTGGGAGCAACGGCAGCAGCGTCGGGCGCAGGTCCGGTGCCGCCGGTTCGGGGGCGGGCGGTGTCGGAGCGTTCTTCCTGCTGGGCAGCGCGTCGAAGATCTGCTGCCAGCCCGGGGCGGCCACCAGCGCGCGCAGCTGCTCGGTGTCGAGCGGTGGGTCCGTCCGGTTGGAGGCGCTGGCTTCCCCGTTGTGCTCGATGATCAGTACCCGACGGCCGTCCGGCGCGGCCCAGGTCGCCCGCCACTCCTTGTGGGTCGCCAGGTTGGTGTCGCGCAGCTTGTCGATCACCACCATGGAGCCGCTGGGGAGCGTCGTGCGCTCGCAGGAGTCCTGCGGCATCTGGAGCGGGTCCATGCAGACGGCGGCCACCGCCGGGACCAGCTCGGTGCGCTCGACGGTGTACGAGATGATGCTCGGGCCCTTGCCGTCGTCGAAGAGGAGCGCGCCGTCGGTGCGGTACGGGTCGCCGGTCGGCCCCGGCGTACCGGGTGTCTGGGCGTGCAGCACCTGCGACGACCCGGGTGGCAGCAGCCCGATGACCGCCTGCACCGCCTCTGTGGAGGTCAGTGGGCGCTTCGGCCGGTGCGCGGGATCGATCGTGCCCGTGCCGCGGCCGAACGCCGTGAGGCTCCCGGCCAGGGCCAGCACCGCCAGCCCGCCCGCCAGGCCGGCCCGCCGCCGGTTGCGCCGACGTCGGCCGATCCGCTCGGCCCGGGTGGCGAGGCTGTGCAGCGCCTGGTCCGGCGCCAGCGCGGCCGCGCCGTGCAGGGCCAGCGTGAAGCCGTCCGCGAAGCCGTCCGGGCGACCGCCCTCGAACTCGTCATCAACGGGCATGGCGAAGCACCGCCTTCTCCAGGCTGGGGACCGGCTTGGCCGGACCCGGACGGACGGCGCCGAGGTCGGCGCCGAGGGTGTCACGCATCCGGGCCAGCGCCCGGCTGCTCCGGGACCGCACCGCCGTACTGCTCAGGCGCAGCGCGGCCGCCGTCTCCTCCACGCTGCGGTCCTCCCAGAACCGGAGCACGAGCACGGCCCGGTCCGGAGCCGACAGCTCTCCCAACGCTCGCAGCAGCGTCAGCCGCAGCGCGGGATCCGGGTCGTCGACGGCGACGTCGGGCACCGCGCCGGTGGCTCGCTCGCCGCTGCTGCGCTTGCGCCGGTGCGACAGGAAGGTGTTGACCAGCACGGTCTGGGCGTAGCCGCTCGGGTTGTCGAGCCGGGAGACCTTGCGCCACTTCACGAAGAGGCGGCTGAGCGCCTCCTGCACGAGGTCCTCGGCGAGATGCGCGTCACCACCCGTCAGCAGGAAGGCGGTGCGGAGCAAGTGCCGGCCCCGGGACGCCACGAAGGCCGGGAAGTCGGGCGGCGCCGGTTCGGCGGGTTGCTCCGGGCTCAGTACTTGGTCCATGCCCTTCTAACGCCGTTGACCCACTGTCATGTGGCAGGTCTTCGGTAGGAAATCCGGCGCCGGATGGCCGGTGGGTACGCTGGGCGGATGCTGTTGCCCGCCGACCTGCCGACGCCGCTCCAGGTGCTCGACGACCCCGACTTTGCGCGGGCCGGCGTGGAGCTGCGGCTGAAGCGGGACGACCTGGCGCACCCGACCGTCCCGGGCAACAAGTGGCGCAAGCTCGCGCCCAACCTGGCGTACGCGGTGGAGACCGGCGCCCGGGGGCTGTACACCTTCGGCGGGGCGTACTCCACGCACCTGCGGGCGGTGGCGGCGGCCGCGCAGGCGCTCGGGCTGCCC
The DNA here is from genome assembly GCF_014203705.1 of Kitasatospora gansuensis. NCBI lineage: Bacteria > Bacillati > Actinomycetota > Actinomycetes > Kitasatosporales > Streptomycetaceae > Kitasatospora > Kitasatospora gansuensis. The sequence continues at coordinate 5,713,861 of NZ_JACHJR010000001.1, forward strand.
AGCATCGGCGTGGTGCGCGGGGACGAACTCGCCGCCGCCCCGCGCAACTGGTCGCTGCGGGCGGCCGAGGGGTGCGGGATGGAGCTCCGCTTCGTCTCCCGGGCCGACTACCGCGCCCTCCTGACGGATCACCAGCCGCTGGCGCCCGGCTGGCTGGTCCTCCCCGAGGGCGGCTCCAACCCGCTCGCCGTCCAGGGGGCCGCCGCCGTCCCGGCCGAGATCCCCGACCTGGGCCCGTCCGACCTGCTGGCCTGCCCGGTCGGCACCGGCGGCACCCTGGCCGGTCTCGCCGCGGGCCTCCCACCCGGCGCCCGGGCCCTGGGCGTCGCCGTCCTGCGCGGCGAGGGCTACCTGGAACGCGAGGTCGCCACCCTCCACCAGGCCACCTACGCCCGCCAGTTCGACAACTGGCGGATCGCCCACACCCACCACGGTGGCGGCTACGGCCGCCTCACCCCCGAACTCACCGCCTTCGCCGAAGAGTTCGAGCAACGCCACGGCCTGGCCCTGGAACGTCGCTATGTCGCCAAAACCCTCCACGCCGTCCACCACGCGGCCACCACCGGGCAGTTGACCTCCGGCACCCGTGTCACCGTGGTCGTCACCGGCTTGCCCGATCCGCTCTGAGGGGCACGGCTCTCCCTCCCGCGGGGCAGGCCGGGATCGTGCGGGCGAGCGATCCTCGCGGGAGGGCGTTCGGCCAGACTTTCGCCAGGCGGGAGGCAGCGGCCCCCGCCGGGTACGAGATCTCGGGGGACACCATGACGACGACGACGGCGGTACGGAGCGGACGGCGGCACGGCCGGGCGGGGTACGTTGCTGCGGCGGTGGCCCTCGCCTACGCGGCACCGCACTTCTGGTGGGGTGCCGGGATCGGTGCCACCTTCCCCGGCGACTTCGCCGACGCCCCGCACGGCACCTGGGAGGCGGCGATCGGCTACTGGGGGATGGGCGGCGTCGCGGTACTCGGCGCGGTCGTCGCACTCGCCCTGGTCCGCCCCTGGGGCCGCCGCCTCCCACGCCGACCGCTCGCCGTCGCGGCGGCTGTCGCCTCGGTCGGCATGACGCTCTGGGGTCTCACCTATTTCGCCCTGCAATATCTGCTCGCCGCCGGCCGGGTCGTCTCGGCCCCGGCCTTCGCCGCCAAGGCCGCGCACCCGCAGGCCGCGTGGGGGCTCTTCTGGTACGCCCTGTTCGTGACGTGGGGCGTCATGCTCGGCACCGCCGCCTGGAGTCGGCTGCGCGGCGGGCGGGCCGGCTGCGCATGCGGCTAGGCAGCGTCCTGGAGATCAGATGAGTGTTTGATCGCTGCCGGAACTCCGTCTCGCTGCGTGCACCAAGGCGCCGGGGCAGGGGACTCACAATCCCTTGGTCGTGGACAACACACTGATGGGGGGTCACCGCCGAACAGCGGTGACCCCCCATCAGGTTGCCGAGCCTCAGCCCAGGGCGATGCGTTCGGCGACGCGCTTGCTGCCGCCGGCCGGCTTGATCAGGTAGAGGTCCAGGCGGAGGTTCTTGGTCCTGGGGGCGAGCTTCTTGACCTCGTCGGCGAGCTTCGGGTCGTCGAGGAAGAGGCGGACGGGGTCGGGGGAGGCGGCGGCGTAGTCCAGCATCTGCTGGGGGGTGCGGGCGAAGAGGGCCCACTCCCAGGTCTTCCAGGAGCGGCCCTGGTCCTGGTTGAGGACGCTCAGCCAGAGGTTGTCCTCGCCGGAGCCCCAGTCGCTGCCGTGGTCGCCCATGGCGCGGGTGCCGGCCAGCGAGATGGTCAGGGCCTTGTCGTGGTCGGGGCGGACGGCCTCGATCGCGGCGATCCGCTGGGCCACGTCCGTCCGGGCGCCGTCGCCGCGGAGCATGGCGCGGCCGGGGCTGGCCGTCCAGCCGGCCTCGCCGCCACCGCCGGGCTGGCCGCTGCTGAGGACGGCGAACAGCAGGCAGCCGGTGGTGACCAGGACGGTGGTGCCGGAGCGGAGCAGGCCGCGGGCACCGGCGTCCGGACGGGTGCCGGCCAGCAGGCGGCGGCCGAGCAGCGGGAGCAGCGCGGCGGCGAAGCAGACCAGGCCGACCACCAGCAGCTGGTGGAGCAGCTTCTCGTAGAAGTACGAGGTGCTGCCGGCCGTCTTCAGCTGGTACTCCATCACGCCGACCACGATCGTGACCATCGCGGCGCTGCTGATCAGGGCGACCCGGCGCGGGCGGTTGGCCCGGGAGGCGCGGGTGAGCAGGGCGGCGACGGTGCCGGCCACCAGCGGGAAGAGGATGTGCCGGCCGACCGGCCCTATCCCGCCCGGGATGGTCAGGACGCTGGCCTCGCCGGCCTGCTTGAGGTTGACGTAGACCGGGAACAGCGCGAGCACGCCGGCCACGGCGCCGGTCAGCAGCAGGCCGATCCAGTGGCTGCGCCAGTCGCGCCAGTGGACCACGGCCCAGGCGAACACCACGGCCCCGGCGGCGGGCAGCAGCAGGTAGTGGCCGAAGGAGATGCCGACGGTCAGCGCGGCGAGCACGACGATCTGCTCACCGGTCCGGGTGAGCGGACGGATCGCCAGGCCGACCAGGACGGCGAGCAGTCCGAGCGCGAAGATCTCGCTGAGGAAGCCGCGTCCGTGCATCTGCGGCAGCTCGGCGACGGCCAGGTAGGCGGCGGTCGGCAGGTAGAGCGCGAGGCCGCGCCAGCCGCGCAGGGCCGGGCCGGCGGCGCGGTGCATGGCCCACAGGATCGCCACCCCGAGGCCGGCCGTGACCAGGGCGTTGAGCAGGACGAACAGCCCGAGCTCGGCCATCGAGCCGGTCGGCGCGGCGCCGCCGTTGACGAACTTGGTGAGCACCGCCAGGATCAGGTGGCTGCCCTGCGGGTAGGTCTGCATGCCCTTCTGCAGGGTGGTCGCCGCGTCGGCCTGGTGCATCGAGGCGAGGCCGCCGACCCGCAGCACGGTGTCGTAGAGCGCGGCGTGCCGGCCGAGGTCCTCGGCCGAGACGATGGTGGCCAGCCGGCCGATGTCGGTGCGGCGCAGCAGCGGGTACAGGAAGAACGCGGCGGTCAGCCCGGCGGAGAGCAGCACGGGGTGGTCGCGGGTGGGCACCAGGCGGCGGACGGTCTCGCCGAACGGGAGCTTCGGTGTGGCGGGGTCGGGCCGGTGCACGGCCCGGATCACCACCAGCAGGACGGCGGTGGCCTCGGCGAGCGCGACCGGGTGCAGACCCCAGGGCCAGCGGCTGGCCAGGATGCCGAGGGCGCAGGTCCAGCCGATCAGCGCGCTGCCGGAGATCATGAACCGGTCGAACGCGGTGGCGCGCGAGCGCACCAGGGTGGCGGCGGCGAACCAGAGCACCACGAAGGTCAGCAGGTCGGCCGAGACCAGGTGGGCCACGGGAGGCAGCACCAGCAGGACGGCCGCGAAGCGGAGCAGCCCGGCGTCCGGCCGGAGCCGGCCGCGGCTTCGGCGGCCGGAGGCCCGGCTCCCGCCGGTGGTCTCCGGATCGCCCTGTATTGAGGCGCCCGCAGCCGTACTGGGTGTCGCTGTCGACACGATTCCCCCGCAAGTGGTTCGACCGATTCTGGATGGAGCCGGCCCCCTGAGCGGAGAAATTCGGCCGCCCCAAGTCTGAACCATCCCCTGTACTGCTACGAAGTCGGGGTGCCTCGCGCCGCCGCGGACGGACCCGATCCGGTTCCCGTCAGACCGCCGGACGGCCTAACCGAACGTCAGGTTGGAGCAGAGGTCGGCGTCGGCCGTGCGGGTGTTGTCGGCGATGCCGGTCGGGACGCCGGTGCCCGAGGGGGTCGGGGTCGGGGTGCCGGCCGGCGTGGTGGGGGAGAGGTCGCGGCCGAGGGTGACGGTGAGGCCGGTGGCCGTGCGGTCGGGCTGCAGGTCGGCGGTGGGGAAGTAGCGGGCCAGGGCCTCGGCCGCGTCGAGCTGGGCGGGCGGGTAGCCGATCACGGTGGTCTTGCGGGTGCTGGTGGGGGTGGGGCCGACGGTGACGTCGGTGTAGCCCTGGGCCCTGAGGGTTTCGGCGGTCTTGGCCGCGAGGTCCGCCGTCCTGGTGGCGTTGAGCAGCACCACGGGAGTGGTGACGGCGGGGATCGAGGGGGTCTCCGAAGGGGCGGCGGTGACCAGGCCGGTCGACTGGCCGTCGAGGGTGCGGTCCTGGCGGAGCAGGTTCCAGAGCTGGTCGACGTCGGGGTGGACCAGGGCGACCCGGTCGCCCTGGTAGCGCCAGGGGACGGTGACGAACTCGATGTCGGCGAGCTTGATGTCCTGGAGCGACTGGGCGAAGTCGACCAGCTTCATCGGGGTGCCGAGGCCGGGGTCGACGGTGAGCGACTTGCTCGCGGCGTCGGCCAGCGGGAGCAGGGTGGTCAGGTTGAAGCCCTGGTCCTGCACCTTCTTGATGAGTGAGGAGAGGAAGGCCTGCTGACGCTTGATCCGGCCGATGTCGGAGCCGTCGCCGAAGCCGTGCCTGGCTCGGACGTAGTCCAGGGCGAGCTGCCCGGAGAGGGTCTGGCGGCCCTTCTCCAGGTGTATGCCGTAGGAGTCGACGGCGTTCGGCACGCAGACGTCGACTCCCTTGACCGCCTCGGTCATCGCGGCGAAGCCCTTGAAGTCGACCACGATGGTGTGGTCGATCCGCAGGCCGGTGAGGGCCTCGACGGTGTTCTGCGAGCAGGCGGGGTTGCCCTGGTCGGAACCGCCGATGGTGAAGGCCGAGTTGAACATCTGGTTGGTGCGCGCGGTGGTCCACTTGCCGTCGGCCTGCTTGCAGGGCGGGATGGTGACCAGGGTGTCCCGGGGTATCGAGACCGCGACCGCGTGCCTGCGGTCGCTGTAGACGTGCAGCAGGATCGCGGTGTCGGAGTGCCCGACGCCCGCGTCGCCGCCGCCGAGGTTGTCGTTGCCGTCGTTGCGGGTGTCGGAGCCGAGCAGCAGGACGTTGACCGGGAGCCCGCCGCCCACCTTGGTGGGGGTGGGGGCCGGCGGGCGGCTGGTGGCGATGCCGCCGGCGTCGAAGGTGGTGATCTGGCCGTCGAGGCGGTGGTAGTACCAGGCTCCGGTGCCCGCGGTGGCCAGCACCAGGACAGCGGCCGTCGCGCCGGCGAACTTGGCCAGCCGCTTTCGGCGGGAGGCAGGCCGGATCTTCGGGTCGCTCATGGGGTCTCAGGCACTCTCTGCTGCGGCCGCTCGGTGCGAGCCGTCGGGGTGCGGCCCGGTCGGGGGCCCTCACTACACAGACGGCTCAGGCACGGCAGTCGGTTACACGAATGCGCAATCTAACCCGGAAGATTTGTACGAGCCCCATCGCCCCCCCCCCGAGCGGGGGTCAGGCCCGGGCCTCGTCCTCGCCCGCGTGCTCGAGGATCCGGCGGAGCAGGTCGCGGAGCTGGGTGCGCTCCTCGTCGTCGAGCGCGGCGAGCGGCTCGCGGGCGAAGTTGAGCGACTCGCGGAGCTCCTCGGAGGCGGCGCCGCCGGAGTCGGTGGCGGCCACCAGCTTGACCCGACGGTCCTGCGGGTCGGCCTCCCGGGTGACGAAGCCGCGGCCCTCCAGCCGGTCCACGATGCCGGTGATGTTGGACGGCTCGCAGCTCAGCGTCTGGGCGATGTGCCGCATCGGCATCGGGCCGCGCCGGAGCAGGGCGAGCACCTTGGCCTGCGCGCCGGTGAGCGAGCGGGCGGCGGCGGCTTCCTCGTACTCGCGGTGGAAGAGCGCGACCAGGCCGGCCATGAGGTCGACGACCTCGCGGGTGATCGCGTCGGTGGGCGCGGCGGCTTCCTGGGTGGGCTTCGTCTCCATGGTGCCCAGTCTAGCTGAATATTTGACAAGGTGAACCTTTCATGTCCACGATTGCTTCAGTAGGTCAACCTTTCAGGCTCGGCACGACGAGGAGTACCGCCATGGCAGAGCAGGCGACGCCCACCACCGGCCGCGAGTGGCAGCTGGCCGCCCGCCCGGACGGCTGGCCCAAGCCGTCCGACTTCGCGCTGGTCGAGGCGCCGGTCGGGCAGCCCGGTCCCGGCCAGATCCTGGTCCGCAACGAGTACCTCTCGGTCGACCCCTACATGCGCGGCCGGATGAACGACGTGAAGTCGTACGTCCCGCCGTTCCAGCTCGGGCAGACCATGGACGGCGGCGTGGTCGGCTACGTGGTGGCCTCCGAGGCGGACGGCTTCCAGGTCGGCGACGCGGTGCTGCACGGGTTCGGCTGGCGCGAGTACGCGACCCTGGACGCCAAGCACGCGGTGAAGGTGGACGCCGAACTCGCCCCGCTCTCCTACTACCTGGGCGTGCTCGGGATGCCCGGCCTGACCGCCTACGCGGGTCTGCTGGAGGTCGGGAGCCTGCAGGAGGGTGACACCGTCTTCGTCTCCGGCGCGGCCGGCGCGGTCGGTTCGCTGGTCGGCCAGATCGCCAGGCTCAAGGGCGCGAAGCGGGTCATCGGCTCGGCCGGTTCGGCGCAGAAGGTGGCCACCCTGGTGGACGGCTACGGCTTCGACGCCGCCTTCAACTACAAGGACGCCCCGGTCCGCGAGCAGCTCGCGGCCGCCGCCCCGGACGGGATCGACGTCTACTTCGACAACGTCGGCGGCGACCACCTGGAGGCCGCGATCGGTGCGCTCAACGTGCACGGCCGGGCCGTCCTGTGCGGGGCCATCGCGCAGTACAACGACACCACCGCGCCGGCCGGACCGCGCAACCTCGCGCTGGCGATCGGCAAGCGGCTGCGCCTGCAGGGCCTGCTGGTCCGTGACCACGCCGCGCTCCAGGGGCAGTTCGTCGCCGAGGTGGCCGGCTGGCTGACCGACGGGAAGCTGCGCTACGACGAGACAGTGGTGGACGGCGTGGAGAACACCGCCGACGCCTTCATCGGCATGCTCGGCGGAGCCAACACCGGCAAGATGGTGGTCCGGCTCGCGCACTGACGGCTGCCCCACTGACGGCTGTTGACGAACGCCCCTGCGACGCCCGCCCGTTGCGCACCGCCCCCGCCCTCCCCGGGCGGGGGCGGTTTGGGTACGGGCGCGTACCGGCGGCCGCGCGGCCCCGATCCGACGGACCGTCATACGGGGCCCTGGAGTGGGCGCTACGGTGGAACCGTCCGGGATGGGGCCGTTCGGGGGAGAGATCCCGACGAGGGGTAGACCTCGGGGTGGATCGGGCTAGCATTGGGTGAAAGCTTGTCCGTTTTGCTCAACTTAATTACCTATATGTCGAATAAGTTGGGCACGGCAGGGGCAGGACCGAAAAGACAGAAGCGGCGCAACCGGCGACGGGCACGAGGCAGCTGGGGAAGGCGACCCTCGTCCACAGCCTGGAGGTCCCGGTGACGACACGTGGAGTCCTGTACATCCACTCCGCGCCCCGCGCGCTGTGCCCGCACGTCGAGTGGGCGGTGGCGGGCGTGCTCGGCGTGCGGATCAGTCTCGACTGGATCCGCCAGCCGGCCGCGCCCGGCCACTGGCGGGCCGAGCTCTCCTGGCAGGGGGAGCCCGGCATCGCCTCGCGGCTGGCATCCGCCCTGCGCGGCTGGCAGTTGATCCGTTTCGAGGTCACCAGCGAGCCCACCACGAGCACCGAGGGCGAGCGCTACAGCTCCACCCCCACGCTCGGCATCTTCCACGCCGTCACCGGCATCCACGGCGACATCCTGATCCCCGAGGACCGGCTGCGGGCCGTGCTGCTCCGGGCCAGGAACGAGGGCACCGACCTGGAGGCCGACCTGTGCCGGCTGCTCGGCAAGCCCTGGGACGACGAGCTGGAGCCGTTCCGCTACGCCGGTGAGGGTGCTCCGGTCCGCTGGCTGCACCAGGTGGTCTGACGATCCGACGAACGCCACGGGCCCGGTACGCGGAAGAACTCGCGTACCGGGCCCGCGGCGTGAACGACGGTGCGTCAGATGGTGCGGAAGGCCAGCACCACGTTGTGGCCGCCGAAGCCGAACGAGTTGTTCAGCGCGGCGATCCGGCCCTCGGGGAGCTTGCGCGGCTCGCCCTGGACGATGTCGGCCTCGACCTCGGGGTCGGCGTCGTCCAGGTTGATGGTCGGCGGGGCCAGCCGGTGGTACAGGGCCAGCACGGTGGCGACGGTCTCGATGCCGCCGGCGCCGCCGAGCAGGTGACCGGTCATCGACTTGGTGGCCGAGACGGCGACGTGGTCGAGGTGCTCACCGAGCTCCTTGCGGAGCGCCTTGAGCTCGGCGACGTCACCCTGCGGGGTGGACGTGGCGTGCGCGTTGACGTGCACGATGTCGGCCTTGTCGAGGTCGTTCTGCTCGAAGAGCTGAGCGATCGCGCGGGCCACCCCGGAGCCGGTCGGCTCGGGCTGGGCGATGTGGTGGGCGTCCGAGGAGAGACCCTGGCCGACCGCCTCGCAGTAGACCCGGGCGCCGCGCGCGGCGGCGTGCTCGGCCGACTCCAGCACGACCACGCCCGCGCCCTCGCCGAGCACGAAGCCGTCGCGGGCCTTGTCGTACGGGCGGGAGGCCGCCTGCGGGTTCTCGTTGTTCTTGGACATCGCCATCATGTTGGCGAAGGCCACGATCGGCAGCGGGTGGATCGCCGCCTCGGTGCCACCGGCCACCACGACGTCGGCGCGGCCGGTACGGATCATCTCGATCGCGTAGCCGATCGCCTCGGCGCCGGAGGCGCAGGCGGAGACGGGGGTGTGCACACCCGCGCGGGCGCCGACCTCCAGGCCGACGTTGGCCGCCGGGGAGTTGGGCATCAGCATCGGGACGGTGTGCGGGGAGACCTTGCGGACGCCCTTCTCCTTCAGTACGTCGTACTGGTCGAGCAGGGTGGTCACGCCACCGATGCCGGAGGCGATGACGGCGCCCAGGCGCTCGGGGGCGAGCTTGGAGGACTCGTCGGTGGCGGGCGTCTCGTAGCCGGCGTCGGCCCAGGCCTCGCGGGCCGCGATCAGCGCGAACTGCGCCGAGCGGTCCAGCTTGCGGGCCAGCGGGCGGGGCAGCACGTCGCCGGGCTCGACCGCGGTGCGCGCGGCGATCCGGACGGGCAGGTCGGCGGCCCACTCCTCGGTCAGCGCTGCCACCCCGGAACGGCCTTCCATCAGGCCCTCCCAGAACGAGGCGGCGTCGCCGCCCAGCGGCGTGAAGGCGCCGATACCCGTGACGACCACGGTGCGGTTTTCAGCGGTCACTGGTTTCTTCTTCTCTCACGTGTGGCAGGTGGCGGCGGTGCCGGGGGAGGGGTGACCGGGCGGCCGGGGTGTGCACTCCGGCCGCCCGGGCGGTCAGTTCGAACTGACCGTGGATCAGGCGGCGTTCTTGAGGATGTAGTCCACGGCGTCGCCGACGGTCTTGAGGTTCTTGACCTCGTCGTCCGGGATCTTCACGTCGAACTTCTCCTCGGCGGCCACGACGACCTCGACCATGGAGAGCGAGTCGACGTCCAGGTCGTCGGTGAAGGACTTGTCGAGCTCGACGTCCTCGGCCGGGATGCCGGCGATCTCGTTGACGATCTCGGCAAGACCGGTCAGAACCTCGTCCTTGGTAGCCATTCTGGCTGCTCCTCTTCGGTGTTGACAGCGACCACCCGGCGGGCCGTCGCAGGTTTGTGATGGGGCGTAGATGCCTAGGGGAGAGTAACGACTGCGGCGGCGTACACGAGACCCGCCCCGAAGCCGATGATCAGCGCGAGGTCGCCGCTGCGGGCCTCGCCGCTCTCCAGCATGCGTTCCATGGCCAGCGGGATGGAGGCCGCGGAGGTGTTCCCGGTCTCGGCGATGTCGCGGGCGACCGGCACCGTGGCGGGCAGCTTGAGCGCCTTGATCATGGCGTCGGTGATCCGCATGTTGGCCTGGTGCGGGATGAACGCACCGAGCTGGTCCGCGGTGATCCCGGCGGCGTCCAGCGCCTGCTGGGCCACCTTGGCCATCTCCCAGACCGCCCAGCGGAAGACCGACTGACCCTCCATCCGCAGGGCCGGCCACTTCACCTCCTCGCCCGTCCCGTTCACCGCGTCCGCCTTGGCGAACGCGGTGTCCCAGGCCTGGGTCTGCGAGATGACGTCCTTCTGCGCGCCGTCCGAACCCCAGATCACCTTGCCGATGCCGGGCGTGTCGGACGGGCCGACGATCGCGGCGCCCGCGCCGTCGCCGAAGATGAACGCGGTCGACCGGTCCGAGGTGTCGGTCAGGTCGCTGAGCCGCTCGACGCCGATCACCAGCACGTACCCGGCGCTGCCGCCGCGCACCATGCCGTCGGCCAGGCTCAGGCCGTAGCCGAAGCCCGCGCAGGCGGCCGAGATGTCGAAGGCCGGGGCGGTGCCGCAGCCGAGCCGCTGGGCGATCTCGGTGGCGATCGCCGGGGTCTGCTTGAGGTGCGAGACGGTGGCCACGATCACGCCGCCGATCTGCTCCGGGTCGATGCCGGCCTGGGCGATCGCCTTGCCGGCGGCCTGCACCGACATCTCGGCGACGGTCTCCTCCGGGCCGGCCCAGCGGCGCTCGGTGATCCCGCTGCGGGAACGGATCCACTCGTCCGAGGAGTCGATCCAGTTCAGGACCTCGGAGTTGGGGATCACCCGAACGGGGCGGTAGCCGCCGACACCGTGGATGCGGGAGTACGTGGCACCGGTGGTCGGCTGGATCTGAGGCGAAGTCATGCGTCCTGCTCCTGCCCGCCGTGCTCCTCGATCAGGGCACGCGCCTTGTCGAGGTCGGCCGGGGTCTTGAGGGCCAGCGTCGCGACACCCTTGACGTTGCGCTTGACCAGGTTGGTGAGGGTTCCGGCCGGGGAGAGCTCGATGACGGCGGTGGCACCGAGCTGCTGCAGGGTCTCCATGCAGAGGTCCCAGCGGACCGGGTTGGAGACCTGGGAGACCAGGCGGTCCAGTACTTCGGTACCGGACTGTACGACCTCACCGTCCTTGTTGGACAGGTAGCCGACCTTCGGGTCGTGGACCGTCAGGGTCGGCGCGAGCTTGGCCAGCCGCTCCACGCCCGGGGCCATGTGCTCGGTGTGGAACGCCCCGGCCACCTTGAGCGGGATCACCCGGGCGCCGGCCGGCGGGTCCGCCTTCAGCGCCGCGAGCTGGTCCAGCGTGCCGGCCGCGACCAGCTGGCCGCCGCCGTTGTTGTTGGCCGCGGTCAGACCGTGCTCGGCCAGCTTCGCGGCGACCACCTCGGGGTCGCCGCCCAGCAGGGCGGTCATCCCGGTGGCCGTCACGGTGGCGGCCTCGGCCATCGCCAGGCTGCGCTCGCGGACGAACACCAGCGCCTCCTCGACGCTGAGCACACCGGCCAGCGCGGCGGCGGTGATCTCACCGACGCTGTGCCCGGCGACCGCGGCGAACGGGCCGCCGGTCGGGGCGCCGAACAACTCGGTGGCGGTGAGCAGGCCCGCGGCGACCAGCAACGGCTGGGCGACGGCGGTGTCCTTGATCTCCTCCTCGGAGCCCTCGGTGCCGTACCGGACCAGATCGAGCCCGGCCACGTCGGACCAGGCCTTCAGCCGGTCGGCAGCGCCGTCCAGCTCAAGCCAGGGGTTGAGGAATCCGGGGGTCTGGGCACCCTGTCCAGGGGCGACGATTACGAGCACGGTTCAACCCTCTCTCGCCAGGCACCCGAGGGCGGGTAGGCGACGGTAACGAAGAAAAGCACGCCGGATTGTGGAGTCCCTACAGCGTGTCAGTCATGATTGGCGGCCGAGCCGAGTCGGCCCAGGGCCAGCGCGATCCGCAGTGTGAAGGCCGAACGCACGTCGGACGGAGCATATCCGGTGACGTCGGTCACACGACGAAGCCGGTAGCGCACGGTGTTTGGGTGGACGAAGAGCATCCGGGCGGCACCCTCCAGCGAGGAGGCCTGCTCCAGATAGACACTCAACGTCTCCAGGAGTGCCGACCCGGCCTCGTCCAGCGGTGTGTAGATCTCCTCCACCAGCTGCCGCCGGGCCGCCTGGTCGCCCGCCAGCGCCCGTTCGGGCAGCAGGTCGTCGGCCAGCACCGGGCGCGGGGCGTCCGGCCAGGCCGCACAGGCCTTCAGCCCGGCCGCCGCCGCGTGCGCGGACCTGGTCGCCGAGAGCAGGTCGCCGACCGTCGGGCCGACCACCACCGGGCCTGGCGCGAACTGCCCGATCAGCGCCCGGGCGGCGTGCACCGGCTCCTTGTCGCCACCGACCACCACCACCAGACGCTTGCCCAGCACCCCGGTCAGCACGTGCAGCTTGGCGTATCTGGCGGCCCGTCGGATCGCCTCCACCACCAGCTCGCTGTCCCCGTCCGGGGCGCTGCCCATCACCACCCGGACCTGGCTGGGCTGGCCCCAGCCGAGCGCGGCGGCCCGGGACAGCACGCCCTCGTCCGCGTCGCCGGAGAGCAGCGAGTTGACGACCAGGGCTTCCAGCCGGGCGTCCCAGGCGCCGCGCGCCTCGGCCGCCTGGGCGTACACCTGCGCGGTGGCGAAGGCGATTTCCCGGGCGTAGACCAGCACCGACTCCCGCATGCCCGCTTCGTCGCCGGGCGCGGCCACCTCGTCGATGGCCTCCTCCATCACCTCGATCGTGGTGCGGATCAGCTCCACGGTCTGCCGGAGCGTGATCGCCCTGGTCAGCTCGCGCGGGGCGGTGCCGAACACGTCGGTGGAGATCGCCTGCGGGGCGTCCGGGTGCCGGTACCACTCGGTGAACGCGGCGATACCGGCCTGGGCGACCAGGCCGATCCAGGACCGGTGCTCCGGCGGCATCCGCCGGTACCAGCCCAGCTGGTCGTCCATCCGGGCGATCGCGGCGGTGGCCAGCTTGCCCGAGGACTTCTCCAGGCGCTTGAGCGTGGCAGCCCGCAGCTCGGCCCGCTCGGTGGCCAGCCTGCGCTCCTGCGCGGTCAGCCGACCACCCCGGCGGGGCTTCGGCTGCTCGGGCTGCTTGGCAGCCGCGGTGGCCTGCTCGGCCGCGGTCTTCTTGTCGGAACTCGCTGAAGCGGATGGCACAGGGACAAGACTGCCTCACGTACGGCGCGCCTCGTACCCGCCCCCGCCGATCGGGCCGGTGGCCCACGTCACACCGGCCTCCCGTCGGCCTCCCGGAAGCCGGGTCGTTCGGGCACTACGGTGGCCTGGTGACCGAAGCCGCCACCCGCGCCCGCGCCGACCTGCGCCGGGCCTCCGAACGCTACGAATCCACCCCGGCCGAGGGCATCGAGACCCGGCACGCCTTCTCCTTCTCCGGCCACTACGACCCGAAGAACGTCCACTTCGGCGCCCTGCTGGCGGTCAACGAGGAGACCCTCGCCCCCGGCGCGGGCTACGACGACCACAAGCACCGGGACACCGAGATCCTCACCTGGGTCCTCTCCGGCGCCCTCGCCCACCGGGACGGCCACGGCCACGCGGGCGTGGTCCGCCCCGGCATGCTCCAGTGGCAGAGCGCCGGCTCGGGCATCACCCACACCGAACGCAACGTCGGCGGCGCGGCCGAACCGGTCCGCTTCGTCCAGATGTGGCTGCAGCCGGACGTCTTCGACGCACCCCCGGCGTACGGCCTGCGGCGGGTCGAGCGCGCGGCGGACGGGCTGACGCTGCTCGCCTCCGGCCTGACGCGGGACGCCGCTTCGGAGGCGCTGCGGCTGCGGCGCGGTGACGCGGCGCTCTGGCTGGTCACGGCCGGGCCCTGGGAGCCGCTGCCGCCGCTGCCCGAAGCACCGTTCCGCTACGCGCATCTGACGGCGGGTTCGCTGGGGTACCGCACCGTGCCAGGCCCGCAGGGCGGCGGCCGCTCGATGGAGCCCGGCGACAGCGTCCGCGCCACCGGCGACGCCTTCGCCGACCCCACGGCGGGGGCCGACGGCGTGGAGCTGCTTTTTTGGGAGATGCACTCACCCGTCACATACGGCTGACCCTAAGTGGCTACGGTCAGGGGCTCGGGGAACTGCGAGGAGATCTGGCGTTCGGGTCACTGCGAAAGTGCCTGACCACCCCTGTACGGATCACCTTTTCCGAGGTCGGCGTCGCAGTTCCCCGAGCCCCTGGTGGTGGTTGCCCTAGCGGAGTTCGTTCAGCACCGCGTCGGTGAAGACCGGCCAGACCTCCGCCGCCCACGGGCCGAAGTCGCGGTCGGTGAGGGCGATGCAGGCGACGCCCGCGGCCGGGTCGACCCAGAGGAAGGTGCCGGACTGGCCGAAGTGGCCGAAGGTGGCGGGGGAGCTGTGGGTGCCGGTCCAGTGCGGGGACTTCTCGCTGCGGATCTCGAAGCCGAGGCCCCAGTCGTTGGGCCGCCGGTGCCCGAAGCCGGGGAGGACGCCGCCCAGGCCGGGCCAGGCCACCTCGCGGGTGGCGGCGTGCACGGTGGAGGGGTCGAGCAGCCGGGGGGCCTGCAGCTCGGCGGCGAACTTGGCCAGGTCGGCGACGGTGGAGAGGCCGCCGGCCCCGGCGGGGGTCCGGTGGGCGGTGTTGATCAGGGTGGAGGTCATCCCGAGCGGGGCGAAGACCGCCTCCTGGGCGTACTGGGCGAAGTTGATCCCGGACGCCTTGGTCAGGGTGTCCGCCAGCACGTCGAACCCGGCGTTGGAGTAGAGCCGCCGCTCACCGGGCGGGGCCATCACCCGGTGCTCGTCGAAGGCCAGCCCGGAGGTGTGCGCCAGCAGGTGACGGACCGTCGAACCCTCGGGACCGGCCGGGTCGTCCAGCTCGAAGACGCCCTCCTCGACCGCGACCAGCACCGCGTACGCGGTGAGCGGCTTGGTCACCGACGCCAACGGGAACAGCTGGTCCTGCGGCCCCGCCGCACCCAGCACCACCCCGTCACTACCCCGCACCACCGCGGCCGCAGCGGTGGGCACCGGCCAGTCCTCGATCATCCGCAAGCTCTGCATGGGCCCGACTCTAACGACTCACCCGGTCGCCCCGGAGTGCCGGGCTTGCCTAGAGTGCGCTCCAACTCAGTAGCTTCGTGAACGTCACTTCCACCGGGGGTATCACCGTGACCACGACCGCAGCACCGAACCTGCTCAACTGCGGCGCCTACTCCGGCGTCGCCGTCGAGACCGCCGACCGCACGGGCCGGCACACCATCAGCGAGATGGTGGCCAGCACCGGCCTGAGCGCGCACACGCTGCGCTGGTACGAGCGGATCGGCCTGCTCGATCCGGTCGACCGTTCGCACTCCGGGCAGCGCCGGTACAGCGATGCCGACGTGCGGAGGCTGGAGTTCCTCGGCCGGCTGCGGCTGACCGGGATGTCGGTCGCGGACATGCTCCGGTACGTCGAGCTGGTCCGGGAGGGTGAACACACCCTGGCGGACCGCCGGGACCTGCTGGTGGCCCACCGCGAGGAGGTCCGGCTGAAGCTGGCGGACCTGCACGCGACCCTGGTGGTCCTCGACTACAAGATCGACCTCTACGGCGACACCCTCGAATCCATCGAAGCTCTCGAAGTTCGCGAAGGCAGGAGCACCGAATGCGTCTCCCCACCGTCCCCCTCGGCCGCAGCGGCGAGCTGATCGGAGCCCAGGGCCTCGGCTGCATGGGCATGTCCGAGTTCTACGGCCCGACCGATACCGCCGAGGCCCTGGCCACCCTGGACGCCGCGCTGGAGGCGGGCGTCACCCTGTTCGACACCGCCGACATCTACGGCTCCGGTGCGAACGAGGAGCTGATCGGCCCGTTCGTCCGGGCCAACCGCGACCGGGTGGTGCTGGCCACCAAGTTCGCCATCGAGCGCCGTGCCGACGACCCGACCTACCGGGCCGTCCGGAACGACCCGGCCTACATCCGCACCGCCGTGGACGCCTCGCTGCGCCGCCTCGGCGTGGACGTGATCGACCTCTACTACATGCACCGGCGCGACCCGGCGGTCCCGCTGGCCGAGTCGGTCGGCGCGATGGCCGAGCTGGTCCGGGCCGGCAAGGTCCGGGAGCTGGGCCTCTCCGAGGTGACCGGGGACGAGCTGCGCGAGGCGTACGCGGTGCACCCGATCGCGGCGCTGCAGTCCGAGTGGTCGCTGTTCTCCCGCGACGTCGAGCGCACCGCCGTCCCGGCCGCCGCCGAACTGGGCGTCACCTTCGTGCCGTACTCCCCGCTCGGCCGGGGCTTCCTGACCGGCTCCTTCG
Source organism: Kitasatospora gansuensis (assembly GCF_014203705.1). NCBI lineage: Bacteria > Bacillati > Actinomycetota > Actinomycetes > Kitasatosporales > Streptomycetaceae > Kitasatospora > Kitasatospora gansuensis. The sequence goes on from NZ_JACHJR010000001.1 coordinate 5,729,918, forward strand.
CCGCCGCCGAACAGCTGACGGAGGGTGACTACCGGCGCTACCACCCGCAGTTCAGCGGCCCGAACGCCGCCGCCAACGCGGCCCTGGTCGCCCCGATCCAGAAGGTCGCCGCGGACCGCGGCGTCACCGCCGCCCAGATCGCCCTCGCCTGGGTCCACCAGCGCGCCGAGGTGCACGGCCTCACCGTGGTCCCCATCCCCGGCACCCGCAAGCGCACCCGCCTCGCCGAGAACACCGCTGCGGCGAGCCTGCGCCTCACCCCCGCCGAACTCGCTGTCCTGGAGCCCATCGCCGGCCAGGTCACGGGCACCCGCTACGCCGACATGAGCTCCACCTCGGCGGGCCGGGAGTAGAAGGCACATGCTGCGGCAGCCAGGGGCTCGGGGAACTGCGACGCCGACCCTTGCAAGGTGATCCGTGCGTAGATGGGTAGGCACTTTCGCAGTGACCCGAACGCCAGATCTCCTCGCAGTTCCCCGAGCCCCTGGATAGTGCAACCGAGCCCCCTGCAAAAGTCGCAGCCCCTGGTTACTCCGCCAAGTCCAGGTGCCACCACTGCGTCGGCGCGTCCAGGTCCTCCCACTGCCGGGCGGTGCCGTCCTCGGCGACCTCCAGGGTGAGGCCGCTGACGAAGCTGACCAGGTTGTAGGTGTCGGGGGCGTCGACGTGCCGTTCCAGCAGCCATTCCTGGGCGCCGAAGCCGTTCGGGCCCCAGAGCTGGAGCGGTACGCCGTTGTCGGTGCGGGCGCCGGTGACGTCCAGGCGTCTGCCGCTGCCCTCGCTCTCGAGGTGGTACAGGCCACCGCCGGCGTGTACGGCGGTGATCCGCCAGAGCTGCCCGGCCGAACCGTCTTCCGGCCCCTGCCGGATCTTCGCACCGCTGCGCTGCTTGCCGCCCGCGACCTCGAGCAGCAGCCCGCTGCCGGCGTTGCGCAGCCGGTACAGCCCCTCCTGAATCACCGTCATGGCATCACCGTACGGCCGGCCACCGTCAGCTCCGGGCGGCCCGGGTGACGTCGGCGTAGTCGCCGAGGGCGACGTCGGCGAAGTTGCGCAGGCTGGCGGTGCCGTCGGCGAGGTAGCCGGTGTGGCCGTCGGCGCCGGCCGAGGAGAGCCGGATGGCGCCGAAGGCGGCGGAGGTGGGGTCGGCGCCGTGGCCGAGGCCGCCGACCTCGAGGTAGGGGACGTTGCCGATCCAGTCGGTGGGGTTGCGGGTGGCCCAGACCCGGACGCCGGTGCCGAGGTCGGCGGCGTCGGCCACGCCCATCCCGGGGCTGCCGAAGACCACCAGGTCGGTGGGGGCGGAGTCGTGGATGGCGGGGGCGGCGGTGCCGCAGACCACGGTCCCGTACGAGTGGCAGAACAGGGCGGGCGGCGCGGTGGGGTCGCTGGTGACGGCGAGGCCGGCCAGCAGGCGGGTGAGCCGGGGGGCGGCGGCCTGGGCGAGGCGGTCGGTGACCGCGTCGGGGCCGAGGCCGGCGGGGGTGACGTAGCCGGTCCAGGCGATCACGGCGGTACGGGTGCCGACCGCCTGGCGCTGCTCCTCCGCGTACAGCGCGCGGCCCATTCCGGCGGGCGAGCGCAGCGGGTCGACGGCCTGGTCGAAGTGGCCGAGGTCGGCGTCCGAGCCGGGCACCAGGACGGCCACCCGCTGAGCGGTCGTCAGATCGCCGTACACCTCGCTGACCAGGCCCCGGCCGCGCGGGTCGAAGGCCAGGATCTGCCGCTCGGGGGCGAGCAGGTGGTCGCTGTCGTTGGCCCTGGCCTCGGCCCGGGCGCGGGTGTCGGCGTCCAGCCGCCGGTCGGCGGCGCGGGCCCTGGCCCGGTCGCGTTCGGCGGCGATCGCCAGCCGGTTGGCCCGGTAGCGGAGCTGCAGCGGGGCACCGTCCAGGTTGCCGACCACCAGCGGGTAGTCGGTGACCAGGCGGGCGGTCTGGGCGGCGGTGAGCGTGGCGAAGAAGGCGGCCACGTCGCGGGCGTCGGCGGTCGCGGGGTCGGGCAGGTCGCGGCCGAGCGAGTGGTCGGCGGCCCACTGGGCGCTGCCGGCCGGGGGTGTGGTGATGGCGAGCTGCTCGCTGCCGACGGCGGCCTGCGCGGCCGCCGCGCCGGTGTCGACCAGCACCACGGTGGTGGCGAAGAGGCCTATCAGCACCCGCTTGATCCGCCTGCGGCGCTGCACGGAGCGCGCGTTCTGCTGCGGCAACTGGTCACCATCCTTCGGGCCTGCGGGGTGGTACCACCGCCGGCAACTCCCAGCCAGCGTATGGGCTGGGGAGGCGGGGTGTGCCCGGCTAAACTGTGGGATGGGTCACAGGGTTTCGGGGGTGGACCCGGTTGCCTCGAACTCCCTGACCAGCTTCTTCGGCGCGATGCTCCGCCAGGCATCGGTGAGCAGGTCGCGCAGCTCGTCCGGATCCACTCCGGCCAGCTGGACCAGCACCCAGCCGTGCCGCCCGACGTACGGCGCCGAGGAGTACACCTCGGGCTCGGCGGCCAGCAGTTCGGCCTGGTCCTCCTTGCTCGCCTTGACGATGGCCGCCCCCGATCCCGGCGTCCCCATCGCGAAGATCTTCTCGCCGACCCGCAGGGTGACCGTGCTCTCCCAGGTCAGCCGCTCGGTGGCCCGGGGGAGTGCCAGGGCCGTGCTCAGGAACTGATCGAACGTCACCATGCGGTCAGGGTAAGCGGTACGACTGTCGGACACCTCAGACCACCCCCAGCGCGTACACCGCGAACAGCCCCGCACCCGCGCCCAGCGCGGCCTTCCAGCCCCGGCCCAGCTGCCACGGCGCGTCGAACCGCCGGGCGTACCGGCCGATCAGGGTCAGCGCCAGACCGAACACCGGCAGCCAGGCCAGCCGGGCCAGCACCCAGCCGAGCGAGTCCGGCGCGGTGGTCAGGCCGGGTACGGCGCCCAGCGCGCTGCCGAGCGCGCCGACCGAGAACATCGCGGTCTGGTGCCAGCAGAAGATCGTCATCGCCGAGAGGTTGACCACCACGACCGGCAGCCAGAGCAGCGGCCGCCGCAGCGCCCGGCCGATCCGATCGCGCAGCAGCATCGCCGCGCCGCACTGCACCGAGGCCAGCGCCAGCACCAGCAGGGACGGCGGGTGCGAGTTGGTCCTGGCCACCCCGGGCACGCCGACCATGCTGGCCGGGTAGTGAAAGACCGTCAGCAGTACGGCGAACAGCGCGGCCCCGCCGAACAGCAGCAGCTTCGCGCCGGCCTTGCGGAGCGTGCCCTGCGCCCAGGAGATGCCGAGCTGGTAGGCGAACATCCAGCCGGGCAGCAGGTTGACCAGCGCCAGCCAGGACGGCACCGAGTCGGCCCAGGGGCCGTACCGCAGCACGTCCACCACCGCGACCACGCCGAGCAGCGGGGCCGCCGCCCAGCCGCCGAGCCGGCGGCCGATCCGCAGGCACCAGGGAGTGAGCGCGGTCAGCACCAGGTAGATGCCGATGTACCAGAGCGGCTGCACCACCAGCACGCTCCCGGTCCTGACCGTGCCCTCGGGTACACCGAGCGCACCCAGCAGCGGGATCAGCAGCGCCCAGACCGCCGCCACCCCCAGCACCGGACGGAGCAGCCGGACGGTGCGCTGCCGCAGCCAGTCGACAGTGCTCGCACCGCGTTCCTGCGAGCGGGCCAGCGACTTGGCCGAGGCGTAGCCGCCGACCAGGAAGAACACCCCGAGCATCTGCAGCACCCAGCTCAGCGGGGCGAAGAAGCCGAGCGAGGCGAGCGGGCTGGCGTTGTGCAGCACGCCGTCCGGCGAGGTGGTGAAGCCGCCGAGCAGCCAGTGCCCGACCGGTACGGAGAGCAGGGCGAGGGCGCGCAGTCCGTCCAGCGCGCGGTCGCGGGTGGCGGGGGTCCTGGCGTCCACGGTGGCCGCGCTGCGGCGGAGGTTCGCGACGATCTTCATGGCGGGGCTCCTCACGGGAGATCAGGTGACCTGGTCGGTGCGGCCGAGCGAGATCGCGGCGAAGTTGGCCAGCGAGGCGGTGCCGGGGGCGAAGTAGCCGCTGTGGCCGTGCGAGCCGGTGGAGGCGACCGGCCGGGCGCCGAAGGCGGGGTCGTCCGGGTCGGCGCCGTGGCCGAGACCGAGGAAGGAGACGTTCGGGACCTGGTCGATCCAGTCCTCGTCGTTGCGCTGCGCCACCCAGACCGGGATCCGCAGGTCGGCGGCGCGGTCCACGTCCATGCCCGGCGAGCCGATCGCGACCAGGCCGGTGGCCTGTTCGGGGCCGAGGTCGGCGAGCGAGCAGAGGGCGGTGCCGTAGCTGTGGCAGAGCACGGTGACCGGGCCCGTGGTGGGCACCAGGCCGTTCAGGAAGCGGCTCAGCCGAGGGGCACCGGCCCGGGCCAGCCGGGCGGTGGCGGCGTCCAGGCCGATCTTGACCGGGGTGGTGTAGCCGGTCCAGGCGACCACGGCCAGCCGGTCACCGGCCTGGGCGCGGAGCGCCTTCGCCATCCCGGTCGGCGTGCCGTACGGGGCGGAGGCCCGGTCGACGGTCATCAGGTCGATGTCGGCGCCCGGCACGATCACCGCGGTCCGCTCGGCGCCGGCCAGGTCGCCGAAGACCTCGGCCAGCTGGCCCCGGCCGCGCGGGTCGAAGGCCAGCAGCTGACGGCCGGTCAGCGCGGCGTACCGGTCGGCCTTCGCCCGGGCGGCGGCCCGGTCCCGCTCCGGCAGGCCGCCGTCGGCAGCCACGGCCAGCTGACGGTCCCGCTCCTCCCGCAGGGCCAGCGAGTTGGCGAAGTACCGGAGGGTGATCGGCGCACCGTCCAGGTTCCCCACCACCAGCGGGTGACGGACCGCCAGCGCCCGCTGCTGCGCCAGGGGCAGCTCCTCGAAGAACGCCGCCACCTCGGCCGCACCCGCCCGGCCGGGCTCCGGCAGCCGGAGCCCGAGGGTGGTGTCGGCGGCCCAGGCCGCGCTGCCGGGCGGCGGCCCGGTGACCGCCTGCTGGCCGTCGGCCGCCGCCCAGCCGCCGACCCCGCCGACCGCCAGTACCGCCAGGAGCCCCCCGGCCAGTGCCCGCCCGAATCGTGCTCGCATCCGCTCCAACCCTCCGTCGTTCCGCTGCTGACGGAGAGGAAGGTACGAAGCGGAAGGCCCCGCGATCGTCACACCGCGGGGCCAACCAGGGGGTCGTACCTGGGTACTACTGACCCGGCGTCACCAGGCCCGACTCATACGCCAGGACTACCGCCTGGGCCCGGTCGCGCAGGTCGAGCTTGGCCAGGATGCGGCCGATGTGGGTCTTCACGGTCTGCTCGGCGACCACCAGCCGCTCGGCGATCTGCTGGTTGGACAGGCCGCGGGCGATCAGCTCCAGCACCTCGGTCTCGCGCGGCGTCAGCCCGTTCAGCCGCAGCCGGGGGTCGCGGCGCGGGGCCGGGCGGTTGCGGGCGAAGTCCTCGATCAGCCGCCGGGTCACCGAGGGGGCCAGCAGCGCGTCCCCGGCCGCCACCACCCGGACGGCGGCGATCAGGTCGGCCGGCGGCGCGTCCTTGAGCAGGAAACCGCTGGCCCCGGCCCGGAGCGCCTCGTAGACGTAGTCGTCCACGTCGAAGGTGGTCAGCATCAGCACCTTGGGCCGGTGCACCACGCCGACGGGCGGGTCGAGCAGCCGCCGGGCCGCCTCGAGCCCGTCCATCTCGGGCATCCGGACGTCCATCAGCACCACGTCCGGGTGGGTCCGCCCGCTGACCTCCAACGCCTGCTTCCCGTCGGCGGCGTCGCCGACCACGTCGATGTCGGTCTGCGCGTTGAGCAGTGCGGCGAACCCGGCCCGGACCATCGCCTGGTCGTCGACGATGATTACGCGGATGGTCATCGGGGGGTCTCTCCCAGGGGGTTGACGGGCAGTTCGACGGGCAGCTCGGCGGCGACCAGGAAGCCGCCCGCGGGTGTGCCGCCGGTCTCCAGCCTGCCGGACAGCAGGCGGACGCGCTCGCGCATTCCCACCAGGCCGTGCCCGGTGCCCTCGCCGCCCTCCACCCCGGGGCGGCCGCCCGGTGAGTTCTCCACCGTCACCCGCAGCGTCCCGCCGACGGCGGTCAGCCGGACCTCGGCCCGCGCCCCCGGTGCGTGCCGGACCACGTTGGCCAGCGCCTCCTGCACGATCCGGTACGCCGACAGGCTCACCGCCTGCGGCAGTTCACCCAGTTCGGCCACCTCCGGAGCCACCGTCAGCTCGGCCCGCACCCCGGCCTGACCCACCGTCTCCACCAGCCGTCCGAGCTGCGCCAGCCCCGGCTGCGGCAGCCGGTCGGGCTCGGCCCCGTCACTGCGCAGCACTCCCAGCAGCCGCCGCATCTCGGTCAGCGAACTCCGGGCCGCCGTCGCGATGGTGCCGAACTCCTCCACCGCCTCCGGCGGCAGGCCGCCGATCCGGTACGGAGCGCTGTCCGCCTGCACCGTGATCACCGACATGTGGTGCGCGACCACGTCGTGCAACTCCCGGGCGATCCGGGCCCGTTCCTCCAGCAGCGTGCTGCGCTCGCGCTCGGCCTCGCTGATCTGCTCCTGCTCGGCCAGCAGCCGCTGCGCCTCGCCCCGGCCGCGCACGCTCCAGCCCAGCAGCAGCACCGCCCCCGAGATCGCCACCGTCACGGCGGCGGTCTCACCCGCCCGGTCCTGGTGCAGATCGGAGGCCACGATGCTGGCCGCCAGCGTGACCAGCCAGACCGCGAGCAGGGTCCGCCCCCGCTCCCGCAGCGCCAGCGCCGGCATCAGGAACACGTAGCAGAGCACGGTCGTGATCGGCCACGGCCACGCCCCGGCCGTCGCCGGACTGCCCGCCGTCAGCGCCGCCCCCGCCACCACCCCGGCGGCCATCACCCACCACGCCTGCAACGGCCGGGTCACCGCCAGCAGCAGCGGCCCGGACTGCACCAGCGCGAGCCCACCCGCGACCCCGCCCGGCAGCTCGTAGTGACCGGCCAGCACCACCGTGCCCACCGGCAACAGCGTCGCCACCGCCGAGAACGCCAACAGGTACGGCAGCCAGCGCACCCACGCCCGCCGCGAGGTGGACATCAGCGCGGACCGGCCCTCCACGGGGGTGAGCAGCGCCCGGCCGAGATCGGCCAGCTGGTCACCCGCCTGTTGCAGGCGGTCCAGGACGGGAGAGGGGAGTTGAGGCTTCATCCCGGCCCAGCCTAGGCAACTCCCGAGGCTGCACTATCCAGGGGCTCGGGGCATCAGCCATCAGGGGCTCGGGGAACTGCGACGCCGACCTCAAGAAAGGTGATCCGTGCGTAGGTGGTCAGGCACTTTCGCTTGTGACCCGCACGCCAGACCTCCTCGCAGTTCCCCGAGCCCCTGGATAGTGCAACCGAGCGCCCTGCAAAAAAGTGAGCCTCAGCGCCAGTCGGCGGCCAGCGCCGGGCCGAGCTGGTCGAAGTGCGACTCGATGACGGCGATCATGCCCTCGGGGCCGGGCGCCGACTGGCCGCTGCTCCAGGCCAGGTGGGCGGAGCGGAGCACCCCGCCGAACACGGCGGCGAGCACCCGCGGCCGCAGGTCGACCGCCGGGTCGAGTCCTTCCCGACGGGCGATCAGTTCGGCGATCAGCCGCTCCTGTTCGGTGATCCGCCGGAGGTGGGCAGCGAGCAGGACGGGGGTCTCCTCGATCAGCTGGATGAGTTCGAGGGCGGCGGTCACCCCGGTGTCCGACCCCGTGTCGGACAGGTCGCGCCAGGCCAGCACGATCGAACTCCGCAGCGCCTGCAGCGGATTCTCCGAGGCGGGCCGCTCCCGCAGGGTGGCGACGAAGTAGTCCTCGGCGTCGGCCAGGACGGCGAGCGCGACCTCCTCCTTGTTGGAGAAGTACCGGAAGAAGGTGCGCTGCGAGACGTCGACCTCGGCGGCGATCTCGTCGACGGTGGTGCGTCCGTACCCCTGGCTGAGGAAGAGCCGGTGGGCGGCGGAGACCAGGGCGTCCCTGGTGCGCTGCTTCTTCCGCTCGCGCAGGCCGAGCACCCGGCAGGCGGCCGGTTCGGCGGACGGGAGGGGCTGCGCGGCCATGGGTGGGGCCTTCCGGGAAACAGGGCGGGACTGTGCGGATCGGGACTGTGCTCGTAACGATAGCGCGCTGACAAATGGCAGATCCCAGCAGAAGTCAGCCAACAGCACAAGGCAGTGTTTGCCGAATGTCAGCAGCTGACATAATCTCATCCGGCAGTGGCGCCCGTCAGGCCGGACGACTCGTGGGGACGGGTGGGCCGGGGCGCCACCGCCATGCCTTGTCCCAGCCCCGGAGGGTCCGTCAGATGAGTCAGCCCCTAACCAAGACCGCCAAGGCGGCCGTGCCGCCGCAGCGCAGCGCACCGCCCACCGGTCTCGCACGGTTCCAGGGTCACCCCTGGCTGACCCTGCTCACGGTGGCGGTCGGCGTGATGATGGTGGCGCTGGACGGCACCGTGGTGGCGATCGCCAACCCGGTGATCCAGTCCGATCTGGGCGCCTCGCCCGCCGACATCCAGTGGGTCACCAGCGGCTACCTGCTGGCGCTCGCGGTCTTCCTGATCACGGCCGGCAAGATCGGCGACCGGTTCGGCCACAAGTCCACCTTCCTGGTCGGCGCGGCCGGCTTCGCGGCCACCTCCGCCGCGATCGGCTTCGCGGGCAACATCCAGCTGGTGATCGCCTGTCGCGTGCTCCAGGGCCTGTTCGGCGCGCTGCTCCAGCCCGCCGCGCTCGGCCTGCTGCGCGGCGCCTTCCCGGCCGAGAAGCTGAACATGGCGATCGGCATCTGGGCCGGCGTGATCGGCGCCTCCACCGCGGCCGGTCCGATCGTCGGCGGTCTGCTGGTCGAGCACGTCAGCTGGCAGTCGGTCTTCTTCATCAACATCCCGGTCGGCATCGCCGCCGTGGCGCTCGGCCTGTGGATCCTGCGCGACGTCCGGGTCGAGAACGCCGCCAAGTCCTTCGACGTCCCCGGCATCGCGCTGCTCTCGGTGGCGATGTTCGCGCTGGTCTGGGGCATCATCAAGGCCCCGACCTGGGGCTGGAGCGACAGCAGCACGCTGCTCTTCCTCGGCGGCGCGGTGCTCGCCCTGGTGCTGTTCGCGTTCTGGCAGACCAAGGCCAAGGAGCCGCTGATCCCGCTCAGCCTGTTCCGCTCGGTGCCGCTCTCGGCGGGTGCCCTGCTGATGGTGCTGATGGCGTTCGCGTTCTTCGGCGCGATCTTCTTCGTGACCTTCTACCTGCAGAACGTCCACGCCATGACGCCCGTTCAGGCGGGCGTCCACCTGCTGCCGATGACCGGCATGATGATCGTCGGCGCCCCGGCGGCCGGCGCCGCGATCGGCAAGGTCGGCCCGCGGATCCCGATCGTGGTCGGCATGGTGCTCACCACCGTGGCGATGTACGGGATGTCCACGCTGACCTCGGACTCCGGCACCGGCGTGATGTCGCTCTGGTTCGTCCTGATGGGCCTGGGCATCAGCCCGGTCATGGTCGGCGCCACCGAGGTCATCGTCGGCAACGCCCCGCTGGAGCTCTCCGGCGTCGCGGGCGGCCTCCAGCAGGCGGCGATGCAGGTCGGCGGCTCGCTCGGCACCGCCGTCCTCGGCGCGGTGATGGCCGCCAAGGTCACCGACGTGCTGCCCGGCAACTGGGCCGCCGCCGGCCTCCCGCCGGTCGACCCGGCCCAGCAGGCCGGTCTCGACCAGGCCGCCCAGCTCGGCATCGCCCCGCCCGCCCCGGCCGGCACCCCCGAGCAGGTGGTCCAGGGCATGGCCACCGCCGTCCACGAGTCCTTCGTCAGCGGCATGTCGCTGGCCTTCGCGGTCGCCGCCGCCGTCGCCTTCGCGGCGGCCCTGCTCGGCCTGCTCACCAAGCGGGGCGCGACGGACGCCGGTCCGGCCGTGCACATCTGAGCAAGTGTCACCCCGGTGGGGCGCCGTTCATCCGAGCGGTGCCCCACCGGCACGTCCGGCGGCGAACCGGTCCGCCGTCAGCTCGACCACCGGCGCCGGGTAGTCGGGCCGCTCGGCCAGCAGCCAGGGCCGGTGCACGGCGCCGCCCGGTACGTGCGCGAGCTCCGGGACCCAGCGGCGGACGTACGCGCCCTCCGGGTCGAAGCGCTTGGCCTGGGTGAGCGGGTTGAGGATCCGGTTGGGGCGGGTGTCGGTGCCGGTGCCCGCCACCCACTGCCAGTTGAGCTGGTTGTTGGCCACGTCGCCGTCGACCAGCAGGGAGAGGAAGTGCGCGGCCCCCTCCCGCCAGTCGTGGTGGAGCGTCTTGGCCAGGAAGCTGGCGGTGAGCAGCCGGGCCCGGTTGTGCATCCAGCCCTGCGCGGCCAGCTGCCGCATCCCGGCGTCCACGATCGGATAGCCCGTCAACCCGGCCCGCCAGGCGGTGAGTTCGTCCTCGTCCCGGTGCCAGCGGTCGCCGCGCGGGCGGTAGTCCTCCCGCGCGACCGAGGGCCGGGCGGCCAGCACCTGGTGGTGGAAGTCCCGCCAGACCAACTGCCGGACGAAGTCCTCATCCTCGGTCCTGGTGGCCAGTTCGGTGGCCGAGAGGCAGCCGAAGTGCAGGTAGGGGGAGAGATGTGACGTGCCGTCGGCCGCGAGCACGTCCCGGGAGCCCGGGGTCCAGCGCTTCCAGCGGGCCCGCCCGGCGCGCTCGCCGCCGGGCGGCAGCTCGGGGGAGTCGGGGCGTACGAGCGGGACGGGCAGGCTGTCGACGCCGTCCGGCACCGGCACCCGCCGGGGCGCCGCCAGCGGCTTCCGTCGTGGGGCGGCCTGCCAGGCCCGCAGGTAGGGCGTGAAGACCGCGTAGTGGTCCTTGCCCGCCGGGGTCACGGCGCCCGGCGCCAGGGCGGTCAGCACCGCCTCGTGCACCACCAGCCGGCCCCCGAACTCCGCCCGCAGGCGGCCCTCCCGCCGCTGGGCGAAGGCGCTCACCCCGGCCGCGACGTGCACCGACCCGGCGCCGGTCTCCGCCGCCACCCGGGCGGTCTCGGCGACCACGTCACCGCGCCGCAGCACCAGGTACCCGCCGCGTGCGCGCAGCCCGGCGTCCAGGTCGCGCAGGCAGTCGGCGAGGAAGGCGGCTCGGTTGGGCACCGCGAAGCCGGTGGCGGCCACCCCGTCGTCGAGCACGAACAGCGGCACCACCTCGGAGGCGGAGGCGGCGGCGAGCGCGGCGTGCAGCACGGGGTTGTCGTGCAGCCGGAGGTCCTGGGTGAAGAGCGCGATGGCGACGGGCACCCGCCATGGTCCCGCCCTCCCCGCCCGGCCGGCGGCCGACGCGCCGTCCGGGAAAGGCCGAAGGGCCGCCCTCGACGAGGACGGCCCTTCGGTCAACCGGTGATCAGGCGTCGCCGCCCGCCGCACCCGGGTCGGCGGCGGCCACGTCCAGCAGCTGGTAGCGGTCGATCGCCTCCTTGAGCGCGGAGCGGTCGATCTTGCCCTGCTTGGCCAGCTCGGTCAGCACGGCCAGCACGATCGACTGCACGTCGATGTGGAAGAACCGGCGCGCCGCACCACGGGTGTCGGCGAAGCCGAACCCGTCGGCGCCGAGCGACTGGTACTGGCCCGGCACCCAGCGGGAGATCTGGTCCGGCACCGCACGCATCCAGTCGGAGACCGCGACGAACGGACCCTCCGAGCCGGACAGCTTGGTGGTGACGTACGGGACCCGCTGCGGCTCCTCCGGGTGGAGCAGGTTGAACTCCTCGGCCTCCACCGCGTCGCGGCGCAGCTCGTTCCAGGAGGTCGCGGACCAGACGTCGGCCTTGACGTTCCACTGCTCGGCCAGGATCTGCTGGGCCTGCAGGGCCCACGGCACCGCCACACCCGAGGCGAGGATCTGCGCCGGGATCGTGCCCGCCGTGCCGGGGGCGTACTTGTGGATGCCCTTGAGGATGCCCTCGACGTCCACGTTCTCCGGCTCGGCCGGCATCTTGATCGGCTCGTTGTAGACCGTCATGTAGTAGAAGACGTCCTCGCCGTGCGGGAACTCCGCTGACGAGCCGTACATCCGCCGGATGCCGTCCTGCATGATGTGCGCGATCTCGAAGCCGTACGCCGGGTCGTACGCGACGACGCCGGGGTTGGTCGAGGCGAGCAGCTGCGAGTGGCCGTCCGCGTGCTGCAGACCCTCACCGGTCAGCGTGGTGCGGCCCGCCGTGGCGCCGATCACGAAACCGCGGGCCAGCTGGTCGGCCATCTGCCAGAACTGGTCACCCGTGCGCTGGAACCCGAACATCGAGTAGAAGACGTAGACCGGGATCAGCGGCTCGCCGTGCGTCGCGTAGGACGAACCGGCGGCGATCAGCGAGGCGGTGCAACCGGCCTCGGAGATGCCGTCGTGCAGCATCTGGCCGGTCTTGGACTCCTTGTACGCCAGCAGCAGCTCGCGGTCGACCGACTCGTAGGTCTGGCCGAGCGGGTTGTAGATCTTGGCGGACGGGAAGAGCGAGTCCATGCCGAAGGTGCGGTACTCGTCGGGGGCGATCGGCACGAAGCGGTTGCCGATGCCCTTGTCCCGCATCAGGTCCTTCAGGACGCGGACGAAGGCCATCGTGGTCGCGATGGTCTGGTTGCCCGAGCCCTTCTTGACCGCCTTGTAGGCGTCGTCGCCCGGCAGCTCCAGCTTGCGCGGGCGCACCTTGCGGGTCGGCATGTAGCCGCCCAGCTCGCTGCGCCGGTCGTGCATGTACTGGATCTCTTCGGAGTCCTTGCCCGGGTGGTAGTAGGGCGGGTAGCCCTCGTCGAGCTGCTTGTCCGTGATCGGCAGGTGCAGCCGGTCGCGGAAGCGCTTGAGGTCCTCGGTGGTGAGCTTCTTCATCTGGTGGGTCGCGTTGCGGCCCTCGAAGTTCGGACCGAGGGTCCAGCCCTTGACGGTCTGGGCCAGGATCACGGTCGGCTGGCCCTTGTGCTCGCGGGCCGCCTTGTACGCCGCGTAGACCTTGGCGTGGTCGTGACCGCCGCGGCCCAGGTGCTGGATCTGCTGGTCGGTCATGCTCTCGACCATCTTGCGCAGCCGCAGGTCACCGCCGAAGAAGTTCTCGCGGATGTACGCGCCGGTCTCGGTCGCGTAGGTCTGGAACTGGCCGTCCACCGTGGTGTTCAGCTTGTTCACCAGCACGCCGTCGCGGTCCTGGGCCAGCAGCGGGTCCCAGCTGCGGTCCCAGACCAGCTTGATGACGTTCCAGCCGGCGCCGCGGAACTGCGACTCCAGCTCCTGGATGATCTTGCCGTTGCCGCGGACCGGGCCGTCGAGGCGCTGCAGGTTGCAGTTCACCACGAAGGTCAGGTTGTCCAGGCCCTCACGGGCGGCCAGCGAGAGCTGACCGAGCGACTCGGGCTCGTCCATCTCGCCGTCGCCGAGGAAGGCGTAGACGTGCGAGGACGAGGTGTCCTTGATGCCCCGGTGCTCCAGGTAGCGGTTCATCCGGGCCTGGTAGATCGCACCGAGCGGGCCGAGGCCCATCGAGACGGTGGGGAACTCCCAGAAGTCCGGCATCAGCCGCGGGTGCGGGTAGCTGGAGAGGCCGTACGGCGCCTTGGACTTCTCCTGGCGGAACGCGTCGAGCTGGGTCTCGCTCAGTCGGTCCAGCAGGAAGGCACGGGCGTAGATGCCGGGGGAGGCGTGACCCTGGAAGAAGATCTGGTCACCGGACTCGCCCTCGGCGTCCTTGCCGCGGAAGAAGTAGTTGAAGCCCACGTCGTAGAGCGACGCGGAGGAGGCGAAGGTGGCGATGTGGCCACCGACTCCGATGCCCGGGCGCTGGGCCCGGGAGACCATCACGGCCGCGTTCCAGCGGGTCGCGTTCAGGACCTTGCGCTCGATCTCCTCGTTACCGGGGAAGAACGGCTCGTCCTTGGTGGCGATCGTGTTGACGTAGTCCGTGCTGCGCATCTCGGGCACGGCGACACGCTTCTCGCGGGCGCGCTCGATCAGACGGAGCATCAGGTAGCGGGCGCGCTCGCGGCCCCGCTCGTCGATGGCCGCATCAAGCGACTCGAGCCATTCCGCGGTCTCCTCGGGATCGAAGTCCGGGACCTGACTCGGAAGGCCGCCAATGATGATCGGGTTGCGATCTGCTCCGGAAGCCACGCTGTTCCTTCACTGTCGGTCGAAACTGAGGTGTGTCGCGCCGCCTCCATCGTGTACCGCAACTCGGAGATCCGTCATATCTACCGATGGGTAACCGTTCCGCCTGGTGAGCGGTCCGATCGGATGGTGCGCTGGGCGTCGTTGCCCGTCACGCGCCATCGGGTGGTACGAAGAGGTGGACCGACCTTGGACCTGAAATCTCTTCCAGGCTTCCCGGGGGTCCGATGGCGGACTTCCGGGACGAGGGCCAACAGGAGACTTTACGCCCGCACGGGTGTGTAGCCCGAATGCCGTTCGCATCTCGGTCATTCTCTCGGGTCACCCCTGTTGCAACCGGCAGCATCAGGGGTCCGTACAGAAAAGGGCAAATCGGTGTGATTCCTGACACGCCAGCCGGGCGTGTCCCCGCCCGAGACGTCAACCTTTGGGTGGGATCGAGGTGCGGGTACTTGCGCGAACCGCCGGTCCCGTGTGGACTACGGCCAAGCCTCGGCAAGGATGTCGAGCCGAATACTGGAGGTTATTCCCGTGAGCGCGACCGCGGACCCCGCGGACAAGTCCAACCCGGCGCACCGTCTCGGCTTCGAGCCGGGCCAGATCGTCCAGGAGCTCGGGTACGACGAAGACACTGACCAGGATCTCCGCGAGGGAATCGAGGAGATCACCGGTACTGAACTCGTCGACGAGGACTACGACGACGTCGCCGACGCCGTCCTGCTGTGGCACCGCGAGGAGGACGGGGATCTGACCGATGCCCTCGTCGACGCCCTGGAGTACCTCGCAGAGGGCGGCCTGGTCTGGCTGCTGACGCCCAAGACCGGCCGGGACGGGCACGTGGAGGCGCACGAGATCGCCGACGCCGCCAAGACCGCCGGCCTCTCCCAGACCAGCTCGGTGGCCCTCGCCAAGGACTGGGCGGGCACCCGTCTGGCCACCCCGAAGTCGGCGAAGACCGGCAAGCGCTGACCCTCGGAACATCTCGGAACGGGCCCCGCTGGAGTTTTCTCCAGCGGGGCCCGTTCGTTTCCGCGGGTGGCCTGTAGGTGCCGCCGGTGACCTTGTTCACCCAGGGCGAAATCGGGGACGGATCGGGCAACTGCCCTCACCCGTTCGGCGGAACGCCCCCGATCGGATGCGAGGATGCCTGAGGCACCCGACCACAGGCACCGACGCAGGAGGACCAGCATGGCGATCGAGGTAGGCACCGAGGCTCCCGACTTCGAGCTGAAGAACCAGCACGGCGAGCTGGTCAAGCTCTCCGACTTCCGGGGTGAGAAGAACGTCGTCCTGGTCTTCTACCCGTTCGCGTTCACCGGTGTCTGCACCGGCGAGGTCTGCGCGATCCAGAAGGAGCTGCCGCGCCTGCAGAACGACTCGGTGCAGGTGCTCGCGGTCTCCAACGACTCGCCGTTCACCCTCCGGGTCTTCGCCGACCAGGAGGGCCTGGACTACCCGCTGCTCTCGGACTTCTGGCCGCACGGCGAGGTCTCGAAGGCGTACGGCGTGTTCGAGGAGGAGAAGGGCTGCGCGGTGCGCGGCACCTTCGTGATCGACAAGGCCGGCGTGGTCCGCTGGTCGATCGTCAACGGCCTCCCGGACGCCCGGGACGAGCAGGCCTACCTGGCCGCCGTCGACGCGCTCTGAGTCACCCCTGAGAGACCCTCCGGCGGTCCGCCGGAGGGTCTCCGCGCGCGCTGGTGGACATTCGTACGGTCGGCCGGGCCGGGTCACTGCCCACGGTGGGGAACCCGGCACTACGATCGGGCCGTTGGGCAGAGTGAAACACCATCAGCGCTTTTGGAGGACCAAGTGGGTGTCAGCCTCAGCAAGGGCGGCAACGTCTCGCTCACCAAGGAGGCCCCGGGCCTGACCGCGGTCATCGTCGGCCTCGGGTGGGACGTCCGGACCACCACCGGCTCGGACTTCGACCTGGATGCCAGCGCGCTGCTCCTGAACGCCGAGGGCAGGGTCGGTTCGGACGGCAACTTCGTCTTCTTCAACAACCTGAAGAGCGCGGACGGCTCGGTCGAGCACACCGGTGACAACACCACCGGTGAGGGCGAGGGCGACGACGAGCAGATCAAGGTCAACCTGGCCGCCGTGCCGGCCGACGTGCTGCGGATCAACTTCCCGGTGTCGATCTACGACGCCGAGAACCGCCAGCAGAACTTCGGCCAGGTCCGCAACGCGTTCATCCGGGTGGTGAACCAGGCGGGCGGCGCCGAGATCGCGCGCTACGACCTCTCCGAGGACGCCTCGACCGAGACCGCGATGGTCTTCGGCGAGCTGTACCGCAACGGCGAGGAGTGGAAGTTCCGGGCCGTCGGCCAGGGTTACGCCTCCGGCCTGCGCGGCATCGCCCAGGACTTCGGGGTCAATGTCTGACCTCTGGTCAGGGTGAATAGGCTTGGGGCCGGGGTCGGCCGGAGCGTTCGCGCTTCGATCGGCCCCGGCCTTCGCCGTTCTTCGGCGTGGGTCGAGTTCAGGAAGTTCAGCGGGCCGGTAAGGGCCCGGAGAGCGTCGCGGGGGCGTACACCTGGGAGGTCGATCGCCCGGGGAGGGCGACCCGCGGCACCGTACGGCACACGTGACCGGGTGCGGTACGGACGGGAGCCCCGGCGACGGGGGGAGCTGGAGGAAGCATCATGAGTGTCACGCTCGCCAAGGGCGGCAACGTCTCGCTGACCAAGGCCGCGCCGAATCTGACGCAGGTGCAGATCGGTCTGGGCTGGGACGCCCGTTCCACCACGGGCGCCGCCTTCGACCTGGACGCCAGCGCGCTGCTGTGCAGTGGCGGCCGGGTGCCGGACGACAACCACTTCGTCTTCTACAACAACCTGCGCAGCCCGGAGGGTTCGGTCGAGCACCAGGGCGACAACCTGACCGGTGACGGCGACGGTGACGACGAGACCGTGGTGGTCAACCTCGAACTGGTGCCCGCCACCATCGACAAGGTGGTCTTCGCGGTCTCGATCTACGACGCCGAGACCCGGCTGCAGAACTTCGGCCAGGTCAGCAACGCGTACATCCGGGTGGTGAACCTGGCGGACGGTCAGGAGATCGCCCGCTACGACCTCTCCGAGGACGCGTCCACCGAGACTGCGATGATCTTCGGTGAGCTCTACCGCTACCAGGGCGAGTGGAAGTTCCGCGCGGTCGGCCAGGGCTACGCCTCCGGCCTGCGCGGCATCGCCCTGGACTTCGGCGTCAACGTCCAGTAGCCCCCCGCCCCTCCTGCCCCCTGTCACCTGAAAGGTAAACAACTCCCGTGGTCCTCCGTACATTCGGCTGGTCGTTCGGCATCACCGCCGCCGGCCTGATCGCCGCCGGCCTGCTCTGGGGGTGGGAGGGCTTCGGCATCGTGCTGATCCTCTCGATCCTGGAGATCTCGCTCTCCTTCGACAACGCGGTGGTCAACGCCACCGTGTTGAAGCGGATGAACCCGTACTGGCAGAAGATCTTCCTGACCGTCGGCGTGCTGATCGCCGTCTTCGGCATGCGGCTGATCTTCCCGCTGCTGGTGGTCGGCCTGACGGCGCACCTGAACCCCGCGACCGTGATCGACCTGGCGCTCAACGAGGGCAAGGAGTACGCCGGGCACACCTACGGCGATTACCTCGAGCTCGCCAACCCGGCGATCGCGGCCTTCGGTGGCATCTTCCTGCTGATGATCTTCCTGGACTTCATCCTGGAGGAGAAGGACTTCAACTGGCTCTCCTGGCTGGAGCGTCCGCTGGAGAAGGTCGGCAAGCTGGACGCCTTCTCCTCGGTGATCGCCCTGGTGACCATCGCCGTGGCGGCCAACGTGTTCGCCGGTGACAACGCCGAGACGGTGCTGCTGGCCGGTCTGCTCGGCCTGGCCACCTACCTCGCGGTGAACGGCCTCTCCAGCGTCTTCGAGCACCGCCTCGAGGAGGACGCCGAAGCCGAGGAGGAGGCCGAGAAGTCGGGCAAGACCCTGATCCAGGTCGGCGGCCGGGCGGCCTTCTTCCTGTTCCTCTACCTCGAAGTCCTGGACGCCTCGTTCTCCTTCGACGGTGTGGTCGGCGCGTTCGCGATCACCCAGAACATCTTCATGATCATGCTCGGCCTGGGCATCGGCGCGATGTACATCCGCTCGCTGACGGTCTACCTGGTCCGCAAGGGCACCCTGGACGACTACGTCTACCTCGAGCACGGCGCGCACTACGCGATCGGCGTGCTGGCGGTGATCCTGCTGGTCGGGATCAAGCACCACGTGCCGGAACTGGTCACCGGTCTGGTGGGCGTCGGCTTCATCGCCGCCGCCTTCGCCTCCTCGGTGCTGCGCAACAAGCGTGAGCAGGCCCTGGAGGGCGGCAGCTGACCTCGGGTCAGGAACGCGGAAGGGCCCCCGACCTGAGGTCGGGGGCCCTTCGTGCGTCGTGCGTCAGCCGAGGCGCTGCTCGATCGCCCGGAGCTTGCGCTCCAGGGTGTCCAGCGAGTCCAGCTTGGGCAGCGACTGGGTGTCGTCGTCCACGGTCAGGTCGACCGTGGAGCCACCGCCGACGGCGGCCCGCGGGCGGCGGCCCGCGTTCAGCGCGGCCGGCTCCAGTGCGGACGGGCCGACCTTGGCCATCGGGTCATCCGCTAGCGCAGGCTCCGTAGCGGACTGTCCGTCGCCGGACCCCGCGGTCAGGGCCGGCACCTGGCGGCCGCCGCGGCCGCGGCCGAGCACCCCGCCGCCGGCCCGGGAGATCGCCTTCAGCTCGGCCCGCTCGCGCCGGTCCGCACTGCGGGCCCGGGTCTTGGCGTCCATCTTGGCCTGCCGCTCCTCGCGCACCTCGTCGACCGCCTCGTCCAGGCTGCGGACGTTCTCCAGCAGCATCAGCGACCAGGCCGCGTAGGTCTCGCGCGGGGCGCGCATCCAGCGGACGATCCGGATCTGCGGCAGCGGGCGGGGCACCAGGCCCTGCTCGCGCAGCGCGGCCTTGCGGGTCTGCTTCAGCGCCCGGTCGAACAGGATCGCCGCCGAGATGGACATCCCGGAGAAGAACTCGGGGGCACCGTCGTGGCCGCCACCGCGCGGCGCGTGCACCCAGTTGAACCAGGCCGAGGCGATCGCGAAGACCCAGACCAGCAGGCGGGAGCCGAGCGCGGCGTCACCGTGGCTGGCCTCGCGGACGGCGAGCACCGAGCAGAACATCGCGGCGCCGTCGAGACCGAACGGGACCAGGTACTCCCAGCCGCCGGACAGGCCGAGGTTCTCCGTACCGAAGCCGACCAGGCCGTGGAAGGAGAGCGCGGCGGCCACGCCCGCGCAGCAGAACAGCAGGACGTACGAGGAGATGCCGTAGACCAGTTCCTTACGGCGGCGGCGCTCCTCGCTGCGTTCCCAGGAGTCTTCGGTGGATTCGACCTTGCTGTTCTTGAACCGCAGGGCGGCCACCAGCAGAGCGGTGAACAACAGGGCCGAACCACCTACTACGGTCCAGACCAGCTGTATGGAGGTGAGGTTCATCGCGGCGTGGGCCTCGGCTTTCCGCAGTTCGGGGCAGCGGCGGGTGCGTCGGACCGGGCGGCGCGTCGACGGCGCCGCGGCAGGAGGTCCGAGCGTACCCGTACGTGACGGCAGGTACACATGTGCGGCTAGACGATATCGCGTCCGGGAGGCGTGCATGCTACGGGAGGTGACTATCCATCTGCCGTCGTGACACGCCCGGTATCTGACGGTGACTCGGCCCCCCGGCTGGGTAGGGGTCCGGTACGGTGGGCTGGCCGATCTGGGGAGGGAAGCGATGGTCTCGTTCTGGGATTACCTGCGCAGGGATCGTGACAGCTTCGACACCGGGAGCCAGTACAAGATCACCCTGACCAAGTCCCAGCCGCAGCACGCCCTGACCGGCCCGGCGGCCACCACCGGCTACCTGTACGTCAACCTGCACTGGACCACCCGCACCGCCGAGTCCACCGCCCCGGGCGCCTCGCTCAAGCGGCTGCTCAGCCCGCGCATCCTGCGGCCGATGGAGCCGGACAGCTACTCCCGCCCGCAGGTCAACGTCGACCTCGACCTGGCCTGCATGTACGAACTCGCCGACGGCACCACGGGGGTGGTGCAGCCGCTCGGCAAGTACTTCGGCGACCTGCAGCGGCCGCCGTACATCAAGCTCAGCGGGGACGACGTCTACGGGGCGCCGTCCGGCGAGACGATGTACATCAACCTGGAGAAGAAGGACCAGTTCCGGCGGCTGCTGATCTTCGTCTACATCTACGACGACACCCCGGCGTTCGACCGTACGCACGCCACCGTGACGATCGTGCCGCAGACCGGGCCGCGGCTGGAGATCGCGCTGGACCAGCGGGCCGCGACGGCCCGTTCGTGTGCGGTGGTGCTGATCGAGAACACCGGGGACGGGCAGTTGACGGTCCGTCGGGAGGTTCGGTACGTGCACGGGTTCCAGTCCGACCTGGACCGGCTGTACGGCTTCGGGATGCAGTGGCAGCGCGGCTACAAGGCCAGCACGCCGGAGTCCTGAGCGGGCCCGTCAGCGTGGCTGGAACTGCGGGCCCTGCGGCGGCAGCGCGAACGGCGGCTGGGCGACCGGGGGTTGGTAGGCGGGGGGCTGCGGCGGGTAGCCGTACCCGGGCTGTGCCTGGGGCTGTGGTTGCGGTTGGGGCTGGGGTGCCTGCTGCGGCTGGTAGGGCGGGGGCGGCGGGATCGGGCGCGGTGCGGCCGGGGTCAGTGTGTAGCTCTCCGGCTCCAGGGCGAGCGGGGTGATCGGGGTGGCCGGGGTGATCGGGACCACGGTCGGCGGGGCCGAGGGCGCGTGCGCGGCGTCGTCCTCGACCGTGATGCCGTAGTCGGTGGCCAGCGCGCCCAGACCGTCCGCGTACCCCTGGCCGATCGCGCGGAACTTCCAGCCACCGCCCCGGCGGTAGAGCTCGGCCACCACCAGCGCGGTGACCTGGCCCGCGTCGGTGCAGGCGAACTGGGCGATCGGCGCGGTGCCGTTCGGCGCGGCGGCGTCGTGCAGCACCACCCGCAGGTCGGTCAGCGCGGGGAAGGCACCGCCCTCGGCCGAGCCGGCCAGCACCACCCGGTCCACCTCCGGCGGCAGCTTGTCCAGCTCCACCTCGACGGTGTCGGCGACCTCGGCGCCGCTGCGCTGCTTCGGCAGGTGGCGGACCAGGCCGGACGGATGGCGGGGCTGGTTGTAGAAGACGAAGTCGGCGTCCGTGCGGACCTTGCCGTCGGTGCCGACCAGCAGCGCCGAGGCGTCCACGTCCGGTGCGCCCGCCGTGGCCGTCCACCGCAGCACGGCACGGACGGCGGCGGCCGTCAGCGAGATGTTGGCGCCCTTGGCCATCACGTGCGTCATAGCGGACCATCCTGCCGGTTCCCGACCACTCCGGACAACGCGGAGTCCGGCTCCGTCCGCCTGTGCTCGGCCTGCACTCTTCCTCCGCACCCGCTCCACCGGTGCTGGACGGCGAACGCCTCCTTTGTGACGCGGACGGTAATCTTCCGAGAAATCGACGTTTCAGGTGTTCGGAGTGGCCGAAATCGACCGTACGATGGCCGCTTGCGGCGTCGGCCACCAACTCACCCGACCCCAACCGTCTTTCCTACCCCACCGAGCCGTCCCGCGAACCTTCGGGACGGCCCGTCCGTCTATCCAGAGACAGCCCACACTCCGACCTCCCGGGAGAGCACCATGCGCCACTTCGGCCATCTCGCTGCAGCCGACCGCAGCCGCCTCTTCCTGGAACAGCCGGGTGAGTTCCACCGGGACAGCCCCGCCGAGCTGCTCTCCACCGCGCTGGGCGCCACCCTCTACAGCCCCGCCACCCGGAGCACCCTGCTGGTGGACGTCCGCAAGCAGGCCGCCCGGGGCGTGGTGTCGATGGTGCTCTGCCTGGAGGACGCGATAGCCGACCACGAGGTTCCGGCCGCCGAGGCCAACCTGGTCACCCAGCTCACCGAGCTGTACGCGGCCGGCCCCGGCGACGACCTCCCGCTGCTCTTCGTCCGGGTCCGTACGCCCGGGCAGATCACCGAGCTCACCGACCGGCTCGGCCCGGCGGTCGGGCTGCTCACCGGCTACGTGCTGCCGAAGTTCACCGAGGAGAGCGGCGGCCCGTTCCTGGAGGCGCTGACCGCCGCCGAGGAGACCAGCGGGCACCGGCTGTTCGCCATGCCGGTGCTGGAATCGCCCGAGCTGGCCCACCTGGAGACCCGGCGCGAGCAGCTGTTCGGCATCGCCCGGCTGCTGGAGAAGTACCGCAAGCGGGTGCTCGCCGTCCGGCTCGGGGTGACCGACCTGTGCTCCGCGTACGGGCTGCGCCGCTCGCCCGACCTGACCGCCTACGACGTGGCGCTGGTCGCGGGCGTGATCGGGGACGTGGTGAACGTGCTTGGCCGGGCCGACGGCACCGGGCACACCGTGACCGGGCCGGTCTGGGAGTACTTCCCGGTCCAGGAGCGGATGTTCAAGCCCCAGCTGCGCCGGACCCCGTTCGCCGAGGCCCACCCGCCGGCCGAGGGGCTGCGCCAGCGGATCATCGACCACGACCTGGACGGCCTGATCCGCGAGATCGAACTCGACCGCGCCAACGGCCTGTTGGGCAAGACCTGCATCCACCCCAGCCACGTCCCCGCGGTGCACGCGCTCTCCGTGGTCACCCACGAGGAGTACTCGGACGCCCGGGACATCCTGCAGCGGCACGAAGGCGGCGGCGGGGTGCTGCGCTCGGCGTACACCAACAAGATGAACGAGGCGAAGCCGCACCGGGCCTGGGCGGAGCGGGTCATGCTGCGCGCCCAGGTGTTCGGGGTGGCCCGCGAGGACGTCAGCTTCGCCGAGCTGCTGGGTGCCTGCCTCTGCACCTGAGTTACCGTCGACAGTTCGCGCCGTTCGAGGCGTTCGAGGGTTTTTGAGGGCGTTCGTACCGAGAAAGCAGGAGTTTTGGCAGTTCAGGACGTATCAGGGACGTGGTCCGGCGGTTGGGTCACCGAGCGGCTCGGTCTCCGGCTCACCGGCTCGCCCGAACTGCCGGAGCTGATCGGGCTCGCGCTGCGGGAGAACAAGAAGCGGGCCCACCTGCTGGTCTCCCAGGTGCTCGGCAAGCACGTGCCGCAGCGGCCCGCCGTGGTGCACGGCGCCGGGGTGGAGCTGGGCCGCCGGGTCCGCGAGCTGCTCGGCCCGGACGCGGCGGACGCGGTGGTGCTCGGGTACGCCGAGACCGCCACCGCGCTCGGGCACAGCGTCGCCGACGGCCTCGGCGCGCCCTACCTGCACTCCACCCGGCGGCCGGTGGCCGGGGTCGCCCCGGTCGGCGGCTTCGAGGAGGAGCACTCGCACGCCACCTCGCACCTGCTGCTGCCCACCGACCCGGACTTCCTGGCCGGGGACGGGCCGCTGGTGCTGGTGGACGACGAGTTCTCCACCGGCACCACCGTGCTCAACACCATCCGGGCGCTGCACGCCCGCCACCCGCGCCCGCGCTACGTGGTGGTCGCCCTGGTCGACCTGCGGACCGAGGCGGACCGGGCCAGGCTGACCGAGGCCGCCGCCGAGCTCGGCGCCCGGCTCGACCTGCTGGCCACCGCCACCGGCGGCGTCGAGCTGCCCGCCGACGTACTGGACCGGGCCGCCGAGCTGATCGCCGCGGCCCCGGCCCAGGCCCCGCCGGACGGCCCGTCCGCGCCGCTCCAGCGGGTCGAGCTGCCCTGGCCCGCCGGGCTGCCCGAGGGCGGCCGGCACGGCTTCTCCACCGCCGACGCGGGCCGGCTGGACGCCGCGCTGCCGGAGCTCGCGGCCCCGCTGGCCGAGGCCCTGGCCGGGCGGCGCAACGTCCTGGTGCTCGGCTTCGAGGAGCTGATGTACGCGCCGCTGCGGATCGCCGGCGCACTGGGCGAGCTGATCGGCGAGGACAAGGTCCGGTTCTCCACCACCACCCGCTCGCCGGTGCTGGCGGTCGACCACCCCGGCTACGCGATCCGGACCCGGCTGGCCTTCCCCGCGCACGACGACCCGGCCGACGGGCCGGGGGAGCGGTACGCCTACAACGTCGCGCCCGGCGAGGACGCCGGGCGGCGCTTCGACGCCGTGGTGCTGGTGGTCGACCAGCCCGCCGACACCCCCGCCCTGCACGAGGGCGAGCGGGCGCTGCTGCGTCAACTCCGCCGGGTCACCGACCTGGTGGTGCTCGCCGTGCTGCCGTCCGTTTCTGTGAGCCCGCTGCCGCCCGTTCCCGTGAGCCCGCTACCGTCTGTGAGTCCGATGAGCACTCCCGCCCCGCTGCACGGCCCCGCCTTCTCCTCCTACCCGGCCGAGGACGTGAGCTGGCTGCTCACCGACCTCTCCGAGGTCGCGCTGGAGGCGCCCACCGAGGAGCGCGAGGAGGCGGTCCAGTCCGGTGGTGCGCACTACGCCGAGTCGCTGCCGGTCGAGTACCAGCCGAGCCCCGAGTATCAGGAGCTGTTCCAGCAGGCGCTGACCACTTCGGTGGACCGGATCGCGCTCGCGGTCGGCACCGTGGCCGAGACGCTGCGCCGCGAACGCCTGGGGGCTGGAAGCGAGTTGGTGTTCGCCTCGCTGGCCAGGGCCGGTACGCCGGTCGGCATCCTGCTGCGCCGCTGGTTCGCCTTCGCGCACGGTCTGGACACCCCCCACTACGCGGTCTCGATCATCCGCGGCAAGGGCATCGACCCGGTCGCGCTCCGCTACCTGGCCGAGCGGCACGACTCCCGCCAGGTGGTCTTCGTGGACGGCTGGACCGGAAAGGGCGCCATCACCCGGGAGTTGGCCGCCGCGCTGGAGGGCATGCCGTTCGACCCCGAGCTCGCGGTGCTCTCCGACCCGGGTCGCTGCGTGCGTACGTACGGCACCCGGGACGACTTCCTGATCCCCTCCGCCTGCCTCAACTCCACGGTCTCCGGCCTGATTTCGCGCACCGTGCTGCGGTCCGACCTGATCGGCCCGAACGACTTCCACGGCGCCAAGTACTACCGCGAGCTGGCCGGGGCGGACGTCTCGCGCGGCTTCGTCGAGGCGGTGGCCGGCCGATTCACTGCTGTGCACGCCGACGCGGTGAAGGCCGCCGACGAGCTGGCCGTGGTCGACCGGACCCCGGACTGGGCCGGCTGGGCCGCGATGGAGCGGATCAGCACCGAGTACGGCATCGACAGCGTCAACCTGGTCAAGCCCGGGGTCGGCGAGACCACCCGGGTGCTGCTGCGGCGGGTGCCGTGGCGGATCCTGGCCAAGCGCGGCACCGGAGCCGACCTGGACCACGTCCGTCTGCTCGCCGCCCAGCGCGGCGTGTTCGTCGAGGAGGTGGACGACCTGCCGTACTCCTGCGTCGGGCTGATCCACCCCCGTTTCAGCCGCGGCGCGACCGGCGCCGACGGCACGGCAGTCAAGGTGGAGCACTGATGGACCGTCAGTTCATAGTCGCCAGCGATCTGGACCGTACCCTCATCTACTCCAACCGGGCCCTCGCCCTGGACGTGCCCGACCGGCTGGCCCCCCGGCTGCTCTCGGTCGAGGTGCACGACGGCAAGGCGCTCTCCTTCATGACCGAGCAGGCCGCCGAGCTGCTGGTCGAGCTGGTCCAGCGAGCGGTCTTCGTGCCGGCCACCACCCGGACCAGGGCCCAGTACGAGCGGGTCAACCTGCCAGGCCCGACGCCCGGTTGGGTGCCGCCGTACGCGATCTGCGCCAACGGCGGGCAGCTGCTGGTCGGCGGCGTCCCGGACAAGGACTGGCAGTCCGAGGTCAAGTCCCGTCTGAAGAGCGGCAGTTCGCCGCTGGCCGAGGTGGTCGAGCACCTCGCGGTGAGCGCCGACCCGGAGTGGACCCACAAGCGCCGGGTGGCCGACAACCTGTTCGCCTACCTGGTGGTCGAGCGGGCCATGCTGCCCGCCGGCTGGGTCGAGGAGCTCACCGGCTGGTGCGCCGAGCGCGGCTGGTCGGTCTCACTGCAGGGCCGCAAGGTGTACGCGGTGCCCACCCCGCTCAGCAAGAGCTCGGCCCTGGCGGAGGTCGAACGCCGGGTCGGCGTGGCGTCCGGCCGTCAGGCCACCGTGCTCTCGGCCGGTGACTCGCTGCTGGACGCGGACCTGCTGCTGGCCGCCGACCACGGCTGGCGCCCCGGTCACGGCGAACTCGCCGACGCGGGCTGGACGGCGCCCGGGGTGACCGCGCTGACCCAGATCGGGGTGGCGGCGGGGGAGGAGATCGTCCGGCAGTTCCTGGCGGCGGTCGGCGTGGTGACGCCCGCTGGGGTGGCTCAGGCGGGTTCGTGACGTAGGGGCCCGCGTTTCTTGCGCGGGCCCCGCATCACTTCAGCTAGCCGCAGCAGCCACCGCCGCAGCAGCCGCCACCCGAGGGCTGCTGCGGCGCGCTGCCTGCACTGCCGCCGGCGCCGGTCACCGCGACGGCGGAGAGCAGCTTGACGGTGTCGGTGTGCCCCTGCGGGCAGAGGGCCGGGTCGTTGGCCTGGGCCATGGCGCGGCGGAGTTCGAACGTGGCGCCGCAGGTGCGGCAGCGGAAGTCGTAGCGAGGCATGCCCGCAGCGTACCCAGTGCCGGCCGACTTGGTGTCAGTCGGACTTGCGCTTCTCCCGGACGTACACCTGCTTGCGCAGCTTGGCGACCACCGAGCCGTCCGCCGCCAGCACCTCGGTGTGGAACCAGACCAGCGCCTTCTTGCCCTCCGCCGTGAGCTCGCGGATCTCGGTCAGCCGGTCCTCGGTGAGCACGAACTCGGCGAAGACGTCGCCGCGCCCGGGGGAGACGAACTCGATCTCGGCGGCGGCGTCCCAGACCACGTAGCCCGGGCCCAGGTTCTGCATCACCAGCAGCATCCAGAACGGGTCGGTCATCGCGAAGATCGAGCCGCCGAAGTGGGTGCCGACCCAGTTCCGGTTGAACCAGCGCAGCCGCAGCCTGACCTTCGCGGAGCGGAAGTCCGGCGAGACCGCGAGGACCCGGATGCCCGCGAACAGGAACGGCGGCCAGAGGTTGATCCCGCGCCGGAAGGTGGTGGCGCTCAGGGTGCGCTTGCGTGCCATGGGGCGACTCTAGCAAGGAAGTTACCGGTGGGTAATGTGATCGCCGTCACTTCCCCTCCGGCTAGCTGTGCGTGCCCCGGATCAGTGCGACCACCTCGGCGGCGGTGTCCCGGACCGCGGTCAGCTCGGTCAGGAAGTGCCAGTAGTCGGGGTGCCGCCCGGCCTCCTCGAGCGTCGCCACCGCCCGGTCCAGCCGGGCCACCGCGGCGTCCAGCGGGGCCGCGTGCCGCGGGTCCGGCGTCTGCCGTCCGGCCATCGCCAGCCGCTGGGCGTCCCGGACCGCGAACCTGGCCCGCTCGATCTCCTGGTGCGGGTTGTGCGAGACCTCGTTGAGCTGCCGCAGCCGCCCGTGCACCGCCGCGATCGCCTCGTCCGCACTCTCCAGCAGCGCCCGTACCGTCCCGATCGCCCCGGTCGCGTCCGGCCAGCGCTGCTCGTCCCTGGCCCGGACCGCCTCGGTCAGCTTGGCCCGGGCGGCGCCGACCGCCTGGGTCGCCTGCTCGGGTACGTGCTGCAGGTCCTGCCAGCAGGCCAGGCTGAACCGGCGGCGCAGCTCGCTCAGCGCGGGCTCGATGCTCTCGCTCTTCGTCTCCAGCGCCTGGATCCTGGTCCGCAGGCTGCCGACCCTGCGGTCGATCTCCTTGGCCTTCTCCGGCCGTTGCTCGGCCGAGATCCGGATCGCGTCGGCGCGCAGCGCCACGTCCTCGGCCCGCTTGAGCGTCGGCGCCACGCCGTGCCGGCCCGCGCCCTCGTTCAGCCTGGTCAACTCCGGTGCCAGCTCGGCCAGTCGGGCCGCCAGGTCGTCCGCCTTCAACCCCGCCGAGCGCACCGCCTCCAGCGCGGTGGTCGCCCCCAACAGTGCCCGCTTGGCCCGCTCCACCGCCGGGGTGACCCGGATCAGCTGGGCCTCGGCGTGCTGGAGCAGCGGCTGCAACCGGGTCAGGAAACCGGTCAGCTCGGCCTGCGTACCGGTTAGCTTCTGCTTGGCCTGATCCAGTTGCCGGCGGGCCTGGCCTGCGGCCGCCGCGTCCAGCTCCTGGTCCTCCAGGTCGTGCGCGTCCAGCGCGGCCAGGTACTCGACGCTGACCTCGTTGACCCGGCCGGAGAGCCGCTGGAAGTCGGTGAGCGCCTGACGGGCCGTCCGGTCGTCCTCGGCGGCGCGGACCGTCTCGACCGCGAGCTCGACCTCCCGCTGGGTGGAGTCCAGCTCGTAGAACGCCTGCTGCGCCGCATCCCTGGCGGCCACCGCCTCCGCCCGCTGCGTATCGGCCCGCCGCCACCAGCCACCCCGCCCGCCGCCGCCACCGGCCACCCTCACGCCCACGCTCCCAGTCCGGTCCGCTCGCCTCGCCCCATTCTCACCGATCCCCCCACGATCCCGGCACCCCCTTCGGTCCCAGCTTGCCCCCACCCCCCGAATACCTGCGGCGGAGCACTCCCGGGACCAGGTACTCTTGGCTCTCGTCGTACGCCGCCGGACCTCCGGCGCGCCGCGACGGGGGCGCATAGCTCAGCGGTAGAGCGCCGCCCTTACAAGGCGGATGTCGGCGGTTCGAAACCGTCTGCGCCCACCCCTCGCGAGCAGCGAAGATGACGCAAAGGCCCAGGTCAGGACGTAAGTCCGAGCCTGGGCCTTCTGCTTGACTCCCGGTCTGTCTACAGTCCCTCTCGGTCTGAATACGGGACTGCTACACGACTTTGCCCACTAAATTCCCACTAAATGATCTAGGGGAACGTGCAGGTGAGCCGACTTGTGGGCAAGCGAGAGCCCCCAGGCGTGAGTGGGCGCCTGGGGGCTCATCGGCACCAGGGGTGGAGGGGGGTCAGGTCGCCTCCCCGGTGCCGCGTCGCCAAGTTCCCGCCGGGTGACGGGTATGCGGCGAGCGCGAGGTCAGTAGGATGCGAGCACCCTTGCGGGATGGCACCCTCGGACCTCAGGTTCCCGATGCCAGCGCCTGTTCCTAGCGGGCACTGCCATCGGGGGTACAGGGCCCGGCCGGTCAGCATGGTCGTGCTGGCCGGCCGGGTTGATTCTGGTCAGCCGCCCCAGCTGGAGTCGCTGCCGAGCGCGACGATCTGGGTGCTGGTCGGCGTCGGGCTCGGCTGCGGGGCGACGATGCCACCCCAGCTGGAATCGGCGACCGCCGGCGGCGTGGACGTAGTGGTGAGAACCGCTGCCCCGCCGACGAGCGCGGCTCCAGCGAGGAGCGCCGCGGCGGCTTGGGCGAGCGATCTGCG
Organism: Kitasatospora gansuensis; assembly: GCF_014203705.1. Lineage (NCBI taxonomy): Bacteria > Bacillati > Actinomycetota > Actinomycetes > Kitasatosporales > Streptomycetaceae > Kitasatospora > Kitasatospora gansuensis. Next base: position 5,759,272 of record NZ_JACHJR010000001.1, read on the forward strand.
AACGAGCATGGGTGACCCCTTTCACTGCGTCAGCAGTTGTGGCGGGAGGGACGGTTGGTCACTCCCCGTACGCACCAGTGTTCGGGTGGGCCGTTGTCATTTCAAGGACTCCTGATCCAGACTTTGGAAGGCTCCGAATTCGGCAAGGATCAAAGGGGGGCGAAATGCCCAAGTCGGACAACTTGAATGCTGAAGCGTTGCTGAAAAAGGAGACTCGGCAGCTCTACCTCGACATCCTCGCTGGGAACTCGGCCGCGCCGGCCGGGTCCGATCTGGACCATCTGATGAGCCTTCGGCTCGTAACGCCCGACGTCAGTCGCCCTGGGCATTACCTCCCACTTGACCCGGAGCCCATTGGCCACCACTGGCAGACCACCATGCAGGCCGTGGCGAGCACCATGCTGGAACAGGCCACCTTTCTTCCGAAGCAGCTCCGCGAGCTGTCCACCGCCTACAGGCGGGCTCAGCGGTCTGACCACGGTGGTGGCTACGAGTACCTGACAGGTCTTCAGGTCATCCAGGATCGACTCACCCCGCTCCTTGCCGGTTGCGCGGAAGAACTGCTGACGGCCGTGCCCCGGAACTCCCGGCCACACGAACTGCTGGCCCTGTCCTACCGCCGCGACCTCGAAGTGCTGGCCGGTGGCGCCCAGATGCGCACCGTCTATCCGACTGCTGCTCGGGCCGACGAACCCATGGGCATGTGGACCGCCACGATGACCACGGCTGGCGCGCAGATCCGGACAAGCGCCTCGCCGTTCGCCCGCGCAACGGTGATCGATCGCCAGGTAGCGGTGGTCGACGTACTCACACCGTGGACAGGCGAGGGTGAGGTGCCCGTCCGCGCGTTCTTCCTCTATGACGAGGGCTTGGTCGCGCACGTGGTCGACAGCTTCGAACGCACGTGGGCGGCGGCGACGCCGTGGGACGGCAAGCAGGCCCTCCCGCTCCTCACCCCAATGCAGCAGCGGGCTCTTCGCCTTACGGCTGACGGGCTTGATCAGGCTGCGGTGGCCGCGCGAATCGGGATATCCACTCGGACGGTGGTGCTCCAGCTCAAGCTGGCGCGGGAGGCGGTGGGGGCTGGATCGCTGCCGCAGTTGATGCACTGGTGGGGGAAGAACGACCTGGTCTTCCAGGACGGCTTGGTGGATCAGGTCGAGTAGGAGATCACGATGGTGTGCTCCCGGCCTTCGGACGCGTAGGTCAGGGAGTACTTGCCGTCGCGCCGGACGAAGCTGGCCACAAGGCTGCGGCCGTTCTCGGTGCCGAGCAGGGTGGCGTACGCGACCCGCTGTGCGCGGTCGAGCGGCAGGTGAGCGAGGTGTTCCTCGACTGCTGTAATCGCCGCGTCGAGGGTGTGGTGTGGCTTCGGGGCGGGGACTCCGTCGAGGGTGACGGTGCAGGTGCTCAGGACGTGCTCCAGTGCTTACTTCTGAATTATGGGCGGGTCAGGTTGGTTGGACGCGGAGCGCCCGGCCGGTATGCGGCCGGGCGCTCGTGCCCTACTCGGCGGGCTGCGTCGGGGGTGTCGGCTGGGACGGGCCGGCGGGCGGTGCCGTGGGGCCGCCGTCGGGCCGGGGCTGGCTCGGGTCACGCTGGCCCTGGTCCACCTGGTCCTCCTCCTGCTGGTCGATCTGTGGCTCGCACGGGTGTCGGACCGTCAGGCGCGGGTGCGCGCGGGTCGGGCCACGGGTGCCGCGCCGGGGCTCGTGCCAGCCCCGGGCCTCCCCGCCGGGAACGGTGCCGCTCACTTGCCGGTCCGGTCGACGGACGGCAAGGAGTCGAGGAAGCCGAGCGCGGCCTGCTGCTGCTCGGGGGTGGAGTTCGGATCGGTCGCGGCGTTCGCTGCGGAACCGAGAGCGGCCGCGAGGTCCAGCAGCGGGTCGGGCTCCCACAGGTCATCGGGCTCAGGTGTGGACACGGGTGCTCCTCTTCTTGGTGGTGGGTGTGGTGTCGGTCTGCTGGGCGATCCAGAGCTCAACCCGGATTTCGGAGGTGAACGGTTCGGGCTCGCCGGTCCCGGCGCCGGTCCCGATTCGGCGGACCCAGTCGCGGTGCTGGTGGTCCCATACGCCCCACATCTGCAGCGCGCGCCCCAGCCCGGGCAGCGGGCGCGGCTCGTACCGGTCAGCCACAGGCCGTCTCCGACAGCGGGACGATCGGCTCCGGGTCAGGTTCGATCTCGGGGATCATCCGCCACGGCCGGGACAGCACGTGGCTGTAGCTGCGGTGGTCCGGATTCGCCTGTAGGTGCTGGAACGACCAGCTGCGGGCGGCCTCGAAGTCCTCGCCAGCGGCGGACTGCTGGCCGCAGAGGATGCCCTGCTCGTTCTCGCCGTTGCACTGGAAGAGGTGCAGGGTGGGCGGGGCGTCCGGCTCGAGGTCGGGGGTGGTGGTCCAGTTCATGTGCCGGTACCGGCGGGTGATGCCCATGGCTCGCCTCTCGTCTGGGTGGCGGGTCGTCAGGTGGAGGGGACCAGGTGGAGCCGCAGCGGTCGGCAGCACGCGCAGGTGCTCACCGGGCAGTCGCAGACCAGGGCCGGGCTGCCGGCCGTCTCGCGGATGCCGCCGGGGCAGCCGTGGTGGGCGCCGGCCTGGCACTCGACGGATATGTACTGGCCGTCCCGGCGGCAGTCGACGGTGAAGGCGACCCCGGGAAGCGCGAACTCGCCGTCGACTCGGTAGTTCGGGAGCGAAACGGCGGTCATCAGTCGGCCGCCATGCACGGTGCGCACGACCTCACGGCCCAGCCGAGGGGCGCTTCCCCGGTCGGGGTGTAGACGTGGCCGGCGTCGACCAGCTGGTGGTCGGTGCCGCAGCCGATGCAGCGGCGGCCGTGGAGCTGCTCGCTGGTGATCTCGATCTCGCACTCGTCCCCGGTGAGGGGCCGGAGCGTGACGAGCACGGCCGCCGGGGCGGGGGACGCAGATGTCATGGGAGGAGCATCGGCGGGCCTGCCCTGCCGCACCATGACGACCTATTCATGATGAGCAGCTTCGTTCATACGGAAGTCGTGATGAGCAGGCAGCTCATCACGAGTGCGTCGTGATAGCCGAGTTCAGATGCCAGTCGGACCGCTACCGTGGTGAGACACCGTCAGGCCCACAGCTCTGGAGCCACCGTGTCCCGCATCAACCCTCGCCCCGCCGCCGCCCGCCTTCGCGCAGAGGCATCTGCGAGCGGCTGGGAATCGTGGCAGCTCGTTCAGCGCATCAGCACCACCTGTGAGGTCTCGCTGCTGCAGAGCCATCGGCTCGCCCGAGGCTGGACCCTGGACGCTGCGGTCACCGCATACGCGCTGCTGCGAGGCCGCCTGACGGTGCAGCAGCTCTCAAGCTGGGAGGCCAGGACCGCACGCCCCGGTCCCGCGCACCTCGACGGGCTCTGCGCTCTGTACGAAACCCGGCCTGACCGGCTCGGCTTCGCTGTCGACTACACGCCTGCTGCCGCTGCCGACTCCGTTTCCCTGGAGGAGGAAGCTCCGGGCCCCCGACCGGCCCGAGGGCGCGATCCGCGCCAGGAGGAGCGGCAGCAGATACTGCGATCTCTCCTCCACGGCGCTGGAGTTAGCCTGTCTCAGCCAGTCCTCGCCACCCTCGCCGGTGTCCGCCAGAGCCTGGCCGAGGCCCTCACCGAGAGCGTGAGCGAGCTAACGATGGAGCAGTGGGAGCGCTCGGCCGCTGAGTACGGGCACGCCTACCAGATGCGGCCGCCGCGCGAGCTGCTGGCCGAGTCGGTCCTGGACTTCGTGGAGGTGCAGCAACTTCTCGAACAGCGACAGGCCGCCGACTACCGGACACGGCTGTGCCACGTGGCCGCTCAGCTGGCCGGCACCGCAGGAATCGCGTTGGTGGCGCTCGGCGAACAGCGCGAGGCGAGGAGCTGGTTCCGGTGCGCGCAGCTGGCCGCAGAAGAGACCGCCGACCGCGGCCTGCGGGCATGGCTGATCGCCCGAGAGGCGGTCATCCCCTTCTACTACGGCTCGCCACGGGCGGCCGCAGACCTCGCAGAGCGGGCCCGAATGGTGGCCGGCGGGACCCCGAGCGCAACTGCCGCGTGGGCACCGTCGTTGGAGGCCCGGGCGCTCGCTCGGCTCGGCCGCGCCGACGACGCCCGGCAGGCCATGCGCCTCGCCGAGCAGGCGTTCGCGAGACTGGACCACACCCAGACCGACGACACGGCTTACGGCTACACCGCCCGCCAACTGCAGTGGCACATCGGCAGCATGCACACCACGCTCGGCGACACCCGCCGGGCGCAGGCGGCCCTCGACACGGCACTGACGATGTACGCCCCCGCCGAGTACCTCGACCGGGCACTGATCGCCCTGGACCAGGCGGCTGGCCTGATCAACGTTGGTGAGGTCACCACCGCCGCGCAGGTCGGGCTCCAGACGCTGGAGCGGCTGCCCGCAGAGCACCGAACCGGCATCGTGGTGACCCGGGCGCGGGAGATCGCCGCAACAATCCCGGCCCGGGCCGGCCGGACGGCCGCTGTGCGTGAACTGGCCGAGGCAGTCAGGGCGCCTCGGGTGCTGACGGCGTAGGGCGCCGGGCGAGGAGCTGGAGGAGGCCGGTGACAGCGACTCCGGCGACGATCTCGCGGCGGTCGATCATGTCCTGGATGCGATCGAGGGGGATCCACTCGATACGGTCCGCTTCGTGGGTGTCGACGGGTGGGGCGATGTACTCGGCGCCGTGGGCAAGGAAGACGTGGTGCTCTGCGTTGCTCATCCCGCCAACGGGCTGGTTGTAGGCCAGAGGCTCCACGGAGTCGACCCGCCAGCCGGTCTCCTCTTCGACCTCGCGGGCGGCGGCGGCCTCGAGGGCCTCGCCGTCCTCCACGATGCCGGAGGGGATTTCCCAGTTCCAGGTGTTGGTGGCGAAGCGGTGGCGCCACATCATGAGCACTCGGAGCTGGTCGTCCAGGACCACGGTCGCCGCTACCGGGGCCCACTTCACCAGATGGTGTTCGTACCTGGGCTGCCCTGGGGGCTCGACGTCCACCAGGTCAAGCTCGACCCAGGGGCTGGTGTAGATGGTCCGACTGCCGTGAACGGCCCACTCGCTGGTCATGCGCGTGATCTTGTCATAGCAGTCTCGCGCGCCGGTCCGTCGGGCTGTCGGTGGCCGGGCCTACGATCGCGCACGTGAGCGACACACCCATCGAGATCCCCGCAGACCTGATCGACCTGCACCGCCAATGGGCCGCCGCCGACCAGGCGGTCCACGAGCGGATCGCCCAGATCGAGCAGCACGAAGCCGAACACGGCCGGCCCCCGCTCCCGACCACCCCGGACGACCCCGGACGCGCGGACGACCAGCTCGCCAAGCTCAGGCAGGCCCGCGGCGAGGCGGCCGCCGAAGTTCGCGCCCGAGTGGCCGAGGTGGCCGGAGACCCGTCCCGCCGCTGGGCCGTTCAGGCAGCGCTCCTCGAGGCGGCCGCCGAGCCCGCTGCGGTGTAGCGAGCGACTGCGTAGCTTCAACGGGGCCTACAGGCTCCGGGCCAGGTCGTCCCGGAGGCCGGTGCGGGCCTGTGCCCTGCCGAGGTGAACGACCCGGCCGTCCTCGGTTGGCAGGGCGAGCCGGTGTGCTGAGCCCGCGCCGGCGCTGCCGCGGCCGCTGACCAGCACGGTGATGTCGCGGCCGGTGATCTGTCCGTGCCCGTCACCGATGCCGTGCCACACCGGGTCGACGACGTCGAGCCGCAGGTGCTGGCCGGGCCACGGCGCGGCGGTCACCAGGGTGCAGTGGTGGCGCCGCAGGAGTGCGGTCAGGCGCCGGGCGAGCACCGGGTCCGGGGCGTCGTCGCCCTCGACCAGGATCAGCGGCACCGCGGGCGCAAGCGCGGAAATCACCTCGGCCGTGGCCGCCCCGGCCCGGTCCACGAGCAGGATCCGGTCCAGCTCCGCGCCGAGGCCAGCGAGCGCGGCGAGCCCGACGTCCACGCCGTTGAGGATGGCGAGCCAGTCCGCTCCGTGCTCGTCGGCGGCGTGCATCCCGGCTACCAGCGCCAGTCGCAGCCCCGGATCGGTGGACTGCACCACCTGACCCGGCACCAGCGCACCGGCGGGTAGCAGCGGCCGCAGCGCGTCCAGCACCGGCACGGTCTGCAGCTGTCCGGCGTGGGCGCGGTGCGTGGGTGAGGTGACGGCGAGCAGCTCGGCCAGCCGCTCGTGCTCCTCGGGTAGCGGGGCGGTCGGCCGGCGGTCGGTCAGGCTCACTGCGCGCGCCCTGTGGCCGTGTCGGTCAGGGCGGCGGTGTCAGGGTGGTCGGGGACGGGCCGGACGGTGACCGGGTCGTAGACCACGTAGTGCGAGCGCGCCCTGTACTCGCCGGTCAGAACCTCGGACGTCGCCTGAACCTCGGCGATCCAGGGCCCGCCGAGCAGCTGGTGCCAGGCGAGCTGCCGGACCCCGATCCAGCGCCCGACCCGGCGGACCCACAACAGCCGCCAGCCCGTCCGGACGGTGCGCCCGGTCCCGGGCTCCGGCCGGTCGGTCAGCACGGTGTCCGCCGCCGGCGAGTCCTCCGGCACGGGGACGGGCACCACCGCGGCGGGGTCGTACTGGTACCAGCCGCTCTCGTAGCCGGGGACGTCGCCGAACTGGATCGTCACCTGCCACTGCGGATCGTCCTGGTACTGCCGCCAATACAGCAGCAGGCCGGTCCGCCACTGGCCGCCGGCGCGCAGCCACACCGGGGTGAAGGCCGTCCGGTCGCGGCGCGGGTCCGGGCCGCTCACTGGCCGGGCCGGGCTCTCCCGCGCGTCACCCGGCTCGTACGCGGGGAGAAGCGAGCCAGAGAACGGCGCAGGTGGGGGACGGTTCACATCTCCCACCATACGAACCTTTGTTCGACTAGGCCAGCGGCAGGAGCCCTCGCCGTCGGGGCCACGCAGAGCCAGGGGTGCAACGAAGCCGCCCCGCCCCTCCCGAAGGAGAAGCAGGGCGGTGGCATTCAGTGGGCCAGTCGGCTCGGACCGTCAGAGGCGCTCAGATTGGGGTGCCTGCGGCGGAACTCCACCACCGAGCCTCCCCCACGAGACGGAGGTTGAGCATTCGACGAGCTGCTCCCAGGCGTTGGAGCAATCGACCTGAGCACCGTCGGATGAATCGCCAACTCCTCGGCCGCCGGCACATACGGCTTCTCCCCGAACCGCCTGGTTAGCAGGTTCCAGATCAGCAGTGGCTCTTCCTTGCCGACCGGAACTGGTTCCTCCTTGCGCCAGCCGCGCTGAGTCAGCTGCACGAAGAGGGAGCGCTTTCGGCTTTCGTTGATCGTGCCGACCACTGCCCCACGCATGATCAGCGCTTGGATCGAGACGCCCCACGTGGCCTTCAATCGGGCATACCCATTCAAGGACAGCCGATCGGTGATCTCCGTGACTGCGCGCTCATACGGCACCAGGAAAGCCCCGGCGAATCGGTTCGCCTCCCCCTCGGGGTCGACTGCCTGCGGCCGGAAGGTGTGCAGTACTAGGTGGCCGAGTTCGTGGGCCAAGGTGAACCGGTCCCGGTCCCCGCTCGACCCGGGGAAGTACCCGACCAGGGCCCCCTCGCCAATCCCGCCCCAGTACGACACGCCGAAGTGGTTAGTGGTCGCGCGCTGCTGTTCCCCAGCTGGGTCGGTGAGCACGATCGGGGCGACCGCCACCCCCGACCGCTCCAGTGCGCGCGTCATGTGCGGGATCGGCTTGTCCGGCGCCAGGCGAAGTGCCTGTCGGGTGGCCGCGGCGAACTGCTCGATGTCCTCGTCGTCCAGCAACTCGTTCGTCGCCATCGGCAGCGGCGGTGGCGGGTACCCCTGGAACTCCAGCAGGTGTTCGGTGACCCGGTAGCTCTCGCTGTAGAACGCAGTGATCCGCTTGGTGACGGTCCGACTGGCGCCTGCCGTCTTCCGGAACCGCAGTGAGTCCAACGGCACGGTTGACGGCGCTGCGGAGAAGAACGACATCGGGGTACCGGTGCCGCTGGCGATGGCACGCAGGCCGTCTTCCGTCGCCTCACGGGCCTGCGTTTCGACACTGGAGATCCACGCGGGACTGAGGCCAGCCATCGTGGCCATCTCGCCCTGGGTGAGGCCCAACATCTCCCGCAGGGTGCGCAGGCGCTCAGCCGGAGAAGCCCCTGGCACCGTGACCATGACCCGGTTCCTCCTTCGGAAGTTCAAGTTCCAGCTCATCGTCGTGCGGCTGGAAGTACAGTTCATGCAGCTCAGATGCGGTCTCTGGCAGCAGGAAGTCTAGATCGGTCTTGGCGGTGGCGCCGAACTTCCAGAGGCCGACCGGCCGCACCACACGGAAAAACGGGGCACCGCTGCCAGGATCGATCCGCCAGAGGGTGAGAAGTTGGTCATTGACCGGTCCGAACAGCGGCTCCTCGGAGTACTCCGCCAGCGGCGGGTTCAGGTAGAAGGCGCGCCGCTGGAGATTATTGCCGGGGGCGGGCACGGCATCCTCGTCCGCGGAGTGGAGGACGCGGACTCGGTAGTCTCCGTCGCCGAGCCAGAGCTCGCCATTGCGGGAGTGCTTGCCCGTGAGCGACCACACCCCCAAGTCGGCTTTGGATAGCCGATGGTGAGCGAAACCGCGGATCAGGTGGGTGCCGAGCCAGCGATAGGAAGGGTCGGTCAGTTCACGCAGGCGTCGGCGGCGCTTCTGCTCCGCCCAGGCGAACGCATCGTGCAGGGGCTCGCACAGGTCTGCCATGGCAGCCCGAACCCGCTCAACATCGACATTAACCATAGGCGTGAAAATATCACGTCAATAGCTAAGGTTGAAGCATCCGGAGGCCCCGTGTTGAAGTTCGCCCCCACGCGCTCGCGATCTTAGAGGCAATCGGACTTGTGTTCGATGATCTGAGTTCCTGAGTATGCCGACGCCTCCCCCGCCCAGCCCATAGGCCAGGCGGGGGCTCGGTGTTCAGCGGCCGAGTGCGCCGTACGCGGCGATGGCCAGAGCTGCCAGGCTGACGAGGGCGCCAAGCGCAGGCAGTGGCCAGCGGCCAGCCTCAAGACGACGGAGCCGGACCTCATGGTCCGCAGTCGTCTCCCGGTGCTCGCGTTGATCGTCGATCCACCGGTCTAGCTTGCTCTCCATCCGGATCTGCCCGTCCGCGATCCGCCTCACCTCCGCGTGAGTCTGGGCAGGGGAGATGTAGACGCCGGGGTCGGCGCTCGTCGAGGTCACCGGTTGCCGCCCGGCAGCTGGTCGTCAGGGTGAGCGGATCGCAGCCAGTGCGGCAGGATCCGGTCGATCAGGGGCAGCGCCATCACTCGCGTGACGCCAGCGGCCACCGCGAGGGTGACACCGAGGCCGGGCAGTGTGCCGGGGACCCCGGCGGCGTCCACGATCAGCGGCAGGCCGGCGGCCAGAGCGAGGCCGGTCTGGCAACTGGTTCGGATGGTGCGACGGGTGCTGTCCTTCATGGTGAACTCCTCGTTCAGGTTGCGGTGTTGGGCGTTCAGCTGATGGGCCGGTTCCAGGAGGCGGCCCAGGTGGCCGGGCCGACGACGCCGTCTGCGTCGAGCGGCCAGCCGTGCGCGGTGGAGTCCTGCTGGAAGCGCCGGGCCGTCTCGGCGGAGGCCGGGCCGAACCAGCCGTCCACGTCGATCGGCCAACCGCGTTCACGCATCCGCTGCTGCCAGATCCGGGCGGCCTCGTGGTGGGTGGTGGCGCGCAGGTACACGCCGGGCCAGTCCGGGCCGGACGGCGCCGCAGACGGGGTGGGCCGCGGGGCCGGTGCGGTGCTGCCCGGCCGCGGGGCACCGGCCTGCACCCAGGCGTAGAGCGGGCCGCCCGGGCAGCTGGTGGCGTAGCCGTCCCGGTGGCCCTTGATCTCCGGGCCCGCGCCGCCGTCGCGCTGGAACCACTCGACCGCGTCGCGCAGGCCGTGCAGCTGGGCGTCCGTGGGCTCGGTCAGCCCGGAGTCGCCGAGCATCGCGCACACGGAGTAGTGCTGCGAGTTAAGGCCCGGTCCGTTGGCGGCCTGGAGATGGTGGAGGCCGCGGCCCTCGTACACGGTGCCGTGCGGGCACACCATCGCGCTGTAGGCGATCGAGATGTAGTTCTCGGTGGGGTGGTTGAGGTGGGACTGCTCGATGGCGTTGACGCGGGCCGCACACTGGCCGTGCTGGTCCGGGGCGGCGAGGCCGGCGGGGACCTCGGTCCCCTCGTAGTGGACCTTCACGCCACGCGTGCTGTCGATGTTGGTGAAGTCGCGCTTCGGTGCCGGAGCGCCGCGCTCGGCTCGGGATACGTACTGCATGGTGCCTCCTGGGCATGACGAAGCCCCCGGCCGGAGCAGCGCGGGGGCGAGTTGAGGAGCTGTTGAGTCGGACAACTGTCGGCTGACGCGGGTACCGTCGGGGGCACACCAACTGACTTAGGGGGAGCGCGTGTTGAAGCGGCAGACGTGGGCGATCATCGGGGCGGCGGGGGTGATCGTGGCTGGTTCTGCCACGGCAGCGGCACTCAGCGCGCGCGGGGACGACAAGCAGGAGACGCAGACGGTGGTGCAGGTCGCCGACCTGTCGAGCAGCGCGCCTACCACCCCGAGCGCGAGCCCGTCGGCCAGCCCCACCACGGTGCCGACCGCCGCGCCGAGCCCCACCCCGACGGCCGCCAGCTCGCCGAGCCAGGCCGTCAAGCCGAAGACCACCGCGAAGGAGACCAGCAAGGTGACCACCCAGCAGGAGCCCACCACCCCGCCGACCACCACGCCCCCGCCCGGCGGCCAGAACCCCGGAGGGACCGGAACCGCTGACAACGGGACGCCTCCGTCGATCGTTCCGGACCCCAATGCGCCGACGGGCCCGCCGCCGTACGCCACCAGCTAGGACTGCACGCCCCAGGTGGACAGGCCGCGCACGCCCACGGTGCCCGGTCCGGCGGTCACGCGAGCCTGCCAGGTCAGGAACTGGTCGCCTCCGAGCGTGCCGGTGACGCTGCCCGTGACGCTGCTGACGGTGTAGGCCCCGGCTGCCAGGGTGGCCTGTCCAATGACCGACCCGGACCCGTCAACCAGCCTGATCTCGCCCGACGTTGACGCGTCCGAGCAGCGGGCCAAGTAGGAGCCCTGCACGCGCGGATGCCACTTCTTCCAGGGCAATGACATGCAGGTCACGAACGACGTTGAGCTGGTGGTCCAGGCGGGCGCCTCGGTGACGCCGTACCATGCATCGCTGCCGAAGTTGGGTGCGGCCAGGCCTCCGCCGACCAGGTCCTCGGCGAAGATGCCCTTCCCGTTGTGGTCCCAGATCACTACCGGCTGCACGCCGCTGCCGGCACTGGTCCACACGCTGATCGCCACCGTTCCGTCCTCGCGACGGACGATGAGACCCTGCTGGTCGGAGCCGTCGGGGTGATCGGGGTCGATGCGGCCGATGTAGAGGATCGTCTGCCCGCCCGGGGTCTTGACGATCAGCCTCCCGCCTTCGCCGATCGTGACGTCGCCGAGGATCTGGGACAGTGCCGGCCGGATCTGGGCCCGGCCCTCGACCATCCTCAGGCGGTCGTCCATCTTGCGGATCTGGTCGAGCAGGTCCTGCGGCACGTTGGGGGACATCAGGCGGCCTCCAGGTAGAGATCGGTCGCCTCGGGCCGGCCGCGCTCCTCAGGGGCGACCCGTAGGCCGACCACGCGGTAGCGGGCGTCCAGGCCGGGCGCGGGGTGCCAGTCGTCGGTGATCCGCAGCCGTACGTAGCTGCCGAGTTGGGGCTGCTCGACCCGGGCGGTGACGTACTGGACGGACGGGATGATGACGGTGCCGGCCGCTCGGTTGAGGTCGGCGAGCGCGTGTTGGTCGAGCGTCGCCTGCACCTCGACCGAGCTGTAGTCGCTCGTGCCGTCCAGCCGCGGCCAGCCCGCCGAGATCAGGTCAGGCCGGGTCAACAGCGACGACATCAGCGGGTAACTCGCGGACGCCTGATTGCTGTTGACGGATGCGCCCCGGGACTGCCAGGCCGTGGCCATCGGGCTCGCGTCCTCCGGCAGCGCGTACGCCCCCACCGGTCCCGGCGAGTCGAGGATGACCGGCGTCGAACCGACCGCCAGCCGCGGGTATCCGAGCCGCAGGACCCGGTGCCGGGCCCCGGAGGAATCCGCGTAGATCTGGATTCTCCACTCGAAACCGTCGGCAGTGGCCGCGAGTTGGTCAATCAGGCCGCCGATGGAGGGCAGGTCATAGCGGCTGTATGTGCGGTCCCGGAGCACCCCCGACACCTGCGTGTAGTCGATCTCGATGCCGAGGTCTCCGCCGGCCTGGGCGGCGGCGTAGGTGATGAGCTGGCGGGCGATGTCGAGCTGGTCGACCCCTGCGGCGGTGAGGGTGTCGACCAGCAGACGGTGGCCTCGGTAGTAGCCCTCCAGGCCGCCGGCCTGGATCGGACAGGAGAGGTACCCGTGCGTGTCCCGGGTCGGGGTGCGGGTCCACAGGGCGCCGCCCCACGCGATCTGGCCGCCGCGCTCCAGATACAGCATCGTCCGGCCGGGCAGCAGCACCGAGCGTGCCCGGGCGGCGATCTGCCGGTTCGGGATGGGGATCGTGCCAGACATGCTGCCGGTCTTGCCGATGTAGTCGTCGAACCCCACGTCCTGGACGGGCAGGATGTCGAGGGTGCGGTCGGTGCGCAGGTCGCACACCCGCAGCTGGTACGGGGCCGTCACGTGGCGGCCTCGTAGGTGATGTTCCAGGACAGCCGGGTGGCGGCAGAGGCATTGACCGGGACAACGTTGGAGACGTTGGCGGTGCTGGAGGTGGTGGCGCCGGTCTTGACCGGGAACACCATCGTGGTGCCGCCGGGGTCGATCTCGACGGCGCCGAGGAAGTTGTTCGAGGCGAGGACGGTGTAGTCGCAGCTGCCGATCTCGTAGATGCCGACGGAGGCCGCGGCGACCGGCAGGCTGAGGAACCAGGTGCCGGCGCCGCCGTTGCTGGTCGACCCGAGCTGGAGCGTGCCGCGGTAGTTGATCTGACGCCCGATCCGGCAGTACCTTGCGGCCAGCGTGCCGTTGTTGAGCGTGGGGTTGGTGGTGCTGGCCGTCCACGTCGGCGTGTAGGCCTGGTACTCGCCGAGGCCCTTGGCCCAGGCCGAGCCGGACCAGCGCTCCAGGCCGATCGCGCCGTCGCGCCACTGGCCGGCGTAGCTGCCGGACACCAGCGAGGCGGGGGCGATCCCGCGAAGGGCCGAGGGCCACGGCACCCAGGCCGAGCCGGACCAGCGCTCCAGCACGCCGGCGTTGTCGCGGTACTGCCCGCTGTAGGCGCCCGCGATGGCGTCGCTCGCCGGGGTGATCCCGCCGACCCCGACGGTGTAGACCCGCTGGTCGGTGATCTTGTTGGGCCAGTCGATCGGGTTGCCCGCTGAGCTGTTCACCTCGACCCGGATGTCCCAGAGCTTGAGGTAGGCGGTGCAGGAGGGGACGGAAGTCGGGGCGACGGGGCTGGAGTTGGGGGTGCCCTGGACGATCACGATGTCCGGCTTCGTGAAGCCGGAGGCGTCGTAGGCGGTGTCGTAGGCGACGATGAACACGCTGTCGATGCGGGGCAGGCTGGCGTGGCCGTTCGCCACGGTGAAGCTGTGTGCGGCGGTCACCACCACCGGGTAGGCGCCCTGGTTGGCGGTGCCCTGGATGGTGGCGCGCCCGAGCGCGATGGTGCCGGTCATGCCAGTGCCGGTCAGCAGCAGGGCGGTGCCGCCCGGGTCCACGCCGGAGCGGACGGTGGTGGATCCGGTGGGGGTCAGCGCGGCCAGCGCGAGCCTCGTGTCTTCCCTGGTCTGCCCGGGGTTGAGGAGCCAGGCGGAGCGTACGGTCATGTGGATGTCCTCCTGGTCACCAGTGGGCGGAGCGCCAGCGCAGGACTGCGCCGGCGGACGGGGACGGCACGGCGTCGCCGGAGCGGAACGAGATGGTGCTGGTGCTGCCGGCCGGGAGGGTGAACAGCCCTTCCGGGACCGAGCGGTTGGTGGCGGTGCCGATACGCGACTGGCCGCCGAGGGTGACGGTGCCTGCCCCGGTGTCGATCACCAGCGTGTCGGCGGCGGTCAGGACGAGGTCGTACTCGAGGACGGTGTTGTCGGCGAGCCGGGTGAGGGACGGCCGGGTCGCCGGGCCGGTGATCTCGATCACCGGGTTCGTGTCGGCCGTCCCCGAGTTGGTGCAGGTGATGTCTCCGCTGGAGCCTGATGTGCCCCAGGCCAGGCCGGTCTCCGCCGGGCTGCCCCAGGCCAGGCCGGTCTCGGTGGGGCTGCCCCAGGGCAGGCCTGATTCCGGGGCGGGCAGGCCGGTGCCGGCGCTCTGCAGCAGGACGTCGTAGAGCCGGGGGTCGCTGGCCTCCCACTGGAGCGCTCCGGCCGGGTAGCCGCGGGTGAACGCCTGGTCGGCGGGGATGGCGCGGCGGGTGATCCGGGCGAAGGCGAGCAGCCGTTGCCCGGCGAGCTGCACCACCAGGGGCTGCTCGTCCTGGCGGACGGCGGTGGCGGTCCGCAGGGCGGTGAGGTACTGCGGCCAGAGCACGTCGTCGGCCGGGTTCTCGGGAATCAGCTCGAACTCGAAGGTGATGACGCGCCGTTGGGCCAGGAGGCGCCCTGGGTAGGCGCCGTGCTCCTGGGCTCGGGGGGTGGTGCCGTCGTCCAGGTCGGGGAGGTCCTGCCACCCGGTGAGGCTGCGGCCCGCGTACGGGCTGCGTTCACCGAGCAGCAGGCCTGCCCACTGGATCTGGCCGTCGGTGGTGATGAGTTCACCGGCCAAGCCGACTCACCTTCCCCTCCCCTTGGCCGCCCACAGCAGGCTGCGGGCGATCGCGTCCGGGGACTGGCCGCCTTCGGCGACGAACGTGCCGATGCTGACCGCGGGCCCGGCCGGGCCCGTGAGGGGTGCTGGCGTGGTGGCTGCGGCGAGCGTGGCCGGGCCCGCCGCCAGGGTGGTGATGTTGCTGCGGGCGGTGGCGCTGATCTCACCGGTGAGCGACTGGAGTTCGCTCCGCACGGCCGGTGTCCGGTCGGTGATTCCGGAGATGAGGCCGTCGATGATGGACCGGCCGGCCGGGGTGAGCAGGCGCCGGTCGCGCGACGGCGGGCCCTTCCAGGACGGCAGCATGTCCGTAAGATCGGACAGGACCCCCTTCACGTCGGGGATCTTGTTCTTGATGCCCTTGATCAGGCTGATGATGATGTCGTTGCCCGCGTTGAACAGGCTGATCGCCAGCTCGCCGAGGACCTTCCCGATCTCGCCGGGCAGCTCGGTGAACACCCTCATCAGGTGCTCACCCCAGCCCTTCGCCGCTTCCTTCCCGGACTCCCAGGCGCCCTTCACGTCTCCGCTCAGGAGCTGGGTCAGCGTCCGCAGAGCGGGGACCACGACGGTGGTCACCACCTTGGCCAGCTCGCCCGAGAAGATGCCCGCGAGCTTGCCGACCGTGTCGATGATCGGGGTCAGGATCGGCATCAGCATCTTCAGGTAGTCGCCCAGCAGCACCGCGAGTTGGGAGATCAGCGGGCCGAGCGCCACCATCACCTCGGCGAACGAGGTGGCCAGCTGCTGGAGCGACGGCGCGAGCGCGGTGAGCAGGTCGCCAAGGACGGGCAGCAGAGCGCCGGTCAGGGTCGTGAATACCTGCATCAACGGGCCGATGATGGAGGGGAGTTGCGCCAGGATCGGCGCGAGCACGGCGGCGAGGACCGCCGCGACCTTGGCCACCACTGGGGCGAGTTGCACAAAGACCTGGCCGAGCGCCGCCACGATCGGGACCAGGACCGGGCCGAGGCCCGCAATCAGCTGCCCGATCACCGGCAGCAGCGGCGCGAACGCCACTACCAGCTCGCCCACGGTCTGAGCGACCGTCAGCAGCAGCGGCCCGAGAGCGGCGATGATCGGCGACAGTGCCTGACCGAGCGCGTTGATCAGGACCTTCGCGGGCGGCCCGAGAGCGGTGAGCACTGGGCCGAGCACCCCGAGGGCCTGGCCCAGCAGTGGGGCGGCGACCTTGCCGATCTCGGCGATGGTGGTGAACAGGGCGCTGAGTGCGCTCTGGACCTCCGGGGTGGCGGTGACGCGGCCGAGCTCGGCGGTGATCTGCTGCAGGACGCCGAGGAACCCGCCTCCCGCGGCAGCGGCTGGGCCCAGGATGTTGCCGAGGATCGTGCCGACGTTGCCCAGGACGTCGAACAGCTGGCTGCCGAGCCTCAGGGCCTGGTCGATCGCGGCGGTGAGCTTGCCGCTGGCCAGCCCATCGGTGATCTTCTGGGTGAGGCTGCCCGCGCCCTGGGCGATGCCCTGGGTGAGGCGGGCGAAGGCCGGGGCGGCGGCCGCGCCGATCGACACCAGGCCGGTGACGACCTGGCCGGGCAGCGCGGTGAGGTTGCGCAGGCCGGTGGTGGCACCGGCCAGCGCGGTGCCGAACACTCCGCTGCCGGCCAGGTCCCGCGCGGCGCTGCCGGCGCCCTTCGCCATGGCGTTGAGGACTCCGGCAGTGGCGGTCAGCTCACCGCGCAGGGTCGGCAGCAGGGCGCCGGCGGTGGTCTTGAGCTCGGCGTCGAGACCGGCGAACAGCTCCTGTTGGACGGCCTGCTGGACGTCGCGGAAGGCGGGGCCGAGCTCGCGGACCGCGAGGACGAACGACCGGGCGGAGGGCGCGAGCTTCGCCATCGCGGCGCCGAACGCGTCGATTCCTCCCGCCCCGCCACTCCCGGCGGCGGACGCGTCCGCGATGGCCTGGGCAGCGTCGGCGACCGCGCGCTGTGCGTCGGCGACCTGCCGGGCTCCGTCGAGGGCGGCCTGGGCGGCGCTCTCCCGGGCGTCGGCGACGTCGCGCTCGGCGTCGCCCACGTCGCGGGCCGAGGCGGCGACCTTGTCCTGGGCGGCGGCGACCTGGGCGGCGCCCTGGACTCCGGCCCGGGCGGCGGCGGCCTGCTCGTCGGCGAGCCGCCGGTTCTCCTTCTGCTGCTCGCGCAGCGACTGGACGGCCTCGTCGTAGGCGAGCTGGGCCTCGTCCAGCTGCCGCTGCTGGCCGGGCTGCTGCCGGGCGGCGTTCAGCGCGTCGGTGGCGTCGGCGAGCTGGAGCGCGGCGGAGCGCTCGGCGAGCTGGCCGGAGGTGACGCGGTCGGCGAGGTCCTCGGAGTCGAGGGCTGCCTGGCGCCGCGCGTCGTCGAGGTCCTGCTGGGCGCGCAGTGCCGAGCGCTGGGCGTCGGCGAGGTTGCGCTCGGCGTCCCCGATGTCGCGGTTGGCGCGGACCACCCGGGCGGCGGCCTCCTGCGTGGTGCGCGCCAGGGCGTCCTTGCTGTCGGCGAGCTGGCGGGTCGCGGCGGCGACCTGCTTGGCGGTGGACGCCGCCGCGGCGCCGCCACCGGCGGCGGGAGCGAACGCTGCCTTGAGCGCGGGGCCGACCCCGATCGCGCCGAGGCCGAGCGCGGACAGCGCACCGCCGAGGCTGAGAACGCCGGGCACTGCGACCAGGGCGGCCGGGCCGATCTGGGCCAGGCTCACCCCGAGGGAGGCGATCGCCGGCGCGCCGAGGGTGCCGAGCGCGATCAGGGCACCCCGAAGGGAGTTGACCTGCGGCAGCAGCGCGCCGGGGTTGAGGCCGCTCAGCGCGGAGCGGGCCGAGGAGGAGTCGGCGCGGACCTCGATGCGGGAGGTGCGGTTGCGGCCGAGGGCGTCGAGTGCCGCGCTGACCCGGGCCCGGGCGCCGTTGTCCAGGCGGGGGACGACCGGGACCCGGATCTCGTCGTAGATCTGGTCGAGGGAGGCGACCACCGCGCGGGCCGCGCCCCGGTCCAGGACCGGCCGGATGGGGACGTCGATGCGCTCGGTGAGCGCGACCAGGTAGGCCTTGATCTGCCGGGCGGCCGGGCGGTCCAGGACCGGGCGGATCGTGACATCGGCAGCCTGGACCGCCCGGCGGAGCGCGGCGTCCAGGCGCTCGGCGAAGCCGGTGGTGTCCGGCGTGATGGTGATGTCGAGCTGGGCGCGCTGCTGGACGCGGTCGAGATAGGTCTGCAGCTTCCCCGCGAAGCCGGAGGTGTCGGGCAGAACCTTGATGGAGAGGCGGTCGACTTCGCGCCCGCCGGGGGATCCGGCCACCGGCCATCACCCCCTCACCCGCTGTGGAGCTGTCAGCCGCTGCGGTACTTCTCCGGCAGCGGCTGGGCGTTCGGGTGGAGGGAGAGGTCGGGCATCCGGCGCCGGGCCGGTTGCCGGTCGCCCGGGCGGGGCAGCCGCTCGGGAGGCTTCACCGGGCGGCGGGACTTGACCTGCACGATCGTCCAGGCGGTGAGGTGCATCGCCTCGACCAGGTCGGCGAGCAGGTGGGTGTGCGCGTTCCACCCGAAGTGGGCGCGGCCGCCGGCCAGGGCGGCGGGCAGGTGGCGGCCCGGCGGGAGGTGCTCGGCCAGGTCGAGGACGCGGCGGGGGGCGAGGGTGCCGCGCCAGAGGTCGGCCAGGTCCAGGCCGTATACCTCCTGCAGGTCCGCCCGCAGGGCGCCGCCGTGATCCTCGATCAGTTGGACGAGCGCGAGGCTTCCCCCAGCTGGGTGGCCTCCAGGTAGTGCTCGACCAGCATGAGCTGGGCGACGGCCGGCCAGCCGTTGACCTCGGCCCGCACCGCGTCGCTCTCCTCCGCGACGGCCACCAACAGTTCGATGACGGCGGCCAGTTGCTCCTGTTCGTCGCTGGACGCATCGACGCTGGCGACCAGGTCCTGGGCGGCCCGGCGTTCCTCGTCGGGCAGCATCATGATGTTGCGCAGGCGGGCGGTGGTGCCGTCCGCGAGTTCGAGCTCGACGTCGGTGTAGCGGGTCTTCGCCTCGGTCATGAGGCTGTTCAGGCTGACGCCCACGATGGGCTCCTCTCGGTGTCGGGTCCGGCCCAGGGGCGGGCGCGGCGGGGGCTTGGTTCGGGGCGGGGTCAGGATCCGGCGCCGAGGGCGGTGGCCCACTCGCCGATCGCGCCGCCGATCAGGTTGGAGGCGAGGAACGTGCCGGCGATCGGCAGGGAGAACCAGTTCTCCGCGTCCAGGCTGACCGCGTCGGAGCCGAGCAGGGAGACGCGCGGGTGCCACAGCGGCACGTAGTGCGAGCCGTCGACCAGGATCATCAGCAGGGCCTTGATCTGCGGGACCGGCTGGACGGGGATGCGGATCGACCCGTCGGCCTGCATCGCCTCGGGCCCGGCGCCGAAATACAGCTGCAGGCTGGTGGCGTCGGCCTGGATCGACTGGAAGGTCAGCCCGTACTCGACGTCCGGGCTGGTCTGCCGCAGCTTCGAGTTCTGCCAACTCCCCAGGGTGGTGGGGCTGTCGCCTCCCCGGGTGAACTCCGGCATGTTGTCGCGGGAGGTGTGGCCGAGGTTCACCCACGGCGAGCCGGGGGCGAGCGGGTCGGTGATGGTGACGGGCTTGGCGGTGTCGGCAGGGGCGAGGTAGATGTAGCCGGTGCCGGGGATGATCGCGGCGGCGGCGTTCATGGTCATGGGTGTTCTCCAGATCAGGTCAGGGGTCGGGCGGTGACGCGGTACGTCGCCTGGAACCGGAACATGTCCGGCCCGGCTGCCGGGCTGCCGGTGCGGATCTCGGCCGGGCCTGACACGTCGTCACCGAAGTGCGAGAGGTAGCCGCCCGCGGCGGGGTCTGGCCACTGGGCGGTGCACGCGTCGAACAGCGCGGCGCCGGCCTGGCGGGCCAGCAGGGAGGCGGCGCTGCGGTCGGCGGCCGCGCACTGCACGTCGATGACGGCGGCGTCCAGGCCGCGCGGGTCGACGGCCGAGCCGCCCACCCTGCGGGCGACGACCAGCGGCAGCCAGCTCGTCCAGTCGTCCGGCCACAGGGTGAACACCTGCGCGCCGGTGGCGGCCAGGCCTGCGGCGAGCGCGCCGCGCACCAGGGCGTCGGTGTCGGGCAGGGGCACTGTCACGTGATCCCCGCCTCGATCGCGTGGATGCCCTCGACCCAGGTCCCGTCCGGGGCGTGGTGGCCGTAGTTGATGGCCAGGACCGCCGGGTCGGCGATGGAGACGGTGGAGTCGACGCGGTCGGTGACGACCTTGAGGGAGGCGGCCAGGGCCCCGGTCGCGGTGTGCGCGGCGACCACCGCCTGCACCCGGGCCGCCCGTTCCTCCAGTTCGGCCCGCACCGCTCGGCGGACCGACGGCAGGTGTGCGATACGGGAGTTGACGGCGCGGGGGTCGGGGTGGGCCACGGTCACCTCCGGCGGATCAGGGCGGTGTCGTGCCGGGTGCGGGCCGAGCCGTTGTGCCGCTTGGGCTCGCCCACCACCAGCCAGTCCCGCCCGGCCCAGGTCAGCCGGGACCAGGGTCCGGCGGGCAGGGAGCGGGCCAGCACCCGGTACAGGGTGTTGTCGAGGTAGCCGAGCTCGGCGGCCTCCTGCGAAGTGGAGGGCTGCACCCGGCACTTGAGGGTGACGGGCGCGCCTTCGGGGCCTCGGGTGCCGTCCGGTTTCACCGGTCCGGCCGGGTAGACGGTGACGGTGTCGGGCCCTCGGTCCAGCAGCGACGCCACGTCACCACCAGCTCGGGTCGCCGCCGGGCACGGTGACGGTGCGGGCGGAGTACGGGGTGATGGTGAACGCCCCGGTTCCGGCCGTGATCATGTCCTTCTCCTCGGGCAGGAGGGTGAGGTAGCCGGCGGCCGCGGCGGCGGACAGCTGGTACTGGTAGTCGCCGTCCATCTCCATCCGCAGCCCCTCGGGGTTGCGGGCGATGCGGGCCACCATGGACGCCTCGACCAAGTCGACGGTGTCCTGCGTGATGGTGCCCGCCGCGATCCGGCCCGGCAGGGCCGGGTAGCGGGCGAACAGGTACAGCTCGGCCATGCCGATCAGCGCGAGGATCTGCTCGTCGGTCAGCTCGGTGCCCTGCGGAACAAGGGCCTTGACCTGGGCGACAGTTGCCGTCACGAAGCCTCCTCCCCCGGCTTGGCGAGTGCTTCCACCGCCTCGCACCAAGCGGTGAGGTCGGCGGCCGGATCGAGCTCGGCGGAGCGGGCCAGCGCTGCGGCCGACGCTGCGGCGTACGTCTTGGGTTCCAGCAGGCGCCGGATGGCCTTCTCCCAGGCGTCCGGGTCGTTGCGGTCGGCGAAGTGGCCGGCGTCGCCGAGAGATTCCACCAGGCCGGGGGTGGGGTGGGCGATCACCGGGATGCCGGAGGCCATCGCCTCCACTCCGGCCCGGCCCCAGCTCTCGTACGCCGAGGGCATCAGCAGCAGGCGGGTGCGGGCGTAGACCTGGTCGCGCATCATGGCGCCGGCCTGCTGCGGCAGCACGACGGCATTGGGCGGCAGGTGACCGGGGACGACCTGGTCGCCGTAGGCGCCCTGCACCCCGAGGAATTCCAGGTCCGGCATCCGCTCCGCCAACTCCCAGAACAGGGCGCCGCCCTTGGACTCGTTCAGGTTGACCAGCGTCACCCGGTCCCCGGGGGTGGTGGCGTAGTCGACGGCCAGCACCGGCGGCCGCACCACCAGATGCGCGGGCACGGGGAGTTCGGCGGAGGTGTAGTGCTCCCCCGCCTCGTCCGCCGTCCACTCGGCGTTGTAGACCGCGAGGCCGGCGCCGGCCGCGTCGTCGAACGAGGCGGGGTGGGTGTTGTGGACCAGCACCACCGAGGGCACCGACCACTCCCGGCCGAAGGCGACGGCGGCCGCCGCGCCCTCGAGGTGGCCGATCAGCACGTCCGCGTCCCGGCCCGCGTCCACGAACGTGGTCCGACTCTCCAGCGGGTGCACCGTGATGCCGTCGAGGTCGTAGCGGCCGGGCATCGCGCCGTAGCGGTGCAGGTGCACCGAGACGGCGTGCCCGCGCTCGGCGAGGGCCCGCAGCAGGGTGTGGAGCATCCACTCGGCGCCCGCGTTGTGGGTGGGTGGGTAGCCGTGCACCCGGGCGACCACCCGCAGCGGACGGCCCATCAGCTGCCGCCGGGGGTGCCGGTGTACTTCACGAACGCGTTCTCGTCGCCGATGACGAACCCGAAGTGAGCCTCGCACAGCAGCAGCACGAGGTTCTCCTGGAACGCCGAGTGCCAGTTCCCGTCGGCGTCCTTGTAGTTCGCCTCGGTGGACAGCTTCATGGTGATGTCCATGCCGACGCCGTACGCGGCCTGCGACCAGTCCCCGCCGATCATCCGCAGCCCGGTGTCGGTGCTGGTGGAGGCTCGCACGAGCTTGCCGGAGATCCCCCGGGAGTAGGCCATCGGGACGCCCTGCAGGGAGCGGGACCCGGCCGCGCCGGGGCCCAGCGACGCGGCGGTGTCCACGAAGATCGGGCGGCCGTTGGTGTCGGTGGCGCCCAGCAGCATCGGCCGCAGTCGCGGGTCAGCGACGTAGCCGGTGACGTCGTAGTTGTCGTCGATCACCTTCGCCTCGCCGTCCACGAGGTCCTTCCAGATGCCGCCGTTGGCCTTGGTGGCGGTGCCGAGCACCACCGAGTTGGTGGTCTCGGCCAGGTAGTCGTCGAACGGGCCGGCCGCCCCCGAGGGCGACTTGCCGTGGATCGCGGCCAGGTCGAAGGCCCGGGAGAGGGCGACGGGCAGGTCCTGCTGCAGCTGCGTGAAGAGGCCGGCCGCATTGGAGCGGGCGACCTCCTCGGAGACGGGGACGAGCACGGCGACCTTCTTGCCGGCCATCGTCTTGACGTTCATCGACTCGGTACCGGTGGGCTTGGAGCCGCCCTCGTTGACCCACCCGGCCTGGGGAATGTCCATGCTGACCGGGATGGCGGTCTGCGCGGTCATCGACAGCGGGATGCGGCGGGCGAGCTGCATCACCGCCGACGTCTCGGCCGTCCGGTTGAAGATCGGCTCGGTGATGGTCGGCGGCAGCAGGGTCGCGTTGATGTTGCTGAGCTTGACGGGTTCCGCCATGACTGGCCCTCCAAATGGGCTTCGGGCGCTACTTGTTGAGGGCGCTGGTGATGAGCTGGGCGAACTGGTCCTGCGGGCTGAGCGGCGCGGGCTGCCCGCCGCCCTGCAGCGGGTCGGGGCCTGGCAGGCGCACGCCGGGGGCGGGCGCGAAGGCGGCCAGGGCCTGGGCGTCGGCCTCCATCGCGGCCGCGTCCGCGCCCTGGATACGGGAGACGAGGGCGTCGGGCAGCTTGTACTGGCGGCCCAGGCGCTCGCGGGTGAGCTGGGCCTCGGTGGCGGCGAGCTTGTCGGCGGCCTCCCGGATCGCGGCCGCCGCGACGGCCGGGTCCTGCATGCCGCTCAACTTGGTGGTGAGGTCGCGCAGCTCGACGGCCCGTGCGTCGGCCTCCTCGCGGGCCCGGGTGGTCTCCGAGGTCAGGGTGTCGACGTGGGCGCGGGCCCAGTCGGGCAGCGCGGCCAGCTCCTCGGCGGACGGCACCCCGGGCGGTGCCGGAGCGGGGACCGGCGGGACGGGGGGAACCGGCGGCGGGGTCGGGGCCGGTGTGGTCATGGGGCGCCTCCAGGGCAGGGTGAAGTCCCGGACCTGCCGGGAGAGTTGGTCAGCGTCCGCTGCTGCGGCGGCGCAGGGAGCGGCTCCGGGCCGCGACGGCCCGGTCGAAGGAGCGGCGGGCGGCCTGGCCGGACAGGCCCTTGGTGGACTCCGACCACAGGTCGCGCCAGCCCCCGGACTGCTCCGGCATCCACCCGTCTCGGGAGTAGACGGGGACGATCTGGCAGTGGCACATGTCGTGGTACTTGGTCAGGTCGTCCAGGTTGCTGACGTCGCCGCCGGCCAGCACCGCGATGTCGCGGCTCTTGTAGACCGCGCCGCGGGAGGCGAGCATCGCGCAGAACGCGCACGGGTCGAGGTCGGTGACGCGGGCCCAGCCGATCACCCGCTTGTCCCGCGCGGTGGCCTGCTTGACCAGCTCGCGTCCGCCGCGCAGGACTTCGCGGTCGGCGGCGCCGGCGGCGGTCGAGGAGGCGGCGGCCATCATCTGGTCGAGCTCGGCGAGGAACCCTGCGTCGTCCAGGCGCCCCCGGGCCCGGTCGTCCTCCGCCTCTGCCAGGCGGCGCTCGGCGTGGACGGGGCCGGTCACCCACAGGCTGGTGCGGGCGGCGGCGTCCATCGACTCCTCGTCCAGGTCCGGCCACTCGAAGTCCTCGTCGACGTCCACCGGTTCGTCGTCATCCGGTTCGGGCCGGTGGGGCGTGCCGGACAGTTCGGCGTAGTCCGACCACAGCGCGCCGAGCGGCACCGTGCGCTCCGGCGGGCCGCCGGTGAGCGGCGGCAGGGTGTGACCGGTGGCCAGGGCGCGCTGCAGCCGCAGGTAGGACCCGGCGAGCTGCTCGGATTCGGCGCGGTGGACGGCCACGTCCGCCAGGGCCTCGGTGAGCCAGGGGCCAGCCGAGGCGGCGGGGGCGAGCGGGCGGATCCGGCGCCGCCAGGAGGACATGACCTTGGCCGCGACGCGGGCGCCGAGGCGCCCCTGTGCGATGCGGTGGCCGTTCACCAGCGCGCCGATCCGGTCAGCCGCCACCGACGGCCACCTCGGCGGCAGTCGGCGCGGGCGCCGGTGCGGGCAGCTGGGTGGCGCGGTCCAGGGACGCGGCCAGGCGGGCAGAGGGGTCCTGTTCCTGCCACAGCTCGGTGATCCGGTCCTGCTCGGCGACCGACAGCCCGAGCGCCTCGGGCCCGTACGTGGACGGGAACACCTTGGTGGCGACCATCTTGGACACGTAGTCGGCCTTGGCCGCCATGGTCGGGGTGGACGGGTCGCGCCACACGGTGGCCAGGCGCTCCAGCCCGGAGGGGAGTTGGCCGCGGTAAGTGATCCACAGGGCCAGGCGCATGACCTGCTCCCACGCGCCGGAGAACGCGCGCATCCGGCGTTCGCAGTTCTTCACCAGCCGGGCCTCCTCGGCCCGGATGCTGTCCGCGGAGGTGGGGTTGTCCGCGCCGGCGGCGAAGTAGGACAGCGGGACGCCCTGCAGGGACGCGGCGATCTTGCCGTAGACGGTGATCGCGACATCGAAGTTGCGGAGCTCGGCGGCCGGGAACTGCCCGGCCTTCGCCTGGTCGTTCGCGAGCGCCCAGACCTTGCCGAGGTAGGCCTCCCAGGCCGGGATCTGGTTGCCGGCCGCGTCCTGGAAGTCCTCGCGAGTCGCGCCGAGGACATAGCGCTGCGGGACGGCCTGGAACTCGGTCGCGATCTGCAGGTTCGTCAGGGCCCGGCAGCAGGCATCCGCGACGGGGATCACCCGCAGCATCTCGGAGCGGCCCGACCGGTCGGAGATGCGCGGCCGGTTCACCAGCGGCACCACCGGGATCAGCGGCATGTCGTGCGCGGAGCGGTCCAGCACCACCCAGGCGCCGCCGTCCGGCTCGCGGATCAGCTGGATCGTCATGCCCGGCAGGAACAGGGTGGCGGCCGCCACCCGGCCGGCCTGCCGGTACTGCGGCAGGTCCACCTCCTCGGCGGCCTGCACGAACCGGGCGGCCGCGGTGACCTGCCGCGTCGCAGCGGAACGCTCGTGGGTCATCCACAGCGGCGACTCCACCGTGATGACCGGGTCGCCGAAGACGTCGGCGCCGACCACCGCGTACGAGCGGGCGTAGTTGAGGGCGTCCAGGTGGGCCATCTGTGAGCCCTCGTCCAGGCCGTTGGCCTGCCACAGGTCCCACAGGTCCGAGCTCGGGGCGTCCGTGGCGGAGGCGCGGAACCCCTCGATGTCCAGGCGCTCCTCGATGGTGTCGCAGGCCTGCGCCGGCCAGGCGATGACGGTCTGCAGACTCTCGTACCCGGGCGGCACGTTGAGGCCGATCGAGCGCATGTACCGGTCGGCGTCGTAGTAGCGCCCCAGCACGTCCAGGCCGCCCTCGTGGACGGGCGCGGTGCGGGAGTTCTGCAGGCGCTGCCACAGCCGGTCAAGGACCCGGCGTTCCTCGGCGGTGAGCTGGTCGGACGCCACGAGGGTGACCACCAGGGACCACCCCCTCTCCGGTTCAGCGCAGGATGAGGACGGTTCGGTCCTTCTTGGTGGCGCCCTTGGCGATGGCGTCCAGGCGGCACTGCCAGGCGAGGATCGAGGCCACCGCCGCGTCGATCTTGCGGGGGCTGTCGGGGTGTTCCTTGCCGATCTGGATGCCCGAACGGGACTCGCGGCGGCGGGCGTTGAGCATGTGCCGGGTCAGCGCCGAGGCACCTGAGTGGGTGAGCTCGCCGTCGGTGACCGCGTCGTGGAAGGCCTGGGTGGCGCGCACGATCATTAGGGCCCGGCCGCCGGTCATCCACCAGTGGATCGGGTGCGGGGCCGAGGACTTGACCCGCAGTTGCTTGCCGTACTTCGCCTCCCAGCCGACCAGGTGGGACTCCCACTTGGCGGGGTCGGCGTACATCCCGGCGACGTCCCAGCGGGCGAACGCCGCGTCGACCTCGGCCAGGACCTCGGCGACGGGCACCTGCCAGTTCACTCCGGCCGGGCCGTCGGGCTGTTCCCAGACCCGGATCTCGAAGAGGTGGCCGTCGGAGACGCGGCAGCCGATCAGGGCGGTCGCGTCGGTAACGCCTCGGTTGCGGCGCCGGGAGCCGTCGAAGCCGAGCACGATGGTGTCGCCGTCGGCGACGACGGTGTCCGGCTCGGCGCACGCGGCCCACTCCGGCTGGGACAGCCAGGAGTCGGTGGCGTGGGTGACCTGGTTGAGGTAGTAGCGGCGGGCGTCCTGTGGGTCGGTGTCGGGGTCCCAGTACTCGGCCAGCAGGCGGCGCAGGTTCACCCAGCCGCCGGCCGCGTCCGCCGAGCCCCCGTAGGCTTCCGCCAGCCCGGCCAGCAGTGACGCCTCGTCGGCCGGGTCGGTGTCGGCGGAGGCCTCGCGGTGGTCGAACAGCAGGCCCTCGTCCAGCTTGAGGCGGCCCTCGTTCTGCTTCTTCCACGCCTCGAACGAGCGCTCCGCCACGGAGCCTTCGCCGGGGATGAACGCGTTCGGCGTCTCCACCGAGCAGCCGTTGACCTTGCCGAGGTTGCGGCGGATCGTCGCGGCGAGCTTGCGGCCGCCGTTGGACGGTGTCCAGGACTCGGTCTGGTCCATCACCGAGAACACCGGACGGAAACCCTCGCGGCTGGTGCCCGAGCTGGTGACGTACTCGACCCGCCCCCTGGGCACGTTGACGAACGACTCCATCGGCTCGATGTCGTAGTTGTCGCCGACGGGGCCGTTTCGGGCCATCTCCAGCAGCGGGTCCCAGGTGTTCGCCGTCTGGTCCTCGGAGACCGCGACCAGCTGCACCTTCGCCTTAAACCCGAGCGAGGTCCACTCGCGGCCGACCGGCTCGCCGTCGGCGTCCCAGCCGTCGGGGACGACCGGGGCGAGCGCCTCGGCCAGGCACAGCGCCGCGAGGATCGGCGACTTCCCCCAGCCCTTCGGGCGGGACAGCACCCCGCGGCGGATCCGGCGGCCGTTGTTCAGCGCCCGGCCGCGGATCGCCGGACCGGCGAACGTGGGGTTGATCGCGTAGAGCTGGAGGACGAACTGGGCCTGCTCGTCAGTGAAGTAGAGCGGATCGCCGGCGGCCGGGCCGTCGGGGACGATCAGGTTCTCGCCGATCCAGCCGAGCACCTGATAGCCGAGGGTGGGCAGCTCACCGGGGTAGGACGGTCCACGCCAGGGCATGTCACCCCCCGGGAGGAACCTCCGTCGCGGTCGGCGGGCCCGGCTCGCCGGGCTTGAGCACGCGGAGCCTGGCGTACCGCTCGCGGGCCGCGGCCGCTCCCGAGGAGCCCTTGCCGTCGTCGGCCTCGTCCGCCTGGGCGAACGCCATCCGCAGGCGGGCCCTGTCTTCCATCGTGGCGCCGAACTTGGCGACCCGGAGCCGGAGTTCGGGGGCTGCGGCGGTGTCGCCGTTCCACACCTTGGCATGGATCAAGGCGGTGTCGAGGAGGAACTCCCAGTCAGTGCTGGCGAAGTGCTCGGCCTGCGGGGAAGCGACCCAGGTGTCCCACCACTCGCGGGTGCGCTCGGGCCAGACGAACTCGACCAGGCCGTCGTCGCCGCCGGCGTTGATCCGGAAGTCGGGCAGCTCGGGGGCTTCGGCGTGCTGGAACCGCAGGACGGTCTGCGGGGTGGGGCCCTTGTTGCGGCGGGCGCGGGAGGCGGGGTCCTTCGGGGCGGGGCCGATGCCGGCCACAGCAATCACCTCCCAAGGATCAGTACTGCTTTGATCAGTCGTCAGATCAGCTCGATCGCCTGAACTAGGGTTCCGTCATGACTCCCTGGTTCTCCAACCGCCGAGCAGCTCGGCAAGAGGGTGGTGCTGGCCCGGATGCCAGCATGTACCCCCGATGGGCCCGCTGGGTTCTCTCTGTCCTGGGTACATCGATGCTGGCGGCTGGCGCGTACGCCGTGTTCACCCGCGATGTCGAGGCAGGCCCGACGGCGCTGATCACGATTGGGGCATTTCTCGTGCTCATTGGCGTTGTTGGTCGCAGGATCACCTCGGTGGAGCTGGCGTCGGGCCAGATCGGCTGGGAGCAGCGCGAGCAGGTGAAGGAAGAGGTCGAGGCGGCCCGCACGCCCGAGCAAGCTCTTACGGTCGTTGATACTGCTGCGACCTACGATCCTCGGATTCGCCAGGACCCTCAGCTGGTTAGCCTCGCGCGAGCGGCGTACGACGTGGTAATTCGCAACAGTCTCACTGCTGCCTTGCCGCCTGGTGCCACCTTGACGCCTGTGAGGGACTCGCTTGCCGACTTCGTGGTCCGAGTGCAGGACAAGTCAGTTGCCGTCGTGGTCAAGTACGGCGACCCGGACTCCGTGTTCGATTCGGTCCGGCTGCGCAGGGTGCTGGAACAAATGGCCAATAGCGACTTCTCAGCGGTGGTCCTTGTCAGCAACATGGGTGAGCCGAGGGGGCGGGTCCGGCAGCTCGCCAACGAGCGAACAGCGGCAATGGGCAAAAGCCTTGCGTACGTTCAGTGGCGGGATGGGGCAGACGACCTAGCGCTCTGGCAGACGGTCGCTGCTCAGGCTCGGTAGTCCTCACTGCGGGTCCGGGGGGCCGGGACTCCCAGACCCGTACAGATGGCGAGCACCTATACGCGTAGCGGGCGGCGAGGCCGGGGGGAGGGGCATCCCCCCCACCCCCAGGCGGTCGGTCAGGTGCTCAGCGCAGGCCCGGGTGGCGCTCGTCGGGGCGCCGGCGCCGGGGCGGGCGGCGCCACCGGGTCGCCTGGCCGCCCTCGCGCGAGCTCTTGGTGCGGTGGCAGGGTGTGCAGATCGCACCGAGGTTGGCGTCGCTGTGGTCGTCGCCGCGCTGCTTGTGGTCGACCTCGGTAGCGGGCCTGCCGCACCGGTAGCAGCGGTGGCGGTCGCGGGTCAGGATGCGGGCCCGGATCGCGGGCCAGTCCTTCGGCAGGCGGGACCTGCGGTTGCTCGTGGACCAGGTCATCAGCTCGCCCCCTCACGCCGCTCGCGTCCGTCCAGGGAGTGGTGCACGATCAGCCAGCCGACCGAACCGTCGTCTCGCTCGACGGGCTGGACCCGCGGTCCGCAGACACAGGTCGCCTCGGTGGTGCTGGTGTCGTGCTCCACCGAGTCGTCCACGGGGTGGATGTGCCCGTGCATGGTCGCCTCCAGCGCGCGATGCTGGTCAGGTGATCGCGTACCTGATGGGCGGCCCGCACCGCTACCGGCAGGGGGGAGTCCGTGACGACCAGTTCGCGCTGTGGCTGTTCTCGCCCAGGTAGGGGCACAGCCAAGATCCGTGCAAAACGGGCCATCACCCGATCTTGGTATCTGCCGGTCCTGCCCGCCAGACTGGCCGGACGCATCGATCGGCAACGGAGGTTGTGATGGGCAGCGATACGCCTCAGTGGATCAAGGTCGGGGACGAATGGACGGTGACGGTCAACGGCACCGTCTACACCGCTGTCTTCAGCCCGGGACAGTGGGGCAAGGAGGAGTACTACGTGCAGCGAGATGGGCAGTCGTTCATGCGCAGCAGCGGCAGTGACTGGCCGTCTCTGGCACTCGCTCTGGACGCCATCGTGAAGCACGAAGCGGATAAGGGGTAATCCGGGTTGCCTCGGTTGGGTTCAGCCAAGGTACGGGCGATCGGTCCATGGTCCCCATCGCACGTACCTTGGCTGAACCCCAGGTACGGGCTGTACAGCGTCTAGGAGGCGCGGCCGGACGATCCGCCGTGGCGGCCGAGCGAGAAGTACGAGTTCGGTCGCCGGTTCTGGTACCGGGGCGACACGGACTGGGAAGGGGTGCCGTACTGAGCGGCGGTGCGGGCAGGTGCGTGGTCTGCGTTGTCCGGACGTTGCGTCAGCTGGTCCGCGTCGCTGGTCTGGTGCGGCCCGCCGCCGGAGGATGAGCGGCAGGCCGGGTCTAGGGTGCTGCCATGAATCTGGCAGGGATCGACTGGGGCGATGCCCCGACATGGTGCGGCGTCGTCGCGGCCTCGGTGGCCGGGGTGTTCGCGGTGAGGTCGTTCGGAAAGCTCAAGGAGCAGGTCGAGGACCAGCGGCAGGCGCTTGCGGAACAGCGGGCGTTCATCGCCGATCAGCGGACCCTGATGACTGATCAGGTGGCCACCATGGCGGCAGAACGGGCGGAGCTGTCAGCCGTGGCTGATGCGCGCAAGAGCGAGCAGGCCCGTCAGATGAGATTGGCGGTCCAACCGGGCTCCGGGACGACGATCGCTGACGTCATGAACAACAGCGGCGGGCCGGTGCGGGATGTCGCCGTGAAGTTCGGTGCCTACCATGCGAATCACGCCATTGAGGTGCACCCAGCTCAGCCGTATCAGACGCGCGGCCAGCAGCGAACGTCCCCGGTCGACCTGGTGGGGCCCGGTCGGCGGTTCCATTTTGTGTCTTCGGCGCTGTCGGAGACGACGCTGGCGAACTCTCGGCCGATGCTGACCTTCAAAGACTCAGCTGGTGTGGGCTGGAGTCTCGACGAGAACGGCGAGTTGCTCTGCACGGACGAGGTCTAGGGAATGGCGAGAGCCCCGCGGCTGCTGCTCGGCTGCGGGGCTCTCGTGAGGTTCTGTGTCCGGGCACGCCGAACTTGGGGTCAGTTTGGATCACCCGGTGGCGATCCGTCAACCTCAGTGGCCGAGGAGGCCGCCAGGGACAGCGTGGCCAGCCTTCTTGAGCTCCGCGGCGTACCGCTCCCTGGCCACCTTGTTGCGCCTCTCCAGGGGTTCGGCGAGCGCGGGCGTCAGGGTGCCGTTCGGGTGGCTGCGGTGCAGCTCCTGGAGGGCTTCCTCGGACTTGGTGTACTCCAACGTGGCAGCTTCGAGCGCATTGTTCGACATGGAGGAAGCCTGACAGTTCGTCAAGATCCTCTCAAATCCATACTGGTGAGACCCTGCACCCACTCACCCAGGACGGTGTCCTCGTGCTGGTCACCGGGGTGGCCAGCGGGCAGGTTGCAGATGGTGGCGTAGGTCTGGCCGTCGAGCTGGGTGGTGCCGGTGGCGGTGCAGTCGTCCATGACGACCATCCTGGCCGTCCCAGGTCAGGCCGACCGGGTAGCCGCGCCCGCGTCGCCGGATCGGGTGAGCGCCGAGATGGACGCCTTCGACAGCCCCGTGCGGGCGACCAGTACAGCAGGCTGAACACGGTTGCCGATCCGCTGGAGCAGGGTGTTGCGGGCGTTCAGTGCGGTGTCCGCCAGCTCGCGGTGCAGGACGGCATCGGCGATCTCGCGTTCCAGCGCGGGCACTGCCTCGACACCGAGGGGCTCGTCCGGGCGGGCAGCGGCGATGTGCGGGGCGAGGGCGTGCAGCGCGGTGGAAGCGGCCCGGGCGACCGCGTCCGGGTTGCTGAACGTACTGACGGTGCTGGTCAGAACTATGCGGGTGGGCCGGAGTCCGGTGGTGATCAGGCCGGTGATCACCGGCCTGTCGTCGCGGGGCAGTTGGGTGAGGGTGCCGGTGGCGAAGAACTGGTCCTGGCCGGGGCGGGATCGGACGGAGAGCAGAGCGGTGCGGCCGTCGGTGTCCAGGAGGGTGGAGAACGCGGCGAGGGTCCAACCGTCGAGGCCGGGGAGGCCGTGCAGTTGGGTGTCGTACAGGGTGCCGACGGTCGGGGTCACGGGATGCTCCTGATGGTGGTGTTCAGTGCGGTGAACAGGTGCGGTTGGCCCGCCAGTTGTCGGCCGGCGGGCCAACGGGTACGTCAGGCTGCGGTGATCCGGTCGAGGAGGGAGGCGACCGTGAAGCCGGTTCCGCATCGGTCGCACTGCACTGCCGCGTCCGCTCCGCCTGCGTGGGCGACGACGTCGTACTTGCCGCCGCAGTCGCACTCTCGGCCGGTCGGGGAGCGGCGCGGTGCGTCGCCGAGCGCGCTGTCGAAGCGGCGCCGGACCGAGCGGGCGACGGTGGAGACCTGGGCGTGCTCGGTGTCGTTGAGGGCGCGGAACGGTCCGGCGGGGCCGGTGAGGCGGTCGGCGAGCCAGGACGCGGCGTGCTGCCCGTCCCGGTTCGGGGTCATGTTGAAGCGCCACCTCCTCGGGTCGGCAGCGTCGCGCGCACCCATCAGCGCGACTGAGCGGGCAACCTCGTCCAGCGGAGACGCGCTGCGGATGGTGAACGCCGGCCGCTGCACGGCTCCGGCGATCTGGTCGGCCAGCTCGAGGAGCTGGGTCTCCAGCACGGTGATCGTGTCGAGCACGGAGACGCGGAGGGGTGCCGGCCGAACGCCCGGGGCCGCCGCGGTGCGCTCGGCGTGCTCAACGGCGGCGGTCTGTTGGTAAGCGACCAGGGCGTCCTCGTCGGGCCCGTAGTGCTGCATGCCCATGGTGGGGGGCCAGGTGTCGGCGGGGCGGGTGGTGAGGAGGTCGCGGAGGTCGGTCCAGTGGGTGGCGATGTGGCGGAGGTGCTGCTGGGGGGTGGTGGGCGCGCTGGTCAACGGGAGCTCCTCGAGGTGGTGTTGGCGGGCGTCAGTGAGTGAATGACGGGGCGTCAGCGGGTGAGCGGTCGTCCTCGGCCTGCCGGTCGGCTCGGGCGGCGGCACAAAGCGCTCGCAGGCGTACGCCGGGATGGCGGTGCAGTCCTCGCACCTGCAGCCGGTCGCGGTGTGCTCCGTCAGCAGCCCACCGCAGTCGTCGCACCAGCAGTGCGGGCAGCGGTCCGGCAGGTCGGCGGCGGGCTGCCGGTCCACGGTCAGGAGTTGGCGCTGTGGGCGCCGGTCAGGGTGTTGGTCCAGGACAACCAGGTCAGGCGGTAGCCGTGCCCCAGCCCGGACGGGCACCCGAGCTCGACCTGCCGGGAGATCGGCGGGTTGCGGAGCAGGAGCGAGCAGCCGCAGGTGAGAGCGATGGTGAAGTGCCGGCCGCCGGTACGGCTGGATCTGGAGTACGCGCGGGTGTAAGCCACGGGTCAGCGCTCCTGGGGCGGTCGGTGGACGTCGGCGCGGGGGTCGATGGTGATGTGCCAGCCGTCGCGGTTCAGCTGGTGCAGGATCCGGCCGGTGGCCTCGGCGGCGTAGTCGCCGAGCTCCTCCAGGAGGACTCCGGCGAGCGCGGCCCGGGCGGCGGGTGACGTCGTGGCGGCGGTCAGCGGGGTCCGGCCGACCCGGGGGCGGGTGGTGGTCACGGGATCCTCCGGGGCTGGGTGGCCTGTTGGACGAGCCATGTGTCCAGGCGGGTGGGATGGCTCCCAGCGGCGAGGGTTCGACCCATGGGGGTGCGGCAAGACGCGTTGGGCCGGGCGCAGCAGTTCGGGACAGGGCAGGGGATCGCCCACTCGGGCGGTCGCTGCTTGGGAGTCCAGCCGAACAACCCGGTGGGTGCGGGGCGGGGGCGGGCGGCCATCAGGCGGCGGCCTGGTGGGTGCACTCGCCGAGGAGGCAGGCGCGGACGGTGGCGGTCCACTCGTCGGGGCTGACGAGGCGGTAGATCACGCCGCGGCGGTGCTCCCGGGCGCGGTCCCGGGCGGCCGGGGTGAAGTGCGCGGCTGCCGCTGCGGCGTCGGTGGCGCTGGTGCCGTAACTGCTGCCGGTGGCACAGCCGTTGGGCAAGTAGCGGACCCAGCGGCACGATACCAAGGGCCAGTTGACGCCGTCGAGGGTGACGAACAGCAGCGGGGTGGTGGGCATGGGTGCTCCGTTCAGGCGGCGTCAGTGGGCTGGCGGCGTTGGTGCTGGCGCTGGTGCCAGGCGTCGATGCGCGAGGGGTGGGACTGGGGCTTCACGCGGAGGGTGGGGCCGGTGCCGGTGCAGGCAAGTCCGATGCCGCCTCGGCAGCCCGGGACCTCACAAGCGATCGCACGTTCCGGCTGTGCTTGAGGGCTGGGATGATCGTTTTCAGGATCGTCGCGCGCGCGGACCTGTGGCTGATGTGAAAGGCCGACCGGTGTGTGGTGGTTCTCTGGGTCCCTACCGTAGGTAGGTGTACTGGTACCCCCCGCCTGGGACGGTGTCCGGAACCCGTCCTGCGACGGGTTCCGGGGGCGTCCTAGGACGGGTTCCGGACCGTCGGATCCCGTCCTGGGACGGGATCCGGAAACCCCGCCTAGGACGGTGTCCGGAAACCCCGCCTGGGACGGTGTCCGGATACCGTCCTGGGACGGCGTCCGGGACGCCATCAACTCCTCGGCGATCCGGGCCTTCTGAGCTTCCCGGGCCCGCTTCTGCCGAGTCTCCGTGTACAGGTGCATGTGCGTTTCCCAGTCGAGCTGCCGCCCCACCGGCATGAGCAGTTGGTACATCGCAGAGGCGTTTGGCCGCCGCTTCTGCCGCAGCACACCGACCGCGACGAGTACCTTCACCGCCCGGGCGACGGCCTCGTCCGTTCCGCCGACGAGGGCGGCGAGGGTGTCTTGGCCGGGGAAGGCGTTGCCGCCGTCGGCGTCCGCGTACGTGGCGATCATGTGTCCGACGTGCGCGACCCTGGCCATCTCCGGTGTCCTGATGCGCAGGGTCTCGTCGCGGAGCGCGTTGATCCACGCGTTCCGGACGGACTGGATGCGGTCGGGACGGTCAGTGGCCACGGTGTGGTTGTCTCCAGTGGTGCGAGGGATGGGGGCTGGTGGCCCGGGGCGGAGGCTGGTGCCTCTCCGCCCCGGGCGGCTGATGGTTAGGTGGCGGCGCTCTCCTTGGCGGCGCCGGCCGGGCGCAGGCCGATCAAGGTGGTGCGGACTGCGGTGCGGTAGTCGGCCTGGCCGAGCTCGCCGCTGGCGGCGCGGTAGGTCTGCAGCTGCCGGATGCGCTTCGGGTCAACGCCGGTGATCTGCACCCAGGCGGTCCACTCGGTGTCGTCGGCCGGGCTGATGGTGATGGTGATGTGGTTGCGGTCGACTTCGAGTGACCAGCCGTCGGCCTCGAGCATGAGCCGCCGGTAGAAGTGGGCCAGCTGGGCGGCGGCGGGCTTCACCCCGGGGTGGAGCGGCCCGGGCGCGTACCGGGGCCGGGCCGGGCAGTCCATGTCGTGGCGCAGCTCGGTGCCGGTGGAGTGCGGGGAGCCGCAGACCGGGCACCACGGCGGCGGCCCGAGCACCTCGTCCTCGGCAGGGTCCAACCAGATGTGGTCGTCCTCGGTGGCGATGCGCGTCCCGATGCTGCACAGCGCGTCGACCTGGTCGCCGCGGCTGGTGAACTCCCAGGGCTCACCGGCGACGTAACGCAGGGCCTCGGCGTGCGTGGCCGCCTCGATCCAGACTCGGGTGACCGTGGTGGACTCGATGAGGACCGGGAACTCCCGGGTGTCGGTGCTCACTTGCTGCCCTTCTGGCGGGGGAAGCGGGCGGGGGCGGTGCGCTCAGCCTCGCGCCGGCGCTCGGTGATGCGGTCCTCCGACCAGGCCGCGGCCAGGGCGAGGAGGATCACGACGGCGAAGAACAGGAGCCAGCTCACAGCTCACCGCCGGACCGCATGTGCGCGATCGTCGCGGCGTACGCCTTGTGCACGTCCGGCGCCCAGTCGGTCGGGTCGTCCCCGTGCTCCCGCATCCACCGCTCCATCACGGCGGTCTCGGCGCTCTCATCGATCACCCGGACCGGCAGCGGCTCCGGCCGGTCGAGCAGCGTCCAGAGCACCACCGGGATGTCGGCGATCGACAGGACGAGCTCCCAGTACTCCCGGCCGTCGGAGCGGGGCTTCAAGGTGAGCTCGCCGCCGAGCTGGCTGTGCCAGACCCGCAGCGCCGCGAGGTCGAGGTGGGCGTACCCGCGGATGTCGACCTCGTCCGGCGAGTAGGTGTGGCAGCTGATCTCGATGCTGGTCGGCTGCGGGGAGATGGTCGCCAGGAGCCGCGACGCGGCGGCCAGGGCGGCGACGTACTGGGTGTGGCGCTGGTCCATGCCGTTGGCGATCACGCGGCCACCGCCAGCACACGGTCGGGGTGGGCGTAGACCCGGACGCGCATCTCGGCGTACTCGCCGAACGCCTCCAGGCGCTCGTGCTGCTCGTCGTGCAGCTGGAACCGCAGCGGCGGCATGATGTCCAGCCCCAGCTCGTCCACCCACGCGCCGAACGCCTCGGCGTCGGCGTGGTGCAGACGGATGGTCAGCTGCCGGCCGGTGGCCTCGATGCTGGTCGCCGCCAGGTGGGGGAAGATCCGGGCGAGGGTGAGCGCGGCGGTCAGCGGACCGGCCGACGCCCGGAGGGGGTGCGGTGCAGTCTTCGCGGTAGGCTCGTGGATCACGGCCTGCCTCCTTCTCGTTGATCGGGATGGTGTTCTCGGTGGGCCTCGGGCCGTCCCTGGTTTGGCGCCAGAGGGGCGGCCCGACCCATGTCTGGGGTCGGTCAGGCGGCGTGACGCTGGCCGCGCGTGGCCGGGTCGACGTCACCGGCCAGCTGGATTTTCAAGATGTGGTCGAGACGGAACATGACCTTCCCGGCACTCCTCGTGTGCGGGATCTCCCTGGCGTAGGCGAGGTCCTTCAGGGTCCGGACGCTGTGCGCGAGGAGCTTCATCCCGATCACCTCCTCCGGCGTGTAGAGCCGGAGCCGGTCGGCGGCAGTAAGAACCGGGGGCTCGGCGAGCTCGGTCACGGCGCTTCCTCTCTGTTGATGGCTGCAACGGGCACCTCAAGTGCCTCGGCGATGCCGCGAAGTGTGTGGTCACTGGCGCCGGCCAGGCGTCGCTCGACTCGCGAGAGGTACCCCCGGTTGTAGCCAGTGATGACGGAGAGCTGCCGAAGGCTCATTCCGCGAGCCCTGCGGAGGCTTCGGATTGCGGAGCCGTTCGGTGTCACAAGAGAAGAGAATCACAGCAAGGCTCACTGAGCAAGCATTTAGGCTCGCTTGAACCACACCCATGCACGCTCGCTGAACAAGCAATGAGCGCACCATGCAACCCGTGCGCCCCCTTCGTGAGCCTTAAGCGCAGGTCAAAAGGCTTGATCTGGGTGCCGTTGGTTGCACGGAATGGGGCATGATGTGGCCATGGACTTGGACTGGGTGCGCTTCGGCGGTGCGGTGAGAGACGCGCGCCGTTCTGCCGGGATGTCGCAGCTCGACCTCGCGGAAGCTGCTGGCGTAGGCCGCAGTGCCGTGCAAGGGATCGAACGAGGCCGGTCCTACGACGCCCCCCAGCTGTCACATCGCGTGGTCGCTGCCGCGCTCGGCTGGGCGCCCACGTCCGTGGAGTCCGTTCTCGGCGGGGGGGACCCGAGTCGGGTGAGGGCACCAAGCCGGCCGGGCACAACCACGGCGCCGCGCTCGGAGGCAGACGAGTTCCTCGACGACCTGACGGAGCGAGTGAAGCTGGCCCTGCTCGGCGGGACCGTAGTCGACTCCGACGTCGTGGAGCTCGGCGACGAAGACGGCGACGAGCCGTCCGAAGTGGTGATGATCTGGAAGCGCGGCGAGCGGCCGGACATGACGCCGGCCCAGCGGCGGGCCCAAGCTCGGAAGTGGGCGAAGCTCCAGGCAGCTGCCCGCGAGATCTTCGCGGAGGATGCCCAGTAGGGCGCGTGCTGACGACACGCCGAGCACAATTCCACGCACTCTGAGTGAGAGTGTGGAAGGATGTCAGCACCTGCGAGGGGGGTCACCCAACACAGGTAGGGGGCCTCCGCGCATGCGGATCGAGCGCGTCATCATGCTATCCACCGACGACCCAGTGGCCGTCGTCCGGCGTCCCGGGCTTGGCCCGGTCGTCCTGTTGAACGCCGCCCGCGTGACCGAGGCTGCTGCAGCCCGGTTCGAGCAGCGTCTGCGCGCTGACCGCACGCTCCTCGATCTCTTCCCCAGCGCGTAACCCACACTGCACACCCAGTCCAACTGGCGGGTGCCTGCGGTGTCGTGGGCGCCCGCCCCCACCAAGGGGGTCATCACCTTGGCAACTGCCGAGAAGGTCTACAAGGTCAGGAACGGCCAGAAGACCAAGCAATTCA
Organism: Kitasatospora gansuensis; assembly: GCF_014203705.1. Lineage (NCBI taxonomy): Bacteria > Bacillati > Actinomycetota > Actinomycetes > Kitasatosporales > Streptomycetaceae > Kitasatospora > Kitasatospora gansuensis. The sequence goes on from NZ_JACHJR010000001.1 coordinate 5,797,532, forward strand.
GCTGGAGATGCGTCTACATCAAGCCCGATGGCAACCGCGGCTTCAAGCCCGGTTTCCCAACGTTGAGGAAGGCGAAGGACTGGGGCAACGCCGAGGAGGCGAAGGTCAAGGCCGGTACCTGGATTGACCCTGATCTCGCGACCCTGCAGTTCGGGACGTGGGCCCGGGAGTGGATGGGGGAGAAGGCGCCGCGCGGGCGCACCACCACGACCCGATGGGAGAAGCTGGAGGCCCACATCCTGCCCCGATGGGAGCACGTTCCGCTGCGACAGATCAACTGGTTCGACGCAGAGAACTGGGCCAACCGCGTGGGGGAGGCCGCCGACGACGGAACCGCCTCGAAGTGCCTGACGATCATGTCGCAGATGCTGACCGGCGCGGTGGACGCGAAGAAGCTGGAGTCCAACCCTCTCGCCGGGCGCCGCCGTTCACGTACGGCGGCGATCAAGGCCAAGAACCAGGTCAAGCAGGCCGCCAAGTCGAAGGCGCCAGCCACTCCCGAGCAGGTGCTGCTCTTGGCTCGCCGGGTCGGTCCGCTGGACGGCATGCACGTGCTGACGACCGGCTTCCTGGGCCCACGCTGGGGAGAAGGCATCGCCTTCATCCGGGCCAGCCGTGGCACCCGGGAAGAGGCCCACCGTGGCGGGATCTGGACCTGCCCGACGCTGATGGTCCGTGATGAGGTGGCAGAGTATCAGATTCGCGACCCGAAGACGGGGAAGAAGGGCCCCATATTCTTCGGTCTGGAGCCGGTGAAGACCGACGGCTCGCTGCGGGACATCGACGTTCCGCCATTCCTCGATGCCCTCCTCGACGAGCACGAGGCACGGCTGCCAGCGCACATCGACACGCTGTTCTGTACGCGCTCCGGGGTGTGGTGGCGGAACTCCAACTTCGGCCGGCAGGTGATGAGGCCTGGCGCGGACGGCCGGGAGCCGCTGCCGAAGGTGAAGGGGCACCGCCCACGGGAGGGCTGGGACCCGATCGTGCCGGGCCTGACGATGGACTTCCTGCGGCACCTGCACGACTCGCTGCAGGCCGAGTTGAAGGTGGCGGAGCCGCTGGCCTACGAGCAGGCCGGTCATGTCCGAGCCGGGATCAAGGCGGTGTATCAGCACCCGACCGTGGAGTCGAGGATCGAGCGCCTGGCGGGGCTGCAGGGTATCTTCGAGAAGGCGATGGCGACGCTCGGGTGGGACCGGATCTGGGAACAGAGTTGATCCCCTAAATTTCCACTAAATGATCTTCGAAGGTGACGACTTGCCAGGTGACAGGCAGTCTGAGCGCCGCCCTTACAAGGCGGATGTCGGCGGTTCGAAACCGTCTGCGCCCACCCCTCAGAGCAGTGCAGATACGCCGAAGGCCCAGGTCGGGATGCAAATCCCGGCCTGGGCTTCGATGTTTCTGCGGTCCCAGCGGTCAGCTCTGCGCCTGCCAAGCCGCAAGGCCCTTCTTCAGGTCTTCGGCAGTCATCACCGGCTGAACCTCGAACTCCGCGCCGAGCTCCTGGAAGAGCGGTTCCGCGATGCTGGGGAGCTGAGAGCTGTCCTGCATGTCGAAGACGAAGGTGCAGTGCCTGCCGCCTTCCCCGGGGCCGAAGTAGGCCGCTTCGGGCTTGAGCCGTTCGATCATCGATTCCACGATCTTCGCCAGTGTGCCGTCCTTGATCGCCTCGTTCGAGGCCTGGGTGTCGAGGCGGGCTCTCAGCATGACCCTCATTGCACTCGCTCCTTCCGTGCACCACGACCGGCACGGTTCTGACCGTGCTCGCTTGGACTTGGTGACGTCCCGCTCAGGCCCGCCTCGGGCGGCAGAGGCGGCAACATCTCGTCCTCCATCAGTGCTGCCGCGACTCCTGGCGGTGCTACGTCCGGCTGTCGGTCACCAGGCAGCCGTCTGAGCCAACTCCGGGTGCATCCAGTTGCCCCCACCGGGCCTCTCCAGCCCGCTTGCTGCAACAGCCACGCACTGCCGCTGAGCGCCATCGGCAGCCTGCTCGCCGGCGCCTCCGCTGCCTTGCCGTGTACCTGCGGGAGCCCGAGGCCGCTGGAACGGCTACCCAGGTCAATCCCGTTGCGGCTTCAGCCGCACGGGGCCGACCATGACAGCCATGTTCGAGGTTCTTCCAGGAGTCGGTCTTGCGCTACCGCACCGGGCGGGCGTGCTCCGGTACGGAATGTCCGAAGCCAAGGCCGCGTGGGTGGTGTCCACCGTGGCGGACGTCCGGCCGGGGTCAGCGCCCCGAGCACCACGGCGGCGATCGTCACGAGCTGGGTGATGGTATCCACGGGCCCCCGCACAGGATGTGAAGCACAGTCAGATCAAGCTGCCGAGCCTAGCGGCGGGCGGGCCGGAAGTGCAGGGGAGGGTGAGGAAGGGGGAGTGATGAGAGGGAGTGCGTAAAAATCTTCTCTACGGGTTCAAGGCTCGCGGCGCTGGCCCGCCGCTCGCCGTCGCTCCTGTCTTCGCCCCGCTTCGGCGGCGCCGGCCGCGCCAGCTGCTGGCGGCCATGTGCCGAGTGGAGGTTCAGACCCCGCCGTGGCTGGCGGCGGGCGGTTCCACGGTTTTACCCACCTGTCAGGACCGGGACCCGCACCGAGCAAGACCGGGGGGCCACTCGGCCAGATTGCGGGCAGGCGAGGAGCCTGCCCGATTCGCGGGTGAGCTTACGGCCCCCCGATCATGCTCGGACCCAGACCAGACAGGACACCGGCCAAAACCGCTCCGTAAGTTGGTGGGTGGCCCGGGAGGGGTGGGTGTGGCTCAAAACCGCTTGCCTGCAGTGGTTCTGGTGGAGTGGCCGCCCGCCCCTTCGGGGCACCCTGGCTGCTGATTGAGATGTGCGCGCTGGTCGCTGTTTACGGAGCTGCGGTGGGGTGTTCTTCGGGCCGACGATGGATGGTTCGGCGTGGGGAGCATCGGATGGAGCAGGGGCGGGCCCGGATCTGGGTGGGGATCGACGCGGGAAAGGGGCACCACTGGGCGGCGGCTGTGGACGAGTCGGGGTTCCAGGTCTGGTCGAAGAAGATCGACAACGACGAGGCAGCGATTCTGGAGGCGGTCGCAGAGGCGCTGACGATGGCCGAGGCGGTCGACTGGGCGGTCGACCTGTCAGGCACGGCTTCTGCGTTGCTGCTGGCGCTGTTGGCGTCGCACGGACAGAAGCCCGTCTAAGTTCCGGGCCGCACCGTGAACCGCATGGCGGGTGCTTACCGGGGCGAAGCCAAGACTGATGGCCGCGATGCCTTCGTGATCGCGGAGACCTCGCGCCTGCGCCGGGACTTCGTCGTCGTGGACGTGCCCGCGCAGCTGGTCGCGGACCTCGCTCTGCTGGTCGCGCACCGAACCGACCTGGTCGCCGACCGGGTCCGGATGATCAACCGGCTGCGGGATGTGCTCACCGGCATCTTCCCCGCGCTGGAGAGGGCCTTCGACTGGTCCAACCACAAGGGCGCGCTGACCTTGCTGACGCACTGCCAGACCCCGGCAGGGATACGGAGGATCGGCCGGTCCCGCCTGGAGTCGTGGCTTCGCAGGCGAGGCGTGCGCGGAGCCGAACAGGTCGCGGTCAAGGCGTTGGAGGTCGCCCAGGCCCAGTCCAGCATGCTGCCCGGCGAGAACATCGCCGCCGGGATCGTCGCGGATCTCGCCACTCAGCTCCTGGCGCTCGACGAGCGGATCAAGCGGCTGGAACGGCAGATCCGTGACACCTTCCACGCTCACCCGCAGGCGCACATCATCGAGTCCATGCCGGGCATCGGTCCGATCCTGGGCGCCGAGTTGGTCGTTGCCGCGGGCGACCTGTCCGCCTACGCCGATGCCGGCCGACTCGCCTCCGCGGCCGGGCTGGTCCCCGTGCCACGCGACTCCGGACGCCGCACCGGAAACCTGCACCGCCCCAAGCGCTACAGCCGACGCCTGCGCAGAGTGTTCTACATGTCCGCGCAGACCAGCATCATCCAGGACGGGCCCAACCGAGACTTCTACCGTAAGAAGCGAGCCGAGGGCTGCGGACACGTCCAAGCCCTCATCGCCCTCGAGCGCCGCCGAGTCAACGTGCTGTGGGCACTACTCCGCGACGGACGGGAGTTCACCCCCGCCCAGCCGACGGCTTGACTCAGTCATTGAGACTCCACCACCCGCAGTGGGCATGTACTGGCCAGCATGGTTGCGGCACGGAAGTCCGCTGCGAGACCATTGCGCAGACACACGGTTGAGCATTTGTGAGGCCAGGGAGAACTTAATTGACCGATAAAGGAACCCGCGAAGGGCCGTCGCTTCTCACTGATCGCCCCTCGGAGGACTCGGGTACCGAGACGGCATCCCGATACTTCTTCCAATATCAATGCGCAGCCAGGCATTGCTTCAGCCTGCTTTCCGACGACTCGATAAAATCGATCATATGCGAATGGTACACAGACTATGCCATTGAATATTCAAATGGTGCGCTGCATATTTTTTCTGTGAAGCATCGCGAGCCCGACAGGGGTCCTTGGCCGTTCGTTGAGCTATGGGAATTGGGTGGGCTGTCTACTCTTTTTAAGAGATGGGTGGCAGGTTCAAGAGAAGGAAGATGTCGGCTTGTTACCAATGCACCCATGAAGGGAGGGAAAGACCGGGCGGCGGCTTTCGACGCTGCATGCAAGAGTGGCAGCCTCGAGCAGTTGGCTGGCTTCATCCCAGAAGTTGCAGTCAGGCTGGCGTGCTCCACATCGGACGCTGCCGAATTCCTGGCAGCGCTCGATATTGAGCATGGAGTTCCCGATCGTACTACGATCCGTTCCCATTCTATCCTTAGCATAGCCGAACCAACTCTTGTCGAGGCTGGGTTGCCGGACCTTGATCCCAAGTATGCCTGGGATTCGGTTGTAAACTTGGTGGCGGTTTCGTCACGCAATGGAGATGCCAGGGACTCCCTCGATCGGCTAAGAATTTCAAGCCCTGACGGTATCAGGGATCGCCAGTTGATATCCATCAATGTCCGACGGCGCACAATCGCAAGGGAGGATGTTTTTCGGGCTTTGGAACCTGAAAGGCCGGGACGCGGACCGGCCTGGCGGCACGTATCAAACCTGAGCACTCGACCTCCGACTCCTATATTTCATGGGCGCACTCAAGAACTCTCTTCGCTTGTTTCTCTCGTCTCAAAAGAAGCGGACGAGAAACCGGGTATTGCGGTTTTGGGGATGAGCGGAATTGGGAAAAGCGAGCTAGTTGCTCAGTATGCCGCACGAGAGTGCGAAGACTTCGACGTTGCATGGTGGGTGTCCGGTGAGTCCTGGCCGTCGACAGTCGCCGGCCTAACTCAACTGGCTGCAGAGCTCGGAATTTCAGGCGAATCGCCGGGAGCGTCCCTGCAGAACTTGGCCGGGTTCCTTAAGCAAAATCGAGCGCTCGTCGTTATCGACGGGGCAGATGCCTCGCCTGATCTCATCCGGTTTATTCCGCGAGGCGGACATTCCCGCTTCCTTATATCAAGTACAGACCAAGCCTGGTCGAGCCATATGCCTGCAGTGCAACTACGCCCATTGTCGATCGAATTTTCCGTAGAGCTTCTAGAGAAATTTCTACCGGCAGCGAGGCGCAGAGATCTTGAGGCGATCAATAAGGCGCTTAGCGGGCATCCGCTGGCTTTGCGTCAGGCGGCTAGTTTCATCGCAGTTTCGGGTATGCCGGCACAGCAGTATGCTGAGATGCTCCGTGATAGAACACGAGAAATTCTCACTCGAGGAACTCCGCCGGAACACATTGGGATGGCTGCCGCATGGGACATTACCGTGGGGGCGCTGAAGAGCCAACTTCCGGAGGCTCTTTTCTTCCTTCAGATCATGTCAAGCCTTTCAGATCACGAATTCCCTAAAGATCTGTTTCAAGCTCGAGTGGTCGATCCATCGAAGTCGAATCGGCAAGACAATAATCATAGATACCCAATCGACCGAGAAAGTCTGGCTATCGGCGCCGCCGAGAGCTGTCGCACGCTAGTCTCCGATGCGGGCCCATTTCTAGACAAGCTTGCTGATCCAATGGAGCTCCATGATCTAATTTACGCCCTCCGCAGATATTCACTTCTCGAGGTGGAAGATCACGGCGTTAGGTGCCACTCCCTGATTCAGGCACTAGCGCGACAGTCATGCGAACCAGGGGCGGAGGTTTTGGCATGCGCCGCAGCCTCACATCTCCTGTATAAGGTAATTAACTTTCCACCTTCTGATTCGGACAGCTGGCCGCATTACGCATTCATGCTGCCTCACTTTGAGGCGATCATCGAGCGGCTGTCATCCTTTGAGATGTTCAATTTCTATAGGGCTCTATTTTCGTCCTCCATATCGTCGTATCTTGGCGTCATCGGCCTCCGATCGGAAAGTCTGCGCTATGCTGAGCTTGCCAATATTTTGGCAGAGGGCTTGGATTTCAGCAGACTGGAGCCTGTCCTGTACGTCAAAAGTGTTCTCGTTGACGCCCTCACCCGGTCGGACAACTACGACGCAGCTCTGGAACATGCGACCGCGGCCCTTGATGTAGCCGGCGCAAGAAGTGCCGAACCGCTTGCTCTTGCGATTGTTCACAGCAAAAAGGCTGGAGTGCTTCATCTCAAGGGGGATCTCGGGTTGGCCATGGCGGAGCTAGATTTGTGCGATGAACTTATCGCCAGTGACTCTGGCGCAGAGAATCAGGGCTCTGTAATTGCTATCCGATCTAACAAGGCAAATTTGGCTCGAGAAATGGGCGACCCTCGCCGTGCTATTGGCGAGCTTCTGCAGTGCATCGAGATGTCTTCAGACCTCGGATCAAAGGATGCGCTGGCTACGCTGTATTGCGGTCTCGCCTTGTCATATCTCGAAGCAGGCGACCTTCAGTCATCCCTGGAGTCATCCCTTGCCGCACTGGAAATCGATGGTGAGATATCCCATGACCCCGGAGCTGCTCGAGATTGGAATAATGCAGGCCTGGCTTGGCTCGCGTTGGGCATGTATGGCGATGCAGCCATGGCATTCCAAAAGTCAGTTGAAATCTACGGGCGCTTCAATGGCATGAATTCCCTAAATTCCCTCATTTCGGAAATGAATTTCGGGCGGGCGCTCATGGCCCAGGGGGAGTATGAGGATGCTCGCAGGACTCTAGAGAAGGTTCTCCATGCTCAGGAGTCCATTCTTGGGTTGACTCACCGGGATGTGGCGTCTACTCTCGTGAATCTTTCCAGTGCCTACAACTTCATCGGGCTCCACGGCAATGCAGTAAAGGCCGCCAAGCGGGCAGTATCAATCGATATATATGTTTATGGTGAGAATCATCCCGAGCTGATTGCAGACTACAACAATCTCGCTATGGCGTTGGCTGCCCTTGGCCAGATCAAGGCTGCTTCAAAGTGGCTGGGCGTCGCACTTTCAATTGCCAGGGGCGCCTATGGAACCTGTGACGCTCGTACTGCAAAATGCTTGCAGAATATCGGCGCCATGGAGGCTCTTTTGGGTAAGGTCTCGTCCGCTATATCGACTCTGGAAGAGTCGGTATCTGCTTTTCGTGATTCTGTCGGGCTAGAGCATCCTGAAGCCCTGGATACTCTGCGGATGCTTAATGGCTTGAAGGAATCGTAGCTTGGCGTCCCTGATGCAATTTGGGAGTAGTCATGCCGCAACCGTGCCAGATTGGACGGGCGGCGGTGAATCGGAGGCGCCAGCACGGTGAGCTTGAGGTCTCCAGTTCAGCAACGGGCAGGGCAGCCCGGTTCCCGCCGTTCCGCCGTCCTAACGACCTCGTGCATGGTTAGCCGTGGCCTGTGAGCGAGTTGCTCGTTGGACCAGACGTGGTGGGGACTGCGGCACGTGCGTTGATCGTCTCGGAGCGTCGGATCACCGGCCTGTCGCAGGTGGTGATCGCTGACCTGGTAGCCGAGTTGGGCCCGGTGTGGCAGGCCCGGCGTGACGCCGAGTTGTGCGACCGGCCGCGGCGGCGGGCCGTCGGCGCCGGAGCGAAGTACAAGCTGGTCTTCGTCGACCGGCTCCTGGCCACGCTCGTCCACCTGCGACACGGCATCACCCACGACGTTCTGGCCTGCTGGTTCGGCGTGGACCGCTCCACGATCACCCGCGCGATCGGCGAGATCCGGCCCCTGCTCGCCGGCCGCGGCTGCCGCATCGCACCGGGCCTGCGGCTTCGCACCCTCGCCGACGTGATCGCCCACCTCGGCGCCACCGGGCAGACCGGGATCATCGACGCCACCGAGATCCGGGTCCGCCGACCGGCCGCCCACCGACGCGGCCGCAACCGCTTCGTCTCGGGCAAGAGCCGCACGAACGCGATGAAGGCGCTGGTGGTCACCGATGATCGCGGCAGGCTGCTGTTCTGCGGCGAGGTCCGGGCCGGCTCGGTTGCCGACATCACCCAGGCCCGCGACGCCGGCCTGGTCGACCTGCTCGCCGACACGGTTCACCTGGAGATCCTCGCGGACGCCGGCTACCAGGGACTGGCCGCCCAGACCTACGGCCAGGTCGTCACCCCGCCCCGAAAACGCCGTGGCAAGAACCTCGAGCAGGTCCAGTGGCTGATGGCCCATCACGAACAGGCCCGCTTCGAACACTCCTCACGCCGCATCCCGGTCGAGCACGGAATCGCCCACCTGAAGAACTGGCGCGCCCTCGCCCGCCATCACGGCCACCGCCACCACCTGCCGGACACCATCCGAGCAGTAGCCGGACTCCTGTCAGACCAACAAGCCACCCACAAAAGGAAGTTGGCAGCCCTACCGACAGGCCAAAGCAGGTGATCAGTGACGTCAGACCTCACCCAAACACAGGCCACGGCTAACCATGCACGAGGTCATAAGCGATTATGGGGAACATGCAGGTCAGGCCAGGCACGAGTATGCGTGAGCCCCCAGGAGTGGGAGGACGCCTTGGGGCTCGTCAGCACCGGGATGGAGTTGAGGGCGTCCGCTGCGGCCTGGCGCTCCGCCGGGCTGGCGTTCGGGTCGGTGGCGGTGTTCGGGGCGTCCCCAAGGGCTGCTGCGAAGTCCAGTCGGGTAGTTGTCGAAGAAGCCGTCGGGCAGGGACTGGTCAACTGGTGCTCCTTCTGGCGGTGGGTGTGGTGTCGGTCTGCTGGGCGGCCCAGAGCTCGACCCGGAGTTCGGAGGTGAACCGCTCGGGGTGCTGGTCCGGTCCGGGGGTGCGCACCCAGTCGCTGTGTTGGTGGTCCCACGCGCCCCACATCGGTGGGGCCGCGCCGACCGGCGGCAGCTTGCGGGCCTCGTACTGGTCAGCCATGGGCCGTATCCGACAGCGGGACGATCGGCTCCGGGCCGGGCTCGATCTCGGGGAGCATCCGCCACGGCCGGGACAGCACGTGGCTGTAGCTACGGTGGTCCGGGTTCGTCTGGAGGTGCTGGAACGACCAGCCGCGGGCGGCCTCGAAGTCCTCGCCGGCGGCGGACTGCTGGCCGCAGAGGATGCCCTGCTCGTTCTCGCCGTTGCACTGGAAGAGGTGCAGGGTGGGCGGGGCGTCCGGCTCGAGGTCGGGGGTGGCGGTCCAGTTCATGTGCCGGTACCGGCGGGTGAGGCCCATGGCTCGTCTCTCGTCTGGGTGGCGGGTCGTCAGGTGGAGGAGGCCAAGTGGAGCCGCAGCGGTCGGCGGCACGCGCAGGTGATGACCGGGCAGTCGCAGACCAGGGCCGGGGTGCCGGCCGTCTCGCGGATCCCGCCCGGACAGCCGTGGTGCGCGCCGGCCTGGCACTCGACGGATATGTACTGGCCGTCCCGGCGACAGTCGACGGTGAAAGCGACCCCGGGCAGCACGAACGGGCCAGTCGCGCGGTAGTCCGGAAGTGCCGCGGTGGTCATTTGCCGAACTCCAGGTCCGCAGTGCAGACCACGGTGACGATCTGTTGGACCACGCCGGGTGAGTACGGCACTTCGACCGTCTGATCAGGGTGGAGCGGCGACGCCTGGGATCCGCAGTGCCTGCACGCGGTCCCGGCTGCCTGCTCGGGGGTGAGCTGTACCCGCTCGGTCATGATCGTCCCCCCACAGTGAGTAATCTTTTGGCCACCTGGTGTGTTGGATTCATCGTCGACCCCAGGATGGACGCCCTAAAGGCCGCATCGAGGACGCTTGGAGGACTCCTTGCGGACTGATCGGACGCATCATCGAGTCATGAGGCCCCTAACTGTCCGCTCGGCCAGTACGGTTGAGTGACCGTCAGTCTCACAGGAGGCCACCGTGACCCGACCCTCCGGAAACATCGCTCTCAAGGCAGCTCGCCAGGCCGCAGGGCTGAGCTCCCAACAGGCGTTCGCAGACGCGCTCAGCGCAGCCGCTCGCCAACTCGGCATGGGACACATCGTGGTGAGCACCCGTCAGATCCGACGCTGGGAGTCCGAGACGCCGCCCTGGCCGCAGGATGACTACCAGCGGCTCCTGACTCACGTACTTCACCTGCCCGTTGAGCAGCTCGGCTTCCGACCGCCGTGGGACCCAACTCCCAAGTCAGTGCAGCCCCAGCCGTCGGCGATCCCACTGCCTCACGGTGGGTCCGCCCTGCGTGCGACCCTGCCCCGACCGACCCAGTCATCCCCGCAGCAGCCACCGACGATCGGCGCGGACTACGCCGTAGTCACCGAGGCACACCGGCGTCTGTACTGGAGTGTCGCCCCAGCGAACCTGGTGCAGGCTGTCATCGAGCACGCCGCTCTCGGCACCACCCTCCTGGGCGAGACCAGCGGCGTGGCCCGCCGGGTGCTCGCCACCGCCCTCGCCGAGTCGCACCTCCTGGCCGGCCGCATCCAGTTCTTCGACCTTCGGCAGGCCGATCAGGCGGACACCATGTATCTCCGGGCTCTCCAGGCCGCAGGCGAAGCGGACGACGCGCTCCTCGGGACGGCTATCCTCGCCCATATGGCGTTTATCCCGGGCTGGGCCGGGCGGCGGGATGAAGCGGTGGAACGGATGGTGGCTGCCCGGACCTACGCTCGTCGGGGGCCTGCTTCTGCGGAGTTGCTCGCGTGGCTGGACGCGGTGGAGGCGGAGTGCCTCACCCGCTGCGGTGACCAGCGCGGCGCGCTCGCCCTGCTTCGCCGGGCCGAGGACACCCTGGCGGTCGGCAGCGAGCACCTGTCCCCGGACTGGTTCACCTGGTTCAGCCCGGTCCGGCTCGCGGCGTTCAAGGGGAACACCGAGTTGGCGGCGGGGCACCTTCCGCAGGCTCACACCACTCTGCGCCGAGTTCTGGACGAACTGCCCGCGACGGACGGCAAGCAGCGCATCGTGGTGCTCGCCGACCTCGCGGCCGTCGAGGCAGCGAGCGGGGACTATCTGACGGCCTGCGGGCTGGCCGAGCAGGCGCTCGACCAGCTCGCGGCGACCTGGTACGCCACCGGTATGGACCGGGTCCGGGATGTCCGCCGGGCGCTGGCCCGGTGGCAGGACTCGGCAGAGGTGCGACGGTTGGACGACCGGCTCTACAGCTGGGGTGCGACGCTCAGTTCTCTGCAGCGTTGAACTTGGCGATCAGCTCGGGTAGTTCGGCGAGCGAGTCGATGCGGAACGTCGACCGGTCGGTGGCCGGGTCGTGCTGCTGGATCCAGCCCCACGGTCCGCGCCGGATCAGCGCGGTGCGCATTCCGGCTTCGAGCGCGGGGAGCACGTCGTTGTCGAGGCGGTCGCCGACATAGAGGATCTCGTCCGGGGCGGCCGGGACGACCTCGGCGACCCGCTCGAAGAACAGCGGGTCCGGCTTGCTGGCGCCCCAGTCGTCCGAGGTACCGATCAGGTCGACGTCGCCGGTGAAGAGCTCGCGCAGCAGGCCGCCGGCGCGGACGGTCTGGTTGCCCGCGATGGCGAGCCACAGACCATCGGCGCGGAGCCGAGCGAACGCGGTGCGCACGTCGGGGTAGACGTCGTCCTCACCGAACCACTCCGGCTTGCCTGCGGCCGCGCGGGCCTCGCGCTGCTCGTAGAGATCGAAGCCGGGCTGGAAGATCTGGAAGGTCTCGCGATAGTCGAGACCGCGCGCGATGGTCGCACCGAAGGCGGAGACGAAGGTGTGCCGCGGCACGCCGAGCCAGTCGGCCCAGGTGCCGTACTCGCGGGTCTCGTCCACGAGGCATTCGCCGACATCGAACACCACAGCTCTGATCGTCATGGCGGCAGCCTAGTAGGGGGAGGACGTCCTGCGGACGGCCGGCTTTGGTCAGCGTCTGCGAGAGGAACGCCGCTCATGGCTCCCCCTTTGTGGACGTCGTCGGCCGCTTGGCACCCAGCTGCGATACCTGCTCGGCCAAGCCCGGCGAGTGACTGTCAGTCAGAGTCGTGGGCATCGACCCGCACATCTGTTTCCGGCTCGCTCCGGAGGAGGGGGTGCGTACGCTGCTGCCCAGCGACAGAAGGTGACCCATGGATTGGATCAACCCGAAGTACGCCGGACTTGTGGCTGGCTACCGCGAGCCCCTGGACCCGGAGGCCGAGACGTTCGGCGCGCCGCAGCCCCAGCTCAATGCGCCGATCAGAGTCCAGCCTTCCCGGGCTTTCATCATGGTTCCGCTCGACACCTTGGAAGGCTGACTCGCACACGCCGCGAGCAGCACGAACTGCCCCCGCTGGGACGAAGTCGAGCGGGGGCAGGCCTGCGGGGAGGCGTCGAGGACAGCAATAGCTGAGGACGACGATCGACGGCGGTGTCATTGGTCAGACCAGGACAGCTTCGGCGCAGTGATCACACCAGCCACGCCGAGATCGTCAGACCTGGTGTCAGGAGGCCGTTCAGGGTTCGGGGATGAAGTCGGGATTGATCCCGATCGCCGCCACTCCGTGACGGACCTCGTCCACGAACTGGACAAGATCCGTCACGAGACGATCCCAGGCCATGGGTGAGGTCCAGGTATCTGCGGCGAACACAGACCCGACCTGCCACCCTTGCTCGGACCTCGTGATGAGGACCGCCCCCGGCTCGTCGTACGTCATCGAGTCGAACGCGAAGTCTCCCCGCTCGCCGTCCGGGGTGCGGAGCCAGTCCATGAGTTCGCAGGCCAGCTCAGCTACGGGGAACAGCTTCTCCGCCCAGACCACTTGGCCTGTGTCGCTGATGGTCAGATCCGCCTCGATATCCAGAAGGAGCACATATACGGGCGCCGACTCCGGGGAGAGCCCCCGACGAGGCAGGTCCGCTGCGGCAAGGTTCCGAAAGACGAGCTCCATCGCCGACTCACTCCGCATCAGACTGACCAGCCCTTGGACAGGGCGCCCAAATGCGGACAACTCTACCAACGCCCCTTGAGTAGGGATGTGGGGAGCCGGGGTCGCGTTGGTTGGGGGCCGCGCTCCGGCTGCGCGCGCTCACGTTGCACCGTCGGTCGGTCCACGGGCCACAGCCATGGCCAGGATCACCAGCGCCACCGGGGCCAGCCCCGCCGCCGAGGTGTGCCAGCGCAGCAGGGCGGCCACCAGCAGTGCCCCGGCGACCACGGCGGCGAGCCGGCCCGCTGCCCAGCGTTCTTCGGTGCCCAGCCCGAACTGACCGGCCAGGCCGGTGAGGGTGCCGGTGAAGTAGGTGGTCGGGGTGCCCCAGGTGCGGGCCTGCAGGCCCATCGCCAGGGCGTTGGTGACGAGTAGGGCCCACAGCAGGGTGCCGGAGCGGTCGGTGGCCAGCGCCCAGCAGGTCGCCGAGAGGGTCAGCAGCACGGCCTCCCCGGCGAGTACGGTCCGGCGAGGGAGGCGGTCGGCGATCAGGGCGGCGGTGGCCACCCCGGCGCAGTAGCCGGCCAGGGCGGCCAAGGCCCGGATCGCCTGGGTGCCGTCGGACGTCGCGACGGACACCCCGATCAGCACCAGGTTGCCGGTCATCACGCCCGCGAAGACCTTGCCCAGGCAGAGGAAGGTGAAGGTGTCCACGGCCCCGGACGCGGCTGAGAGGACGAGCAGCGCCAACCGTTCCGCCTGCTGGGCGGCGGTCCCGGTCATCGGTCGACGTGCTCCCAGTCGCACCGGGTGAGCTCGCCCGGTCCGCTCCCTTTCTCCTGCACGTCAGCCTCCCAGGCCGTCTGAGTCGTCGTCACTCCAGGAAAGCGAAGGCCTGTCACCCAGGGATCACGACTGGCGGACGGACCGGGCGCGCCCACCCGAACGGTCCCGTCCCCTGACCACTCGTCAGTCCTCCTTCACCGCCACCGCGAAGATCCGGCGGAACGGAAAGACCGTGCCGTGCGCCCCGGCCGGGTAGGCCTCGCGCAGCAGGGCGCCGTACTCGGCGAGGAAGGCGGCCCGTTCGGCAGGGTCGGTGAGCAGGGTGAGGACGGGCCGGAGCGCGGTGCCTTTGACCCACTCCAGGACGGGGTCCTCGCCCGTGAGCAGGGTGGAGTACGTGGTCTCCCAGACGTCGGCGGCGCAGCCGGCGTCGGCGAGGGCCTGGAGGTACTCGCCGGGCTCGTGGACGCCTGCGCGGGTGGCCCGGTCCCCGAGGGTGGTGCGCCAGCGGGGGCTGCGGCGGAGTTCGGCGAGCAGGGTGTGGCTGGGGGAGTCGAAGTTGCCGGGCACCTGAAAGGCGAGCACTCCGCCGCGCGGCAGGGCCGCGATCCAGCGCGGGAGCAGGCTCAGGTGGCCGCCGCCGTCGAGCTGGATCCACTGCAGGGCGGCGTTGGAGACGATCAGGTCGGGGGCGGCCGGTGCCGGGTCGTAGTCGCGGGCGTCGGCGAGCAGGTAGTCCGCGGTGGGCTCGCCCTCGGTGCGGGCGATGGCGAGCATCTCGGCGGAGTTGTCGATGCCGGTGATCCGCGCGGCGGGCCAGCGCGCGCGCAGTACCGCGGTGGAGTTGCCGGGGCCGCAGCCGATGTCGACGATCGTGGTGGCTAGCTCGTTCGGTACGCGGGCCAGCAGATCACGTAGCGGGCGGGTGCGTTCGTCGGCGAAGCGCAGGTACTGCTCGGGGTCCCAGACGGGTACGGACATCGTCGGCCTCACAAGTATCTCGACATCAAGATATCTACTCCCACCCTCGGCCCCAAATCTCTTGATGTCAAGATATTTCTTGTCACCCGATCGGCGTGAGATCGACACCCTCGGACCGCGGGCTCCGCACGGCGACCCGCTCCGGGCGGGACACCTGGCTAGGGTCGGGATCGATCAGGGCCAAGAGGAGTGGGTGACGCGGTGTCGGCTTTCCCGACCGAGGACATGGAACTGACCCGGCTGCTGGTCGTCACCGACGTCGGCCGGTCGCGCCAGTGGTACGAGCGGGTGCTCGGCGCGACGGTGGAGCGCGAGTACGGGAGCGCGTGCGTGCTGAGGCTGCTGGGCAGTTGGCTGTTGCTGGTCACCGGCGGTGGGCCGACCGAGGACAAGCCGACCGTGACGTTCGCGGCTCCGGACGATCCCGACCGGGTGAGCGCTGAGTTGATCTTCCGGGTGCCCGACTGCCGTGGGGCGTACGAGACTCTGCGTGCGCGGGGTGCGGAGTTCCTCACGCCTCCGGTGGACCGGGGGTACGAGGTGCGGGCGTTCTTCCGCGATCCGGACGGTCACCTCTTCGAGATCAGCGAGGTCCCGGGCTAGAGCAGCCCGGGAACGTTTGAAGTGGTCACCCGTGCGCCAGAGATGGGGGATGACGGAACCTGCACTGCGCCTCTCCGACGAGGTCCGTGACGCGCTCGTGAGCCGCCGGACGCCCGTGGTCGCGCTGGAGTCGACGATCATCGCGCACGGCCTCCCCAGGCCGCGGAACCTGCTGGTGGCAAGGGAGTTGGAGGAGATCGTCCGCGCGGCGGGCGCCGTCCCGGCGACCATCGCCGTACTGGACGGCGTGCCGCACATCGGGCTCGGCAAGAGCGAGTTGGAGCGGGTCGCGAACGATCCCGACCTGCGCAAGTTCGGCTTCCGGGATCTCCCGCCGGCCCTGGCGACCGGTGCGAGCGGGGCGACCACGGTGTCGGGGACGGCGTTCCTGGCCGCGCGGGCCGGGATCCGGGTCTTCGCCACCGGCGGGCTCGGCGGGGTGCACCGGGAGTGGGTGACCACCCAGGACGAGTCGGCCGACCTCGGGCTGCTCGCCCGGACCAGGATCACCGTGGTGTGTGCGGGGGTGAAGTCGATCCTGGACGTGCCGGCCACCCTGGAGCGGCTGGAGACACTGGGGGTTGCGGTGCTCGGGTACCGGACGGCGGAGTTCCCGGGGTTCTACCTGTCGAGCTCGGGGCAGCCGGTGGACTGGACCGTACGGGACGCGTCCGAGGTCGCGGGTGTGATGCGGGCTCAGGACGCGCTCGGGGGACTCAACTCGGCGTTGGTGGTGGCCAATCCGGTACCGGAGGCCGAGCAGCTCGACCCCCGGCTGCACGACCGGGTGCTCGCCGAAGCGCTCGCGGCGGCCGACCGTGCGGGTGTCACCGGACAGGCCACCACGCCCTTCCTGCTGGCCTACCTCACCGAGCACACCGAGGGCGCCTCGCTGGAGGCCAACTTGGCCGCCGTACGCGGCAACGTCCGGCTCGCCGCCGAGATCGCCGCCCGCTGGGTGGAGCCGGTGGAGTGACCGGCGCGCTGCTGGTGATCGGCGACGTCGTCACGGACGTCGTCGCGCTGCACGACCGGCCGCTCGCGCCGCACACCGACACCGCCGCCCGGATCGCTGTCCTGCCGGGCGGGTCGGCCGCCAACTCGGCTTCCTGGGCGGCGTATTCGGGCGCGGAGGCGCGGCTGCTGGCCCGGCTCGGAGCCGACTCGGCGGCCTGGCACCGGGCCGAACTGCTCGGCGTCGGAGTCCGCCCGCACCTGGTGGTCGACCCGGAGTTGTCGACGGCCGTGGTGATCTGCCTGGTGGATGCCGAGGCCGAGCGGACCTTCGTCACCGACAGCGGAGCCGCGGCCCGGCTCGGCCCGGCCGACTGGGATCCGGCGCTGCTCGACGGCGTCGCGCGTCTCCACCTCTCCGGGTACCTCTACTTCGCCGATCAGGGGCGGCAGTTGGCGGCACAGGCAGCCACGGCGGCCGAGGCGAGGGGCATACCGGTCAGCGTCGACCCGGCGTCCACGGGCTTCATCGAACGGCTCGGCCTCGCCCGTTTCCTGGCCTCGATCGACGGCACCGACCTGCTGCTGCCGAACCTGGCGGAGGCCCGGCTGCTGGCGGGGACGGACGATCCGGTGGCGGCGGCCGAGCGGCTCAGCGCGGTGCACGGCGAGGCCGTCGTGAAGCTCGGCCCGCAGGGTGCGCTGGCCGCCCGCGAAGGGAAGGTCGTGGCCAGGATCTCCGCCGTCCCGAGTACGGCGGTGGACAGCACCGGCGCCGGTGACGCCTTCACCGGCGCCTTCCTGGCGGCCCGGCTCCGGGGCGCCGACCTCGCCGAGGCGACGGCCGCCGGCTGCGCGGCGGGGGCCGTGGCCGTCAGCCGTACGGGCGGCAGGCCCCCATCCAGGCGAGCCTGAGCAGTCGTCAGGAGTGATCGGCCGCCGTTTCGCGTGCGAGGGTGGCGCCGCGCTGGTCGGTGAGCAGTGCGCGCTGAGTGAGGAGCTGTTCGATCCTGGCGTCCAGTTCGCCCAACTGGCCGTCCAGGATGTCGAGGGAACGCGAGCACGGCAGCACCCCGGGGGCGTCGTCCTGAGCACACGGGAGCAGGTCACGGATGGTGTCGGTGTTCATGCCTGTGGAGAGCAGCTCGCGGATCCGGGCCACGGTGGCTGGGGCGTCGGCGCCGTAGGTGCGGTAGCCGTTGGTGCCGCGCTCGGGGTGGAGCAGCCGTTGCTCCTCGTAGTAGCGCAGCAGTCGGGGGCTGACTCCGGTGCGGTGGGCCAGTTCGCCGATCAGCACGGGCTTTTCTCCTTCTCGGGTTGACCTTCACATCAGTGTGAATACCTAGCGTTGGCGGCATGACAGCTCATTCCGCAGACGCCCTTTCCCTGACCACCACCCTGACCACCACCCTGGCCACCACCGTGACCGGCGCGGGCCCCGGCCTGGTCCTCGCCCATGGTGCCGGGGGTTCCGTCGCCGACAACTTCGGCCCGCTGATTCCGGTGCTGGCCCGGGACCACACCGTGGTCGGCAGTGACTATCCGAGCACCGACGAGGAGTTGAGCCTGGACGGTCTGGCCGACGCGGTGGTGGCCGCCGCGGTGGCGGCCGGGGTCGAGCGGTTCACCGTGATCGGCTTCTCGCTCGGTTCGGCGGTCGCGGTGCGCGCGGCGACCCGGCACCCGGATCGGGTGCGTGGGCTGGTGCTGGCGGCCGGGTTCGCCCGCGCGGACAACCGGTTCGGGCTGGCGATGGAGTTGTGGCAGGAGGCGCTGGGCCGGGGCGACCGGGAGACCTTCGCCCGGTTCGCCCTGTCCAGCGGGTTCGGCGCGGACTTCGTCAACGCCCTGCCGGGGGAGCAGCTGCCCGGGCTGGTCGGGCAGGTCGCGGCGGGGGTGCCGGGCGGGACCCGTCGGCAGGCGGAGCTGGCCGCCCGGGTCGACACCACCGCCGAGCTGGCCGCGCTGGCGGTGCCCGTGCTGGTGGTGAACGCGACCCGGGACCTGCTGGTCGATCCGGCCAACTCGCGGGAGCTGGCGGCGGGGATACCCGGTGCCGAGTACGTCGAGATCGACGCCGGGCACGTGTTCATGGCCGAGCGGCCCGACGAGTGGGAGACGCGGGTGGTCACGTTCCTTCGGGAGCGGGGGCTGTAAAGGCGGCGGGGAGGGCCGTCCGCCGGACGGCCCTCCCCGTTACCTGCTCACCCTGCCACCTGTGCTGCCCATCTCCTTGAGTGTCACCAGAAGGGGTACCCCGGGAAACGGGCCAATGGGGTGACGGGCGAAGCGGGAGGTCGGCTGTGACGGGCCGCACAGATGATGTGCAATTTGTTGCATAGGGGGCGGAGCGGGCCCTACCTTGGCGCCATGACCGCGTACCCGAACCTTTTGCGTCCGCTCGACCTCGGCTTCACCACGCTCCCCAACCGGGTGCTGATGGGCTCGATGCACGTCGGCCTGGAGGAGGCCGAGAACGGCTTCGAGCGGATGGCCGAGTTCTACGCGACCCGGACCAGGGCCGGCGTCGGCCTGATCGTCACCGGCGGCATCGCGCCCAACGAGGCGGGTCGCCCGTGGGAGGGCGGCGCCAAGCTGACGACCGATCAGGAGGCCGCCGAGCACCGGGTGATCACCGGGGCGGTGCACGCGGCGGGCGGCAAGATCGCGCTCCAGCTGCTGCACTTCGGCCGGTACGCGTACCACGCCGAGCTGGTCGCGCCGAGCGCGATCCAGGCGCCGATCAGCCCCTTCCCGCCGCGCGCGCTGACCGAGGACGAGGTCGAGCAGACCGTCGAGGACTTCGCCCGGGCCGCCGAGCTGGCCAAGTCGGCGGGGTACGACGGCGTGGAGATCATGGGCAGCGAGGGCTACCTGATCAACGAGTTCATCGCCGCGCCGACCAACCGGCGCGAGGACCGCTGGGGCGGCAGCTACGAGAACCGGATGCGCTTCCCGGTCGAGATCGTCCGGCGGGTGCGCGAGCGGGTCGGCGCCGAGTTCATCGTGATCTACCGGCTCTCCATGCTCGACCTGATCCCCGGCGGCTCCACGCTGGCCGAGGTGGTGCAGCTGGCCAAGGCGGTCGAGGCGGCCGGGGCCACCATCATCAACACCGGGATCGGCTGGCACGAGGCCCGTATCCCGACCATCGCCACCTCGGTCCCGCGCGCGGCGTACGCCTGGGTGACCAAGCGGCTGATGGGCGAGGTGTCCGTGCCGCTGGTGACCAGCAACCGGATCAACACCCCCGAGCTGGCCGAGCAGCTGCTCGCCGACGGGCACGCCGACCTGGTCTCGCTGGCCCGGCCGCTGCTCGCCGACCCGGAGTTCGTGGCCAAGGCCGAGGCCGGCACCCCCGAGGCGATCAACACCTGCATCGGCTGCAACCAGGCCTGCCTGGACCACACCTTCAGCGGGCGGATCACCTCCTGCCTGGTGAACCCGCGCGCCTGCCACGAGACCGAGCTGGTGCTCGCCCCGACCCGCCGCCGCAAGCGGATCGGCGTGGTCGGCGCCGGACCGGCCGGCCTCGGCTTCGCGGTGGCCGCCGCCGAACGCGGTCACACGGTCACCCTGTACGACGCCGCGGACCGGATCGGCGGGCAGCTGAACGTGGCCCGGCAGGTGCCGGGCAAGCAGGAGTTCGACGAGACCCTGCGCTACTTCCGGCACCAGCTGGCGGAGCGTCAGGTCGAGGTACGGCTCGGTACGGCCGTCACCGCGGCCGGGCTGCTGGCCGAGGGGTACGACGAGGTGGTGCTCGCCACCGGCGTCACCCCGCGCGTCCCGGAGATCCCCGGGGTGGATCACCCGAGCGTGGTCGGCTACCTGGACCTGCTGCGCGGCGACGCGGTGGCCGGTGAGCGGGTGGCGGTCATCGGCGCGGGCGGGATCGGCTTCGACGTGGCCGAGTTCCTGACCGACCAGGACGGCGACTTCTACGCGAGCTGGGGCATCGACACCGAGCACCGCGAGCCCGGCGGGCTGCGTACCCCCGAGCGGCCGAAGCCGCCGCGCACCGTGCACCTGATCCAGCGCAAGCCCGGCAAGGTCGGCGCGGGCCTCGGCAAGACCACCGGCTGGATCCACCGGGCCGAGCTGGCCCACCGGGGTGTGCGCACCGTCTCCGGCGCGAGCTACCGGCGGATCGACGACGAGGGCCTGCACCTGACCGTGGACGGCGAGGACCGTACCGTCCCGGTCGACACCGTGGTGCTGTGCGCCGGGCAGGAGCCGCGCCGGGAGCTGCACGCCGAGCTGCTGGCCGGTGGCGCCTCGGTGCACCTGATCGGCGGCGCGGACGTGGCCGCCGAGCTGGACGCCAAGCGGGCGATCGACCAGGGCACCCGGCTCGCGGCCGAGCTCTGACCGACGGCTCCCCGGGTCAGCGCCAGCTGCCCGGACCGTCCCCGACCTCGGTGAACGCGGCCAGCGCCAGCGCGCCGATGAACAGCGCGGCCATCAGCAGCAGGATCAGACAGCCGGCCGCGTCGGCCCTGGTCTTGCCCTGGCTGCGCATGCCGCCCCCTAGTCCGCCGCCGTGGTCGTCGGCGGCGGGGGACCCACGATAGCGACGGACCCCTGCTCTGCCCAGACCACACCTCTCGAAGGCCCCCGGCTGCTGCCGGGGGCCTTCGTCGTGCCCGGCCGCTGCCCGGTGGTGCGTGGCCGGTGCAGGGCCCACCCCGTGGACCGGCCTTGACGTTTTGTTGAAAGCGACTTACTTTTCTTTTCGCATACCAGAATCATCCTTCCGTATCGTGGAAGTCTGACGGACGCAGGAGTAAGCCGATGCCTCGAATGACAGCCGCCCGCGCGGCAGTTGAGATCCTCAAGCGCGAGGGCGTTGACGTCGCTTTCGGCGTGCCGGGCGCCGCGATCAACCCCTTCTACAAGGCCCTCAAGGAGGGTGGCGGCATCCGCCACACCCTCGCCCGCCACGTCGAGGGTGCCTCGCACATGGCCGAGGGTTACACCCGCACCAAGGCCGGGAACATCGGTGTCTGTATCGGTACGTCCGGCCCGGCCGGCACCGACATGATCACCGGCCTGTACTCGGCGATCGCGGACTCCATCCCGATCCTGTGCATCACCGGCCAGGCGCCGGTCTCCAAGCTGCACAAGGAGGACTTCCAGGCGGTCGACATCGCCTCGATCGCCAAGCCGGTCACCAAGAAGGCCACCACCGTGCTGGAGGCCGCGCAGGTCCCGGGTGTCTTCCAGGAGGCGTTCCACCTGATGCGGTCCGGCCGTCCCGGCCCGGTCCTGATCGACCTGCCGATCGACGTCCAGCTGACCGAGATCGAGTTCGACCCGGACACGTACGAGCCGCTGCCGGTCTACAAGCCGGCCGCCACCCGGGCCCAGATCGAGAAGGCGCTGACCTTCCTGCTGGCCTCCGAGCGCCCGCTGCTGGTCGCCGGCGGTGGCATCATCAATGCCGACGCCTCCGACCTGCTGGTCGAGTTCGCCGAGCTGACCGGCGTCCCGGTCATCTCCACCCTGATGGGCTGGGGCGTCATCCCGGACGACCACGAGCTGAGCGCGGGCATGGTCGGGGTCCAGACCTCGCACCGCTACGGCAACGCGACCTTCCTGGAGTCGGACTTCGTCCTCGGCATCGGCAACCGCTGGGCCAACCGCCACACCGGCTACAACCTGGACGCGTACACCAAGGGCCGCAAGTTCGTCCACGTCGACATCGAGCCGACCCAGATCGGCAAGATCTTCCCGCCCGACTACGGCATCGCCTCCGACGCCAAGGCCGCGCTGGAGCTCTTCCTCGAGGTCGCCAAGGAGCTCAAGGCCGCGGGCAAGCTGCCGGACTTCACCGCCTGGGCGGACTCCGCCCAGGAGCGCAAGGCCACCCTGCTCCGCCGCACGCACTTCGACAACATCCCGATGAAGCCGCAGCGCGTCTACGAGGAGATGAACAAGGCGTTCGGCCCGGACACCCGCTACGTCACCACCATCGGTCTGTCCCAGATCGCCGGTGCGCAGATGCTGCACGTCTACAAGCCGCGGCACTGGATCAACTGCGGCCAGGCCGGCCCGCTCGGCTGGACCATCCCGGCCGCGATCGGTGTCGCCACCGCGGACCCGGAGAGCCCGGTCGTCGCGCTCTCCGGCGACTACGACTTCCAGTTCATGATCGAGGAGCTGGCGGTCGCCGCCCAGCACCGGATCCCCTACGTCCACGTCCTGGTGAACAACGCCTACCTCGGCCTGATCCGCCAGGCGCAGTCCGGACTGGACATCAACTTCCAGGTCAACCTGGAGTTCGAGAACATCAACGCCCCCGAGCTCGGCGTCTACGGCGTCGACCACGTCAAGGTCGCCGAGGGCCTGGGAGTCAAGGCGATCCGGGTCACCGACCCGAACGAGCTGGGCGCCGCCTTCGAGGAGGCCAAGAAGCTCGCCGCCGAGTTCCAGGTCCCGGTCGTGGTCGAGGCCATCCTCGAGCGCATCACCAACATCTCGATGAGCCGCACCGTCGACATGAGCGACGTCACCGAGTGGGAGGACCTGGCCACCGAGCCGGAGCACGCTCCCACCGCGATCAAGACCCTCAAGGTCTGATCCGACCCGCAGGAGGCCCGGCACCGCCCAACGGCGGTGCCGGGCCTCGGCGTTGGCTCAGGCCGGGTTGTCGGCGTGGGTCAGGGTCTCCCAGGCGGTGAAGAGATTGTTGGTGCCGGCCGGGCGTTGCTGCTCGGTGAGCAGCCGGGTGTTGGTCATGCCGTAGCCGAGGCGGTTGGCCAGGGCGTTGTAGCCGACCTCGGTGACCGGGCCGAGGGACTGGTTCAGGGTGCCGCCGCAGAGCCAGGACGGGACGGCGGTGCCGAGTTGGTACTTGGACTGGAAGCCCAGGGCGTGCCGGAGGCGGTCGGCGATCTCGGGGTAGAGGTCCTGGCCCTGGAGCCGGCTGGTCTCCGCGACGTGCGAGATGGCGGAGAGGCCGTAGCCGGTGTGGGTGAGGTCGCGGCAGGTCTCCTGGGTCAGGCCGTCGACGAAAGTGCCCTGGCCCTGCCAGTAGTTGACGATCTCGTCCCGGGTGTCCAGGCCGCTGCCCGGGACGGTGCGGGGAAGCGGGCCGTCGGAGGCGAGGTAGATGTAGGCGGGGACCCGGTTGCGGAAGAGCGCGACCGCCTTGTCGTAGACGGCGCGGTCGTTCAGGAAGACGCCGATGCCGATGCCCGCCTCGACCATACTGAGCTCCCAGTTGCCGTTGGAGCGCGAGCCGTTGGCCACCTCGGGGAGGTAGACGGTGCGCAGCATGGTGGCGAACCGGGTGACCCGGGCGGCGGGCCAGTTGCCGTAGCCGTAGCGGATGATCTCGGCGGCCCGGGGCCAGACCGAGCCGGCCCAGGCGGTCTGCAGCGGGGCGTTGCTGTTGGTGTGGTCGGTGATGGTGCCCGACCAGGCGTCCATCAGCTGGATCGCCTTCTCGGCGTACCGGCTGTCCCGGGTGATGTACCAGTCCAGGGCCAGGGTGTACGCCGCGATGGCGTCCTCGCGCTCGTCGGTGCAGCCGTTGTTGGGGTTGGAGTAGGAGCCGCACTCGACCACCGCGCGCGGCTTGGCGGTTCGGGTCAGCGAGGCGTACTTGCTGGTGTGCAGCTGGTCGTAGGCGGCCTTCCAGGGCTGCGCCCCGGTCTGCACCTTGGCCCGGACGAAGTCCAACTGCCCGGTGCCGACCAGGACTCCGGGGTGGGTGAAGGTGGCGGGGGCGGCCTGTGCGGTGGTGGGGGCGACGGCCGGGAGGAGGCCGAGGGCGGTGGCCAGCACGGCGGCCCCGGCGAGAGCTCTGCGGATCACGACGGTTCCTTCCGAGGGACGGTCAGGCGGGCAGCAGCCACTGCTGGTTGGCGGCGCCGAAGCAGTCCCAGATCTGCAGCCGGGTGCCGTTCGCGGAGCTGGGCCCGGTGGCGTCCAGACAGCGGCCGGAGACCGGGTTGACCAGGGTGCTGTTGGCGCCGGTCTGCCATTGCTGGGCGGCGGTGCCGTTGCAGTCCCAGAGCTGGACCTTGGTGCCGTTGGCCGTCCCGGCGCTGGTGACGTCCAGGCACTTGCCGAGCGCCTGGAGCGAACCGTCCGCCGCCACCGTCCAGTTCTGCGCGGCGGTGCCGTTGCAGTCGTAGAGCTGGACGGCGGCGCCGTTGGCGCTGCTCGCCGCCGCGACGTCCACGCACTTGCCGCCGTAGCCGCTGATCCGGCCGGTCGGACGCGGTGAAGTTCCGCCGCCGGTGATGGAGTTGAAGGTGCGGGCGAACTGGTACGGGCTCTGCGAGGTGCCGCTGCAGGAGTCCGAGAGGGTGCCGTTGCCGGCGCACGCCTTGTCCCGGCCGAGCGCCCAGAAGGCGAGCAGCTGGATGCCCTTGGCGGCGGCGAAGTTGGCCAGCGTGGTGGCGTTGCCGGTGCTGAACACCTCGGCCTGGGTGTCGTTGACCCCGATCATCGGGGTGTTGCCCTCCATCGCCCAGAGCTGCTGGTCGGTCTTGCCGGTCCAGATGTTCCCGAGCTGGCCGCGCAGGGCGGTGGCGGCGTCGGTGGCGGCCTTGCCCATGTCCATCGCGGGGCCGTAGTCCATGGTCATGATGTTGACCACGCCGACGTCCAGCCCCCGGCTCTTGGCGTTGCCCAGCAGGCTGAGCGAATTCGCTTCCAGGCCAGTCGGGTTGACCGGCAGGGTGTAGTGCACGGCGAGTCTGCGGCCGGCTGCCGCGTACTCCTGCTGGAGCTGGGCGAGGGCCTGGTTGCGACGGTCGTTGGCGGCGGTGTCGTTGAGCGAGCCGCCCTCGATGTCGAGGTCGATCTTCGTCAGGTTGAGGGTGTCGACCACCCGCTTGTACTGGGCCTTCAGGCCGCTGACCGAGGTACAGGCCTGGCCGAGTTCGGTGCCGGCCGCGCCGCCGAAGGAGGCGATCACGTCGCCGCCGGCCGCCCGCAGGCTGTTGATCGCCGACTGCCAACCTCCGTCGGTGATCGGAGTGTTGCCATTGAAGGTGGCGTTGCAGCTGCCGTCGCTGATCACGAATGCCAGGGTGAAGTACTTCAGCCCGGTGGCGGCCCGGGCGTCGGCCATCGCGGTCGGCGACTTCCAGGTCTCCACGTAGGGGGCGGCGTACTGAGCGGGGAAGCCGGGGCCCGGGTTGGCGGCGGCGTGTGCCGCGGTGGTGGCCAGGCCGGTGGGGAGCAGGGCGAGCAGCGCGGCCAGGGCAGGCAGGCGCCAGGAGGTACGGGACATGGGGGTTCTCCAGGGGGCTTTGTGGGGGGAGCGCTCTCCGGGGAGGGTGGCACGGAGTCAACTAGAGCCGTACGGCGTCGTCAAGAGTTCGGCTGGAAGGTTTCCTTACTGATCAGGCGTCAACTGTCGAATCATGGCTGTGACGTGCAAGGCAGTCTGTGTTCAGTAGTTGACGAACATTCAGCGAATGGTCCAGACCTTGACGCCGCCCAGCCTCCAGGAGTTGAATCAGCGGCCATCCCCCACCCCACAAGGAGTTCACCGTGCTCCGAATCCCCCGCGCCGCCACCGGCCTGCTCGCCGGGGCCCTGGTCGCCACCGGCCTGCTGGCCGCCGCCCCCACCGCCACCGCCGCCGGAGAGTCCGTCGCGGTCTGGCTCACCACCACCGACGACGCCGGCGGCCGCCACGTCACCCGCGGCCTCCAGCCCCAGGCCGCGGTCGCCTTCGCGGCGGGCGGCGGCGCGGGCCAGCAGATCACCGTGGACGAGAGCGTCCGCTACCAGCAATTCACCGGTGGCGGAGCCTCGTTCACCGACACCGCCGCCTGGCTGCTGAACAGCAGCGGCGCGCTCTCGGCGGCCACCCGGGACGCCACCATGCGCAAGCTGTTCTCGCCGACCGAAGGCATCGGCCTGTCGCTGACCCGCAATCCGATGGGCTCCTCCGACCTGGCCCGGTTCGGGTACACCTACGACGACCGCCCGGCCGGGCAGACCGACCCGACCCTGGCGAACTTCTCCGTCGCGCACGACCTGGCGGACGTCCTGCCGCTGACCAGGCAGGCCAAGCAGCTCAACCCGGCCCTCACCACGATCGCCAGCCCCTGGACCGCCCCGGCCTGGATGAAGGACAGCGGCAGCCTGAACGGCGGCTGGCTGAAGTCCGAGTACTACGCCGCGTACGCCCAGTACTTTGCCAAGTACGTGCAGGCGTACCAGGCCCAGGGCGTGCCGGTGGACTACCTCACCGTGCAGAACGAGCCGACCTGCTGCGGCGGTTACCCCTCGATGAGCTGGAACGGCGCGGGGCTGGCGTACTTCACCAAGAACAGCCTGCTACCCGCCCTGCAGGGTGCCGGGCTGACCAGCAAGGTGCTCGCGCTGGACTGGAACTGGGACCAGTACACGGGCTACGGCGCCCCGGTGGTGGACGACCCGGCGATCCGCAGTCACCCCAACTTCGGCGGCATCGCCTGGCACGGCTACGGCGGAGACGTGGCGACCCAGACCACCGTGCACAACCAGTACCCGGCCGTGGACGCGTTCGGCACCGAGCACTCCGGTGGTACCTGGATCGCCGACCAGCAGCGCGAGGACATGCGCAACATCATCGACTACACCCGCAACTGGGCGAAGTCGGTGACCAAGTGGAGCCTGGCGGTGGACCAGAACATGGGCCCGCACTACGGCGGTTGCGGCACCTGCACCGGGCTGGTCACGGTGCAGAACGGCGGCAGCCGGGCCGGGCAGGTGGACTACACGGTGGAGTACTACACCATGGGTCACCTGACCAAGTTCGTCCGCCCGGGCGCGTACCGGATCGCCTCCACCGCCAACTCGGCGGTGCCGAACGTGGCCTGGCAGAACCCGGACGGTTCGAAGGCGCTGATCGCGTACAACGACAGCGGCTCCGCGCAGAGCGTCCGGGTCAACTGGGGTGGCCAGAGCTTCGGTTACCAGCTCCCGGCGAAGACCTCGGCGACCTTCACCTGGAACGGCGGGCAGAGCAGCGGCGGCGGCCGGATCACCGGCCTGGCCGGCAAGTGCCTGGACGTGGCGGGCGCGAGCAGCGCCAACGGCACCGCCGTCCAGCTCTGGGACTGCAACGGTACCGCCGCGCAGACCTGGACGGCCGGGGCGGACGGCACCGTGCGCGCGCTCGGCAAGTGCCTGGATGTGGCAGCCGCGAACAGTGCGGACGGCGCCAAGGTCCAGCTCTGGGACTGCAACGGCAGTGCGGCGCAGAGCTGGTCGCCGAACGCCGACGGCACGCTGCGGGCGCTCGGCAAGTGCCTGGACGTGACCGGGAACAGCTCGGCGAACGGTACGCCGACCCAGCTGTGGACCTGCTTCGGCGGGGCCAACCAGCGCTGGACGATGCCCGCCGCCTGACCGGCCGGTGCGGGGGTGGGCCGTCAACTGGCGTGACGCAAAGAAGCATTGACAAAAGGGGCATGTGCACGCCAGCTTGGTTCCACCCCCACACCGAGAGGCAGTTCTCATGAAGAAGCCGCTCATCGGAGCGTCCTGCTCGCTCCTGCTCGCCGGCGCCGCCGGGCTCACCGGCATCACCCCCGCCTTCGCCGCCCAGACCCCCACCGCCACGGTCGCCGCCGTGGACTTCGCGGGCACCGTGGCGCTCAGCAACTGCTCCGGATCGCTGATCAGGATGCCGAGTTCGGTGGCCACCGACCCGGCGCTGATCCTCTCCAACGGTCACTGTCTGGAGACCGGCTTCCCGGCCGCCGGCCAGGTGCTGACCAACCGCAGCTCCAACCGGTCCTTCTCGCTGCTCAACTCCTCGGGCAGCAAGGTCGCCACGCTGCGCGCCAACAAGATGGTCTACGGCACGATGACCGACACCGATGTGTCGATCTACCAGCTGAACACCACCTACGCGGCGATCAAGAGCTCGTACGGGATCAACCCGCTGACCGTGGCCGCCACCCACCCGGTCGCGGGCACCGCGATCAAGGTGGTCTCCGGCTACTGGAAGCGGATCTACTCCTGCAACGCCGACGCCTTCGTCTACCGACTGAAGGAGGGCGCGTGGACCTGGAAGGACTCCATGCGCTACACCTCCAGCTGCAACACCATCGGCGGCACCTCGGGCTCCCCGGTGGTCGACGTCGCCACCGGGCAGGTGGTCGCGGTGAACAACACCGGCAACGAGGACGGCGCGAGCTGCACCGACAACAACCCCTGCGAGGTCGACCAGAACGGCACGGTGACGGTCCGTCAGGGCATCAACTACGCCCAGCAGACGTACTGGATACCCGGCTGCTTCGGTACCGGCAACAAGCTCGACCTCGCCAAGGCGGGCTGCGCGCTCCCCAAGCCGTGACACCCGGCCCGGCCGCCCTCGCGGGGGCGGCCGGGCGCCTCAGCGAACGTCAGGAAGCGTTCCGCCGCACCCGCAGCGCCCACAGCACCAGCGGGATCTGCCCGGGGACCCGGGCCAGCGCGGCGCCCCGCAGCGCGGCCGGGCGGTTCCGCCAGTCGTACGCCATCTGGATGTTGGCCGGCAGGACGGCGGCGAACAGGCCGGCGGCCGCCAGCGCGCCCACCCGCCGGGTCCGTGGCAGCGCCACCGCGGCGCCAACGGCGAGTTCCGCCACGCCACTTGCGTACGTCCACTGCCGGGGCGTCCCCGGCAGGGCGCGCGGCACGATCGCGTCGAACTGACGCGGCACCACGAAGTGGGCGACACCGGCGCCGAGCAGCAGCCCGCTCAGCAGCTTGGCGGAACGCGTGGACACGGGGCCTCCCGGCGGGATTTCCGGCGCCGGACGGCGCCGCGACTGTTACCGGAGAGTAGCCGTCAGGGGTGCTCCGGCGAAAGGAGCGGCGGCTGTTACAGAGTCGCCCGGTGACCGTTACACGACCGGCCGGGCACCGTGAGGTCGGGTTCCTAACGTCTGCCGTACCAACTACCGGCCACCGGGCCGGGAGTGGTGAGCATTCGGGAGGAACTCTCATGGCAGGTACCACGACCGTCCGGCGCGCGGTGCGCCTCGCGCTGGTCTCCGCAGGCGTCGTCGGCGCGCTGGCCCTCTCCGGTTCGGCCGCCTTCGCCGACGGTACGCCGAGTGTGGCCCCCTCTGCCGTGGCCTCGGGCCCGGCGGTCTCGGCTCCGGCCGGCAGCGGTGTCAAGCCTTCGGTCGCGCCGACCACGCCCGCCAAGGGGGACGCGCAGGTGAAGGTCACGCCCAAGGGCGGGGCGCAGACCGGCGAGGCCGACAGCGGCAGCTCCACCGGCACCCTGGTCATCGGCTCGGGCCTGGCCGCCGTGGGCGCGGCCGGGATCGGCTTCGCCATCGTGCGTCGCCGTGCCGGCGCACAGGGCTAGCCGCCGCCGAGGCCGTCGGCGCCCCTCGTGGGCGCCGGCGGCCACGGCCGGCGCCCTCGCCCTCACCAGCGGGATCGTGCTGCTCGGCGGCTCCGCCGAACCGCCGCCGGTGCGGATCAACACCGTTCTGTCGACCCCGGCCGACCTCCCGCCGGCCACCGCCCCGCCGAGCACCGCCCCCGGCCGGGCGGCCACCGGGCCGGTCGCACCGCCGGTCCGGCTGACGATCCCGCGGATGGGCGTGGACGCACCCGTCGAACCGAGCGGGCTGAACGCCGACGGCACGGTGGAGGTCCCACCGATGGACCGCCCCGGCCAGGTCGGCTGGTACCGCAACGGCCCGGCCCCGGGCCAGACCGGCCCGGCCGTACTGCTCGGCCACCTGGACACCCGCAAGGGCCCGGCGGTCTTCAACCGCGTCCGCGAACTCAGGCCGGGCGACCGGATCGACATCCGCCGCCAGGACGGCAGCGGCGTCTCGTACCGGGTGCGCGAGCTGCGGCAGTTCCCCAAGAGCGGCTTCCCCACCGAGCTGGTGTACGGCGACACCGACACCCCGCAGCTGCGGCTGATCACCTGCGGCGGCTCGCTGTCCGGCAACGGGCACTACACCGACAACATCATCGTCCTCGCCGACCTGATCCCTTAGCGGGGCCAACAGGCTGCTGACGGACCGTCGGGCCGGGCCGGTCCGGCGGTCAGGCAGACTGGACCACCGACCCGAGGCTTCCGAAAGGCGCATCCGACGTGACGAGATGGCTCAGCCGCACCGTCCTGACCTGGGGCGTCGTCGTGCTCGCGGCGGTCGCGGCCGTCTCCGGCTGCGGCGCCGCCGGGCAGCTGCACGACGCCGGCCCGGCCCGTCCGATCGCCGCCCGTCCGATCGCCCAGCCGCTCTGGGCCGCCGAGACATCCGCCGCGGCGGCTTCCGAGGCGACCGTCCCGGCGCCGGCCCCGCTGCCAGGCATCACCGTGTCGGGCGACGACATCCGCACCGTCGAGGTCCGGAGCGTCCTGGAGAAGGACCCGGCCCTGCGGGCCGAGGAGCAGAAGGCGCTGACCGGGTGTCAGGGGTGCACGGTGCGGCCCCCGGAGTACCGGGACGTCAGCGGGGACGGCCGGGTGGAGCTGATCACCGCCGTGCTGACCGGCTCGGAGACCGGCTACCTGCACGTCTACACCCTGCGGGACGGCCGGCTGTACGCGGCGCTCGCCCAGCGGGTGGTGTCCGGCTTCACGGCCGAGACCGTGGGCCAGGACCTGGTCGTGCGCGAGCCCAACGGCTCGCAGGTGCGGACCGCCACCACCTACCAGTGGACGGACCTCCGGCTGGCGCCGCTCACCGGTCCTGCGGCGGACGCCACCCTCTGCGAGCCGACGCCGGCGCCAGCGCCCACGGCCGTCCCGAGCGTCGATCCGAAGGCGGGCCGTCCGAAGACCGGCAGCCCCGGGCCGCAGGTCTCGATCGCCCCGTCCCTCCCACCGGGCAAGAGCTCCGGACCCGTACCGGTGAAGCCGAGCTGATGAGCGGCCCCGTGAGCAACCTCGTGAGCAGGTCAGTGAGCAACCAGGTGAGCAACCCCGTGAGTACCGTCGTACCCGCCACCCCGCGCATCCTGCTGGTCGAGGACGACGAGGTGATCCGCGAGGCCACCCGGATGGCGCTGGAGCGCTACGGGTTCCCGGTCGACACCGCCGCCGACGGTCTTGAGGGCCTGGAACGGTTCCGCGCGCAGCGGCCCGACATCCTGCTGCTCGACGTGATGCTGCCGCTGCTCGATGGCGTCGGGCTGTGCCGCCGGATCCGGGAGGAGAGCCAGTTGCCGATCCTGATGATGTCGGCCCGCACCGAGCCGATCGACGTCGTCTCCGGCCTGGAGGCCGGGGCCGACGACTACATCACCAAACCCTTCGAGACCGCTGTCCTGGTGGCCCGGATCCGCACTGTGCTGCGGCGCACCAGGACGGTGCCCGAGCCGCCCGCCGAGGCGCCCGCGCAGCCCGCGCCGGAGCCGCCGCGCTCCGTACGGGTGATCGACGGCCTGGAGGTCGACACCGATGCGATGGAGGTGCGAGTGGCGGGCCGTCAAGTGCCGCTCACCCCGACCGAGTTGCGGCTGCTGCTGGAGTTCACCGCCGCGCCCGGCATCGTGCTGGAGCGGCAGACCCTGCTGGAGCGGGTCTGGGACTACTCCTGGGGCGCCGACAGCCGGGTGGTGGACGTGCACGTGCAGCGCCTGCGCGCCAAGATCGGGGCGGCCAGGATCGAGACCATCCGGGGCTTCGGCTACAAGCTGCGGCGGTCCGGATGAACCTGCGCCGTCAGATCGCCGCGACCGTCGCGCTGGTCTCCTTCCTGGTCGCCATCACGGTCGGGCTGCTGGTGCACCGCGCTTCGGTCGCCCAGCACGTCGAGCAGGCCAGGAAGTCGGCCGAGAACGCGCTCGACTCGGTGCTCACCGGGTACGCCCGCAACGGTGAGCTGGTCGGCTGGAAGGCCGACACCGACGATGTCGAACTCCCTTCGGAGCTGCGGCGGTTGGCCGAGCGGGGCCGCCGCGGCTCGCTGCTCGGCCCCAGCCGGGACGGCACCGCGATGTGGGCCGCCGCGGGCATCGGCACCGGCCTCCCGCCCGCGCAGGTGATCTCCGTCCGGGTGGACTACGCAGACGACGAGCAGGCCATCGCCCAGCTCGACCGGACCATCCTGATCTCGGCCACGCTGTCCGTCGCCGTCACCGTGCTGGCCGGGGTGTTCGCCGCCGACCGGATCAGCAGCCGCCTGCGCACGGCGGCCCGCAGCGCCCGCAGCATCGCCCAGGGCGATCTGACGGCCCGGATCGGATCGCTCGGCCGTCCGCGCGACGAGGTGGCCGAACTCGCGGCGGCCGTCGACTCGATGTCGGCCGTGCTGAGCAGCAAGCTGGCCAACGAGCAGCGGTTCACCGCCGACGTCGCGCACGAGCTGCGCACCCCCTTGACCGGGCTGCTGACCGCGGCCGAACTGCTGCCGCCCGGCCGTCCGACCGAGCTGGTGCAGGGCCGGGTCCGGGTGCTGTGCAGCCTGACCGAGGACCTGTTGGAGGTGTCCCGGCTGGACGCCGGGGCCGACCGCCTCGAGCTCTCCGTCGTACCGCTCGGGTCGGTGGTGGCCCGGATGGTCGCGGCCGCCGGGGCGCCGACCGAGCTGCTGGTCGACACCGACGCCGAGGTCACCACCGACGTCCGCAGGCTCGACCGGATCGTCTCCAACCTGGTCGCCAACGCCCACCGGCACGGCGGTGCCCCGGTCCTGGTCCGGGTCGACGGCGCCACTCTGACGGTCCGTGACCACGGCCCCGGCTTCCCGGAGGCGGTGCTGAGCGAGGGCCCGCAGCGCTTCCGGACCGGCGCCCGCGAGCGGGGGCACGGCCACGGCCTCGGCCTCACCATCGCCCAGGGCCACGCCGAGGCGCTCGGCATCACCCTGCGGCTGCGCAACGACCCGGCCGGCGGCGCGGTCGCCGAGCTGCGGCTGCCGACCGGCTGACCGGTCGCCGTCCGAATGTACGGGTGACACGGGGCCCGGCTCTGTTCGAAGCAGTGAATCAGTGCTTCAATCCTTGCTGTGGCATACCGACGCACCCCCGCCGTACAGGCCAGGCTGGACGCCCAGCGCGTGATCGTGCTGGCCGCCGCCGTCGACCTGCTGGCCGAACGCGGCTACGCGGGCTGCTCGATGGCCGCCGTCGCGGACCGCGCCGGGATCGCCACCGGCAGCATGTACCGGTACTTCTCGGGCAAGGCCGAGCTCTCGGTCGAGCTGTTCCGGACGGTGGTGCTCCGCGAGGTGGCCGCCGTCGAGACGGCCGTCGCCAAGGCCGAGGCCGACGGCGCCGGGCCGCACGGGCGGGTCGCCGCCGTGGTGCGGACCTTCGCGGCCCGGGCGCTCAAGGCGCCCCGGCTGGCCTACGCCCTGCTGGCCGAACCGGCCGACCAGGTGGTGGACGCCGAGCGGCTGGTGTTCCGGCAGGCCTTCCGCGACCTGATCGCCGCCCAGATCGCCCCGGCCGTCGCCGACGGCCGACTCCCGGACCAGGACGCCGGGTTGACCGCTGCCGCCCTGGTCGGCGCGATCGGCGAGGCCCTGGTCGGCCCGCTCGCAGCCGGCCGGGCCCAGGACGACCTGATCCCAGCCCTGGTCACCTTCACCCAGCGCGCCCTCGGGGGCGTCAACGCCGATGCCCTGGGAGGGCACAGTGCCGATCACGCATGAGGTCACCAACCAGGTGCCCGACCTGTACGGCCACGACGTGGCCGCCGACCCGACCCTGCTGGCCGCCCTGCACCGGGCCGGCGCCGGCTGGGCCGAGTCGCGGCTGCACGAGCTCGGCCGGCTCGCCGGGACCGAACAGGCCGCCGACTGGGGCCGGTTGGCCAACGACAACCCGCCGGTGCTGCGCACCCACGACCGGTACGGGCACCGGATCGACGAGGTGGAGTTCCACCCCGCCTGGCACCAGCTGATGACCGTCGCGGTGGAGCACGGCCTGCACGCCGCCCCCTGGGCGGACGCCCGGCCGGGCGCGCACACCGCCCGGGCCGCCGGGTTCTACGTCTGGGGCCAGGTCGAGGCCGGGCACAGCTGCCCGGTCTCGATGACCTACGCCTCGGTGCCCGCCCTCCGTGCCACCCCCGAACTGGCCGCGCGGTACGAGCCGTTGCTCACCGCCACCACGTACGACTTCGGCCTCCGCGAGCCGCACGGCAAGCGCGGGCTGATCGCGGGCATGTCGATGACCGAGAAGCAGGGCGGCTCGGACGTCCGGACCAACACCACCACCGCGACCCCGCACGCCGACGGCACGTACCGGATCACCGGCCACAAGTGGTTCACCTCGGCGCCGATGTCGGACGTCTTCCTGACGCTGGCTCAGGCCCCGGGCGGGCTGAGCTGCTTCCTGCTGCCGCGGGTGCTGCCGGACGGCAGCCGGAACCGGCTGCTGATCCAGCGGCTCAAGGAGAAGCTCGGCAACCGCTCGAACGCCTCCGCCGAGCTGGAGTACGACGGGGCGGTCGGCTGGCTGGTCGGCGAGGAGGGCCGGGGCGTGCCGACCATCATCGAGATGGTCAACATGACCCGGCTGGACTGCACCCTGGGCGCCGCCTCCGGGATGCGGCTCGGCGCGGTCCGGGCGCTGCACCACACCACCCACCGCCGGGCGTTCGGCGCCGCGCTGGTGGACCAGCCGCTGATGCGCAACGTGCTGGCCGACCTGGTGATCGAGTCCGAGGCGGCCACCGCCGTCGCCCTGCGGCTGGCCGAGGCCACCGACCGGGCGCTAACCGGGGACCAACAGGAGGTGCTGGTCCGGCGGTTGGGCCTGGCGGCGGCCAAGTACTGGGTCTGCAAGCGCGGTCCGATGCACGCGGCCGAGGCGTTGGAGTGCTTCGGCGGCAACGGCTACGTCGAGGAGTCCGGCATGCCCCGGCTCTACCGGGAAGCCCCGCTGGTCTCGATCTGGGAGGGCTCGGGCAGCGTCGCCGCGCTGGACGCGCTGCGGGCGATGGCCCGTCGGCCGGAGACCGTCCAGGCCCTGTTCACCGAACTGGAGGCCGCCGCCGGGGCCGACCACCGGCTGGACGCCGCCGTGACCGCGCTGCGCAAGCAGCTCGGCGATACGGCCGAACTCGAGTACCGCACCCGGCGGCTGGTCGAGCGGATCGCGCTGGTCTTCCAGGGCTCGCTGCTGGTCCGGTACGGCGATCCGGCGGTGGCCGACGCGTTCTGCGCCTCCCGGCTGGGCGGCGACCACGGCGGCGCCTTCGGCACCCTGCCGACCGGGGTGGACACGGCGGCCGTACTGGCCCGGGCGGAGGCCGTGCCGGGTGTCTGAGGCGGCGGAAGTCCGGGCGTTCTGGCAGGAGTTGGGCCTGCCGGGGCTGGTCGACGTGCACACCCACTTCATGCCGGAGCGGGTGCTCGCCAAGGTCTGGGCCTACTTCGACGCGGCCGGACCGCTGACCGGCCGGCCCTGGCCGATCTCGTACCGCCAGGAGGAGCAGCAACGGCTGGACCGGCTGCGGGAGTTCGGGGTGCGGGCGTTCACCGCGATGCTCTACCCGCACAAGCCCGGGATGGCCGCCTGGCTGAACGCCTGGGCCGCCGACTTCGCCGCCCGCACCCCGGACTGCCTGCACACCGCGACCTTCTTCCCCGAGCCGGGCGCCGAGCAGTACGTGACCACCGCGCTGGACGCGGGCGCCCGGGTCTTCAAGTCCCACCTCCAGGTGGGCGGTTACCACCCGGCCGACCCGCTGCTGGACGCGGTCTGGGGGCAACTGGCGGAGGCCGGAGTCCCGGTGGTCACCCACTGCGGCTCGGGACCGGTCCCCGGCAAGCACACCGGCCCCGGCCCGATCGGCGAGGTGCTCGAACGGCACCCCCGGCTCCGGCTGGTGGTCGCCCACCTGGGCCTGCCCGAGTACGACGAGTTCCTCGGCCTCACCGAGCGCTTCCCGGAGGTCCGGCTGGACACCACCATGGTGTTCACCGACTTCACCGAGGAACTCTCGCCGTTCCCCCGGGAGTTGCTGCCCCGGCTGGCCGCCCTGGGCGACCGGGTGCTGCTCGGCACCGACTTCCCCAACATCCCCTACCGCTACCTGCACCAGCTGCACGCGCTGGCCGGGCTCGGCCTGGGGGAGGACTGGCTACGGGCGGTCTGTCACCACAACGCGGCCCGGCTGTTCGGCCTCGACTGAGCGGGTCAGGCGCCGGTGGTCGAGCCCGGGCGGATCACCATCAGGACGACGACCACGGCCCACAGGAGGTTGAAGACGCCGGCGGTCATCGGCAGCAGCCGCAGGCCCTTGTCGGCGCGGGTCCGCTCCTCGGCGTTCCCCGGAGCGTCCAGGGAGTCGATGGTGGCCTGCTGGCCCGGCACCACGAAGAGCAGCATCAGGGCAGCCGCGACGGCGGTCAGCACGATCGAGGTGATCAGCCAGGGGTCGCCCATCACGTCCATCGCCTGGGCCGTGCCGACGCCCAGCAGCGGGACGGCCAGGCCGAGCAGCGCGTAGACCTGGGTGATCCGGTGCAGCAGCCGGGTGGCGGCGGCCTGCAACTGTTCGGCGCCTCCGGTGCTTTCGGTCAGCGCGGCCCGCGCCCGGCGCGGGAACATGCTCACCGCGACGGCCACCGGGCCGATGAACAGCACCGAGGCCAGCACGTGCAGGCTCAACAGCAGCTTGGCCATGGGGGAGTTCCTTCCGAAGACCGATCGGTTCAGAACCTAACACCCGGCCGGCGCAGCCCCGCCGGGTGGGTCGGCGGCCCCGAGGCGGCCGTCCGGAGGATGCGGTGCGGCCCACCGGCGTGGCGGAACAGACCGGGACGAAACGGGCTGTTCACTAGGTCGGTCGAGCCGCCTTACGGCGGGACCACAGCCGATCGGAGCAGTCACGTGCGCCACGTCCCGGGCCGGCCGGCCCAGCAGCGCTCGCCCCTGGGCCGTCGGCTGACCCTGGTGGCCGCCGCCGCGGTGCTGCCGGTGGCGGCGCTGAGCGTGCTGGTGACCGCCGCCCCGCTGTCGCCGCCGCTCGGACCGTGCAGCGGGCCGAACTGCCCGAGCACCTGGCCGCCGCCGCACAACGGTGACGTGG
Organism: Kitasatospora gansuensis; assembly: GCF_014203705.1. Taxonomy (NCBI): domain Bacteria; kingdom Bacillati; phylum Actinomycetota; class Actinomycetes; order Kitasatosporales; family Streptomycetaceae; genus Kitasatospora; species Kitasatospora gansuensis. Next base: position 5,834,984 of record NZ_JACHJR010000001.1, read on the forward strand.
TCGGCCGGGACGCGACCATCAACGTCTTCGTCGGCGGCAACTACACCGTCCAGGGCCGGGCTGCCGAGGCCGAAGGCAAGGTGGTCACGCTCGGCGACCTGACGGTGAACAAGACCGGCGGCGGACTGTTCAACATGGCCGTGGCCGGGGTCGGTTCACGCGTCGTACCGCCGGACGGCACCGACTTCGTCACGGTCGGCGGCAACGTCACGGTGCACCCCACCAACACCGTGGAGGTCGGCGGGGCCGCCAACACCTCCGGCGCCCTGGCCTACGGCAATCTCCGCTACGGCGGCACCCTGACCGGCACGGTGAACGTGGTCCCGACCGGCCAGGCGATCCAGGACGCCAACGCCAAGAGCCAGTACGCCGGACTGCCCGCCCAGATCGCCGAACTCTCCACCTGCGCGGGCACCGCGACCGCCAACGGCACGGTGACCGTCTCGGGCAACCAGGTCGCCTTCACCGGCGACGGCACCAGCGCCCGGCAGATCTTCAACGTGCCGGGGAACATCGGGTCGTTGACCAGCGCGGCCGACCTGAGCATCACGGGCATCCCGGCCGGGGCGACCGTGGTGATCAACATGCTCGGCACCGCCCCGGTCATCAACACCAACACCGGTACCGGGCTGGCGGGTGACCCGTTCACCGACCTGCGCTCGCGGCTGATGTGGAACTTCCCGAACGCCACCACCTCGACCATCATGGGCGGCGCCCAGTTCCAGGGCTCGATGATGGCGGCTCAGCCGACCGGGACCACCAGCATCAGCACGCCGGGCTTCAACGGCCGGGTCTACCTGGCGGGCAACCTGATCCAGCTCGGCAGCTCCGGCAGCGAGGTGCACAACTACCCGTTCGACGGCGACCTGCCGGAGTGCGCCACGCCCACCCCGACCCCGAGCCCCTCGGACAGCCCGACGCCGACGCCGACACCCACGCCGTCGCCCAGCCCCTCGGAGAGCACGACGCCGTCCCCGAGCCCCTCCGGGAGCACCCCGGCACCCAGCAGCAGCACCCCGGCGCCGGAGAGCTCCAGCGCCGGGCCGACCACCTCCGCCCCGGCGAGCGCCAGCGCCAGCGCGAGCGGCGGCTCCCAACTCCCGGACACCGGAGTCGGATCGGCCGCCCCGCTCGGCCTGGCGGCCGGTGGGCTGGCCACCGCGGGCGGGGTCGCCTTCTGGGTCGCCCGCCGCCGGGGCCGCCACAGCTGACGCTGCCACAGCTGGCGCCACGACAGCTGACGCGGCCCGAGCACCCGCAAGGGCTCAGTGCTCGGCGAAGAACCGTTCCACGCTGTCCCGCCGGTCGGCGAACTCACCGAGGGGTTCGCCGACCACCCGGCCGGCCAGCTCGACGGCCAGCATGCCGACGTCGGCCCGGAGTTCGAGCTCGGCCAGCTCGCGGTCGACCGCCAGCGTCGCCCGGGCCGCCGTCACCAGGGCCTCCCGTTCGGCCAGGCCCTCGGCCCGGGCCGCCGCGACCAGGGCGGCGCCCTCCTCCGCGGCTCCCTGGCGGATCCGGGCGGCTTCGTGGTGCGCCTCGTTGAGCACCCGGCGGTACTCCGCGAATATCTCCCGGGCCTCGGCCTGGAGCCCCTCGGAGTAGTCGAGCCGGCCTTCGATGGCGTCGTGGCGATCGGCCAGGGTGCGTTCCAGGCGCGGGAACAGCACCCGCCCGAGCACGATCGTGATCACGGCGAACAGGGCGAGGCCGAAGAGCATCGCGGGCAGGTCGGGCTGGAGCGGTCCGATGTCCAGTTTCATGCCGTGACTGTACGAGCTGACGTCAAGTCATGTCCGGTGAGTGGCGGTTCCAATGCGCAATCGCTCCGTCGGAACCGCTGCGCGCGAAGCCGTGCTGTGCGACGATCTCGGGACGTTCGTACGGTGATCCGGCCAACGCTCGGTGGGGGAAGTCTTGTCGGAGTACACGGAGTTCGTGACCGCCGACGGTGCGGTGGTCCGGGTCGAGCTGCAGCAGCCGCCCGCCGGCCAGGACGAGTACGGGATGCGGCCGGTCGGCCGGGGCGCGGCCGCCGCCGGGGTCGAGCGTGCCGGCGAGACCTTCGAGCAGGCGCTGGCCGGGGTCAGGGCGGCCGCCGGAGCGGCGCTCGCGGTCTTCCGGGACGGCAGCCTGAAGCCGGACGAGGTGGAGATCGAGTTCGGCGTCAAACTCACCACCGAGGCAGGGGCGTTGATCGCGCGGACCGCCGCCGAGGCCCATCTCACCGTCAGACTCAGCTGGGCCCCCGGACGCTCGGCCTGAGCCCGCCCGATGGCGAACCCGTACTGGCTGGCCCGGATCAGCGTCGGCGGCCCTGAACCGACCGTGGGCGCGGGGGTGTTGGTCACCGACCGGCTGGTGCTGACCTGTGCCCACGTGGTGCACGGCCGGGCCACCGCCGAGGTCCGGCTGGTCAACCGCCCCGACCACCCCGGGCTGTCCGCCACCGTGCTGCGCCGGGGCCCCTGGCCGAGCGGGCGGCACGGCCGGGACGGCACCGGAGATGTCGCCGTGCTCGAACTCGCCGAGCCGGTGCCCCAACGGGTGGCCCGGCCGGCCGAGTTCGCCCCGCTGCACCACTGGGACCGGCCGCCCTACCCGGGGCTGACCGCGCACGGCTTCCCGCTCGACCACGAGGCCGGGCGGAGCAGCGAGATCCGGCCGACCCGGGGCGGCATGCTGATCGGCGGCGAGCTGGTGCAGCTGGAGCACGACACCCACGGCATGCCGCTCTCACCGGGTTTCAGCGGCGGCCCGGTGGTGGACTCCGAGAGCGGCGAGCTGATCGGCATCGTGACGGCGGCTCAGGACACCCTGGACCGCCCGCCGGTGCCGGGCCGGGACGGCAGGATCCGACCCGCCGTCCGGCTCGGCCAGATGCTGCCCGCCGGGGCGCTGGCCCGGTACGTCCCCGAGCTGGCCGACCTGATCCCCGGCGCCGCTCTCCCGGCCGACCAGGTACGGGAGTTGCGCACCCTGGTGACCGCGGCCGGGCCGGTGGCCGACCCGCTGGAGCTGTACCGGGCGGCCACCGCCGCGCAGGGCCTGCTGGATCCGCCGACCCGGCCCGCCACGCTCTGGGAGACCTGCTGGTTCCTGCTCTCCGAGGTCACCGAGGCGCCGGGCACCGCGCACCACCCGGTTCGCGAGTTCGCCGGGCTGCTGGCCGCCTCGGCCACCGACCCGACGCAGCGCGAGCGGCTGGACCGGCTGGCGGCCGGCGCCGACAGTGGCCGAACGACCGGCGAGCGGTGGCGGCCGATCCTGGTCGAGATCGGCCACAGCGGCTCCGGCCGGGGGAAGTTCACCGTCGGGGTGCGCACGGTGCGCGGCGGTGAGTACGGGCCGCCCCGGCTGCGCACGCTGGGCCGGTCGGCGCTGCAGGGCGAGGTGCTGGCCGAGATCGACCGGCAGCTCGGCCTGCTGGCGGCGGACGGCGCCGAGCTGATCGTCTTCGTGCTGCCGCGCACCCTGCTCACCGTGCCGGTGCACGGCTGGACCGGCAAGCGGTCGTTCGGCCCGCTGGGCGCCGACCACGCCGTGGTGGTGGTGGACCGGCAGCGCCGGGACAGCGCGGTGGACCGCCGCAAGCTGGAGATGAACTGGGCGCTGCGGCAGACCGAACGGCGCACGGTGGTGCACGGGGTGGACTGCGCCGAGCCCGGCGAGCCCCGGGCGCTCTACCACCTGCTCGGCCCGGTCGAACGCCCGCACCTGCCCGCCCTGCCGGGCCTGCCGAAGGGCCGCCCGTACGGCCCGCTGCTGGACGCCGCGCTGAGCGCCGGGGCGCACGCGGTGATCTGGCCGGAGTGGACCTGCGGTGAACGGCACCACCCCGGACGGAACTGCCGGGGCAGCCGCTTCACTGCCAAACTGGCAGTGGAACTGGCCGGCAGTCCACCTGGAGAACTGCCGTCCCGGATCAAGGAGTTGCGCCACCAGGCGGAGGAGAGCGGAGACCCGGCCGGGCACTGGGCGGCCGGCCTGGTCCTGCTCTGGGAGGATCCGCAGCTGCTGCCCAGCCCGCACCGACCGTACCCGGTCGCCCCGACCGTCCGTCAGTCCCGCCCCGGCGCGGGTCAGTAGCAGGAGAATCAGCACGATGCCGCTGCAACGGATCTACCGGGGCGCCGAGCAGCCCCACGACGGCCTGGCCGACCTCCCAGCGCCGCCGCCCTGGCGCGCCTTCGACGGCGGCCCCGCGCTGCCCACCCCCGAGGCCGCGGCCGATCCCGGCGCCGCCTCGGCCGGGCACCGGGCCGCCACCTTCCGCCCCACCCCGGAGACCGTCGAGCTGGTGAACGCCGCCCTCCACCTGCGCCGCCCGCTGCTGGTCACCGGTCCGCCCGGCAGCGGCAAGTCCAGCCTCCCGTACGCGGTGGCCCGGGAGTTGGGCCTCGGCCCGGTGCTCCGCTGGAACATCACCAGCCGCAGCGCGCTGCGCGACGGCCTCTACCAGTACGACCCGCTGTCCCGGCTCTACGCCGCCAACCAGGCGGGCCCGGACGGCGCGGGCGCGGGCCTGGAGGAGCACCTGCGGCTCGGCCCGCTGGGCACCGCGCTGCTCCCGTACCGGCGGCCCCGGGTGCTGCTGATCGACGAGATCGACAAGGGCGACCTGGACCTGCCCAACGACCTGCTGCACGTGCTGGAGGACGGGCAGTACGAGATCGACGAACTGGTCCGGGCCGCACCGCAGTTGCCGGAAGCCGAGGTACTCACCGCGGACGGGCTGAGCCGGGCGCCGGTGCGCGGCGGGCGGGTGCGCTGCCGGGCCTTCCCGTTCACCGTGCTGACCAGCAACGCCGAGCGGGAGTTCCCGGCCGCCTTCCTGCGCCGCTGCGTGGTGCTGGAGCTGCGCCGCCCCGAGGGCGGTGAACTGGAGGAGATCGTCCGCTCGCACCTCCCGTCGGCGGACCACACCCTGGTGGCCGAGATCCTCCAGGTCTTCCTGGACCGGCGGGCCGAGGGCGAGTTGGCCACCGACCAGCTGCTGAACGCGATCTACCTGACCGCCCGTCCCGAGCTCGCCGACCAGGCCGACCGGGCGGCGCTGGCCGCCCGGGTGATGCCCTATCTGAGCAGAGGCCGGGACGACGATGACTTCTGAGCGGCGGGGAGCCCTGGACCGGCTCGCCGCCCTGCTCACCGGCCTCGGCCGCCCCGAGCCGGACCCGGTGGAGCTGGCCGAGCTGCTCTGGTTGGCGGCCCGGAGCGAGAGCACCCCGGACGGCGTGCCCGCCGACCGTCCCGGTGGCCGGGCCGCGCCGGGCGCGCTCGGTGCTGACAGACCGTCAGCGGACTTCCGGGCCGAGCCGGTCGGCCCACTGCTGCCGCTGCACCTGCCGGCCGCCGACCCGGCCGACGGGACGGCCGCCGCCGGTACGGTGGCCACCCCGAGCGCGCCGATGCTGGCCCGGCCGCTCGACCTGCAGCGCGCGCTGCGCCCGCTCAAGCGCCAAGTGCCGGACCCGCGGCGTGCGTTGCTGGACGAGGACGCCACCGCCAACCGGCTGGCCGAGGCGCTCCGCGGCCCCGATCCGGTGCACTGGCTGCCGGTGCTGCGGACCGGTGCCGAGCGCTGGCTGAGCCTGCGGCTGGTGCTGGACTGCGGCCCGACCATGGCGCTCTGGCGCCCGCTGGCCCGCGAACTCGCCCTGCTGCTGCGGCAGACCGGCGCCTTCCGCCAGGTCGGCTCGGCCCGACTGACCGCCGACGGCGTGCTGACCGGGGCGCAGCCGGGCCCCCGGGTGGTCACCCTGGTGCTCAGCGACGGCATGGGTCCGCAGTGGCGCCCTGGCCCGGCGGGCGAGCGCTGGTACCGGACGCTGGGCGCGCTGCTGCGGCGCGGCCCGGTGGCGGTGCTCCAGCCGCTGCCCGAGCGGCTCTGGCCGCTGACCGCGCTGCCCGCCGTGCCCGGGGTGCTCGGCGCACCGGAGGCCGGGGTGGCCAACTCCGGGTACGGCTTCCGGCCGCTGGACCGCCCGGTCGGCCCGGGGTTGGTGCTGCCGGTGCTGGAGGCCGATCCGGAGTGGGTGGCGAACTGGGCCGCCCTGGTGGGAAGTCCGGGCGGCGCGGAGGTGGTCGGCGCGGCGCTCCGGATCGGTCAGCTGCCGGTCGGCGTCGAGGAGGCCCCGGCGGCCGGACCGGCCGGGCAGGACGCCGAGGAGCTGGTCCGGCGGTTCCGCGCGGTCGCCTCCCGGGAGGCGTACACGCTGGCCGGGCTGGCCGCGCTCACCACGCCCGCGCTGCCGGTGCTGCGGCTGCTGCAACGGGCCGCGCTGGCCCGGCCCCGGCCGCAGCAGCTGGCCGAGCTGGTGGTCAGCGGGCTGCTGACCGAACGGCCCGGCCACCAGGACAGGTTCGAATTCCGGCCGGGTGTACGGGAGTTGCTGATCCACACGCTGCCCAGATCGGTCACCCACCAGGCGGTCGGCCTGCTGATCCGGGTCGGCGAGCAGATCGCCGCCCGGGCCGGGCTGGTGCCGAACGAGCTGGCCGCGATTGCCGCCACCGACACCGAGGGCGCCCCGCTCACCGCCGAGACCCGTCCGTTCGCGCTGGTCAGCCCGGCGGCCCTGGGCATCGTCGGCCTCCGGGAGCCGGTCGCCGCGGTGGCCGAGACCGCCCGGATCGGCCCGCGCGGCGCCCGGGCGGTCCTGGTGGCGCTGAACCCGAGCCGGGCCGAGGCGGCGCAACTGCGCGAACTGGTGGCCGCCCTGGGCGATCCGGAGCTGGTCGGGATGCGCCCCGAGCACATCAGGATCGGACTGGACACGGCGGAGGACTTCCGGTCCGTGCTGCGCCGGGCGGACCGGGAGGCGGACGGCATCCTGCTGGTCTACCTGTCGGGCTGGTGGGCCGAGGTCGACCGCTTGCTCGGTGAGCTGCTGGGGCTGCGGCGCCCTCCGGTGCTGATGCTGGATCTGATCGGCGGGAGCCCGCCGGAGCTGCCCTACCCCCGGGTGGTGATGATCCGTCGGCAGTCCGACCGCTCACTGGCCGCGCTGTGCGCCGAGGTGCTCAGGACCGGCCGGTTCGGCGGGCCGCCGGAGCTGGACCTGCGGGACTTCGCGGCCGAGCTGGCCGACCGCGCCGACCCCGGTGTCCGGCTGCAGGTCCAGCTGCCCGAGCCGATGCTGTTCACCCGGAACCCGGCCGGGCAGCGCTACTGCTACCTGGGCCGAGCGCCGGGGGAGGACCCAGCGGTGGACCGGTTCGTCGCCGATCTCGGCGAGGAGGTCTGGCAGTTGACCGACCTGGCGGTGGCGACCCGGCAGCCGGGCGCGGTGGCCCGGTGTGAGGTATTCGTCCCGCTGTACGAGCGGGAGTACTTCCGCAGCGCCCGGTGCGGCCGGGAGTGGGCGGCCTTCACCCGCCGCACCGACCTGTCCCGGGGCTTCGTCCCGGTCTTCGGACGGCCCCTGCCGTACCTCGAACTTCCCTACACCGCGCGCCAGTTGCACTACCGCGACCACCAGTACGGGGACGACTACGCCCGACTGGGCCTGTTCGGCCTGCCGCCGCAGAGCTACGAGCTCGCCGTGCACCGGATCGCCGCCCGGATCGTCGAGGTGGCCGAGCGGCACCGCATCCCGCCCGGCCACCCGGTCGACCTCGCCGCGCTGCCGAACGCGTTCCGCTGATCCGGGTCAGGTGACCTCGCCGCGCCGCCCGAACTGCTCCTCGCGCCACTCCTCGGACTCCAGCACCTCGGCCAACTGCCGGGCCGCGTCCCAGACTTCGGTGTACGAGAGGTAGAGCGGGGTGAAGCCGAACCGCATCAGGTCCGGCGCCCGGAAGTCACCGACCACGCCACGCGCGATCAGCGCCTGCACCACCGGGTACCCGTCCGGGTGCCGCAGCGCGACCTGGCTGCCGCGCCTGGCCCGCTCGCGCGGCGTGACCACCTCGACGCCGTACTTGGCCAGCGGATCGACCAGCTCGATGAACAGCTCGGTCAGCGCCAGGCTCTTGGCCCGCACCTCGGCCAGGTCGACCTGCTCCCAGATCTCCAGGCTGGACTCCAGCGCGGCCTGCCCGAGCAGCGACGGCGAGCTGGTGAGGAACCGGCCGATGCCGTCCACCGGCCGGTAGCCCGGCTCGAAGTCGAACGGCTTCGCGTGGCCGAACCAGCCGCTGAGCGGCTGCTCCGCGGCGGCCAGGTGACGCTCCGCCACGTACAGGAAGGCGGGTGAACCGGGGCCGCTGTTCAGGTACTTGTAGGTGCAGCCGACCGCGAAGTCGACGCCGTTCGCGTCCAGCTCGATCGGCAGCGCGCCGACCGCGTGGCAGACGTCCCAGACCATCAGCGCGCCGGCCGCCTGCACCTGGCGGGTGATCGCGGGCAGGTCGAGCAGCTCGCCGGTGCGGTAGTCGACCAGCGAGAGCAGCACGACTGCGGTGTCGGGGCCGAGCCGGTCGGCCAACTGGTCGGCGGAGTCCAGCAGTTCGGTCCGGGCCCCGCCGCCGGCCAGCGCGCTGACGCCCTCGGCGATGTACAGGTCGGTTGGGAAGGCGGCCCGCTCGGCCAGCACGGTGGAGCGGCCCGGACGCAGCCCGAGCGCGGCGGCCAGCACCTTGAAGAGGTTCACCGAGGTGGTGTCGCAGACCACCACCTGCCCGGCGGCGGCACCGAGCAGCGGGGCCACCCGGGCGCCCAGGGTGTGCGGCTTGGCGAACCAGCCCGCCTCGTTCCAGCTGCGGATCAGCTGCTGCCCCCACTCCTGCTCGACCACCTGCCGCACCCGTTCGGGGGTACGGGCGGGCAGCACGCCCAGCGAGTTCCCGTCCAGGTAGATCAGGCCCTCGGGCAGTACGAACTCGGCCCGGAAGGGCGCCAGCGGGTCGGCGGCGTCGAGTGCGGCGCACTCCTCACGCGTAGTGGTCACAGTGCGTTCCTCACGGTCCACAGCTCGGGGAAGACATCCTGGTCGGCCGACTCCTTGAGCCAGCTCAGGCCGCTGGAGCCGCCGGTGCCCGGCTTGGCGCCCATCGAGCGCTTCACGGCCGAGTAGTGCCGCTGACGCCAGCGGGTCACCCGCTCGGCGGTGTCCAGCAGCGATTCGCCGAGCCGGGCCAGGTCGGCCAGCGCCGGGTCGGTGTAGACCTGCCGCCAGGCCGCCTCGACCTGCTCGGTCGGCCGGTAGCGGGCCGGGCCGCCGGTCACGTCCACGGTCAGGCCGCGCCGGGAGAGCAGTGCCAGCACCTCGTCGTACAGGCTCGGGCTCTCCAGCGCCGCGGTCAGCTCGGCGTGCACGGCGGGCACGCCCTGATACATCGCCAGCAGCCGTTCGCTCTTGTTGCCGAGCAGGAACTCCAGCCGCAGGAAGGCCGAGGACTGGAAGCCGCTGGCCTCGCCGAGCACCGGGCGGAAGGCGTTGAACTCCAGCGGGGTCATGGTGGCCAGCAGGTCCCAGGAGCTCACCAGCACGTCCTGGGTGTACTGCCCGCGCCGCAGGGCGGCCAGCGCGGAGGTCAGGTCGTCCTCGCGCAGGGCGTGCTGGGCGGTCGTCCAGTCGTGTCTGAGCAGGTCGAACAGCAGCTCCATCACCTGGGTGCTGATGATGAACGACAGCTCGGCGTCCACCTTGCTGCGCGGGTGCTGGAGGCTGTGCAGCACGTCCAGCCGGACGTACTTGGCGTAGGGGGTGCCGACCTCGGGCTCGTCGGCCGGACCGAAGCTGAGTTTGGGCGTACTGACCTCGGACTGACCCGGCATGGTTCCTCCTGTGCTCACCACCCGCCTTCGGGCGGCCCCCATTGTGCGGCGGGCGGGCCGCCGGATTGAATGGGCGACGGATGCGGGATCGGCCGGTCGGCCTTTCGGACGGAAGGTCTTTTCCGGCTCGGCCTGCCGAACGGAAAGGACCGCCATGGACGCCGTGGACCGACTGCTGCTGGCCGAACTCCAGGCTGATGCCAGGCTCTCCTACAACGAGCTCTCCCGCCGGGTCAGGCTCTCCTCGCCGGCGGTCGCCGAGCGGGTCCGGCGGCTGGAGGCGGACGGGGTGATCAGCGGCTACCACGCCCATATCGACCTGGACCGGGCCGGGCTGAAGGTCACCGCCCTGGTGCAGATCCAGTGCTACGGGCCGCGCTGCGTGCTGCGCGACCCCGAGGTGGCGGCCTGGCCCGAGGTGCTCCAGCTGCACCGGGTGACCGGCGGGGCCTGCTGCGCGCTGCTGGTGGCGGTGGCCGGGATGGCCGAGTTCGAGCGGCTGATCGACCGGCTGGCGGGCTACGGGCAGCCGTCCAGCTCGATGATCCTCTCCAGCCCGGTGCCCTGGCGCCCGGTCCAGCTGCCCTGACGCCGGGTCAGTGCAGGCCCTGGGCGGAGAGCTCGCCGAGCCCCGCGATGAACAGCTCCACGCCCACCGCCGCGAGCAGCAGGCCGAGCAGCCGGGACATCACCTCCAGCACCGTCTGGTGGCTGTGCCGCAGCGGCCGGGAGAGCAGCAGGACGCAGACGCAGTTGATCGCCACCACCCCCACGTAGGCACTGGCCAACGTGGTCCGCCAGCCCCAGTCCTCCCGTTCCAGCGCTCCGACCATCAGCGCGGTCATCGCGAGCGGGCTGGCGATGTAGGGGAGCAGCAGTTCCCGGATGCCCTCCATCAGCGGGTTGGGAAACTGGCCGCCGTCCTCGGTGCTGCCGCCGAGGTGGATGCCGAGCACCAGCGCGACGGCGTAGATGAAGAAGATCACCCCGCCGGCCAGCTGGAGCGACCAGTCGTCGATGTGGAAGAACGTGGTGAGGAAGGCCGCCGAGTACTCCACCGCGACCCCGACCACGGCCGCCAGCCCGGTGGCCACCAGGGTCAGCTGCACCAGCTCCCGGTGCGAGCGGGTCCGGGCCAGCTGCGCGAAGGCCAGCAGGACCTTGGGTGGTCCGACCACGGCGAACAGGGTGACGAAGGTGCTGGTCAGGTCGAAGTCGTGCATGGCTCCCAGCATGCGTCAGCGGGGGCGCAGCCCCGTGGCGCCGCGCCCCCGCTGACGACGGTTCAGCCGATCACGGCCTGGGCGTCGATCTCCACCAGCATCGCCTCGTGCGGCAACTCGACGAAGATCGTGGTCCGGCACGGCTTCACGCCGCCCTGCACGTGCTTGTCGATGAACTCGCCGTAGACCTCGTTCATCAGCCCGAAGTCCGCCCGCTTGGTCAGGTAGACCCGGAACATCACCACGTCCTCGACGGTGGCGCCGCCCGCCTCCAGCACCGCGCGGACGTTCTCCAGCGTGCGCAGGGTCTGCGCCTTCACGTCACCCGGGTAGAGGTACTCGGAGGTCTCCGGGTCCTGCGGCCCCTGGCCGGAGACCTGGAGGATCGGGCCCTTGCGGACCCCCTGGGAGAACACCCAGGCGGGCGCGGGGGCGCCGGTGGTACGGACTTCGGTCTTCATGCTTCCCGTCCTAGGGGGGTTGGGGTCCAGCCGCAGTCGGCGGAGATCGCGGCGGTGGCGGCCCGGAGCCGCGGCAGCAGCGCCAGCACCTGTTCGTACGGCAGCAACATGTCCGGCACCGACACCGAGACGGCGGCGACCACCCGCCCGGAGGCGTCCCGGACCGGTGCGGCCACGCAGTTGATGAACGACTCGTGCTCGGCGTGGTCCCGCGCCCACCCCTGCGCCGCCACGGTGTCCAGCTCGGCCAGCAGCGCGGCCGGGGTGGTCAGGGTGTGCGCGGTGTACGGGGTGTACTCCAGCCCCTCGGCGATCTGCCGGCGTTCGGACACCGGCAGGTCGGCGAGGAGCACCTTGGCCACCGCCGCGCAGTGCAGGGCGGCCCGCAGGCCGATCCGGGAGTACATCCTGACGGGGTGTCGGGAGTCGTACTTGTCGATGTAGACCACCTCGCCGCCCTCGTACGCCGCCAGGTGCACGGTCTGGCCGGTGGCCGCGTTCAGCTCGCGCAGGTGCGGGGCGGCGACGGTGCGGATGCCGCGCTGCTCCAGCGCCTGCCCGGCCAGCGCGAACAGCTGCGGCCCGAGCCGGTAGCGGTGGGCGGCGTCCCGCTGGACGATCCGCTCCTCCTCCATCGGGCGGAGCAGTCGCAGTGCGGTGCTCTTGTGCACGTCCAGCACGCCCGCCAGCTGCTCCAGACTGCGCTCGCCCTCGCCGAGTTCGGCCAGCAGGCGCATCGCGCGGGCGACGGTGGAGCTGCTCATCCGAGCGCCGTTCGGAAGCCGTCCTGATCGACCTCGGTGGCGGCCCAGCCGGCCTCGTCGGCGGCCAGCAGGGCGTCGATCACGGCGGTGGGCGGCAGCACGCCCAGGTCGCCCCGGACGGTGAGCGCGGCGGCGGCGGACAGGTGGCCGAGCCGCAGCCGCTGACGCTCCGGCAGCTCCCGCAGGGTGCCCGCGTGGTAGCCCGCCGCGAACGCGTCGCCCGCGCCGGTCGGCTCCACCACCGAGACCCGCAGGGCGGGTTCGGCGAGGGTCGAGCCGTCCGGGGCGATCGAGGTGGAGCGGTGCGCGTCGTCCTTGAGCACGATCACGCCGGGGCGGGGGAGCAGCTTGCGCAGCCCGGCCGGGTCGTCGGTGCCGAGCACCTCGCGGGCCTCGTCGGCGCCGAGCAGCACGATGGTGGCGGCGTTCATCAGGAACCGCAGCGCCTGCCGGTCCCGCCCGGCCCAGAGCGCGGGGCGCCAGTTCAGGTCGAAGCTGACGGTCTTTCCGGGCGCGCCGAGCAGGGTACGCACCAGGCGGTGGCAGCTGTCCGAGAGCGCCGGGGTGATGCCGGTCAGGTGGATCAGTGGCGCGGCGGCCAGCAGCGGGGCGGCGGCGGGCTCGGCCAGCAGCTCGGGGCCCATCGCGGAGGCGGCCGAACCGCGCCGGTAGTAGTGCAGCCGGCTGCGCCCGGCGCCCAGGTCGTACGGGTGGTCCAGGCCCGCGCCGGTCTCCTTGACGTACAGGCCGGTCGGCCGGGCCGGGTCGGCGGTGACGGCGGAGGTGTCCACCCCGTGCGCGGCGATCCGCTCCACCAGGTGGCGCCCGAAGCCGTCGGCGCCGACCCGGCTGACCCAGGCGGCGGGCACGCCGAGCGCGGTCAGCCCGCAGGCGACGTTGGACTCGGCGCCGCCGAAGCTGCGGCGGAAGCCGTCGGCGTGCTCCAGCGGGCCCGGGTTCTCGGGGATCAGCACGGTCATCGACTCGCCGAGGCAGACGGCGGGCGCGGGCGGGAGTGTCACGCGGGGCCTCTCGATCGGCGGGTCCGTTGACCAGTGGTCTGGACCTGATGTTAGATCAGGCTCGGCAGATATCGCAACGACCGTTGCACATAGTGCAACGAGGGAACGGTGGGCCGTGGTGGAGCTGATGGACCGTGGACGACTGGCGGAGCTGGCGGACGAGCGGCTGGACTGGCGCTTCAAGGCCGTCCCGGCCGGGGCCTGGGGCCTGACCGTCGCCGAGTACCTGGCCGGGGCGCCGACCCTGGACGACCTCGGCACCCCGCTGGTGACCCTGGACGCGGGTGCGCTCGACCACAACCTCGCCACCATGGCGGCGTACTGCGCCAAGGGCGAGGTCGGCCTCGCCCCGCACGGCAAGACCACCATGGCCCCGGTGCTGTGGCAGCGTCAGCTGGACGCCGGGGCGGACGCCATCACGCTGGCCAACCTCCCGCAGGTCCGGGTCGGCCGGGCCTTCGGCCTGCGCCGGATCCACCTGGCCAACGCGCTGCTCGACCCGGCCGGGCTGCGTTGGCTGGCCGGTGAGCTGGCCGCCGACCCGGAGTTCCGGTTCGCCTGCTGGGTCGACTCGGTGCGCTCGGTCGAGCTGATGGCCGAGGCCCTGCGCGGCGCCCCCGCCCCGGTCGACGTCTGCGTCGAGCTCGGCGCCCCCGGCGGCCGGACGGGCTGCCGCACGGTGGATGAGGCGGTCGAGGTGGCCCGCGCGGTGGCCGCCGCCGGCGAACTGCGACTGGTCGGCGTGAGCGGCTACGAAGGCGCGCTGGCCCACGACGCGAGCGCCGGATCGCTCGGCACCGTGGCCGGCTATCTGCGCGAACTCGGCCGCCTCTACCGCCTGTTGGACGACCTCTTCGACCCGACCGCCGAGCAGATCTGGCTCACCGCCGGCGGCAGCGCCTACTTCGACACCGTGCTCGAGGAGCTGGGCGCCGTGGTCGAGGGCCGGGGGCGGCTGGTGCTCCGCTCCGGCGCCTACCTCGCGCATGACGACGGCTTCTACCGGGGCATCTCGCCGCTGGCCCGGGCCGGCGGCGCGGGCTTCAGGTCGGCCCTGCACGGCTGGCTGCGGGTGGTCTCCCGGCCGGAACCCGGGCTCGCCCTGCTGGACGGCGGCAAGCGCGACCTGTCCTTCGACGAGGGCCTGCCGGAGCCGCAACTCGTCCGTGGGCGCGGCCCGTTGGGGGGCAGGATCACCGCGCTGAACGACCAGCACGCCTTCCTCCGGGACGCCGAGGTCCAGGTCGGCGAGGTGGTCCGGGTCGGCCTCTCACACCCGTGCACGGTCTTCGACAAGTGGTCGCTGCTCCCGGTGCTCGACTCCGCCGACGCCGAACTCCCGCGCGTGGTGGACCTGGTGCGGACGTACTTCTGATGGCGGCCGACCTGCTGATCAAGGGCGCCTGGGTGATCGACGGCACCGGGGCGCCCCGCCGCCGGGCCGACATCGCGGTGGAGGACGGCGTGATCGTCTCCGACGCCGCCACCGCCGCCCGGGTGATCGACGCCGAAGGACTGGTGCTGGCCCCCGGGTTCATCGACATGCACGCCCACTCCGACCTGGCCGTGCTCACCGAGCCCGACCACCTGGCCAAGCTCAGCCAGGGCGTCACCTGCGAGGTGCTCGGCCAGGACGGCCTCTCCTACGCCCCGGTGGACGACCGGTCGCTGGCCGCGCTGCGCCGCCAACTCGCGGGCTGGAACGGCGATCCGGCCGGCTTCGACTGGAACTGGCGGACCGTCGGCGAGTACCTGGACCGGCTGGACCGCTCCCAGCTCGCCGCCAACGCCTGCTACCTGGTCCCGCACGGCACCCTGCGCGCCCTGGTGGTCGGCTGGGACGACCGCCCGGCGACCGCACAACAGCTCGACCGGATGCGGGAGTTGCTCTGCCAGAGCCTCGCCGAGGGCGCGGTCGGGATGTCCACCGGACTGACCTACACCCCCGGCATGTACGCCGACTCCGCCGAACTGGCCGCGCTCTGCGAGGTGGTGGCCGCCCGCGGCGGCTACCACTGCCCGCACACCCGCTCGTACGGGGCGGGCGCGCTGGAGGCGTACGCGGAGGTGATCGAGCTGTCCAGGCGGACCGGCTGCGCGCTCCATCTCACCCACGCCACCATGAACTTCGGGGTGAACGAAGGCCGGGCGGGCGAGTTCCTGGCCCTGGTCGACGACGCGCTGGCGGCGGGCGTCGACGTGACCCTGGACAGCTACCCCTACCTCCCCGGCTCCACCACGCTGGCCGCCCTGCTGCCGTCCTGGGCCACCGAGGGCGGCCCGGCCGCCACGCTGGCCCGGCTGCTGGAGTCCCCCGCCCGGGAGGCGATCCGGGTCGCGGTGGAGGAGACCGGCAGCGACGGCTGCCACGGCGTGGTCGCCGACTGGCGGACGGTGCAGATCTCCGGCGTACGCAACCCCCAACTGGCTGACACCGTCGGCCTGACGGTGCAGCAGATCGCCGACCGCTGGGGGAGCACCGGCACCGCCGCCTTCCTGGAGCTGCTGGTCCGCGACGAACTGGGTACCGGCATCCTCCAGCACGTCGGCCACGAGCAGAACGTCCGGGAGATCATGCGCCATCCCGCACACTGCGTGGGCAGCGACGGCCTGCTGGTCGGCGCCCGCCCGCACCCCCGGGCCTGGGGCACCTTTCCACGCTATCTCGGGCACTACGCCCGGGAGTTGGGCGTGCTGACGCTGGAGCAGACGGTGGCCCGGATGACCGGCCGCCCGGCCCGGCGGCTCGGCCTGACCCGGCGCGGACTGGTCCGGGACGGCTACGCGGCCGACCTGGTGCTGTTCGACCCGGCGACGGTGCGGGACACCGCGAGCTTCGACCAGCCCCGGCAGCAGGCCGAGGGCATCCCCTGGGTCTGGGTCGGCGGGGTCGGCGTGATCGAGGACGGCAAGGCGACCGGCGCCCGCCCAGGACGGGCGCTGCGCCGGCAGGCGGACGGAGGAGTACGTTGAGCAGCGGTCTCGAAGGGTTGGCACAGGACCGGGTGATCGCGGTGGTCCGCGCCCCGGTGATCCCCGACGCGGCGGAGCTGTGCGCCGCGCTGGTGGCCGGCGGCATCCGGTGGATCGAGTTCACCTGGACCACCCCCGGCGTGGAGGAGCACCTGCGGCGGGCCGCCGAGGTGGCGGACCGGCTCGGCTGCCGGGTCGGCGTCGGCACCGTACTGACCGCCGAGCAGGCGCGGCGCGGGGTCGCGGCGGGAGCGCAGTACCTGGTCACCCCCGGCGTACGGCCCGGCCTGGCCGAGGCGGCGGCCGGGGTGCCGGTGGTGATGGGCGCCCTGACGCCCAGTGAGGTGGCCACCGCCGTGGACCTCGGGGCGGCGGCCGTGAAGATCTTCCCGGCCCGGGCCTTCGGGGCGTCCTACTTCCGCGACCTGCGCGGCCCGTACCCGCTGGTGCCGCTGGTCGCCTCCGGCGGCGTCAACGCGGGCAACGCCGCCGAGTTCCTGGCGGCGGGCGCGCTGGCGGTCTGCGCCGGGAGCGAGGTGGTGGCCCCGGCGGTGGTCGCGGCGGGCGGCTGGAGCGGGGTCGAGCTGCGGGCCCGGGAGTTCGTCGCCGCTGTCGCGAGGTGACCGCTACCGCAGGGTGACGGTGACCCCGCCCTCGCGGAGCACCTCCAGCAGCGCGTCGAAGTACCGCTGCTCGCTCCCGGGCAGGCGCCGGGTGAGTGCCGCCCGGGCCTGCCCGGCGTCGTGCCAGACCAGGCCGAACGGCGCCTCGGGGCCGTAGCCGCCGCGCAGGCAGTCGGCCAGCGCGTCCAGGTTGCGGCCGTAGTAGCCGTCCGGGGCGTCCAGCGCGTCGGCCAGCGCGGTGTAGAAGGACGGCTCGTCGGTGATCTCGGCGCCGCGCAGGTGGTAGGTGGTCGGCATCGGGCTACCTTCGCTCGGATGGCGCGCCCGGGGTGAGGGCGTACCGGGTCTGGGGTGGGATGGGGAGGCCGGTGTTTCTCCCGAGAGCTGAGGCCCCATCATGACCTGTTGGAACCGTAAGGACCTAGGCCTGCTCGCACTGCGCGCGGCGGTCGGCGGCGTCCTGGTGGCGCACGGCACGCAGAAGCTGTTCGGCTGGTTCGGCGGCGGCGGTCTGGAGGGCACCGCCGGCGCGATGGAGCACATGGGCTTCGAACCGGGCCGGCAGAGCGCGATCGCCGCCGGGCTGGGGGAGACCGGCGGCGGCGCCCTGCTGCTGGCCGGCCTGGCCACCCCGGCGGCCGGCTCGATCGTCGCGGGCACCATGGCCGGAGCCATCTCGGTGCACGCCCCGGGCGGCTTCTTCGCCACCGCCGGCGGCTACGAGTACCCCGCCGTGCTCGGCACCTGCGGCCTGGCCCTCGGCGTGGCCGGCGCCGGCCGCTACTCCCTCGACCACCTGGTCGGCCACCGCTTCGACGGCGCGGCCCTCGGCCTGCTCGCCTTCGTCGCCAGCGCCCTCGGCGCCGCCGCCGTGGTGACCCGCCGTCAGGACGTGGTCCGCCGCCGCGAGGCCAGGGCCGCCGACGAGGAGGCGGGCATCGGCGGGCTGGCCTGACGGCCGGTCAGCCGGGCAGCGCTACTCGAAGGGCGTGGGGTCGCCGGCCCCGTACCGGACGATCTCCGGTGCGCCGCCGGAGAAGTCGACGACCGTCGTCGGGACCGTACCGCAGTCACCGGAGTCCATCACCGCGTCCAGTACGTGGTCGAGTCGCTCCTTGATCTCCCATCCCTGGGTCAGCGGCTCCTCCTCACCGGGCAGCAGCAGGGTGCTGGAGACCAGGGGCTCGCCGAGCTCGGCGAGCAGCGCCCGGGTGACGGCGTGGTCGGGGATCCGGACCCCCACGGTCTTCTTCTTCGGGTGCATCAGCCGCCGCGGCACCTCCTTGGTGGCGGGCAGGATGAAGGTGTAGCTGCCCGGCGTCGCAGCCTTGACGGCGCGGAAGACGGCGTTGTCGATCTGGACGAACTGCCCCAGCTGCGCGAAGTTCTCGCACATCAGGGTGAAGTGGTGCCGGTCGTCGAGCTTACGGATCGACCGGATTCGTTCCAGGCCCTCCTGATTGCCCATCCGGCAGCCCAGCGCGAAGCAGGAGTCGGTCGGGTACGCGATGAGCGCTCCGGAGCGGAGGCTGTCGGCCACGGTGCTGATGGTGCGGGCCTGCGGGGTCTGCGGGTGCACGTCGAAGTACTTCGCCATTGGCCGACCATACGGGATCCACCCGCCCCGTTCAGTAGCGCATCGCCCCCGCGAAGGGCATCACGTCGTACGGCACGATCTCGACCGTCTTGCCGGTGCGCGGGGCGTGCAGCAGCTGGCCGTTGCCGATGTAGATGCCGACGTGGTGCAGGTCGTCGTAGTAGAACACCAGGTCGCCGGGCTGGAGTTGGTCCCGGGCGATCTTCTTGCCGGCCGCGTACTGGGCCTGTGAGGTGCGGGGGAGCGAGATGCCGCCCGCCGCGAAGGCCCGCAGGGTGAGGCCGGAGCAGTCGAAGGAGTTGGGGCCGGCCGCGCCGTAGACGTACGGCTTGCCGAGCTGGGCGTACGCGAAGGTCAGGATGTCCTTGACCCGGCCGGTGGCGGGGCCGGTGTACGGCATCCGGGCGGTGACGCTGCGGGAGGCGGCGGCGCCCCCCGCGTTCCCGGCCACCACCTTGGCGCGGTCCTCGGCCTTGAGGCCGTTCAGGATGGACTGCACCTGGGCGAGCTTGGCCTGGACCTCCTGCTTCTTCGTGGCGGCGGACCGGCGGGCCTGGTCGAGGCCGGCCAGCTGGGCGGCGGTCTCCTCCCGCAGCTGGTCGAACCGTTTCTGCTGGGCCGTCAGCAGGCGCAGGGTGTCCGCCTGGGTGGCCGTGGCCACGTCCTGCAGGCTCGCGCCGTCCAGGTACTCGGTGGCGTCGGCGGTCAGCATCAGCCGCAGCGTGGGGTCGAGCCCGGCCGAGCGGTACTCCTCGGCGGCCACCGCGCCGAGCGTCTCGCGCAGCCGGTTGAGCTGGTCCTGCTGGGTGGCCACCTGCTGCTGGAGGGTGCCGGCCCGGGCCTGCAGCTGCTCCTGCTTCTCGTTCAGCCCGTTGTACTGCTCGGTGTCGGCCTCGGCCTCCTCGTAGAGGTCGTCCACCTGCCGCTGGACCTGCTCCAGCGAGGGCTTCGGCTCCGCCAGGGCAGGCGTCGAGGTGAGCAGCAGCGCGGCCCCCGCGGTGAGGGTCAGGGCGGTCAGACGGCGGGCGGCCAAGGCGTGCTCCCGAGCTGGACGACTAATCTCCTAAGGAAATTAGTACGAGAATCACCGGGAGGGCAAGTGGCGGACCTGACGCGTGCTCAGCCCGGGCGGTGTCCGGTGGTGTGCTGCCAGCGGTTGTGGGCGGCGGTCAGCTCGGCGCGCGCCTCGCGCAGGGCCCGGTCCTCGCGCTGCTGCTCCAGCAGCCGGTCCCGGTCCGCCCGGGCGGTCTGCTGGGGGATGGTGTTGGACCGGGCCAGCTCCAGGGCGCGGCGGGCCTTGACGGTCCGTTCGTCCCGGTGCAGCAGGAAGTCGTCCTCGGCCGCGACGGCCGCCTCCAGCCGGACCACGAACTCGTGCACCTGGTCCGACTCCAGGCCGCTGAACTCCACCCGCCGGACGTTCCCGTTCGGCCGCGTCAGCAGCACCCGGTGCTGCTCCGACCCCAGGTCGAGCCGGACCCGGAGCCGGGCCAGCGGGATGTTCTCGCTCCGGTACCTGACCAGGTGCTGGTGCAGCGTCAGCTCGCCGAGCGACTCCAGCACCGCCCCGGCGCCGGGCTCCGCCAGCTCGGCCACCCGGTTCTGCAGCTCGGTGATCCGGCGGCGGTACTCGGCCTCGGTGGCGCGGATCTCCTGCTCGGCGGCGGAACGTTCCTGCGCCCGGCTGCGCTCCACCTCGCGGACCCGGCTACGGCCCGCCGCCAGCTCCGCCCGCTCGGCGGCGTACGCGCGGGCGAAGGCGTAGGCCCAGCCGCCCGGATAGCTGTGCAGCCGGTTCCCGACCCAGACGGCGACCGCCGCCAGGACCAGCAGTGCCGACATGACGAACGCCATGTCCCCTCCCCGTATTCGATCGACGTACGGAGACCTGCCCGGGGACGGGGCTGGTGACACGCGGATCGGGGTCGGGTCAGGGCCGGGCCAGGACGGATCAGGCCAGGTGCGGCAGGCAGACCAGCAGCAGCGGCAGCCCGGCCAGCCCCGCCGGGGCGGCCGCGGTGAGCGCCAGCAGCGAGCGCGGGGCCGGACGGTGGTCCGCCAGCCGTTCGATCCTGGCCAGCGCCTGGTGGCCCGCGGTCAGCGCGGTGACGGGGGCCAGCCCGCCGGCCACCACGCCCATCGCGGTGGCCAGCGCACGGGGGCTGTGGCCGCGCAACGCCCGGTCGTCGGCCGCCATCTCCAGCAGGGTGCGGACCTCGGCCGAGACCAGCCGGCCGAGCGGCAGCCGGGCGAAGGTGCCGGCCAGCGCCTCGGCGGCGCAGGCGGCCAGGTGGTGACGGCCGGTCAGGTGCGCCCGTTCGTGCGCCAGCGCGGCGGCC
Organism: Kitasatospora gansuensis; assembly: GCF_014203705.1. NCBI lineage: Bacteria > Bacillati > Actinomycetota > Actinomycetes > Kitasatosporales > Streptomycetaceae > Kitasatospora > Kitasatospora gansuensis. The sequence continues at coordinate 5,855,710 of NZ_JACHJR010000001.1, forward strand.
AGCTGCGGCGGGGTGAGGGCGGCCAGCGCGCCCCGGCTGACCACGATCCGGGAGTGCCGGCCGGGCAGGCAGTAGATGGTGGGCGTCGGGTGGTCCAGCAGCAGGGCGCCGGGCACCCGGCCGCGGTGGGCGGCCAGGTCGAGCAGGGCGCGGTGCCGACGGCGACCGCGGTGGGCGCTGCCCAGGCTGCGCAGCAGCCGGCCGGCCGGGTAGAGCAGCACCAGGGCGGCGGCGGCCGGAGCGGTACCGGAGACCGCCTCGGGGGAGAGACCGCACAGGTGCAGCAGGCCCGCGTGGTGGTGCGGGGCCGGGTCGATCAGCTGACGGACGGTCAGGGCGACCGAGCTGACGGCGGAGAGCCCGAGCGCGAGCCAGGTGAACACGCCGAGCAGCGGCGCCCGCCTGGTCCAGCGTGCGCCGGCCAGCAGCGGCGGCAGCGCTACGGCGATCAGCACGGCCCAGAGCCCGAGCAGCGCGGCGGCGCTCACTGCTCCTCCCCTTGGGTGGCCCGGTCCAGGGCGGCCAGTGCCCGGCGGAGGGCGGCGACCTCGTCGGTGCTGATCTGCTCGACGAAGTGGGCCAGCGCGGCCGGGGTGTCAGAGGTCGAGCCGAGCGCCTCCTGCATCAGCGTGGCGGTGTACGAGTCGCGGCTGCGAGCCGGTTCGTAGACCCAGGCGCGGCCCGATTTGTGACGGTTCAGCAGGCCCTTGGTGTGCAGGATGCCGGCCACCGTCATCACGGTCGTGTAGGCGACCGGCCGCTTGGCGTTGAGGTCGTCGACCACCTCCCGGACGGTGGCCGGGCGGCCCCAGCTCCAGAGCCGGTCCATGATTTCGGCTTCGAGTTCGCCGAGGCTGCGTACCACCATGCGGCCAATCGTAGTCACCCGGATGCCGCGCCCTGGTGGCCCCGGGCAAGCGGCCCCAGAAGGGTGGGGGAAAGGTCCGGACGAGTGGAGGTCCCTGATGCGTCGGTTGGTCGTGGGTGCGGTGGTGGCGGGTGGACTGGTACTGACCGGCTGTTCCTCGGACGGGGGTTCACCCTCCTCGGCGGTCCAGTCGGGCGCGTCCGCGCTGGCCTCGGCGGCGAACAGCGCGGCGAACAGCTTCGCCTCCTCGGCCTCCTCGGCCGCCGCGTCGGCGGAGGCGGCGGCCTCCTCGGCGCTGGCGAGCGTGAAGGGCGGCTTGGACGCCAAGGGCGACGTCACCCTCGGCACCGTGGTGACCGACTCGGACGGCAAGTCCAGCGTCCCGGTCACGGTCACCAACAAGACCTCACAGCCGTACAAGTACACGATCCAGGTCAGCTTCCAGGACGGCTCCGGCAACCTCCTGGACGCCGCCGTGGTCACCGTCCCCGAGATCGCGGCCGGCGGCACGGCCCAGGCCACCGCGAAGAGCAACCGCAAACTGGACGGCACGGTCACCGCCAAGGTGGGCAGCGCCCTGCGGTACTGACCTCCCCGGTCGACCTGGATCTGACCGAAGTTGACGAGATGTGATCAGACGTTTCAGCCGGCCCCGCTCCGTGCGGGGCCGGCTTTGTGCTGGTCAGGGGTCGGTCGAACCTTAACGGGAGCTCAAGGTCCAAGAAGGGCTCTTGACGGGGGAGTTGGTCTAGTCCATTTTTATGGCCAGGTGCAGGGAGCCCCCGGCCGGCATCGGTGGTCCAGACCTCCGGTGCCGGTTCGGCATCCCCCGCTGCTCGACCTCCACTGACGTGCCTCTCCGGTTGTGCGGCCCCACCCCGCGCGTCCGGTCGACGTGGCCCGGCAGTTCCCCCACGACCTGGAGGGTCACGACATGACTCGAGTTTCCCTGGAGCCGACGCACCGTCGGCGTCCGAAGGGCCTGGCCGCGCTCGCGGTCGGCACGGCGGCCTCGCTGCTGCTGGGCGCCGGTCTCGCGCTGAGCGCGGGCACCACGGCCTCGGCCGCGGCCGGCAACACCACGGGCGCCCCGGCGACCAGCGGTGGCATCAAGGTGGCCTACTTCGACCAGTGGTCGATCTACGGCAACGCGTACTACCCGAAGACCATCCAGGACACCGGCGTCGCCAAGAACCTGGACTACATGATCTACTCGTTCGCCAACATCCACCCGACCAACCTCTCCTGTTTCGAGGCCACCAAGGCCGCGTCCCAGGACGAGAGCAACACCAGCGCGGGTGACGGTGCGGGCGACGCGTTCGCCGACTACCAGAAGACCTTCGACGCGAACACCGCGGTCGACGGTGTCGCGGACGTCTGGGGCCAGCCGATCGCGGGCAACTTCAACCAGCTGAAGAAGCTGAAGGCGAAGAACCCCAACCTCAAGGTGCTGCTGTCGATCGGTGGCTGGACCTACTCCAAGTACTTCTCCGACGCGGCCGCCACGGACGCCTCGCGGAAGAAGCTGGTCTCCTCCTGCCTCGACATGTTCATCAAGGGCAACCTGCCGGTGGACGCGGGCTACGGCGGGGCCGGTTCGGCCGCGGGCATCTTCGACGGCATCGACATCGACTGGGAGTACCCGGGCGGCGGCGGCCACGCGGGCAACCACGAGAGCGCGGCCGACAAGCAGAACTTCACCCTGCTGCTCAAGGAGTTCCGCACCCAGCTGGACGCCCAGGGCGTGACCGACAACAAGACCTACGCCCTCGCGGCGGCGGTCGGCGCCGGCCAGGACAAGGTCAAGAACATCGAGACGGACAAGGTCGGCCAGTACCTGACCTTCCTCGACGTCATGACCTACGACATGCACGGTGCGTGGGACGCCCAGGGCCCGACCAACCACCAGGCCCCGCTGTACTCCGGTGCCAAGGACCCGATGACCCCGGTCAAGCCGGGCACCGGCAAGTACTCGATCGACGCGGCCATCAAGGCCTGGACCGTCGGTGACGCCGAGTACGGCATCCCGGGCGGCTTCCCCGCCAAGAAGATCAACATGGGTATCCCGTTCTACTACCGCGGTTGGACCGGCGTTCCCAACAACGGCGTGAACGGCCTGTTCCAGAGCGCGACCGGCCCCGCCGCCGGTGCCGCGATGTCCGGCAACGTGCCCGGTATCCAGATGTACAAGGAGCTCGCGGGCTTCGTCGACAACCCGGCCAAGACCTTCTGGGACGACGAGGCGAAGACCACGTACTTCTACGACGGCTCCACCTTCTGGACCGGCGAGGACGCCCGCTCGATCCAGGCCAAGGTCGACTACGCGCACTGCAACGGCCTGGGCGGCTCCTTCGCCTTCTCGCTGTACGACCTGGGCACCAAGACCGCGCTGTTCGACAAGATGGTCTCGGCCACCAACGGCTCCGCCGCCAACTGCCCGGCCGCGCCGACCAGTTCGCCGTCGCCCAGCCAGTCGGCCAGCCCGTCCGCCTCGGCTTCGGCCTCGCCGACCGCGTCGACCTCCCCGTCGGCCTCGGTCAGCCCGAGCACCTCGGTCAGCCCGTCCGCCACGGCGACCGGCTGCACCGTGCCGAGCTGGAGCGCCACCGCCGTCTACGCGACCGCCGGCACCAAGGTCTCGTGGAAGGGCCGGGTCTACACCAACAAGTGGTGGACCACCAACGAGGACCCCTCGACCACCGGTCAGTGGGGCGTCTGGGCCGACGCGGGCGCCTGCTGAACCACCCGTGAGCTGAGCTCCTGAGCTCCGCAGCACTTCGCCCCGCCGGGCTGTGGCCGGCGGGGCGAAGTCGTGCGCGGGGCCCGGAGGTTGATCATCGCCCCCCCTGTGGGGCGGGTGGTGCACGCACGCTAGGCTCGGCGCACTCCGCGTTCGCGCACCGCCCGATTCAAGGACTGGAGGGTCGGTGTCCCGTCGCCGCCTCACCCTGACAGCCGGTCTGCTGACCGCTGTCTCCCTGCTGATACCCGGCCCCGCCCAGGCCGCCGACGCCCCGCCGTCCGGCATCGGGCAGCAGATCGACACCGCCGCGCTGAACGCCGCCAAGGCGGCCGGCCTGGAGACCTTCAGCAGCCCCGCCGAGAAGTCGTACCGCATCCCCCGGGCCACCGGCCAGGGCGAGCTGAACAGCCGTCAGACCACGGCCGGCCGGACCATCTGGGCCGCCGCCACCTACTGCGGGGCCGAGGTCGGCGCCGGGACGGAGGCCTCGCCGTACTGCAAGCTGCAGAGCGCGGTGGACGCCGCCGTGCCGGGCGACACCGTACGGGTCAAGTCCTGGACCAACTCGACCGGGGCCTGGGAGGCGGCGACCGTCCGCACCTCCGGGATCACCATCATCGGTGAGGGCGACCCCGAGTTCGCCGCCGTCAACCAGTACGCGGGCAGGCCCGCGCTGACCCTGGACGGCGTCACCGACGTGACGGTCCGGAACCTGGTGCTCACTGCGGGCAGCGCCCCGGCGGTCCGGATCACCAAGTCCGCCAGGGTCACCCTGGACGGCAGCTACGCCTCCTCCTGGGAGTCCAGCGGCGTCACCATCGACGGCGCCTCCAGCGACATCACGGTGAGCCGGACCTACGTCAACACCGGCCGCTGGACGCCCGGCGTGCCCGGCATCGCGGTGGCGTCCGGCGCCACCCGGATCACGCTGGCCGCCGACGCGCTGGCCGCCAGCGGGATCGTGGCCGACGGCGTGCACGGTCTGGACATCGCGGGCAACACCATCCAGCGCGGCTGCTCCCCGGCCGTCGACGTCACCGGTGACTCCACCGCGGTCAACGTCCAGAACAACGTGATCCTGGACGCCAACCCGGTCACCGACAGCTCGCTGGGCGGGTTCAAGGAGAACTGCGCCGAGCACCAGCCGGCCCAGCCGTGGGACCCGAGCGTGCGGATCGCCGCCCCGGCGAGCGCGGGCACCTCGCTCGACTACAACACCTTCCACCTGCAGGACGGCTACGGCACCCTGCCGATCAGTGTGTCCGGCGCCCCGTACACGGGTGCCCACGACAACCTCGACCCGACGCTGGGCGGCGCGACGGGCGTCCGCAAGGACAAGTACGGCGCCATCAACCTGGCGCTGGTGAAGGGCTCGACGGCGATCGGCACGGCCAACCCGGCCGCGCCCGGCCAGCTGGCCTCGGACTTCTACGGCACCACCCCACGGGTCAGCCGGGGCGCCGCCGAGTACCTCGGCACCGACCCGACGCTGGCCGTCGCACTGACGGCCAAGCTCACCACCGGCCGCGCCGTCCAGGTCACCCCGGCGGTCACCAGCAGCCGGACCTGGGTGCCGGTCTACCTGGACTGGGGCGACGGCACCACGACCTACGTCAGCCCGAACGGCACCCCGGTCACCCCGCACACCTACGCCAAGCCGGGCAGCTACACCGTCACCGCCACGGCGGTGATCGAAACCGGTGACCAGGTGGCCAACTCGGTGAAGATCACCACGCTCGGCTCGCACTACACCGCCTACGGCCCGACCCGCCTGCTGGACACCCGTACCGGTCTCGGCGCGGCGGCGGTCAAGGTGGCGCCGTACTCCTCGGTCAAGGTCAAGGTGGCCGGCGGCGCCCTCCCCACCTCGGTCACGGCGGCGGTGCTGAACATCACCGTCACCGAGGCGGTCAACGGCGGCTTCATCACGGCGTACGCCTCCGGCAAGGACCGGCCCAGCACCTCGAACGTCAACTTCACGGCCGGTCAGACCGTGCCGAACCTGACGGTCACTCCGGTCGGCTCCGACGGGCAGGTGGAGCTGTTCAACGGCAGCGGCGGCCCGGTGCACCTGATCGCGGACATCGCCGGCTACTTCACCCGCTCGGCGTCCAGCGGCTACACCGCGACCGCGCCCGGCCGGCTGGTGGACACCCGGGAGGGCACCGGCACGGCCCGGGGCCAGATCGCGGGCAAGTCCTCCTTCTCGGTTCAGATCGCGGGCAACCCGACCGGTCCGCTGCCCGGTTCGGGCATCACGGCGGTGGCGCTGAACGTGACCACGGTCGGTTCGCGCGGCGCCGGGTACCTCACGGTGTACCCGAGCGGCGGGCAGACCCCGGTGGCCTCGAACCTCAACTTCGGCCAGGGCCAGGTGGTCGCCAACTCGGTGATCACCCCGGTCGGCGCGGACGGGAAGATCGAGATCTACAACGGCAGCGGCGCCCCCACCGACGTGGTGGTCGACGTGGTCGGCTACTACAGCCCGGACGGCGCCAGCTCCTACCGCCCGGTCACCCCGACCCGCCTGCTGGACACCCGCTCCTGGGGCAAGGGCGCACTCGCCAGGGACAACTACATCTACATGCCCCTGGGCGCCGGCTACCCGGAGGAGACCGGCTACGTGATGAACGCGACCGTCACCGAGCCGGTCGGCGCGGGCTTCCTGACCGTCGCCCCCGACCCGAACGCGCTGGGCCACTACCAGTCCAACGTCGCCGTCTGGCCAACCCGTCCGCTGGTCTCCGCGCTGAACTGGAAGTCCGGCGAGACCGTCCCGAACCTGGTCCAGGCGACCCCGGGGCCGTACGGCGTCATCGACTTCTGGAACGGCGGTGGCGGCAACATCCACCTGGTGGTGGACGTCTTCGGCTACTACGACAACAGCTGACGCACCGTCGCACAGCAGCACAGCGGGCCCCGTACTCCTTCGAGTACGGGGCCCGCTGTCATGCCGGCCTGCTGTCGTACGGGGCGTCAGGCCAGGTCGTCGGTGCGGCCGAGGGCGTCAGGCTGGGTGTCCTCGATGCGGCGGAGCATCCGGCCGAGCATCTCGGAGAGGGCGGGGCGTTCGGCGGCGGTGATGTCCTGGAGCAGCTCCTCCTCGAAGACCGCGGCCATCCGCATCGACTCCAGCCACTTGGACCGGCCGTTGGCGGTCAGCTCGATGATCACCCGGACCCGGTTGGCCTCGTCCCGCTCCCGGGTGACCAGGTCCTCGGCCACCATCCGGTCGATCCGGTGGGTCATCGCGGCCGGGGTCAGGCCGAGCCGCTTGGCCAGCTCGCCCGGGCCGAGCTGGTAGGGGCTGCCCGCGACCACCAGGGCCTTGAGCACCTCCCACTCGGCGGATGTGATCCCCAGCACGGTGAGCTGTCGTCCGTAGGCGACGCTCATCCGCCGGGCGACCCGGGAGAGGGTCCCCACGATGGTCTCCACCTGGGGGTCGACCAAGGGGAATTCCCGCTGGTAGACGGCCACCTGCTCGGCGATGGCCAGCTCGCCCGGGTTCGGTGACGCGGGTCTGGGAGTGCTCATGCTCCCCATTCTCCCACGGACTGATGCAGGGGTTAAGGCTTTGACAGCGAAGGCTTCCGATCCTTAGAGTTTAGCTCTGAAATCTTCTGAGCTTAAAAGTATCCAGTGAAAGGGTGTGCACGGTGGCCGGCACGGTGAAGCAGCAGGGCAGGCGTCTCGGGGCGGGAGGTCCGCTGCGCCGCGTCCAGATCGGGAACGCGCTCAGCGCGTTCGGCAGCGGCTTCACGATGCCGTACATGTTCGTCTACGTGGACCAGGTGCGCGGCCTGGGCTCGCTGGCCGCCGGGATGGTCTTCACCGTCTTCGCGCTGGCCGCGCTCGCCGTGCTCCCGTTCACCGGCCGGGGCATCGACCGGTACGGGCCGCGCCCGGTGCTGCTGATCGGCGCCGCGCTGGCCGCCACCGGCGCCTTCGCGTTCGGTCACGCCACCGGGACGCCGGCGCTGCTGGTCTCCTCCTTCCTGTTCGGCGCCGGGGTGACGACCTGTCAGCCGGCCCTGGCCACGATGATCGTGCGCTGCTCCACCAAGGCCACCCGCTCGCGGGCCTTCGCGCTCCAGTTCACCCTGGTCAACCTGGGCATGGGCATCGGTGCGCTGGTCGGCGGGCAGATCGTGGACGTCGCCGACCCGGCCAGCCTGACCCGGCTGTTCACCATCGAGGCGCTCACCTTCCTCGGCCTGGCCCTGGTCACCGGCACCGCCCGGATCCCGGCCGCCGCCCCCGTCCTGGTGGCCGCGACCGGCCCGACCGGGCTGCGCGCGCTGGTCGCCGACAAGGCGATGCTGCGGCTCTGCCTGCTTGCCGGGCTGATCTTCTTCACCTGCTACGGCCAGTTCGAGTCCGGCGTGGCGGCCTTCGCCACCGACACCGTCGGCACCGCGCCGTCCACCCTGGGCCTGGCCATCGGCGCCAACGCGCTGACCATCGTGGTGCTGCAGATGTTCATGGTGAAGCTCACCGAGCGCCGCCGCCGCACCACCGCGATGGCCGCCGCCGGACTGGTCTGGCTCGGCGCCTGGACGATGGCCCTGGTGGCCGGTCTGGTCCGCTCGGAGGCGCTGGTCGCCACCATCGCGATCGTGGCCGTCTACGCCCTGTTCGGCGTCGGCGAGTCGCTGCTCGCGCCCACCCTCGGCCCGATCGTCGCCGACCTGGCCCCGGCCCGGCTGCTCGGGACGTACAACTCCGGCTACGCGCTGGTGAAGCAGATCGCCATCGCGGTCGGCCCGGCCGTCGGTGTGCTGCTGGTCGGCTCCGGCACCTGGCCGCTCTACCTGGCGGCGATGGCGGCCTGCACGCTGCTGATCGTGGTTCTCGCCCTGCGCCTGCGGCCGCATCTGACGGCGGCTCAGGACAACGCGGGCCCGGCCGTCCCGGTGGCGGTGCCGGTCCGGGAGCTGGAGACCGCGGCCTGACGCACCCCGGCGCGCGGCCCCGGCGTGGGGTGCGTCGGCTGGTGGCCGGGGCTACGCTCAGAAAAGCGCGAAGCGCGCCGGAGCGGGCCTCGCGCCGGAGCGGCCCTGGAGAAGGGCGGACACCATGGCTGCCGCACTGCACCCCACTCTGCTGACGGACCTGCGGGCCGGATTCGCCGGGGAGGTCCTCACGCCGGGAGACGGTGAGTACGACCAGGCGCGGACGGTCTTCAACGCGATGATCGACCGCCACCCCCAGCTGATCGCCCAGTGCGCGAACCCGGCGGACGTGGCGGCGGCGATCGCCTTCGGCCGGGAGCAGGGCCTGGAGATCGCGGTCCGGGCCGGTGGGCACGCGGTGTCGGGGGCCTCGGTCAACGACGGCCTGGTGATCGACCTGCGGCGGATGAACTCGGTCGTGGTGGACCCGGAGGCCGGGGTGGCCCGGGTCGGCGGCGGCGCCCTGATGAGCGACCTGGACCGGGCCACCCAGCCGTACGGCCTGGCCACCACCGGTGGGCGCGACTCCAGCACCGGCGTCGCCGGGCTCACCCTCGGCGGCGGCTCCGGCTGGCTGGAGCGGAAGTGGGGACTGGCCTGCGACAACCTGCTCTCGGTCAAGCTGGTGACCGCCGACGGCGAGCTGGTGGCGGCGGACGAGGACCGGCACCCCGAGCTGTTCTGGGCCCTGCACGGCGGTGGCGGCAACTTCGGGGTGGCCACCGAACTCACCTTCGAGCTGCACGAGTTGCCGGCCGTCACGGTGGCCATGCTGGTCTGGCAGCCGGAGGCCGGGCCGCGCGTGATGCGGCACTTCGTGGATTTCATGGCGACCGCGCCCGAGGAGGTCGGCGGCGGTTTCGTCTACTTCACCGGCCCGCCGGAGGATTTCGTCCCGGCCGGGCTGGTCGGCCGGCTCGCGGCGGCCGCGCTGCTCACCTACACGGGGGGCGAGGCGGCGGCCCGCGAGGTGTTCCGGCCGATGCTGGCGTACGGGCACGCCGGGGAGATGATCGCCGAGCTCCCGTACGCGGACTTCCAGTGCATGCTGGACGACCCGCCCGGCGAGCGGAACTACTGGTCCGCCGAGTACCTGAACGGCTTCCCCGCCGAGGCCGTCGACCTGTTCTGCGCCCGGGCCGCCGACATGGTCGTGCCGTCCGCCTCGATGCACGCGTTCTTCCCGATGGGCGGTGCGGTGGCCCGCGGCGAGGACTACCCGGTGCCCTGGCGGGCCGCGCCCTGGGCGGTGCACCCGTTCGGCGTCTGGGCGGATCCGGCCGACGACGCCCGGGGCCGGCAGTGGGCGCGCGACGTCCGGAGCGATCTGCTGCCCTGGTCGATCGGCGCGGTGTACCTGAACTTCATCGGCGACGAGGGCGCGGACCGGGTCGCGGCCGGGCTCGGCACCGGCAACGCCCGGCGGCTGGCGGCGGTCAAGTCGGCCTACGATCCGGAGAATGTCTTCCACCTGAACCACAACATCGTCCCGGCCTGAGCCCGCGTCAGAGCTAGGATTCCCGGCAAAGACGACAAATCTGTCGGGCAATCAGGCGATGAATCGGCGAGGTCATGACGCAAGCGGTGGTGGGCGGGACCGTCGTCGAAGAAGAGGTGCGGCCCCGGCCGTGGGTGGTCCGGCATGGCGGCTGGCTCGGGCCGCTGGCGGTCGCGCTGTTCGCGGGGCTGCTGCGGTTCTGGAACCTGGGCTACCCGAACGCCCTCGTCTTCGACGAGACGTACTACCCCAAGGACGCCTGGTCGCTGCTCCAGCAGGGCTACGAGGGGACCTGGCCGGACAACGCCAACGAGCAGATCCTGGCCGTGCCGCAGGTGATCCCGCTCAGCTCCGCCCCCGAGTTCGTGGCGCACCCGCCGGTCGGCAAGTGGGTCATCTCGCTGGGCGAGTGGGCGTACGGGCTGCACCCGTTCGGCTGGCGGGTGATGGTCGCGCTGCTGGGCACCGTGACGGTGCTGATGGTGGCCAGGATCGGGCGGCGGCTGTTCGGCTCGACGCTGCTGGGCTGCGTGGCCGGGCTGCTGCTGGCGGTGGACGGGCTGCAGCTGGTGATGAGCCGGGTCGGGCTGCTCGACGGCGTGCTGATGTTCTTCGTGCTCGGCGCCTTCGGCTGCCTGCTGGTGGACCGCGACCACGCCCGGGGCCTGCTGGCGGCCGCCCGGGCGGAGGGCGGCCGGGCCGGTGACCAGCTCAAGCTTGGCCTGCGCCCCTGGCGACCGGCGGCCGGGCTGCTGCTCGGCCTGGCCTGTGCGACCAAGTGGAACGGCGCGCCGGTGCTGGCCGCCTTCGGCCTGCTGACCGTGCTCTGGGACCAGGCAGGACGCCGCTGGGCCGGCGCGTACCGGCCCTGGCGGAGCATGCTGCGGCGGGACGCGCTGCCCGCCTTCCTCTCGCTGGTCGGCGTCGCGGTGGTGGTCTACCCGCTCAGCTGGGCCGGCTGGTTCCTCACCGGCGGCGGCTACGACCGGCAGTGGGCCGACGACCGGTCCGGCGCGATGAGCTGGGTGCCCGCGCCGCTGCGCAGCTTGTGGCACTACCAGGTGCAGATGTACGACTTCAACACCGGCCTGTCCACCCCGCACAAGTACCAGTCCGAAGCCTGGAGTTGGCTGGTCCAGGGACGTCCGGTCAGCATGTACTGGGAGCAGGTGCCGAACGGTCAGCGGGGCTGTACCGCCCCGGACGGCTGCGGCTCGCAGATCCTCGCGCTCGGTACGCCGCTGCTCTGGTGGACCGCCTGCTTCGCGCTGCTGTACGTGCTCTGGCGGTGGTTCTTCCGGCGGGACTGGCGCTCGGGCGCGGTGCTCTGCGCGGTGGCCGGGATCTACCTGCCCTGGTTCCGCTACCAGGACCGGACCACCTTCTCGTTCTACATGGTGGTGCTGGTGCCGTTCCTCTGTCTGGCGGTGGCCCAGATGCTCGGGGCGATGCTCGGCCCGCCCGGCTGCTCGGCCGAGCGGCGCCGGTGGGGCGCGGTGGGCGCGGGGCTGATCGTGCTGGCGATCGTCGGCTGCTTCGCGTTCTTCTACCCGTTGTACACGGCGGAGGTGATCCCGATGTCGTCCTGGCAGGACCGGATGTGGTTCACCAGCTGGATCTGATGGCCGCTCAGCAACTGCTGCCGGTCGGCCCCGGGCTGTGGGCGGCGACCGCGCTGCTGCTGGCGGCCGGGGCGGCGGTGGCCGGGTGGGGGCTGCTCGGGCACGGCTGGGCGGTGCTGCGGGCGGGGGCGCGGGCGGCCGTCCAGCTCGCGGTGGTCGCGCTGGTGATCGCCTGGGTGGTCGGGTCGATGTGGACCTCGGCGCTGTTCGTGCTGGTGATGTTCGCGGTCGCGGTCCGGACGGCCGGGCGGCGGATGACCGCCGGGCCCGGCTGGTGGTGGGCGGCGGTGCCGATCGGGGCCGGGGTGCTGCCGGTGCTGGCCCTGCTGGCCGGCTCCCGGCTGCTGCCCTGGCAGGGGCTGTCGGTGATCCCGGTCGCGGGCATCCTGATCGGCGGGGCACTGACCGCCACCTCGCTGTCCGGACGGCGGGCGCTGGACGAGCTGCGGCAGCGCCGGGGCGAGGTGGAGGCCGCGCTCGCGCTCGGCCTGGAGGAGCGCGACGCCCGGCTGGAGATCTGCCGGACGGCCGCCGCCACCTCGCTGGTGCCGGCCCTGGACCAGACCAGGACGGTGGGCCTGGTCACGCTGCCCGGGGCGTTCGTCGGCATGCTGCTGGGCGGGGCGAGCCCGGTGGAGGCCGGGGCGGTGCAGCTGTTCGTGCTGGTCGCGCTGCTGCTGGTGGAGGCGGTGGCGGTACTGCTGGTGCTCGAGCTGGTCGGCCGTGGCGCGGTCGCCGGGTAGACTGGGCGGCTGTTGAAGGGGAGTAGCCCTCCACCGGAGCGTCGACATACTGGCTGCGCCTTGCGCGCGAGCCCGGTGCCCGGGACATCCGTTTGCTTGCGGGTGTTGGCGAGACCTTCGGCCGCAGTGCTGTGATCATTTACCAGTGCTGTCGGGCCGGAGTGTCCCCTGACGGGTCATCATCGGCCGGGCAGCCCGGACCCGATGAAGGGCTTCTTCCCCGATGAGTCTGACCATTGCCGCGATTACCTTCGGCATCGTCTTCCTGGCCGAACTGCCGGACAAGACCGCGCTGGCCAGCCTGGTGCTCGGCACCCGGTACAAGGCGAGCTACGTCTTCGCCGGGATCGCCGCCGCCTTCGCCCTGCAGGTCGGCCTGGCGCTGGCGGCCGGCAGCCTGCTGGCGCTGCTGCCGCAGCGCGCGGTGGAGGGGGTCACCGGTGTGCTGTTCCTGGCGGGCGCGGTGATGCTGCTCTGGCCCAAGGGCGACGAGGAGGAGGACGGCGAGGCCAAGGAGCCGTCCTCGGGCAGCTTCTGGAAGGTCGCGGGCGCCAGCTTCCTGGTGGTCGCGGTGGCCGAGTTCGGCGACCTGACCCAGATCATGACGGCCAACCTGGCGGCCAAGTACGCCGACCCGCTCTCGGTCGGCATCGGCGCCTGGCTGGCGCTCTGCGCGGTGAGCGGGATCGCCATCCTGGGCGGGCAGAAGCTGCTGCAGTACGTGCCGATGAAGGTGATCGTGCGGGTGGCGGCGAGCATCATGCTGCTGATGGCGGGCTTCAGCCTGTTCAAGGCGGCCACCGGCTGAGCTCAGTCGAGTGGGTAAGGGGTGGACTTGTCGGTCCGCAGGCGGTCGAGGAAGCCCCGCATCCGGACGGCGGTCCCGGCGTGCCGGTCCAGCAGGGCGGCCAGCTCCGGCGCGGTGCCGGCCGGGCGCCGCCCGTCGGCCCAATCGGCTGCCAGGCCCGCCGGGAGGTACTGGGTGAGCAGGTGGGCCACCGTGTACGCCGCGTCGTAGCCCCGGTGGCGGTCGAGGAACTCCCGCTCGGTGCGGGTGAGTTCGAAGCTCTCACCGAGGGCGAGACCGAAGTCGGTGAAGTACAGGCGGTGACCGTCCGTCAGCACGTTGCGGAAGTGCGCGTCGAAGTGGACCAGGCCCCGGTCCCGCAGGAAGGCCGTGGTGTCGGCCAGTTGACCGGCCACCCACGGGACGGCACCGGTGTCCTGCTCGGCCAGCCAGCTGCCCAGGGTGTGCGGGACGTACTCCAGGAAGAGCACGACGGCCGCGTCGGCGGCCAGGATCGCGCGGAGCCGCTCGCCGATCGCGGCCGAGCCGCCCCAGTACGCGACCGCGCCGTCCAGCCCGCCGAGGAAGCCGACCAGGCCCTCGGCGGGCGGCGGTTCGGCGGGCAGCACCCGGGCGTGGTGGAGCAGTGGGAAGCTCTGCTGCGCGCCGTCGAGCACCCAGCCGGTGGTCAGCTCGTGCACCGCCAGCTCGCGCCAGGCGCCGAACCCGGCCGAGCCGACGCCGTACTGGTAGTGCGAGGGCAGGTCGAACAGGTTGGCGGTGGAGCGCAGGTGCTCGGGGCGCTGTTCCAGGGCGGTCAGCGGGACCCGCTTGACGAAGACCTGGGCGCCCTCGATCTCCAGCAGGGAGGTCACGCCGCCGATCCCGGAGCCGAGCGGGGCCGCCGCGTCGAGCAGTGCGGCCAGCCGGTGGTCGCTCAACCGGGCGAGGTGGCCGGCGACCCGGTGGTGGGCGGCGAGACGGTCCTGACGCGGTGTCATGGGCGTCAGTCGGTCATCTCTTCGAGGGCCCGGCGGGTGCTGGGGCCGTAGACGCCTGGCGGGTCGTCGAGCCGGGCGCTGCCGTAGTAGTTCTGGAAGTCACGGACGGCCTTCTCGGTCCTGCTGTCGAAGTCCCCGGTGGCCAGTGAGGAGTTGTACTTCCAGAACAGCACGTCGGCGATCCGGCTCTGCATGTCCTTGACGTCGGCGCCCTGCATGTCCTTCTTGAGGGTCCGGGGCCCGGTCGGTGTCGGAGCCGCGGTGGTCGGGGTGGCCGACGGGGTCGGGGTGGGCGACGGGGTGGGAGTGGGCGTGGGCAGGGCGGAGCTCGCCGAGGGGCTGGGCTTCGGCTTGGCGCTGCTGCGGCTCGCGGACGGGGTGGGGGTGTCCGAGGGCGGCGGGGACTGCACGACGGCCACGGCCGGGGGCGAGCTGGTGGGCTGGTAGTTGCCGACCGGGAGGGGCTGCGCCAGGTCGTGGTCGCCCCCGTCGTCACCGGGGGAGAGCACCAGGGCCAGGCCCGCGCCGATCGCGGCGACGCCCAGTCCGGCCGCGATGATGACGGTCCGTCGGCGCCCGGCCGAGACCTGCTGCTGCACCCGTCGCTCGGCCCGGCCGCCGGGGGCCGGTTCACCGGGGGCGGGGCGGAAGCCGAAGACGCCGAGGTCCGGCGTCGGAGCCTGGGTCGGGGCCGGCTCGGGGGTCCACTGCGGCGGGGTGGGTATCAGCTGCAGGCTGGGCACGGTCTGCGGCGGCAGCGGCGGTGCGGGCGGCGGTCCGACCGGGGGCGGCGGGACGGGTGGCATCAGCTGGGTGGCGAAGCCGTCCGGGGGCACCGTGTGGGTGGCGAACGGGTCGGTGGGCGCGGGGGCGCTCACGTACGGGCGGACCAGCTCGGGGGAGTCGATCGCGGGCAGGACGGCGGTGGCGTCCGAGGGGCCACAGGAGGGACAGCCGTCGGCGTCGACGACGGTGCCG
Organism: Kitasatospora gansuensis; assembly: GCF_014203705.1. Taxonomy (NCBI): domain Bacteria; kingdom Bacillati; phylum Actinomycetota; class Actinomycetes; order Kitasatosporales; family Streptomycetaceae; genus Kitasatospora; species Kitasatospora gansuensis. Next base: position 5,870,905 of record NZ_JACHJR010000001.1, read on the forward strand.
CAGACGGGGCAGTGCGCTCCCGGCATGGGCCGGTCCTCCTCGGTGACGGTGGCGAATGGGCCTGATTATGCAGCAGGTTCCAGTGGGTGGACAGGCGCGTGGTGGGGCTTGTCCGGATTGGTGGTGATACCGGAGATGTGAAGGATCGATGACCGTCAGAGGTGCGGATGGCGCAAGCAGTTGACGGCAAATCGGACATAGCTGACTTATGGTGAGACTGAACGATCATCAGTCCGGGCGCTGGCCAGGCCCGTCGTCCCACCGAGGAGCAGGAATGGCGGAGGCCGCCGCGCCGGAGGACGTCCAGGAGCAGCAGCCTCCGGAAGTGACGGTCCACAAGCTCTGGGTCCCGATCGGCGCCCTGCTGCTGGCGATGCTGCTGGCCGCGCTCGACCAGACCATCGTCTCCACCGCGCTGCCCACCATCGTGAGCGACCTCGGCGGCATGGAGCACCTGTCCTGGGTGGTCACCGCGTACATGCTGGCCTCCACGGCGGCCACCCCGCTCTGGGGCAAGCTGGGCGACATGTACGGCCGCAAGCGGCTGTTCCAGACCTCCATCGTGATCTTCCTGGTCGGCTCCGCGCTCTGCGGACTCTCGCAGAACATGGGGGAGTTGATCGCCTTCCGGGCCCTCCAGGGCCTCGGCGGCGGCGGCCTGATGGTGCTCTCGCAGGCGATCGTCGGCGACCTGGTGGCGCCCCGGGAGCGGGGCAAGTACCAGGGGCTGTTCGGCGCCGTCTTCGGGGTCACCAGCGTGCTCGGGCCGCTGCTCGGCGGCGTCTTCGTGGACAACCTGAGCTGGCGCTGGGTGTTCTACGTCAACCTGCCGATCGGGGCCGTCGCGCTGGCGGTGATCGCGGCGGTGCTGCACGGCAGCGAGGTCAAGCGCGAGCACACCATCGACTACCTGGGCACCCTGCTGATCGCCTCGGTGGCCACCTGTCTGGTGCTGATGACCTCGCTCGGCGGGGTGACCTGGCCGTGGGGCTCCTGGCAGGTCATCGGGCTCGGGGTGCTGGGCGTCCTGCTGCTGGGCTGGTTCATCGCGGTGGAGCGCAGGGCGGCCGAACCGGTGCTGCCGCTCAAGCTGTTTGGCTCCAGGACCTTCAGCCTGGTCGCGGTGATCTCCTTCGTGGTCGGCTTCGCGATGTTCGGCGCGCTGACCTACCTGCCGACCTTCCTCCAGGTGGTCATGCAGGTCTCGCCGACCATGTCCGGCATCCACATGCTGCCGATGGTGCTCGGCATGCTGTTCACCTCGATCGGCTCCGGCCAGATCGTCGCCAGGACCGGCCACTACCGGGTCTTCCCGATCGCGGGCACCGCCGTCACCGCCGTCGGCCTGCTGCTGCTCTCCCGGCTGACCGAGCACAGCTCCACCACCGAGATGAGCCTCTACTTCCTGGTCTTCGGGCTCGGGCTGGGGCTGGTGATGCAGGTGCTGGTGCTGATCGTGCAGAACTCGGTCGGGTACCAGGACCTCGGCGTGGCCACCGCCGGGGCCACCTTCTTCCGTTCGATCGGCGCCTCCTTCGGCGTCTCGATCTTCGGCACCATCTTCGCGAGCGGCCTCAACCGCCGGCTCGCCGAGGATCTGGTGGGGGCCGACCTCCCGGCCGGCTTCCGGCCCGACAGCATCGCCCAGGACCCCCGCTCGATCAGTACTCTGCCGCCGTCCGCCCAGGCCGGGATCTACCACGCGTACGCGGAGTCGATCACCCAGGTGTTCCTGTACGCGGTGCCGATCGTGGTGATCGCCTTCGTGCTCTCGCTCTTCCTGCGCGAGCAGAAGCTCCGCTCCACCGTCACCGCCCCCGACCTCAGTGAGTCGATCGGCCTCAACCCGGTGGAGCGCTCCTCGCTGGACGAGATCGCCCGCGCGCTCGCGGTGCTCGGCTCCCGGGACGCCCGCCGCGACCTGTTCCGCCGGATCACCGCCGAGGCCGGGCTCGACCTGCTGCCCGCCTCCAGCTGGCTGATCCTGCAGATGCAACGGCACGGCAGCGTCGAGCCCGCCGAACTGGCCGAGCACCGGATCGTCCCGATCGCGGTGATCGAGGCGGCCGTCCGGGAGGTGGAGGGCCGGGGGCTGGCGGTCCGCAACGGCCTGCCGCTGCGCCTCACCGAACCGGGCGCCGAGGTGGCCGTCCGACTGGTCGCCGCCCGGCGGGCCCAACTCGCCCAGCTGCTGGGCGACTACGACGAGGAGCAGTTCGGCGAACTGGCCGACCTGCTCACCCGCCTCAGCTCGCAGCTGGGCGGCGACCGCCCCGACCGGACCGGCCCCGAACAGCCCCAGCGCGGTGAGGGACGGACGTACTGACGTCCGCGGCCGTCATTCGGTGCGCCGGGGCCCGGCCTCGCGGCGGGCGATGGCCTCGATCATGTCGCTGATCGTGCCGAGCCCTTCGGGGGAGAGGGTCACGGCGCGCAGCGCGACGTCCCGGACCCCGGCGTCCCGGAGCGCCCCGAGCAGCACCAGCTCCTCGGCGATCCGCTCGCTCTGCCCGTCCTCGAAGAAGTAGGCGGGCGGGACCTGGAAGAACCGGGCCAGGGCTTCGAGGTGACGCTTGGTCGGGTTGTCCCGCCGCCCGGTGCGCAGCTGCCAGAGGTAGGTGGTCGAGAAGCTCTCGCCGGTCGCCTCCCGGCAGGCCCGGGCGACCTCCTCGTTGCTGTACGGCTCCCGGTCGGGCCGGCGGACCGTCCGGAAGAGCCGCTCGATCCGGCCCGCCAGGCCGGTGGCCGTTGCCGACTCGTCCGCCGTCACTGTCGCCTCCCCCGGCTGTCGTGCCTGCGGGGCATCGTACCGATCCGGTCGGTCTAAGGGAGCTCGAGGAAGCGGAACTCGTCCAGGACGGCGAAGCCGGTGCTGTCGTACAGGTTCATCGCGACCTCGTTGCCGCCGAAGACGTTGAACATCATCGCCTCGTCGCCGCCCTGCCGGGTGGCCCACTCGCCGACGGTCATCGCGGCCCGGCCGTAGCCCTTGCCGCGGTGCTCCTCGTGCACCAGCAGGGAGAAGCCGAAGGTGACGCCCGGCAGGAAGCCGTGGTTGACCCAGCCGGTGCCGATCAGCTCGCCGCCGGCCTCCATCGCGTAGAAGGCGTGACCCGGGGTCAGGAAGCCCTCCGGGAGGTAGCGGGCCATGTCCTGGTCGGACTTCAGTTTGGCCTGCTCCGGGGTGAGCGCACCGGCCCGGACGATGTCGGCGATGTACTCGGCCTCCTCGCTGGCGTACCAGGCGGGGTACTCCTGCTCGGTCAGCCGGCGGACCGTCAGCTCCGGCGGCAGCTCGGGCCGCTCGGCCGCCGTGCGGATCCGGTTCTGGCCCAGGACGGCGTAGTCGGCGAACGGCCCCGGGCCGCCGGTGCGCCGGACCTCCACCCGCCGTGCGCCCTGCTCGGCGCACCAGCGCTCGGCCCACGCCCGTCCCTGCGGCACCGTCAGGTCGTGGATCCGGCCGACGGTCGTGCCCTTCTCCTCGCTCACCCCGACCGCGATCCACCCGGTGCCGTCGGTGGCCACCGTCCAGTCCTCGATCCCCTTCAGCGCCCGCTCCAGCAGCGCCAGGGCCAGCGGCTCCGAGCACCCTGCCGCCCGGTACGCGGCCAGCACCCGCTGCTCGAAGCCGTCCCGCCACTCGCTCCGGTCGGTCACCACCGTTATCGCGCTCATCCGCTCAGCCTAGGCGGGGGCCGGGAGGGGGGACGCGGCATTTTTCCCGGGCGCCCGCCGACGGGCGGCCCCGTCATGGTGGCCGACTCCGGGCCCCCGGGGCGATGAGCCGTCCGGGCCGGCCGATGTAGGAGACTGCTGACACCTGATCAGGCTCAGGCCGCCAGCCGGGGCGGCCGTGGAACGTACGAGGTGTCAGATGGCCAGTGTCGTGAAGATCAACGTGTTGACGGTGCCCACCGAGATGCGGGAGACCCTGGAGCAGCGGTTCGCCTCCCGGGCCGGGGCGGTGGAGGGGTCGGACGGGTTCGAGTGGTTCGAGCTGCTCCGGCCGGTGGAGGGGACGGACCAGTACCTCGTCTACACCCGGTGGGCCAGCGAGGAGCACTTCAAGGCCTGGATGGAGGGGCCGATGCAGGCCGCGCACCGTCAGGGGCCGCCGAGCGCCGAGGGCGGACAGCCGAAGCCGGCCGCCTCCGGGTCGACGCTGTGGTCCTTCGAGGTGGTGCAGTCGACCGGCCCGAAGCAGGGCTGAGCCCGGCGGGGACGCCTGACCCCCTGCCGTGGGGGTCAGGCGTCCTTGAAGGTGACCGGGGCGTCGAAGGCCGCGCGGCGGACCGAGCGGCGCAGGGCGCGCAGGATCGGGCCGCCGACGGTGAGGCAGAGCACGGCGGTCAGTACGGCCCGGGGGAGGTCCCAGCCGAGCGAGGTGGCCAGGCAGTAGGCCAGGAAGTGGCCCAGGTTGGTGCCGAGGTCGGCGCCGGCGTCGAAGGAGAGCCCCGGGGGCAGGCCGACGCCGAGGTAGGGCCAGAACTGAAGGTTCATCACGGTGCCGTACGCGACCGAGGCGAGGGCGCCGTAGCCCGCCAGCAGCAGGAGCTCGCCCCGGCCGCGCAGCCGGGCCGGGCCGGGCAGCAGACCGGCGCCGAGGCAGACCCAGCCCATGCTGAGCATCTGGAACGGCAGCCAGGGCCCGATCCCGCCGGTCAGCAGGGCGGAGGCGAACATGGTGACCGAGCCGAGCACGAAGCCGAAGCCCGGGCCGAGCACTCGCCCGGCCAGCACCATCAGGAAGAACATCGGCTCCAGCCCGGCCGTCCCCGCGCCGAGCGGGCGCAGCGCCGCCCCGGCGGCCGCCAGTACGCCGAGCAGCGCCACCGACTTGGCGTCCAGACCGGCGCCGCCGTCCGAACGCCCTTCGGAGATCTGGGCGATGACCACACCGAGCAGCAGCGGCATCAGCAGCGCGAACAGCCAGGGCGCGTCGGTGGAGTGCCCGGCCAGTGCCGAGGACGGGTCGGCGAGCAGTGGCCAGCCGAAGGCGACCGCGCCGATCGCGGTGATCAGCAGGAGGAGGACGATCGAGCGCAGGCCGAGCGGCACCGGCCGCGTGAGCGCCTTCACGCCGGGTCCCTTCACGCCGGGTCCCTTCACGCCGGGTCCCCCAGCGCGGCGGCGACCTGGGAGACCGTCAGCCACGGCAGTGGCGCGAGCACCTTGGCCACCTGCGGGGCGAACACCGGGGAGGAGACCACCACTTCGGCGCTCGGACCGTCCGCGACGATCTCGCCCTCGGCCAGGATCACGGTGCGGTGGGCGAGTTCGGCGGCCAGCTCGACGTCGTGGGTGGCCAGCAGGACGGCGTGGCCGTCGGCGGCCAGTTCGCGCAGTACGGTGACCAGCCGGGCCTTGGCGGCGTAGTCCAGGCCGCGGGTCGGCTCGTCCAGCAGGATCAGATCAGGGCGGGCGGTGAGCACCACGGACAGGGCGAGGGTGAGGCGTTGGCCCTCGGAGAGGTCGCGCGGGTGCAGCGCGTCGTCGATGCCGGGCAGCAGCCGGGCCACCAGTGCGCGGCAACTGCCGGGCGCCGCACCGGAGTCGTGGTCCGCGCCCGCGCACTCGGCGGTCACCGTCTCGGCGTACAGCAGGTCGCGCGGCTCCTGCGGGACCAGGCCGACCCGGCGGATCAGCTCCTTCGGCTTCGACCGGTGCGGGGTCAGCCCGGCCGCGTCGACCGTGCCGGAGTCCGGTTTGTACAGGCCGGCCAGGGCGCCGAGCAGGGTGGACTTGCCCGCGCCGTTGCGGCCCATCAAGGCGGTGATCTCGCCTGGGTGCAGGGCGAGTTCGACCCCGCGCAGCACCGGGTTCGGGCCGCGCCGCAGGGTCAGGCGCCCGACCGTGGCGACCGGTTCGGTGGTGACCGGGGGGACGACGGGCGGGGTCCGGCCGTCCAGCGCGGCCCGCAGCGGGGCGGCCCGGCGGCGGGCGTCCCGGACCGACAGCGGCAGCGGCGACCAGCCGGCCGCCCGGCCGAGCCCGACCACCGGCGGGTAGACCGGGGAGACCGCCATCAGTTCGGCGGGGTCGCCGAACCTGGCCGGCCCGTCCGGGGTGAGCAGCAGTACCTGGTCGGCGTACTGGACCACCCGCTCCAGCCGGTGCTCGGTCATCAGTACGGTGGTGCCCAGGTCGTGCACCAGCCGTTGCAGCACCGCGAGCACCTCCTCGGCGGCGCCGGGGTCGAGCGCGGAGGTGGGCTCGTCCAGCACCAGCACCTTGGGGTGGCTGGTCAGCACCGAGCCGATGGCGACCCGCTGTTGCTGGCCGCCGGAGAGGGTGGAGAGCGCCCGGTCGCGCAGCTCGGCCAGGCCGAGCAGGTCGAGGGTGTCCTCGACCCGGCGCCGCATCACCTCCGGGGTGATGCCCAACGACTCCATGCCGTAGGCGAGTTCGTCCTCGACGTTGTCGGTGACGAAGTGTGCCACCGGGTCCTGGCCCACCATGCCGACCAGGTCGGCGAGTTCGCGCGGGCGGTGCTCGCGGGTGTCCCGGCCGTCGACGGTGACCCGGCCGTGCAGCACGCCGCCGGTGAAGTGCGGCACCAGGCCGTTGACCGTGCCCAGCAGGGTGGACTTGCCGACCCCGGACGGGCCGACCACCAGGCAGAGTTCCCCCTCGGGGACGGTCAGGTCGAGGCCGCCGAGCACGGGCGCGGCGGCGTCGTGGTACTGGACCGAGACCTGTTCGAAGTGGATCACTTGGGGGCTCCGGGGCGGGGCGGGGCAGGGGCGACGAAGGCGGGCAGCAGGCCGATCAGCACGGCCAGCGCGGGCAGCAGCGGGAGTTCGGGCACGGTGGGCGGTACGGCCGGCGGGTTGAAGGCGGCGGGGTCGCGGCCGGAGAGCCAGATCAGCAGGGCCGCGACGGCCAGGCCGGAGCCCGCCACCAGCCACTCCCGCCAGGCCCACGGGTCAGGCCGGTAGCGGGTCCTGACCGAGCGTCGGCCGCCGAGCAGCAGCCCGGCGCCGAGCGCGGCCAGACCGGCCAGCAGCACCGGCAGCGCCCAGTGCGCGGTGCCCTCGGTGAGCAGGCCGTAGCAGGCCACGCAGACCGCGAGCAGGCCGGCCAGGGTGAGCGCGCCGATCGACCGGGTGACCCGGCGCGGGACGTCGGCGGCGCGGCCGAAGCCCCGGCTGTCCATGGTGGCGGCCAGGCTGACGGACCGTTCGAGGGCCGACTCCAGTACCGGCAGACCGACGCTGAGCAGCGAGCGCAGGCCCTTGTCGGAGCGGCCGCGCAGACGGCGGGCGGACCTGATCCGCTGGACGTCCGCGACCAGGTTGGGGGTGAAGGTGAGCGCCACCACGGCGGCCACCCCGGCCTCGTACAGCGCGCCGGGCAGGGCGCGCAGCAGCCGGGCCGGGTTGGCCAGCGCGTTGGCGGCGCCGACGCAGATCAGCAGGGTGGCCAGCCGCAGGCTCTGGTAGAGCGAGTAGAGCAGCCCCTCCAGGGTGACGGCGCCGCCGATCCGTACCCCCTGCGCCCAGTCCGGCAGCGGGAGTTGGGGCAGCGTGAAGAGCACGTGGGTGCCGCCGACGCCGGAGCCGAGGAAGACCGTGAAGAGCAGCCGGATGCCGAGCACCGCCAGCGCCAGCTTGACGAAGGCGGTGTAGGAGCGGGCCCAGGGTTCGGTGCTGCGCCGCGCCGCGACCACGTAGCCGGAGACCGCCACGATCAGCAGGAGCAGCAGCGGGTTGGTGGTGCGGGAGGCCGCCGCGCCCAGCCCGATCGCCCACAGCCACCACGCGCCGGGGTGCAGGTGGCGCGGGCCGATCGCGGAGCGGGTCGAGCGGACGGGGCGGGGCCGCCGGGTGCGGCTGGGCGTGGGCACGGGTGACACCTCAGGAGTCGCGGCGGCGCCGGGCCTGCCAGACCGCGCCGGCGGCGAGCACGGCGACCAGCGCGCCGCCCGCCAGCAGGCCCACCGACGGGCCCGAACTCTCCTTCTGCTCGGTGGAGTTGCCGACGGTGTCGCCACAGCCGGTACGGGGGTAGCCGACGATGGCGCACAGGATGCCGGCCGAGTCGTAGCGCAGCGGCGGGGCGACCGCCGCCAGCACCTCGGCCGAGCTCGCGGCGGTCGGGACCGCCGCGCAGGCGGTCCGGGCCGGCGGCGGGGTCTCGCCGCCCGGGGCGTCGGCGGCGGTGCCGAAGTCCAGTACGACGGCGATCCGCTTCTTGCCGGCCTGGGCCGGGGTGGCGGCGCAGACCGTGGCGAAGTCGCCGGCGGCGGTGGGCCGGGCGGCGTCCTTCCCGCCGTCGGGGCTGACCGCGAACCGCCAGCCGTCCACCGCGCCGTCCGGCGGGACGTACACCGCGGGGCCCTGTTGCTGGTACGCCCAGGCGCTGCCGGACCACTTCCAGAACGACCAGTAGCGGTAGCCGGTGGCGTGCGCGGGCGTGGCGAGCAGGAACGGCAGCAGCAGCGCCAGGACGGCGGCGACGGCCGGGGCCGTCACCGCCGCCCGGGCGTGAGGGGAGGTCACTTCTGCTCGTCGCCCTCGGACTTGGTGGGACCGGCGGCCTTCTTCGGGGCGGCGGTCGGGCCGTCGGTGGCGTGGGCGCCGCGCTTGCGCTGGAGGCTGAGCAGCAGACCGCCGCCGATGCCGATCAGCAGGCCGATGCCGACCAGCCAGACCGGGGAGAAGCCGCTGTTGTCGTCGGCCTCGGTGACGCCGGAGCCGGGCGCCCTGGTGCCCTCGGGGTCGGCCGCGGTGGCGGCCGCCGGGACGGACTTGGGCGCCGGGCCCGCGTCCATCAGCAGCTGCACCACGTTGGTGCCGCCGAAGTTGTACGGGTCGAGCTGGGCGGCCTGCGCGGTCAGCAGCATCAGCGCGGCGGCCGAGGCGTCGGTGCCGGACTTGCCCTTGGCGGCCCAGTCGTAGCCGTTGCCGGCCAGCCAGTCGGCGGCCGGGGCGGCCTGGTTCGGGTGCCCGGACTGGACCAGGCCGAGCACGGTCCAGGCGGTCGCGGCGTAGTCGGGGGTGGGGGTGGCGCCGGGCATGCTCTGCATCAGGTGCTGCCCGTTGGCGCCCAGTTGGGCGACCAGGTAGGCACCGGCCGCCTCGGCGGAGTTCGCGTGCGGCACGGTGGCCGCGGCGGTGGCGCAGTCCAGCGGCTTGGGCGCGGTGTCCACCCGGTTGGTGTTGGTGACCGGCAGCTTGCCGCCCGCCGCGGCCAGCAGGGCCTGGGCGCCGGCCAGGTCGTTGGCCTTGAGCGCGCCGTCCGGGGCCGGCTGGTAGGCGAAGGCGCCGCGCTGCTCGGCGGGCGCGGCGCAGCCGAGCTGGTACAGCGCCAGGCCGTCGTAGGCGTTCTTGCCGTTCTTGACGACCGAGGCCGGGTCGATGCCGGTGGCGACCAGCGCGTTGACGGCCAGTCCGGTGGAGTTGGCGTCGCCCGGGGTGCCGGGGTTGACGGGCCAGCTGCCGTCCGCGTTCTGAACGGTCTTCAGCCAGTCGGTGCCCCGGGTCACCGCGTCCTGGTGCCCGCCGAGCAGCTTGAGCGCCTGGATCGCCAGCGCGCCGGCGTTGCTGTCCTCGGCCTTGGGGTCACAGGCGATCGAGGGGTCGGACCGGAACGGGGCCCAGCCGCCGTCCGCGCACTGCTGGCCGGTCAGCCAGACCACGGCCGCGTCGGACGGGACGACCTTGGCGGCGCCCAGCGCGGTGAGCGCCAGCGACTGCCGCCAGACGCCGTCGTACGTCGGGTCGCCCTTCCCGTAGAGCGCGGGCGGGGCGGCGGCGGGGGACGGGGTGTCCGCGAGGGCGGGGGCGGCGGCGCCGATCAGCAGGGCGGCGGCGGCCAGCGCGGCGGCGCCCGTGCGGGCGGTGGTGAGCATGAGGGTCGACGTGCCTTTCGATGAGCGGAGCAGCGGCCCGATGGTCCTGATCCTGCGTCCAAGACTCTAACCGGCCGACCGGACCGCCCCCGATCGGACACGGTGGGGACGGCAGTGCGCCCGGAAACTGGAACGGGTATCAGGTTTGCGGGGTCACGACAGCAGGCCGGCGCGCTGACCCGGCGTCACCCGGGTGCCGGAGCAACACGCGCGGTGCTTCGGCCCGGGTGCCGAGCATGGGGGCATGACGAGCACCGAACCCCTCCTGATCATGATCGTCGGCGACTCCATCAGCCACGGCAGCAGCGGCGACTGGACCTGGCGCTACCGGTTCTGGAAGCACCTGGAGGCGCACCGGGTCGCCGTGGACCTGGTGGGACCGAAGAACACCCTGGACAACATCCGCACCGCCGAGGTCGGGGACGACGACGACACGTACGCGGACCCGGGCTTCGACACCGACCACGACGCCCAGTGGGGGCGGCCGTACGTGACGGAGAAGGAGGAGATCGAGGCCAAGGTGGCCGAGCACCGGCCGGAGTACCTGCTGGTGCTGCTCGGGATCAACGACCTGTTCTGGTACGGGGTCGAGCCGCCGGAGTTCGAGGCCAACCTGCGGGAGTTCGTGGCGAACGCGCGGCGGGCCGAGCCGGGGCTGCGGATCGTGCTCGGGCGGATCCTGCCGACCGTGAAGGCGGCGGAGGACCGGGAGTTCGCGGCCCGGGTGGCGGCCTGCAACGGGCGGATCGAGACGGTGGCGAAGGACCTGGACCGGGCCGACGCCCCGGTGCTGACGGCCAGGACCGACGCCGAGTTCGTCGCCGCCGCGCACACCTGGGACGGGACGCACCCGAACCCGGCGGGGGAGTTCCGGATCGCGGCGGCCTTCGCCGACGCGCTGGCGGACCGCTTCGGGGTGGGTGCCAGGTACGCCCGTCCGTTCCCGGACGTCGCGGAGATCTCGCAGGCGGCGAAGGCCTCGATCGACTGAGACCGGGCGGTCCGAGCGGCGGACGGAGCGTCAGAGGACGAGGAGCCGGGCCGCGGTGTGCAGGTCGCCGCGGACCTCGGCGAGGGAGGCGCGGCCGGAGAGCCAGGCGAGCAGGGTGGCGTGCCAGGTGTGGCCGATCACCCGCAGGGCGGCCTGCTGGCCGGGGGAGGGGGTGGGGCCGAGTTGGGCGGCGTCCAGCACGATGGCCGAGGTGACGGCCGAGACGGCGTCCACCTCGGCGCCGACCGAGCGGTCGGCGAAGGAGAGCGCGCGGACCATCGCCTCGGCGAGCCGGGGTTCGCGCTGGAGCGCGTGGAAGGCCTGGGTCAGGGTCTCGGCCACCCGCCCGGCCGGGTCGTCGCCGGTCGGCGGGTGGCGGCGGACCTGCTCGTGCAGGTGCTGGAGCTGCTCCTGCATCACCGCCACCAGCAGGTGCACCTTGGACGGGAAGTAGCGGTAGAGGGTGCCGAGTGCGACCTCGGCGGTCTCCGCCACCTCGCGCATCTGGACCGCCTCGTACCCGCCCCGGGCGGCCAGCGTGGTGGCGGCCCGCAGGATCCGGCGGCGGCGGTCGGCCTGCCGGGGGGTGAGCCCGGTTCCGAGGGCGGCGGTGGTGGTCAAGGGGGCTCCCAGAGCGCGCGCGTGGGTGACCGGATCGAGGTGATTCAACCACGGGGTGGGAGGTGAGGATATGTCAGCGGACGGGCGGTCCGAGAGTTATGTCACAGTGAACGCCGGGTGAGCGGGCTTCCCGGACGGGTCAGAATGGATGCCTCCGGTACTGACGTACTCGTCAGTAGCATTCCTCGGGGGCGATCTGCCGCCCCCGGGTGCGGGCCGGTATCGTCAAGGTCTCTCATTGTTCGAACTGCCCAATGACGAGCTCCACCATCATGAAACGTGATCTACTTTCCCGCCGCCGCGCAGGCCGGGTGGTAGGGGACAGGAGCCCCGGATGACCGCGCTGCCGCCGCGACCGCTGCGGATCGCCCTGCTGTCCTACCGGGGCGACCCGTACTGCGGCGGCCAGGGCGTCTACGTCCGGCACCTGTCCCGCGAGCTGGCCAGGCTCGGGCACCACGTGGACGTGGTCGGCGCCCAGCCCTTCCCGGTGCTCGACCCGGTCGAGGGGCCCGGCAGCGTCCGGCTGGTGGAGCTGCCCAGCCTGGACCTGTACCGCGCCGACGACCCGTTCCGCACCCCGGCGCTCGCCGAGTACCGCGGCCTGGTGGACGTGCTGGAGGTGGCCGGGATGCGCACCGGCGGCTTCCCCGAGCCGCTCACCTTCTCGCTCCGGGCCCGGAAGTACCTGGCCGCGCACAAGGGCCGCTACGACGTGGTGCACGACAACCAGACCCTCGGCTACGGCCTGCTGGGGCTGGCCAGGCACGGCTTCCCGCTGGTCACCACCGTGCACCACCCGATCACCGTGGACCGCCGGCTGGAGATCGACGCCGCCGCCACCCGGTTGGAGCGCCTCGGCAAGCGCCGCTGGTACGCCTTCACCCGGATGCAGCGCCGGGTGGCCGCCCGGCTCGAGCACGTGATCACCGTCTCGGAGAGCTCGAAGGCCGAGATCGCCGAGCAGCTCGGCACCCCGGCCCGCCGCATCGCCGTGGTCCCGATCGGAGCCGACACCCGGCTCTGGTCACCGTCTGCGGAGATCGCCCAGGTGCCCGGCCGGATCGTCACCACCTCCAGCGCGGACGTGCCGCTCAAGGGCCTGGTCCACCTGGTCGAGGCGCTGGCCAAGCTGCGCACCGAGCGGGACGCGCACCTGGTGGTGGTCGGCAAGCCGCAGCGCGGCGAGGGGCCGGTGGCCGAGGCGGTCCGCCGGTTCGGTCTGGAGCGCTGGATCGAGTTCCGCACCGGGCTGACCGATCAGGAGCTGGTCGACCTGTACCGCTCGGCCGAGGTGGCCTGCGTGCCCTCGCTGTACGAGGGCTTCTCGCTGCCCGCCGCCGAGGCGATGGCCACCGGCACCCCGCTGGTCGCCACCACCGGCGGCGCGATCCCCGAGGTGGCGGGGCCGGACGGCGAGACCTGCCTGGCGGTGCCGCCCGGCGACGCCGGTGCGCTGGCCACCGCGCTCGGCCGACTGCTGGACGACCCCGAGCTGCGGGCCGAGCTCGGCGCGGCCGGGCGGCAGCGGGTGCTCGCCCGGTTCACCTGGCAGCGGGCCGCCGAACTCACCGCCGACCGCTACCGGGCGGCGATCGCCACCGGGGCCGGACAGCGGGCCAGGGCCGGCGCGGGCTGGCGCTACGTCGCCTGACCGCCGCCCGGCCCGACGAGCAGCCCCGCCTGACGGCTGATCAAACGTTTTTTCGCCGAGTACCAAACGAATGGGAGCCCCGCAGTGCTGACCGTCGATTTCTCCCGCTTCCCGCTCGCCCCCGGCGACCGGGTGCTCGACCTGGGCTGTGGCGGGGGCCGGCACGCCTTCGAGGCATACCGGCGCGGCGCGAACGTGGTCGCCCTGGACCAGAACGGCGAGGAGATCGCCGAGGTCCGCAAGTGGTTCGCCGCCATGGAGCTGGCCGGGGAGGCCCCGGCCGGTGCCTCGGCGGTGGCGATGGAGGGCGACGCGCTCAACCTGCCGTTCGACGACGACACCTTCGACAAGATCATCATCTCCGAGGTGATGGAGCACATCCCGGACGACAAGGGCGTGCTGGCCGAGATGGTCCGGGTGCTCAAGCCGGGCGGCCTGCTGGCCGTCACCGTGCCGCGCTACCTGCCGGAGAAGATCTGCTGGGCGCTCTCCGACGAGTACCACGAGGTCGAGGGCGGCCACATCCGGATCTACAAGGGCGACGAGCTGGTCGAGAAGGTCCGCGAGTCCGGCCTGGAGCCGTACGCCGAGCACCACGCGCACGCGCTGCACTCGCCGTACTGGTGGATCAAGTGCGCGGTCGGCGTCAACAACGACAAGGCGCTGCCGGTCCGGGCCTACCACCAGCTGCTGGTCTGGGACATCGTCGGCACCCCGGTGATCAGCAGGATCACCAAGGCCGCCGAGAAGGCGCTCAACCCGGTGCTCGGCAAGAGCTTCGTGGTGTACGCCAGCAAGCCCCGGCGGGCGGGCTCGTGACGGCCGCCATCCCGGAGGCGCTGCTGCTGGACGGCGTGCTGAACGCCCGTCAGGCCGCCGACACGGTGCGCTCGATCCTGGCCGACCAGCAGCCCGACGGCGCCATCCCGTGGTTCGGCGGCGGCCACCTCGATCCGTGGGACCACACCGAGGCCGCGATGGCCCTGGACACGGCGGGCGAGCACGCGGCCGCCGAGGCGGCGTACCGCTGGCTGGCGGGCAGTCAGAACCCCGACGGCTCCTGGTACGCGGCGTACGTGGACGGCGAGGTGACCAACCGCGCCAAGGAGACCAACTTCTGCGCGTACCTGGCGGTCGGCGTCTGGCACCACCACCTCTCCTCGGGCGATGACGCCTTCCTGGACTGGATCTGGCCGACGGTCCGCCGGGCGCTGGACTTCACGGTCGGGCTGCGGCTGCCGGGCGGCCCGATCGCCTGGCGGCAGGACGAGGACGGCAGCGCGCCGCAGGAGGCGCTGCTGACCGGCTCGTCCAGCATCCTGCACGCCCTGCGGTGCGGGCTCGCCATCGCGGACTACCTCGAAGAGCCGCAGCCGGACTGGGAGTTGGCGGCCGGCCGGCTCCGGCACGCGATCACCCACCACCCGGAGCGGTTCCTCGACAAGGACCGCTACTCGATGGACTGGTACTACCCCGTGCTCGGCACCGCGCTGCGCGGCCCCGAGGCGGTGGCCCGGATCGAACGGGACTGGGAGCGCTTCGTGGTGCCCGGCCTCGGCGTGCGCTGCGTCAGCGACCGGCCCTGGGTGACCGGCGGGGAGAGCGCCGAACTGGCGCTCGCGCTCTGGGCGGTGGGCCAGTCCGACCGCGCGGTGGAGATCCTGCGCTGGATCCAGCACCTGCGGCACCAGGACGGCTCGTACTGGACCGGGTACGTCTTCGAGGACGACGCGATCTGGCCGGAGGAGCGCACCACCTGGACGGCCGGGGCGCTGCTGCTCGCGGTGGCGGCGCTGGGCGGCGACCACGCGACGGTGGCGGTGTTCGGCGGGGAGCAGCTGCCGGCCGGACTGGTCGTCAGCGACTGCTGCTGAGTCGACAAGCGAGAGGGGCCCGGGGACCTGATGGTCCCCGGGCCCCTCTCTGCTGTGGTGCTCAGCCGCGCTGGATGCCGGAGGCGTCGTTCAGCAGGCCGTGCGAGCCGTCCTGGAGCTGGGCGACCAGCGAGTTGCCGCGCTGCTCGACCGCCAGGTACCAGGTGCCGGGCACCAGTTCGCCGACCGGCGGGCCGACCGGGTTGTCCTTCGGCGCGAGCTGACGCGGCGCCGGGACGGCGAACCAGAACGGCGCGAAGTCCGCGGCCGGGGCGGCCGGGGCCGGCACCGCGACGGCGGGCTGGACCTGGGTCGGGTCCTGGTGCGCGGGGGCCGGCTGGCCGGCGGCCTGACCCGGCGTCGGGTAGCCGTAGCCGTGCTGCTGCTCGGGCGCGGCGGCGTAGCCGGGCAGACCGCCCTGGCCGGGCTGGGCCTGCGCCAGGCCCTGGTCGGCCGGGTAGCCGTACTGGCCGGGCTGACCCTGGCCGGGCTGCCCGGGACCGGGCTGGAAGCCGCCGACCGGGGCACCGGCGTACGGGGCCTGGGTGACCGGGGGCTTGTCGGTCAGCAGCGGGGCCTGCAGCGCGGGCACCAGCGGACCGGCCGCGGCGGCACCGGTCAGCACCAGCAGGGCGAGCACGCCCAGCCAGGCGCCGAAGCCGTGGCCGATGCCCTCGGGGCCACCGGCCAGCGACCAGAGGCCGGACCACAGCGCGGCGGCGGCCAGCGCGATGCCCCACTGGTCGAGCCGCAGGCCGAGCACCTGGCGCCCGGCGACGGCCTCGCCCTGGAAGCGCTGCACCAGGATCAGGGCCGCGGCGGCGATGCCGAGCAGGTAGATCGAGGGCAGCACCGGGAAGAGGTTGGCCGACCAGGCGTTCTGCGAGAAGGAGGAGCAGATCTTCAGGGCGCAGCTGTCGGCGGTGAAGTACGGCAGGAAGGAAGAGATGAACAGCAGGACGGCCGCACCTGCGACGGCGGCGTCTCCCCTGGTGAGAGCGCGCAGATTCACTAACGTTCCCCTCGTCGGTGTATGTCGTGGACGGCAGTGTGGTTCGGACGGTGCAAAAGCCTAGGGCCAAGCCGTTCGGGAGTGCACGGCGGGATCCCGAAACGGGGGGTGTCGTGGCAAAACACCCGCGATCGGCCCCCGGTCAGCCCGCGGGTGTGGTGAGGTAGGCGGTCAGCGCGTCGGCGATGCCCTGGGCGGCCTGCTGGCGCCACTGAGGGTCCGTCATCCGCTTGGCATCGCCCGAGTTTCGCATGTTGCCGCACTCGATGAACACCTTCGGCACCTTCGAGAGGTTGAGCCCGCCGAGGTCGCTGCGGGTGTCCAGGCCCTGGTCGCCGATGTAGTCGGCGTACGGCTCGCCGGTGGCCGCCTTGAACTGCTCGCGCAGCAGCAGGCCGAGCCGGCGGGACGGCGCGACGATCGCCTCGGTGTCCGCCTTCCCGGCCTTCACCTTGGCGGGCATGATCACGTGGAACCCCTGGCCGGCGGCCGGCGCCCCGTCCCCGTGCACGGAGACCGCGGCGTCCACCTTGCCCTCGTTGCCGATCCTGGCCCGCTCGTCGATGCACGGCCCCCACGCGCGGTTGCCGTCCTGGGTGAACAGCACCTTGGCGCCGCGCTCCTCCAGCACCGCGCGGGCCCGGCGGGAGACGTCGAGCGAGTACTCGGCCTCGCTGTAGCCCGCGTCGGTGGAGGTGCCGGTGGTGTCGCACTCCTTGCGGCCGTTGCCGATGTCCACCTGACGGTTGATCTCGGTGGTGTGCTTGTTGTTGCTGGTGTTGTGCCCGGGGTCCAGCAGTACCGTACGGCCCGTCAGCGGGCGGGCGGCGGCGGTGTTCCCGGGGCCGGCGGCCGGGGCGGAGGACGCGGACGGCTCCGGGGTGGGCCAGAAGCTGGGCATGACCGGCAGCTCCTCGGCCGGGGAGACGGCGGCCAGCGGCCGGGCCGCGTCCGCGCCGGGGGACGCCGGGCCCGCGCAGCCCGCCGCGCCGAGCGGCAGGACGGCGCAGACCAGTGCGGAGATGCGGAGCAGGGGAGAGCGACGCGGGGCGCCGGTGGTGCCGGTCACGAGTGGTTCAGATCCTGTCCCAGGTACGGGCCGTCAGGCCGAAGGTGTTGGCCAGTGAGTTCCACTTCGCCACGAAGTCCTTCTTCGCCTGAGTCGCCTGCGGGTTGAGCTCGTTGGCCCGCTTCAGGTCGGCGCCGCCGGGGGCGCTGCCGTTGCTGCAGCCCTGACTGCCGACGCCACGGGCCCAGGCCGCGTACGCCCGGTCGATGTCGCCGGAGGTCTGCCAGGCGGTCTTCAGCAGCGCGACCGCCTCGACGCCGGCGGGCAGGTCGCCGAAGTTCAGCTTGGCCAGGTCGGCCACCAGTTGGTCGCGCTGGGTCGCCCCGGTCTCGAACACCGTGACGGCGCCGTCGATCTCGGGCTTGCCCGGGCAACTGTTCACCTTGGCCACCGCGTTGCCGATCGGCGCCTTGGCGCCCTCGCCCCGGGTGAGCAGCTCGTCCAGCGCCTTGGCCTGGGCGGCGGCCTGCGGTCCGTTCGAACTGGCGGACGGGGAGGGTGAGTTGGTGCCAGAGGGCGGGGCGGCCGGGGTGCTCTGGGCCGGCGCAGCCTGCGGGGCGCCGGAGGAGACGGTGGCCGGCCCGGGCGCGGCCTGGCCCGAGGGCTTGTCACCGTTGCGGACCGCCCAGGCCACGCCGACGCCGACCACCACGACCAGCACCACGCCGATCGCGACCAGCAGCGGGACCCGGCGACGGGGCTCGTGCTGGGGGAGCTCCTCGTACTCGGGGTACGGGCGTTGCGGGGCGAGCTGCTGGTAGCCGGGGAAGGTGCCGGGCTGCTGAGGGTGCTGCGGCTGCGGGCCCGGGAACGCGCCGGGCTGCTGATGCTGTTGCTGCTGCGGGCTGGGGAAGCCGGGGAAGGTGTCGGTCGGCGCGGGCGGCGGGAACCCGTACCCGGACGGCGGCGCCGGGGGTCCGCCGAACGGCGGTGGCGGGGTGGGTGGGCCTTGCGGGCCGGGCGGGCCCGGCTGCGGCAGGTACGGGCGGGCGCCGAGCGGCGGGCCGTGGTCACCGACGGCGCCGGGCTGGGGCTGCTGCTGGTACGCCTGCTGGGGCTGCTGCTGCGGCGGGGCGAGCGGGAAGATCTCGGTGCCCGGGTCCTCCCGGGGCGGCTGCGGGACCGGCGGGTACGGGGCGGGCTGCTGCTGCGTGGGCGGCTGCGGCGCGGGCGCGGCCGGCTGGGTGTTCTGCGGGCGGACCCAGCCACCGGCGCCCCCGCGCGCGGTCGGGTCCCACACCGCGGGTGCGGTGTTGTCGTGCTCGGTCATGCCTGGCCTCGCCCCCGCTGTGGTGTGGTGCGTCCTGGGTTCACGTCGTCCGGTCGTCCGGCGACACCGTACCGGCAGTTTCCGGGCGCACCAACGGTGGCCACCCGGTCGGCCCGGCATGTGGGATGACGTTAGAGCATCCCGGAACGTGCCCGCAGGACCACGACGATCTTCGGGTGTCGGCAGGACGATCGGCCCCAGGACCCGTCAGCGGCGGCGCAGCACCCGCAGCGAGCCGGTGACCGAGACCTCCCCGAAGCCCTCGGCCAGCGCGCGCAGGTAGACCCGGTACGGGGCCTGGCCGCCGTCGGCGGGGTCCGGGAAGACGTCGTGGATCACCAGCAGCCCCTGGGCGGCCAGGTGCGGGGCCCAGCCCTCGTAGTCGCCGGTGGCGTGCTCGTCGGTGTGGCCGCCGTCGATGAAGACCAGCGCCAGCTGCCCGCCCCAGACGGCGGCGATCTGCGGCGAACGGCCGACCAGGGCGACCACGTGGTCCTCCAGGCCCGCCCGGAAGAGGGTGCGGCGGAAGGTCGGCAGGGTGTCCATCAGCCCGACCGCCGGGTCGACCAGCTCCGGGTCGTGGTACTCCCAGCCGGGCTGCTGCTCCTCGGAGCCGCGGTGGTGATCCACCGTCAGGGCGACCGTCCCGGCGGCCCGGGCCGCGTCGGCCAGCAGGATCGCCGAGCGCCCGCAGTAGCTGCCGATCTCCAGCAGCGGCAGGCCGGTGGCGGCGGCGGCCTGGTGTGCGGCGGCGTACAGGGCGAGACCCTCGTCCACCGGCATGAAGCCGGTCGCGGACTCGAAGGCCGCGAGTACCCCGGGGGCCGGGCGGGCGTCCGTCATCGTGCTGCTCCTGTTCGCGGGGCCCGGTCTGTGGGCCTGGTCTGTGCCTGGACCCTACTGGACGGTAGGAGGGGTTCCCGCAGGCCGGGGGATGGGGTATACCTGGACCAGTTTCTAGAACTCGTTCTAGATGAAGGCCCGCGGAGCGGTTCTGTACGCTGCTCCGACCCACTGGCGAATCCCGGGAGAAAGCCACATGCGCGCAGCGATCCTGCACGAGACCGGCCAGGACACACTGGACGTCCGCGACGACGTCGAGGCGGTCGGTTTCGGTCCCGGGAAGGTCCGGGTCCGGCTCCGGGCCGCCAGCCTGTGCCACTCGGACCTGTCGGCGATGAGCGGCGTGCTGCCGCAGCCCGCGCCGTTCGTGCCGGGCCACGAGGGGGCCGGCGACGTGATCGAGACCGGTGAGGGCGTCACCGGCGTCGCGGTCGGCGACCGGGTGGTGCTCTGCTGGATGCCACCCTGCGGCAGCTGCCCGCACTGCCACCGCGGTCAGGGCCACCTCTGCGTCGCCAGCCTGCGGCGGCTCGGCTCGGCCGGGTTCCGGCAGGGCGACACCGAGGTCTTCGGCTTCTACAGCACCGGCACCTTCGCCGAGGAGCTGGTGGTGCCCGCCGACAGCGTGATCGTGCTGCCCGCCGACATGCCGTACGAGCTCGCCGCGCTGATCGGCTGCGGGGTGACCACCGGTCTCGGCGCGGCGGTGAACACCGCCCGGGTGGAGCCCGGCAGCTCGGTCGCCGTGATCGGCGCGGGCGGGGTCGGCATCGCGGCCGTCCAGGGCGCCCGGATCTGCGGGGCGGCCCGGATCACCGTGGTCGACCCGGTGGAGTCCCGGCGGACCCGCGCGCTCGCCTTCGGCGCCACCGACGCCATCGCCCCGGAGGAGCTGAAGGGCGCCGCCAAGAGCGTGGCGGGCGGCGGCTACGACTACGTCTTCGAGGCGGTCGGCCGCTCGGCCACCGTACGGGCGGCCTACGACGCGGCCCGGCGCGGCGGTGCGGTGGTGGTGATCGGCGCGGGCGCCCAGGACGACCTGGTGCAGTTCAGCATGGGCGAGCTGTTCTTCAACGAGAAGCGCGTGCTGCCCTCGATGTACGGCGGCGGCGACATCCGGCGGACCACCGCCCGGGCGATCGAGCTCTGGCGGGCCGGGCGGCTGGACCTGGCGGGCATGATCACGCACCGGGTCGAGCTGGCCGACGTGAACGAGGCGATCGCCCAGATGCGCAGTGGCGAGGCGCTGCGCACGGTCATCACCCTGGGCTGACGGCTGACGGTCCGGCAGACCCGCTGCCCGCGGGTGCCGGACCGTCAGCGGACGAACGGGTCAGCGGCGGTGACGGCCGTGCGGGTCCGCGTCGGGCCGGTCGTCGGGGGCGGTGTCGCCCCGGTGGCGGCCGTGCACGGCGCTCTCGGAGCGGTCCGTGCCGGAGGCGGGCCCGGTGCCGTCGTGCTGGGTGGTGTCGGTACGGGTCTCGGACATGTCTTTGCTTCTCCGTGCGAGGGTGCGGTTCTGCGGGGTACGCGAGTCACCATATCCAGCGATTCAGCGGCCTACCCCTTGACACGATCACGGCCCGGGCACGATTGCCAGTCCGTCCGGCTGCGGCAGGGCCGAGCCCAGCCAGTGGCCGACCAGCTCGCGGTAGAGCGGGGAGAGCACCTGGAGGTCGCCGTGACGGGCGGTCAGGCCCCGGCCCGCGTCGAGCAGGAGCACCCGGTCGGCCCGCAGGGCGGAGCCGATCCGGTGCGCGATCACCACCAGGGTGCCGGGCCGGGCGGCGAACGCGGCCTCGGCCACCGCCTCGGCCTGGGCGTCCAGGTGGCAGGTCGCCTCGTCCAGCACCACCACGGGCGCGGGGGAGAGGTACGTCCGGACCAGGGCCAGCAGTTGGCGCTCCCCCGCGGAGAGGGTGGCCGGGTCGGGCAGCTCGGCCGCCGGGCCGCCGAGCCGTTCCAGCAGCTCCGCCGCGCCCAACAGCTCGGCGGCCTCGGTGAGTTGACGGTCGGTCGCGTCCGGGCGGAGCCAGCGCAGGTTCTCCCCGACGGTGCCCGCGAACAGGTACGCCTCCTGCGGGAGCAGCGCGACCAGCCCGGCCCTGGCCCGGTCCGGCAGGGTGTGCGGGGCGGCGCCGCCGACGGTCACGGCCCCCTGCTGGGGCGGGAGCAACCCGGCCAGCAGGGCGGCCAGGGTGGACTTGCCCGCGCCGCTCGGGCCGACCACGGCGAGGTGCTCGCCCGGCGCCAGGGTCAGGTCGAGCGCGCTGAACACCGGCTCGGCCGCCGCACCGTGGGCGTGGTGCAGTCCCCGCACCCGGACTACGGCATCCTCGGCGGGCTCCTGGCCCACGGCCGGCCGACCGATGGGGCGGGGCAGCGTGGCCAGCCGGTCGAGCACCACGGCGAGCTCCAGCAGCCAGCTGCCGACCATGCCCGCCAGGCTGCGGACGGCCGGTTCGAGCTGCTGCACCAGGTAGGCCGCGACGCCGAGCAGTTGACCGGTGGTCAGATACCGGTGGCCGAGCAGCCAGGGCGCGGCCGCGACCACCAGGAGCAGCGGCAGCCGGCCGCCGACCGCCACCGTGAGGGTACGGAGCGCGGCGGCCCGGCCGAGCGCGCGGACCGCCGCGCCCTGGGCCAGTACGGCGGCACCGACCGCACGCTCCACTCGGGCCTGCGCGCCGCAGGCGGTGATGTCCCGGACCCCGGCGAAGGCCAGCCCCGCTTCGGCGGCCACTCGTTCGTCGGCCAGCACCACCGCGCGCTGACGGGCCACCAGCGGACCGAGCAGCCGGGCGAACAGCAGGCCGCCGACCAGCAGCGGCGGCAGCACCAGCGGCAGGGTGACCGGCGCGAGCACGGCGAGGCCGAGCACGGCCGCCAGCACGGTGATGCCCACGCTGCGCAGCGTACGCAGCAGGGTGGCCGTCAACTGTCGGGCGGACTCCACCTGTTCGGTCAGCCTGGCCACCTCGGCGGGGCCGTCGCCGGTCGGCTCGGCCCGGCCCAGGGCACTGCGCACCACCCGGCGGACCAGGGCGTCCCGCAGTGGCTCCACCACCGCCGCCACGTACGGGAAGGCGGCCCGGGCCGCGTACGCGCGGACCCCGACGGCGGCCGCGAAGGCGGCCAGCCAGGCGAAGCCGACGGCGGGCCGGCCGGCCAGGAAGCCCCGGTCGGTGGCGGCGGCGATCAGCAGGCCGGAGAGCAGCGAGGGTAGCGCCTCCGCCGCCGACCAGACCAGCACCCGCACCAAGGCCGTTCTGGTGGTGGCGAGTTGGGTGCGCAGCAGGGCCCAGCCGGGCGAGCGGTTCATGAAGCGCTCCTCGGCGCGGGGACGGTGCTCAGGCAGGCCAGGGTCGCGCGGTAGTCCGGATCCTTGACCAGGGTGGTGTGCGGGGCCAGTGCGCGCAGTCGGCCGCCGTCCAGCCAGGCGACCAGGTCGGCGCGGGCGGCGGCGCCCGGGCGGTGGGCGACCAGCAGCCGGGTCCGGCCCGCCGTGGCGAGGGTCAGCGCCTCGGTCACCTGGTGCTCGGTGGCCAGGTCGAGACTGGAGGTGGCGTCGTCCAGGATCATCACCCGGGGCCGCTGGGCGAGCAGTCTGGCCAGCCCGAGGCGCTGCAACTCGCCGCCGGAGAGCCGGAGTTCTGCGGTCGGAGTGGCGTCGCCGCGGGGCAGACGGGCCAGGAAGCCGTCGGCCCGGGCGGCCCGGGTCTCGGCCGGGCCCGCACCCTCCAGGGCCTCGCCCACGGTGGCGCCGACCAGCGCCGGGCGCTCGAAGGCGTACCCGACGGCCGATCGCCGCTGCCCGGGGGCGAGTTCGGCGATCGGGACGCCGTCGATCAGCACCAGCCCGCTGTCGGGGGTGCGCAGCCCGCCCGCGACGGCGGCGAGCAGGGACTTGCCGGAGCCGGAGCGGCCGACCAGCGCGACCGTCCGGCCGCCCGGGACGGTGAGGTCGAGCGGGCCGAGCAGACCCGCGACGCTCACTCCGATCAGGGTCAACTCGCCAGGACCGTCCGGCAGATCGCGGAAGCCAGGAGGCGGTGCCGGCAGGGCGAGCAGCTCGGCCACCCGTTCCCGGCCGGCCCGGGCGTGCGCCACTCCGGCCAGGGCCTCGACCTGCTCGAAGAAGCCCAGGCCGAGCGCGGCCCAGCCGGCCGCGGCGGCCAGTTCGCCGGGGCGCAGCGTCCCGTTCGAGAGCTGCAGGCCCGCGGTGGTCAGCACGCTCAGCTCGACCAGGGCGACCAGCAGGGTGGCCTGCCAGACCGTCCGGCGCTGGGTCTGCCAGAGGGCGTGCCCGGCCTCGGCGAGCCGGGGGAGCGGGGCCAGCACCCGGGCGGTCTCGGTCTCCCGGGCCCCGGCGGCGTGGATGCTGCGCAGTCCGGCCAGCGCGCCGGTCAGCCGGGCCGCCAGCTCGGACTGGACCTGCTGGTAGCGGGTGAACGCCTGGGCCGCGTCGCGCAGGAACAGCCGGATCAGCACCACCCCGGGCAGCACCCCGGCGAAGAACGCGGCGGCCAGCCAGGGCGAGAGCAGCGCGAGGCCGAGTACGGCCCCGAGTGAGGTGAGCAGTGCGGTCGCGGCGGTGATCCGGGACGGCAGCGCGCCGCCCGCGTCGGCGGCCGAGCCGACCAGCCGGGCGGTCAGGTCACCGGTGGCCGGTCCGTCCGGGTTCGGGCCGAGGGTGAGCACCCGGCGCAGCAGGCGCTGCCGCAGCTCGACCGTGGTGCCGGCGGCCACCGCCGGGCCGGACAGCGTGGCGAACGCCCCCGCCAGGGCGCCGACCAGCAGCACCGCGCCGAGCAGCAGGGCGGGCCCGCCGTCGATCGCCCGGCCCACCGCACCGGGCAGCGCGAGGGTCGCGGCCGCCTCGACCGGTACGGCCACCGAGAGCACGATCACCCAGCCGCGCATGGCGCCGCCTCCTGACGGTGTGAAAGGGGTACGTACGGCCGGAGCCGTGCCCGCTCCCCCCGGGAGGGAGCGGGCACGGCCCCGTGCGAACTGCCGACCTACTAGCTGATGGTGAAGATCAGGCAGGTCAGGATGAGACAGGTGAACTGGCAGCCGCCGCCGTGCCCGCCCAGCTCGACGGCCTCGGTCTCCGGCAGGTCCTGCAGAGCGGCCAGGTCGGTCTCGAAGTTCTCCATGGTGGGTCCTCCCCTTGATGGTCCGTCACCCGCACTGCGCGGGCGACGTCGCCCCTGGCCCGGTCGGGCCAGGGAAGTCTGTTAGGTGGGCCGGCCGGTGCGCAGGAAGGCGGCCAGCAGCTCGTGCAGCACGGCCGCGCCCTCCTCGGCGAGCACCTCGTGCCCGGCCCCGGCGGCCTCGACGTAGCGGAAGTCCGATCCCTCCGCGCGGCCCAGCCGCAGCAACTCGTGCCGCAGTGCCCGGGACTGACTGACCGGCACCACCTCGTCCCGGTCGCCGTGCACGATCAGCAGCGGTGTGCCGATCCGGTGCGCCAGCTGGAGCACGTCCCGGGGGCCGCGCTGGTCGTCGATCGGATCGCCGCCGCCCAGCCGGGTGGTGAGCGCCCGGACCGGGGCGGCCGCCTCGGCCAGCAGCCGGGCGCCGGACAGGAACGGGGCCACCACCGCACACCGGGCGACCTGCCCGGCCGGCGCGTGGGCGGCGGCCAGCAGGGCCAGGAAGGCGCCGTAGCTGACCCCGAACAGCGCGGGCGGCTCCAGCCCGAGCGCCGCCCGCTGGCCCGCCACGCCCTCCAGCAGGTGCAGCACATCGGCCAGATCGGGACCGCCCCAGGCACCCCGGACGGCCATCGCGTGCTCCGTCCCGTAACCGGTGGAACCGCGCTGATTGGGCGCCAGCACCGCCAGGCCCTCGGCCGCCATCCGCTGCAGCGCCGGGTCGAACTCCAGCCGCCAGGCATCGGCCGGTCCGCCGTGCAGCGCCAGTACCAGGTGCGGAGAGCTCAGCCAGGCGTCGCCGCCGTAGACCACCGCTTCGATCGGCCCGGCGGGGCCGGCCAGTTCGAGGCTCTGGGCCGAGTGCCAGCGGCCGCCGTCGCCGGGCCCCGTACTGCCGTCCAGCCGCCAGCCCACCGGTCCGCCCGTACCCCAACTGGGGTGCGCCGGACGGTCGTTGCCGCTGCCCAGCGGGGCGAGCTGCAACGGCAGCGGTACGGCCGCCGCCTGGGTCGGCTGTCCGAGCTCCACCAATACGTCCACCTCCATGGTGGCCAGCGCGGCGGGGTGATCGGGGGCGGAGTACGGCATCCGCAGGCCCGCCGCCGACCAGTGGCCGATCGCGCCGAGCCGCCCGGGCGGTACGGGAAGCGGGGTGAGCCGGTTGAGTTCGGGGTGCCAGAGGGTGAGGGCGGAGGAGGCGCCGTGGTCGACCTGCAGGACCACCCGTCGGCCGTCGGGGCCGGAGTGCCGGTCCAGGGCGATCGGCCGCAGGAAGACGCCAGGCACGTGCAGGGAGTCGGGGAACCGCAGCGGCTGCTGTCCGCCGAGCAGGCCCCAGCCGAGCCGGTCGGAGCCGGTGGCGTCGCTGCGCACCATCGCGAAGCGGGTGTCCGGGTCGTACAGTGCCAGCCGGTCGTTGCTCTGCTCGCCGATCTCCAACAGCGGTGTGACCTGGCCGAGTTCGAGATCCAGCACCACCGTGCGGACCTTCCCCTGCTGCACCCGGTCGAGGGCCAGCAGGCGGCCGGTGTGATCCAGCCAGACCCCGCCGCCGTGCAGCCCGGGCAGCTCGGCGACCTCTATCGGCGCCGTACCGTCGGCCGGGACCAGCCAGACCGTGGTGACCGGCCGGGTGTCGGTGCCGAGGGCGACCGCGACCGGCGCACCGGCCGGCCGCTGCCCGCCGGGCATCGCCAGCAGCCGCAGGCCGGGGCGCCGGATCGTGGCCAACTCCTGTTCGAAGGTGGGGTGTTCGGCGGTCGGCGCGGAGAGCAGCAGCAGCGTGTGCCGGTCCCCGTCGTGGCGGCAGACCAGCACCCGGCCGTCCGGCAGGCTGATCAGCTGCGAGTGCAGGCTCTCCGAACGGTTGCCCGGCAGCGGGAGTGCGGTCGGCTCGGCCGGGCCCTCGGCGGGCAGCCGCCAGCTCTCGGCGTACCAGCCGCCGTCCGCCCCGGCGGCCAGGCAGGCCGCGTGCGAGCCGTCGAGGGCGAAGGTGAAGCTCAGACGGCGCAGTGCCTGGGCGGTGGTGCGAGTGGCGGTGTTCATCCGGGCTCACCTCCTCGGGTGGGTCGGTCCTGGTCGGTCGGTCAGTGCTGGTCGGTCAGTGCTGGAGGGCGGGCGGCTGCGGGTCGAGCCAGAGCCGGGGGCCGCCGTAGCGCAGGCGGAGCAGGAAGGCGAGCGGTCCCGAAGTGCCCGTCCCGTACGCGGGGGTGGAGCTCAGCCCGGTCTCGTCGGGCAGCACCAGCCGCCCGTCCCGGCGTACCGCGCGGGCCGCGATCAGCCCGGCCAGCTCCTCGGCGCCGGTGCGGAACCGCTGCTCACCGGTGGCCTCGGCCAGATCGAGCAGGTACTCGCCGTTCCCGGCCAGGCCGTGACAGGCACTCACCCCGCTGTGCCAGCGGGCGTCCAGCACCGCCTGCCCGGCGGCCAGCGCCAAGCGGTGCGCGGTCTCGTCCCCGGTGGCCCGCCAGTACCGGACCAGGAAGCTGCCCACCCCGGAGGACCCGCTGCACCAGTGCGCCAGCCGTACGTGCGGCGGGTCGCCCGCGCCCTGCGGCCACCAGGCGGCGGCACCGTCCTGACGGACCGTCGCCGCCAGCGTCCGGACCGCCTCGGCCGCCCCGTCGAGGATCCGCTGATCACCCGTCACCTCACCGGTGGCCAGCAGGAAGGCACCCACCCCGGCCACACCGTGGGCGTAGCCGAGCTGACCGGCCCCGGCGAAGACCGAGTCGAACCCCTTCGGCACCGGCCAGGTCAGCCCGTACGGCTCCCGCTCGGCCGAGGCCAGCAGGGTGGCGGCGCAGTCGGCCGCCCGGCCCAGATACGTCGCGTCACCGGTCGACCGGTGCAGTCGCAGCTGCAGGAAGCCCGCCCCGGCCGCCCCGTGGCAGACATCGGGATTGGGCCAGCGGATCGGGACATCCTGGGCCAACTTGACGGCCCGTCGGGCCAGTTCGGCATCGCCCAGCGCCTCGGCGGCGTCCAGCAGCGCCCAGGCCACCCCGGACCGTCCGAAATGCAGCCCCGGCAACACCGTCGGCTCGGCCGCCACCCGCCGCTCGATCCACCCGGCCGCCACCGCCGCGGTCTCAGCCGCAGGCAGCCCGACCACCACGGCCCGCGCCAGCACCGCCAGCACCCCGGCCGCCCCGTGCTGCACATTGCACGGATCGGTCAACTGCCCCCCGGGCACCGTCGCCCACAGCCGGTCGGCCCGCTCGGGCGTCGCTGTGGCGGCCAACTGCGCCAAGCCATCTACCACCAGGGGCTCGGGGAACGGCGACGCCGACCTCAAGGGCGTTGCACCAACAAAACTGGTCAGGAACGGTTCCGTAGACGGAAGTTGCCTGAGCGCTGGATCCATCGAACGAAGCCCCAAGACCAACGGGGCCAGCCGCCGCGCCGTCTCCCCCTCCCGCCCCGCAGCCGCCAGCCACTGCTCCAACGACCCTTCCCCCGGCGGCAACAGCGGATCGTGCCCCGTCGCCAACAGGAAGAACAACCCACCCAGCGCATACAGATCGGCACCGAACCCGGCCTGACATACCGCCGGCTCCTGCTCGGGCGCCCGATACCCCGGCGTCCCGGCCGTCCCTACCGTCGCCCCGACCGCCGCGGCCAGCTCAAGATCGACCAGCCGCAATGACCCGTCAGGCCGCACCATCACGTTCCCGGGCGAAAGATCCCGCAGCACCAGCCCCCGCGCATGGACCTCCGCCACCAGCGAGACCAGCCCGAGCGCGACCCCCCGCGCCTCCTCCCACGGCACGTCAGGAGTCCCGTCCCGCCGCAGCCGCCCCGCCACCCAGGACCCGAGCGCCACCCCCGGCACCCGCTCCTGGACCAGGTAGACCGCGTCCCCCTGCTCGATCAGGTCGATCACCCCCGGCGCCAGCTCCGCCCCGGCCAGCAGGCCGAGCAGCTCGGCCTCGTGCCGCAGCGCCGCCCTGGCGTCCGTACCGGACCGGTCCACCTCGATGTGGGCCCGGGCCTGCTTCACCACCACCTCGGCGCCACCCTCGCCGCCGCCCTCGGTGTCCCGCCCGAGGAAGACCCCGCCCTTGGTGCCGTGCCGGACGGCTGCCGTCAGCGCGTACCTGCCCCCCAGCAGGACGCCCCCGGTGCGCCGTTCACCCGTGGCCGGCGTCGACCCCCTCCCCTCGACGGGGTCGGTCAGCCAGGGCGGACATCGGTAACTCGCGGTCCGGACGTCCTCGACCCGGGTGCCGTCCGGTGCGTGCAGCATCGAGCGGTACGCGCCGTCGTTGCCCAGCTCGGCCCGGCGGGTGAAGACCCCGTACCGGTAGTGCACCCGGCTGCCGGGGGCGTACGGACGGTCGGAGAGCACCGACGGGCCGGGGAATTCCGCCGTGGCCAGGTGTAATTCGGCGGCCAGCCGCCGGAACTGCTCCTCGTCCACCGGATAGACCGTGATGAATTTCCCGGCCGAGCCGCGCTCGCTGTTCCGGGAATTGACCTGGTGGAGCTTTTCCAGGTCGCCGGCGAACTTGAACACACAGGCGTCCCGGGCGATCACCCCGGCCACCGCGGCGAGCACCGAGGCCGCCGCCTCGCCCGCCGCGCTGATGTGCAGCTTCCACCCCTGCTCGGGGGTGGCGACCCCGGCGGGCCGGGCCGTGCACCAGAGCGCCTCGGCGGTGAACTCCCAGTCGCCGCCGCCTCCCCGGCGCCCGGTGCCGGCCACGGCCGACCGGGCCACCTCCGTCAGCGAGCCGTCGACAGCCGGCCCGACGTCGACCGACGTCGTCCCCCCGGCCGTGCGCAGCGGTGTGACCGCCCCCATCTGCTCCACACCCCTTCTCTCTCGCGGCATCGGTTTTCACGGACGTCCGGAAATTCACCCCGGCACACCGTCAGGCAATTCGACGGTGCGCCCACAAGACCCCCGGTCGGGGTAACTCCCGTTCGCAACACCGAAGTTACTTTCGGTGGCCGACCGACTCAACGCGGAACGGGTCACTTCACTCGTAAGGGTGATCTCGAATCGTTTTCGAATGCGTGCGACCGGGGCGATGTGACCAGTACCCGCCCGCCGAGGGCGGCCCGTACCCCTTCCGTTCACCTCGCACTGCCCCCGCACGCCGGTTGACGAGCAGCAGTACGGCCCGACCGGCCCACCTGCGAGCCAGGCCCGGCAGCGCCCGGGGCCGGGGGAGCCGCCCGCGCGCGGTAGTCTCGACAGGTGCCGAAACTGTCCGACGTCATCAACGCGCTCGAAGAGCTGTACCCGCCGAGGTGGGCCGAGTCCTGGGATGCCGTGGGCCTGGTGTGCGGTGACCCCGAGGCCGAGGTCGGCCGGGTGCTGTTCGCCGTCGACCCGGTGCAGGCCGTGGTGGACGAGGCCGTCGAGTGGGGTGCGGACCTGGTGGTCACCCACCATCCCCTCTATCTGCGTGGCGTCACCAGCGTCGCGGCCACCGGCTTCAAGGGCCGGGTGGTGCACGGGCTGATCCGGGCCGGGATCGGGCTGCACGTCGCGCACACCAACGCCGACCACGCCGACCCGGGCGTCTCCGACGCGCTCGCCGAGGCCGTCGGCCTGCGGGTACTCGGACCGCTGATCGCCGACCCGACCGACCCGGCGGGCCGCCGGGGCAGCGGACGGATCGGCGTGCTCGAACCGCCGCTCACCCTCTCCGCCTTCGCCGCCCAGGTGGCCGCCGGACTGCCGGCCACGGCCGCCGGGGTCCGGGTGGCCGGGGACGGCGACCGGGTGATCACCCGGGTCGCGGTCTGCGGTGGCTCGGGCGACAGCTTCCTCGCCGAGGTCCGGGCCGCCGGGGTGGACGCCTACGTCACCGCCGACCTGCGGCACCACCCGGCCTCGGAGGCCACCGAAGCCTCCCCGGTCGCGCTGGTGGACGCCGCGCACTGGGCCACCGAGTGGCCCTGGCTGCGGCTGGCCGAGCGCGGCCTGACCGAGGCGGCCGCCGGGCACGGCTGGCAGCTGGAGACCAAGGTCTCGCACCTGGTCACCGACCCGTGGACCGCGCACGCCCCGATGAACCCCTAGCTTCGGCCGCCCGAAGCCTCCCGCCCGACCGACTTGCCGACAGACAAAAAAACAGGAGCCCCCAGCCTTGAACGCCGCGCCCGCCGACCAGATCCGCCTGCTCGACCTCCAGGCCCTCGACTCCCGCCTCGACCAGCTGGCCCACCGGCGCCGCAGCCTGCCCGAGCACGCCGAGATCGACAAGGCCACCGCCGACCACACCGCCCTCAAGGACCTGGTGATCGCCGCCCAGGCACAGCTCGGCGACACCGAGCGCGAGCTGACCAAGGCCGAGGGCGACGTCGAGCAGGTCCGCGCCAGGACCGCCCGCAACCAGCAGCGGATGGACTCCGGCGCGGTCGGCTCGCCGCGTGACCTGGAGAACCTCCAGCACGAGATCGGCTCGCTGGCGAAGCGTCAGTCCGACCTGGAGGACGTCGTCCTGGAGGTCATGGAGCGGCTGGAGTCCGCGCAGACCCGGGTGACCGAGCTGTCGGCCCGGCTCGACCACTCCACCGTGGTGCTCAAGGAGGCCGAGGAGCGCCGGGACGCGGCCTTCGCCGAGATCGACGCCGACGTGGAGAAGGTCAAGCGGGACCGCGAGGCCGTGGCCGTCGTGCTGCCGGCCGACCTGATCAAGCTCTACACCCGGCTGCGCGAGCAGCAGGGCGGCGTCGGCGCGGCCCGCCTGTTCCAGCGCCGCTGCGAGGGCTGCCGGGTCGAGTTCGCCGCCGCCGACCTGAACAGCATCAAGGCCGAGCCCAAGGACGCGGTCGTCCGCTGCGACAACTGCGGCCGGATCCTGGTGCGCACCGCCGAGTCGGGCGTCTGATCCGATGGCCGGGCGCAGGTTCATCGTCGAGGCGGACGGCGGCTCCCGGGGCAACCCGGGCCCGGCCGGTTACGGCGCGGTGGTCCGGGACGGGGATACCGGCCAGATCATCGCCGAGGCGGCCGAGTTCATCGGGCGCGCGACCAACAACGTGGCCGAGTACAAGGGCCTGATCGCGGGCCTGCGGGCGGCGCACGAGCTGGACCCGGACGCCAAGGTGGATGTCCGGATGGACTCCAAGCTGGTGGTCGAGCAGATGTCCGGCCGCTGGAAGATCAAGCACCCCGACATGCAGCCGCTGGCGGCGGAGGCGGCCACCGTCCTGCCGCGCTCGCAGGTGAAGTACAGCTGGATCCCGCGCGAGAAGAACAAGGACGCGGACCGGCTGGCCAACGAGGCGATGGACGCGGGCAAGGCGGGCCGGCAGTGGGAGCCCAAGGTCCGCCCGGCCGCGCCGCTCGCCCCGGTGGACGAGCCGCTGCCCGCGCCCGCCGCACCGAAGGCGGGCTGGGCGGGACCGGCCGACCTCGGGACGCCGACCACCTTCGTGCTGCTCCGGCACGGCGAGACACCGCTCACGCCGGAGAAGCGTTTCTCCGGCAGCGGTGGCACCGACCCGGCGCTCTCCGAGCGGGGCCTCTGGCAGGCCGCCCGGGCCGCCGAGTCGCTGGCCGCCC
This sequence comes from Kitasatospora gansuensis, assembly GCF_014203705.1. Lineage (NCBI taxonomy): Bacteria > Bacillati > Actinomycetota > Actinomycetes > Kitasatosporales > Streptomycetaceae > Kitasatospora > Kitasatospora gansuensis. The sequence goes on from NZ_JACHJR010000001.1 coordinate 5,902,779, forward strand.
GGGGCACCATCCAAGCCATCGTCAGCTCGCCGATGCAGCGCACCCGGCAGACCGCCGAGGCGGTCGCCATCCGGCTGGGCCTGGAGGTCCGGTTCGAGGAGGGTCTGCGCGAGCTGGACTTCGGCGACTGGGAGGGGCTGACCTTCGCCGAAGTGCAGCAGCGTCACCCCGAGGACCTGGCCGCCTGGCTCGGCTCGGCCAAGGCCAAGCCGACCGGCAGCTCGGAGAGCTTCACCACGCTCACCCACCGGGCCGGTGTCGCCCGGGACAAGATCCTGGCCCGGCACTCCGGGAAGACGGTGCTGGTGGTCTCGCACGTCAGCCCGATCAAGACCCTGGTCCGGCTCGCCCTCGGCGCCCCGCCGGACTCGCTCTACCGGATGGAGCTCTCGGCGGCCTCGTTCTGCGCGGTGCAGTACTACGCGGACGGCAACGCCTCGCTCCGGCTGCTGAACGACACCTCGCACCTGCGCTGACACTCCGGGGAGGGGGCGGCCTGCCGCCCCCTCCCCGGTGGTGTCACTCCCCGGTGCTGCCGTCGATCAGCTCGCGCAGCAGGTCGGCGTGGCCGTTGTGCCGGGCGTACTCCTCGATCATGTGGGTGAGCACGTAGCGCAGCGAGTACGGCTGCCCGTCGAAGTGCGTCACGGCGTCCAGCGAATCGACCCCGGCCACCACCGCGCGGGCCTGCTCGCAGACCTCCCGCCAGATCGCGAAGGCCCGCTCCGGGTCGGCCTCGGCCACCTCGAACTCGGCGCGCGAGCCGTCCGGCGTGCGCCCCCAGTAGCTCGGGACGCCCTGGTCGGCGACCACGTTGAGGAACCAGCCGCGCTCGACGTCGGCCAGGTGCCGGACCAGCCCGAGCAGCGACATCGCCGACGGTGGTACGGCCCGGGTCCGCAGCTGATCGGGGGTCAGCCCGGCGCACTTCATCGCCAGGGTCTGGCGCTGGTAGTCCAGAAATTCGGTCAGCGAGGCGCGCTCGTCGGCCACCCGGGACGGTTCGGTCCTGATCTGCTCATCCATCAGATGATCATCCCAGCGCCGCCCCGGCCCGGTACGGGTATTTCGACCCGTGGACATCAGTGGATCTCGGTGACCACCACATCGAGCTGCCACGCCTTGCGCGCGGACCCCTCGGCGGAGACCTCGACCCGGTAGCCGAGCCCGGCCAGCGCGTCCACCAGCTCACCCGGCGAACCGGGCTCCAGCCCGGCGTTCAGCAGGTCGCGGACCAGCCGGCCCTTGGTCGCCTTGTTGAAGTGGCTCACCACCGAGCGCTTCAGCTCCCCGTTCACCTCGCGCTCCTGGAGCACCCGCACGGTCGCGGTCCGCGCCGCGGTCTCCCCGGCCGGCTTCCAGGCCGCCGCGTACGCCGCGCTCCGCAGGTCCAGCACCAGCCCCCGGCCCGCCACCGCCGGCAGCACCTCGGCCATCTCGCGCCGCCAGTACGCCCCGAGCGCCCCCAGCGGGGGGAGTTTCACCCCCATCGAGCACCGGTACGGCGGAATCCGGTCACCGACCCGCACCGCCCCCCACAGCCCGGAGAACACCAGCAGCGAGCGCTCGGCCAGCGCGTACGCCGCCTCGTGCAGCTTCGCCAGCCCGAGCGCGTCGAACAGCACCCCGGTGTACACCTCACCCGCGGGCAGCGCCCCGGCCGTCCGCAGCCCGGCGTTCTTCGCCACCTCGCCGCGCAGCCCCTCGCTCAGCCCGAGCACCCCGCGCGCCGTCTCCTCGTCCCCGGAGCAGAGCCCGACCAGCGCCTCGAACACCGCCCGGCGCCCCGCCGTCAGCCCGGGCAGCGACAGCTCCTCCAGCACCAGCGGCACCCCGGCCTCCGCAGCAGCCTTCCCCTCCGACGGCGGCAACAGCACCAGCACGGCGACACCCCTTCAACATTCTGTGGCAGCGAACCCTCCCACTGTACGTGCCGCCCGGTCCGACAGGCCGTCAGCTCCCGGCCGCCGTACGCTGCCAGCATGCCGCGTCAACAGCTGAGGGTCAGGGCCGCCGACACCGCTCGGATCAACCGTGAGCTGGCGGAGCTGCGGGAGGGGCTCGGGCTGCGGAGCGACTGGCCGGCCGAGGTGCTGGCGGAGGCGGACCGGGTGGCCGGGGTGCCGAGGCTGCCGGAGTTCGACGCCACCGACCTGGCGCTGTTCACCCTGGACCCGCCGGGATCGATGGACCTGGACCAGGCGATGAGCCTGAGCCGCCGGGGGAGCGGCTACCGGGTGCACTACGCGATCGCCGACGTGGCCGCCTTCGTCCAGCCGGACGGGGCGATCGACACCGAGGCCCGGCGCCGGGTGCAGACCCTCTACTTCCCCGACGCCCGGATCCCGCTGCACCCGCCCCGGCTCTCCGAGGCCGCCGCCAGCCTGCTGCCCGGTGAGCTGCGGCCCGCGCTGCTCTGGCAGCTCGACCTGGACGCCGACGGCGCGGTGCTGCTGGCCGACGTCCGCCGGGCCCTGGTCCGCTCCCGCCGCAGGCTCGACTACGAGGGCGTGCAGGGCGCGATCGACTCCGGCGGGGCGGACGAACAGCTCCGGCTGCTGGCCGAGATCGGCCGGCTGCGGGAGGCCAGGGAGGCTGATCGCGGCGGCGTCAGCCTGCCGATCCCCGAGCAGGAGGTGGAGCCGGTGGACGGCGGCTACCGGCTGGCGTACCGGGCGCCGCGCCCCGCCGACGGCTGGAACGCCCAGATCTCGCTGCTCACCGGCATGGCCGCCGCCGAGCTGATGCTGGACGCCGGGATCGGCCTGCTGCGCACCCTGCCCGCCGCCCCCGAGACCGCGTACGCCCGGCTCCGGCGGACGGCCGTGGCGCTGGAGGTGGACTGGCCGCAGGGCACCCCGTACCCCGAGCTGATCCGCTCGCTCGACCCGGGCCGGTCCAACCACGCCGCCTTCCTGAAGGAGTGCGCCGGGCTGCTGCGCGGCGCCGGGTACCATGCCTTCGACACCGCCCAGGGCGTCGCGCCGCCGGCCGACCCGGGGCACGCCGCGCTGGCCGCCCCGTACGCGCACTGCACCGCCCCGCTGCGGCGGCTGGCCGACCGGTACGCGCAGGAGATCTGCGTGGCGATCGCCGGTGGCACCGACGTCCCGCACTGGGTGAGCGAGCAACTGCTCGGCGTTCCGGCCCTGATGGCGACCGGTGACCGGCGGGCCCACGAGGTGGAACGGGCCTGTGTAGACCTGGTCGAGGCCGAGCTGCTGCGCGGCCGGGAGGGCGAACGGTTCGACGCGGTGGTGATCGACATCGACGAACGGCGGCCCACCACCGGCACCGTCCAGCTCCGGGAGCCCGCCGTGGTCGCCAGGTGCGAGGCGGCGGAGGCCGCGCAGCTGCCGCTCGGCGAGCGGATCAAGGTACGGCTCACGCTGGCCGACCCGGCCGCCAGGACTGTCCGCTTCGCGCCGGCCTGATGGGCACTCAGGGGGAGCTGGACCGGCGGGGGCGGCTGCTGGTGCTGGGCATCTGCTGCCTGAGCCTGTTCATCGTCGGGCTGGACAACACCGTGGTGAACATCGCGTTGCCCGCCATCCAGCGCGAGTTCGACGCGCCCGCCTCCGGCCTCCAGTGGATCATCGACGCCTACACCCTGGTGCTCGCCTCGCTGCTGATGCTCTCGGGCTCGGTCGCCGACCGGATCGGCCGGCGCCGGGTGTTCCGGGCCGGGCTGCTGCTGTTCGTGCTCGGCTCGCTGCTGTGCAGCCTGGCGCCCTCGTTGGAGTGGCTGGTGCTGTTCCGCGCACTCCAGGCGGTGGGCGGCTCGATGCTCAACCCGGTGGCCATGTCGATCATCACCAACACCTTCACCGACCCGCGCGAACGGGCCCGGGCGATCGGCGTCTGGGGCGGTGTGGTCGGCATCAGCATGGCGCTCGGCCCGCTGATCGGCGGCTTCCTGGTGGACAACGCGGGCTGGCAGTCGATCTTCCTGATCAACGTCCCGATCGGCCTGACCGCCTGTCTGCTGACCTTCCGTCACGTCCCGGAGTCCCGGGCGCCGAGGCCCCGGCGGCTCGACCCGGTCGGGCAGCTGCTGATGGTGTTGCTGCTCGGCACCGGCACCGCCGTGATCATCGAGGGCCCGGGGCAGGGCTGGACCTCGCCGCTGATCCTCCTGCTGGCGGCGATCGCCGCTGCCGCCCTGCTGGCGCTGCCCTGGTGGGAGCGGCGGGTGCCCGAACCGCTGATCGACCTGCGGTTCTTCCGCAGCGCCCCGTTCACCGGCGCCACCGTCACGGCGGTCTGCGCCTTCGCCGCGCTCGGCGGCTTCCTCTTCGTCAACACCCTCTACCTGCAGGACGTCCGCGGCTACAGCCCGGTCGAGGCCGGGCTGTGGACCCTCCCGATGGCCGGCCTGACCCTGATCGCCGCCCCGATCTCCGGCCGGATCGTCGGACGGTACGGGCCCCGGTACCCGCTGCTCGGCGCGGGTGCGGCGCTGGCCGCCAGCGGGCTGCTGCTCACCCGGCTCTCGGCCGACTCGTCGGCCGCGCTGCTGCTCCCCGCGTACGCCCTGTTCGGGCTGGGCTTCGGCCTGGTCAACGCCCCGATCACCAACGCCGCCGTCTCCGGCATGCCCCTCGCCCAGGCCGGGGTGGCCGCCGCCGTCGCCTCGACGAGCCGTCAGATCGGGCAGTCCCTCGGCGTCGCGGTGATCGGCACCGTGGTCACCACCGCCGTGACCGGCACCGTCGGGCTGGCCGCGGCGAGCCACGCGGGCTGGTGGATCGTCACGGGCCTCGGCCTGACCGTCCTGCTGCTCGGCTGGGCCACCACCACCCCGTGGGCGGTCGGCACCGCCGCCCGGGTGGCGGTCCGGCTCAACCCGGTGGCTGTCCCGAACGCCGCCCCCGACCGGCTACGATGACCAGTACGGCGGACGAGCCGGCCGGGCGGTCGCGTCGGGTCCCTTCGGGGGCTCGCCGAGGAACGTCCGGGCTCCACAGAGCAGGGTGGTGGGTAACGCCCACCCGGGGTGACCCGCGGGACAGTGCCACAGAGAACAGACCGCCTTCGGCCTCGGCCGGAGGTAAGGGTGAAACGGTGGTGTAAGAGACCACCAGCGACCGAGGTGACTCGGCCGGCTTGGTAAACCCCACCTGGAGCAAGGTCAAGATCGGCGCCTTCGGGCGCCGTGCGCGGATGCATGAGGGCTGCTCGCCCGAGTCCGCGGGTAGACCGCACGAGGCTGTCGGCAACGGCAGCCCTAGATGGATGGCCGCCTCCCCGGGCCGCGCAAGCACCCCGGGAGACAGAACCCGGCGTACAGGCCGCGCTCGTCCGTCGCCATCTGCGGATTAGTTCGGGAAGGGCCTCTGACCTGCGTCGGAGGCCCTTTCCGATCTTTCGGGGACCTGCCGTGTTCGGGATGATCATCCGACTGCTAGCTTCTGGGGGCCGTCCGGCCGATCCCAGGGGAGTCCGCAGTGCGACAGAACGTCAGAACCCCCCTCGTGCTGGCCGCTGCCGTCACGCTGGCCGTCTCGGCCTGCACGAGCTCGGCGCCGCAGGCCGCCGACCCGGCCGCGTCGGCCGGCCCTTCGCTCGCCGGCCGCGGCAGTGTCGTCATCGCCCGGTGCGACCGGTTCGCGGCCCGGTCCGCGACCTCTCCCGACACCAAGGTCCACGTGGTCACCGTCGCCGCACACTCGGCAGCGGACGGGACCCGGCTCGCCGAACGGTCGGCCGCCCTCCCGGACGGCGCCTCGGTCGAACCGCTCTGCGGGCAGCCTCGACGTACGGCGGCCTCCGCCGACCGGCAGCTCTTCGACTCCGGGTTCGGTCTGATCGCCGGTACGGTCCCGGGCCCCGGCGGGACCGGTACGGTCGCGACCGCCTTCACCCTCCCGGGCGGGCTGCCGGTCGCGGGGAAGGCGGCCGAGGGCCGCGCCCCCGCGTTCCAGGCGGGCACCTCCGTGCTCTGGTACGAGACCGCCGCCCGGCAGGTGGTCAGCCACGACCTGGCCCGGCCCGGGGCGGCCCCGCAGGCCCAAGGCACCGCCCCGGGGCCGGACTTCGCGCTCGTCGACGGCAAGGTGTGGCCGACCCGGCCGATGGAGACCAAGGCCGATCAGGTCGTCGCGGCCCCCGGGGGTGCCGTCGCCGCCGGGACCGGGTTCTGGCACCGGAGCGCCCCCGCCGCGAGCTACGGAGCCGAGTACGTCGAACCGCTGGTGATCGGCCCGCCCACGAACGGCAGGTCCGCCCTGCCCGGCTCCGAGCAGGTGCCCGCCTGCGCCCCGCGACTGTGGACCGACGCGAAGACCCTGCTCTGCGACAGCAACGACAACCTGCTGCTGCTGGGCTTCGCGGACGACCACAGCCGGGTGGACACCGTCACGACGCTGCTGCCGCCGGAGCAGCGGTTCATCGAGAGTGCGGTCCTCTCCCCCGACGGCCGGGCGCTGGCCTACCTCTCCACCTGGGACGACAAGACCGAGCTCTACCGGATCGACCTGGCCGCAGGAACCCGGCCCGTGAAGGTCGGCCCCGTCCCGACCTCGAAGGACGCTGGACCGGACGTCGGCGCTCCGCAGCTGGTCGCTTGGCAGTAACCCGTTCTCACCAGGTACCGGATCGTCAGGCGCGAAGCGCCGTCCGGAGGAGGTCGCCGAACCCGGCGGGGTGGGTGGTCAGGCCGGTGTGTCCGCTCGGCGCGTGCCGCCGCCTGCGGTGGGAGGTCGACGTCGGCGCTCGGTGCGGTGGTGTTGCCGTCCTTGACTCGGATCAGGAGTCTCCTTCTCGGGACGGGGGCCAGTGCTCCAGGAGGGTGTGCAGGGCGTCGAGGGCGCGGACCCAGGAGTGTTGCGACGAACGCTCGTGGGCGAACCCGCCCGCGGCCTCCAGGGCGACGAAGCCGTGGAACGTGCTGCGCAGCAGCCGGACCGCGTCGGTCAGGTCGGGCTCGGCCAGTCCGTAGCCGCGCAGCATCCCGTAGGTCAGCTCGATCGCGCGCCGCGGTCCGGGCGCGTTCGCGGCCAGCTCGGGATCGATCCGGATCGGGATCTGCGTCGCCAGGTAGCGGCCCGGGTGCTCGCGGGCGTAGTCCCGCCAGGCATTCGCGAACGCGACCAGCGCGTCCCGGCCCGCCCGCCCAGCAGTTGCCTCCGCGATACGGATGGTCTTCTCGTCCGCAGCCAGCAGGGCGATCCGCCCGCGCAGGTCCTCCAGGCCGCGGACGTGCGAGTAGAGGCTCGCGTCCTTCACGCCGAGCCGCCGCGCCACCTGAGACATGGTCACCTGGTCGAGCCCGGCCTCGTCCGCCAGCTCGGCGCCCGCGATCGTCACTCGCTCCGCCGTCAGTCCTGCCCGTGCCATGCGCTCTCCTCGTGATCCTAGGAGGCTTAGGTATAACCTAGGGATCCTAGGAAGGGCAAGTGGGAGAGCTGACGGGGGATCGGATAGCCTCCGGCGGACAGTGGCCAACGGGGAGGGTGCAGATCGTGAAGGTGGGACGGCGAAGACTGGTTGCCGCGGGTGTGGCGGTGGCGGTGGGCGGGGCGCTGCTGTCCGGGTGCGGGCCGCTCCGTGCGGAAGGTGGGCGCGGGAGCTCCGCCGAGTCGGTGGAGGCGGCTGCCAGTGCCCTGATCGCCGAGGTGTCGCTGTCCTTCCACTACGTGGCGCAGTCCGGTGAGAACCAGACGATGGATCAGCAGCTGGAGATCAAGAACATCGCTCGGGGTTCGGTGGCCCCGGTCCTGGCCTTCACGGCTCTGGACAGGAACGGCCAGGCGATGCCTCAGATCACGGTGGGCACGGTGTACGGAAGCGACCGGGGCAACCTGGTGGTGCCGTACGGGACGAGCATCGACATCCTGCGGTTCTCGGGCGCCGGCGAGCAGGACGTGGCGGATGTCCGGGTGACGCTGCGGAGTGCGGCCGCCGCCCGGATATCCGCCGGCCAACACGACGTGAAGGCTCAGGCGTTGGACAGCCAGGGCCACGAGGTCACCAGGTTCGAGCGCTTCTCGGCGGTCCGGCTCACCAACGAGGACGACTTCCCGGTCGCCGTACGGGTCGCGTACATCCTCTGGGACAGGCCGCCGAAGGGCGTGACCCAGCAGGCCGTCGAGGTCACGCCGGTCGGCGGCCTGACGGAGGTGCCGGCGCACGGCAGTGCCGTCGTACCGGTGACCGGGGATGCGGCCGCTGCGGTGGCGCGCAATGCCGACGGTCCGGCAGTGAGCCTCAAGGCCTACAGCTCGCAGTAACTTCGAGCAGACCCAGCTCAGTCGGTGGTGGTCTCGGCGTTCACCCAGTCCAGGTATGCGGTGGAGCCGGTGACGACCGGGACGCCGATGATCTCCGGGGTGTCGTAGCTGTGGTGCTCGCCGATGAACGCGGCCAGCCGGTCGGAGAGTTCGGCGCGGGTCTTGAAGTCGATGCGCCACTCGGGCTCGGACCGCACTTCGCCCTCCCATCGGTACACCGAGCTGATCGGGTAGACCTGGGCGCAGGCGGCGAGGCGTTCGCGTACCACGGCGGTGGCCAGGTCGCGGGCTCGAGTCTCGTCGTCGTGGGTCGTGGTGACCACGAGGATGTCACGGTGCGTCATGCGGGAAACGCTACCGACCGACCGCTGGCGCGGCTGACAGCTGGTCAGCTAGGGTCCCCTCCGGCACATTCGGAAGATCATTTGGGGGAGACCGTGTCGGAGCAAGTTCCTGCCCGGAAGGGCGGATCGGCGGCGATCGGCTGGGCGCTGACCATCGGGTTCAACATCGTCGCGCCGATCATCACGTACAACCAGTTGGTCGAGCACGGCTACAGCGAGGTCTCCGCCGTGCTGGTATCGGCGCTCTGGCCGGTTGTCGACATGGCGATTTACCTGGCCTGGCACCGTCGGATCGACGAGTTCGCCGCGATGTCGCTGGTCTTCCTCGGGCTGACCGCGCTGGTGGCCGTGGTCGGGCCGCAGTCGGCTCAACTGCTGCTGGTGAAGGAGTCGTTGGTCACCGGACTGTTCGGGGTGGTCTGTCTGGCGACGCTCGCCGCGCCGCGGCCGCTGATGTTCTACTTCGGCCGCAAGTTCGGTACGGACGGGACGGCGGAGGGAATCGAGCGCTGGAACGCGCTCTGGGAGCTGCCCGGCTTCCGTACGGTCCAGCGCAATCTGACCATCGGCTGGGGCGTCGTCTACGTCCTCGAGGCGGCCGTCCGGGTCGCGCTCTCGTACGTGCTCAGCACCGGCGCCATGGTGACGCTCAACTCCGTGCTCTCCTATGCGGTCACGGCCGCGCTGATCACCTGGACCCTGCTCTACGCCAAGCGCGCCCGGGCCCGCGGGCGGGCGGCGACCGAGGCGGCAGCAGCGGTGGCGGTGTAGTAGCGCAGCGCCCCTGGCCTGCCCGGGGTCGGCTGATGCCCAGTCAGTTCGTCTGCCTATGCTGGAGAAGCCCGATCGACGGGGTGCACAGCACGGGGGTGGGACGGTGCGGATCGAGCGTCACCTGGTGGGCGAGGCTGCGCTGAGCAGCGCGGTGGAAAACTTCGCCGAGCGGGCCGGGGGTGAGGTGCACCGGATGCAGAACGACGAATCTCCGGCCCGCGGTTGGGAGATGGTGGCGGATTCGTTCCTCGACTACCTCGGTGCGCGGTCGGTCGGCAACCCGGAGCTGGCGGGCAAGGACGCCCGGATCGCCTGCGAGTCGGCGGCCGCCGCCGCAGTGGGTGCGCTGGCGCTGAACGTCGGCCGGGCCGGTCACCCGCACGTGTTCGTCGAGTACACCGGCACGGGGGTGCCGTACGGCGAAGGCCGGCCGGCGGAGCAGCCGGACGGGGTCGTCGCGCACTCCTGGCTGGACTCGTTCTTCCTGGCCTTCGTGGCCAAACTGTCGGACGAGCACGGCGAGTTGTTCCTCGCGGCGGCCCCGCCCCTGCGAGGGTGCGAGCACCGGGCGGACGTGGTGCTGGTGCACGCGCTGATCGCGTACGTCTACGGCGAGGCTGGGCAGACGGACGGCTTGTCGGCGGACGGCCGGGTGGCGGTGATCGACGCGCTGGTCGAGGGCCTGGGGGACGGCACGGACCGGCCCGGCCACCGGGCCGCCCTGGCCACGCTGCGCGCGGTGGCGGCCGGGGACCGGGAGGGCTTCCGGCGGGCGCTGGCCGCGCAGTTGGAGCACTACCGGCAGCGGTCGGCCGTCGGTGATCCGGCGCCGCGCACGCTGCTCCCGTTCGACGCGATAGCGCTCGCGGCGATGGCCGCGCGGTGGAACAGGTGGCCGGTGGAGGTCGAGTCGGACTACCTGCCGGCCGCGCTGGTGGAGGGTTTCCGGCTGCCCGGTCCGCGGGTGCTCGGCTTCGGGCGGCAGAAGCGGGCCGAGGCGTTGGCGGCGTTGGCGGCCGGGCCGTTGGTGGTGGAGCGGCCGGTGCATCCGTACGCCGAGGAGGCCGGCAGGTTGGTCCAGGGAGCTTGTGCGGAGCGGGAGTTGGCGAAGTTCCGGGATCCGGAGCAGCGGCCCCTGCATGTGACGCGCAGGCTGACCGGGCTGATGCGCGGGCAGGTGATGAGCTTCCTGGAGCGGTCCGCGCTGGACCCGGACGGACGGGATCCGCAGCAGTGGGAGACGTTGCGGATCGGTGCCGAGGCGGGCGGGGCGACGTTCCGGCTGGCGCGCAGTGTGCCGGGTGCGGAGCACGAGGTGACCGTGGCCGGTACCACCCGGGTGCTGCCGGCCTGCGGTGGTTCGTACGGTCCCGGGGCGGGGCACTGGAAGCAGGCGGTGGCCCTGGCGCTGATCACGGGGGAGCGGCGGCAGTTGGCGGACTGTGTGCTGGTGACCCCTGAATTCTTCACCGTGGGCTGCTACTTCGGCCCGGTCGACGCCTACGGCGCGGCGCTGCACGACTACCTGCGCGGGGTGGACCCGGTGCCCGCGGTGACCAAGGCGTTCACGGTGTGCGCGCAGCACGAGCGCGGCCTGTACCTCGCCCCGCCGGTCAAACTGCTGTCGCAGCTGGTGGAGGGCGACCGGGCGGGCTTCGCGCTCGCGCTGGCCGACGCGCTGGAGGCGCACCGCGAGCACTACACGGTGGGCGAGCTGCCCGCCGAACCGGACGCCCTGGTCGACCTCGACATCCTGGCGTTGGCCTGTCATGCGCACCGGATGGGCTGGCCGGTGCCGGTCCGCTCGCCGTACCTGCCGGCGGGGCTGTTCGGCCGGTCGGGCTGACCGGCAGTCAGTTGACCGCCGGGCCACGGATGGCCAAGTTCGGTACCGGCCCGCACATTCGATCTTGTACTTTCGTACCTTGGCGGCTCCCGCCCTCCACCGATACCTCTAGTCAAGGTGCCCTCGTCAGAGGCGCATTGACGTTGTTTCGGGGGAAGAGAAGTCGTTGCGGGGACATGTTTCACGGCTGGCCGGGCTCGCCTGGCCGGTCTACGTCGAGCTGCTTTCGGGCGTGATCGCGTCGATCATCACCACGTTCTGGGTGGCCCGCCTCGGCGGTCCCGCGGTCGCGGCGGTCACGCTGGCCACCGGGATCGAGCACCTGCTGCTCGGGCTGGTCCTGGTGGTCAGCTCCGGCACCAGCCTCCGGCTGTCCCGGGCTCGCGGCGCCGGGGATGCCGCCGAGGCGGGCCGGGTCGGCACGACCGCCTGGTGGCTGTGCGGTCTGGGCTCGGTGGCCCTGGCCGTCCCTGGGGCGCTGTACCGGGAGTCCGTGGCCGGGCTTTTCCTCGACGGGCAGGCGGCCCAACTGGCCGCCGGGTACCTGGCGGTGGCGTTCCCGGGACTGGTGGTCTTCTTCGCCCAGAAGGTGGCCGACGACCTCTTCAAGGGCTCGGGTGACACCCGGACGCCGATGCGGACCGCCCTGCTGGGCAACCTCCTGCTGTTCCCCCTCGACCCGTTGCTCATCTTCGGCGCCGGACCGGTGCCCGCGCTCGGGGTGAGCGGCGCCGCGCTGGCGCTGGTCGCCTCGCGGGCCGTGGCACTGGCCGTGGCCCTGGCGCTGCACCGCCGGGTGCGGGTGCCTGGGCGGGTATCGGTACGGACGGCACGTCAAATCATGGCTGCAGGGCTCTCGTTCGGCGTGGACTTCACCGCTCGGATGGCGGTCGGCATGGTGCAGCTGGGCCTGGTGGCTTCGTTCGGCGTCGCGGCGGTGGCGGGGTACGGCATCGGGTACCGGATCCTGCTGGTGGCGACCATGGCGTTCTACGCCATCCGGCAGGTCGCCGGGATCGAGGCCGCGCGGCGCGCGGGGGCCGGGCGGGCGGACCAACTCCCCGCGCTGGCCCTGGACACCGCCATCCTGGCCGCCTCGGTGGGCGCGGCGGCCACCGCACTGTGCGCCACCGCCGGCGGGCCGCTCACCGAGTTGTTCACCCGGGACCCGGCCGTGGTGGCGCAGTCCCTCGCGTTCCTCCGCCTGATGTGCCTCTATCTGCTCCCGTACGCGCTGGTGGTCGGCCTCGGCGGCGTGCTCCAGGCGGCGGGGCGCGGCCGGGCCCTGGTGCTGGCCACCGCGCTGGGTTTCGCGGTCCAACTCCCGTCCGGGTACGGGCTGTCCCGGCTGATCGGCGTCAACGGCGTGTGGACGGCGATGGCCGCCGGGGCGCTCACCCAGCTCGCCGCGTACCGCCTGCTGCGGATCGTCCCCCGGAAGGCGCCGGGCGCGCACCGGCGGCCGCGCTCACCCCGGTCGACGCTGCGCAGGTCGGTCCCGCTCACGGTGCACCGGACGGTGGAGCGATCCGGCGCGGCCTGACGGACGGTCGGACTGCTGGTCCGTCGGCCCCGGCAGCCGGGTGGCCAGGGCGGCGGCGGTCAGGGTGGCCAGGGCGGCGAAGGTCAGCAGGGCGGGGCCGGTGGCCAGGCCGAGGGTGGTGAGGGTGGTCGCGCCCGCGACGCCGAGGGTGGGGCCGAGGTTCATCGCGGTCTGCTGGAGGCCGCCCGCGACCCCGGCGTTGTCCAGGGCGGCACGGCGCACGATGACGGCGGTCGCGGTGACCATCACGCTGCCGAAGCCCGCGCCCAGCAGCAGGAAGCCGCCGGTGGTGTCGAACCAGCCGGAGGTCCACCCGGAGGACCAGCCGGAGGACCGGTCGAGCCGGGCGAGCAGCAGGATGCCGAGGCCGATCAGCAGCAGGCCCGAGACCGCGGTCCGGCGGGCGCCGTGACGGCGCATCAGCACGGCGGCGGCCGGGGCGGCCAGCACCATCAGGACGGCCAGCGGCAGGGCGCGCAGGCCGCTGCCCAGCGGGTCCAGGCCGAGCACGTCCTGGAGGTGGTAGGTGGCGAGGAAGAGCGTCCCGAACATCGCGGCCGAGGCGCCGACCAGCACCCCGAGGGCCGGGCCCGCAGCCGTCGGGCGGAGGATGCCAACGGGCAGCAGGGGATTGGGGGTCCGGCGTTCGTGCCGGACGAAGAGGGCGGCGGCGGCCACACCGAGGGCGGCGCTCGGCAGGCTCGGGGCGGGCAGCGTGGTGAGGGCGTGCACCAGGCAGGCCAGGGTGAGGGCGAGCAGGGCGGCGCCGGGGAGGTCCAGGCCGACCCGGCGGGTGGGTTCGGGCAGGCGGACCAGGAGGGCGAGCAGGCCGACCAGCAGGGCGGGCGCGACGCCGAGGAAGAAGACCGCCCGCCAGCCGAAGTGGGTGGTGAGCGCGCCGCCGACCACCGGTCCGGCGGCGGCCGCCAGGCCGATCGCACTGGTGCGCAGGGCGATCGGCATGCCGAGCCGGTCGGCCGGGTAGGCGGCGCGCAGCATGCCGAGGGTGGCGGGTTGCAGCAACGCCCCGAACACGCCCTGGAGCACCCGCAGACCGATCACCCAGCCGATGCCGGGGGCCAGGCCGATGGCCGCCGAGGTGGCGGCGAAGCCGAGCACCCCGACGGCGAAGACCCGGCGGTGGCCGTACCGGTCGCCGAGGCGGCCCGCGAAGACCAGCAGCGCGGCGACCGCGATCAGGTACCCGGTGCTGGTCCACTGGACCTGGGCGAACGAGGCGTCCAGGTCACGCTGCAGGGTGGGCTGGGCAACGGTCAGCACGGTGCCGTCCAGGGCCACCACCATGGCGCCGGTGATGCTCCCGGCCAGGGTCAGCCGCTGTCGGCGGCGGGGGTTCACCGGGTCTCCGGGCCGAGGTGGGCGTCCAGGGCGGATCGCAGAACGGGCTCGAAGTCCTCGGTACCAGTGGCGAGTTGGAGACTGCCCCAGCGCCGGAGCTGCGCCAGTCCGTGCAGGTTGGCCCAGAGCGCGCCCGCGACCACGGCCGGTTCCGGACGGAGCTGCGCGACCAGCCGGACCAGCTGCTCGAACAGCGGCAGGCTGGTGTCGCGCAGGCCGAGCTCACCGCTCTCCAGCAGGTCGTGACGGAACATCAGCTCGTACATGCCCGGGTTGCTCCGGGCGAACTCGAGGTAGACCCGGGCCAGTTCGGCGACGTGGGCCCGGGGCGTCGGCCCGGCGGCGCCGGCGGTCAGCGCGCCGAGCTGCCCGAAGCCTTCGCGGGCGATCGCGGAGAGCAGGGTGAGGTGAGTCGGGAAGTACCGGCGCGGGGCGCCGTGCGAGACCCCGGCCCGGCGGGCGATCTCGCGCAGGGAGAGTGCCGCCAGGCCTTCTTCGGCCAGCAGCTCGACTCCGGCGGCCACCAGCCGGGTACGCAGGTCGAGGTCTTCGCTTGTCATAGACACTGTCTACCAGGGCGTGTAGACAGTGTCTACTCGGTGACTGTCGCGAAAGGATGGAAACTTTCTTTACCTTTTGCGGCGGCCACCGTACTGACCAGCGCGGATGGCGCAGAGCGCGGGTAAAGAAGGTCTGCTGACGTCGGGTCAGTCCGCACGCAGGCTATTGACGGCCCCATTGGTCCAGTCCAATCTGTCACCTGTCGTGCTCAGGTACGGCCCCGAGGGCTCCCCATCCCCCACCGGGCGCCCCGTCTCCCAGCCGGGTCGCTTGCACCGCCGGAAACCCCACTCCTCCGGAGGAACGTCACCCATGCTCGAACGAGCCCTGCCCGGGCGCCCTGTCGCGCCCCGGGCCACTTCGCGGCGGAGAGCGGGCGCTCTCGCGCTCGCCGCCGCGCTCTCCACCGGCAGCGTCGCGGTGGTCGCCTCACTGGACTCGGCCTCCGCCGCCACGGTCAACCTGCTGTCCAACGCCGACTTCGAGACCGGGTCGCTGGCCGGCTGGAGCTGTGCCGGTGGTAGCGGGTCGGTGATCGGCAACCCCGTGCACGGCGGCTCGTACGCGCTGAGCGCGGCGGCCACCGCCGGTGCCACCGCGCAGTGCCAGCAGACCGTCACCGTCCAGCCCAACACCACGTACACGCTGGCGGGTTGGGTCCAGGGCAGCTACGTCTACCTGGGTGCCACCGGCACCGGGGTGAACGCGCAGACCTGGACCCCCTCGGCCACCGGCTGGAGCCAGCTCTCCACCAGCTTCAAGACCGGCGCGAGCACCACCTCGGTGACCGTCTTCACACACGGCTGGTACGGCCAGGGCACCTACCGGGCCGACGACCTGACGCTGACCGGACCGGCCGGGTCCAGCCCGTCGCCGAGCGTCACCCCGTCCAACAGCGCCAGCCCCAGCGCGAGTTCGAGCGCGAGCCCGAGCGTCACGCCGTCCAGCAGTGCCAGCCCCAGCCCGAGCGGCAGCCCGTCCGGCCCGGTCGGCGACGGCAAGGTCAGCACGCCCGCCGGCCTGAAGGTCGAGCAGGTCACGCACAACGCGGTGGTGCTCTCCTGGCAGCCGTCCACCGACCAGACCGACAACGTCCCGGCCTACAAGGTGTACCGCCAGGGGCAGTTGGTGGCCACCTCGATGGGCACCAGGGTCACCGTCAGCTCGCTGCTGCCCGGCACCACCGCGAGCTTCAGCGTGCAGGGGTACGACGGCGCGGGCCACGCCTCCGGCCAGTCGACGCCGGTCACCGTGACCACGGCGGTGGCCCCGGCCACCGGCCCGTACCGCTCGGCCTACTTCGACCAGTGGGGCGTGTACGAGAACACCTACTTCGCGAAGAACGTCGACACCACCGGCTCGGCCGCCAAGCTGGACGTGATCACCTACGCGTTCGCCAACATCCACCCGACCTCGCACACCTGCTTCGAGGCCGTGAAGGCCTCCGACGCGACGCACGAGGACAACCCCAACGCGGGTGACGGCGCTGGCGACGCGTACGCCGACTACCAGATGGACTACACCTCGGCGACCAGCGTGGACGGCTCCACCGACGTCTACGAGCAGCCGATCAAGGGCAACTTCAACCAGCTCCGCCAGCTCAAGGCCAAGTACCCGAACCTGCGGCTGACCATCTCGATCGGCGGCTGGACCTACTCGAAGTACTTCTCCGACGCGGCCGCCACGGATGCCAAGCGGAAGGCCTTCGTCTCCTCCTGCCTGAACATGTTCCTCAAGGGCGACCTGCCGAAGAACGTCGCGGGCGACCCGTCCGGCGGCGTCGCGGCGGCGGCCGGTCTGTTCGACGGCATCGACCTGGACTGGGAGTACCCGGGCTCGGCCGGCGGCCACGTGGGCAACCACACCTCGACCGCCGACAAGCAGAACTTCACCCTGCTGCTCAAGGAGTTCCGCGAGCAGCTGGACGCGTACGGCGCCCCGCTCGGCAAGCGCTTCCTGCTCACCGCCGCACTGCCGGCCGGGCAGGACAAGATCCAGTACCTGGAGACCGACAGGATCGGCGCCTACCTGGACTACGCCGACGTGATGACCTACGACATGCACGGCGCCTGGGACGCCAAGGGCCCGACCAACCTGCAGGACCCGCTGCACGACAGCCCGGCCGACCCGGCCACGCCGATCACCCCGGGCAACCGCAAGTACAACGTGGACACCGCGCTCACCGCGTACACCACCGGCCTGCCGGAGTACGGCATCGCGGGCGGCTTCCCGGCCAACAAGCTGGTGCTCGGGATCCCGTTCTACTGGCGGGGCTGGACCGGTGTCCCGGCCGGGGCCAACTTCGGTCTCTACCAGACCGCGACCGGCCCGACCCCGGCCAAGCCGCTCAGCCAGGAGGCCGGTCTGGCCGCCTGGCGGGAGCTCACCCCGACCGCGGCCAACACGCACTGGGACCCGGTGACGGAGAGCTCCTGGATCTACGACGGCACCAACTTCTGGACCGGTGACACCCCGCAGGCGATCCAGGCCCGCGGCGCGTACGCCAAGTCCAAGGGGCTGGCCGGAATGTTCGCCTTCGCCCTGGAGAACGACGACAACGCCGGCAGTCTGCTCAACGCCATGGCAGGCAGCCTGAATTGACCCCTGCTCCAAGCGGCCCGCATCCCCTTCCCGGGGGTGCGGGCCGTCGGCGTCCCTGATCGGTTTTCGGCCAGCACCCTCAGGCGGGTAGGGGTGGTGCCCCCCGGCAGGGGGAGAACCGGTTCGGTCTCCGGGACGACAGGGGGTGGACCTGCGGTGGACGCGTCGGCCCGGCGCAGGCTGTGAGAGTGGGGCAGCCGGAAGGGACTCCGGCCGAACTGATCGAGGGGAACTGACTGATGCTCAACGGACGCGGGCGCACGGCACTCCGGGCAGCGGCGGTGGCACTGGCCGCCGCGACGGTGGTCGCGGTGGTGGCACCGGTCGCGGGAGCGGCCGACGTACCCCGGCAGGCGGTCACGGTGGCGGCGGGCGTTCCCACCGACCGGGTGGCGCTCGACCGGGCGCTGCACGACGTGGTCGAGGCCGGCGGCGCCAGCGCCGTGCTGGGCCGGGTGGTACAGGACGGCCGGACGGTCTGGCAGGGCGCGGCCGGGCAGTCCGATCTGGACACCGGAGCGCCGGCCCGGGCGGACGGCCGATTCCGGATCGGCAGCACCACCAAGACCTTCGTGTCCACCGTGGTGCTCCAGCTGGTGGCCGAGCGGAAGGTGAAGCTGGACGATCCGATCGAGCGCTACCTGCCGGGCACGGTGCCCAACGGCGCGAACATCACCGTCCGTCAGATCCTCAACCACACCAGCGGGCTGTACAGCTACACCGGTGACGAACAGCTCGGCATGAGCAGCCCGGAGGGGCTGCGGGCCTGGGCCGAGGGCGGCCGGGCGACCACCTACCGGGCGCAGGACCTGCTGGCGATGGCCTTCCGGCACGAGCCGCTGTTCGCCCCCGGCGCCGACTGGTCCTACTCCAACACCAACTACATCGTGGCCGGGCTGCTGATCGAGAAGGTCACCGGCCGGGGCTGGGCGAAGGAGGTGGAGCGGCGGATCATCCAGCCACTCGGTCTGCACGACACCTCGATGCCGGGCACCTCGATGGCGGTCCCCGGGCCGCACGCCAAGGGCTACCTGAAGTTCGACGACACCCGGATCGACGTGACCCGGCTGAACCCGTCGATGGCGAGCTCGGCGGGTGCGGGCATCTCCACCACGGCGGACCTGACCCGGTTCAACGCGGCGCTGCTCGGCGGCCGGCTGCTGCGCCCGGCCGAGCTGGCCGAGATGAAGACGCCCTCGCCGCAGGCACTCGAGCGCGGGGTGGGGTACGGCCTCGGGTTGTGGCGGACCACCCTGCCCTGCGGTGAGTTCTGGGGTCACGACGGGGGCATCCCCGGGTACTCCACCATGCTGATGGGCGATGTGACGGGCCACCGGCAGATCAGCTACTCGGGCAACCCGTTCAACTCCTCGGCGGAGACCGCCCGGACGGCCCAGGCGCTGGTGAGTGTGATGGCCTGTGGTCCGGGCACCCCGAGCGCCCCGACCGCGCAGCTGATGAAGCTGGGCTGAGGCCCGGGGCCGGGAGAGCGGGTGCGTCCAACGGGGGTGCGCACCCGCCCTTTCGGGGTCAGCAGCTCAGGTTCGAGCCGGCCACCGTGCCGAGGATCTGCACGAAGCTCTGGTACGCGTTGATCCGGCTCTGCACCTGGGCGGGGTTGCCGCCGTTGCACTCCAGCGAGCCGTTGATGCTGCGGATCGTCTCGCCGAAGCCGTAGCCGTTGACCATCGCGTTGTGCGGGGTCATGGTGCCGGGGCCGTTCTGGGTGTTCCAGTACCAGAGGGCGGTCTTCCAGGCGACGGCCGCGTCGGTCTGCACCAGGTTGGGGTTGTTCAGCAGGTTGATGCCGAGCGCGTCACCGGCCGCCTTGTAGTTGAAGTTCCAGCTGAGCTGGATCGGGCCGCGCCCGTAGTACGCGGCCTGTCCGGCCGGGCAGCCGTACGACTGCGAAGTGTCGCAGTAGTGCGGGTAGTTGGCGGTGTTCTGCTCGACCACGTAGACCAGGCCACCGGTCTCGTGGCTGACGTTGGCGAGGAAGGCGGCGGCCTCCTGCTTGCGGACGGTGTCGCTGCCGGTGCCCGTGAACGCCGGGTAGGCGCTGAGCGCGGCGGTCAGCCCGCTGTAGGTGTAGAACGAGTTCCGGCTCGGGAACATCTGGTTGAACTGGGCCTCGCTGACCGGGAATCCGCCCGGGGTGGCGGTGGCGGTGGGCGTGGGGGTCGAGCCGCCGCCGCAGGTGTACGGGTCCCAGTACCAGGTGCTGATCACCGGGTCGTAGCCCGGGTTGTCGTGCTCGGCGACGTAGTACTTGCCGTCGGTGTACTTGACGATGCTGCCGGTGGTGTAGGTCTGACCGGCCACCCAGGCGGGGTAGTTGCAGCTGCCGGAGGTGGCGGTCGGGGTCGGGGTCGGGGTCGGCGTGCTGCCGCCGCAGGTGCCCTGGTCGGCCCAGACGCCCGAGCTGCCGCCCGGGGTCTCGTTCTGGGTCCACCACTTGGCGGACCAGTTGTGGCCGTTGTACGAGGCGGTGTTGCCGCCCACGTAGACGGCGGAGGAGCTCCAGGCGGTGGCGCAGCTCGCGGCCGAGGCGGCGGCGGGCAGCAGGACGGCCAGGCCGACCGCGATGACCATCGCGGAGAGCAGGGCCAGGAGTCGTTTTGTCGACACTTCATCACCCCTACGTGCGGTGGGGGCCGCACGATCGACTACAGATACGTCCGGTGGGGGCCCGCCGGGAAGCGGGGCCGGTACGGGACTGTGTGAGGGGACTCAACCGCAGTGGTCTACACCTGTCAAGGGCTCCGGGGCGGTTCGGGCACGCCCTGATCCATCGCACTGACGGGTCGTCAGAGTACGTACTGGCGCAGCACGGCAGTACTCCTACGACGTCGGCACCTGGCACATCGTCACGCTGAACTCCAACGCATGTCGGCGGGCTCGGCCCGGGAGCAGTGGCTGCGCGCCGACCTGGCCGCTCTACCAGGCGCTCCAGCTTGATCAGGGGCACGGGGGAGCCGGTCGGTCGGCTCTCCCGCGCCTCAGCGCTGTTCGGCGGCGAGCTTCTCCAGGGTGGCGACGGCCCGTTCGGCATCGGCGGCCTCGACGAACAGGTGGTCGTGGTGGAAACCCGCCACCACGTTGCAGCTGATGCCCTCCGCCGCCAGCCGGGTGGCCACCGCGGCGGTCAGGCCGACCGCCTCCAGCGCCGAGTGGATCCGCAGCGTGATCCAGGCGGCCACGTACTCGTACGGCAGCCCGAGCGCGTCCGCCTCCTCCTGCGCCACCACCACGGTGGGGCCCTCGGGTTCGGCCACCGTGACGATCGGCTGCAGTCCGACCGGCACCCGGGCCGCCAGCGTGCAGTACACGTACCGCCCGGGGTTGAGCTCCGGGCGCATCCCGCTCAGCAGCTTCCGCAGATCACTCTCACCAGCCATGGCCGCCACGGTAGTCGGTACGGGTGGCCCGGGCCGCGGGCGACACGGCCCGGATCAGCCCGTCCCGGCCCGGAGCCGGGCCCCGGTCGGATCGTGGCAGCCGATCTCCACTCCGACCTCGCCGACCTTGGAGCGCGCCGACCTGTCCGCCATCACCACGGCCCGGGCGTGCACCAGACCGGTCACCTCGAAGACGTGGTCGTCGTAGGAGCCGTGGACCACCCCCTCGGCGTGCAGGTCCCCGGTGACGTGCACCGAGCCCCAGGAGACCAGGTGGCGGACCGTCAGGTCGCCGAGCACTACCAGCAGCCCGAGCCCGGAGGAGCTGTCGTCCAGGAAGCCGTGCACCGTCAGGTCGCCGTCCACCACCAGCGCGACGTCGTGGTCGAGGTCCGCCGGGGCGACCAGGTCGCCGGAGTGCAGGTACCAGCCGATGCGCGGGTCCGTCAGGTACTCGGTGATGTTGCCCTCGACCCGGTCGGCGATCGCGGCGGCGCCGTCCCGGTCGAGCCGGTCGAACCGGGCCCGCCAGTCGGAGGTGGCCGGTACGGGGGCCGGCCACCGGTCCGGTTCGGCGGTGGGCCGCCGGGCCATCGTCTGCCGTACCTCGGCCGCCGGATCGTCGAGCAGGACGGGCACCACCCGGCGGGGCAGCCTGTCCCTGGCCGCCACCGCGCAGCGGACGCTCACCGCGCTGTCCGCGGCCAGCGCCCGGACGGTCGGCTTGGGGGTCGACCGGTGCGCCGCGACCGCCCGGCGCACCAACTCGTCGGGATGCACGGAGAACAGCGCCAGCCACTCGGAACCGGTGGCCGGCTGGGCGGCCAGCGCCCGCAGCACCCCGACCCCCGCCCGGTCACCGGCCCACCGCACCGCCAGCTCCTCGGCCAGCGCCGGCGTCAGCCCGATCCGGGCCGCCACCGCCCGCGCCACCTCCGGCTCCCCACCGACGAGTTCGCGCAGCCGGGCCACCGTCGTCCCGGCCCGCCGGACCTCCCTGACGAGCGCTCCCGCCGTCCCCATCCGCCCCCCCTTTTCCCGAAGGTCCCCCTGCGGGCGCCAGCCTGGCACGTCCCACTGACACACCGTCAAGACGGCGTCGACCCCGTGCCGCCGGGCGGCACGGGGTCGGACGGAGCGCCCGCGGGCGGATCAGGCGGCGAGGCCGAGGCCGCAGGCGACCAGGGCCGGGGCCAGGTAGATCAGCGGGAACGCGGCGTGGGCGTAGGAGCGGGCCCGGACGCAGGTGATCACGGCGCCGAGGTAGTAGAGCGCCAGGCCCACGGTGGCGGCGATGCCGATGAAGGGGACGAACAGGCCGACCACCAGGCCGAGCGCACCGGCGGCCTTGGCCAGGCCGAGCGGGGTCCACCAGCTCCGCGGTACCTGGTACTGGACCATCGACTGGACGACGAAGTCGGCCCGGCGCAGCAGGGAGAAGGCCGAGAAGCCGGTCATGGCGGCGGCGAGCACGGTGACGACGACGTAGGCGGTGTTCATCAGGGGGTCTCCTCAGCGGGCGGGCTTCGGAGCGGGCTTGCTCCGTCGCGTCTCACTGCATTGACCCGGCGGGGTGCGCGAGTGTGACAGCGCTGAGAAAAAACTTTTCGGCGCCGGGCAAACCACCCCGACTGAGGGGACGTCAGCCCTCGGGGGCGTACTCGTAGCGCCAGCGCCAGCGGCCCTTGGGGTCGTACTCCTTGGCCCGGTGGTAGACCAGCGTGGTGGCCGGGGTCTCACCGTGGGCCGGGACCGGCACCCGGTAGGTCTTCGGGACGTTGTTGAACGGGGTCAGCGCGATGGGCAGCACCCGCCCGTCCAGCGGGCCGCCATGGAATTCGGTGTCCGTGCTTCTCACGGCTCCACCCTACGGCGGCGCTGGGACCAGGATGTGAAGGAGATCGGGAGCCGGTGTGACCAGCGCAGCACCGCCCCCGGTCGGAACGGCCCCCCCGACACCCTTATCCTGCTCTGTACGCCCTCGGGGTTTCCCGGGTCGGCGGGCCCTCGTACGGGCCGGGTGGGGTGTGCACGGTGCGCCTGCCCGCCGAGCCTCAACTCTCGTGGTCCGTACCGTGCCCCCGGGCGTTCGGCCGTCCGGCACCACCGGCTCCGGCCTTCGGCAAGGCTGCCGGACCAACCGCGCTCCCGGGAAGTAACGGGGCGGGCTCCGGCGTTGCGTCGGATGTTGCGTCGGTCGCTGTGTCACACCAGGCACGGCAGCTACAGCAGGTGCGGAAGGGGCCCGATGGAAGCCAGCAGCAGCAGGTGGACCAGTTGGTGGCAGCGACGAGAGCGCGAGCGTGCCACCGCCGCGACCGGGGTGGACGCGGCGGGTCGACTGGATCTGCTGCTCGGTGCGGTGCGCGCGGGCTTCCCGCTGGCGCCGGCCGCGCACCCGGCGGGGCACCGTTGTTCGTGTGACCGGGTCGGCTGTCCGGCGCCGGCCCAGCACCCCGTCTCGTTCGCCTGGCAGTCCCAGGCCACCGTCGATCCGGAGCAGCTGGCCCGCTGGCTGTCCCGCGATCCGCAGGCCAACTTCATCACCGCCACCGGCCGCGCCCACGACGTGCTGGACGTCCCGGCCGAGGCAGGCAGGCTGGCGCTGGAGCGGCTCGACGCGCTCGGCGTGCACGGCCCGGTGGCCGCCGTCGGCGAGGACCGCTACCTCTTCTTCACCGCGACCAGGGGCACCCCGGTCGACGAGGACGAGTGGTGGCCGAGCGTGCTGGACAGCACGCCCGACACCATGTCCGAACACCCCGGCCTGCGCTGGCACTGCCGCGGCTCGTACACCCTGCTGCCGCCGGCCTCGCTGCCGGACGGCTCCGAGGTGCGCTGGCTGCGCGGCCCGGAGCACGCCCTGCCGGACGCGCTCCGGGTGCTCGACGTGCTGACCGACGCCTGCACCGAGGTGGGCGCGGTCGCCGAGGAGCAGTGGCTGATCGGCTGACCGCGCCCACCTGATGAGCTAAGGCAGCGTCAGGATCTCGGCGCCGTTGGCGGTGACCACCAGGGTGTGCTCGAACTGGGCGGTGCGCTTGCGGTCCTTGGTGACCACCGTCCAGCCGTCGGCCCAGATGTCGTAGTCGTACGTGCCCAGGGTGAGCATCGGCTCGATGGTGAAGGTCATCCCGGTCTTGATCACCTCGGTGGCCCGCTCGCTGTCGTAGTGCGGGACGACCAGGCCGGAGTGGAACGAGGTGTTGATCCCGTGGCCGGTGAAGTCGCGGACCACGCCGTAGTCGAACCGCTTGGCGTAGGACTCGATCACCCGGCCGATCACGTTGATCTGCCGGCCCGGCTTGACGGCCTTGATGGCCCGGTCGAGTGACTCCCTGGTGCGCTCGACCAGCAGCCGGGACTCCTCGTCCACGTCGCCGCAGAGGTAGGTGGCGTTCAGGTCGCCGTGCACGCCGTGGATGAAGGCGGTGGCGTCGATGTTGACGATGTCGCCGTCCTGAAGGACCGTCGAGTCCGGGATGCCGTGGCAGATCACCTCGTTGATCGAGGTGCAGACCGACTTGGGGAAGCCCCGGTAGCCGAGGTCGGACGGGTAAGCGTCGTGGTCGCACATGTACTCGTGGGCGACCGCGTCGAGTTCGTCGGTGGTCACGCCCGGGGCGATCAGCTTGGCGGCCTCCGCCATCGCCTGCGCCGCGATCCGCCCGGCGATCCGCATCTTCTCGATGGTCTCCGCGGTCTGCACCTCGGGGCCGGTGTACGGGGTCGGCTTGGGCTTGCCGACGTACTCCGGGCGCGGGATGTGCGCGGGGACCTTGCGGATGGGGGACTGGATGCCGGGTACGAGAGCCATGGCCGCGAGTCTATCGGCCGGTCCACCGAGGACCCGGCTGTGCGTGCGAAGCCGCGTGCGGGGCATGATCGTCACAGGACGACGGAGGGAGCAGTCGATGGTGTTCGGCAGGAGCAAGCCGACCGGCAAGCCCGGCGAGTGGTTCTGGTGCATCAAGCACGCCAAGGTCGAGGAGGGCCCGGAGTGCCCGGCCAAGGACCGGCTCGGCCCGTACGCCACCCGGGAGGAGGCGGGCCGCGCGCTGGAGACCGCCGCCGAGCGGAACCAGGAGTGGCGCCAGGACCCGCGCTGGAACGACGGGCAGGAGCCGAAGGGCTGACCCGGCGTCAGACGGCGGCCGCCTCCCGGGCGGCCGCATCGGCCTCGTGCTGGGCCTCGTGTTGGGCCCGGACCAGCGCGACGTGCTCGTCCGTCCGGTCGTCGTAGCGCAGCAGGCTCGGCACCGCGGCGGCCAGCCCGAGCACGCCGACCACGCAGGCCAGACCGCCCATCCAGACCGAGCCGCGGACGCCGACCAGACCGGCCATGCCGCCCGCCCTGACCTGGCCGAGCTGCGGGCCGACCGAGTAGCTGAGCAGCTCCACCCCGGCGAGCCGGCCGCGCAGCTGGTCCGGGATCGACTGGTTCCAGATGGTCGACCTGGCCACCCCGCTGATCTGGTCGGCGCCACCGGCGACGGCCAGGCAGAGCAGCACCAGCCAGATGTTGCCGACCAGCCCGGCCAGCGCGATCGCGACACCCCAGCCGAGCGCGGCCAGCACCAGCATCCGGCCGTGCCGGTGGATCCCCGAGGTCCACCCGCTGGTCGCCGAGACCACCAGCGCACCGGCGGCGGTCGCGCCGTACATCAGGCCGAGCGCCCAGTCGGCGCGCAGGTCCGAGGCCCAGAAGGCGTAGATCGCCACCGGGTAGGCGAACAGCATCGCGCAGGTGTCGATGACGTACGTGCTCAGCAGGTCGCGGCGGCTCCAGGCGTACTTGATGCCGGTGACGATCGCGCCCAGCGAGGGCTTCTCCGCGCCGGTGGACGGCGGGACGGCCCGCATCCGGGCGAGCAGCAGCAGCGAGACGCCGAAGGTGAGCACGTCCAGCCCGTACGCGACCTGCACCCCGGCCACCGCGACGATCACCCCGGCCAGGGCCGGGCCGGCCACCGAAGCGGCGTTGCGGTAGAGCGAGTTGAGCGCGAAGGCGGCGGTCAGCTGGTCGTGCGCGACGATCCGAGGGGTGAGCGAGTCCAGCGCCGGGCGCTGGAGTCCGTCCAGGGCGGCGACCAGGGCGGCCACCAGGTAGATCGGCCAGAGCAGCGGGTTTGGCAGCAGCGCGTTCAGCAGCAGCAGGCCGGAGAGCAGCAGCAGACCGGCCTCCGAGCGGAGCACCAGCTTGCGCCGGTCCAGCGCGTCGGCGAGCGCGCCGCCCCAGAGGCCGAAGACGATCAGTGGCACCAGTTCGAACGCGCCGATCAGGCCGACCGCGAAGGTGGAGTCGGTCAGGTGCTTGATCTGCAGCGGCACCGCGACATAGGTGAGGAAGCTGCCGAAGGCCGAGACGCAGCCCGAGCTCCAGAGCAGCCGGAAGTCCCGGGAGGACCGCCACGGGGTGAGGTCGGGACGGATGCGCTGCCAGCGCGAGGGTTGCTTGGTCACGGGGCATGGTGCGATTTCCGGCCGAACGGCTGCAACCGAATTACCGACGCGACCACCGGTGCGCCTACCAGTGCGCGACGGGCGACCCGGTCAGGCGCTCGGCCAGCCTGGCCAGCCGAGAGGCGGGCGCCCCGGCGGCCGAGCTGACGAGGTGTTGGATCAGGTCGAAGGGCTCCGGCTCGGCGGCCGGCACGGTCAGCCGTTCGTGCGCGAGCGCGGCCAGCTCCGGGTCACCGGTGTCCAGCGCGAGCACGGTGGCCCCGCCGCGCCTGGCGTCCTGCACCCGCTCCAGCAGACGGGCCTCCGCCGAGGCGGGCGCCACCAGCAGCACGGTCGCACCCCGCCGAGCCTCCGTCAGCCCGCGCAGCCCGTACGAGAGATGGGCGGGGGCGCCGGGCTCGACCCGGTGCCGCAGCAGGGTGGGGGCCAGCCGGGGGACCCCCGAGCGGGTGGCTTCCTCGTCCAGGTGGGCGGCCAGGTGCCAGGGTTCGTACGCCTCGGTGCCGACCAGCAGCAGGCCCCGCGCGGTGCGGCGGCCCACCGAACGGCGCAGCGCCCCGGCGAAGACCAGCGCGGACTCGGGCCAGCCGGTACCGGCCAGCCGCTCGCGTAGTGCTGAAACTCTCACCGCGTCCATGGAGCAGAGGATGGAGCAGGCCGGGGGGCTTTGGCAGGATCTTCGACATGACTACCCACGATTCAGTGACCCCGCCCGCGCTTCCCGACGTCTCCGGTCTGGTGGTCGGCGTCCTCGGCGGCACCGGCGACCAGGGGCGTGGGCTGGCCCTCCGGCTGGCCAAGGCCGGCCAGCAGGTGGTGATCGGTTCCCGGACGGCCGAGCGCGCGGAGGCCGCGGCCGCCGAGATCGGCCTCGGCGTACGGGGCGCGGACAACGCCGACTGCGCCCGGCAGAGCGACATCGTGATCGTCGCGGTGCCGTGGGACGGCCACGCCGCCACCCTCTCGGCACTGCGCGAGGAGCTGGCCGGGAAGATCGTGGTGGACTGCGTCAACCCGCTCGGCTTCGACAAGCAGGGCGCCTACGCGCTCAAGCCGGAGGAGGGCAGCGCCGCCCAGCAGGCCGCCGCCCTGCTGCCGGACTCCCGGGTGACCGCCGCCTTCCACCACCTCTCGGCGGTGCTGCTGCAGGACGAGTCGATCGAGCGGATCGACACCGACGTCCTGGTCCTCGGCGAGGACCGCGAGGCCACCGAACTGGTCCAGGCCCTGGCCGCCCGGATCCCCGGCATGCGCGGCATCTTCGCGGGCCGCCTGCGCAACGCCCACCAGGTCGAGTCCCTGGTCGCCAACCTGATCTCGGTGAACCGCCGCTACAAGGCCCACGCGGGCATCCGGATCACCGACGTGTGACCGTTCCTAACCAGTGGGCAGGAGTGGGTCTTGGACCCACGTCCTGGCACTGCGCGGATCCCGAACGGTTTTGGGTGCGCTGGTCGCCCGCGTTCTCGTTGTCCCCGTCCGGCTGCGTGCATCGTGTGCACGCTCCGTGGTGGGGTGGCGGGTTTCCTCACGCCCTCGGGTGCCTGGTTGGGCCTGGACGGTCCGATGCCCGTGCGCATCGCTCTGGTGCGCACGGGGCGGTGTCGTCCGTCGCCGGACCGGGTGTCCGAGGGCGCGTCGTCCGATGGCGACAGCGGCGCTGTCGTGTCGGGTGGTGGTGCGCCGTGGGGTGGCGAGTGGCTTCTGCCAGTGCTGTGCGCCCCAGACGCTGGTGTAGGCGGGATCGACCGCGACGATGGCCAGGCCGCTCTCGGCGGCCATCGACACGAGCCGGGCCTTGAGCTTGCCGGTCGGTATGCCGGAGATCAGCTGGCGGAACCGCTTCTTGCGGCCGTGCTTCTCCCGGGTGGTCTCGGCGGTGAAGTCGAGGTTCTCCAGGCCGATGGCGTTGACGCCGCAACGTTTGGCCCAGTGGAGGAGGCGGGTGATGGCGTGTCGGATCTGCGCGTCGCGGTGATCGGCCGACCCGCTCAGGTCGTAGGGGAAGCGGTGCGGGTTGCCGACGGGGTTGCCGTGGACGTCGAGGTGCCAGGCGGCGAGGTGGTCGGCGTTGGTGTCCACGCCGACCATGCCTTGGGCGCGGGCGGTGGCCAGCTGCATGGTCTGGACGACGGGCCTGGTCCATGCCGCGTCGAGGTACCAGCGACCGCGAGCGGCGTCGTAGTGGATGCGGTAGGCGACCGCCCGGTTGCCCTCGATCCGGTCGGCCCACTCGGTGCCCCGGTGCGGGAAGGACACCTTCGCGGCGAGGATGTACCGGCCGTGCCCGGCATTGGCCAGGTCGCCCAGCGGGGCGGGCAGCTTGATGCTCACCTCGCCGTCGGGTGTGACCCGGATCGTCTCGTTGCCATAGCGTTTGCCCGACTCCCCGTCAGCGGACAGGAACCACCGCGAGACCTCCCAGCGCTGGCGCCACCGGGCTTCCGTCAGGTCCGCGGCGGCGAGGTTGTGCCGGGTGTTGAGTAACTTCCGTCCGCCGCGCACTACATGCACGACACCGGCCTCACGATCGGCGGCGACTCGAGCGCGCCGCTCCTGAAGCGCCGCGAGACGGCGGCACTTGACGAACCACTCGTGCCTGGAGCGGTACCCACCGGGCGCCCGCTTGGTGCCCTTCTCCCCGACCGGCAGCGACAGGCGGTGCCGCAGCATCCCGATGCCCGCGTCCAACGAGTCCAGGTGCACGGCCTGGCAGCGACGCGACAGCGCCCACTGGTCGTGCGTGGCCTTGGTGACACTCCCGGCCCACCGCGACGACGACCACACGGTCAAGTCACGCTTCCGCCCGGCCCACGTCCCATTGTCGTGATCCAGGCCGTCTGCACAGCGCACCTTCAGGTCCCTCGACGCCAGAGCCCCCATATGCGCGCCGACCAGCCGCAGCACCTTCTCATCCTCGGGAGTCAGGCCCTTGAGCCGGTCACGGACCGTCACACCCGGCGGGCCGAGGGAAACGAACGGCGCGTCGATCCGCCGGAGCTTCTTCTTCGGACGAGTCACGTCATCCCCCTCCCAGTCGGTGCCCCAACCCTCACACACACCACCGACAGCCGACCCAACGACTCAACAGGCCGGGACGAAAACGCACACGTGGGTACCTGCGTGCACCAAAACACCCTCAATCCCAGTAGTTCATAGCCCCGTCGGGAGCGGTCGGAACGGTCGGCGAGAATGGGGGCCGACCGTTCCCGGCCCTAGGAGTCCCGCGTCATGCCCCGCAACGCCCTCTTCGCTCTGATCATCTGTGTGCTCGCGCTGACCGCCGCCGTGGTGTCGCTGGTCCAGGGCCGCTGGCTGGGCCTGATCTGGGTGCTGATGGCCGGTGTCTTCAGCAACATCGCCTGGTACCACCTGCGCCGGGCCCGGCAGGCGAAGGCCGCGGCGTCGGAGGGCTAGCCAATCGGGCTGTGCCATGTAACATTTTACCAACGGTCCGACGGGGGGACGCCGCATGTCCGGTACGGCTCTGGTGGTGCGCGGCGGCTGGGCGGGGCACGCGCCCGTCGAGGCGACCGGGCACTGTGTCCGGCTGCTCGAGCAGGACGGCTTCGGGGTGACGGTCTCCGACACCCTGGACAGCTACCTCGATGACCGGCTGCTGGCCGGCACCGACCTGGTGGTGCAGTGCTGGACCATGGGCCGGATCACCGACGGGCAGGCCGCCGGGCTGTCCCGGGCGGTCCGGGCCGGGACCGGGCTCGCGGGCTGGCACGGTGGGATCGTCGACGCGTTCCGGGACTGTACGGACTACCAGCTGATGATGGGCGGTCAGTTCGTCCACCACCCGCGCGAGTTTGTCCGCTACCGGGTCGATCCGGTGGCGCCGGGGCACCCGGTGATGGCCGGGGTCGGCCCGTTCGAGGTGACCACCGAGCAGTACTACCTGCACGTCGACCCGGCGATCGAGGTCCTGGCCACCACCACGTTCACCGAGGACCCCGACCACCCCGAACTCGCGGGCACGGTCATGCCGGTGACCTGGACCAGGCGGTGGGGCGCGGGCCGGGTGTTCGTCACCACCATCGGCCACACCCCGGCCGACCTGGCCGTCCCCGAGGTCGAGCTGATGCTCAGGCAGGGGATGGCATGGGCGAGCAGGTGACGGACAGCCACGTGACGGACCTTCGGGTCGGCGTGGTCGGCGCGGGGAAGATCAGCGCGGTCTACCTGGACACCCTCACCCGTCTCCCCGGCACCCGCGTGACGGCGGTCGCCGACCTGGACCCCGCCCGGGCCGAGGCCGCCGCCCGCACCGTGCCGGGCGCCCGGGCCGCCGGGCTCGACGAACTCTGCGCCGCCGCCGACGTCGACCTGGTGCTCAACCTGACCGTCCCCGCCGCGCACGCCGAGGTCGCCCACCGCGCGATCGCGGCCGGCAAGCACGTGTACGGGGAGAAGCCGCTGGCCGCCACCACCGGCCAGGCCCGCGAGCTGCTGACCGCCGCCGCCTCGGCCGGGGTCCGGATCGGCTGCGCGCCCGACACCGTGCTCGGCACCGGGCTGCAGACCGCCCGGGCGGTGCTCGACTCGGGCCGGATCGGCACCCCGCTGGCCGCCACCGCCTTCATGACCACGCCGGGCCACGAACTCTGGCACCCCGACCCGGACTTCTACTACCGCCCCGGCGGCGGCCCGTTGCTCGACATGGGCCCGTACCATCTGAGCGCCCTGGTCACCCTGCTCGGTCCGGTCCGCCGGGTCACCGGCCTGGCCGCCACCCCGCGCCCGGTGCGCACGATCGCCACCGGACCCCGGGCCGGCACCCGGGTCGAGGCCGAGGTGGCCACCCACGTCACCGGCGTCCTGGAGCACGCGGACGGGGCGCTGACCACCCTGCTGATGAGCTTCGACGTCTGGGCCGCCCGGCTGCCGCACATCGAGGTGTACGGCACGGCCGGTTCGCTCTCGGTCCCCGACCCGAACCACTTCGACGGCCAGGTCCGCCTGCACGGCGCCGACGAGGCGGGCTGGTCGACGGTGCCGCCGAGCGCGGGCTACCGGGACGCGGCCCGCGGTCACGGCGTGGCCG
Organism: Kitasatospora gansuensis; assembly: GCF_014203705.1. Classification (NCBI taxonomy): domain Bacteria; kingdom Bacillati; phylum Actinomycetota; class Actinomycetes; order Kitasatosporales; family Streptomycetaceae; genus Kitasatospora; species Kitasatospora gansuensis. The sequence continues at coordinate 5,933,949 of NZ_JACHJR010000001.1, forward strand.
ACCTGGCCCGCTCACTCGCCCTCGGCACCCCGCACCGGGCGGGCGCCGAACTGGCGTACCACGTGCTCGACGTCATGGAGTGCCTGCTGACCGCCACCACCGAGGGCCGCCAGGTCGAGGTGACCAGCACCTGCGAGCGGCCCGAGGCCGTCCCGTTCGGCTAGTTCTCCCAGAACCGGAACAGGTAGCCGCCGAGCTGGCTGAGCGCCGGGTTGGCGCCGAACAGCTCCATCACCGAGTAGACCAGGTCGAAGAACCAGCGGTTCACCTCGGACTGCCAGAGCAGGATGAAGACCGCCAGCAGCCCGTACGGGGCGAACGGCTCGACCGCGCGGCGGGTCTTGAGGGAGAGCCACGGCTCGACGATGCCGTAGCCGTCCAGGCCCGGCACCGGCAGCAGGTTCAGCAGGGCCGCGCTGATCTGGAGCAGGCCGAGGAAGCCGAACGCGGCGGCCAGCGGGGAGACCGAGAGCTGCCGGCCGTCGAGCTCGACGAACACCGACGGGTCGTCCAGCCAGCCGGCCCCGATCGGGATCAGCAGGGCGGCCGCGCAGAGCAGGTTCACCAGCGGGCCCGCCGCCGAGATCAGGCTGTGCTTCACCCGGCCCTGGATGCGGTGCCGCTCGATGTAGACCGCGCCGCCGGGCAGGCCGATGCCGCCCAGGATCACGAAGATCACCGGGAGCACGAAGCTCAGCAGGGCGTGCGTGTACTTGAACGGATTGAGGGTCAGATAGCCCTTCGCCCCGACCGAGATGTCGCCGCCGTGCAGCGCGGTGCGGGCGTGCGCGTACTCGTGCAGGCAGAGCGAGACCACCCAGCCGGACACCACGAACAGGAAGATGCCGAACCGCGCGCTGCCGTAGCCGGTGGCCACCGCCCAGCCCGCCGTGCCGAGGGTCGCGAGCAGTACCCAGAACACCGGACTGATCCGGCGGTCCTCGCTGCGCGAGCGCTGGGTTTCGGCGAAGGTCATGGCGGGGTGGCTCCGATGCAGGGAGGACGGTACGACGGTCGATCATGCCGGGTCGGGACCGGCCCGGACAAGGCGTGTCAGGTGAACGGACCGTCCGGCGCCGGGGTTCCGGGCGTGGACGGTCCTGGCGTCACCCAGAATGGTCGCGTGCACTACGGCATCCTCGGAACCACCACGGCCCACCACGACGACGGCACCCCCGTACCGCTCGGCGGCGCCCGGCTGCGCGCGCTGCTCACCGCGCTGGTGCTGCGCCAGGGCCGGCCCGTCCCGGCCGACCTGCTGGTGGACGAGGTCTGGGGCGCCGACCCGCCGCAGGACTCGGCCGCCGCGCTGCAGACCCTGGTCGGCCGGCTGCGCCGCACCGTGGGCCGGGAGCAGATCGGCTCCGGTCCCGCCGGGTACTGGCTGACCGCCGCGGGCAGCGACCTGACGAGCTTTCAGCGCCTCGCCGCCGAGGGCCGCCGGGCCGCCGAGCAGGACGACCACGCGCTGGCGGCCGAACGGCTGACCGCCGCGCTCGCGCTCTGGCGCGGCCCGGCCCTGGCCGACCTGCCGGACCGGGGCGGCTCCGCCACCCGGCTGGAGGCCGAGCGGGACGAGACCCGGCGGCACCGGATCACCGCCGAACTCGCGCTCGGCCGGGCCGCCGAGGTGACCGCCGAACTCGCCGAACTCTGCGAGATACGGCCGCTGGACGAGCCGCTCGCCGCCCTGCTGATCCGCGCGCTGCGCGACGGCGGCCGCACCGCCGAGGCCCTCCAGCGGTACGAGCTCACCCGGCGCGCGCTGGCCGACCAGCTCGGCGCCGACCCGGGCGAGCCGCTCCGCGCTCTGCACCGGGACCTGCTGAACGGCGCCGAGCCCGCCCCGGCGGCCCCCGTACGCCCCCGGACGGCCGGCAACCTGCGCCCGCGGCTGACCAGCTTCGTCGGCCGGGGCGAGGACCTGGCGGCGGTCCGGGCCGCGCTGGCCACCGGCCGGCTGACCACGCTGACCGGCCCCGGCGGCTCCGGCAAGACCAGGCTCTCGGTCGAAGCGGCGCTGGCCGAACAGGCGGACGGCAGCTGGCCGGACGGCGTCTGGCAGGTCGAGCTGGCCTCGCTGGACGACCCGGCCGCCACCCCCGGTGCGGTGCTCTCCGCCCTCGGCCTGCGGGAGATCGTGCTGCACACCGGCGGCGCGGTCGGCGAGGCGGCCCGGGTGCACGACCCGGTCCGCCGACTGGTCGAGCACTGCGCCCCGCGCCGGATGCTGCTGGTGCTGGACAACTGCGAGCACCTGATCCAGGCCGCCGCCGAGCTGGCCGACCAGCTGCTCGCGGAGTGCCCCGGGCTGACCGTGCTGGCCACCAGCCGGGAGCCGCTCGGCGTCCCCGGCGAGGCGCTGCTGCCGGTCGAACCGCTGCCCGGCGAGGTCGCGCTGCGGCTGCTCGCCGAGCGCGGCGCCGCCGCCAGACCCGGCTTCGACCCGGCCGAGGACCCGGCCGCCTGCGCCGAGATCTGCCGCCGCCTGGACGGCCTGCCGCTGGCCATCGAGCTGGCCGCCGCCCGCCTGCGCGGCCTGACCCCGCGTCAGCTCGCCGACCGGCTGGACAGCCGGTTCGCCCTGCTGACGGCCGGTTCGCGCACCCTGCTGCCCCGTCAGCAGACCCTGCGCGCGGTGGTGGACTGGAGCTGGGACCTGCTGGACAAGCGCGAGCGCGCGATCCTGCGCCGGCTCGCGGTCTTCGCGGGCGGCTGCACCCTGGAGGACGCCGAACAGGTCTGCGCCGACGAGGCCGAGGTGCCCCGGGAGGAGGTCGCCGATCTGCTGCTCTCGCTGGTGGACAAGTCGCTGCTGGTGGCCGGCCTCGGCGCGCACCCGCGCTACCGGATGCTGGAGACCATCCTGGAGTACGCGGGGGAGCGGCTGGTCGAGGCGGACGAACCCGAGGTGACGCTGCGTCATGTCCGGCACTACCGCGAGCTGGTGCGCACCGCCGAACTGCGGGTGCACGGCCCCGAACAGCTGTACTGGCTGGACGTACTGGAGCGCGAGCAGGGCAACATCCGGGCCGCGCTGCGCCGGGCGATCGACCGGGGCGAGGAGCAGGAGGCGCTGGTCCTGGCGCTCGGGATGAGCTGGTTCTGGCAGCTGCGGGACTACCGGAGCGAGGCCCACGCCTGGTACGACGAGATCGTCGCGCTCGGCCCCGACGTCTTCGCCGAGGGTGCCCGGCGGCCCGTACCGCTCACCGAGGGGCCACTGGACGTCCCGCTGCCGATGTCCGAGGACATGCTGGACGAGGCCAGGCGGCAGGTCCAGCTGTTCCGGCTGGTCACCATCTTCACCGGCAACATGGAGGACCTCGGCGGGACCGGAGCGGTCGAGCTGGCCCGGCGGGTGCTGGCCGTCTACACCCCGGACCTGCCGCAGTCGTACCGCTTCCCAGTGCTGATGCGGGTGTTCGCCGCCTTCCTGGCCGGGCAGATGGACAGCATGAAGGCACTGCTGGACGACGCGGTGGCGGGGGCCAGGGAGCACGGCCGCCCGGGCGACCTGGCGTTCGTGCTGCAGATCCGGGCCCGGATGCTGAACGACTGGGTCGGCGGCCTGCCGCAGGCAACCCTGGACAGCGCGGAGGCGCTGGAGATCTTCACCCGGATCGGCGACAAGTGGGGTCGCTCGGAGGCGCTGGCCGCGCAGGCGGAGGCGATGGGCAACACCGGGGACGCCGCCGGAGCGGCCGAGACGTACCGTCAGTCGATCCGGCTGGCCGAGGAGTTGGGCGCGCACCACGAGGTGCCGATGCTGAAGGTCCGGCTGGGCGAGGCGGTGCTGCAGAGCGACCCGGAGCTCGGCGAGGCGCTGGTGCGGGGCGCGCTGGCCGAGGTGGCGCCGGGCAGCCAGTCGGCGGACGGGGCCCAGCTGTTCGGCAACCTGGTGCTCTGCTCGGTGCACGCGCGCCGGGGCGAGTACCCCGAGGCGCTGTCCAGGCTGGACCACCTGATGGCGAGTCGGCAGCTGCTCGGCCCGCTGGTGCCCGAGGTGTTCACCGGTCTGCTGCTCTGCGTCCGGAGCTGGGTGGTGGCCCGGGCGGGTGATCCGGTGCAGGCGATGGAGCTGCTCCGGCAGGGCCGGCGGCAGATGCGGCAGGCCCCCGGCGCGGCCGGGGTGTTCGCCGAGCACATGACGGTGCTGCTGCTGCCCGCGTTCACCGGCACCCTGCTGATCATCGCCAGGCTCCGTGACGACCTGCGGATCGCCCGGTTCAGCGCGGTGCTGCTCGGCGCTCACGACCGGCTGCACGGCCCGCGCGGCACCTTCATCGAGCGGAAGGAACTGCTGGAGGCCCAGCAGGCCGCCCGGGAGCTGCTCGGCGAGGCCGAGTACCTGGCCGCACACGCCGAGGGCGGCTGCCTCGGCCTGGCCGAGACCGCCGCCCTGATGGACGAGGTGGAGCGGTTCTGATGAGCCGTCAGGTCCGCTTGCGGAACCGGGCCACCGCCAGCGGGGCGGTGATGGCGGTGATCCCCACCGACCAGATCACCACGATCAGCACCGAGTGGGTGAGCGCCCCGCCGTTGATCAGGTTGCGGCAGGCGTCGGCCAGCGCGGAGAGCGGGTTGTAGTCGGTGAAGGTCTGCAGCCAGCCGGGCATGGTGCCGGTCGGGGCGAAGATCGAGCTGCCGAACTGGAGCGGCATGATGACCAGCATCGAGACCCCCTGGACGGCCTGCGCGCTCTGCAGTGACATGCCCAGCAGCATCGAGATCCAGACGATCGACATGCCGAACATCAGCGACAGGCCGACGGCGGCGAGCAGTTGCAGGAAGTCGGTCTTGATCTCGAGACCGAGGATCATCGCGAAGCCGATCAGGATGGTGAAGGACACCAGCCCGCGCAGCGTCTCGGCGGCGATCTTGGAGATCAGCACCGCGGACCGGCCGATCGGCAGGGTGCGGAACCGGTCCATCACGCCGGTCTGGAAGTCGCTGTTCAGCCCGGTGCCGACGGCCATCGCCAGGTTCAGCCCGGTGGTGCCGAGCAGGCCCGGGATCATGTACTGGATGTACTCCTGCCGGGTGGGGAACAGCGCGCCACCGAAGACGTAGACGAACAGCACGGTGAAGATGATCGGCACCAGCACCGCGTCGAGCATCGACTCCGGGTCGGCCTTGATCCGCATCAGGTTGCGGCGGGTCAGCGCGCCGATGTGCCGCAGGGTGGCCCGGGGGCCGATCCGGACGTCGTCGGCGGACAGGGTGGCGGGGCTCACGGTGGTGGGGCTGAGGGTGGCGGCGCTCATGCCACGGCCTCCTTCTCCAGGGTCGGGGCGGCGTCGGCGGGGGCGGACTTGCCGGTGATGGTCAGGAAGACCTCGTCCAGGCTGGGCAGTTTGGTGTCGATCCCGGCGATGCCGAAGCCGCGCGAGCCGAGCACCCCGACCACCGAGGTGAGCTGTTCGTCGTCGGTGAGCTGGACCGAGAGCAGCGAGGTGTCGGTGGAGATGGTGACCCCGGTCAGGCCGGCCTCGTGCAGGCAGCGGGCCATCTCCGGCAGCTCGGCCGGGTGCACCGGGCGAACCTGCAGGGTGCGGCCGCCGACCTGGGCCTTGAGCTCGGCGACCGCGCCGTTGGCGATCACCTTGCCCTTGTCGATCACGGTCAGCTCGTCCGCGAGCTGCTCCGCCTCCTCCATGTACTGGGTGGTGAGCAGCACGGTGGCCCCCTCGGACACCATCCGCTGCACCTCGTCCCAGACCTCGTTGCGGGTGCGCGGGTCGAGGCCGGTGGTGGGCTCGTCCAGGTAGAGCACCTTGGGGTTGCCGATCATCGAGGCGGCCAGGTCGAGCCGGCGGCGCATGCCGCCGGAGTAGGTCTTGGCCGGGCGCTTGGCCGCGTCGGTGAGCGAGAAGCGCTCCAGCAGCTCGGTGGCCCTGGCCTTGGCCCGCTTGGCGGGCAGGTCCAGCAGCCGGCCGATCAGGTAGAGGTTCTCGTAGCCGGAGAGCAGCTCGTCGACCGAGGCGTACTGGCCGGTCAGGCCGATGGTGCGGCGCAGCTGCTTGGGCTGGCGCAGTACGTCGTAGCCGCCGACGAAGGCGGTGCCCGCGTCCGGCTTGATCAGGGTGGAGAGGATCCGGACCAGGGTGGTCTTGCCCGCGCCGTTCGGGCCGAGCACGCCGAGCACGGTGCCCTGACGGACGGTCAGGTCGACCCCGTCCAGGGCCTTGGTCTCCCCGTAGTGCTTGACGATGCCTCGTACCTCGACGGCGTTCGTGCCGCTGAGCCCCCGGTCGTTCGGGGCGATGTCGTTTCGGTTCATGGCAGCAGCCTGTCGGGGTCCGCTGTCACGGTGCTGTCAGGTCACTGTCGCCGCTCACAGGCCGCTGTCAGGCGACTGTCGAAGCAGATCATCTGTTCAACCTGACGATGCCTCAGATTCATGAGTATAGTGAAATATCACATTGCAGTAGCGCTCGGCGTGGGGCCGGACGCACTGCTCAGAGGGAGGGACTTCCATGTTCCGCAAGCTTCTCGTCGCCGCCGGTGCCGCCGGCCTGGCGCTCGCCGCCACCCCGGCCTCGGCCGCCACCACCACCGTCACCTGCGGCTACTCCGGCCTGCAGTCCGGCCTGCAGACCAAGGTCTGTGCCGAGGTGACCGGCGACCAGGTGCAGCTGTACGGGCAGATCTCGCTGGCCGGCCCGCCGAGCCCCGGCACCCAGCTGCAGCCGAAGGACCTCATCGTGAACCTGGCCGGTGAGATCGTCGGCGGCGCCTCGCTCGGCAGCGTCCAGGGCTACCGCACCTTCACCGCGTCCACCATCCAGGTGCGCGGCGTGGGCGGCACCGTGCCGTGCGGCGCGACCGTGCACGCCTCGTTCTCGGTCTCGTCCTACCCGTGGTTCAACACCCCGGTGACGCTGGACCTGCCGATCGCCTGCTGATGACGCGTCAGTGAGACGCGGAAGGGCGGTACCGGGGCCCCGGTACCGCCCTTCCTTGCCGCTGTGACTACTTGAAGGTGTGCTCCGGCGCCGGGAAGGTGCCCGCGCCGACCTCGGCCGCGAACTCCTTGGCGGCGTTGCCCAGCACGGTCCGCAGGTCGGCGTACTGCTTGACGAACTTGGGCACCCGGCCCGCCGTCATCCCGGCCATGTCGGTCCACACCAGCACCTGGGCGTCGGTGCCCGCCCCGGCACCGATGCCGACGGTCGGGATCGCCAGCTGCTCGGTGACCTGCGCGGCCAGCTCGGCCGGTACGGCCTCCAGTACGACGGCGAAGGCGCCCGCCTGCTGGACCGCCTTGGCGTCCCGGAGCAGCTGGTGCGCGGCCTCGTCGCCGCGCCCCTGCACCGGGTACCCGCCGAAGGCGTGCACCGACTGCGGGGTCAGCCCGATGTGTGCCATCACCGGGATGCCGGCCTCGACCAGCAGCTCGATCGAGCGGGCGCTGCGCTCGCCGCCCTCCAGCTTGACCGCGCCCACCCCCGCCTCCTTCATCAGGCGGGCCGCGTTGTGCATGGCCTGCGCCGGCGACTCCTGGTACGAGCCGAACGGCATGTCGCCGATCACCAGGGCGCGCTTGGTGCCGCGGACCACGGCGGCGGACAGCATCACCATCTGATCCATCGTCACCGGGACGGTGGTCTCGTAGCCCAGGTGGCAGTTGCCGGCCGAGTCGCCGACCAGCAGCACCGGGATGCCGGCCTCGTCGAAGACCCCGGCGGTGAGCGCGTCGTAGGCGGTGAGCATCGCCCACTTCTCACCGCGCTGCTTGGCGGCGGCGATGTCGCGGACGGTCACCCGGCGGTTGGTGACCCCGCCGTAGAGCGTCTGGCCCTGGCCGTGGTCCTGGCCCTGGGCAGGCTGAAGCGGAGAAGCGTTCATGGAACAGGCTCCTGAAGGTTGTCGTCTCGTGGCGCCGTACGGCGTCCCCGGATCTGCTCCCATGCTTGCACGCCGACCCCGCTTGGCAAAGGGCGGGCGCGTCCTCGGTTCTTTGCCCAGAATTTACGATACGGGCCCGTCTCGTATCGTAAAGCTCGCTACTCTGATTCCGAGACGCTTCCGACTCGTAAAGCCCGCTCTCTGGGGGAGACCCACTCATGACCACCGCCGCACCGCCCCGGATCCCCGAGGCCGTCCACCGCCGCCGCTGGGCGATCCTGGGCACGCTGGTGCTCGCCCTGCTCGTCGTCGTCCTCGACAACTCGATCCTCAACGTCGCGATGAAGACCATCGCCTCGCCGGCGCCCACCGGCCTCGGGGCCAGCCAGAGCGATCTGGAATGGTCCATCAACTCGTACACCCTGGTCTTCGCCGGGCTGCTGTTCACCGCGGGCCTGCTCGGTGACCGGCTCGGCCGCAAGTGGTCGCTGCTCGGCGGCATGGTGGTCTTCGGTCTCGGCTCGCTGCTCTCCGCACTGGCGAGCTCGCCCGGCGAACTCATCGGCTACCGCGCGGTGATGGGCCTGGGCGGCGCCTTCGTGATGCCCGCCACGCTGGCCATCATCATGAACGTCTTCGAGCGGCACGAGCAGCCCAAGGCGATCGGCATCTGGGCCGGCGCGGTCGGCCTGGCCATCGCGATCGGCCCGATCACCGGCGGTCTGCTGATCGAGCACTTCTGGTGGGGCTCGGTCTTCCTGGTGAACGTCCCGATCGTGCTGATCGCCCTGGTCGCGATGGCCCTGCTGGTGCCCAACTCCAAGGACCCGAACCCGGGCCGGCTCGACCCGGTCGGCGTGCTGCTGTCGATCGTCGGCCTGGTCGCGCTGATCTACGGCATCATCAAGGGCGGCGAGCTGGCCGACTTCACCGCGCCGGCGGCCTGGGTGCCGACCCTCGGCGGCGTGCTGGTGCTGGCCGGCTTCGTGCTGTGGGAGAAGCACACCGACCACCCGGCGATGAACGTCGGCTGGTTCCGCAACAAGGTCTTCAGCGCCTCCGTCACGGTGATCGGCCTGGTCTTCTTCGCGCTGATGGGCGTCTCCTTCTTCGGCGTCTTCTACATCCAGAGCGTGCGCGGCTACAGCGCCCTGGAGGCCGGTGTGCTGATGCTGCCGCTGGCCGTCGCCCAGCTGGTCTTCGCCCCGCGGGCCCGGCTGGTGGTGGACCGCTTCGGCGTCCGGGCCACCTGCGCGGCCGGCATGGCCCTGATCGTGGTCGCCTTCCTCGGCTACCTGCTGCTCGGCCAGACCACCCCGATCTGGCTGCTGGTGGTGCTCGGCTTCCTGATGGGCGCCGGCATGGCGCACGTGATGCCGCCGGTCACGGTGGCCATCATGGGCTCGCTGCCGCGCGAGAAGGCCGGCGCGGGCTCCGCCCTCAACAACACCTTCCGCCAGGTCGGCGGCTCGCTCGGGGTGGCCGTGCTCGGCGCGGTGCTCTCCACCGTCTACCGGGACGGCGTCTCCGACTCGCTCGGCCAGCTGCCGCCCGCGCTGCGGGACAAGGCTGGCGAGTCACTGGAGGCCACGCTGGCGATCGCCGAGCGGACCGGCGCCACCGCGCTGGTCGGCCAGGCCGAGGAGTCCTTCATCCACGCCATGCACGTGGTCGCCGGGCTCTCCGCGGGGGTGACCGCGGTCGGCGTGCTGCTGGCCTGGTTCCTGCTGCCCGGTAAGGTCGCCGCCCCGGGCGGCCCGGGTGAGGCTCCGGTGGCGGAACCGGCCGCTTCGCAGGCCGAGCGGGTCTGAGCGGTCGTCATGACTGATCAAGGTGGCGGCCGGGGCAGGCAGAATGGCTGCATGCAGACCGAGACCACCGTGCCCGCCCCCGACGGGGAGCTCTGCGCTCCCCGCCGGGGGCGGCCGCGCAGCGAAGCGGCCGAGCAGGCGATCGTGGCCGCCGTCGAGCGGCTGATGGAGGAGGGCGCCAGCCTGCCCGAGCTCTCCATCGAGCGGATCGCCGCCGCCGCCGGGGTCGGCAAGGCGACCATCTACCGCCGCTGGCCCAACAAGGAGGCCCTGCTGGTCGACGTGGTGGCCCGGCTGGAGGGGGAGCCGGCACCGTTCGACCTCCTGCAGGGCACCGTCCGCGAGTGCCTGATCGCGATGGTCGACGACATCCGGCGCCGGGCGCTGGCCAAGCGCTCCCGCTGGGTGCTCAAGTCCGCGATCGGCCAGCTCGAAGGCTGGCCCGAGCTGCGCGCCCTCTACAAGGAACAGATCATCAAGCCGCGCCGCGAGCTGGCCCGGCAGATCATCCGGCGCGGCGTCGAGGAGGGCGAGCTCCGTGACGACATCGAGCTGGAGCTGCTCACCGAGATGCTGATCGGCCCGATCCTGGTCCGCGCCGTGCTCTGGGACGAGTCCCCGCTGGACGACGACGGCCTGGCCGAGCAGATGGTCGACGCCGTCCTGACCGGGGCCGGCGTGCGGCCGCCCGCCGAGGTGCCGCCGTCCGGTGGCGAATCTCACTGACCGGGGCGCGCCGGAACCCGGCGCGACTCCGGTGGCGTCTGTCCCGTCATAGGCTGAGCCGAGAATCCGACTAAATCGGACGCGGCCCGACGAAGCGGAACAGCACGGAGGATCGGTTCATGGCACAGACGGACGAGGCAGCGGCACCGGCCGAAGGTGGGCAGCCCGCGGCTCGTCGGTTCTGGCGGGCCAGCTGGCGGGTCGGTACGTGGCGCCGTGGCTGGGTGCTTGCCCTCCTAGCCGTCCTGACGGCCGGTCTGCTCGCCTTCCACTCCTGGGTGCCCAACGCGATCGGCAACCTCGGCAGCCTGCTGGAGACCTTCCTGCCCTGGCTCGGCCTGGCCGTCCCGGTGCTGCTGGTGCTCGCGCTGCTGCGCCGCTCGGCGCTCGCGCTGGTCGCCGTCCTGCTGCCCGCCGTGGTCTGGCTCAACCTGTTCGGCGGTCTGCTGACCGACAAGAGCAGCGGCAAGGGCGACTTCACGGTGCTCACCCACAACGTCGCCGCGGCGAACTCCGACCCGGCCGGCACGGTGCGGATGCTGAACGGCTCCGGCGCGCAGATCATCGCGCTGGAGGAGCTCGCCTCGAACGCCGTCACCACCTACCGCAACGGTCTGGCGGCCGGCTACCCGTACCACGTGGTGGAGGGCACCGTCGGCCTCTGGTCCAAGTACCCGATCAGCGACACCCGGGTGGTGGACATCAAGATCGGCTGGACCCGGGCGTTCCGGGCCACCGTGACGACCGGTCAGGGCCCGCTCGCGGTGTACGTCGCCCACCTGCCGTCGGTCCGGGTCAAGTTCGACGGCGGCTTCACGGCCGGGCAGCGCGACGTCAGCGCGCAGGCGCTCGGCGACGCGATCGAGGCCGAGCCGCTGAAGAAGGTGCTGCTGCTCGGCGACCTCAACGGCACCATGAACGACCGCTCGCTGGCCCCGGTCACCTCGCAGCTGCGTTCCGCCCAGGGCGCCGCCGGGGACGGCTTCGGCTTCAGCTGGCCGGCCGCCTTCCCGATGGCCCGGATCGACCAGATCCTCAGCAAGGGCGGCCTGAAGCCGACCGACTCCCGGGTGCTGCCCGCCGACGGCAGCGACCACCTCGCGGTCGCCGCCGACTACCGGTACTGACCGGCCGTCAGCCCCGGCGCCAGCGGTTGGTGACGGGGAGGCGGCGGTCCCGGCCGAAGCCCTTGCGGGAGATCTTCGGGCCCGGCGGGTACTGCCGGCGCTTGTACTCGGCGGTGTCCACCAGCCGGACGATCCGGTCCACCACGGCCGGGTCGAAGCCCTGCGCCACGATCGCGTCCCGGCCCTGGTCACCCTCGATGTAGAGGTCGAGCACGGTGTCCAGCAGGTCGTAGTCCGGCAGCGAGTCGGTGTCCACCTGATCCGGCCTCAGCTCGGCCGACGGCGGCTTGCTGATGGTGTTCGCCGGGATCGGCGGCACCTCGCCGCGCTCCTCGGCCAGCTCGTTGCGCCAGGTCGCGAGCCGGAAGATCAGCGACTTGTAGACGTCCTTGATCGGCCCGTACGCGCCCACCGAGTCGCCGTACAGGGTCGAGTAACCCACCGCCAGCTCGCTCTTGTTGCCCGGCGCGAGCACGATGTGCCCCTCCTGGTTGGAGATCGCCATCAGCAGCGTGCCGCGCAGCCGGGACTGCAGGTTCTCCTCCGCCAGCCCGGTCAGCCCGAGCGCCTCCATGTAGGCGTCGAACATCGGGGCGATCGGCACCGTACGGAAGTTGAGGCCGGTCCGCTCGGCCAGCTCGGCCGCGTCGTCCCGGGAGTGCTGCGAGGAGTACCGGCTCGGCATCGAGACGCAGTACACGTTCGCCGCCCCGATCGCGTCCACCGCGATCGCCGCCACCAGGGCGGAGTCGATGCCGCCGGACAGCCCGATCAGCACCGAGCGGAAGCCGTTCTTGCGGACGTACGCCCGGGTGCCCTCGACCAGCGCGCCGTAGATCTCCGCCTCGTCGCTCAGCCGGGGCGCCGGCTCGTAAACCGGCTGCTTGCGCTCCTCGGGCTCGCCGCCCAGCTCGGTGCGGACCAGCTGGAGACCGTCCACCAGCGGCAGGTCTTTCGTTTCCCCGTCGGCGGCCGCCAGCTCCAGATCGACCAGCAGCAGAGCCTCCTCGAACTGCGGCGCCCGGGCGATCACCTCACCCTCGGCCCCCACCACCAGCGAGTCGCCGTCGAAGACCAGCTCGTCCTGCGCGCCGACCATGTTGACGTACGCCAGCGGGCAGCCCGCCTCGGCCGCCCGCCGCCGCGCCAGTTCCAGCCGGGCGTCGTCCTTGTTCCGCTCGTACGGCGAACCGTTGATCACCAGCAGCAGCCCGGCCCCGGCCTCGCGGGCCGCGCTCACCCGGCCGCCGTCCTGCCAGATGTCCTCGCAGATGGCCAGCGCCACGTCCACACCGTGCAGCCGCAGCACCGAGAGCTGGTCACCTGGCACGAAGTAGCGGTGCTCGTCGAAGACCCCGTAGTTGGGCAGGTAGTGCTTGGCGAACCGGTTCACCACCTCGCCCCGGTGCAGCACCGCGGCACAGTTCTGCGGCGACCCGGCCGGCCGGTTCGGCACCGCCCGCTCGGACCGCCCCAGATACCCGACCAGCACCGGCAGCTCACCCAGCCCCTCGGCCGCCAGCCGCCCCGCCAACTCGACCAGCGCCTCCCGGGACGCCTCCACGAACGAACTCCGCAACGCGAGGTCCTCGACCGGATACCCGGTCAGGACCATCTCGGGGAACGCGACCAGCTGGGCGCCGGCCTCGGCGGCCTCCCTGGTCCAGCGCACCACCTCATCGCAGTTGCGCGCGATGTCACCGACCCAGGGGTCGGTCTGGCTCAGGGCGAGACGGAGATTGGGCATGGCTCCGAGTGTAATCGTCTAACTGACGCTATGTCTCCTGGATCCGTTCGACCGGGCCGTTTCGGGCTGCCCCGGCGATGTCCGGGGGTGGACTCCGGACGAAGATCCGACATGATGGGGTCAGTTGTCGCCAGGCCGCTTCCGGCGGGCCTCCCCGGGCGTAACACGAACGTAAAGAGCAGAGGTGAGACTGTCCCCATGGGCAAGCAGCAGGAGTTCGTGCTTCGTACGCTCGAAGAGCGTGACATCCGTTTCGTCCGGCTGTGGTTCACCGACGTGCTCGGGTTCCTCAAGTCGGTGGCCGTGGCACCGGCCGAGCTGGAGCAGGCGTTCGAGGAGGGCATCGGCTTCGACGGCTCCGCGATCGAGGGCTTCGCCCGGGTCTACGAGTCCGACATGATCGCCAAGCCGGACCCGACCACCTTCCAGATCCTGCCCTGGCGCTCGGAGACCCCCGGCACCGCCCGGATGTTCTGCGACATCCTGATGCCCGACGGCTCGCCCTCGTACGCCGACCCCCGGTTCGTGCTCAAGCGCACCCTGGAGAAGGCGTCCAGCCTCGGCTTCACCTTCTACACCCACCCGGAGATCGAGTTCTTCCTGCTGAAGAACCTCCCCGGTGACGGCACCCCGCCGATCCCCGCCGACCAGTCCGGCTACTTCGACCACACCCCGCGCGGGGTCGGCCACGACTTCCGGCGCCAGGCCATCACCATGCTCGAGTCGATGGGCATCTCGGTGGAGTTCTCCCACCACGAGGGCGCCCCCGGCCAGCAGGAGATCGACCTCCGCTACGCCGACGCACTCTCCACCGCCGACAACATCATGACGTTCCGTCTGGTCATGAAGGAGGTCGCGCTGGAGCAGGGCGTGCACGCCACCTTCATGCCCAAGCCGTTCTCCGACCACCCCGGCTCCGGCATGCACACCCACCTCTCGCTCTTCGAGGGCGACCGCAACGCCTTCCACGAGTCCGGCGCCGAGTACCAGCTCTCGAAGGTCGGCCGCTCCTTCATCGCCGGCCTGCTCCGCCACGCCGCCGAGACCGCCGCCGTCACCAACCAGTGGGTCAACTCCTACAAGCGCATCTGGGGCGGCTCCCAGCGCACGGCCGGCGCGGGCGGCGAAGCCCCCTCGTACATCTGCTGGGGTCACAACAACCGCTCCGCCCTGATCCGCGTCCCGATGTACAAGCCCGGCAAGCAGGGCTCCACCCGCGTCGAGGTCCGCTCCCTGGACACCGGCTGCAACCCGTACCTCGCGTATGCGGTCACGCTGGCGGCGGGGTTGAAGGGCATCGAGGAGGGCTACGAGCTCCCCGCGGGCGCCGACGACGACGTCTGGGCGCTCTCCGACGCGGAGCGGCGGGCGATGGGGATCCAGCCCATGCCGCAGAACCTCGGCGAGGCCATCGACCTGATGCAGCGCAGCGAGCTCGTCGCGGAGACGCTGGGCGAGCACGTCTTCGACTTCTTCCTGCGCAACAAGCGCCAGGAGTGGGAGGAGTACCGCTCGGAGGTCACGCCGTTCGAGCTGCGGAAGAACCTGCAGGTGCTGTAAACGCTGGTCAGCAACGGCCCGGTTCCCGACGGCTTCCACGCCGACGAGGACCGGGCCGAGCTGTTCCCAGGACCGCCGGGCCTCCAGTCGCGCCGTGGATGCTTGCCCATATACTTGACTGTCTATACAGTCAGCTATATGGATGCTGGCTGGGAGATCGAGCTCGAGCCCGAAGTCCGGCACTGGCTGGACAACCTGTCCGACCGCGACTATCTCCAGGCGGAGCACGCCGCCGAACGCCTACTCGACGCCCCAACCACCCTCGCCGAGCCATATGCCCGGCACCTTGGTGACGGTCTGCGCGAACTTCGGTTCATGCTTGGCCACGACAGTCAGGCCATCCGCCTGACCTACTGGCTCGCACCCGGCCGTCGAATCGTCCTCCTGACCGTCTTCCGCAAGACCAAGATGCGCGAGGATGCCGAAGTGGCTCGCGCCAAACAGGCCAGGAAGGCCTGCGAGGTCGAACGGCACACCGCACACGACGAGTTCAACCGCACAATCACGAGGGGAGAAGCCCGATGAGCCACACTCGCTGGAAGCTCGCCCGCGAGCGCGCGATCACCGAAGGCCAGAACGAGCTGCCTGAAGTCGAAGCCATGCGCACGGAGATCCGTATGGCCTTCGACCTCGGACAGGCGGTCTACGACCGCCGGACAGCGCTGGGCATCTCCCAGACGGAACTCGCCAAGCTGGCCAACATGACGCAGCCGCAGATCTCGAAACTCGAGCTCGGTGGAACGGTCCCCACGCTGCCTCTGCTGGCGCGCCTAGCCAAAGCACTGGACGCCTCGCTGAACATTGCCCTGGATGGCGACACCTCCACTGTCGCCTTCACTCCGCACGCCGCCTGAGCCCATTTCTGTCACCACGACGCCGTGCACTGGCCGGCTACGCGAAGGCGGGCTTCGTCCTGGAGCAGGGGCAGGCAGGCCCGGATCTGGGTGGGGAGCGACGCTGGCAAGGGGCAGCACTGGGCGGCGGCTGTGGACGAGTCGGGGTTCGAGGTCTGGTCGAAGAAGATCGACAATGACGAGGCAGCGATTCTGGAGGCGACCGCAGGGCGCTGACGATGGCCGAGGCGGTCGACCTGCCAAGCAGGGCTTCTGCGTTGCTGCTGGCGTTGTTGGCGTCGCACGGGCAGAAGCCCGTCTACGTTCCGGGCCGCATGGTGAACCGGATGGCCGGTGCCTACCGGAGCGAAGCGAAGACTGATGCCCGCGATGCCTTCGTGATCGCGGAGGCCTGTGTCCCTACCCGCAGTTCGGCATGTGACGACGGCTACTGTCTGGGCCGTCTGTGGGCTGTGCGAGGCGAACCGAGGGCAACCGGCGACGACGGTTTCCGACGGCTCGATCCCAGATCAGGAGCGGGCGGCCAGGTAGAGCCGCAGGTGGACCGGAGGCCTCGTCAGTTCCTGCGCAACAAGCGCCAGGAGTGGGAGGAGTACCGCTCCGAGGTCACGCCGTTCGAGCTGCGGAAGAACCTGTAGGTGCTGTAAACGCTGGTCAGCAATGGCCGGTTCCCGACGTCTTCGACGCCGATGGGAACCGGGCCGTTCTGCTTCCCGGGGTGCTGCGGGGCCACTCGGCCAGATTGCGGGCAGATGAGGAGCCTGCCCGATTCGCGGGTGAGCTTACGGACCCCGATCATGCTCGGACCGAGACCGGACAGGACACCGGCCAAAAACCGGTCCACTCCCGCGCACACAAGTTAACCCCACCCTGGCCCGGCTCGAACACGGCTGGTCCCCTCCACAACGGACCGGTGCTTAGGGGTTGGGCTCCGGTCGACGCAGGGTACTGGCAGCCTAACCCGTGCCAGATCGCACAGTAGGTGACGGTTGCTCAGGAGGTCGAAGCCCGCATCTGGCGCAAGGCGCGGAAGGCGCGGGTGCCGGAGCGCAGGGCGGATGGCGCTACGGGTTCAATTGCCGGCAGGAAACGGGGCTGCTGGACGGGCTGGTGCGCATCCAGGATCGGCTTCATGATGCCGCGAAGGTCGGATGCCGCGCAGGGCCCCGTGCTTGGTGCGCGCCGGACCTGGATGCCGTTACTTCGGCTGGAAGGTGTTCAGCACGGTGGTGAACTGCTGCCGGGCAGTGGTCCAGTCTCCCTCCGGTGCGGCCAGGTAGATCGCGTACTCGGTGCCGTTCGTCGCGACGAACGCCTGGTCGGAGGCGTGCCGCGGGCCGCGTTTGGTGTCGGTCCAGCTGAACTCCCACAGGGCACCAGGACTGCCCCGGTAGACGTTCGGCTGCAGAGTGATCTGCTGGTAGCCGGTCTGCTGGCCGACGGTCTGTTCCAGTTCCAGGAAGTGGGCCTCGGAGCTCTGCGCCGCGCCGGGGCTGATGCCGAACCGGAGCAGGTGGAGTCCACCGTCGGGCGAGTAGTCGATCTGGCCGCCGGTCTCGGTGCGGGTCCAGTTCTGCGGGACGGCGACGCGGAAGCCGGCCGGATCGTCCACCCATCGGAAGCCGGTCGGTGCCGGCCGGACGGTCTGCGCGGGAGAGGTCAACGGTGAGGTCGTGGGTGGGTTGGACGGTGGTTGTGAGGTCGGCGGCTGAGAGGTGGGGGCCTGGGTTGTCGGGGCCTGGGTCGCAGGCGGCTGAGAGCTCGGCGGAGTAGTGACCGGGGCGATGACGGTGGTGGTCTGTGGGGGCTTCTGCGAGCCGCTGTTGACCACCGCGAACACCACACCACCGGTCAGGAGCGCTACCAGTACGGCGCAAGCGACGATCAGCAGGTTTCGTCGGCGGTGACCGTCGCCGGGCGGGGCCGGTGGACTCGGGGTCGGCGCGGTGGGGACCGGTGCCGAGGGCGGCGCGGGCTGCGGGATCGGCGTCGGCAGTGGGATCGGGGTGGGCGGTGTGGTCTGGGTCGGGGCGTGGGGCTGGGTCGGGCCGGTAGTGGTGCGTGCGGCCTCGGCGAGCATGGTCAGCGCCTGGTCCGCCGTCGGACGCTCGGCCGGGTCCTTGCGCAGCAGCGCCTCGATGACTGGAGCGAGGGCACCCGCGTGCCGGGGCTCGGGGAGCGGATCGGCGATCACCGCCTGGAGGGTGCCCATGGTGGTGGTGCGGTGGAACGGCGACTGGCCCTCCACCGCCGCGTACAACGTGGCGCCCAGGGACCACAGGTCGGACTCGGGGCCGGGGCGGTGGCCGCTGACCCGCTCCGGGGCGACGTAGTCCGGCGAGCCGACGATGTCGCCGGTCCGGGTGAGTCCGGGTGCACCCTCCAGCAGCGCGATGCCGAAGTCGGTGAGCACCGCCCGTCCGCCACGCTCCAGCAGGACGTTGGCCGGCTTGACGTCCCGGTGCAGCACGCCGTGCCGGTGTGCCTGGTCGAGTGCCGCCAGTACCTGTTCACCGACCCTGGCGGCGTCGCGCGGGAGCAGGGTGCCCTCGGAGTCGATCACGTCGGCCAGGGAACGGCCGTCGATCAGCTCCATGACGATCCACGGCCTACCGTCCTGTTCCAGCACGTCGTAGACCGTGATCACCCCGGGATGCTTGATCTTCGCCGCCGCCCGGGCCTCCTGTTGCATCCGGGAGTTGAGCGTGGGCAGCTCGCGCTCCGGGATGCCGCTGACACTCAGTTCCTTCACGGCGACCGAGCGTTCCAGTTTGGTGTCCCGGGCCATCCAGACGGTGCCCATCCCACCGCGGCCCAGCTGCTCCTGCAGCAGGTAGCGGTCGGCGATCACTCGGCCGACGTCGGGCGCACCGTCGTCCTGAGAACTCATGCCGAACCCACTGTCCGTCCCTGTGGTGTCCCCGAGCTGCTGCTCCCAGTCTCCCGCCGCACGCCGTCCGGCGCGCCCCGGGCACACGGCGCCGACCGGGCTGCCCGCTGAACGGATCGTGCGGAGGGGAGGCCCTGGTTGAGTGGTCGTCAGACCGTGGGGCCAGAAGGGTTGTTCAGGGCAGCTCGGCCGCGAGGAGTTCGGTGATGATCTCGGTGCCGAGGGCGTAGGCCGGGACGCCGGCGGTGATGAGGGCGGTTTCGGTGACGCCGATGAGGTCGGTGAGGGTGGCGCCGGTGTGGAGGGCGCCTTGGGCGTGGATGCGGGCCGGGGTGGGGTGGTTGAGGGCGAGGAGTTGGCCGAAGTGGACGAGTTGTTGGACTCGGGGGCCGAGGGGGTTGTCGGTCAGGACGATGTGGCGGAGGGTGGCGAGGGCCTCTTCGGTGGGGAGGCGGTCGAGGTGTTGGGCCAGCTGGAGGCGGTCTTCGACGCCCTTGGGGACGGTGCCGAGGGTGGTGCGGTAGCGGGCGCGTACGGCTTCGGCGCGGGAGTCGGTCATGAGGCGGCCCGGGCGATCGAGGCCTGGACGGCGGCCAGGGCGCCGGCGGGGAAGTCGACGGCTCCGCCGAGGGCCACGGCGGCGAGTTCGGCTTCGGCGCTCTCCTCGATGGCGACTACGAGGTGGGCGGTGGCGGCCGAGTCGGGGCCGAAGACCAGGAGGCCGTGGTTGGCGAGGAGGACGGCGGAGGTTGTGGGGCGCTCGGAGAGGACCGCGGCGATGCCGCGGACGGAGACGTCCGACCCGCGCGGCCCCCACGGCACGACCGGGACGTCCTCGGGCTGGCCGAAGCGGAGCATCGGCTCGGTGCGGCACGGCAGTGGCCGGTGGGCCACGGCGAAGGCGGTGGCGGCGGGGGAGTGGGTGTGGATGATCGCGCCGACGTGGGGGCGGGCGCGGTAGACGGCGCTGTGCATGGCGATGATCTCGGTGCTGACGGAGCGGAGTTCGCCTTCGAGCAGCCGGCCGTCCAGGCTGACGATCGCGAGCTGTTCGGGCCGGAGGTCGCGGACGAAGCCCGGGGTGAGCAGGAAGCGGTCGTCGTCGAGCCGGGCGCTCAGGTTGGCGTGTCCGGAGTGGGACATCACCCCGGCCGTGAAGAGATCGGCGGCGGCTTCGACGAGTTGCCGGCGGACGAGTGCTGTGTCGGGCATGGCGGAGTACCTCCGAGGTCGGTCGGCAGCGGTTGCTGTCCGGACGCCGCCCACTCTTCAACTTGCACTAAGGTTTAAGTCAAGCGAGGAAGAGGGGGCTGGGGCGTGCGGTTGACGATCGGTCAGCTGGCCGAGGCCACCGCCGTGCCCGCCTCGGCCATCCGGTTCTGGGAACGGCACGGCCTGCTGCCCGAGCCCGAACGCCAGGGCGGCCAGCGGCGCTACCCGCCGGAGGCTGCCGAGCGGATCGTGGTGCTGCGCAAGTGCCAGCAGGCCGGTCTGACCCTGGCCGAGATCCGCGAGTTCCAGCTGGAGCAGGAGGCGCGGCAGGCGATGATCCGCAGCAAGATCGCCGAGGTCGAGCAGCGCATGGTCGACCTCGAACACGCCCACCAGCTGCTCACCCACGCCCTGCAGTGCGGGGAAGAGGACATCGTCCGCTGCCCGAAGTTCCGCGAGCAGATGGCGAGTTGGCGGACACCGTAGGACAAGTGAGAGGGCCCCGGTTCGATGGAACCGGGGCCCTCAGCCACAGAAGGGTCAGGCGGCGGTGAACCAGCCGAGCAGGTCGGCGATGGCGTGGGTGGGGGAGCCCGGGTTGTCGATGGTGAAGCGGCCGGTGGCGTCGACCGGGGTGGTGGTGTGGTTGGAGAGGGTGGCTCCGGTGGTGAAGTTGAGGTTGGAGACCGGGGGCCGGGGGGTGCCGGTGGCGTGGGTGGTGAGGTAGCCGGGGCCCTCGGGCTCGGTGACGGTGAGGTTGAGGACGGCTGCGGTGGCGCCGGTGGGGGCGGCGGCCGGGCTGACGGTGAGTGAGGTGTTCTGGGTCAGCTTGCCGGTGGTGCGGGTGTCCGCGACCCGGGTGGGGGTGAGCGGGGTGAAGAGGCTGGTGCCGCTCGGGCCGTAGGAGCCGAAGACGTCGACGATGACGTGGGTGAGGCCGCTGGGGTTGTAGACGGTAATGGTGCCGTCGGTGGCGATCGGGATCAGGGCCTGGTTGGAGACCGTCTGGCCCGGCAGGAAGTTGAGGTTGGAGACGGCCGGTCGGGTGATGTCGCTCGGGTACGCGGTGAGGTAGCCGCCGGTGGTGGGCTGAGTGGCCGTCAGGTTGACCAGCACGGCCTTGGCGTCGGCGGGCACACCGGCCTGGCCGGTCACCTGGACCTTGCGCGGGGTGGTGTCGAGGGCGCCGCCGGTGGTGCGGGTGTCGAGCAGACGGCCGGGCTGGACGGGGGCGAACTTCTCGCCGTACTTGGTGCCGTCGCCGTCGTAGTAGCCGACGATGTCGCCGATCACGTCGACCTGGCCGCCGCCGGAGTTGTAGATCCGGATCCGGTTGCTGGTGCCGGTCGGGACGGTGACCAGGTTGGCGACGGTCTGTCCGGCCCGGAAGTTGATGCTGGAGGCGAGCGGCCGCGCGGCGCCGTCCGGGTAGACGGTCAGGAAGCCGTCCTGGGTGGCGCCGGTGACGGTGAGGTTGAGGACCACGGCGACGGGGCGGTAGTACGGCACGTTGCCGGTGTTGTGCGGCCAGATGTTCAGCGTCTCGCCCGCGGTGAGCTTGCCCTGGTGGTCGCCGAGGGCGGTGCGGGTGTCGAGGAAGCGCTCCGGTGAGAGGGGCAGGTACCCGGCCGGCGCGTAGCGGACCTTGACCGTCTTGGTGACGGATTCGGTGCGGCCGCCCGCGTCGGTGACGGTCAGCTTGACCTGGTAGTCACCGGGGACGGCGTACAGGTGCGAGAAACCAGGATTGACCGTGGGTTCGCTGCCGTCGCCGTAGTCCATCACCTGCTTGGTGAGCTGCCAGGAGCTGGTGGTGGAGGCCGGGTCGAAGGAGTACGCGAGCGGCTCGAAGCCGGCTTCGATGCTGAAGTCGGGTACCAGCGGGGCTGGTTCGGTGACCTCGACCGCGTTGTTGTAGTCGGGGCTGACGACCCTGCCGCCGAGACCGTCGGTCACCGTGACCACGACGGAGAAGCGGCCGGTGGTGGGATAGGTGTGCTTGGCGGAGGGCGCGGTGGTGATCACGGGGGCGCTGCCGTCGCCGAAGTCGTAGCTGTAGCTCAGCTGGGTCGGCCAGAGGTTCCGCGCGGTGGCGGTGGCGGTGAACTCCAGCGGGTGCGGGCCCTTGTTGACACTCAGGCCGAGGTCCACCCTGCCCAGGCCGTGGAACTCGTGCGCGCCGATGTCGTACGCGGTGCCGCCGGGGCCGGTGTTGGGCATGGTCGGGTCGTCGATCAGGCCCTTGCCGAACACGTCCTCGGGCAACCGGGGCGCGGTCGGGTCGGCGGCGTCGATGGCGGGGGAGCGGCTCAGCAGCTTGAGCCGGTCGGGAGCGCCGTCGGTCGGTGTCGTCCTCGGGTCGGCGCTCAGGTCGCCCGCGCCCTGGGCTGAGGCCTGCTGGAAGGCCGCGGGAGTGCTGTACTGCGCGCCGCCCCAGCCGACCAGGTAGGGGAAGAGCAGGTTGTGGCCGAGCGTGCTGCCGGTGGCCGAGCCGGTGGCCACCGAGATGCCGTTCTGGGGCTGGCTGCAGGGCCAGGAGCCGGGCTTGGTGGCGACGATGTTGTTCTTCAGCACGGAGCCGGCCGAGGCCCCGGCGAGGCTGATCCCGGTGCCGCAGCCGACGGTGAGGGAGTTGTGGGTGATCACGGTGCCGGGGGCGTCGGTGGCCGAGATGCCCGGGCCGGTCGCGTCGACCAGGTCGTTGCCGGTGACCAGGGTGTTGCGTACCCCGGCGCCGATCGCGATGCCCTTGGAGTTGTAGAAGGCGGACCGGCTCACGGTCAGGTCGGTGGAGCTGCCGCGCAGCGCGACGGCGGGCGGGGCGTCGGTGGCGGCGACCACCAACAGCCCGTCCAGGGTGACCCGGGCGGAGTCGGTGACCACCGCCTTCTCCTGGCTCGACGACAGCCGGAAGTTCCGGACGACGACGTCGTGGACCCCGGTGGTGGTCAGGGCGGTGGGACTGTTGGTGACACCGAACCCGGCGGTGGGCCACCGGTCCCGGAAGCTGCCGGCGAAGACGATCGGCTGCTCCGGGGTGCCCGAGCGGGTCAGGGTCACCGACTCGGGGTAGCTGCCCTCGACCTGGACGGTCTGGCCGGGCTCGACCACCCGGGTGGCCGCGCCGATGGTGCAGTACGGCCGGGCGGCGGTGCCGGTGCCGGCGTCGGAGCAGTTCGCCGACGCGGCGTTGTTGACGTACAGGGTGGTGACGGCGGCCGAGGCCGCGGGTATGGGCAGGCCGAGCACGGCGAGGGCCGTGGCGGCGGAGATGCCGACGAACTGTCTGAGACGCAAGAGTGGTTCCCCCGTGTGATGTGGAGCAGGCGCCGCCCGCAGACTGCGAGGCGATCAGGAGCATTGTGACGATGACGACCTGTCATGTCAGTGCATTTCTTCGCCTTCCGGGCCGGCCCGCGGACTCCGTGGACGATCGAGCCGGGCGGGGTGCGGAGGCGGCGGATGACGGCCTTCCGAACCGGTGCGCGGAAGCGGAGCGGTCGCCCGGTCGGGGCGGTGGTGCGAACGCTCCGTTCCGGGCTCCGGCGCACGCCCCGGACGGGCTGACGGGGGGTCAGTCCAGAGGTTGGCCTCACGCTCACTGATGGCGGTATGTGTTTAGCCAGTCACGGAGGGTTGTGTTCCGATGGATCCTGTCCACCCTCACTGGCAGGCCGCGACGGAACGCGTGGCCCCCTGATCCGAGAGGTACACATGCCCCCCACCGTTAGTCGCGCCGCCGGCGCCCGTCGGCTGGCGCGTCGCGTCGGCATCGCGGGTGCGGCCCTGGTCGCCGTCGCGGCCCAGCTCCTGACCAGCCCGATCGCGGATGCCCGTGGCGGGGGTCAGCACCGGGTCGGCGACGACGTGATCCAGGCAAACCCTCTTCCGTTCACGACCAGGTTCGAGGGCGACTTCCACGGCTCGATCACCCGGATCAGCAACTCGCTGATGACCTGTGACGAGACCAAGCCCCCGCTGGACCCGGCGCAGCCGCCCTGTGAGCAGGCCCGGACGGGTGAGGGCACGCGGCCGATCAACAACAACTACCAGATGAAGTACGTCAACATCGATCCCGGCACCATCGGCCCGTTCGGCGACGCGATCTACTCCGCGAGCTCCGCCGACCTGGGTCTGATCGAGGGCTCGACGGTGAAGTACGCGCGGCTGTACTGGGGCGGCACCCGCGGCATCGAGGACGTGGTGCTGCCGGAGAGCCAGATCGACGAGGTCTACCTCAAGCTGCCGGGCGACACCACCTACACCAATATCGCCAACCAGCAGCCGTCCATCGGCTACATCACCACCGAGGCGGAGAGCAGCTACCAGGCCTCGGCGGACATCACCGACATGGTCAAGGCGAAGGGCAACGGCACCTACACCGTCGCCAACATGGACTCGGTGGTGAAGCCGCACAGCTGGGGCGGCTGGACGATCGTGGTCGCGTACGAGAACCCCTGCAAGCCGCTGCGCCACATCCACCTCTGGGACGGCTTCCAGGTGGAGCTGCCGGACAGCCCGCCCCGGGAGCTGAAGCTGACCGGCCTGCAGACCCCGCCGGTCGACGATGACGTCATCGGAAAGCTGGGCTTCGTGGTCTACGACGGTGACCTGAAGTGGACCGGTGACACCCTCGCCGTGCAGTCCACCAACGGCCCGCTGGCGAACTTCGTCGACCCGAACCACAAGGCCGACGACGCCTTCAACTCCACCATCGAGGAGCTGACCCCGGCCGACCAGTTCAACCGGGTGCCGTACAACCGGAACAACTTCGGCTACGACTCGAACCGTTGGGACATCTCCGACTTCCTGCGGGCCGGCGACACGGACATCACGGTGAAGTTCGACACCGACAAGGACGGCTACGACCTCGGCGTCTTCTACGCCTACGTGAACCTGGACTCGGCGGTGGAAGAGGGCTGACCCTCCGTCACCTGCCGCGCCCCCGCCTGCCGGGGGCGCGGCAGTCGCGTTCCCGGGCCCGGGCCGCCGCGCAGGCGGCGCTCCAACGGCCGTTCCACCCAACGGAACAGGGCTCCCGCCAGCGCGAGACTCACGCCGGCCAGCAGCAGCCACACCGCGAGCGTGGCGAACCCCGGCGCCGGGCGGCCGTAGAGCGCCAGCCAGGCCCGGAAGCCGATCTCGTGCACCAGGTACCAGGCGAACGACCAGTCACCCAGCCGGACCGACACCCGGTGCCCGAATCCGCTGCCGCCGCGCAGGTCGGCCTGGGCGGCGGCGGTGATCAGCAGTGCGAACAGCGGCGCGGAGAGCAACTGCGCGGCGGAGTACGGCCCGTACCAGAGGCTGTCCGGCACGGCTCGGTGCCAGGGGATCAGGGCCGCGTGGAAGCCGATCACCGCGAGCACGACGGGGCGCAACGGCAGCGGGCGGACCAGGCCGCGCCGGACGGCCAGCGCGGCGGCCGCGCCGAGCACGAACTGCGGGGTCCGGCTCAGCGGCAGGTAGTCCAACAGCCAGCTGCGCAGCGCCGGTTCGGACACCAGGGCACCGGCGAGCCAGAGCAGCGCGCCGAGCAGGACGCAGGCCGCCAGCACCGGCCCGGGCCGACGCCGGGTCAGGATCGGCAGCAGCAGGGGGAAGAGCAGGTAGAACCAGGCTTCGTCGCCGAGCGACCAGCCCGCTGGGTTGCCGCCCATCACCATCCCGTGCAGCCACGGGTGCAGCAGCGGCAGCGACCAGAGCGCGGCCGCCAGCGGGACGGCGGCGCCGATCGCCGCGTACACCGCCAGCGACAGGCCGGTGGTGAGCACGTGCAGCGGCCAGATCCGGGCCAGCCGACGGCGGTAGAACACCCGCGCGGGCACGGGCGAGTCGGCGTACGTCCAGGCCAGCACGAAGCCGGAGAGCACGAAGAAGAAGGTCACCCCGCTGCGGCCGTACCAGACCAGCGGGGAGAGCAGCGGCAACTCACCCAGCTGGCGGGAGAGGTGATAGAGCACCACCAGCAGGGCGGCCCAGAAGCGCAGCCCGGTGAGGGAGGGGAGTCGGATGGGCACACCGGGGTTAACGGGGCACCGGGCGACGGGGTGACGGGGCGGGGTGACGGGACGTCGGCCACGGCCGCCGGGCGCTCGCACACGTACGCTCGTACCGAACGGATGTGGCGGCAGAGAGGCGACCGTGGTGGCGGAGCGGAGCAGTCGGCTGGAAGTGCGCCTGGTGCGGCGGGGGTTCTCCGACCCGCAGGTCGCCGTCGGGCTGCTCGAGGAGCCCTGGCTGCACGGGCTGGCGGACGATCCGCTGCTGCTGGACGCGCTCGGCGCGACCGCCGACCCCGACCTCGCGCTGCTCGGCCTGGCCCGGCTGCTGGAGGCGCTCGACCCGGCCGAACGGCACACCCTGCGGGACACCCTGACCAGCTCCAAGCCGCTCCGCGACCGGCTGCTCTCGGTGCTCGGCGCCTCCACCGCGCTCGGCGACCACCTGGCCAGGCACCCCCGGGACTGGCACGCCCTGGTCACCTTCGAACTCCGCGACATCCACCCCGGCACCGAGGACTTCCGGCGCGAGCTGCACCGCCGGATGCGGACCGCGGGCACCGACCGGGCGGACGCGCTGCGGATCGCCTACCGGCGCTGCCTGCTGACCATCGCCGCCCGCGACCTGAGCGGCACCACCGACCTGCCGCAGACCGCCGCCGAACTGGCCGACCTGGCCGGCGCTACCCTGCAGACCGCGCTGGAGATCGCCGCCGAGGAGGACCCGGAGTCGGCCGGACGCTGCCGGCTCGCGGTGATCGGCATGGGCAAGTGCGGCGGCCGCGAGCTCAACTACGTCTCCGACGTGGACGTGATCTTCGTCGCCGAACCGCAGGAGGGTGTCGAGGAGCACCTGGCGATGCAGGCCGGCACCCGGCTGGCCGCCCGGCTGACCCGGCTCTGCGCGGACACCACCGGCGAGGGCACCATCTGGCCGGTGGACGCCAACCTGCGCCCCGAGGGCCGCAACGGGCCGCTGGTCCGCACCCTGGCCAGCCACCTGGCGTACTACCAGCGCTGGGCCAAGACCTGGGAGTTCCAGGCCCTGCTGAAGGCCCGTCCGGTGGCGGGCGACGCCGAGCTCGGCGCCGCGTACGCCGAGGCCACCGCCGCGCTGGTCTGGCAGGCCGCCGAGCGGGACAACTTCGTCGCCGACGTCCAGCAGATGCGCCGCCGGGTGGTGGACGCGATCCCCGCCCGCGAGGTGGACCGGCAGCTCAAGCTCGGCCCCGGCGGGCTGCGCGACGTCGAGTTCGCGGTGCAGCTGCTGCAGTTGGTGCACGGCCGCACCGACCTCCGGCTGCACAGCCCCACCACCCTGCAGGCGCTGGAGGCACTCAGCGCGGGCGGCTACGTCGGCCGGGCCGACGCCGCCTCACTGGACGCCGCGTACCGCTTCCTGCGCGCGATGGAGCACCGGATCCAGCTGCACCGGCTGCGCCGCACCCACCTGATGCCCACCGACCCGGCCGACCTGCGCCGACTGGCCCGCTCGCTCGCCGCGCACATCAACGACGACACCAACGCCGACCCGGTGGCCGCGCTCCAGCGGGAGTGGAAGCGGCACGCGGTCGAGGTCAGGCGGCTGCACGAGAAGCTGTTCTACCGCCCGCTGCTGGACGCCGTGGCCGAGCTGCCGGCCGGTGTGATCGGGCTCTCCAACGAGGCGGCCAAGGCCCGGCTCGAGGCTCTCGGCTACGCCGATCCGGCGGCCGCGCTGCGCCACCTGAGCGCGCTCGCCTCCGGGGTGAGCCGCAAGGCCGCGATCCAGCGCACCCTGCTGCCGGTGCTGCTCGGCTGGTTCGCCGACTCGGCCGACCCCGACGCCGGGCTGTTGAACTTCCGTCAGGTCTCCGACGCGCTCGGCCGCACCCCCTGGTACCTGCGGCTGCTGCGGGACGAGAGCGCGGCCGCCGAACAGCTGGCCCGGGTGCTCTCGGCCGGCCGACTGGCCCCCGACCTGCTGCTCCGGGCCCCCGAGGCGGTGGCCATGCTCGGCGACCCGCAGGGCCTCCAGCCGCGCGGGCGGGTGGCACTGACCCAGGAGATCCAGGCCGCCGTCGGCCGGGCCGGATCGGCCGCCGCCGGGGTCGCCGCGGCCCGCGCCGTCCGCCGCCGGGAGCTGTTCCGGACCTCCGCCGCCGACGTGCTGGGCCGCTTCGACGAGGAGCCCGGCGCCGCCGTGGACGCGGCGGGCGAGGCGCTCACCGTCCTGAACGCCGCCACCCTGCAGGGTGCGCTGCAGGCCTGCGTGGCCGAGTGGGAGGCCGCCAACGGCGAGCTGCCGACCAGGCTCGCGGTGATCGCGATGGGCCGGTTCGGCGGACGCGAGATGGGCTATGGCTCGGACGCGGACGTGCTCTTCGTGCACGAGCCGCTGCTCGGAGTGCTGGACCAGGACGCCGCCAAAGCCGCATTCACGGTCTGCAACCAGCTGCGGACGCTGCTCGCCTCGCCGTCCACCGAACCGCCGCTGCTGGTCGACGCCGACCTCCGGCCGGAGGGCCGGCAGGGCCCGCTGGTCCGGACGCTGGGCTCGTACGAGGCGTACTACCGGCGCTGGTCGCACGTCTGGGAGTTCCAGGCCCTGCTGCGGGCCGAACCGGTCGCGGGCGACCCCGGGCTGGGGGAGCGGTTCCGGGCGCTGATCGACCCGCTGCGGTACCCCGGGGCCGGGGTGCCCACCCAGGACCTGCTGGAGATCCGCCGGATCAAGGCCCGGATCGAGGCCGAGCGCCTGCCGCGCGGGGCCGACCCGACCACCCACACCAAGATCGGGCGGGGCGGTCTGGCGGACGTGGAGTGGACGGTGCAGCTGCTCCAGCTGCAGCACGGGCACGTGGTGCCCGGCCTGCGGACCACCCGGACCCGGGCCGCCCTCGCGGCGGCGGTCGACGCCGGGCTGGTCGGGGCGGAGGACGCGGCGGTGCTGGACGCGGCGTGGGTGCTGGCGTCGCGGGTACGCAGTGCGGTGATGCTGGTCCGCGGCCGGCCGGGGGACAGCTTCCCCGGGGAGGCCCGCGAACTGGCCGGCGTGGCCCGCTACCTCGGCTACGGCTCCGGCCACACGGGCGAGCTGGTCGACGACTACCGCCGCACCACGCGGCGGGCCCGAGCCGTGGTGGAGGACCTTTTCTACGGTTAAAAGTTGCACTGTCCAGGGGCTCGGGGAACTGCGAGGAGATCTGGCGTTCGGGTCACTGCGAAAGTGCCTGACCATCTACACAGGTGCAACGCTCCAGAGGTCGGCGTCGCAGTTCCCCGAGCCCCTGGTCTCAGTGGCTGACCTTCGTGAGAGTCCACTGTTCCGGGACCGTCAGGTCGTCCGTGGGGGCGCCCTTGGTGCGGGGGAGTTGGTAGACCCAGACGTGGTAGAGCAGGCGGGCGGCCGTGAAGCCGAGGGCCAGGCAGAGGGCGCCGCCGACCGCGTCCATCCAGAAGTGGTTGGCGGTGGAGACGATGACCAGCAGGGTGAGGGCGGGGTAGAGCAGGCCGAGCGCCCGGACCCAGGCCGCGCGGGCCAGGAAGAAGATGGTCAGGCCGCACCAGAGCGACCACCCGATGTGCATCGAGGGCATCGCCGCGTACTGGTTGGAGACGCTGGCCGCCGCGCCGGAGGCCATCGAGCCCCAGGTGTCGTGCACCTTGACGGTGTCGATGAAGCCGCCGCCGGTCATCAGGCGGGGCGGGGCGAGCGGGTAGAAGTAGAACCCGATCAGGGCCAGGCCGGTGGTGACGAAGAGCACCGTGCGGGCGGCCGCGTAGCGGCCGGGGTGGGAGCGGTAGAGCCAGACCAGCACGCCTATGGTCACGATGAAGTGCAGCGTGGCGTAGTAGTAGTTCATCCCGACGATCAGCCAGCCGACCGAGTCGACCGCGTGGTTGATGCCGTGCTCGACCGCGACGCCGAGGCGCTGCTCGAGGTCCCAGATCCAGGTCGCGTGCCGCTGGGCGATGACGTCCTGCTCGGGCACCGCGTTGCGGACCAGGGAGTACAGCCAGTAGCTGACCCCGATCAGGGCGAGTTCGAACCAGAGCCGGGGCCTGGCCGGGGAGCGGCGCTGGTCCCGGATGCGGCTGCGGACGGCTGCGCCGGTGGACTGGGCGGCGCGGGTGGCTCCGTCCGGTCGGTGGCCGGTACGGCCTTCGCCCGGGACGGAACCGGCCTGCGCCGCCGCCTGGCCGCCTGCGGCGTCGGCTGCGAACTGCTCGGTCGATTCCCCCATGGGCGAGAAGTCTGCCAGACGGCTCGTGGCCGTCTGCTCATCCTGCGGTAGTGGATTCTTCACCGCCTGTCCCCCTTCCGGGGTACGGGGCTGGGTACCGGGGTCTGACATGGGGTCCATTGTGACTCGTTCGGGGGCGGCCGGTCGACGCGACCCCCGGCCCGGCGGTCGGCAGGCAACGGTTCGGTCAAGACCACGACTGCAACCTTTTCTGCATCTTGCTGAAACATTTTGCAGCCGCTAGCGTCCAGCCACCCAACGACGACGAGCCGCCTCAAGGGAGCCCGCAGTGGCCGAAGCCCAGCCCCGCCGCCCACGGAGCACGACCCCCTACCGACGCCCCGGCCGTACGGCCGTGCTGATCGCGGCCTCGCTGCTGGCGACCGGGCTGGGGGCCGCCCCGCTGGCGATGGCCGCCCCGGCCGGGCCGCCGTCCGACCAGGCGATGGCCGCGCAGGCGGACCGGCACGACCTGACCCGGGAGCAGTTCTACTTCGTGCTGCCGGACCGGTTCGCCAACGGTGAGCCGAAGAACGACACGGGCGGCCTCACCGGCACCCGGCTGGAGACCGGCCTCGACCCGGCCGACAAGGGCTTCTACCACGGTGGTGACCTGCAGGGCCTGATAGACAAGCTGGACTACGTCCAGGGCCTGGGCACCACCGCGATCTGGATGGCCCCGCTGTTCAAGAACCGCCCGGTGCAGGGCACCGGCGCGGACGCCTCGGCCGGGTACCACGGCTACTGGATCACCGACTTCACCCAGGTCGACCCGCACTTCGGCACCAACGCCCAGCTCAAGGAGCTGATCGCGAAGGCGCACAGGAAGGGCATCAAGGTCTTCTTCGACGTCATCACCAACCACACCGCCGACGTCGTCGACTACACCGAGGGCAAGTACGACTACCGCTCGGCCGGCGCCTACCCGACGCTGGACGCGGACGGGAACCCGGTGGACGAGACCGCCGTCGCCGACGCGGCCGCCCAGTGGCCGAAGATCGGCGCGAACTCGTTCCCCTACACGCCGTCCTTTCGGAGCGAGGCGGACAAGAAGGCCAAGACCCCGTCCTGGCTGAACGACCCCGCGCTCTACCACAACCGGGGCAACTCGACCTTCGTCGGCGAGTCCTCGACCGAGGGCGACTTCTCCGGGCTGGACGACCTGGACACCCAGAACCCCCGGGTGGTCGAGGGCATGAAGCAGATCTACCAGACCTGGGTGAAGGAGAGCGGGGTCGACGGCTTCCGGATCGACACCGTCAAGCACGTCAACATGGCCTTCTGGTCGCAGTGGGCGCCCGCGCTCAAGCAGTACGCCGCCGAGCGGGGCAACAAGGACTTCTTCATGTTCGGCGAGGTCTACTCCGGCGACCCGTCGGTCACCGCGCCGTACGTGACCAAGGGCAAGCTGCAGGCCACCCTGGACTTCGCGTTCCAGGAGAGCGCCCGCAAGTACGTCTCGCAGGGCGGCTCGGCGAAGGCGCTCGCCGAGCTGTACGCGCAGGACTTCCGCTACACGACGGCCGACACCAACGCGTACGAGCTGCCGACCTTCCTCGGCAACCACGACATGGGCCGGTTCGGCAGCTTCCTGCAGAGCGACAACCCGGGAGCCTCGGCCGAGCAGCTGCTGCAGAAGGACCGGTTCGCCAACGAGCTGATGTTCCTGACCCGGGGTCAGCCGGTGGTCTACTACGGCGACGAGCAGGGCTTCACCGGCGCGGGCGGCGACAAGGACGCCCGGCAGGACATGTTCGCCTCGAAGACCGGCTCCTACAACAGCGACACCGTGATCGGCGGCAGCAAGGGCTCGGCCGACCGGTACGGACAGGACGGCGCGCTGTACCGGGGGATCAGCACCCTGGCCGCGCTGCGCAAGGCGCACCCGGCGCTGGCCGACGGCGCGCAGGTCGAGCGGTACGCGGCGGACGGCGCGGGCGTGTACGCGTTCTCCCGGATCGACGCGAAGCAGCAGGTCGAGTACCTGGTCGCGGTGAACAACTCGGCCGAGCAGAAGACCGTCACGCTGGACACCTTCTCGGCGGGCATGGAGTTCCAGCAGCTCTACCCGGCCGCCGGGACGAAGACCACCAGCGGCGCCGACCGCAAGGTCACCGTGACCGTGCCCGCGTACTCCTCGGTGGTGCACCAGGCGGCGGGGAAGCTCGCCAAGCCGGCCGCCGCGCCCCAACTCGCCCTGAAGGCACCCGAGAACGGCTCGACCGGCACCGTCACGATCGGCGCCGAGGTGCCGGGCGGCGGCTTCAACCGGGTCTCGTTCGCCGCGCAGGTCGGTAACGGCCCCTGGCAGCAGCTCGGTTCGGCCGACAACGGTACGTACCGGGTCACCCAGGACCTGACCGGGGTCGCGCCCGGCACCGTGGTCCGGTACAAGGCGGTGGTCAAGGACTCCGGCGGCAACCTCCGTTCCGCCGGCGGGAGTTTCACCACCGGCACCCCCGCGCCCAAGCCGGTGCCGAGCGCCACCTCGCGCCCGTACGCGGTCGTGCACTACCAGCGGAAGAACGCCGACTACGACGGCTGGAACATGTACGCCTGGGGCGACCTGGCCGACGGCGAGTCCACCCCCTGGCCGGACGGGCACGGCTTCACCGGGCGGGACGCCTACGGGGCCTTCGCCTACGTGAAGTTGAAGAGCGGCGCGGCCGACGTCGGCTTCGTGGTGGAGAAGGGCGGCAGCAAGGACGGCGAGGCCGACCGGCACATCGACCTGGGTGCCACCGGTGAGGTCTGGGTCAAGGAGGGCGACCCGAACGTCTACACCAAGAACCCCGACCCGGCCGTCCCGGTGCCCGCCGACACGGCGGTGATCCACTACCAGCGGGCCGACGGCAAGTACGACGGCTGGGGCCTGCACGACTGGACCGGCGCGGCCACCCCGACCGACTGGGGCAACCCCCTGATGCCGGCCCGCAAGGACTCCTACGGCGCGGTCTTCGAGGTGCCGCTGGCGGCGGGGGCGACCAGCCTCAGCTACATCCTGCACAACGGCAACGACAAGGACCTGCCCAACGACCAGTCGCTGAACTTCGCCACCAGCGGCCGGGAGATCTGGATCATCGGCGGCCGGGAGGGCCACCTGCTGCCGCAGGCGGCCGGCAGCTCCGCACAGCTCGACCTCACCTCGGCCCGGGCCCAGTGGATCGACGCGAGGACCGTACTGGTTCCGGCCAACTACGGTGCGGGGGACAGCGCGTTGGCGGGTGGCACCAGCGCCCAGCTGATCTACGACGCCGAGGGCGGCCTCAGCGTCGACAAGGGCGTGCTGAGCAAGCCGGGCCAGTGGATCCGACTCAACCCGGGCACCCTGACGGACGCTCAGAAGGCCAAGTACCCGCACCTGGCGGGCTACCGGGCCTTCACCGTGGACGGCCGGGACGCCGGGCGGATCGGCAAGGCGCTGCGCAGCCAGCTGATCTTCACCGAGCACCTGCCGAGCGGCGCGGCGCTGGCCGCCACCGGCGTACAGATCCCGGGCGTGCTGGACGACCTGTACGCGGCCAAGGCCGCCAAGGCCCAACTCGGCCCGGTCTACCGGAAGTCCGAGGGCTGGGGCTGGTGGGGCGACGACCGCACGGTGACCCTGTCGCTCTGGGCGCCGACCGCCACCGAGGTCTCGGTCCAGCTCTTCGACCAGGCCACCGGCGGTACACCGAGGACGGTGCCGCTGCGCCGGGACGAGGCGACCGGGGTCTGGTCGCTGACCCGGGACGCCGACGAGCTGGACGGCAAGTACTACCTGTACCAGGTCAAGGTCTGGGCGCCGAGCGTCCGGCAGAACGTCACCAACCTGGTCACCGACCCGTACTCGGTGGCGCTCTCGGCGGACTCCAAGCGCAGCCTGGTGGCCGATCTGACGGCCCGTGACACCAAGCCGCGCGGCTGGGACGCGCACCGCTCGCCGCAGGCGGTGCCGGCGAACCGGCAGCAGATCCAGGAGCTGCACGTCCGGGACTTCTCCTCGGCGGACGCCACCGTGCCCGCCGCCGAGCGGGGCACCTACAAGGCGTTCACCGAGTCGAAGTCGGCCGGGATGCAGCACCTGCGCGAGCTGGCGAAGGCGGGTGTCACCACCATCCACCTGCTGCCGACCTTCGACATCGCCACCGTCCGGGAGAACCGGGCCGACCAGAAGCTGCCCGCCTGCGACCTGAACTCCCTTGCGGCGGACAGCGAGCAGCAGCAGGAGTGCGTGGCGGCGGTCAAGGCCGAGGACGCGTACAACTGGGGCTACGACCCGCTGCACTACACCGTCCCGGAGGGCTCGTACGCCACCGAGGCGACCGGCACGGCGCGCACCGTGCAGTTCCGCGAGATGGTGCAGGCGATGCACGAGGCGGGTCTGCGAGTGGTGCTGGACGTGGTCTACAACCACACCGCGGCGGCCGGTCAGGCCGAGCACTCGGTGCTCGACAAGGTGGTGCCCGGCTACTACCAACGGCTCAGCGACGCGGGCGCGGTGACCACCGACAGCTGCTGCGCGGACACCGCGCCGGAGCACGCGATGATGAACAAGCTGGTGGTCGACTCGGTGCTGACCTGGGCGAAGGAGTACCGGGTCGACGGCTTCCGGTTCGACCTGATGGGCCTGGACCCGAAGCAGACCATGCTGGACGTCCAGTCGGCGCTGCACGGGCTGAGCAAGGAGCGCGACGGGGTCGAGGGGAAGGACGTCTTCCTCTACGGCGAGGGCTGGAACTTCGGCGTGGTGGCCAACAACTCCCGCTTCGAGCAGGCGAGTCAGCTCAACATGGCGGGCACCGGCATCGCCACCTTCAACGACCGGGTGCGGGACGCGGCCCGGGGCGGCAACTTCATGCTGAACTCGGCGCCCCAGCAGGGCTTCGCCTCCGGCCTGTACACCGATCCCAACGGGTCGGCGGCGAACGGGACTTCGGCCGAGCAGAAGGCCCGGCTGCTGCACCAGATGGACCAGATCAAGGTCGGTCTGACCGGCAACCTGGCGGGCTACGCGTTCACCGACAGCAGCGGAACGGCCGTCACCGGCGCGGGAGTCGACTACAACGGCGCCCCGACCGGCTACGCGGCCAACCCCGGTGAAGCGGTCGAGTACGTCGACGCGCACGACAACACCGACCTGTTCGACGCGCTGGCCTACAAGCTGCCGACCACGACCGCCCCGGCGGACCGGGCCCGGATGCAGGCGCTCGGCCTTTCGCTGACCGCGCTGAGCCAGGGGCCCGGCTTCGCCCAGGCCGGCAGTGACCTGCTGCGTTCCAAGTCGCTGGACGCCAACTCCTTCGACTCCGGTGACTGGTTCAACTCGATCCAGTGGGACTGCACCAAGGGCAACGGCTGGGGCCGGGGCCTGCCGATGGCGGCCGACAACAAGGAGATGTGGCCGACCGCCAAGTCGCTGCTGGCCGATCCCCGGCTGACCGTGGGCTGCAACGAGATTCAGGCCACCGGCGCGCAGTACCGGCAGTTCCTCCGGATCCGGCAGTCCTCGCCGCTGTTCGCGCTGAACAGCGCGGCCGAGGTGCAGAAGCGGCTGTCCTTCCCGCTGTCGGGCACGGCGGCCGAGACGCCCGGGGTGATCACCCTGCACCTGGACGGCACCGGCCTGCGCGGCGCGGAGCAGGGCATCACCGTGGTGTTCAACGCCACCCCGACCGCTCAGCAGCAGACCGTGGCCGGCCTGAAGGGCACCCGTCAGTCGCTGCACCAGGTGCAGGCGCAGGGGGCCGATCCGGTGGTGAAGGGGGCCTCCTTCACGGCTCCCACCGGCACCTTCACCGTTCCCGCCCGTACGGTCGCGGTGTTCGTACAGGGTTAGTTGGCTTGAAACAGTCGCCCGGCGGCTTCGGTGGTGACACCGGAGCCCCGGGCGGCGCTGTTTCCGGCGGCCCTCCGGGTGGGGTACGGACAACCGACCGACCGTCCGGACGGGGCAGGACTGGCGCACTGTTCAGCACCGATGGGGCGGATGCGAAGCGCGGCCGGGAACATGACAACCATCGCCACGAGGGTCTTGCGGGCCCGTCGGCCTGACACTCCGTCAGCGCACGGGTGCCTGGGTCGGTTATCGGCCAAACCGTGGCATGCATCTGTCATTCATCACTCGTTTGCTGCCACGATTCCCCCGGCTGCAGACGAGCAGGGCCCCAATCCCCCCGCTGCAGCAGTTCCAGCGCAGGCAAGGCGCTACCAAGCACCACTCCTTTGTACGCACCGACCTGGGCCGCGCACCAGTGGCCTGGGGCCCCCGCTGTGCCGCAACCCCGCGGCCAGGTTCTCTCCACCGTTCGTGAACCCCGCGACCGGTCGGAAAAGGAGTCCGCATGTCCCGCTACACCCATGCCCGGGTGACGATGGCCGCCCTCGCGGCCACCACCGCGATGGTGGTGACCGCACTGCCCACCATGGCGCAGGCGGCCCCCCAGGCCCCCGCACCGGTCAGCCAGGCGGCTGCCGGCAAGGCTCAGCTGCTGTCCGACGCAGGTCAGAAGAGCGCCGGCCTGGTCCAGGCGCTCGGCCTGTCCGGCCAGGAGAAGCTGATCGCCAAGGACGTCGTGGTCGACGCCGACGGCTCCCGCCACCTGCGCTACGAGCGCACCTACGGCGGCCTGCCGGTGCTCGGCGGCGACATGGTGGTCCACCAGACCGCGGGTGGCGTCACCAAGGGCCTGGACCGGGCCTCCACGGCCTCGCTGGCCGGCGTCTCCACCACCCCCGCCCAGGCCGCCCCGAAGGCGCAGGCCGCCGCGCTCGCCGCCGAGCAGGGCTCCAGCCTGGACACCGCGCCGCGGCTGGTCCTCTGGGCCACCGGCGATGCGCCGAAGCTGGCCTGGGAGACCGTGGTCTCCGGCGTCGAGGCGGATGGCACCCCGATGCGCACCCACGTCGTGACGGACGCTCAGTCCGGCGCCGTGCTGCACAAGTTCGAGGGCATCCAGAAGGGCACCGGCCAGGGCGTCTTCGTCGGCAACGTCACCATCGGCACCACGCTGTCGGGTTCGACGTACCAGATGAAGGACACCGCCCGTGGTGGGATGTACACCACGAACATGAACAACGGCACCTCCGGCAACGGCACCCTGTTCACCAAGGCCACCGACGCCTGGGGCAACGGCCTGGCCAGCAACAAGGAGTCGGCCGCTGTCGACGCGCACTTCGGTGCGGCGGCCACCTGGGACTTCTACAAGAACGTCCTCGGCCGCAACGGCATCCGCAACGACGGTGTCGGCGCCTTCAGCCGCGTGCACTACGGCAGCAACTACGTCAACGCCTTCTGGGACGACACCTGCTTCTGCATGACGTACGGCGACGGCTCGGGCAACAACGCCCCGCTGACCGAGCTGGACGTGGCGGGCCACGAGATGACGCACGGCGTCACCTCCAACACGGCGGGCCTGAACTACTCGGGTGAGTCCGGCGGTCTGAACGAGGCCACCTCGGACATCTTCGGCTCCATGGTGGAGTTCTACGCGAACCTCCCCTCGGACAACCCGGACTACCTGATCGGCGAGCTGATCAACATCAACGGAAACGGCACGCCGCTCCGTTACATGGACAAGCCCTCCAAGGACGGCAGCTCGGCCGACGCCTGGTACTCCGGTGTCGGCAACCTCGACGTCCACTACTCCTCGGGCCCGGCGAACCACTTCTTCTACATGCTGTCCGAGGGCAGCGGCGCCAAGGTCATCAACGGCGTCAGCTACAACAGCCCGACCTCCAACGGTGTCACCGTCACCGGCATCGGCCGGGACAAGGCCGCCAAGATCTGGTACCGCGCGCTGTCGGTCTACATGACCTCCACCACCAACTACGCG
Source organism: Kitasatospora gansuensis (assembly GCF_014203705.1). Classification (NCBI taxonomy): domain Bacteria; kingdom Bacillati; phylum Actinomycetota; class Actinomycetes; order Kitasatosporales; family Streptomycetaceae; genus Kitasatospora; species Kitasatospora gansuensis. The sequence continues at coordinate 5,971,769 of NZ_JACHJR010000001.1, forward strand.
AGCGCCCGCACCGCGGCGGTCAAGGCCTCCGACGACCTGTACGGCGTGAACAGCGCCGAGTCGATCGCGGTCGGCACCGCCTTCGCGGCGATCAACGTCGGCACCGTGCCGCCGAACCCGGGCGCCGTGACCGTCACCAGCCCGGGCAACCAGTCCACCAAGATCAACACCGCGGTGAGCCTCCAGGTCAACGCGAGTGGTGGCACCGCCCCGCGCACCTTCACCGCCACCGGCCTGCCGGCCGGCCTGTCGATCTCGTCCTCGGGCCTGATCACCGGCACCCCGACCGCGCTCGGCACCTCGAACGTGACCGTGACCGCCAAGGACGCCGTCAACGCCACGGGCTCGGCCAGCTTCACCTGGACCGTGACCGACACCACCAGCACCTGCACCCCGGCGCAGCTGCTCGGTAACGCGGGCTTCGAGTCCGGCGCGACCACCTGGACCACCACGTCCGGTGTGATCGACAACGGCACCAGCAAGCCCGCGCGCACCGGCTCCTACAAGGCCTGGCTGAACGGTTACGGCTCCGCCCACACCGACAGCGCCACCCAGACCGTCTCCATCCCGGCCGGCTGCAAGGCGACCCTCGGGTTCTACCTGCGGATCGACACCGCCGAGACCGGCACCACCGCCTACGACAAGCTCACCGTGACGGTCAACGGCACCGCGCTGAAGACCTACTCCAACGTGGACGCGATCGGCAGCTACACCCTGCGCACCTTCGACCTCTCGGCCTACGCCGGCCAGAGCGTCACCCTGAAGTTCAACGGTGTCGAGGACTCCTCCCTCGCCACCAGCTTCCTGATCGACGACACCTCGATCACCACCAGCTGACCCCGCGTCAGTAAGTGAACTCCGGACCCCGGCTGCCGTGAGCAGCCGGGGTCCGGCCATGTGAGCTGTTCGAAACGGCCGTGCAACACGAAACGCCGCCGAAACACGTACGTCCGCAACCGGTAATCCGCTCCGTCCAGACTCCCTCCCACCAGCGCACACACCCCACCCACGGTGCGCGGTTCGGGAAGGCTCCACATGCTCCTCGCTGACACCCCCGCCGGGCTCGACACCGGTGACACCGCCTGGCTGTTGGCCAGTACCGCGCTGGTCCTGCTGATGACCCCTGGTCTGGCGCTGTTCTACGGCGGCATGGTCCGCACCAAGAGCGCGCTCAACATGATCATGATGAGCTTCGTCTCGATCGCGGTGGTCACCGTGGTCTGGCTGCTCGCCGGGTACTCGCTGGCCTTCGCCCCCGACCTCGGCGGCCTCGGTCTGATCGGCGGCCCGGACCACCTCGGGATGGCCGGGATCACCCCCGCCTCGCTGACCGGCAAGGTGCCCACCCTGCTGTTCGCCACCTTCCAGCTGACCTTCGCGATCATCACCGCGGCGCTGATCAGCGGCGCGGTGGCGGACCGGGCGAAGTTCGGCGCCTGGGTGCTCTTCACGGCGGTCTGGACCCTGCTGGTCTACGTCCCGGTCGCGCACTGGGTGTTCGCCCCCGACGGCTGGATCCTGTCCCGGCTGGGCGCGCTGGACTTCGCCGGCGGCCTGGTGGTCGAGGTCAACTGCGGGGCCAGCGGCCTGGCCCTGGCCCTGGTGCTCGGCCCCCGGCTGGGCTTCAGGAAGGAGGCCATGCGGCCGCACAACCTGCCGCTGGTGCTGCTCGGCGCGGGCCTGCTCTGGTTCGGCTGGTTCGGCTTCAACGCGGGCTCCGCGCTGGGCGCCAACGGCACCGCCGCCGCCGTCCTGCTGAACACCCAGGCGGCGGGCTGCACCGGCCTGTTGGGCTGGCTGCTGGTGGAGAAGAAGCGGGACGGCCACGCCACCACGCTCGGCGCCGCCTCCGGCGCGGTGGCCGGACTGGTCGCGATCACCCCGTCCTGCGGCAGCGTGGACCTGCTCGGCGCGCTGGTGATCGGCCTGGTGGCCGGGGTGGTCTGCTGCTACGCGGTCAGCTGGAAGTTCCGCTTCGGTTATGACGACTCGTTGGACGTGGTCGGCGTGCACCTGGTCGCCGGGGTGATCGGCACCGTGCTGATCGGCGTCTTCGCCTCCGCCGTGATGACGGGCGGCGCCACCGGCCTGCTGCACGGCGGGTTCACCCAGATCGGCAAGCAGCTGCTCGCGGTGCTGGTGGTGGGCGGCTACGCGTTCGGCGTCACGTACGGGATCGGCAAGGTGATCGACCGGGTGATGGGCTTCCGCGCCCCGGCCGAGCACGAACTGACCGGCCTGGACCTCGCCGTGCACGCCGAGACCGCGTACGATCACGGCGTCCTGGGCCACGGCAGCGCCGCGTCCCACGCTCCCACTGCTGTGAAGGCCCCCGTCGCATGAAGCTGATCACCGCCGTCGTCAAGCCGTTCAAGCTGGACGAGGTCAAGAACGCGCTCCAGGCTCACGGCGTGCACGGACTGACCGTCACCGAGGCCAGCGGCTACGGCCGTCAGCACGGTCACACCGAGGTCTACCGGGGTGCCGAGTACCGGATCGACCTGGTGCCCAAGGTCCGGATCGAGGTCGTGGTGGAGGACGAGGAGGTCGACGTGGTGGTCGACGCCATCGTCGAGGCCGCCCGGACCGGGAAGATCGGCGACGGCAAGGTCTGGGTGGTTCCGGTGGACGGCATCGTCCGCGTCCGGACCGGGGAGCGTGGCCCGGACGCGGTCTGACGACCGGTCAGTCGTGGGGGGCCGGGGTCGCCGGGCGGGCGAGCCGGCGGTCGACCAGTGCTCGGCCCTCCTCGGCGGTGGCGTGCTCCACGGTGAGCTGCCAGGCGGGGTCGGCCGCCATCGCCTCCAGGCGCAGCACCCCGAGCGGTGGCTTGGGGCGGGTGACCCCGCCCTTGTAGCCGGTCTTGCCGTTCGCCGCGGAGATCCAGACTCGCACCCCGTCCGGGCGGTACGCGTGCACGGTGATGCCGTACAGCGCCGTGCGGCCGTCGCCGCCGGTCAGGGTCTGCAGCTTCGTGCCGTCCGGCAGCTCGCGGGTCGTGCAACTCGGCGGTGGGGTGCCCGGGGCCTGGAGGCCCCGGTATCCGTCGCAGCTGAGATCCGGGTTCGGGTCCCGCTGCGGCTGCATGCCGACGGTGAGCTCCGACGCCCCGTTGCCGTCGTCGTACACCACGCTGAACGCGGCGGGATGCCCGGACTCGGGGACGAACTCGGTCAGTTGCCCGCCGGAGGGCAGCATCTCCACCAGAATCTGCAGCATCGCCTCCGGGGTGACCTGTTCGCGCGGCGGTGAGGGGGCCGGCCTCTCCGGGAACACCGAGGTGGCGCCCGATGCCACGGTGCGGCGGGCGTCCCCCTCGCCCGAACTCCACTGGGTGGCCGCGCCGGTGGTGGCCAGGGCCGCCACCACCAGGGACGTGCCGGCGATCCGCAGCCGCCGGTGCAGTCGTTGGCGCCGCCCGAGTCGCATGCTCCCGGCCACGAGTTCTCCCACCGGGACGTCGATCCGGTGGACGGCGTCCTCGAACAGCCCGCCCAGCACGGGGTCACGCTCCATGTCGCTGCTCCTGGTTGTCGGTTGGCCGGTTCACGGGCGGAGCAGGAGTTCGCGGTCGTGGCCGAGGATCTCGCGGAGCTTCGCCAGCGACCGGGTGCTCAGGCTCTTCACCGCACCCGGGGAGACCTCCAGCAGCTCGGCCACCGCCTCCACGCTGTGGTCCTCCAGGTACCGCAGGACCACCACCGCCCGGTTGCGGGGCGGCAGTTGGGCCAGCGCGGCGACCAGCGTGAGCCGCAGATCGGTGGTCGGGTGCCCGGCCGCCTGTTCCGGCAGCTCGGCCGAGACGATCTCGCCGGAGCGGCGCAGCCGCTTGTGCGAGAGGTACATCCGTAACAGGACCTTGCGTGCGTACGCGTCCAGCCCCGGCTCGTCCCGGCCGCGCCGCAGCCGCCCCCAGACGGTGAACATCTTCGCGAGCGTGTTCTGCACCAGATCCTGCGCCTGGTGCCAGTCGCCGCACATCAGATAGGCGATCTGGAACAGTCTCCTGCTTCTGGTACTCGCGAACTCCTCGAACTCCATGCCCCGCCCCGACCGGTGGTTCCTGTTGACGTCACAGACCCTGACGCTCCGACAGCCGGATTGGTATCACCCGGATTCCTCAGGCCCGGGCCAGGTACCCGTTGTCGATCAGCCAGAGCACGTTCAGCCGGGTCGGTGCACCGGGGACGTGCCGGGCGTCCAGCTGGAACTGCCAGCCGTAGCCGGGCTGTCCGAACCACGGGGCGATCGGGCCCGCGTCCACGGTGAACGGCCGGAGCACCTTGTAGACGTGGTAGTTGCAGGGCGCGGCGGGCTCGCTGTCGAGCGACTGCGGGGGGATCGCCCGGGTCGCGTACGGGAGACCCTCGGGGGCCAGGTAGGAGCCGTACTCGCTGCCGTAGCGGTCGATCCGCTGGCCGGTGCCGAGGGTCTGCTGGATCTCCAGCGGGGTGCCGTCGGGGGTGGTGACGTAGCCGTCGGCGGGCGGGTAGCGCCAGGAGTTGGTGGTGGCGTCGTAGTAGCGGTCGAGGAACTGCTGCTCGGTCAGGCCGCCGGTGCGCTGGTAGCCCCAGAGCTGGCGGCCGACCGGGCCGGTGCTCGGGAGCTGCTCGGGGCCGAGCCGGCGGTCGCCGTGGAAGTCGGCGGTCGAACACTCCGAGGAGGTGACGGCGGCGGCGGTGCCGGCGCCGACGCCGGTCAGGACGGTGCCGGTGAGCAGGGTGGCGGTCATGCCGATGGCGGCCAGGGTCTGACGGATCCTCATGCGGGCGCGCTCCAGGGGTGATCGAGTGGATACGGAACGTGATCATCGAAGCGGCGGCGGTGGTTCCGCGTCAACCGGGACGCGCGGATCTGGCCGAGAGCCGATCAGAGTGACCGATCTGTTGCCTTGGGGAGTCTTGACGGAGGTTCGGGGCAGCCGTAGGTTCAGCGCGTTGCAAGTTTCCAGCAAGTTTCAGTGGTCTTGCAGCAAGTGACATCGCTCACGCTGACGGTGCATCACCGGCGCGTCCCCGGAGCGGGATCGGCACCCCACACGGCCGTCCCGGCTCCGCCCCACCCCCCTGCCGTGCCCACCCGCGCCCCCCGCGGGTGAACCCAGGCTGCCCACCCAGCCCCCTGGAGACACCGTGGTCACCACATCCCCCCGCCGCCGCGCCGTCGGCGCGGCCGCCGCCTCGGCCGCCCTCGCGCTCTCGATCGGCACCGGCCTCTCGCTGGCGCCGACCGCCCAGGCCACCCCGCCGGGCACCAAGGACGTCACCGCCACCCTCTTCGAGTGGCGCTTCGACTCCGTCGCCAAGGCCTGCACCGACACCCTCGGCCCGAAGGGCTACGGCTTCGTCGAGGTCTCGCCGCCCCAGGAGCACATCCAGGGCGGCCAGTGGTGGACCTCCTACCAGCCCGTCAGCTACAAGATCGCCGGCCGGCTCGGCGACCGCACCCAGTTCCAGGCGATGGTGAACACCTGCCACGCCGCGGGTGTGAAGGTGATCGCCGACTCGGTGATCAACCACATGTCGGCCGGCTCCGGTACGGGCACGGGCGGCACCACCTACACCAAGTACAACTACCCCGGCTACTACGGGGACCAGGACTTCCACTCCTGCCGCACCGCGATCAGCAACTACAGCGACCGCTCCAACGTGCAGAACTGCGAGCTGGTCAACCTCTCCGACCTCAACACCGGGTCCGCGTACGTCCAGCAGACCATCGCGAACTACCTGAGCGACCTGCTCTCGCTGGGCGCGGACGGCTTCCGGATCGACGCCGCCAAGCACATGGCCGCCACCGACATGGCCGGCATCAAGGCCAAGATGAGCAACCCGAACGCCTACTGGGTGAGCGAGGTCATCTACGGCGGCGGCGAGCCGGTCCAGCCGAGCGAGTACACCGGCCTCGGCGACGTGGACGAGTTCCGCTCCGCGACCTGGCTGAAGAGCGCCTTCAACGGTGGCAAGATCTCCGACCTCGGCACCTGGGGCAGTGGGCTGCTGGGCAGCTCGCAGGCCCGGACCTTCGTCGACAACTGGGACACCGAGCGCAACGGCTCGACCCTCACCTACAAGAACGGCTCCGCCTACACGCTGGCCAACGTCTTCCTGCTGGCCCACCCGTACGGCTCGCCGAACGTCTACTCCGGCTACGCCTTCGACAACAACGACGCCGGCCCGCCGAACGGCGGCACCGTCAACGCCTGCTACAGCGACGGCTGGAACTGCACCCACGCCTGGCGCCCGGTGGCCAACATGGTCGGCTTCCGGAACGCGGTGAGCGGCACCGGCATCACCAACTGGTGGTCCAACGGCAACAACGCGATCGGCTTCGGCCGGGGCGACAAGGGCTACGTGGCGATCAACCGGGAGAGCGGCGCGGTCACCCAGACCTTCCAGACCTCGCTGCCGGCCGGCGTCTACTGCGACGTCCAGCACGGCGACTTCGCGGGCGGCAGCTGCTCCGGCGTGACCTACACGGTCGGCTCGGACGGGAAGTTCACCGCCACCGTCGGTGCGGGTGACTCGGTCGCGCTGCACGTCAACGCCAAGGGCGGCGCCACCGTGACGCCCACGCCCACCCCGACGCCGACCGGCACCAACGCGGCCACCGTCTTCTACAGCACCAACAAGAACTGGGCCGCGTACAACCTGCACTACGCCCCCACCGGCGGCAGCTGGACCACCGCGCCCGGTGTGGCGATGGACGCCGCCTGCACCGGCTGGGTGAAGAAGACCGTCGCGCTCGGCAGCGCGACCGGCCTGACCGCCACCTTCAACAACGGCTCGGGCACCTGGGACAACAACAACAGCGCCAACTACGCGCTGGGCACCGGGAACGTCACGGTCAAGGACGGGGTGGTCGGCAGCGGCGACCCGTGCGCCTCCGCGACCGCCTCCCCGACCGCGTCGCCGACCTCCGCCACCTCGGGCGCGTCCTTCGCGGTGACCGCCACCACGGCGACCGGTCAGAACATCTTCGTGGTCGGCAACAACGCGGCCCTCGGCAACTGGGACACCTCGGCGGCGCTGCCGCTCTCCTCGGCGGGCTACCCGGTCTGGAAGCTCGACGTCACGCTGGCCGCCGGCACCTCGTTCGAGTACAAGTACATCCGCAAGGACGCCGCAGGCGCGGTGACCTGGGAGAGCGGGGCCAACCGCACCGCCACCGTCCCGGCGAGCGGGAAGGTCGCGCTGAGCGACACCTGGCGGAGCTGACCCCCTCTCTCCTGACCCGCCGTCAAGACCGGCCGGCCGCTCCCACCCCCAGCGCACGGGGGAGGGAGCGGCCGGTCACGGTTGTAGCCGCTGGGATCAGCCGCGGCCGATGTACGGCATCGTGGTGGCCAGCACGGTGGCGAACTGGACGTTGGCCTCCAGCGGGAGTTCGGCCATGTGCCGGACGGTGCGGGCCACGTCGGCGACGTCCATGGTGGGCTCGGCGGCGATCCGGCCGTCCGCTTGGCGGACGCCGGTGGACATCGCGGCGGTCATGTCGGTGGCGGCGTTGCCGATGTCGATCTGGCCGCAGGCGATCCGGTACGGGCGGCCGTCCAGCGAGAGGGACTTGGTCAGGCCGGTGACGGCGTGCTTGGTGGCGGTGTAGGCGATGCTGCCGGGGCGCGGGGTGTGGGCGGAGATCGATCCGTTGTTGATGATCCGTCCGCCCTGCGGGTCCTGACGCTTCATCAGGCGGAAGGCGCCCTGCGCGCAGAGGAAGGCGCCGGTCAGGTTGAGGTCCACCACCGCGCGCCAGTCGGCGACCGTGAGGTCCTCCAGCGGGACCGAGGGGCCGAAGGTGCCCGCGTTGTTGAAGAGCAGGTCGATCCGCCCGAAGTGCTCGGCCGCGGCGGCGAACAGCGCGTCCACGGCGGCCGGGTCCGTCACGTCGGTGGGGACGGCGAGCGCGCCGGCCCCGGCCTCGGCGGCGACCGCGTCGAGCGGCTCGGCCCGGCGTCCGGCCAGCACCAGCCGCCAGCCGTGCGCGGCCAGCTCCAGGGCGACGGCCCGGCCCACGCCGCTGCCTGCTCCGGTGACGACGGCGACCTGCTGCGACATCTGCGGCTCTCCTCGACTGGGACCGGCCTCGACTGACTGGGACGGGCTCCTCGATGATCGCGCACGGACGGACCCGCCGTCACTTGTCGGAGCATCCAGCGGGGGAGTGGAGCAGGGGCCTCCGGCTGAGCGGAACCGCCGGGACAAGACCCGTTGAGCAGCGGCAGCAGTTACTTGGCGGCCGAAACCAAGGGTGCCGGGCTCGCTAGAGTGTCCGAGAGGAGGCAGTCATCGTGGAGAACCCGAACGGCCGGCCGCAGGGCCTGGTCACGGCAGGCCAGCGGGCCCAGCTGATGCGGCAGGGCAACGCCTCCGCGGTGCTGCGCGCGGTGCTCGCGCACGGCCCGGTCTCCCGGGCCGAGATCGCCCGGCACACCGGACTGTCCGCCCCCAGCGTCACCAAGCTCACCGCCTCCCTGATCGAGGTGGAGCTGCTCAACGAGCTCGCGCCGGTGGAGCCGACCCAGGGCCGCCCCCGGGTGCCGCTCCGGGTGGACGGCGACCGGATCGTGGCGCTCGGCCTGCACATCGGCCTGCTGCGGACCACCTTCGGCCTGGTCGGTCTGGACGGCAGCGTGATAGCCGAGCGCGAACTCCCGCACCACGAACTGCCGGACCTCTCGCCGGCCACCGTCACCGAGCAGGCCGTCCGCGGCGTCGAGCGCTTCCTGGCCGAGAAGCTGGCCGACCGCCGCCTGGTCGGCACCGGCGTCAGCATCGGCGGCTGGGTGGACGGTGCCAGGGGCAGGGTGGTCGAGCACGGCCCGCTCGGGTGGCGGGACGTCAACCTGCCGGCCCTGCTGGCCGACCGCCTGCCCGGGCCGCTGGTGCTGGAGCAGACCGTCCGCGCCATCGCCCGGGCCGAGTTGTGGTTCGGCGCGGGCCGCGAGGTCGACGACTTCGTCCTGGTCATGATCGGCAACGTGCTCGGCGCCGCGATCGTGGTCGACCGCACCGTGCACCGGGGCCCCGGCGCCGCGGCCGGCGCGATCGAGCACCTGCTCGCCGCCGACGACCCCGAGGTGCGCTGCCCGGTCTGCGGCGCGGGCTGCCTGAACGCCACCGCCTCCGACACCGCCCTGGTGGCCAGGGCCCGCGAGCTCGGGGTGATCCCGGACGACCCGGCGGACGGCGCCGCCCTCGCGCTGGAACGCCTGGTCGCGGCGGCCCGCCCGGCCGGCTCCGGCACCGGCGACGAGCAGGCGCAGGAGCTGCTGCGCACCCGGGCCCGCCGGGTCGGGCGCGCGGTCGCCACCATCGTGGACCTGATCAACCCCAGCCGGGTGGTGCTGGCGGGCGGCATCCTGGTCGCCGACGAGTACCTGGACGAGCTGCGCACCGAGGTGGGCCGCCGCAGCCACCGCGGCCTGGCCGTCGCCGACGACATCGTCCCGGCGGTGTTCGGGGCCCGCACGCTGGTGCGCTCCTCGGCGGTGCCGGTGCTGGAACGGGTGATCACCGAACCGTTCACGGCGCTCGGACTGTTGTGAGAGTGGTCACGGGCCCGTACCCGCGCCGCTGGTCCTGAGCGGGCGACCCGTCGTCCGGCGGGGGCCAACCCCCGCCGTACGACGGGATGTCGGTGCCGGGGGCGGAAGATCGCAACCGCTCCTCCCCACGCCCGCGTCGTAGGATTCCGGACGGCGCACTCACCCCTTCGGGCCGATGGCGCTGACCTGGGCCGACACCTCTGGTGCCGCGTCCCCGGCCTCACCTCGGGGCCACCGTCCTGGCCGGTCCGCCCGGACGAGAGACCGGTCGGAGAGAGACCTTGCCGCTCAAGCGCAGCCGTACCGCCCTGTCCGCCGTGAGCGTGCTCGCGCTCGCCCTCGGCCTGGCGGCCTGTGGCAGTGAGCCCGGCTCGCCCGGCTCGGACAAGCAGCCGGCCGCCGACGGGGCGAAGTCGCCGTCCGCCGCGCAGAGCAGCACGCCGCCGCCCAAGCCGACCAAGGTGCTGATGCCCACCGGTCCGGCGGCCGACCTCAAGAAGGTCAGGGACACCGCGGCCGGGCCGATCACGATGACCACGCTGACCGGCCCGAAGTCCGGGGTCAGCGGCAAGGTCTGGGTCTGGCTGCCGCCGGAGTACAACGACCCGAAGTTCGCCAAGACCGGCTTCCCGGTGCTCACCCTGTACGCGGGCGGCCAGAGCGCGGGCTACAACACCTGGACCGACAACCAGCTGCCGATCGAGGAGATCGGCGCGGAGCTGTCGAAGCAGGGCAAGTCCCACCCCTTCATCATGGTGATGCCGGTGCAGAACCTGGACTCCAACGAGGCGAAGGCGCTGGAGTGCAGCGACATCCCGGGCCAGCCGAAGATCGGCACCTGGATGTCGCAGGACATCCCGGACTTCGTCCGGGCCAACTTCCGCACCGTCAAGGGCCGGGACGGCTGGGGCCTGATGGGCGCCTCCACCGGTGCGTTCTGCAGTGCCAAGCTGGCGCTCCAGCACCCGGACGTGTTCAAGGCCGCGGTGCCGATCGACGGCTACTTCAACCCCGACTCCCCGCTCTGGAAGGGCCACGACGCGGAGCGCCTCGCCAACAGCCCCGACGAGCTGGTCGGCAAGGGCGCCGACGTCCGGCTGCTGGCCACCGCGGGCGGTGCCAACGCGTACGAGCTCAAGCTGGTCAAGAAGTGGGTGGCCAAGGCGGCGGCCCCGACCACTATCGAGTACTACGAGCAGCCCGGCGGCAAGCACCTCACCTCGGACTTCAAGAAGATGATCCCGGTGACCCTGGAGTGGCTGACCAAGAACCTCGCGGGACCGGAGAGCGACTGAGAACCCGGCCTGGGCGAAAGGGCCGGGCAGGGCGCTGACCTGCACGTCAATCAGACATTGATTCGACTCTGATGGTCTGTCACCACCCTGGAGACCCGAGCCGGGGCGCCGCGACTGCGACGCCGCACCGGCCCTGTCTCAGCCAGTCGTGAAGAGAGTGCCATGCCCAGCCACCTGCTGCCCGTCGAATCCCCCAAGGTCCCCGCCCAGCCGGGCGAGGGACGCAAGGTGCAGCCTGCCGCCGAGGCGATCCCGTTCGCCGGGCTGCGTCTGGTGCACGCCGCGCTCCGCCGCGATCTGGTCCGGCTGCCCAACGCTCTGCGACTGCTCCAGCCCGAGGACACCGTCACCGCCGAGGCGATCCAGCGGCACTGGGACTTCGTCACCGCGATGCTCACCTGCCACCACGAGCAGCAGGACACCCGGATGTGGCCGCTGCTGCGCCGGTTCGCGCCCGAACTCCGGCTGCTGCTCAACTGGTTGGAGTCCGACCACCACAACCTCGACCACTCCTTCACCCGGATCACCACGCTGGTCCGGATCGCCACCAGGGATCCGGCCAGCGCCTGGTCGGTGGCGTACGCGGTGGAGGAGCTGGCGGCCCGGCTGGAGACCCATCTCCGGATCGAGGAGCGGCAGTTGCTGCCCCGGCTGGACGGCGTCTTCCCGGCCGGATCGCGGATCGGCACCCTGCCCGAGCTGCTCGACCTGCTCCGCGCGGCGGACGGGCCCGGCACCTCGGACGCGCTGGTCTGGCTGCTGGAGGGCGTGGACCCGGTGCAGATCGACCGGCTGCTGGCCGACTGCGACGACGCCACCGCCCGGCACTGGCCGCACTGGCGGGACACCTACGCCCGCTGCACCGACGAACTCTGGGGCCCGCAGGCCTGACGCGGGGTGCTGGTAGCGTCCACGGATGCCTCCGCTCTTCGAACCGCAGCTGCTGACCCGCCTCGGCCAGGCCCGCAAGATCCTGATCGCCGGGGCGGGCGGCGGCTTCGACGTGTACGCCGGTCTGCCGCTGGCCCTCGCGCTGCGCGCGGACGGGCGTGAAGTCCACCTGGCCAACCTGTCGTTCAGTCACCTCTACGGTCTGGACACCGGGGTCTGGCTGAAGCCCGAGGTGGCGGAGATCCGCCCCGACACCCGCTCGGCCGAACCGTACTTCCCCGAGCGGACGCTGGCCCGCTGGCTGCGGCTGCACGGCATGCCCGACACCGTCTGGGCGTTCGGCTCGGTCGGGGTGAAGCCGCTGCGGGCCGCCTACCGGGCGCTCTGCGCGCACCTCGGCATCGACGCGATCGTGCTGGTCGACGGCGGCACCGACATCCTGATGTGCGGCGACGAGGCCGGCCTCGGCACCCCCGAGGAGGACATGGCCAGCCTGGCGGCGGTGGCCGGGATGCCGGAGATACCCGTCCGTCTGGTCAGCTGCCTGGGCTTCGGCGTCGACGCCTACCACGGCGTCAACCACTCGCTGGTGCTGGAGAACCTGGCCGCCCTCGACCGGGCCGGCGGCTACCTCGGCGCCTTCTCACTGCCCCGGGACAGCCGGGAGGGTCGGCTCTACCTGGACGCCGTCGAACACGCCAGGGCCGCCTTCCCCGAACACCCCAGCATCGTCCACGGCTCGGTCGCGGCCGCACTGCGCGGTGAGTTCGGCGACGTCCGGTTCACCGACCGGACCAAGGGCGTCCAGCTCTTCGTGAACCCGCTGATGACGCTGTACTTCTCGGTCACCGTGGAGGCGCTGGCCGCCCGCAACCGCTACCTGGACCGGATCGAGCGCACCGTGTTGATGCGTCAGATCAGCACCGCCATCGAGGAGTTCCGGGACACCCTGCCGCAGCAGCGGCCGTCCCGGATGTTCCCGCACTAGACCTTCCGGGCGGCCGCCAGGATCTTGACGATGGTGTGGAAGAAGCGCGAAGTGGCCTGGCCCTGATAGGACTTGGGGAAGCAGGTGGCCGGGTTGACCGTCCGGCCGTCGCGCAGGTGCAGGACGGTGAAGGCGGTACCGGGGGTGGCGCTGATGATCTCCCAGTCGCCCTTGGGGGAGCTGACCGGGAACTCCAGGTCGGTGGGCAGCGGTTCGGACAGGAAGACCGCGCAGAGCCGGACCTCGGGGGTGACCTCGACGCCCGCGAAGGGGTCGGCGTCGACCAGCTCGGCCACCTCCTCGACGGTGCGCAGCATCACCGGGACGGCGTAGCCGAGGGCCTGCTCCAGGTGCTGCTCGATCCGGGCGGTCAGCGCCGCGCGGTCGGTCTCGGCGGTGCTGAAGAAGACGTTGCCGGTCTGGATGTACGAGCGCACCTGGTCGAGCCCGAGCTCGGCGAAGAGCGCCCGCAGCCGCTCCATCTTCACCGTCCGCCCGCCGACGTTGACGGCTCGTAGGAACGCGATGTACGTGGTGGTCCCGGTCATGCCGCCAGTGTCGCAGCCGCCACTGTCAGCGGCCGCTGGGACACTGGTCGGATGACGACCTGGCAGGATTTCGAGCAAGAGGCACCGGACTTGGCGCCCGCGGTACGCGCCCGGTTCGAGGCGAACCGGCACCATGTGCTGGCCACCCTGCGCAAGGACGGGGCGCCCCGGGTGAGCGGCACCGAGGTGCAGTTCATGGGGGCGGATCTGACCATCGGCTCGATGTACGGCGCGCTGAAGGCCCTCGACCTGCGCCGGGACGGCCGGTTCGCGCTGCACAGCAATCCGTCCGACCCGACCATGGTCGGCGGTGACGCCAAGATCTCCGGCCTGGCCCGCGAGCTGACCGACGAGGTCGAGCTGAGCTGGTACGTGTCGGAACTCCCGTCGGCGCCGCCGCCCGGGCCGCTCCACGCCTTCCGGCTGGAGCCGACCGAGGTGGTGCTGACCGAGGTCGAGGGCGACCAGCTGGTGATCCGCTCCTGGCGGCCGGGGCAGGACGTGCGGACGGTCCGGCGGAGCTGACCCGGAGTCAGCCCGAGCCGTCCCGGGGTCAGCCCGGCAGGACGGCGCGCACCGCCTCCGGCGTCCGGGCGACCACCGCGTGACCGTCGTCGGCCGTGATGATCGGCCGCTGGATCAGGATGGGGTGCTCGGCCATCGCCGCGATCCAGCGGCCCCGGTCGTCGGCGGTCCGGCTCCACTGCTTCATGCCCAGCTCCTTGGCCACCGGCTCGTCCAGCCGGGTGATGTCCCAGGGCTCGAGCCCGAGCCGGCCGAGCACCTGCTCCAGCTCGGCGACGCTCGGCGGGTCCTCCAGATAGCGGCGGACGGTGTACTCGGCCTTCGCCGCTTCCAGCTCGCCGAGCGCGCTACGGCACTTCCCGCAGCGCGGGTTGATCCAGATCTCCATCCGGCCAGCCTACTCACGAAGCCGGGGCCGACGAGCCACCACGACGCTGCCGCGGTCCCGGGAACTCGGCGGCCCGCCGGGCGGTTGAGTGGGCAGTGCCTGCGGGAGGGGTGGGGGATGGACGGCGAGGAGATCATCGGTCGGCTGCTCGACGCGGAGGGCCGGGCCGATCCGTACCCGCTCTACGCCCGGGCGCACGAGCTCGGCCCGGTCAGCGAGGCGGGGCCGAACATGGTGCTGGCGGTCGGCCACCGCGAGGTCAACCAGGTGCTCCGCTCGACCGCCTTCCACGTCCCGGACGCGGCGCTGCGCGAGCGCTGGGAGGACGGCTACCTGGAGCACAGCTCCAAGGTGCTGCTCGGCGCGTCGATGCTGGAGACCAACGCGCCCGACCACGGGCGGATGCGCTCGCTGATCGCCTCGGTGTTCACCGCCCGCCGGGTGGCCGCGCTGGAGCCCGCCGTGGTGGCGGCGGTCGACGGGCTGCTGGACGAGCTGGCCGAGGCCGGTGCCGACGGCTCCCCGGTCGACTTCATGGACGCCTTCGCCTACCGGCTGCCGGTCGGGGTGATCTGCGAGCTGCTCGGCGTCCCGGCCGCCGACCGGGCCCGGTTCCGGCCGCTGGCGGACGACCTGACGGCCGCGCTGGAGCTGCTCCCGACCGATCCGGAGCTGGCGGCGGCCGACGTGGCCGCCGACGAACTCTCGGACTACTTCACGGAGTTGGCGGCCCGTCGGCAGGCCGAGCCGGCCGACGACCTGGTCAGCGCGCTGGTGCAGGCCGCCGCGGCCGACCACGGGCGGCTGTCCGGGCGGGAGCTGCTGGCCAATCTGGTGCTGCTGCTGGCCGCCGGATTCGAGACCACCACCAACCTGCTCGGCAACGGACTGGCGCTGCTCTTCGGCCACCCCGCCGAGCGGGCCGCCCTGCGGTCCGGCCAAGTCACCCCGGGCGGCCTGGTCGAGGAGGTGCTCCGCTACGACTCGCCCGTTCAGCTCACCTCGCGGATCTCGCTCAGCGACGAGCTCTCCGTCGGCGGCGTGCCGACCCCGTACGGCACCGGCATCTACCTGCTGCTCGGAGCCGCCAACCGCGACCCGGCCCGCTATCCGGACCCGGAGCGCTTCGACCCGCGCCGCACCGACAGCCAGCCGGTCAGCTTCGGCGGCGGCCCGCACTTCTGCCTCGGCGCCCAACTCGCCCGGCTGGAAGCCACGGTGGCACTGCCCGCGCTGCTCGACCGGTTCCCCGGCCTCGCCCCGGCCGGGCCGCCGACCCGCCGCGACCGGCTCGTCCTGCGCGGCTACCGGACCCTGCCGGTCACCCTCCGCTGAGCCCCGTTCTGACCCGGGTACGGGACTTTCGTCCGGTGCGCCGTGGCCCTCCGTCGGCAACCATGGAGCGGTATGCCCCCGGAGGTTCCCTTGTCCACGTCCCAGCAGCAGACCGGTGCGCTCAGCGGGGCCCGGACCCCGCAGTGGGTCCGGGCGCTGCCGATGCTGCTGGTGGTCGTCGACCTGACCGCCGAGTACGCCTTCTCCGCCCACATCGCGGCCGGTTTCCCGCTCGCCGTGCTCCCGGTCCTGGTCGCCTTCGGGTACGGCCCCGGCGCGGTCGCCCTGAGCACCGTCGGCGCCGTGGCCCTGCAGGGCCTGATGGCCGAACGGGTCGGCCACCTCACCGAGCAGCACCACCTGTGGATCTACCTCGCCACCGCGCTGGCCGGCGTCCTCGGCGCCGTGCTGGCCTGGCAGCGGATCAGACAGGCACACGACCTGGTCCAGGTCCGCTCAGTCGCCGAGGCCCTGCAGCGCACCGTGCTGCACCCCGTACCGCCCACCAGCGGCGGCCTGCGCACCGCCGGTCTCTACCGGGCGGCCCAGGCCGAGGTCCCGATCGGCGGCGACCTCTACTCGATCTGCGAGACCAGGTACGGCACCCGGGTGCTGCTCGGCGACGTCCGCGGCAAGGGGCTGGACGCCGTCCGCACCGTCGCCGACCTGCTCGGCGCCTTCCGGGCCGTCGCCGACGAGACCGCGCACCTCAACGACCTGGCCGACCTGCTGGACCGTCAGCTCCAACGGGTCGCGGGCGACCGCGACGACCAGGAGCTCTTCGCCACCGCCACCCTGCTCCAGCACGACCCCGCGACCGGGCACTGCCTGCTGGTCAACCGGGGCCACCACGCCCCACTGCTGCTCGGCCCCGCCGGGGTCCGGGCCGTGGACGCCCCCGAGCAGCTCCCGCTCGGCCTGGGCGGTCTCAGCGCCGCAGCTCCCGCCGCCCCGGCCGACTTCACCCTGGAGCCCGGCCACACCCTGCTGCTCTTCACCGATGGCCTCAGCGAGGCCCGCGACCCGTCCGGCGCCTTCTACCCCGTCGCCGAGCGCCTCGCCACCCTCCCCGGCACCGACCCGGACCGCCTGGTCGCCGCCCTCGACGAGGACGTCCGCACCCGCTGCGGCCTGCTCACCGACGACCTCGCCATCCTGGCCCTGACCCCCCTTGGCCCCGCCCCCGACGCTCCGTCAGACTGACCCGGTGCAACCCGAAGACCCCGCCCTGATCCCACCGATCCCCACGGACCGGCCGACCCTGCTGCGCTGCCGCCGCTGCGGTCGTCCGCTGCACGACCCGGAGTCCCGGATCCTCCGCCTCGGCCCCGGCTGCCGGGGCCCCGAGGACGCCACACACGTCCTCCCCGGCGAGCAGGACCCGCTGTTCTGAGACTCCACCCCCGGCCGTCACTCCCGGCTGTACGCGGCGGCAACCAGGCCGACCACTCCGACGGTGAGCACGGTGGCGATGAGGAACTTCCAAGTCTTCGTCATGCCCTACCCAACGCCCGCCCCCACCAGGGGAAACGTCCTTTCACTCGGGCGGCCGCTCGGTTCGTGTACCGCCTGGACCGAGGGCCACGCCGTCCCGGGAAGCCACGTGCGGGGGAGCGGTCGTACCGTGGACGGGGGCCCACCGAGAGGAGGCCGTGATGCCCGGTTCGATGGCGATCAGCCACACCGACGCGCTCGTGATGCTCAGCCACGCCGATGCCGAACAGCTGACGGCCGTGCTGCGGCAGATGTCCGCCCTGCTGGAGCAGCCGGGCGGGGACCGGCTGTCCGACGCGCAGGCCGAGGCGCTGTGCGAGGGGAAGCTCCGCCGGGACGAACTGGCCGAGTGGTCGCGGAAGCTCTCCGACTACCTCAAGGACCATCTCTGACGACGGCCCCCCGACACGCCGCTGCGGCTGCGGCCACGGCCGCGGCGCCGCATGATGGGCGGTGACCGCAGGCGGAGCGCGAGGAAATGAGGGCGCAGGGTGCTGGACGACGCCTCCTCGCGCCGGACCCAGGACCTGCTGCGGCAGCTGCTGGACGGCACCGAGGCGGGGGTGGTGGTCTTCGACCCCGAGCTCTGCTTCCGCTACGTGAACCCCACCCTGGCCCGGATGAACGGCCTGCCCGCCGCCGAGCACTTAGGACGCCCCGTCAGCGAGGTGCTGCCCGGGCTCGACGCGCGCGAGGACACGCTGCGGCAGATCCTGGCCGACGGCATCCCCCGCGAGATCACCTCCAGCGGCCACACCCTGGCCGGCTCCGACCGGCAGCGCCGGTACTGGCACGCCGCCTACCACCGGATCGAGGAGGAGGGCCGGGTGGTCGGCCTGGTGGGCATCCTGGTGGAGGTCACGGACGCCCACGAGCAACAGCGCAACCTGGAGCGCGCGCGGGCCCGGCTGGCCGTGCTCGACCAGGCGGCCACCGTCATCGGCACCACCCTCGACATGGACACCACCTGCCAGGAACTGGCGGCCTTCCTGGCGCCCGGCCTCGCGGACGCCGCGACCGTCGAGGTCATCCCGCACGAGGCCGACCCGGGTGCCCGCCCCGTACCGCCCGGCACCCTGCGGCTGCGGCGGGCCGGGATGGCCGCCACCCCCGGGCTGCTGGAGCGGGTGCGCGGGTTCGGCGAGCCAGGCGAGTACGTCGACTACCAGCCGGGGTCGTCGATCCAGCGGTGCCTGGAGTCGGGCCGCCCGATGGTCGACAACGTCTTCACGGACGCCGAACTCAGCCGGTCCGCCCCCAACCCGGACCGGGTCGCCGCCTACCGGGCCAGCGGCCTGCACTCCGCCCTGGTGGTGCCGCTGTCCTGCCGGGACGAGCCGGTCGGCACCGTCACCCTGCTGCGGGCCGACAGTTCGCCCGCCTTCGACGCCGAGGACGTCGCCACCGCCCAGGACCTGGCCCGCCGGGCCGCGATCGCGCTCGACAACGCCCGCCGCTACACCGCCGAACACCACATCGCCCTGGAGCTCCAGCAGGCGCTGCTCGCCGCGCCGGGACGGCCGCACCCCGGCCTGGAGATCGCCACCCGCTACCTGCCCTCGGGGGCCAGCGCGTTGGTCGGCGGGGACTGGTTCGACGCGATCGCGCTGCCGGAGGGCCGGACGCTGCTGGTGATCGGCGACGTCATGGGCCACGGTGTGCAGGCCGCCGTCGACATGAGCCACTACAGCTCGATGCTCAAGGTGATCGCCCGTCAGCAGCCGGCCCCGCACCTGATCCTGGACGCCCTCGACGCGCTGATGACCGAGGCCGCCGCCGAACGCCCGGCGACCTGTCTGCTGGTCCTCGCCGACCCCGTCCGCGGCGAGTGCACGTACGCCAGCGCCGGTCACCTGCCGCCCGTCGTGATCGAGGCCGACGGCAGCACCCGCCTGCTCATGCTGCCCACCGGGCCGCCGCTGGGTGTCGGTCTCGGCGGACACACCTCCCTCACGGTGCCCTGCGGGCCCGGCCGCACCCTGCTGCTGTACACCGACGGCCTGATCGAACGGCGGGTCGAGGACATCGACGTCTCCCTGCACCGCCTCACCACCCTCCGGCCGGTCCCGGGCATGCCGCTGACGGAGATCGTCGACCACGTCCTGCACAGCCTCGGCACCCCGGGCGCCGCCGAGGACGACATCGCCGTCCTCGCAGCCCGCTTCCGGCGGGACTAGCTCTGGCCGAGGGCGAGGGCCTCGAGTGCGGCCCGGACCTGCTGGTTGGCCGGCAGGCGGAGCTCCGGCCGGGCGAGGGCCACCGTGGCGCAGCGGCGGGCGTAGTCGAGGTCGCCACGCTGGTGGGCGGCTTCGGCCAGGTAGCGGAGCACCTGAACCGAGGCCGTGCTGCTCACCGTCCTGAAGTGCCCGCGCAGCGCGGGCCACGGGGGCTCGGCCCGGACCGGCCCGCGTCGGCCCGCAGCCACCAGGCGGACCAGTTCGACGACGTCGATGCCGGGCTGGATCCGGTCCAGCGCGGCGTCCAGCGCGTCGTACTCGGCGGCTTCCAGCAGGTCCACCACGGCGAGCAGCAGCCAGCGCAGCGCGAGCGGGCCGTCCGCCGTCCCGAGGGCCCGCATCGAGACCTTGGCCGCCATGGCGTGGTCGCCGGCGACGACGTAGTACAGCCGCAGCGCGGCGAGTGCCGACGGGGCGTCAGGGCCGGCCGCGTAGCCGCGCCGTACGTACGGCAGGGCGCGGTCGGTCGCGCCGAGGGTCAGCCAGGCCTGGGCGAGGAGGGCGGTGTCCGCCTCGGCCGCGAACTCCCCGATCGAGTCCCAGGCTTCGGCCACGGCCCGGAGTTGCTCGAGGTCGCTGTCGGCCCCGGTCGCTTCGACGAGTTCGACCAGGGCGGTGGTCAGGAGCCGTACGAAGGTCAGCGCGACCTGCCGGGGCAGCTGACCAACTCCCGCTCCGGACGGGCCCGTTGTGCCGTCCATGGTCACGGTGATGGCGCCGTCGCCGCTGATCGGGAACGCCGGGAGGGCGGGGCGGTGGTGGAACGCCCGCCAGACGGCGGCGGGATCGGCCGGATCGCCGAGGGCACGGGTGCCCAGCTCCGCCAGCCGGGTGAGGGCCGGGACGGTGTTGAGGCCGTACAGGCGCTCGCACTCCGGCAGCCAGGCGGCCCAGCCGAACGAGGCGCGGACCGAGTGGACCCGGCTGCCGGTGCTGGTCCACGGGTCGGCGAAGGGCGGCATCGAGGCGAGCGGGTACCAGGCGGTGGCGGTCGGAGCTCCCAGCAGAGGCCGCCGGTGGTCGCCGAACCCGATCTGCCGGGCATACGTGTCGATGAGCTGCACGGCGGTCGGACGGTCCGTCGGTTCGGCCGAGGTCGCCCGTTCGGCCAGCTCGGTCAGCCAGCGCCAATCGGCGGGCAGCGGGCCGGTGTTGGCGAGGCTGTCCCGGAGGGTGGTGCCCCAGGCCCAGATGTCCATCGCCGGGTCGGGCGGGGCTCCCGCCTGCTGCTCGGGTGCGGCGTACTCCGGGGTCATCCGCCAGTACGTCGGCCCGCCCACCCGGGCCGGTGACTCCAGATCCGACAGCCAGGTGTGCCACCTGGCCGGCTCTCCGGTCAGCCCGTCGTCGCCGTGGTGGAAGAGCAGGTTCTCCGGTTTGACGTCGCCGTGGATCAGGCCCTGCCGGTGCAGTCGTTGCAGCGAGGCGGCCAACGCCAGGCCGTGGTAGGCGAGTTCCGCCACGTCGAGCTGACCCGCCGTCAGTCGGTCCCGCAGGCTGCCGCCCTGGCAGTAGGGCATGCAGAGGTAGGTCACCGGCCCGCCCGAAATCAGGCTCAGCGTCTCCTCCAGCGGGACGACGCCGCCGAAGCCGAAGCGCATCATCCGCAGCGCCTCACTCTCCCGGGTCGCCAGCGACCCCGGGCTCACCGGCCGGTCCGGCGCGAAGCCTTTGAGCGCCAGGAGTTCACCGTCGGGCCGACGTCCCACCAGGACCGTCGCGTGCGGGCCGTCGAGCTGCCGGACGATCTCGTAGTGGGCGACGGTGCCGTGTGCCCTGGCCCGCTTCAACGCGGCTGCGGCGCGCAGCGCGTCCGCGAAGTACGGGTCGGCGTACGGGTCGGCGAGGCTCACCGGGCCGCACCGCCGTCGAGCTGCAGGACCGCGTAGGCCCGGCACACCTCGGACCAGCCGCGGCGGTGGAAATCCAGCGTCCCCTGCACCAATGTGCCCAGCTCCTGGCCGAGTTCACCGTCCAGCGCCCGGTAGAGCTGGTCGAGTACGGCCGTCCCCGAGGTGCGCCACCGGCCGGTCGCCTCGTCGTCCTGCAGCTCACCGGTCGGGAAGTACCCGAGCACCGCCTCGACGAACACCCGCTCCGGCGCCGCGACAGCCGCTCCCCGAAGCGCCTCCGCCGTCGCGTGCACCCGTACCCGTACCGGCTCGTACGCCAGCCGGAGCTGCCGCAACTGCCCGGCCACCGCCCGTACTTGATCGTCGAAGCCCGGCGACCCCTGCTCCCAGGAGGACGGTGTCCGCTCGAGAATGGACTCGAACATCACCAGGTAGTCGCCGTGCACCGCCTCCAGATCCGTCAGCAGCTGCTCCAGCATCCGCCGCCGGACCCCGTCCGCCGAGGAGGTGAGCGCACTGTGCAGCAGCGCTGCCACGTCCGCCGTCGACTGCGCCGCCGCGGTGGCGTTCAGATGGAGGTGCACATCGCCATGTACCTCACCGGCCTGGACGGTTGACCCCAGCACCACCGCACCGGAGAGCGAGTTCCGCACCTCCAGCCGTCCACCGGGCACATCCCCGATACCCATCCCGTCCCCACCTTCGCCGCGCCTGACGCCACGTCCGGTATCCGATGTTAGGTGACGGGTCAACTCCGGTGCGCCCGGCGGTGCTTGGCCTTGCGGACCGGTGGCTCAGCCGACCCGGCGGCGGAAGACCCAGTAGGTCCAGGTCTGGTAGCCCAGCACGACCGGGGTCATGAAGCCGGCCACCCAGGTCAGGATCGTCAGGGTGTAGGGCCCGGCGGCCGAGTCGGCGACGGTCAGGCTGAGGGCGGGGTCGGTGGAGGAGGGCATGACGTCGGGGAACAGGGCGAGGAAGAGCGTGGCCACCGTGGCGGCGACGGCCAGTGCGGACACGGCGAAGGCGCGACCGTCGCGGCGTGTGGTGCCCGGCGCCGCGGTCGCGGCCAGGGCCAGGACGGCGGTGGCGGACACCAGGCAGCCGCTCGCCGAACCGCCGTCGTGGAGTTGGGTCCAGAGCAGGAAGGCGCCGACGAGTGCGGTGGTGAGGGCGGCGAGCGGACGTACCCGGGCCCGGGCCCGGTCGCGGACGACTCCGGTCGTCTTCAGTGCGGCGAACAGCGCGCCGTGCAGGGTGAAGAGGCTCAGGGTGGCCAGAGCGCCGAGCAGGGCGTAGGGCTGGAGGAGGCCGAGGAGGCTGCCGGTGACGTTCTTGTCCGGGCCGATCGGTACGCCGTGGACCATGTCGGCGAAGATCAGGCCCCACAGGGCGGGGCAGCACAGCGACGTCCAGAAGACGCAGCGATCGCAGGTGCGCTTCCACCGTTCGTCCTCGCGCTTGTGCCGGTACTCGAGGGCGACGCCGCGGATGATGAGGCAGCAGAGGACGGCGAGGATCGGCAGGTAGAAGCCGCTGCAGAGGGTGGCGTACCAGTCTGGGAAGGCGGCGAAGGTCGCGCCGACGGCGGTCAGCATCCACACCTCGTTGCCGTCCCAGACCGGGCCGATGGTGGCGAGGAGTACGCCGCGCTCCCGGGTGTCGCGGGCGAGCAGTCCGGTGAGGACGCCGACGCCGAAGTCGAAGCCTTCGAGGAAGAAGTAGCCGGTCCACAGGAAGGCGATCAGCACGAACCAGAGGTCGGGGAGCTGCATGGTGGTTGTCCCGAGGTGGAGGTCAGTAGGTGAGGGCGGGTGGGCGCTCGGCGGAGGCTGGTGATGTCTCCTCGGTCGGTGGACCGGCCTTGGCGAACCGGGTCAGCAACCTGACCTCGACGACGGCGAGGGTGGCGTAGAGCAGGGTGAAGACGGTGAGGGAGACGGCGGCCGTGGTGGTGGAGACGCCGGGGGAGACCGCGTCCCTGGTCCGCAACAGACCGTAGACGGCCCAGGGTTGACGGCCCATCTCGGTGAAGATCCAGCCGAAGGAGTTGGCGACCAACGGGAAACCCATGGTCAGGATCGCGATCCGCCAGGACCAGGTGGTGAGCAGCGGCCCGAGTTCGCGGTTCCGGGTGAGCAGCAGGCGGGGGACTTCGTCCTCGCGGGTGCGCAGCTGTGGGGCGACCCAGCGCCTGCGCCGGGTGAGCCACAGGCCGGCCGCGCCGGCGGCGAAGGAGGTCATCCCGAAGCCGATCATGAGCCGGAAGCCCCAGAAGGTCATGAAGATGTTCGGGACGTAGTCCTCCGGCCGCCCGCCGTACGCGGCGGCTTCGGCGGCGGCGGTGTCGTTGATGCCGGGCACCGCGTCGGTGAGGTTGTGGTGCGCCAGGAAGGAGAGGACGCCGGGGACCTCGACCGCGACGGAGTTGCGGCCCTCGCCCACGTCGCCGACCGCGAACACGGAGAACGGCGCGGGTGCCTGGGTGTCCCAGAGCGCCTCGGCCGCGGCCATCTTCATCGGCTGCTGCTCGAACATGACCTGCCCGAGGCGGTCGCCGCTCACGGCGGTGGCCAGGCCCGCGGCCACCGCCAGGGAGAGGCCGAGACGGAGCGAGGTGCGCATCGTGGCGGTCTTCCGGGGGTTGGCTTCTTCGGCGCGCTTGCCCTTCCACAGGTGGAAGGCGGAGATGCCGACCATGAAGGCGGCCCCGGTCAGGAACGAGGCGGACAGCGTGTGCCCGGCCTGGACGAGGGTGGTGTGCTGGGTCAACACCTCGACGAAGTCGGTGAGTCGGGCCCGTCCGGTGGCCCGGTCGATCGAGTAGCCGACCGGGTGCTGCATCCAGGAGTTGGCGGCCAGGATGAAGTACGAGGACAGCACGGTGCCGATCGAGACCAGCCACATGCAGGCGCAGTGGACCTTCCTCGGCAGCCGGTCCCAGCCGAAGATCCACAGACCGATGAAGGTGGACTCCAGGAAGAAGGCGACCAGCGCCTCCATCGCCAGCGGCGCGCCGAAGACGTCGCCGACGAAGCGGGAGTAGTCGGACCAGTTCATCCCGAACTGGAACTCCTGCACGATGCCCGTGACGACACCGAGCGCGATGTTGATCAGGAAGAGCTTGCCCCAGAACTTGGTGGCATGCAGGTACTTCTCCTTGCCGGTCCGCACCCAGGCCGTCT
Organism: Kitasatospora gansuensis; assembly: GCF_014203705.1. Classification (NCBI taxonomy): domain Bacteria; kingdom Bacillati; phylum Actinomycetota; class Actinomycetes; order Kitasatosporales; family Streptomycetaceae; genus Kitasatospora; species Kitasatospora gansuensis. The sequence goes on from NZ_JACHJR010000001.1 coordinate 5,996,052, forward strand.
CCAGGCCCGCCACCAGGGCCGCCAGACTGATCGTCAGCGGCACGAAGAGGAAGTGGTAGACGGTGGTGACGCCGAACTGCCAGCGCGCGATGGTCTCCGGTGCCAGTGCCAGGTTCACGACGCGGCCCTCGGTACGGTGTTCATGCCCTCACCCTCGGCCGCGTCAGCGCCCTGCGGTAGCGGCAACGGATCGATGCGTCCATAGACTGGTTCTATGCACCTCTCGCCGCGTGTCCCGGACCTTCCCGCCCTTGAGCTGCTGCTCAGCGTCATCGAACTGGGCAGTCTCGGGCGAGCGGCCGAGTCGCACGGCATCAGCCAGCCCTCGGCCAGCTCCCGGATCCGCTATCTGGAGAAGCTGGTCGGCGTGCCCGTACTGGAGCGGTCCACCCGGGGCTCCCGGGCCACCCCGGCCGGTGCGCTGATCGCAGAGTGGGCCCGGACGGTGCTCGACGCGGCGCACCAGCTGGACGCCGGCATCTCCGCCCTGCGCGAGGAGCGCAACTCCCACCTGCGGCTGGCGGCCAGTCAGACCGTCGCCGAGTACCTGGTCCCCAAGTGGCTGATCGGGCTGCGGACGCACAACCCGACCACCAGCGTCGCCCTCGAGTCCGGCAACTCGGCCGACGTCGCCAGGGCCGTCCTGGACGGCCGTGCCGAGATCGGTTTCATCGAGAGCCCGCGCGCGCCCAAGGGGCTGGAGAGCCGTCCGGTGGCCAGGGACCACCTGGTCGTGGTGGTGGCCCCCGACCACGCCTGGGCCCGGCGGAAGGCCATCACCCTCGACGAGCTCACCGCGACACCGCTGATCCAGCGGGAGACCGGCTCCGGCACCCGGACCGCCTTCGAACTCGCGGTGGCCGCGCACCTGCCGGACTGGCGCCCGTCCGCCCTGCTGGAACTCTCCTCCACCACCGCCATCAAGACCGCCGTGGCCGGCGGTGGCGGCCCCGCCGTGCTCAGCTCGCTCGCCGTCGCCGACGAACTGGCGGCCGGCACCCTGCGCTCACCCGCGGTGACCGACCTCGATCTCGGGCGCACCCTGCGCGCCGTCTGGCCCACCGGCCGGCGCCCGACCGGCCCGGCCCGCGACCTGTACGCCATCGCCCACCGGTCACTCACCGCCGCCTGACCCCGCTTCAGGGTCGTCATAGAACCGGGCTATGGACGCATTGATCCGTTGCCGCTACCGGGCCGAAAACCCCTGCCGGAGGATGAAGTCGCAACCTCCCGATGAAGCAGGGACACCATGTACACCCTCCTCTTTCTCCTGATCTCCCTCTGCGTGCTGGCCGTACTCCGCGGCCGGCCGCGCAGGTCGCAACTGCTGCTGTGGGCGGGAACGCTGAGCCTCACCGTGCTCGCGTTCCTCCCCCACCTCGACCGCGCCTTCCACCTGAGTTTCTGAGGAGAAGCAGGACATGCTCACCGTCGCCACCACCGCTCCCGCCACCGCCCGGCTCTCCCACCGCCTCGGCCTCTGGTTCGCCCACGCCTACGTCCTGGGCATGTGCGCCACCATCGGCGGCGCCTACATCTTCCAGTTCGGCCTGTGGGAGTACCCCTGCCCGATGTGCCTGCTGCAGCGGATGTTCATGCTGCTCAGCGCCGTCGGGCCGGCCATGATCATCGCCCGTTCGCGCAAGGGCGCCGTGACCACCGGGGAGTTCGCCACCGGCTGGGGCGTCGCGATCGTCTCCGCCCTGATCGGCGGCACCGTCTCCGGCGCTCAGGTGCTGATGCACATCGTGCCCCCGGACCCCGGGTACGCCGGTGCCCTGTTCGGCCTCCACCTGTACACCTGGGCCGCGATCACCTTCTTCCTGGCCGCCCTCGCCGGGGGCGTCAACCTGGTGCTGACCGACCAGGCCCGGCCACTGGACGCCGCCACCGGCTCGCCCGCCCTGCGCCGCGCCGCCGTCGTCACCCTGGCGGTGCTCGCCTTCTTTGCCGTCAGCAACCTGGTCGCCTGCTTCTTCCTCCAGGGCTTCCACTGGCAGATGCCCGGCGACCCCACCGGCTACCGGTTCTTCACCGATCTCTTCTGAGCCCCCGTCAAGTGCGTGCCCGGCCATGGCGCCGGGCCCGCACTCAACGGCGTGCGGCCCCAACCGGCAGCAGGGTCCCGGCGGCCAGCCCCCGCAGCGTGTGGAAGGCCACCACCAGCCAGGCCGCCACCAGGAACGCGTACAGCCCGACGGCCAGCCAGACGTAGGCGTCCAGGCCGGTGTGCCGCGCCAGCCCCTCCGCGCCGGTGACGCAGGTGCCGACCGGGAAGGTGAAGGCCCACCAGGTCATCGCGAAGCCCATACCCGCCCGCAGGGCCCGTACGATCACCGCGCCCGCGAGCACGAACCAGGCCAGCGCGAAGCCCGTCACCGGCACCCCGTACAGCACCGCGAGCATCCGGAAGCCCTCGGCGTACGGGGCCGGGATCACCGCCGGGGCGACGTCGGCGAAGTTGTTCGCCGCCGTGGTGGACTGCCCCAGCGGGCCGAGCACCAGGAACAGCGTCGGCAGCAGGGCAACCGGCAGCCGGGGACCGGCCAGCAGCCGGGCGAAGATGATCGGCAGCAGCGACAGGGTGGCCAGCAGACTCAGGCCGAACATCGTGTAGCAGCCGAGGAACAGCGCCTGCTGCCACTGACCGGTCGGCAGATGCGGGATCAGCAGCGGCCCGAGCGCGGCGGAGACCATCGGCGCGACCACCGGCAGCAGCCAGACGGGTGAGGCGCTGCCCGGTTTGAGCTGGTGCCGACTCGCCATCAGATACGGGATGAGGACGGCGGCCAGCAGCCCGACGGCGGTGCCGACGGTGAACAGCACCGCGTCCACGGCGACGGCCGCGTCCGGGCCGATCCAGTCCTTGCCGACCAGTACGGTGCCGCCGCCCACCGCCAGCAGGGCCATCGAGAGGCAGCCGTAGAACGGGGCCACCGTCGGGTCGAGCAGGTGGGCGCGGGCCTGGTCGCCGTGGCGGACCCAGTGGGCCGTCCGGGCGACGAGCAGGACCGCCAGCATCAGCGCGGACAGCGCCCAGACCAGGCGGCACGCGGTGTGCAGTCCCGGGACGTCCCGGGGGAGGGCGACGCCGGCGTTGGCCACGATGGCCGTCCCCATCACGGCGGCGTACCAGTTGGGGCCGAGCTGCCGCACCCACGAGTCCCGGGCGCCGACGGCGGGACGAACCGGAGTACGGGGCAGGGCGGGCGTCGTCATGTGTCCACCGTGACCCGGGGCGGCCACTCCCACCAGCGGACTCGCGCCCAGCGGTCAGTCGCTGCGCCGGGCCTGAAGGTCGTTCAGGGATTCCTGGAAGCTGCGGATCAGCGCGGCGAGGCCGGTCTCGAAGGCCCGCTCGCGGAAGTCGGGCGGGGCGTTCCGCAGCGGTTCGAGCCCGGCCGGGAGCGCCTCGTCCGTCCAGGCCGTTTCGTGCGGGCGGTTGAGGTGGAGCGCGGAGCCGATCAGCAGGTACTCGATCGACTGGACCACCGAGAGCACGTGCTCCTCCGGCCAGCCGGCCTGCCGCAGCATGGCGAACGCGCAGGCGTAGCCCTGGAGGGCCGCCAGGGACCGGGTCGGCCGGGAGGCGAGCAGCGGCACCATGTTCGGGTGGCGGGCGAGGGCGGCACGGTACGAGCGGGCCCAGGCGTCCAGGGCGGCGGTCCACGGCTGGACGGTCGGGTCGAGGTCCATCTCGGCGACGATCAGGTCGCTGATCCCGGTGATGATCTCGTCGCGGCTGGCGACGTAGTTGTAGAGCGAGGGCCCCTTGACGCCCAGTCGGGCCGCGATCCGGGTGGTCGAGAGCGCCTCGGTGCCCTCCTCGTCGACCAGGGCGAGGGCGGCCCGCATGATTCCGTCCCGGGTCAGCAGCGGCCGTGACGGCCTGCCCATCTGTCGGTCCTCTCGTCCACTGGTGGTTACCCCCGGGTATTGGCTCGCGCCGCGGACTAGTGTACGTTCTCGCCCAGGTAAAACTACAGGCTCTAGTTTTAGGGGCTTCCGTGGATGCGCCTGGCGTCCCTCCGGTGGCGCCGGGCCAAGGCTGCGAAGGGCAACTCGCCTTCGCGGCCCCGGCCGACGGCGGAATTCGGCCGCATCTCGCGCAGCCCCTTCGACGTGCCGTTCCTGCCATCCGCCCGCCTTACGCCGAAGGTGACCCTCCGCATGTCCAAGCGCACCCTCGCGCTGCCGGCGCTCGTCCTCTCCGTGCTGCTCTCCGTCAGCGCCTGCGATCCGACGAGCCCGACAGCCCGGCCCACCGACCACGGCGCCGCCGCCCAGGTCGTGGCTGTTCCGTCCGACGTTCCCTCCGACGGCAACCCGCCGGTGCTCCCGGCGCCCGGCGGCACCCCCTCGGTGACCCTGGTCTCCCCGGCCACCGACCGCGCGCCGTCCGCCAGGCCGGTGCCCGTCGCTCCGTCAGCTGTCACCCCGTCAGCTGCCGCCCCGTCCCCGTCCGGGACACCGGCCGTGGTGGCCGGGGCGGCCGACCTCCAGCTGACCTCGTACGACCAGCGGACCGGGACAGCCGTGCTCGCCGTCGCCAACGACCGCACGGGCGCGCCGAGTCCGTCCGCCTCGGCCGCCACCGGTGCCGTGCGGACCGGCCAGCTGATCGCCAGTCCGCCGTCGGCCGCCGTCCCGCAGGGCGCGCTGCTGGCGATCACGGCCGTCGAGCCGGCCGGGGCCGGGAAGGTGCGGGTCGAAACCCGGCCGGCCGCCATCTCCGAGCTGCTCGGCCAGACCCGGGCGGACATCAGGTCCGCGCTGGACCCGCACCGGATCCAGGTCACCCCCAAGGTCAAGGACCTCAAGGTCTCCTACGTCCCGAAGCCCGGTGGCGGCGACGGCGCGGCCTCGGCCGAGCTGCGGCTGGACGTGAACGACTCCGTCCCGCTGCCCGGCGGATCCAAGGCCGCGCTGACCGGCTCGCTCGCCCTCGACCCGAGCGTCGTCTTCTCCTACCAGGGTTCCCACGGCATCCTCGCTCCCGAGCAGGCCAAGGTCGGTTTCGACCTGGGCGCGCACGCCGACTGGCACCTCACCGCGAACCTCACCGGCTCCACCGGCCCGGTCCGGATCCCGGTCGCGACGCTCACCGCCACCCCCACCGTGATGGTCGGCGTGCTGCCGGTCGTGATCACCCTCAACCTGTCGGTCTACGCCGAGGTCAGCGCCGACGGCAGCGTCAGCGTCGACATCGGGCAGGCCGTCGACGGGAACTGGGCTATCCACGCCGAGTACACCAAGGCGGCCGGCTGGCACAGCGTCACCGACCCGGCCGACACCACCGTCACCCCGGTCAAGGCCACCTTCACCGGCGCCGCCACCGTGCGCAGCGCCTTGGTCGCGGAGGGGTCGGTCGCCCTGTACGGCGCGCTGGGCGTGAAGGCGACCGTCAAGCCGTACCTGCGGGCCCAGGTGCAGGGCACGGTCACGATCACCGTCGACGGCAGCGGCGTCAAGCCGGTCGTCGACGGCAGCGCCGGCCTCTACGGCGGGATCGACGTGGACGGGGCCGTGCTGGTGCGGATCGCCGTGCTCGGCACCCCGCTGTTCCAGAAGGACGTGCCGTTTCAGCTCTACCACCGCGAATGGCCGATCACGACCCTCAGCGCCACACCGACCAGCTGACTGACCATCCCTCAAGTCGAAAGCGGAGTCCCAGACATGACCATCAAGGCAAAGCTCGTCGCCACCGCGACCCTGACCGCCGCGATCACCGCCGGTCTCGCCACCACCCCCGCCGTCGCCGCAGCCCCCGCCGCCCCGGCGGCGAGCAGCGGCAGCACCGTGACCGAGCAGCAGTGGCTCGCCGACGTCACCGCCGCGATCGCGCCCGCCCGCGCCTACATCGAGCAGCGCACGGCCGAGCCGACGGACGAGACCCCCGCGATCGTCTTCGACATCGACAACACCACCCTCGCGACGCACTTCCACCCGTTCACCATGCCGGGCATCGCGCCGGTCGTGGAGCTGGCGCGGTACGCCCACTCGCGCGGGGTCGCGGTCATCTTCGTCACCGCGCGGGTGGACTTCATCGAACCGGTCACCCGGTACAGCCTGGAGAAGGCGGGCTACACCGTGGACCAGCTGCACGGGCGTGACCTGTGCGATCTCTTCAAGTCGGTGCAGCAGTACAAGACGGACGAGCGGATCGAGATCGAGAACGAGGGCTACACGATCATCGGCAGCGTCGGCAACAACTGGACGGACCTGAACGGCGGCCACGCCGAGCGGACCTTCAAGCTGCCGGACTACAACGGCCTGCTCTCCTGACGCGAAGGGCTGCTGCCGGACGTTCCGGCAGCAGCCTGTCCGCGTCGGTCGGTCAGGGAGCGAGCGCCGAGGCGGGGGAGACGAAGGTGTAGCCGAGGGCCTTGATGCCGTTGACGGTCTGCTGCAGTGCGCTCAGGCCGTACGAGGGGTGGTAGAAGAAGCTGGCGAAGCCGTCCCGGACCGCCAGGTTCAGCTGGGCCTCGTGGATCATGTCCGCGGGCAGTCGTGGCGGGTTGTTGTTGGACACCACCGGCTCGTAGTTGCCGAGGTTCTCCGGCAGCACGGTCATCCCGTAGACGTCACGCACGGGGTACGGGAAGAACTGACCGATCATCAGGCCGTAGTCGACCGGGCCGCCGGCGAGCTGTCCGCCGAAGTACAGCGAGCGCTCGTAGCGGGTGCCGAAGTTCTGGCCCACCACGGTGTAGTCGGTGGCCGAGCCCGCGTAGTGCGGGAACTCGAAGATCGACGGCGGGGTGAGACCGGCGGCCGTGAACTCGTTGAGACCGGCCGTGATCCGGCCCTGCGCCCAGGCAGCCGAGTCCTCCGCGACCGGCCCCTGGTGGATGACCCAGTCGGTGTTCTGGCAGGGAGCCTCGAACTGGTACGGCGGGGTCTGCGTGGTGGAGCACTGCGATCGGTAGAACTCGAAGTCGTCGCCGCTGACCCCGTCGTACGGGTTGGCGACGCCGGTGTACTGGTGCGTGTAGCCGTGCATGATCATCGTGCCGCCGTCGGCGATCAGCGACTTGAGCGCGTTGACCAGTTGGGGCGCCTGCGCGAGCGTGATCGTCTGCGGGGTGCCGCCGTTGTACGTGCCGTTGGGATCGGTGTACACGGGGATCACGCCGAAGCTGAACGGGACGTTCTGGCTCTTCAGCCAGTGGCCGATGTTGATCAGCTGGTTCGGGTTGTCGGCCGGGCTGACGTCCTCCAGGCGGACCATCGCGCGGTGCCGGTCCGGCGCCGCCGGGGCGAGGGCGTCGAAGAGCAGGTCGCTGAGGATCATCACCCGGTCGGTCTCGCTCACGTACGAGAACGGGATGTCGCCGATGTACGTCAGGTTGTTCGAACGGACCGCCCAGGGCACGGAGACCCCGGTGCTGTCGGTGGCCGAGGCGAGCACGGTGACCTTGGACGGGTCGGTGATGTAGTCGCCCAGCACCCCACCCCCGTTGAGGCTGTTGCGGGTCAGGTTCTGGCCCTTGTACGCGACCGAGGTGATGGAGTTGAAGTTGAACCAGGAGTTGGTCGGGTCCCAGCCGTAGGCGGCCGAGAACTGCGCCGGGCCGGTCTGGTTGGCGAGGTTCCAGATGTTGTCGTACAGCCAGATCACCGGATGCGTGGTGGTCGTCACGTCGCTGTAGAACGAGTTCGGGATCGCGTCGGGGATCGAGCCGCCGTAGTAGGTGGAACCGAAGTAGACGGTCGAGGTGAAGTCGTTGACCTGCCCGGCCTGGTACGAGGACACCGGCTGGGTCGTCACCTGGCCGAAGTGGCCGGCGAGGTTGGCGGTGACCATCGCGTACAGCTCGCCCAGATACCCGTACGGGCCGGCGTTGTCGTACAGCACCAGCGTGGTCGGGTCGGTCGCCGCTGACACCGCGTCAGGGACCGCGGTGGCGGACATCGACCGTACGGCCGTCGAGGCGGCCTTCGGCAGCTTCTTCTGCGGGTCCTTCTTGCGCTCCTTCTCGGCCGCCTTCTGCTTGGCGCCGAGCTTGGCGTCGATGTCGCCCGCGTGCCGCTGCTTGACGACCTCGCTGTGAGCGGTCTTGTCCGGGGGCGATTTCGCGGACGTGGCCGCGGGAGCGGACAGCCCCACGGCGAAGGCCAGGACGAGCGCTGCCACGGATCTCGACGGGCGGCCCCGCCGCCAGATTTTCGAAGGGAAAGGCATGACGGCCCCTCGTGCGAACAACGGATTCACGACACGGATGCAAGATGTGCGGGAGAAAGCGCCCGACAGCACGGTCCTTCAGGCGAATCCCCGCCCGTTATCCCCACCCCTGGTCCCTGCGCCCACCCGTGGACCGGGCCTCTGCGGTCTCCGAGGTCTCACACACTCGGGCGCAGCGTCAACGCTGCCATGTGACCGCACAACACAGGCCTATTTACGAAGGTCCCACCAAGCACGGCGGGATGTCAATCGCTGCCCCGCGCGCCGGGCGCGGGCAACCGGTGGTTCCGGCTGCCCGCGCCCGGGGTCGTGCTGTTCTCGGTGTCAACCCGACTGCAGAGGGCGTCAGTTGAGCGTCCACCGCTGGTTGTTCTGGCCGTTGCAGCTCCACAGGATCATCCTGGTGCCGTTGGCGACCGCACCGCCCTCGGCGTCGAGGCACAGGCCCGAGGCGTTGTTGGTGATGCTGCCGTTGGAGTTGACGGTCCACTTCTGGTTTGTGGCGTTGCCGCAGTCCCACAGGACGACCTTGGTGCCGTTCGCCGTGCCGCCTCCCGAGGCGTCCAGACACTTGGTGCCGTACACGACGAGCTCGTTGCGCGAGGTCTGGGTGAAGGTCTCGTTCCGGCCACCGGAGCAGTCCCACAGGACGGCCTGGCTGCCGTTGGCGACGGTGTTCATCGCGAAGTCGACGCAGCGGTTGGCAGTGGCGGTGACGAGGGCGACACCGTTGGTGCCGGGGATGCTCTGGACGCGGACGGCGTCGACGTCGGGCGCGGTGCTGCCCGGGACGGCGGCGAAGCGGACGGTGTTCGTGCCCTTGGCCAGGTGGGCCAGGATCGACACGGTCCGGTAGGTGGTGGCGGAGCCGGTGGGCGGGAAGGCCAGCTGGTACGCGTACTGGCCGTTGACCTGGACGGTGGCCTTGCGGACGGTGCTTCCGCCGTTGGCGTAGGTGACGTCCACCAGCTTGGTGCCCGCCGCACCCGCGGTGACGCCGGTGAAGGTGGGCGTGGCGGCGGCCGTGGTGTCCTCGTACGTGTCGCCGGCCGCCTCGGTGCCGGACACGGTCAGCAGCACCGCGTCGTTCGCCGGGACGGAGGTGGTGTAGCCGGTGCCGGACGATCCGACATCGGCCCGCGACCAGACGTTGCGCACCGAGGCGGAAGCGGTGGTCAGGCCGAGGTCGGCCCAGCGGACGGTCATCTGGGCGGCGGATCCCGTGCGGTTGAGCAGCAGGACGGCACGCTTGCCCGTACCGGCGAGCACCTTGGAGTACACCTGCAGGTTCCTGGTGTCCTCGGCGACCTTGACGCCCTGCAGCCCGCGCCGGTCCTGGTCGATGGCGAGGACCTCGGGCTGGGTGAGGATGTCGCGGGTGGTGCTGCTCATGGTGGCCAGGTTGTTGCCGGCCAGCAGCGGGGCCCCGGAGATCGCCCACAGGCTCATGTGCAGCCGGTTCTGGGCCGCGTTCAGGCCGTTCATCCCGACCATCAGCATGTCGAGGTCGTTGGTGTAGCCGGTGTGCTGCGCCGCCGGGTGGATGCCCTGGTCGAAGTTGGTGAGCATCTTCGTGGTGTCCGCGGTCTGGCCGTAGAAGATGATGTCGTTGCTGGTCCGCCACAGGTCACCGGTACCAGGTGCCCAGTTCCAGGTCAGGCCGGTTCCCCACTCGCAGACCGACAGGACGAGCCGGCGGCCGGTGACGGCGCTCGCGGCTTCGTGGGCGGCGGCGATCGCCTTGTACGTCGCCTCCTGGTTCAGCTTCTCCTCGCGACCGCCACAGAAGTCGATCTTGACGTAGTCGAAGCCCCAGCGCTGGAAGCTCTCCAGGTCCTGCTGATAGTGGCCCTCCATACCGGAGTTGGGGGTGGCGGGCCGGGTGGTCGGGTAGTAGAAGCCGCAGCCCTGCTTGCCCGCGTCGGTGTAGATACCGGCCTTGAGACCCCTGCCGTGCAGGTAGTCGGCGACGGCCTTCATGCCGCCCGGCCACAGGCTCTCGTTGACGGCGATGTTGCCGTTGGCGTCGCGCGCGCCCTGCCACCAGCCGTCGTCGAGGTTGATGTGGTCGTACCCGGCGGCGGCCATGCCGGAGGAGACCAGGGCGTCGGCCTGCTGCTTGATGACGTTGAAGTCGATGCTGCTGGCGAAGGTGTTCCAGGACGCCCAGCCGAGCGGTGGCGGAGTGACGCCGATCTGGGTGGTGCTGACGGCAGCCGGCTCGGCGTTCAGGGGTACCGTCGGCGGTCGGCCGCCGGTGGCGGCCAGCCCGGCCAGGGCGAGTACCAGGGTGAGGACCGGGGCGGCGATCAGATGGATCCAGCTCGGTCGGGTGTGCGGCATGCGACTCTCCGGGACGAATGAAACGCTTCTCAGCGAACGGAATCGCTGACTGTCAACGCGCACATGACGGGCGAGCGGGCGGGTCCGACGACCCGCCCGCTCGCCTGCGCCACGTACGGTCAGGTGCGGGTCCAGCGCTGGTTGGTGCCGCCGTTGCAGGTCCAGATCGCGAGCTTGGTGCCGTTCGCGGTCGCCTTGGCGGGCACGTCCAGGCACTTGCCCGCGCCGACCGCGGTGACGGTGCCGTCGGCGTTGAGCCGCCACTGCTGGTTGGGCTGTCCGCCGCAGTCCCAGACGGCCACGCTCGTGCCGTCCGCGGTGCCCCCGCCGCTCACGTCCAGGCACTTGTTCCCGTAGACCCGCAGCTCACCGGCGGAGGTCACCGTCCACTGCTGGTTGGGCTGGCCGTTGCAGTCCCAGATCTGCGCCTGCGCCCCGTTGCTCTGCGAGGCACCGGCGACGTCCAGGCACCTGCCCGAACCCACGCCCTTGAACGCACTCCCGCCGGTCGGGGCGGTGGCGTTCAGCGTGTCCAGGACGGCGTAGTAGGCGGCCTTCTTCCCGTAGTTGCCGTCGAGGAGCAGGGGCGTGTCGGAGGCGCGCCAGGAGTACTTGTCGGTCACGCCCCAGGTGGTGATGCCGGTGCAGCGGGCGACGGCCAGGCAGGCCCGGGTGACGCTGCGGTAGGCGTCGGCCTGGGCGGTGCCGGAGCCGGAGATGTCGAGTTCGGTGATCTGCACGTCCACGCCGAGCGCGGCGAACTGGGCGATGTTCTGCTGGTAGTTGCCCGGCACCTGGCCGAAGTGCGACTGGAGACCGACGCAGTCGATCGGGACGCCGCGGTTCTTGAAGTCGCGGACCATGTTGTAGACGCCCTGGGTCTTGGCCGCATTGGCGTCGTCGATGTTGTAGTCGTTGTAGCAGAGCTTGGCGCCGGGGTCGGCCACCCGGGCGGCGCGGAACGCCTCCTCGATGAAGCCGTTGCCGAGCTTCTGCTGGAAGACCGAGCTGCGCAGGGTGCCCACTGGGCCGCCGTCGGCGAACGCCTCGTTGACCACGTCCCAGGCGAAGACCTTGCCCTTGTAATGGCCCGCCACGTTGGCGATGTGGTTGTCCATCACGGACCGGACCTCGGTGGCGGATCCCAAGTTCTGTACCCAGCCGGGCAGTTGGGAGTGCCATACCAGGGTGTGGCCGCGCACCTTCATGCCCTTGGCCACGGCATGGTTGACGATCTGGTCGGCGCCGCCGTAGCTGAAGGCGTTGCGGGACGGCTCGGTGGCGTCCCACTTCATCTCGTTCTCCGGCGTCACGGCGCTGAACTCCTGGTCCAGAGCCGCGACATAGGCCGCCTCGCCGAGCCTGCCCGCCGCCACGGCGGCGCCGTAGTACCGGCCGCCCTGCGCGGCTGCGCCGCCCAGGTTGCCGACCGCCGCAGCGGCGACGGGCGCGGTGGTCGCGGTGACGGTGACTGCGAGGCCCAGGACGCCGGCGGCGAACAGGGCACCGATCCTGCGGGAGGGTACGGGTGGTACGCGCATGGCTGCGCCTCCGTTGTTCGGATCACGGGGTGGGGGACCACGAAAAAGGAACACTCGTGGATTCGAGATCACGATCCGCCGCCAGATCGCCGTGGGGCGCAGGGTGGCCTGCCGCCGTCACCACCGGGCCCGGCAGGGGCGCCTCCGGACCATAGAGTGGAGAGCAGTTGAGGGCACGTCAAGACGTTCCCGCCTGGCCACAAGCGGCCACCGCGCCGGTCGTTGAACTTTTTACCGAGGCTGCCCCAGGTCAGAGCCGCGCGGGTCCGGTGGGCGGGTTTTCCGACGGCGACGGCTCTCTTGACGGGGGTTCAGGCGCCGTGCTTTTCTCCGAAGCGTCACCACCGATCTCCCCGAGCCGCCGGGGAGTTGTTCGACTTGTATTGTTAGCGCTAACACTTCAGGTACTTGTTTCCGGACTTTGCTTTTGTGTCGTCAGTCCAGATTTGCCGTGCCGCCATCAACGGCCGGGGAGTGTGGCCGGAGGTCGGAGGAGGGCGAGACGGCTGGCGGTGCGATCGAGGTCGCGCATGAGGCCGGAGCCGGCGGGAAGGCCGGCGAGCGGGTCGGCGCCGATCAAGGTCAGCGGGACGTCGCGATCGCAGCAGACGTCGACCAGGTTGGCGAAGCGCCGACGGCCGTCGGGGGATGCCTCGGTGAGCGCCGGGACGCCGTCGAGAACGATGGCGGGGAAGCGTTCGGCGAGTGCGAGGTAGTCGGCGACGCTGGTGAGGCCCTCGCACAGCTCCGCGAAGCCGAACCAGACCAGGTCGTCGCGGACCGCCCGGGCCGGCAGGTCACGGTGGTGGGCGGTCACCAGGGTCGTTTCCTCGGGGCGAGGCGGAGTGAGGCCGGCCCCGGCCTCGTCGCCGGGATGGAGACGCGCTCCGAGACCGAACCCGTGAGCGCCGTCCGACCGGGGCTGCTGACGCCGGAAGTCCACCGGCCCCGAGACGTCGAGCACGTCCATCCGTTCCTCGATCAGCTTGATCGTCGGCTCGAACAGGTGATGGTAGAGCGGGTCGGGCATCAGCCCGGCGGGCGGGTAGTTGGACGTGGTGACGAGGGTGATCCGCCGGTCCAGCAGGGTGTGGAAGAGCCGGGCGACCAGCATCGCGTCACCCGCGTCGTGGGCGTGGAACTCGTCGAAGACGAGGATCCGGCAGTCGCCGAGCAACTCGTCCACGGCCCGGTCCACCGCCGAGCCGTCCGCGGTCCGGCTCCCGGCATGGTGGGCGACGCCGTCGTGCAGTCGGCGGAAGAAGCTGTGGAAGTGCAGCCGCCGCTTGCGCGGGGTCGGCAGACCGTCCAGGAAGGTGTCCACCAGCCAGCTCTTGCCGCGTCCGACCGGGCCCCAGAGGTAGAGATGGCGCGGCGGGCGGTGCAGCCGCCAGGCCGGGTGGGCCAGCTCGCCGGCCAGTCGGCTGAGCCGCTCGACCGGGGGCTGCTGCGCCGGGTCGAGCGTGAATCCGCGCTGCTCGGCGGCCCGGTGGAAGTGGTCACGCATCGCCTCGTACTGCTTCTGCACCCTGTCCGTCACGGCTTCGGACCCTAGCAGGGCGTCAGAACCGGGTGGATCACCGGGAGTTGACCGTGGCTCCTCCGTGGGGTCGTCCCTCGATCGTGTGCGGCCAGGGTTGGTTCGGCATCGCAAATGGATCTCTGGACACAATCGGTTTGTCATGCAAACCTTTCCCGCATGACGACTCAGCCTGTCCCGGCCCCGAACGACCCCCGCCACCTCCTGGCCATGAAGCGGGCCTTGGTCGACCAAGTCCGTCGCGAGCAGCGCGGTGCCTGGTTCCCGCTCCTGGTCTTCGCCGCCGTGCGGTTCGGTGCGGCGCCGGTGGTCCGCTACGGCCAAGGCGACCACGTCAGGCTGGCGTTCTGGTACTACCCGATGGCGCTGGTGCTCGCCTATGTGGCGATCACCTGGTTCTACCTGCGCCGTTCCAACCGGCTCGGCCTGGGGACCCGGGTCGGACCGTACGTGGCACTGGGTATCGCCCTCGCCCTGCCCATCTCCGCCAACGAGATGTGGAGGTCCATGGGCTCGGGGTTCTATCCCGACTTCCAGGAACCGACGCCCCTCTCCCTGTTCTTCGACCACGTGCTGAGCCCGGCCGGCACGATCGGCCTGGCGCTGCTGCTGCTCGCCCGGATCGAGCGCAGCTGGCCGCTCCTCGGCATCACCTGTGCCTACCTGGCCGTCATGCTCAGTCCCAGTGACCTTCCCCGTACGTCGGCGTGGGGCTTCCCGGGCATCCTGTTCGAAGGAGGCGTGCTGCTGCTCGGCGGCGTCGGCCTCGCCCTGCTGCAACGGGTCCAGGGACGGTCCGCCGCATGAACGAACACCCCACCAACAGCCTCGACGACATCGTGCACCAACGCGTCCGCCTGGGCATCCTCGCGGTGTCCAAGGAAGCCCGGCGGGTGGAGTTCACCTTCCTCCGCAGCACGCTCGGTCTCACCGCCGGCAATCTCTCCCAGCACCTCGGCGTCCTGGAGAAGGCGGGCCTGGTCACGATCGACAAGGGGTACGAGGGCAAACGCGCCCGCACCTGGATCCAGCTCACCAAGGCGGGCAAGGAGGCCCTGAACGACGAGATCGCGACGCTCAAGGCCCTGATCCACCAGCTCGAAGGCCCCGAAGGGCACGCAGGGCACGACGGCGAAGTCGACCTCGGTTCCGCGGCCGGGCAACCTCCGGCGGCTGAGGCAACGTCATAGATCGAGGACGACGCACCCGCTCCACCCGGGGTGGGTGCGTCGTCCTGAGGTCGGGCGAAGTGATCCCCGACAGCCCGGTTCCGTCCGGCCGGGCGAGACACCGATCGGAGCCCTTCCGCCGTGCAGCAGCCGCAGTCACAGCCCATCCGTACCCGTGCGGTCCTGGCCGGTATCACCGCGCTCGCACTGTCCACCGCCCTGACGGCCTGCGGCAGTGGCGGTACCCCGGCCGCCGACGCCAAGGCGGGCGGCAGCGCGGGCGCCAGTGCGGCAGCGGCCGCCCCGTCCGCCGCCGCGAGCAGTGCGCCGCCGAAGGAGACCAAGGTCGTGATGCCGACCGGGCCGGCCGCCGACCTGAAGAAGTCCCGTGACACCAAGGCCGGCCCGATCATGATGACCACCCTGGCGGGCCCGAAGTCCGGCGTCTCCGCCAATGTCTGGGTCTGGCTGCCGCCGCAGTACAACGACCCGAAGTACGCCAGGTTCGGCTTCCCGGTGCTCACCCTCTACGCGGGCGGTCAGAGCAACGGCTACAACACCTGGACGGACAACCAGTTGCCGATCCAGGAGATCGACGCCCAGCTGGTCCAGGAGCAGAAGGCCCACCCCTTCATCATGATCATGCCGGTGCAGAACCTGACGGCCGACGAGCACCGATCCCTGGACTGCTCCGACATCCCCGGCCAGCCCAAGATGGGTACCTGGCTGTCCCAGGACGTCCCGGACTTCGTCCGCGCCAACTTCCGCACCCTCAAGGGCCCTGCCAGCTGGGGCCTGATGGGCGCCTCCAGCGGAGCCGACTGCAGCGCCAAGCTGGCCATGCAGCACCCCGACCTCTACCGGGCCGCCGTGCCGATCGACGGTGGCTTCAAGGCGGACTCCCTCCTCTGGAAGGGCCACAAGGCCGAGCAGGACGCCAACAGCCCCGACAAGCTGATCTCCACCGGCAAGGCCGACGTCAGGATGCTCGCCACCGCCGGCGGCGCCAGCGCCTACGAGGTCAACCTGGTCAAGGAGTGGGTCGCGAAGGCCGTCCCGCCGACCACCGTCGAGTACTACGAGCAGCCCGGCGGCAAGCACAAGACCGTGGACTTCGACAAGTTGATCCCGATGAGCCTGCAGTGGCTCACCAAGAACCTCGCCGGACCGGAGAGCGACGGCTGACGACCCGTCCGACGGCTCCAGCTCCCCGAGCCCGAGGGCAACCTGCCCGGCCGGGCAACCTGATCCAGGGAGAACGTGGTCTGGACATATGAGGGGGGTGGTGCCGATGGGCAGCTACGACGACGAAGCGGAGTTCAGCAGCTTCGTACAGGGCAGGTGGAACGGGCTGGTCCGGACGGCGTACCTGCTGACCGGGAACCGGCACGACGCCGAGGACCTCGCCCAGACCACGCTGACCAAGGTGTACGCGTCCTGGCGACGGGTCCGCAGCAGCAACAGTCCGGACGCGTACGTGCGCCGCATCCTGGTGACGAGCAACATCGACCGCTTCCGCAAACGCCGCCTGGCGGAGTACCCGACGGACGAACTGCCGGAGCCGGGCGGCCCGCACGCACCGGACGCCAACGCGCAGACGGACCAGCGCCAGGTGCTCTTCGCGGCGCTCGCCACCCTGCCGGCCCGGCAACGGGCCGTGGTGGTGCTGCGCTACTGGGAGGACCTCTCCGAGGCCCAGGTCGCCGCAGCGCTCGACTGCTCCACCGGCACGGTCAAGAGCCAGGCCGCCAAGGGGCTGGCCAAGCTGCGCACCCACCTCGGACCCACCGGCCTCAGCACGCCGGCCACGACCGACTTCCGACCCGAGGTGCTCGCATGACCCGGCCCGACGAGAGCCACACCCCCGCCGACGAACCAGGGCTGCGCCACGCCCTCGCTCACGGCACCGCCGACCTCGCCATCTCCCCGGCGCCGTACGCCGCGATCGTCCGCGACGGCCGCGGGCTGCGGCGGCGCCGGACGGCGGTCCGGACCGCGCTCGCCGTGACGGCCGTCGTGGTGCCCGCCCTCACCCTCGCGCTGCTCCCGGGCCGCAACCCGGCGCCCCCACCGGGCCCGGCCACCGACCCGGTCGTGGTTACGGCAGTCCCGCAGGCCGAGTTCACCGCCTCCGCCGACGCGGCCGTCCCCAGGGACGTCAAGGTGACGCAGCTCAAAGGACGGCTCTCGGGCGTCGACGCCGAGGTGTTGGTCTGGCTCCCACCGCAGTACGACGACCCCGCGTACCGGCACCGCAGCTTCCCGGTCCTGGAGGTGCTCTCCAACTACCCGGGCTCCAGCAGCGCCTGGTTCAGCCTGCTGAAGGCGTCGGAGCAGCTCAAACCGATGATCGCGGACGGCACGGCCCTGCCGTTCATCCTGGTCTCGCCGCGAGCTTTCGGCCTCGCCGGCAGTTCGGACGCCGGCTGCGCGGACCTGCCCGGCCGGCCGCAGGCCGAGACCTGGATCACCGGCGACGTCCCTCAACTCGTCCTCGACAACTTCCGAGCCGAACGCGACCCCCGCAACTGGGCGTTGGCGGGCTACTCGGCCGGCGGCCACTGCGCGACCCGGCTGGCCCTCGCCCACCCCGACCGCTACAGCGCGGCGGTGAGCCTCAGCGGCTTCAACGACCCGGGCATGGAGCCGAGTTCACCCGAAGCACAGGACCCGGCGCTGCGCGAGAAGTACAACCCGCTGCACATGCTGCGCACGGCAGCCCCGCCACCGCGCGTCGACATCTACGCGAGCAGCACCGAGGAGGACACCCTCGCGGACGCCCAGGCCCTCGCCCAGGCGGCGAAAGCCCCGACCACCGTCACCGTCACCGAACTCAGCGGCCGACGCCTCACCCCGCTCTGGCGCGACGCCCTGCCGGACGTCTTCCGCTGGCTCTCCCAGCGACTGAAGTGAGCCGGCGGATCCGCAAGTGGACAACTCCCCGCAGAGAGTCGCCCGCCGCCCGCGCACGTCGCCAGCACCGAGGACGTCCGGCTGCGCCTCGCCTGCACCACACTGCTCGAAGCGGTCTCCCGTTGCTACCTTGGCGGTCCTCTGCCACCCGGTGACCATGCTGCGGCTCACTGGCCTGCGGCGGGGCTCAGCCGGTCAGGACGGACCGTGCGCCTTCGTGGCGGCGGCCGCGATCCCGGTCACTTCCCGTCTCCGCGCGCCAGCACCGGGCGAAGCGGGCCGGCGCCGCGTGCCGCCACCAGGCGCTCTGTGATGTCGGCTCCGCCCGCCGACGCACCCCCGCCCAACCCCGGCCACCATCCGACCCGCCGGCCCGCCGGCCCGTCTCCCCGAGGCTCGTACCCTCCCCGCTCGACAGGGCCAGGCATGCAGCGCCTACTGGCTGTGGGCGTCTGGGATGCGCCAGGTGATCAGGAAACGCTCCGATGGGGGCTGGCCGGGCCGCCCAACCGGGATCATGCTTTTCACGAGGTAGCCGAAGACCTGGTGCTGGGCCTCCTCGGAGATCTCGTCCCAGGTGTCCGGAGTCAGGGTCATCACCTCACGTACCAAGCTGTGGTCGGCCTCGGCGCGCAGCATCTCAATGCGGTCCTCGCGGTCCATCGTGTCGTCGGCGTGCATGGCCCGGATCGAGGCCGGGAGCAGGTTCGGCTCCGCGCGCAGACGCCGGACGATCTCCTGGCAGCCGTAGCGGAAGCCGAGATGCATCTCCAGCGCCTCGCAGTCCGGGTCCCGGTAGCCATAGGGCGAGCCGCTCTCGGCCCCTATGTAGTCGCCTTTTGAGCTGGAACGCCCTGACGACCTCCCGCCGCCGCGGCGCAGACCGCCGGTCGAGGAGGAGCCGCCACTCACCGGCTTCGACGGCGACCCGGACGGATTGGTGGACAAGTACGGACAGGTGCTGGCGTACTTCGGGCTCAACCACGAGAACACCGAGGTCCTCGTTGACGCAGCCGCGGTCGGACTGGTGGCCGACGTCTGGCGAGACGGCCCGTTGGACGCGATTCACGCGGCCGGTACGGGGCCGTCCAACGGCGAGATCTTCGCCCAGAGCGTTGACCTCTACCGGACGGCCCGCGCGGCTTTGCTCGCCGCCCGGGACGGCGGCCCGGAGGAGCTGTTCGTGTTCCAGACGATTGCGTCCGACGTGCGGCTGCGGTGGGCGGGCGGTTCCTCCTTCACCCTGATGGCCTGTGGAGAGCCCACCGAGGAGTTCTGCCAGTATGTCGACAGTGGGATCTGGTTCACCGGCAAGCAGATGAAGGAACTGGGCTGGCGGACCGCGTTGATGCACCGGGCGGTGTCGGCCGCGGTCAAGACCCCGGGCCACTTCGGCATGCCGGGCTGGCCCGCCGTCGCGGCCACCGCCCTGCGGAGATTCGGCGCGCTGGACCGGGCGGGCGCGCCCGGGACGCTGCACGACCTCCGCAGCCGTCGGAGCCGCGCTCCGAGAAGCACCGGACCGACTGGGTGCGGACGCGCTCGACTGGCTCTGCCGCCGGGGCGTGTTCGCCCCGGAAGCGGACGTGCCGCAGTGAACTGGGACGGCATCACCATCGGTGTCCTCGCGGCCTTCGGATGCGTCATGCTCGTGCTCACCCAGATCCGGGAGGTACTGGCCAAGCTGCCCGAACTCATCCGGGCCTGGCGCCGAGTGCGCCAGGAACTCGCGGCCCCGCTGCCGGACCCGGACGGGCACGACAGCGAGCCTGACACCGGCACCGGATGAGTTCGCCCGGTCGCACCTGGTGCTCGCGGCTCTCCACCGGATCCGTCGGGAACTCGGCGTATCGCTGCTGCGCGAGCGCTGGATCACCACCGACGTCCGAAGCGCGCCGATTGGGTGGTCGGAGGACCCTTACCGCCCGGCCATGGCGGAAGGTGACGTTCACCGGCGTCCGTTCCGCCCGGCTCCGGTGACCGCCCCACCACTACCGTTCCGGGCAGTCCAGTCCCTGAGGCACCTCCGAGAGGTCGACCCCATCAAGGAGCCCCGCTGCATAAGCCGCCCCGTTCTCCACGTCGTCCGGATGGATGAGGGAGTCGGGGATGTTCAACCCGCGCATGAGGGCCCGCACCGAAATGCTGTACGTCCGCCCCATGGTGGTCACGGGGCAGGGGAATGATCCGTCCCCGATCGCCCGCCGGGCAGCGGCCTCGGTGATCCCCATCGCTGCCGCAGCCTCTTGGACCCCGATGAACGCGGGCAGGAGGTCCGAAACCCGGTAACAGCGGTTCCGGTCCGAGGTGATCCCGCGGGCCGCCGCCTCTTCGCCCGGCGCCGAAAAGAGCCCTCCGGAGAAGTGACCGGACCGGACACTTTCGTGGAGGGCCATTGTGCGGTCCATGTAATTGTGCTCGTAGAACCAGGACCCGTACTGCTCACCCCGGATGACCGCCGCCATCTCAGGTGACTGTGCATCAGTAACCCTGATGAAAGGCACCCCGCCCCGCGCCGAGAGCTTGCTCGGAGCAGCCGGCAGGCGGAGTGATTCCATATCGAACCGGGAAGTCTCGCGCATAGTGACCTTCGCTCGGTCGTAGGCGGCGGAGAAGGCAGATTTCACCATGGCGCCCCTGACTGTTTTGGGGGGAAATCCTTGTGCGGTCTCTGTCCACGTGATGATCGCCGCTTCCGCCATGTCCGACTGGACTTCTTCTCGGTCGGTGTGGAAGTCCCGAGAGATCTTCCAGGATTTTGCCCGAAGAACGGGGGAGATGCAGTCCAGAACCACCATGCTCCACCTGTCGTCATTGTCCATGTCGCAGAGCCTTCCTAGTGCAACCATGGATTCCCAGAGATGGGATCGGGTTCCCGATGTCAATTTGATGCCGGATGGCACGGCAGATTTTCGGAATGTTCTGTAGTCCGGATGCTGCTTCACCGAGCAATCCTGAATATCCTGGGCATGGACGCAGACCGGCTCGTTCCCCAGAACCTTTTCGACGTAACGATGGATCCGGTCGAAGACGTCAGGCATTCACTGCACCCCATTTCGGAACCACTGTCCCGGGGAGAGCATGGCGGCTGGGGTCGGAGAACACTCGGCCCCTGCCTCCAGTTGGTCCGATCGAGTGAACGGTGTTTGCTGTGAATTTTCTGACGGACGAGATCACCGGGGCGTTCGCGGAGCCCGCGCTCGACTTTTTTGCTGAGACGTTTCTCCTGGAACATCGCCCCGGTCCGGAACGGCCTGTTGGGGAGATCGGCGAGCGTGGCGGGCGTATCGGTGCACGGGTGGGAGCCGTGCGGCTGCCTACTGTGGAGGGACGTTCGCACACCGATGAGGTGACGTCCCGTTCTGTGGGGAGTGGGTCCGATGGCTCGCAAGTTGGCGACGGTGGCAGCCGTCTGCTGTGTGCTGGTGGCGGTGGTCGCGGCGGCGCCGGCCGCCCCGGCGGCCGGCAGGCCGGGGGCCGGGGTCCGCCCGGGCCTGCACCTCCCGGCACCGCCGGTGGACCGGGCCAGGGCCGGTCAGTTGAAGGTTATGCCGCAGGACACCGACCCCGTGCCGGCGGGTGAGTTGGCGACCGTCCGCGCCCTGGTGGTCAACGACGGGTCCGACCGGAGCCAGGCCTTCACCGTGGTGGTGACCCTTCCTCAGGGCACCACGCCGGAGGAACCGTTCTTCCCCGAGAACTGCGCGGTCGACGGGCTCACGGTGACCTGCCACTACCGCAAGGGCTTGCCCGCCGGGAACAGCGCCATTGCGATCATCCCGGCCCGGCTCGCCGCCGACGCCACCGGCGTGCTCAACGGCGGCTCGGCCACGGTGAGCGAGGACACCGCTCCGGACGCGGCCGACACCGGCTATTACGACGTCCCGGTGGCCGACGCCGTGCTGAGCTGAGCTGGCCGGGCCGGGCCGTCGGTTAGGCCCGGTGGCACGCGCCGCCGGGGCGGCGGCACGGCAGTCGATGCCGCGTCACCGCGCCGTCGGCCTGGGCTCAGCGGTACACCCGGACGAAGTCCGAGGCGAAGCTGACCGTGCCGCCCTTCGGGGAGGGGTGGTAGTCACCGGAGCAGAGCGAGAGGTTGAGGATCAGGTAGGCGGACCAGTGTGCGCCGACGCCCTTCTTGTCCTCGAAGACCTTGACGTCGTTGACGTACCAGTCGACCGAGCCGGCGCGGTAGTGGGCGCCGATGGTGACCCACTCGCCGGGCTTCACGGCGGTGTCGTCGGTCCAGTACTTCTGAGCCGGAATGACGTGGTTGGTCAGTTCGAGCAGCGCCGGGTTGTCCGGGTGGTACTCGAAGGAGTCGATCTCGTTGCCGCCCTGGTGCCAGGTCCACAGCGCCGGCCAGGCCCCCCATCTCCTTGGGCGTCCGGATCCGGGTCTCGGCGTAGTCGCCGGTCTTCACCATGAACCGCTCGGAGATGTACTCGGTGGTGATCAGACCGGTGTCCCAGGCCTTGTGGCCGTTGGGAAGGGTGAAGTTGCTGGGGGTGGCGCTGAAGACCGCCGTGCCGTCGGTCACCGTGACTTTGTCGGGGTCGATCCGGTCGAGCTTGTCGTCATCCGGGTTGTAGTTGCCGTAGCGGTAGGCGCTGCTGGTCGCCTTGTTCCACTTGGCCGCGGAGATCGGGCCGTCGAACTCCTCCCGCCAGATCAGCTTCTTGCCGGCCACCGGCGCAGACGGGTCGGCGTTGGAGGAACCCGTGACGGTGAACACCTGCTCCGGGAGGTTGTACCAGGCGCCGGCCTGGTCCTGGTAGTACCCGAACATCCGGTACGTGCCCGCCGGGAACGACCGCGCGCCGGTCTTCACGGTCACGTCCTCGGTGCAGACCTGCTGGTTCGCCACCGCCCCGGGGAAGTCCAGGTTGTTGCCGGCGGCGTCCCGGACCCCGACGCCCACCACCGCCGCGGTGAAGCACTTCGACGCGTGCAGGGTCAGTTGACCCGTCACCGGGGTCTCGGCGGTCGCGTCGTCCGGGGCCACCCGGTCCGCGGTCACCACGAGAGGGGCCGGGGCGACGGTGAAGGTCTGCTCCGGCAGGTTCTTCCAGGCACCGCTCTGCTCCTGGTAGTACCCGAACATCCGGTACGTCCCCGCCGCGAACGACCGCGCCCCGGTCTTCACGGTCAGCCCCTTCGGGCAGATCTGCTGGTTCGTCAGACCGCCGGGAAAGTCCAGGTTGTTGCCCGTCGCGTCCCGGATGCCCACCCCCAGCGAGGCCACCGTGAAGCAGGCGGAGGACTTGACCTCCGGTCGGTACATGAATGCCGTTTGGGTGAGCAGCGCTCTGACTCTCCCTCAACAAGGTGATCTGGCGGAGCCGCCCGGCCTCGGCGGTCAGGCGGCGGTGTGCGGGGGCGGGCAACGGAGTGCAGGGACGCACCCAACCCGGTGACAGAGTGAGCATTAGTCATATTTCCATGCTGGCCGAGGGTATCGAGGGAGCGCCGGGTTCGGCCCTCTGGCTGGAGATGACGTGTGAAGGCAGCAAGCGTGCCGAGCTCCGCTCGGTGGTCCGCACTGGTGCGCCGGGTCCGTTGGTTGGCACCCACCGTGCTGGCCCTGACCGTGCTCTGCTTCGGCACGGGCGGGCCGGCCGCCGCCGGGAGCGCCGAGTGTGCCGAGGGCGGAGGCGGGCTGACCGGGCGTCAGAGCCGGGTGACGGAGGTTGACGGGCCGCTGCTGCTCTCGCTGGCGAACGGCAGTGCCGGCCCGCGCTCCGAGCTGTCGGTCGCGACCGGGCCGGGTGCCCCCGCCTGGCTGGGGGACCTCCCGGCAGGCCGGGAGGTGACGATCACCAGGGCCACCCCGGCCGGGGACGGCGTGGCGGAGCCCGAGCTGTTGGTCCGCACCCCCCGCTGTCCCGCTCCCTCGACCGTCCCCTTCGCCGACGACCCCGCCTCCGATGGTGCGCCGCACGCCCGGCTGCAGTCCTGGGGCCGGACCCCGGCCGCACGGGTGGCTCCGGGTGAGACCTTCCGCTACACCATCACGGTGGTCAACCACGGCCCCTCGGCGGCCCGGGACGTGGTGGTGACGGACAACCTCCCCCGCCCACTGCTCTTCGTCTCCTCCGAGGACGGCTGCACGGCCCGAGGGCAGAAGGTCACCTGCGGGCCGAGACCGCTGGTGGTCCCGGGCACCACCGCCTCCTGGGTGATCCTGGTCCGCCTGGACCCGGCGTACACCGGCACCGGCGACGAGATCGCCAACCAGGGCAGCGTCGCCTCCAGCACCCCCGACCCGCGCCCCGTGAACAACACCGGACCCCGCCCCGGCGCCGGGCTCCCCGGCGGATCGGTGACGGGGCCGACGGCGGACCTGGCGATCGCCAAGAGACCGTCAGGAACCGGTCCCGTCACACCCGGTGAGACCTTCGAGTACCTGCTCACGGTGGTCAACCACGGCCCCTCCGAGGCTGCGGCCGTGACCGTCACGGACCAACTGCCGTCCGCCCTCGCCTTCGTGTCCTCCGCCGACGGCTGCACCGGCCCGGCCGACACCTACGGCGCGATGCTGACCTGCCCCGTCCTGGACCGCCTCGCACCCGCCGCCACGAAGAGCCGCTCCGTCACCGTGCGGCTCGACCCGGCCTACGACGGCGACGGCTCGGACGTGCTGAACCGGGCCACGGTGAGCTCGACCACCCCGGACCCGGAGGTGGCGAACAACACCGTCGCGGTGACCGGCCTGCCGAATCCCGACAGCACCCTCCGGCCCGGCCCACCGGCCGCGGACCACACCGTCACCGTCGGTCCCGCCCCGGCCGTCCACTCCGGCCGGCAGAGCACCGCCCGGCTCACCGTCAGCAGCCTCGGCCCGTCCACGAGGCGGCAGCCCGGCGTCGTCACCGTGACGATGCCCGAGCGGACCACCGTGCCGAGCACGGGACTTCCGCCGGGCTGCACGGCGGAGGCGAGCGGCCGTCAGCTGCGCTGCACCGTCACCCCCGGCCGACGCCGATCCGCCGACATGCCGTTCGCGGTGGACTTCCCGGTCGACGTCGCGCCGTCCGCGCCTCCGAACACCACACTGACCGGCGGCACCGCCGTCGTCCAGAGTCCAGAAGACCGCAACTCCGCCAACGACAAGGCGAGTTGGACCGTTGCCACGTTGGGCGGGAGTGCCGACCTGGAGACCACCAAACGGGCCGTGCTCCCCGCCGGGCGGCAGGCGGTTTCTCCCGGGGACGTCTTCGCCTACCGGATCGCCGTGCGCAACCACGGCCCCTCCGACGCACGCGGCCTGACGGTCACGGACCCGCTGCCCGCTCCGCTCACCTTCGTCTCCGCACCGGACGGCTGCGCCGCGACCGGACAGACCGTCAGCTGCCGCTCCACCGGCCCGCTCCAGGCCGGGGAGACGGCCGTGTTCGACCTCACGGTGCGGCTGGCGGCCGGCTTCCGGGGCAGCGGCTCGGCCGTCGACAACATCGCCACCGCCACCTCGGACACCCCGGACCCGGACCGCGCCAACAACACCAACCGGGCGGGCACCACCGGCCCCGACGGCGGGCCGCTGCCCGTCACGATCCCGCCGACTCCCGGCCCGGAATCCACCCCCACTCCGAAGCCCGCTCCCACCCCCACCTTCGGCCCGAAGCCGCTCCCGGACACCGGCAGCCACCTGCCGGCCGCGCTGCCGGTGACCGCATCGGTCGCGCTCCTCGCCGGAGCGGGCCTGCTGGCACTCTCCCGCCGGTGGCGCCGCCTGGACGGGGCCCGGCGCTGGCCCCGGTCATGACCCGTCCCAACGAAAGGGCAGGATCCGTGCAGGCATCCCCGCACCCCCACCGGTGCCGATGGCCACGCCCGCTCCAGGCCTTGGCCGCCGCCGTCCTCGGCCTCGGCCTGATCGCCGCCGTGGCCGCCGGCACTCCCGGTCACGCCGATCCGCTGGGCCGGACGGCCCACCGCGCCACAGTGACGTTCCCCGTCCACGAGGCCTTCGACTCCGCCACCAACAGCGGGACCACCTCCGGCACGGTGACCTTCGACAACGGCTGGATGCGCCTCACCAGCGCCAGCGCCAGCCAGGCCGGCGCCTGGCAGACGAACGACTCCTTCCCGGCCGACCTGGGCATCATCGCCGAGTTCCAGTACGCCAGTTGGGGCGGCAGCACCTGGGACGGCAAGCGTGGCGACGGCATGGCCTTCTTCCTCGCCGACGGTGCGGCCACCCGTGGCACGGGCGCGCTCGGCGGAGCCCTGGGTTACGCGTGCGCCGGGACGACCAGCACGTGCAACACCAACGGCCTACCCGGGGCGTTCCTGGGCGTGGGCATCGACGAGTTCGGCAACTTCTCCTCCAACCTCATCGGCAACGGCGGACCGGGCGCGGCCACGAACAAGATCGTGGTGCGCGGCGGCGGCGACAAGAACACCGGCTACCGCTTCGGCACCAGCGCCAACGGTCCCGGCGGGTCGGTCGAGACCGGCAGCCGGGCCAAGCTGCGCACCATCCGGATCTCGCTGCTCCCCAAGGACAAGAAGCTGCTGCTGTCGCTCTGGTCCGACAGTGGACCGGGTACCACCCTGACGCAGCTGATCACCGACTTCGACATCAACACCATCACCGACCAGCCGAAGCTGCCCAGCACCCTGAGGGTGGGATTCTCGGCCAGCACCGGCGGGGCCACCAACAACCACGAGATCGCCGACCTCACCATCAACGCACCAGCCAACCTCTCGATCGCCAAGACCGGCACCCCGGCCTCCGCCAAGGCCGGGGCCGACAGGGTGACCTACACCGTCACCGTCTCCAACGACGCGACCAACGACGTCACCGGTGCCCGCGTCCAGGACACCGTGCCCGGTCTGACCTCGGTCTCCTGGACCTGCACCGCCTCCAGCGGCAGCACCTGCGGGCAGGCATCCGGCACCGGCAACACCATCGACACCACCGCCGACCTCAAACGCGGCGGCACCGCCACGTACACCGTGACCGGCACCGCCCCGACCTCGCCGACCACCCTGCGCAACACCGCCACCGTCACGGCGCCCAAGGACCGGACCGACCTCAACCCCGCCGACAACACCGCCACCGCCGTCACCGAGATCACGGCCGGCCCGGCCGACATCACCACCGGCAAGGAGGCCCTCGGCAAGGGCCCGGTCATCCCCGGGCAGACCTTCGACTACCGGATCACCACCACCAACCTCGGCCCGGCCGACACCACCAGGGCCGTCATGACGGACGTGCTGCCCAGCCCGCTGCTGTACGTCTCCGCCTCCCCGGGGTGCACCGCCGACGGGCGGAGGATCAGCTGCGGTCCGGTCGCCAACCTGGCGGCGGGGGCGGCGACCTCATGGACCGTCACCGTGCGGCTCGACCCGGCCTACGCGGGTGACGGCAGCGACGCCCGCAACACCGCGACCTCCGCCTCGGACGCCGTCGACCCGAAGGCCGACAACAACACGAGTGCCGCCACCGGGCCGCCGGGCGGCGTGGCGGCCGCCCAGGCGGACCTGGCGGCGGCCAAGAGCGCCGTCGGCACCACCCCAGTGGCCCCCGGCGAGACCTTCGACTACCGGGTGACGGTCACCAACACCGGCCCTTCCCAGGCAGTCGGCGTCCGGGCGCTCGACCCGCTCCCGGTCACGCTGGCGTTCGTCTCATCCACCGACAAGTGCGGCTCCACGGGGCAGTCGGTGACCTGCACGAGCACCGACCCGCTCGCCCCCGGCGCCTCCAGGTCCTGGACGTTCACCGTGCGCCTGGACCCCGGCTACAAGGGCGACGGCACGGACGTCCGCAACACCGCCACGGCCGCCGCGACCACCGCCGACCCGGTGGCCGCGAACAACACCAGCCCGTCCGCCGGGCCGCCCGGCGGGACCGTCCGTTCCCCGGAGGCGGACCTGGACTTCGGCAAGACCACTCCCTGACGACCCGTCACCGGCCGTCGGCCGCTGACCCACCCGTGGAACAGGAACCGATGCACACCACCACACCCACCTCACGCCGACGGTCGACCCGCCGGCTGACGGCCGGCGCGCTCACCGTGCTGCTGGCCCTGGGGCCGGCTGCCGCCGCGACCGCAGCACGGCCGGCCGTGGCGCCCGGCGAGACCTTCACCTACACCCTGAGCACCAAGAACAAGGGCCCCTCGGTGGCCAAGAACGTCACCGCCAAGGACACCCTGCCGGACGGCATCACCTTCGTCTCCTCCGACGACGGCTGCACGGCGGTGGGGCAGAAGGTCACCTGCGGGCCGGCGGCGGAGCTGGCGGTCGGCGCCACCAAGAGCTGGAGCATGGTGGTGCGGCTGAGCCCCTCGTACGAGGGCGACGGTTCGGACCTGGGCAACGTCGCCACCACCGCCTCGGACGCCCACGACCCGGCCACGGGGAACAACACCAACCCACCGGTGCGGCCCGACGGTCCGTTCGACCGCAAGTCCGACCTCTCCACCACCAAGGCCGGGGTGGGCGCCGGGCCGGTCGTCCCGGGCACCGAGTTCGAGTACCTGATCACCACCACCAACCACGGGCCCTCGGACGCCCCGAACGCGATGGTCACCGACAAGCTGCCCGCCGGACTCACCTTCGTCTCCTCCGCGGACGGCTGCACCGCAACCAGCCAGGACGTGACCTGCGGGCCCGTCACGAAGCTGGCCGCCGGCGCCTCCACGGCCTGGAAGATCAAGGTCCTGCTGGCCGCCTCCTACCGGGGCGACGGCACCGACCTGAAGAACACCGCCACCTCCAAGTCCGACGCGGCGGACCCCGTCCCCGGGAACAACACCAGCAAGCCCGCCGACCTGCCCGGCGGACTCGGCGGCGCCGAGGCGGACCTCTCGGCCGTCAAGAAGGCCGGCTCCGACACCCCGGTGGCCCCCGGCGAGACCTTCGACTACCGGATCACGGCCACCAACAAGGGCCCCTCCGACGCCACCGTGGTGACCTCGACCGACAAGCTCCCGGCCATGCTGAGTTTCGTCTCCTCACCGAACGGGTGCACCGCCAACGGACAGACCGTCAGCTGCGGCCCGCAGCCGACCCTGGTCGCGGGCGACTCGCTGACCTGGACCCTCAAGGTGCGGATCGACCCCGGCTACAAGGGGGACGGCTCCGACATCCTCAACACCGCCACGGTGGCCTCCGCCACCAAGGACCCCGTCCCGGCCAACAACACCAGCAACGCGGCCGGCCCGCCCGGCTCCAAGGTCAACCCCCCGACCGCGGACCTCGGCGTCACCAAGAAGGCGGTCGGCACCTCGGCGCCGACCCCCGGGGCGACCTTCGACTACCTGATCACCGTCGTCAACAACGGCCCCTCCGCCGACGCGTACGGCGTGACCCTCGCCGACAAGCTCCCCAAGGAGCTGATCTACGTCTCCTCCACCCCGGCCGGCTGCACCGAGACCGGCACGGTGGTGACCTGCAAGCGGCCCACCCCGCTGAAGGTCGGCGAGAGCGAGCAGTACGTGCTGACCGTCAAGCTCGACCCCGCCTACCGGGGCGACGGCAGCGCGATCAAGAACAGCGCCAAGGTCACCGCCGACAACATCGACCCCAAGACCGACAACGACAGCTCCACCACCGGCCTGCCCGACGGCAAGGCCGGCGACCCCCGGGCGGACGTCTCCACCGCGAAGGAGACCGTCACGACCACGCCGATCGCCCCCGGCGAGACGTTCCAGTACGCGGTGACCGCCACCGACAACGGCCCCTCCGACGCCCTCGGCGTGACGATCAGCGACACCCTCCCCGCCCAACTGCTCTTCGTCTCCTCGGCGGACGGCTGCACCGCCTCCGGACAGGTCGTCAGCTGCGGACCGGCCGCCATCGCCTCCGGCACCTCGCACCGCTGGGTGTTCACCGTCCGACTCGACCCGGCCTACAGCGGCAACGGCTCCGACATCCGCAACATCGCCAAGGCCACGGCCACCACCGAGGACCCCGTCCCCGACAACAACACCAGCAACGCGGCCGGCCCGCCCGGCAACCTCGTCAGGGGCCCGGAAGCCGACCTGGAGATCGACAAGGTGCCCTCCTGACGGCCCCGGCTCCCTGGGCCGACCTCGGCCCAGGGATAGCGCTGCGGCTTTGGGGGTACAGCTCGAACTCGGCGCGGCGCAACAAGATCCTCGGTACCGGCTTCCCTTCTGGCGAGGGTCACCTGTCGGCCAGGCACAAAAGAAGCTGATGGGCTCGGTCGCTCTGCGGGTCCGTTCTCCGTTTCACTCTCATTTCACATCGCGAGCCGTTGGACGGTCGACGGCGGGTTCGAAGACAGCGTTTCCGCAGGCCAGGAGGGTGCTGACCTGCGGAAACGATGAGAGATCAACCTGCATTTCCGCAGGTCAGAGGGGGTCCTACAGGTCGTAGTACAGCTCGAACTCGTGCGGGTGCGGCCGGAGCGCGATCGGGGCGATCTCGTTGGTGCGCTTGAAGTCGATCCAGGTCTCGATCAGGTCCGGGGTGAAGACGCCGCCCGCGAGGAGGTACTCGTGGTCGGCCTCCAGGGCTTCCAGGACGGCGCCGAGGGAGGCGGGGACCTGGGGGACGGAGGCGTGCTCGTCGGGGGCGAGCTCGTAGAGGTCCTTGTCGACCGGCTCGAGGGGCTCGATCTTGTTCTTGATGCCGTCGAGGCCGGCCATCAGCATGGCGGCGAAGGCGAGGTAGGGGTTGGAGGAGGGGTCGGGCGCGCGGAACTCGATGCGCTTGGCCTTGGCGTTGGAGCCGGTGATCGGGATCCGGATCGCGGCGGAGCGGTTGCGCTGGGAGTAGACCAGGTTGACCGGGGCCTCGAAGCCGGGGACCAGGCGGTGGTACGAGTTCACCGAGGGGTTGGTGAAGGCGAGCAGCGAGGGGGCGTGCTTGAGCAGGCCGCCGATGTAGTAGCGGGCGGTGTCGGAGAGGCCCGCGTAGCCCTGCTCGTCGTAGAAGAGCGGGGAGCCCTCGGTCCACAGCGACTGGTGGACGTGCATGCCCGAGCCGTTGTCGCCGAAGATCGGCTTCGGCATGAAGGTGGCGGTCTTGCCGTTCCGCCAGGCGACGTTCTTGATGATGTACTTGAACAGCATCAGGTCGTCGGCGGCGTGCAGCAGGGTGTTGAACTTGTAGTTGATCTCGGCCTGCCCGGCGGTGCCCACCTCGTGGTGCTGGCGCTCGACCTCGAGGCCGGCGGCGGAGAGCTCGAGGGACATCTCGGCGCGCAGGTCGGCGAAGTGGTCGACCGGCGGGATCGGGAAGTAGCCGCCCTTGTACTTGACCTTGTAGCCACGGGCGTCGCCCTCGGCGGAGCCGGAGTTCCAGGCGCCGGCCTCGGAGTCGATGTGGTAGTACGAGGCGTTCGCGCTGGTCTCGAAGCGGACCGAGTCGAAGACGTAGAACTCGGCCTCGGGCCCGAAGTAGGCGGTGTCGGCGATGCCGGAGGAGGCGAGGTAGGCCTCGGCCTTCTTGGCGACGTTGCGCGGGTCGCGGCTGTAGGCCTCGCCGGTGATCGGGTCCTGGATGAAGAAGTTGATGTTGAGGTGCTTCTCCTTCCGGAACGGGTCGAGCCTGGCGGTGGTCAGGTCCGGGACGAGCGCCATGTCGGACTCGTGGATGGCCTGGAAACCGCGGATCGACGAGCCGTCGAACATCAGGGTCTCGGACGGGTCGAAGGTCGCCGCAGGCACTGAGAAGTGCTGCATGACGCCCGGCAGGTCGCAGAACCTCACGTCGACGAACTTGATGTCGTTGTCCGCGATGTACTGCTTGACCTCGGCGGCGTTGTTGAACATCCATCCTCCTCAGCGGGCCGTGTGGTGGCTCACCCTAGGAATGTGCCGTTTCCGGTTGGTGACTCCACCGTTTCCTGAATGTTAACCACCCTGCTCCGGCGGGCGGCAAACGCATACGGTTCCGGGCAAAACGCCACCCCTGCGGAGGGGGTGTCCGAGAAGTGGTCTGGACCACTCCGGAAGCCCGCTCGGAGCGGAATCACCCGTACGGGGGGAGGGGCCCGAAGATCGTCCGCACTGCCCGGATAGTGTGGATTCGTGGACACCAGAGATGCGTTGGGATCGTGGATCGACGGCCCTAAGACCGCCGCCGAGCGGATGGGTGCCGACTTCGGCTACCGCGGCGAGCGCCTCGGCCTGCCCAAGGAGGGCCCCGGTGCGCTGGCCGGCCCCGGGCGGCGGATCGGTGCACTGTTCGTCGACGGCTGGCTGTGCAGCCTGGTGGCGTACGGGCTGGTGAGCCAGGGCGTCGCGGCGAGCGCCAACATGTGGTCCACGCCGCTGTTCTACGTCATCACGGTGCTGCTGCTGGCCACCACCGGCACCACGGTCGGCAAGCGGCTGTTCGGGCTGCGGGTGGTCCGGCTGGACGGCGGCCGGGCGTCCATCCCGCAGGTGCTGCTGCGCACCCTGCTGCTCTGCCTGGTGGTCCCGGCCGTGGTCTGGGACCGGGACACCCGGGGTCTGCACGACAAGGCGGTCGGCACCGTCGAGGTCCGGATCTAATCCTGGTGCCGGACAGTCGAACGGCCCCGCCGCGAGAGTCTCGCGGCGGGGCCGTGGTGTGTCGGTGGGGGAGCGGTCAGCGGACCTGGCCGCCCTTGGGCATCCGGGCGCCCTTGGGCATCGGGCCCTTGGGGATCGGCGCCTTGGAGAGCAGGTCGCCCAGGGCGCGCAGCCGGTCGTTGGTCTCGGTGACCTGGCCCGGGGTGATCGCGCGCGGCAGGCGCATCAGGTGCACCTGGAGCTTCTTCAGCGGCACCTCGCCCTCGCCGTTGCCCACCACGATGTCGTGCACCGGGATGTCGCCGACCACGCGGGCCATCTTCTTCTTTTCCGCCGCCAGCAGGCCGCGGACCCGGTTCGGGTTGCCCTCGCCGATCAGCGCGATGCCGGGACGGCCGATCGCACGGTAGACCGCGTCCTGGTTACGGGTGACCGCGACCGGGGTCGGGTTGGCGCTCCAGCCGCGGCGGATGTTGTTCAGCACGGCCGCGACGGCGCCCGGCTGACCCTCCATCTGACCGAAGGCCGCCTTCTCGGCGCGCCGCCCGAAGACGATCGCCATGGCCAGGAAGCCCACGATGAAGCCGAGAACACCCAGGTAGATCGGGTGGTCGATCACAAAGCCGATGGCGAGGAACACGCCGAAGGTGATGAGGCCGACGGCCGCGATGATCAGGCCGATCTTGGTGTCGACCTTCTTGGTCATTGTGTACGCCTGGCGGATCTGACTGAGCCGCCCAGGGGTATCCGATTTTTGCCTCGCCATAACGCTCATGGTACGTGGCGGGGGCACGGGATATCCAAGGGCGCCCCCAAACTGCAACCCGGACGCGCCCCGGGGCCGGCGGTAGCTCAGGCCCGGCGCAGCGCACCCGGCTGCTCGGCCGGGAAGAGCGCGGCGGCCTCGGACCGGTCGGCGGCGTGTCGGCGGTTCTCGCAGACGGCCGACCAGGCGTTCCGGCGGGCCCGCTGCTGACCACCCGCCAGGAGCAGCCGCTCGGTGCGCCGCAGGGCGTGGACCAGGATCGACATGTGCCCAGCCTCCCCCGGAGGTGTTACCGGGCGGTGACCTGCCGGTCAAAGCCGGATGAAAGGTAGCCGGATGACAGACCGGGGCCGGGACCTGAGATCCACGTCCCGGCCCCGGCTCAAGCAGGTCAGACGCCCGCGCGCTCGCGGTGCTCCAGCGCCTGGCGGTACAGCCGCCCGGCCCGGTACGAGGAGCGGACCAGCGGGCCCGACATGACGCCGGCGAAGCCCAGCTCCTCGGCCTCCTGCTGGAGCTCGACGAACTCGTGCGGCTTCACCCAGCGCTCGACGGGGTGGTGCCGCACCGACGGCCGCAGGTACTGGGTGATGGTGATCAGCTCGCAGCCCGCACCCACCAGGTCGGCCAGCGCCTGGCTGACCTCCTCGCGGGTCTCGCCCATACCCAGGATCAGGTTGGACTTGGTCACCAGACCGGCCGCGCGGGCCTGGGTGATGACGTCCAGCGAGCGCTCGTAGCGGAACGCCGGGCGGATCCGCTTGAAGATCCGCGGCACCGTCTCGACGTTGTGCGCCAGCACCTCGGGGCGGGACGAGAAGACCTCGGCCAGCTGCTCGGGCACCGCGTTGAAGTCCGGGATCAGCAGCTCGACGCCGGTACGGCCGGTCTCCCGGCCCGCCGTCAGCGCGTGCACCTGGCGGACCGTCTCGGCGTACAGCCAGGCCCCGCCGTCCGGCAGGTCGTCACGGGCGACACCGGTGATGGTGGCGTAGTTCAGGTCCATCGTGACGATCGACTCGGCGACCCGGCGCGGCTCGTCCCGGTCGAAGTCGGCGGGCTTGCCGGTGTCGATCTGGCAGAAGTCGCAGCGGCGGGTGCACTGGTCACCGCCGATCAGGAAGGTCGCCTCGCGGTCCTCCCAGCACTCGAAGATGTTGGGGCAGCCGGCCTCCTGACAGACCGTGTGCAGCCCCTCCTTCTTCACCAGGGCGTGAAGCGAGTTGTACTCGGGGCCCATCTTGGCCCGGGTCTTGATCCACTCGGGCTTCCGCTCGATGGGGGTCTCGCTGTTGCGGACCTCCAGGCGGAGGAGCTTCCTGCCGTCGGGCGCGACAGCGGACACGTGCGACTCCTAGAACTAGACGGGGTACCCCCAGGGTACGCCTGTGCTTATGGGGCTTGTACCGGGCCTGCACCCTGCATTCGCAGGGGGCACAGCGCCCCGGTGGCGCTGCACATTCCCGCTCAGCGGGTCAGTGCGGGCTCCGGCAGTTCGGCCAGCACCTCGCGGAGGTGACGTTCCACCACCGGCAGGGCCTCGCCGACCCCGAAATCACGGCCCAGCTCGGAGCTGACCGAGCCGACCCCGGCGTCCCGGATGCCACAGGGGACGATCCGGTCGAACCACGTCATGTCGGGGTCGCAGTTCAGCGCGAACCCGTGCATCGTCACACCACGGGCGACCCGCACGCCGATCGCCGCCAGTTTGCGGTCGTCGCCGCGCTGGCCCGCGTTGGACGCCGCGTACTCCGGACCGGCCAGCCGGGGGTCGATCCCCAGCGGCAACCCCATCCGAAGGGTGAGTTTGCCGATCTCGACCACCTGGGACGGGTCCACCACCGCGTCCGGGATCTCCGCACCGAGCACCCAGACCCCGCTTCGGCCCTCGATCCGGGTGGTGCCCACCCCGAACTCGCCGCAGGCCCGGATCAGCGCCTCCTCCAGCCGACGGACGTACGCGACCACGTCGATCGGGTCCGGCAGCTTCACGATCGGGTACCCGACCAGCTGGCCGGGGCCGTGCCAGGTGATCTCGCCGCCCCGGTTCACCTGCACGACGGGGGTGCCGTCGAGCGGGAAGTCCTCGGGGTTGGTCCGCTTGCCCGCCGTGTACACCGGCGGGTGCTCCAGCAGCAGCACGGTGTCCGGGATCTCGTCCGCGACCCGCAGCGCGTGCAGCCGCTGCTGCTCCGCCCAGGCCTCCTCGTACGGCACCGACCGCTCGCCTATGCCCATCCGTACGAAACGTACCTGCTCGCTCACCGCTGCTCCTTGCCATGGCGTTCGAGACCAACCCGGCAACTGTACGCCCCACGCTTCGCGCCCCCGCGAGGCCTGTCACTGCGCTCCGGGCATCAGCCACCAGGGGCTCGGGGAACTGCGACGCCGACCTCGTACAAGGTGATCCGTACGTAAATGGTCAGGCACTTTCGCAGTGTTGCCCGCCAGCCACGAACCGTCACCTACCCCTCGGCGAGAAGTTGCAGCCGCAGCGCCAACTGGAGTTCCAGCGACCGTTCCGGGTGGTTCCAGTCGTGGCCGAGCAGGATCTCGACCCGGTCGAGGCGCTGGACCACCGTGTTCACGTGGACGTGCAGCTCGTCCTTGGCCCGGGTCAGGCTGCCGCCGCAGTCGAAGTAGGCGCGCAGGGTGCGGACCAGTTCGGTGCCCCGGCGGGTGTCGTAGTCCAGCAGCGGGCCGAGGGTGGCGCCGACGAACGCGGCCACGTCGTGGCCGTCGCCGAGCAGCACGCCGAGGAAGCCGAGGTCGGCCGCCGACGCCCCGTCACCTTCGCGGCCGAGCACCCCCAACGCCCGTACGCAGCGCAGCCCTTCGGTGTACGCCGCGGCGAGCGCCACCGGCCCGGCGGCGACCCGGCCGGCGCCGACCGTGACCGGGAACCCGGCCAGCCGGGCCAGCCGGTCGGCGGCCAGTTCGGCCGCGTCGCCCGGGGTGCTGCCGCCGTCCTCGGGCAGCAGCAGGACGACGGCCTCGCCGTGCTCGGCGCTGATCCCGCGCGAGCCGAACAGGTAGCGGGAGGCCGCGCCCGCCAGCCGGGCCCGGTCGGCGGCGGGGACCATCGCGACCAGCACCAGGTGCGGGCGGCCCAGGTCGACGCCGAGCCGGCGGCCCCGGGCGGTCAGCCCGGCCGGGTCGCGGTCGGGGGAGCTGAGCAGGTCGGCCAGCAGCTCGCCGCGGACCCGGTTCTCGGTCTCGGCGACCGAGCGGCGGAGCAGCAGCAGGAGCGCGGTGACCACCCCGGCGCGCTCGAACAGGCGGCGGTCGGCGTCGTCCAGGTCGGGCCGGTCGTGCAGCACGATGCTGCCCAGCGGTTCCTGGCCGGCCAGCACCGCGCAGACCCAGCTGTCGCCGGCCCGGACGGCGCGGCCCTCGGCGCGCGAGGCCGCGACCGCGTCCGACAGTCCGTCAGCTCCCGGCGTGCGCCCGGCCAGTGCGAGCCCCTCGGCGTCGCGTACGCCCACCTCGCCGCCGAGCAGCGCGGCCACCGCGGCCGCCACGTCGGGGACTTCGGCACCGCGCAGCACCAGGTCGGTGAGCCGGTCGTGGGCCCGCTCGGCGCGCTGGACGGCGGCGGAGTGGGCCTGGATCACCGCGTTCGCGGTGTTCAGCTCGGCGAGTGCGGCCCGGGTGTCGGCCAGCGCCTTGGCGGTGTCCAGCGCGATCGCGGCGTGCGCGGCCAGCGTGCAGAGCAGCGCGACCTCGTCGGGGGAGAACGCCCGGGGCGAGCGGTCGGCGGCGAACAGCACGCCGATCACCTGGCCGCCGAGCAGCAGCGGGACGCCGATGATCGCCACCAGGCCCTCGTCCAGCACCCCGGCGTCGATCTTGCCGGTGTGGTGGAACCGCTCGTCGGTGCGGTAGTCCGGCGTCGCGTACGGCCGGGCGGTCTGCGCCACCAGGCCGCCGAGACCGTCGCCGAGGCTGAGCCGCAGGGTCTGGAACAGCACCGAGACCGAGCCGTCGGTGACTCGCATGTAGGTGTCCCCGGCGGCCTGGTCCGGCAGGGTCAGGTACGCGGTGTCGGTGCCGAGCAGCATCCGGGCCCGGCGGACGATCGCCTGCAGCACCGCGTCCAGGTCGCGGGAGGCGGCCAGGTCACCCGCGGTGTCGAAGAGCGCGGTCAGCTCGGCCTCCCGGCGCCGGTGCTGACGCATCGTCCGGTGCACCCGCAGGGCCAGCCAGGTGGCGTCGTCGATCTCGGCCAGCACGGCCGCGGGCGCGCCCTGGCGCCGGGCCTCGGCGAGCACCTCCGCGAAGTCCTCGGTGGCGGCGCCGGAGGCGAGCAGGTCGAGCAGCCGCCGTAGGGCGGGGGCGGCGCTGGAGTGGGGGTGCGGGTCGTCCATGGTGCGGGCCATCGTGCCAGTTCTGCGGGGGTGGAGGAACGTCCGGTACCGAACCGGTACCGGACGTTCCGGGGGGATCGACGGGGGATCAGACGCCGACGGGCTGCCCGGCCGGAGCCGGTGCGTCCTCGCCGACCTCGGCCAGGTCACGGCCCCGGGTCTCCCGGGCGCAGAGCACCGCGACCACCGTGATCACCGCGGCGATCGCCACGTAGACCGCGATCGGGGTCGAGCTGCCGTAGTCCTTGAGCAGCGCGGTGGCGATCAGCGGAGCCGGGGCGCCGGCCGCCACCGAGGCGAACTGGGAGCCGATCGAGGCGCCCGAGTACCGCATCCGGGTGGCGAACAGCTCGGAGAAGAAGGCCGCCTGCGGCGCGTACATCGCGCTGTGGAAGAACAGCCCGACGCTCACCGCGAGCAGCATCGAGCCGAAGCTCTTGGTGTCCACCAGACCGAAGAAGACGAACGCCCAGATCCCGACCCCGACCGCGCCGAACAGGTAGACCGGCTTGCGGCCGATCCGGTCCGAGAGCGCCCCGAACAGCGGGATCAGCGCGAACTGGATCGCCGAGGCGATCAGCACCGCGTTCAGCGCGGTCTGCTTCGGCAGGTGCACGTGACCGACCGCGTAGGCCAGCACGAAGGTGGTCATCACGTAGTACGAGATGTTCTCCGCCATCCGTGCGCCCATCGCCGTC
This sequence comes from Kitasatospora gansuensis, assembly GCF_014203705.1. Taxonomy (NCBI): domain Bacteria; kingdom Bacillati; phylum Actinomycetota; class Actinomycetes; order Kitasatosporales; family Streptomycetaceae; genus Kitasatospora; species Kitasatospora gansuensis. Next base: position 6,034,054 of record NZ_JACHJR010000001.1, read on the forward strand.
AGCACCTCGCGCCAGTGGTGGCGCAGCACCGCGACCAGCGGCGGCTGCTCCGGCGCCTGCGCCTTGCGGGCCTCCGAGGCGGCGAGGGCCTGCTTGAACAGCGGCGACTCGTCCACCGCGAGCCGGATCCACAGACCGACCATCACCAGCAGCGCGGACAGCAGGAACGGCACCCGCCAGCCCCAGGCGATGAAGTCCGCGTCGGACTGAACGGCCGTCATCAGCGAGAGCACGCCCGCCGCCAGCAGGTTCCCGGCCGGCGCGCCGCCCTGCGGCCAGGAGGCCCAGAAGCCGCGCCGCTTGGCGTCCCCGTGCTCGGAGACCAGCAGCACCGCGCCGCCCCACTCGCCGCCGAGCGCGAAGCCCTGCACCAGCCGCAGCACGGTGAGCAACACCGGTGCCGCGATGCCGGCCTGATGGTACGTCGGCAGACAGCCGATCAGGGTGGTCGAACCGCCCATCAGCAGCAGGCTCAGCACCAGCAGCTTCTTGCGGCCTATCCGGTCGCCGAAGTGACCGAAGACCAGCGCGCCGAGCGGCCGGGCGGCGAAGCCGATCGCATAGGTGAGGAAGGAGAGCAGGGTGCCGGTCAGCGGGTCGGTGTTGGGGAAGAACACCTTGTTGAAGACCAGCGCGGCGGCGGTGCCGTAGAGGAAGTAGTCGTACCACTCGATGGTGGTGCCGATCAGGCTGGCGCCGACCACCTTGCGGAGCGAAGCGCCTTGGGTTCTCGCTGCGTCGGGAGAACTGGCCATGGGTCACCTGTCTGGGGTTGCGGGGGGACGGGGCGGGGGCGGGACGGGTGAGCGGGGGAGATCAGTGTGCGGTCCAGCCGCCGTCGACCGGCAGGCTGGCCCCCGTGATGTAGGAGGCGTGCGGGGAGCAGAGCCAGAGGGCGAGCTGGGCCACCTCGTCGGCCTCGATCAGCCGCTTGACGGCGGTCCGGTCGAGCATGATCTGCTCCACCACCTCGTCCTCCCGGATGCCGTGCGCCAGGGCCTGGGCGGCGATCTGCTTCTCCACCAGGGCGGTGCGCACGTAGGCCGGGTTGATGCAGTTGCTGGTGACGCCGTACGGGGCGCCCTCCAGCGCGACGGTCTTGCTCAGCCCCTCGAGACCGTGCTTGGCGGTCACGTACGCGGACTTGAAGGCGCTGGCCCGCAGCCCGTGCACGGACGAGATGTTGACGACCCGTCCCCAGTCCTGCTCGTACATGTGCGGCAGGGTGCGGCGCAGGATGCGGAACGGGGCCTCCACCATCACCCGCTGGATCAGCGCGAACCGGTCCGGCGGGAACTCGTGCACCGGCGCGACGTGCTGGAGGCCCGCGTTGTTGACGACGATGTCGGCGTCGTCCGGCAGCGCGTCCACGGCAGCCGGGTCGGAGAGGTCCGCGACGACCGCCTCACCGCCGATCCGGGCGGCGAGTTCCTTGGCCGGCTCGGCCGCGAGGTCGACGACGTAGACCCGGGCGCCGGCGGCGGCGAAGACCTCGGCGCAGGCCCGGCCGATCCCCGAGGCGGCGCCGGTGACCAGCGCCGTGCGGCCGGCCAGCGAGCGGGCTGAAGTGGTGTCCATGGCCGAGAACGGTAGAAACCGACGGCGCTCACTCCTATGTGCCGGGCAGCCACAGGTCCGGGCGGCTTCATGGCGACCGGCGCCATGCGGGCGATCGGGCAGCGGAGGGCCGTCCGGCCAAACACCCGCCGCGACACCTTCCCTACAACGGGCGCCATTGCGTCACCCGTTCGGAGGATTGCCCGCCCAGATCCACCCATAGCGGCGAAATGCTCGCTACATTCACGCCGATTCCCGACAGGGGGCGCCGCTCCATGCACCGGGGGGACTGGTGAGGCGCTCGAGAGGTGTGACTGATATGCCCCAACGGCCTGCAACCGACAGCCCGGCGTACGGACCGCTCGACCCGCTCGACCCGCACCTCGATCCGCGCGAGGGGCCGTCCGGGGCAACACCCGGCGGGTCGCCGCAGGCCGCCGAGCCGGCGGCCCCTGTCGGGCCTGCCGCTCCGTCAGGTCCGCCCGGCCCGTCCGGTCTGGACAAGACCCAGAACCCCCGGCTCGCCGCGCTGATCGAGGAGGCCGGCTTCTCGCACGCCGGGCTGGCCCGCCGGGTCGACCAACTCGGCCTGGAGCACGGCCTCGACCTCCGCTACGACAAGACCTCGGTGACCCGCTGGCTGCGCGGCCAGCAGCCCCGCGGCGCCACCCCCGCGCTGATCGCGGAGGTCTTCACCCGCCGGCTCGGGCGCCGGCTGACCGCGCTGGACATCGGCCTGGAGGCCTGCGCCCCGGTCTACGCGGGCCTGGAGTTCGCCGAGAGCCCGCAGGAGGCCGTCGACATCGTCGCCAGCATGTGGCACAAGGACACCGGCCAGCAGTCCGAGCTGCGCCGGATCGCCTTCACCCCGGCCGGCCTGGTGGTGCCCAGCCGGGACTGGCTGATCGGCCGCACCGACGAGCGGGTGGCCAGGGACGGTTCCGTCCCCGGCCTGCCCCCGGGGCTTCCTGACGCCTCGTCAGGCCGCCCGCAGCTGCCCGGCTCCCGTCCCGGCCTGCCCGCCGCCCGGAGCGCCGTACGGGCCCCTCAGCCGGCTCTGGGCCGGGTGCCGACCCAGAGTCGCGGTGCGCTGCCGCAGACCGCCCTGGAGGCCGCCGAGGCCCGGGAGCAGCGCCCGCCGCTCCGGGTCGGCCGGGGTGACATCGCCGCCATCCGGGCCGTCGGCGACCTGTTCCGCGCGCTGGACCACGCGTACGGCGGCGGCCACGCCCGCCAGGCGCTGGTCAGGTACCTGGAGAGCGAGGCCGAGCCGATGCTGCGCGGCCGGTACGGCGAGCAGATCGGCCGGGCGCTGTTCGGCGCGGTCGCCGACCTGACCCGGCTGGCGGGCTGGACGTCCTTCGACATCGCCGCACACGGCCTGGCCCAGCGGTACTTCGTCCAGGCGCTGCGGCTCTCCCAGGCCGCGGGGGACAGAGTGCTCGGCGGCTACGTGCTCACCACGATGAGCCAGCAGGCCGTCCACCTCGGCCACGGCCGGGAGGCGATCCAGCTGGCCCGGGTCGCCCAGCAGGGCGTCGGCGCGGCCGCCGCGCCCACCGTGCAGTCCCTGATGCACGCGGCCGAGGCCCGCGGCCACGCCCTGCTCGGCGACGTACGCTCCTGCACCACCGCTCTGGTCCGCTGCGAGCGAGCCCTCGGCATCGCCCGCCCCAACGACGAACTGCCCTCCTGGGCCCGCTACTTCGACGAGGCCCAGCTCGCCGACGAGTTCGCGCACTGCTACCGCGACCTCCAGCAGTGGCGCCCGGCCGCCCAGCACGCCGAGAAGTCGCTCCGGCTGCGGGCCCCGGCCTACGCCCGCAGCCGGATCCTCTGCCGCCTGGTGCTGGCCGGCTCCCGCCTCGGCCTCGGCGAGATCGACGACGCCTGCACCCTGGCCACCGAGGCCCTCCGGGCGGCCGGCGAGATGCGCTCCGCCCGCACGGTCGAGTACCTGCGGGACTTCCACCGCCGGCTGACCCCCTACCGCGCCAACCAGTCGGCCCGCGCCTTCGACGAGGCCGCCCGGCAGTCGGGGGTGATCTGAGGGTCAGGGGCTTTCACCAGCTCTCCGCGGTGACCCGGGGGCGGCCCTCCCGGGGTGGCGGCTGGGTCTGCCCGCGCAGGCGTTGGGCGAGCAGCGGGAAGAGCAGGACGGAGAGCATGCCCGCGCCGACCAGGGCCGCGGCGGTGGAGGACGGCAGGCGCTCGGCCTCCACCTCGATGGTGGTGATGACCACCACCAGCGGCAGCGCGGTGGCGCCGAACAGGCCGAGCGCCACCCGGTCCCGGCCGCCCAGTTCGGGCGGGGCCAGCAGGGCGGCCGGGACTCCGCGCAGTGCGGCCAGCAGCAGCAGGAAGACCGGGACGAGCAGCAGGGTGCCGGGGTCGGAGAGGAGCGCGTCGAGGTCGAAGTTCATCCCGCTGACCACGAAGAAGATCGGCACCAGGAAGCCGAAACCGATGCCTTCGAGCTTGGCCTCGATCACCTCCTCCTCCGCCTCGGGTACCCCGGACAGCAGCAGCCGGGAGACGATCCCGGCAGTGAAGGCGCCCAGCAGCATGTCCAGGCTGAGCCAGATCGCGGCGCCGACCATCACGGCCAGCACCAGGATCACGGTCCGGACGGCGAACTGCCCGGAGGTGCGCAGGGTGCGCCGGATCAGCCGGGTCACGAAGTCCGGCCGCGGGCGCCGGGCGTAGCTGACCGCGACGGCGGTGATCACCGCGAAGGCGCCCAGGATGACGGCCGACCTGACCGGGGTGTTGCCGCTCAGCAGCACGGCGATCGCGATGATCGGGCCGAACTCGCCGACCGCGCCGGTGGCCATCGTCATCGAGCCGAACGGCGTGGGCAGCGTGCCCGAGTCGCGCAGGATCGGCAGGATGGTGCCGAGCGCGGTGGTGGTCAGCGCCAGCCCCGCGAAGGCGCCGCTCAGCGCGTCCCGGTTGATCAGGGCACCCGCGCCGAGCGCGACCGTCAGGGTGACCAGCCAGGCGCCGACGGCCCGCTTGAGCGGACCGCCGCGCAGCCGGGCGAAGTCGATCTCGTAGCCCGCCAGGAACATCAGCATCGCCAGCCCGAACTGGGAGAGCGCGTCGACCAGATCGCCGACCTCCGCCCAGCCGAGCACGTCCGGTCCGATCAGCACCCCGAGCACGATCTCGAACACCACGGTCGGGACCGCCAGCCAGCGCTGCAGACGGTCGGCGAGCAACGGCGCGGCCACCGCACACGCCGGGATGAGGACGAGCGCGACCGCGTCCACGTCGTCCGCCGTCATCGGCAGAATGTCCGACTATGAGTCATATCGGCATACTGGCACGACGGCTTGGCCGGACCGCAGAGGCCCGCCGTGCACCGTCAGGGGCTCGGGGAACTGCGACGCCAGCCTCGAAAAAGGTGATCCGTCCGTAAATGGTCAGGCACTTTCGCAGTGATACCCACCAGCCACGAACCGTCGCCGTTCCCCGAGCCCCTGACGGGGCTCGTCTCGCTACGCCGCCTCGGCAGCCGGAGTCGCGACCGGCACCCGGAGGTCACGCAGCACCGCCTGCGCAGCCCGCCGCCCGGAGACCAGGGCCCCCTGGACGGTGCTGGTGTCCCGGTGGTCGCCGCAGACGTACAGGCCGGCCAGCAGTCGCACCGGCCGCCGGAAGTTGTGCGGCGGCGGCATCGCCGGCACCGCGTCCGGGACGTGCCGGACCGTCAGGAACTCCCACTGGGCCGCGGCGGAGCCGTACAGGTGCACCAGGCGCCGCCGCAGCAGCGGCTCGTACCCGGCCGGCCCGCCCTGGTCGAACCGGCGCCGGCCCAGCACGGTGGTGGCGATCAGCGCGCGCCCGGGCGGCGCGTACGAGGGGTGCAGGTCGCTGAGCACCAGCGAGTGCGAGAGCACCGGGCGGCCCTGCGGCCGGTCGGCGTCGAGCAGCAGCACCGGCTCGTCCAGCGGTGAGCGGTCGGCGGCGTGGAAGTACGTGGTGACGGGGTGGAAGTCCGGCACCCGCAGCCCGGGGAGCAGCTGTGCGGCCGACTGTGCGTCGGTGGCCAGCACGACGGCCCGGGCGGTGATCCGGCCGTGCGCGGCGGTGTGCACGCCGTCGGCGGCCACCGAGGTGACCCGGACCCCGAGCCGGAGCGTCCCGGCGGGCAGGCCCTCGGCCAACTGACTGGGTACGGCGGCCAGTCCGGCCGCCGGGAGACAGAGTCGCCCGCGGGCGTACGAGCGCAGCACCAGGTCGGCGACCCGGCTGCTGGTGCCGAGCGTCGGGTCGCTGAGCAGCGCGCCGAGCAGCGGGCGGAGCAGGCCGTCCACCGTCCGCGGCGGCAGGCCGCGGTCGGCCAGCGAGCGGGCGGCGGTGGTCTCCGGGCGGGTCAGCAGCCGGGGCACCGGGGTGGTGGCGAGCCGCCCGAAGGCCGAGGCGAGCCTGGCCCGGTCCAGCGGACTGCCCAGCGGGCCCCGGGCGGTGGCCTGCCGGGCCGGGGTCTGCTGCGGATCGCCGAACCGGTGGCGGCGCCCGGCACTGTGCACCAGGACGCCGGGGGCGAGCGGGCTGAGCTCCAGCGGGTCCAGGTCGAGCACCCGGCCGAGCTCGGGGAAGTCGGTGTTCAGCAGCTGGCCGCCGTGGTCGAGCCGGAAGCCGTCCAGCTCCCGTCCGGCCGCCCGGCCGCCGATCCGTTCCGTGGCCTCCAGGACCTGGACGGTGAGGCCACGGCCGGTCAGCGCGCGGGCGGTGGCCAGCCCGGCGAGGCCGGCGCCGACCACCACGACGTCCGGGTCGGACGGGCGGCGGGTGCGACGGGTGAAGTCATGTGCGGGCACGAGTGTGCTCCCTCCCTGGTCCCGGGGCTGCGGCCGGGCAGGCCGCAGGGTGCCGGGACACGGTCCTCGCATGTGATGCCCCGTCAATCGGCGAATCAGGCCGGGAGTTCCGTTCCAATCAGGGGGAGTGGCGACAGGAGGCGGGGCACGGTCACGGACTGTGCGCCGGAAGGGAGCGTTCGACCGTCAGGTGGGCGCGCACGGTCACCGGAGGCGCGCGGTGCGCCGGACACCTGCTGCCGTGCGCCCCCCTGCGCCGCCGCCTCCGAACGGGTCAGACCGCCGCCCGCACCGCCTCCGCGGCCGTCGGGTGCCGGAACCGGAACCCGGCCGCCAACAGCCGTGCGGGGATGGCCCGGTGACTGCCCACCACCTCCACCGCCATCTCGCCGAGCACCGCCTTGAGCGCGAACTCCGGCACCGCGAACAGCGTCGGCCGGCCGAGCGCGCGGCCGATCAGCTCGGTCAGCTCCCCGTTGGTCACCGGCTCCGGGCCCGCCAGGTTGAACGGCCCCGACAGCTCCGGCGTGTCGATCAGATACCGCAGCGCGGCCACCTCGTCGGCGAGCGAGATCACGCTCCAGTACTGCTTGCCGTCCCCCAGCCGCCCGCCGAGACCCAGCCGGAACAGCGGGAACAGCCGGGCGCCCGCGCCGCCGTCGGCCGAGAGCACCAGCCCGGTACGGGCGTGCGCCACCCGGACGCCCGCCTGCTCGGCCGGGCGGGTGGCGGCCTCCCACTCCACGCAGACCCGGGCCAGGAAGTCGTCGCCGGGCGGCGCCTCCTCGTCGATCACCCGGTCCCCGGTCTGGCCGTAGAAGCCCACCGCCGAACCGCTGACCAGCACCCGGGGCGGCTCCTTCAGGTCGGCCAGCGCGGCGGCCAGCGTCTCGGTGCCGAGCACCCGGCTGTCCCGGATCTCCTGCCGGTACGCCTCGGTCCAGCGCCGGTCACCGACCCCGGCACCCGCCAGGTGCACCACCGCCTCCACCCCGTGCAGCCCGGCCCGGTCGATCTGCATCAGCTGCGGGTGCCAGCCCACCCCGACGCTGCCGTCCGGCTGCACCCCGGTCCTGGACCGCTGCCGCACCAACCGCACTACCTCGTGCCCGTCCGCCAACAGCGAGCGGACAAGCGCCGAACCGATCAGACCCGTGGACCCAGTCACCGCGATACGCATGGCCCCATCCTGGCAGCCGGACCCGCCCGGAGGCCGGTCGGGCCCGCCGAAAGAACCCGCCGAAAAGGCCCGGCAGCGCCACCGGACGGTCGCCTACCATGGCGGCCATGGGAGCGAACGGCGCAGCTGACCTGACGATACGTACGGCACGGCAGCAGGACGGGCCGGAGCTCGCCCGCCTCGACCGGGTCTCCTGGTCCTGGCTCAGCGACGTGGTCCCGCAGCCGGGCCCGGACGCCGAACTCTTCGACGAGCGCCGCCCGCCCGAGCACTTCCTGGTGGCGGAGTCGGCGGGCCGGATCGTCGGCTACGTCCACCAGGGCCCCGCCACCCCGTTGGCCAGCAACCGCCACATCCGGCAGATCCAGGGCTTCGTGGTCGACCCCGAGGCCCGCGGCCGGGGCATCGGCAAGGCCCTGATCGAAGCCGCCTGCGACCGGGCCCGGGCCGACGGCATCCGCCGGATGACCCTCCGGGTGCTCGCCCACAACGCCCCCGCCCGGCGCCTGTACGAGCGCTGCGGCTTCGAGGTGGCCGGCGTGCTGCCGGAGGAGTTCTGGCTGGACGGCGCGTACGTGGACGACGTCTGGATGGGCCGCTGGCTCTGACGGACCGTCAAGTGCCAAGCGGCTGACGGGGCGAACGCCTGAACGGTACGGTACCGCCGTGACCTACTCGACGCCGCCCGGCTGGTATCCCGTGCTCGACCCGGGGCCGGACGGGGCTGCCCAGGAGCGCTGGTGGGACGGCGAGGCGTGGACCGCTGAGGTCCGCCCGGTGGGTGCCGAGCCGGTCGCCGCCGCGAAGCGCGGGGCCAGAACCTGGCTGGTGCTCGCGCTGGTACTGGTCGTGCTGGCCGCGGGAGCGGGCGGGCTGTTCTGGGCCACCCGGGCCGACGCTCCGGTGCACGAGCCGCTGGCCGCGCCGCCGGCGGTGACGGGCAGCCCGAGCCCCACCCGGACGCCCAGCCCGAGTGCGACCCCGACCCCGAGTCCGACCCCGACGCCCACCCCGGCGGCGCCCAGCCGCGCCCCGCTGCCGTCGACCCGCTCGGTGCAGGACCTGTCGCGCGGCTGGGAGGTGCCCGTCCCGGCCGGCTGGAAGATCGACGACCACGACGGCAAGGTGACCCTGCAGTTCTCCACCAAGCCGTACTCCTGCGACGTCGGCAGCGGCAACTGCGTACGGGCGAACTTCGCCGTGGTGGCCGAACGGTCCGAGGGCGCCTCCGCCCAGGCGGTGGCCCGGGCCGAGATGGCCACCTACGCGCCGATCCTGTACGGCGACCTCACCTCGACCAAAGTGGTGGTCTCGGCCCCGGTGACCGTGGCCGGCGTGACCGGGCACGCCGAGCGCTGGCGGGTGGACCCGGTGAAGGGCGTCCCCGGCCACGTCCTGGTGGTGGCGGTCCGGGCACCCGGCGGCGGCTTCACCGTGCTGGTCGGTTCGGCGGACGAACACCCGGACGCCCCCTCGCCCGAGCTGCTCGACCAACTGGTCGCCGCCATCCGCCCGCTCCCCGGCAGCCAGGGCGGCGGCACCGGAGTCTCGGTCTAGCCCGCAGCCTTCGCCCGCTGGACGAACTCCGTGATCAGCGCCGGGTCCTTGACCCCGCGCCGTACCTCGACCCCGCTGGAGACGTCCACGCCCCAAGGCCGGGCGGCCGCGATCGCCTCGGCCACGTTGGCCGGACTGAGGCCGCCGGCCAGCATCCACGACCCGCTCGGCGGGTTGGCGCCCAGCTCGGACCAGTCCCAGGGCTCGCCCGATCCGGGCACCGGCGAGTCCAGGATCAGCAGGTCCTCGCCGAAGTCGCCGCAGGCCGCCCCCGCCCCGGCCGCCGCCGAGGTGGCCCGGACCAGCCGCAGCCCGAGGTCCCGCAGCTCGGCGAAGGCGGCGGGCGGGTGGTCACCGTGCAGCTGGACGGCACCCACCCCGGCCGCCGTCGCGGCCCGCCGGACCTCCGCCGACGGCTCCCGGCCGAACACCGCCACCGTCAGCACCCCGGCCGGCACCTGCTCGGCCAGCCGCCGGGCGGCCGCCGGCTCGATCCGGCGGGGGCTCTCGGTGAGCACGAAGCCGATCGCGTCGGCCCCGGCCGCGATGGCGGCGGCGACGTCCTGTGCGGTGCTCAGACCGCAGATCTTGACGAACACTGTCCCGAAGTCTCCCGCTCCGCTGGGCCAGGGGCCGGGGCGCTCCCCGTGCCCCTCCGACCCGAGTACGGTACGCGCCCGGCGCCCCGCAGGCACCACCCACTACTCGGCCAACCCAGCCGCCTGAGCCGCCGTCAGCCGCCGTACAGCTCCCAGAGCCGGGGGAACCGCTTCGCCATCTGCTCGGCGTCCTCGAAGTCGAAGCTGTCACCCTCCGGCCGCCGGGGCTGCGAGGTCCCCAGGTCGGGCAGCGGCAGGCCGGTCAGCTGCTCGTGCGCCTCGTCGGCGGCGTAGCCGAGGTCCTCGGCATCGCCGTCCTCCTCCTCGTCGAAGTCCGGCAGCAGCTCCGCCAGGTCGTCCGGCTGGTGCAGCGCGCCCTCGAAGACCTCCCGGCCCTGGCCGATCAGCCAGCACCGGAAGAAGTCGAAGGTGTCCTCCGAAGCACCGTCCAGCATCAGGTACGCCGCCCCCCACAGGTCGTACCGGTAGGCGCGCTGGAACCGTGCCTCGAACAGCCGGGCGAAGTCCACCACGTCGTCCGGCGTCAGCTGGGCCAGCCGGTCCACCAGCGCCTCGGCCTGCTCGTCCGGATCGCCCTCGGCCGCGTCCCTGGTCTCGTCGATGAGTTGCCAGAAGTCCGTCTCGTACATCACCGCTCCAGCATCGCCGCTCGGCCGGTCTCCCGCACGCGAGGCGGCCCGCGAAACGCGGAACCCCGCGCCGTCCGGGTGGACGACGCGGGGTTCCGGCGGATCTGACGCCCTTACAGGCCGAGCTCGACCTCGAACTCGCCGGCCTCGAGGATCTCCTTGACCGCGACCAGGAAGCGGGCGGCGTCGGCGCCGTCCACCAGGCGGTGGTCGTAGGAGAGCGAGAGGTAGGTCATGTCACGGACGCCGATGACGGTGCTGCCGTCGACCTCGATGACGACCGGGCGCTTGACGGTGGCGCCGATGCCGAGGATCGCGGCCTGGTTCGGCGGCACGATCACGGTGTCGAACAGCGCACCGCGCGAGCCGGTGTTGCTGATGGTGAAGGTCGCGCCGGACAGCTCGTCCGGGCTGATCTTGTTGCCGCGGACCTTGCCGGCCAGCTCGGCGGTCTTCTTCGAGATACCGGCGATGTTGAGGTCGCCCGCACCCTTGATGACCGGGGTCATCAGACCCTTCTCCGAGTCCACCGCGATACCGATGTTCTCGGAGTCGAAGTAGGTGATGGTGCCCTCGTCGCCGTTGATCCGGGCGTTGATCACCGGGTGGCTCTTCAGCGCCTGGGCGGCGGCCTTGACGAAGAACGGCATCGGGGACAGCTTCACGCCCTCACGGGCGAGGAAGGAGTCCTTGGCCTTGCCGCGCAGCTTCATGATCTTGGTGATGTCCACCTCGACCACGCTGGTCAGCTGCGCCTGCTCGTGCAGGGCCTTCATCATGTTGTCGCCGATGACCTTGCGCATCCGGGTCATCTTGACGGTCTGACCGCGCAGCGGGGACGCCGCGGCGGCGGCCTTCGGCGCGGCGGCCGGGGCGGCCACCGGAGCCGGGACGGCCTTCGCGGCCTCGGCGGCGGCGATGACGTCCTGCTTGCGGATGCGCCCGCCGACACCGGTGCCGGTGACCGCGGAGAGCGCGATGCCCTGCTCGGCCGCGAGCTTGCGGACCAGCGGGGTGACGTAGGCGTCCGAGCCGTCGGCGGCCGGAGCCACCGGGGCGGCGGCGACCGGAGCCGGCGCGGCCACGGGGGCCGGGGCCGGAGCAGCGACCGGAGCGGGAGCGGCGACCGGGGCAGCGGCCACGGGGGCCGGCGCGGCCACGGGGGCCGGGGCCGGGGCGGCGACCGGAGCCGGAGCCTCGACAACCGGGGCAGGAGCCGGGGCGGCGGCGGCCGGAGCCGCACCCGCCGCACCGATCAGCGCGAGCTGGGCGCCGACCAGGGCGGTCTCGTCCTCGCCGACCAGGATCTTCACCAGCACACCGGCGACCGGCGACGGGATCTCGGTGTCGACCTTGTCCGTGGAGACCTCGAGCAGCGGCTCGTCGACCTCGACGGTGTCGCCCTCGGCCTTGAGCCAGCGGGTGATGGTGCCCTCGGCGACCGACTCGCCCAGAGCGGGGAGCAGCACCGGGGTGGCGTCGGCGGCGGGCGCGGCAGCGGCCGGGGCGGCAGCCGGAGCCTCGGCCACGGGGGCCGGAGCGGCGACGGGCGCCTCGACGACCGGGGCGGGGGCGGCCGGAGCAGCCTCCGCGACCGGGGCCGCGGCGGCGACCGGCGCACCGGAGCCGTCGTCGATGATGGCCAGCTCGGCGCCGACCTCGACCGTCTCGTCCTCGCCGACCTTGATCGAGGCCAGGATGCCGGAGGCGGGCGCCGGGATCTCGGTGTCGACCTTGTCGGTCGAGACCTCGAGCAGCGGCTCGTCGACCTCGACGCGGTCACCCTCGGCCTTCAGCCAACGGGTGACGGTGCCTTCGGAAACGCTCTCGCCCAGCGCGGGCAGTGTTACTGAGACCGCCATGGTTTCAGCGACTCCTATCAAGTCTTGCGTACAGGAATGGATGGACTGCCGGGACGAGCGCGATCAGTCGTGCGCGTGCAGAGCCTTGCCGGCCAGCGCCAGGTGCGCCTCGCCGAGCGCCTCGGACTGCGACGGGTGCGCGTGGATGAGCTGCGCGACCTCGGCGGGCAGCGCCTCCCAGTTGTAGATCAGCTGGGCTTCGCCGACCTGCTCACCCATGCGGGCGCCGACCATGTGGACACCCACCACGGCGCCGTCCTTGACCTGGACGAGCTTGATCTCGCCGGCGGTCTTGAGGATCTTGCTCTTGCCGTTGCCGGCCAGGTTGTACTTGAGCGTGACGACCTTGTCCTTGCCGTACAGCTCGACGGCCTTGGCCTCGGTGATGCCGACGGAGGCCACCTCCGGGTTGCAGTAGGTCACCCGCGGCACGCCGTCGTAGTCGATCGGCACGGCCTTGAGGCCGGCCAGCCGCTCGGCGACCAGGATGCCCTCGGCGAAGCCGACGTGGGCCAGCTGCAGGGTCGGGACCAGGTCACCGACGGCCGAGATGGTCGGCACGTTGGTGCGCATGTACTCGTCGACCAGGACGTAGCCGCGGTCCATCGCGACCCCGGCCTCCTCGTAGCCGAGACCGGCCGAGACCGGGCCGCGGCCGATGGCGACCAGCAGCAGGTCGGCGTCGATCTGCTTGCCGTTCTCGGTGGAGACCCGGACGCCGTCGGCGGTGTACTCGACACCGGAGAAGCGGGCCTTCAGCTCGAACTTGATGCCACGCTTGCGGAAGGCGCGCTCCAGCAGCTTGGAGGAGTTCTCGTCCTCCAGCGGGGCCAGGTGCGGCAGGGCCTCGACGATGGTGACGTCGACGCCGAAGGACTTCCAGACCGAGGCGAACTCGACACCGATCACGCCGCCGCCGAGGATGACGGCCGACTTCGGGATGCGGTCGAGCTTGAGCGCGTGGTCCGAGGAGATCACGCGGTCGCCGTCGATGTTCAGGCCGGGGATCGACTTCGGCACCGAGCCGGTCGCGAGGACGATGTGACGCCCCTCGACCCGCTGGCCGTTGACGTCCACCGAGGTCTGCGAGGAGAGCAGGCCCTCGCCCTGGATGAAGGTGACCTTGCGGGAGGCCACCAGGCCCTGCAGGCCCTTGTACAGGCCGGCGATCACGTCGTCCTTGTACTTGTGGACGCCGTTGATGTCGATGCCCTGGAACGTGGCCAGGACGCCGAACTCGGCGGCTTCCTTGGTCTCGTCGGCGATCTCGGCCGCGTGCAGCAGGGCCTTGGTCGGGATGCAGCCGCGGTGCAGGCAGGTGCCGCCCAGCTCACCCTTCTCGATCAGCGCAACGCTCAGACCCAGCTGCGCTGCACGGAGCGCCGCGGCGTAACCGCCGCTTCCGCCTCCGAGAATGACTACGTCGAAAACGGTGCTGGCGTCGTTCGCCACGTCACGTCCTCCATGCAAAGGGGTGCGGTTCGCCGGGCCGGTCGCGGTCCGGTGGGGCAGGGCGCCCTCGTAAGGCGCCCAGTCGTCCGGGAGTACATCCTCGCACTTGTTCGCGGCGGCTGGTGGCCGGGGCTGCCCCGGACAGCTCGGCCGGTTGCCAGGAGGGCTCTCGGATGTCCCGTACGTCAGGGTATATCCGCAGCTCACAGCCGTGTGACCACGCGGGAGAGGGTGGGCCGGCCGGGCCGGTGGGGTGGGCTGTTCCACCGTACGGAACAAAGTTTCGCCCGCGGCGAACACGCGTTGTCAGAAACGGTCGGATCCACTACCGGCCGGTAACCGAAAAAAGCGGGGCCCCGCGCCGAGTGGCGCCGGGCCCCGCCGGGGGCTCAGAGAGCTCAGGCCGCGCCGTTGGCGGCGGTCTCCTCGGCGAACCGGAGCAGCGTGCGGATCGCGCTGCCGGTGCCGCCGCGGGGGGTGTAGCCGAACGGGGCGCCCTCGTGGAAGGCAGGGCCCGCGATGTCTAGGTGCGCCCAGTCGATGCCCTCGGCGACGAACTCCTTCAGGAACAGACCGGCCACCAGGCCGCCACCCATCCGCTCACCCATGTTGGCGAGGTCGGCGATGGTGGTCTCGGTCATGCCCTTGCGCAGCTCGACCGGCAGCGGCATCGGCCAGGACTGCTCGCCGGCCGCCTCGGCGGTGGCGTGCAGGCGGTCGCGCAGCTCGTCGGAGTTGGCCATCACACCGAAGATCCGGTTGCCCAGGGCCAGCACCATCGCGCCGGTCAGGGTGGCGACGTCGACGATCACGTCGGGCTGCTCCTCGCCGGCCCGGACGATCGCGTCGGCCAGCACCAGGCGGCCCTCGGCGTCGGTGTTCAGCACCTCGACGGTCTTGCCGCCGTACATCCGCAGCACGTCACCGGGGCGGGTGGCGGTGCCGGACGGCATGTTCTCCGCCAGCGCCAGCCAGGCGGTGACGTTGACCTGCAGGCCGAGGCGCTTGGCCGCGACCACGGTGGCGAACACGGCGGCGGCGCCGGCCATGTCGCACTTCATGGTCTCGTTGTGCCCGGCCGGCTTCAGCGAGATGCCGCCGGAGTCGTAGGTGATGCCCTTGCCGACGAAGGCGAGGGTGGCCTTGGCCTTGGGGTGGGTGTACGCCACCTTCACCAGCCGGGGCGGGTTGGCCGAGCCGGTGCCGACGCCGAGCAGGCCGCCGAAGCCGCCCTTGGTCAGCGCCTTCTCGTCCAGCACCTCGAACTTGAGGCCGTGGTCCTTGGCGGCGGCCTGGGCGATCGCGGCGAAGGACTTCGGGTTGAGGTCGTTCGGCGCCGCGTTGATCAGGTCGCGGGCGCGGTTGATCTCCTCGCCGACGGCGGTGGCGCGCTCGATGGCGGCCTTGGCGTCCTTGCTGCCCTTGCGCTCGGTGAGCACGGTCAGCTCGCCGACCGGGGCCTTGCCGTCACCGTTGCGGTAGGTGCTGTAGGAGTACGCGCCTAGCAGCGCGCCGAGCGCGACCGCCTCGATCTCCTCGGCGGAGACGGCGGGCAGCGCCAGCGCGGCCTTCTTGGCGCCCGCGAGGGTACGGGCGGCGACGCCGGCCGCCTTGCGGAGGGTCTCCAGCGAGTGGCCCTGCTCGGCCTCGCCGAGGCCGACCGCGAGCACGAGCGGAGCCTTGACACCTGCGGGAGCGGGAAGCTTGACCGCCTCGCCCTCGGCACCCGTCGCGCCCAGGGTGGCGAGCAGCTCGGCCAGCTTGCCGTCGAACGCCTCGGCCACGGCCTCCGCGCCGGACGCGAGCAGCAGGCCCTTCGGGCCCTTGGCCACGCCGATCACCAGGGCGTCCGCGCGCAGCGAGGCGGCGGAGGAGGTGCTCACAGACAGTGCAGTCACTAAACGATCCTGTTCTTTCGCGGTCCAAGCCGGGTGCGGCGCCGGTGCCGCACCGGCAACGACCCCGGGCGTGCTCCGCTGGAACAGGGCGCAGGGGTCACGGTGCTCACCGCATGGTAGTCCGCATGCTGGGATGGTGCCGCCCCGGATACCCATCTGATTCGGTCACGATGCGTGAGTGGTGACCAGCGACCCTCGGGCGCACGGCGGTTGAGGGGGTGTCAGGAGAGGGCGAGCGCGAGCAGCGCCCCGGTCGCGGCCGTCTCCGCCGTCGCCCCCAGGACGTCGCCGGTGATCCCGCCGAACCGCCGGACGCAGCGGCGCAGCAGCAGCCACCCGCAGCCGAGCCCGACGGCCAGGGCGAGCGGGTGCCACGGCGAGATCCAGCCCAGCCCGAACGCCATCAGCGCCGAGACCCCCAGCGCGGCGGGCCAGCGCACCGTGGCGGCGACCATCGCGCCGAGCCCGCCCGGCCGGGCGGCCGGGACGGAGCGCAGGCAGCCCCAGGTCAGTGCGCACCGGGCGGCCAGCGCGGCGGTCAGTACGGCGAAGGCGCCGCGCCAGAGCGAGACCGCGAACTCCCCGGCCAGTGCGGCGATCTGAGCCAGCAGCACCAGCAGCAGCGTCAGTACGCCGAACGGGCCGATGTCCGACTGCTTCATGATCCGCAGCGCGTCCTCGGCCGGTTTCCCGCTGCCGAGCCCGTCCGCGACGTCCGCCAGGCCGTCCAGGTGCAGCCCGCGGGTCAGCCCGGCCAGGACGGCCACCGCCGCCACCGCCCCGAGCAGCGGCCCACCGCGCCAGGCGAGCAGCGCACCCGCGCCGGCCGCGACCGCCCCGAGCACCAGCCCGACCACCGGGGCGGCCAGCATCGCCCGCCCACCGGTCTCCCGGTCCCAGCGGTCGACCCGGACCCGCAGCACCGAGAGCGTGCCGAAGGCGAACCGCAGCCCGTCCAGCAAATCAGCCCCTCCGGCCATTGGTGGGCGGCGTCGCGTCGCCGGGGCACGCACCTCGCCGGCTTCTCGTCGGTCGCCGATGCTCCGCATGGACTTCCTCCTCGGCGCCGCCGAGGCACGCACCCCAACGCCGCTCCTTCATCCGCCCACCAATGGCCGGAGGGGCTCAGCCCCGGTTGAGCAGTTCGGCGGCGGTCGGCAGCCGGGGCGGCTCGACCGGGCCGCGCTCGGCCACGGTCATCGCCGGTACGTCCGAGGGCTCGGCCAGGGTGTCGGCGGCGGCCTGCAGCAGCGGCAGCGCGAGCAGGGCGCCGACGCCCTCGCCCATCGAGATGGCCAGGCCCTGAACGGGCGTCAGGGTCAGCCGGTCGTACGCCTTCGCCTGGGCGGGTTCGCCGGTGGACTGCCCGGCCCGCCACCACTCGGGGGCCCGGAAGGCGATCCGCTGGGCGACCAGCGCGCAGGCGGCCGAGACCACGCCGTCCAGCACCACCGGCAGCTTGCGGGCGGCGGACTGGAGCAGGAAGCCGGTGATGGCGGCGAAGTCCGCGCCGCCGACGGCGGCGAGCAGCGCGAGCTGGTCGCCGAGCACCGGGCGGGCCCGGCGCAGCGAGTCACGGACGGCCGCGCACTTGACCATCCAGGTGCGGTCGTCGATGCCCGAACCCCGGCCGGTGACGGCCGCGGCGTCGGTCCCGCAGAGCGCGCCGACCAGGACGGCGGCCACGGTAGTGGAGCCGACCCCGAGGTCGCCCAGCACCACCAGGTCGGTCCCGGCGTCGGCCTCCTCGTCGGCCACCGCCATCCCGGCCCGGAACGCCTTGATCGCCTCGGCCTCGGTGAGCGCGTCCGCCAGGTCGATCCGGCCGGAGCCGCGGCGCACCCGGAAGCGGCTGACCTCGGCCGGGAACTCGTGGGGGTCGGCGTCCACCCCGACGTCCACCACCCGCAGCCCGGCGCCGTACCGGCGGGCCAGCACGGCCACCGGGGCGGTGCCGTCCAGCACCGCGTGCACCCGGCGGGCGGTGCCGCCCTGGGCGGGCAGCTCGGAGACGCCGACCGCGGCGATCCCGTGGTCCGCCGCGAACAGCACCACCTTGGCGGCGGTCAGCGGCCGGACCGGCGAGCTGCCCTGCACCGAGGCGAGCCAGCTGCCCAGTTCCTCCAGCTGCCCGAGGCCGCCGCGCGGCTTGTCGAGCTGCTGCCAGCGCTCCTCGCCGGCCCGGCGAGCGCTCTCGTCAGGGCGCTCCACGAGCGAGGAGAAAGTGTCGAGATCCACGGTGGTGTCCATCGTCTGGAAGGCTACACGCCAGTGGGTTTGACGGTCAGCACCTGCCCCGCGACCACCAGCAGGACCTGCTCGGAGGCGTCCGCGACCGCCATGTTCAGCCGCCCCAGGGTGTCCCGGAACCGCCGTCCGGCGGCGGTGGCCGGGACCACGCCCATCCCCACCTCGTTGCTCACCGCGATCACCTGACGGCCGGTCACCCGCCAGGCCGCCGCCAGCGCGTCGCAGCGCTGCTGCACCGCCGTCTCCGCGCCCTCGTACCAGGCGGAGTCGTCCCAGGCCCCGCACTCGTCCAGCACGGCGGTCAGCCAGAGCGCCAGGCAGTCGATCAGCACCGGCGCCGGGTCGGTCCGGTCCGCCAGCACCGCCTCCAGGTCGCAGGTCTCCGCGGTGCGCCAGGTCACCGGCCGCCGCTCCCGGTGCAGTTCGACCCGCCGGGCCCAGTCCTGGTCGCCGTCCCGGGTGCCGCTGGTGGCCACGTACAGGACGTCCTCGTACGGGACGAGCAGCTGCTCGGCCCGGGTGGACTTGCCCGAGCGGGCGCCGCCGAGGATCAGGGTGCGGGGGAGTGCCATGCCGCCCATCCTCCCCCACGAGGCATGGGGCGCTCCGGGGCGGGCACGCTAACCTGCGCAGCAGAACCGAGAAGCGAGGAGCCGGGCATGGTCTGGACGTGGCGGTACGAGAAGGCGGACGGCACCCTCGTCCAGCAGCCGGGCGAGCAGGAGGAGTTCCCCGGGCAGGGGGACGCCGAGTCCTGGATCGGCGAGGAGTGGAAGGACCTGCTGGCCAAGGGCATCGAGCAGGTCGTCCTGCTGGACGACGGCAAGGTGATCTACACGATGAGCCTGCAGGAGGGCTGAGCTGGGCCCTCCGGGGGTTGGGGGGCGGCGTCGCGACGCTGGGGCACGCACCTCACCGGCTTCTCGTCGGTCGCCGATGCGCTGTATCAGGCTCCCTCCTCGGCACCGCCGAGGCACGCACCCCAACGCCGCTCCTTCTTCCACCCCCCAACCCCCGGAGGGCCCGCGTTACTTCGCGCCGACCAGGTGCAGCAGGGCCGCGACCTGACGGTACGGATCCTGCTGACCGGCGCGCTCCTCGGCGTCCAGCAGCTGGGCCAGCTGGCGGCCGTCCACCGGGGCCTCGTGGTCCGGGGTGGTGTCGGTGAAGACCCGCACCCCGTACCAGCAGCGCAGCGGGACGGCGATCTCGGCCAGCGTGGTGGTCAGGTCGGCCAGCCGGTCGGCGCGGGCGGTCAGGCCGAGCCGGTTGGTGTACCGGGTGGTGTCGAAGGCGTCCAGGGTGGTGCGCCAGTCGCCGTTCAGCCCGGGGCGCATGGCCAGCGCGTCGGCGTTGCGGACCACCAGCGAGAGCACGCCGCCCGGCGCCAGCAGGCGGGCCAGCGAGGCGAGCATCGGGTCCGGGTCGGAGAGGTACATCAGCACCCCGTGGCAGAGCACCACGTCGAAGCTGCGCGGGCCGAACCAGCGCCCGACCTGGTGGCAGTCGCCGCCCAGCAGCTGGACCCGCTCGCGGACCTGCTGCGGTTCGGCGGCCAGCGCGGCCTGCGCGGCGCCGAGCGTCACCGGGTCCGGGTCGAGGCCGGTGACCAGGTGGCCGGCCCGGGCCAGCCGGAGCGCCTGGGTGCCCTGGCCGCAGCCGACGTCCAGCACCCGCAGCCCGGTCAGCCCGGCGAGCTGCCCGGCGAGCTGACGGGCCACCAGCTCCTGCCGGACCAGCGTGCGGAGCCCGCCCTGCCGCTCCAGCCAGGTGGCCGCGGTGGGCAGTGAACCCCGGGTGGGCAGCCGGTCGTGCATCCCGGCGCCCTGTCCGGGCAGGCCGTGGCCCCCGGACCAGCCCTCAGCCGTCCAGGGCTGGGCCCAGGGCGGCTGCTGCACGGGCTCGGCGGTCAGGGCTTCTCGCCCCGCTTGACCTGGGGCTTCGGCAGCCGCAGGCGGCGCATCTGGAGCGTGCGCATCAGGCCGTACGGCACCGCGCCCTTGGCGTTCTGCCCCGGGAAGTTGGTCGCGAGCGCCTTGCGCAGGCCGAAGCCGAGGCGCAGGAAGTCGGCGATCACCAGCACGAAGAACAGCAGGAAGAGCAGCGTGGAGGCCAGCTTCAGCAGGTTCGACGGGACCACGCTGAGGACCAGCACGAGCACCGCGTACGGCAGGAAGAACTCGGCCAGCGACCAGCGGGAGTCCACGTAGTCACGGGCGAAGCGGCGCACCGGGCCCTTGTCACGGGCCGGGAGGTAGCGCTCGTCGCCCTCCAGCAGCGCGGTGCGCTGCTTCTCCCGCTCGGAGCGCATCCGCTCGCGGGACTGCTTGGCGGCCTCCTTGCGGTCCTTGGGGACCGTCACCCGGGTGCGGCGGTGGGCCTCGGCCTCGCTGCGCTTGGGGGTGGGCCGGCCCTTGGGGGCCTGCGGGTCACGGGGCAGGTTGTCGTCCTGCTCGGCCAGCGCGGTGGCGGAGGAGGAGGCATCGTCTGAGCGGCGTCGGAACACACCACCAGCGTACGTGGTCACTCCCGGCAAATCGGTGTGCCCTAGGACCCAAACACATATCGAATGCCCTCGGAGTGTCCCCTAGGCGTTCACCGGGGCTTCGGTGGATCATGGTCAGGGGTCGTCTCCACCCAGGGGATGAGGCCGGGGCGTTTCGGCTGTAGCAGGCTTGTTGCAGGCAGGAGCACTGCGGCGAGGACGCCGCCGCGCATAGACTCGATCCTGTCCAGTACGAGTCGGAACCGCAGGCCCGAGAAGGGGGCACCCGAGGCCCATGAGCGACGGAATCATGAAGCGTATGGGGCTGATTTTCCGCTCCAAGGCGAACAAGGCCCTGGACCGCGCGGAGGACCCCCGCGAGACGCTCGACTACTCCTACCAGAAGCAGCTCGAACTGCTGCAGAAGGTGCGCAGGGGCGTCGCCGACGTGGCCACCTCGCGCAAGCGGCTGGAGCTCCAGCTCACCCAGCTGCAGCAGCAGTCCGCCAAGTACGAGGACCAGGGCCGCAAGGCGCTCTCGCTCGGCCGCGAGGACCTGGCCCGGGAGGCGCTGACCCGCAAGGCCAACATGCAGTCCCAGATCACCGATCTGGAGGTGCAGTACCAGCAGCTCCAGGCCGAGGAGGAGAAGCTCACGCTCGCCTCCCAGCGGCTGCAGGCCAAGGTGGACGCCTTCCGCACCAAGAAGGAGACCATCAAGGCCACCTACACCGCGGCCCAGGCGCAGACCCGGATCGCGGAGTCCTTCTCGGGGATCTCCGAGGAGATGGGCGACGTCGGCCTGGCGATCCAGCGGGCCGAGGACAAGACCGCGCAGATGCAGGCCAGGGCCGGCGCGATCGACGAGCTGCTGGCCTCCGGCGCGCTCGACGACGCCAGCGGTCTCGGCCGCAAGGACGACATCGAGGCCGAGCTGGAGCGGGTGGCCGGCGGCAGCGACGTCGAGCTGGAGCTGGCCCGGATGAAGGCCGAGCTGACCGGCGGTTCGCCGGCGCCCCAGCAGGCGATCGAGCAGGGCAAGCAGGACACTCCTCCCACGATCAACTACAACAAGTAACCCCCGACGCAGGGAGACCACCGGCATGATCATGCGGGTCATGGGCGAGGGCCAGTTCCAGGTGGCCGAGAGCCACCTCAACCGGCTCAACCAGCTGGACGACGAACTCCTCGCCGCACTCGAGTCGGGGGACGAGCAGCACTTCCGGGCGGCGCTCGGCAGTCTGCTCGACGCGGTCAAGGAGTACGGCACACCACTGCCGGACGACTCCCTGGAGCCGTCCGACCTGATCCTGCCGGATCCGGAGGCGACGCTGGACGAGGTCCGGGCACTGCTGCGGGACGAGGGCGACGGGCTGATCCCCGGTCTGCCGGAGTGACTGACGACGAAGGGCGGGCCCCCACCAGGGGGCCCGCCCTTCGTCGTGTTCCGTGCGGGGTTACGGCAGGGCCAGCATTCGGTCCAGCGCGGCCTTGGAGTACTTGGCGACCTCCGGGTCCACGGTGATCACGTTCGGCACCCGGCCGTCGACCAGCGACTCCAGTGCCCAGACCAGGTGCGGCAGGTCGATCCGGTTCATGGTGGAGCAGAAGCAGACGGCCCGGTCCAGGAAGACGACCTCCTTGTCCGGGTGCGCCTTGGCCAGCCGGCGGACCAGGTTGAGCTCGGTGCCGATGGCCCACTTGGAGCCGGGCTCGGCCGCGTCCAGCGCCTTGATGATGTACTCGGTCGAGCCGACCAGGTCGGCCGCGTCGACCACCTCGTACTTGCACTCCGGGTGCACCAGCACGTTCACGCCGGGGATCCGGGCCCGGACGTCGTTCACCGAGTCGATGGTGAACCGGCCGTGCACCGAGCAGTGGCCGCGCCAGAGGATCATCTTGGCGTTCCGCAGCTGCTCGACGGTCAGGCCGCCGTTCGGCTTGTGCGGGTTGTAGAGCACGCAGTCGTCCAGCGAGAGGCCCAGGTCGCGGACGGCGGTGTTCCGGCCGAGGTGCTGGTCCGGCAGGAAGAGCACCTTCTCGCCCTGCTCGTACGCCCAGGTGAGCGCGCGCTCGGCGTTCGAGGAGGTGCAGATGGTGCCGCCGTGCTTGCCGGTGAAGGCCTTGATGTCGGCGGAGGAGTTCATGTACGAGACCGGGACGGTCACGTCGGCTATGCCGGCCTCGGTGAGCACGTCCCAGCACTCGGCGACCTGCTCGGCGGTGGCCATGTCGGCCATCGAACAGCCGGCCGCCAGGTCCGGCAGGATGACCTGCTGGGCGCTGCTGGTGAGGATGTCGGCCGACTCGGCCATGAAGTGCACGCCGCAGAAGACGATGTACTCGGCCTCGGGCTTGTTGGCGGCGTCGCGGGCCAGCTTGAACGAGTCGCCGGTCACGTCGGCGAACTCGATCACCTCGTCGCGCTGGTAGTGGTGACCGAGGATGAAGACCCGGTCTCCCAGGGCGGCCTTGGCCGCGCGGGCGCGCTCGACCAGGTCGGGGTCGGAGGCGGGCGGCAGGTCGCCGGGGCACTCGACGCCGCGCTCGCTGTTCGGGTCGGCCTCGCGGCCGAGCAGCAGCAGAGCGAGCGGCGTCGGGGTGGGGTCGACGCCGTAGGTCTCGGTGGTGGTGGTCACGGGCGGGTGCCCTCCTGTGCGGCGGAGCTCTGAGCTGGGGCCATGCCTTTTCGTCTATCTGACGCTATCTATGATAACCCGTTCGCGTCACTCTGACGATGGCCAACGTGTCGATGTGACGAGAACCGCGTGCCGCTGCGGTGTGTTCCCGGCCCCTTCGGGTTTGCTACCGGCCATGAAGGCAATCGCGATCAGGCAGTACGGCGGCCCCGAGGTCGTCGAGTACACCGAGCTCCCCGACCCCAAGGTGGGACCCGACTCCGTCCTGGTCCGGGTGAAGGCCGCCGGGGTCAACCCGGTCGACTGGAAGATCCGGCAGGGGTACCTGGACGGCATCATCGACGCGCACTTCCCGCTGATCATGGGCTGGGACATGGCCGGCGTGGTGCAGGCCGTCGGCGGCGGGGTGACCGAGTTCCGCCCCGGCGACGAGGTGATCGGCTACGTCCGCAAGGACGCCGTCGAACACGGCACGTACGCCGAACTGGTCGCCGCCCCGATCCGCACGCTGGCCCTAAAGCCCGCCGCCCTCGACTGGGCCCAGGCCGGCGGGCTGCCGCTGGCCGGACTGACGGCCTATCAGTCGCTGGTCAAGGCGCTCGCGGTGAAAGCCGGCGAGACCGTGCTGGTGCACGCCGCCGCCGGGGGAGTGGGGGTGCTCGCGGTCCAGCTCGCCCGCGCCCTCGGCGCCCGGGTGATCGGCACCGCGAGCGAACGCAACCACGCCTTCCTACGGTCCCTCGGCGCCGAACCGGTCGCGTACGGGGACGGGCTGGCCGACCGGGTCAGGGCGCTCGTCCCCGAAGGGGTGGACGCCGCACTCGACCTGGTCGGCGGCGACGCGGTCGAGGTCTCCGCCGGCCTGGTCAGGCACCCCGACCGGATCGCCTCCGTCGCCGACTACGGCGTCGTCGCCAGGGGCGGCCACTACGTCTGGGTCCGCCCCGACGCCGCCGACCTCACCGAACTGGCCCGCCTCGCCGACGCCGGTCTGCTGACCGTCCCGGTCGCCTCCACCTTCCCGCTCTCCCAGGCGGCCAGCGCCCAGGCGTTGAACGCGGAGGGGCGGACCAGGGGAAAGATCGTTCTACTGGTCGACTGACACCGCGTGAGCCCCTGGGCAGTGCAACCGCGGGATCTGCCCAGGGCCTCGGAGGGTGCAAAATGGTGCGGCGTTTCGTTTCTTCCAGTGGAGAGCCTCCCCCATGAGCACCAACAGACCGTCAGAACCGGGCGGGGCATCCCTGGACGAGACCGACCGCCTGCTGCTGGCCCACCTGAGCCGGGACGGGCGGGCCTCGTACGCCGAGATCGGGCTGCTCGCCAACCTCTCCGCGACCGCCGTCCGGCGCCGGATCGACCGGCTCCGGGCCCGGGGGGTGGTCCGGGGGTTCACCGTCGTGCTGGACCCCGACGTGCTGGGCTGGCAGACCGAGGCGTTCGTCGAGGTGTACTGCCGGGAGCGGACCGCGCCCGAGGAGATCCTGGCCAGCCTGCGGCAGTTCCCCGAGGTGGTGGCGGCCTGGACGGTGACCGGTGACCCGGACGCGCTGGTGCACCTGCGCGCCGTCGACACCCGGCACCTGGAGGCGGTCATCGAACGGATCCGCAAGGAGCCCGGCGTCCAGCGCAGCCGCAGCTCCGTGGTGCTCTCCCGGCTGATCGGCTGACCCGTCCGGAGCAGTCGGCCGGGTGACGCAGGAAAGCTGCGCCGACCCGCTCGAACACGCTCGAATCGGACCCGTACCGCCGCGTTCCGACGCGCGCGGGCGCGCTCCCGCTGCCTAGGCTGATCATGTCCGGCCGGCCCCACCAGCCCCGGGCCTCCCATGACACCCACTCAGTGAGAGGGACAGCCATGTCCGCAGCCCCCGACCGCATGCACCGGCCCGACAACGAGCTGGTCGACCTGGTGTTCAACTACATGCGGGAGCGGCTGCAGTACGACCCCGTGCCGCTGGACCACCCCGGGGACGGCGAGCACCTGAAGGCCCAGCTGGCCGGTCTGCTGAACGCGAACGGCAACGACCCGGCCGACGTGCTCAAGCTGTACGACCACGAGCTGTCCCGCGCGGTGATCTCCGCCGACAGCCCGCGCTACCTGTCCTTCATCCCGTGCGCCCCCACCAAGGCCGCGCTGCTCTTCGACATGGTGGTCTCCTGCGCCTCGCTGCAGGGCATCTCCTGGCTGGAGGCGGCCGGCGCGATCGCCGCCGAGAACCAGGTGCTGCGCCTGATAGCGGACCGGGCCGGCCTGCCCGAGACGGCGGGCGGCACCTTCGTCTCCGGTGGCTCGGCGGGCAACCTGTCCGCGCTGGTGGTCGCCCGGGACACCGCCCGGCGGCGGCTCGGCCCGGACGCCAAGCTGCGGATCGCGGTCTGCGACCAGGTGCACTCCTCGGTCAAGAACACCTTCAACATCATCGGCGTCGAGGCCTTCAAGGTCCCCGCGGTCGACCGCCGCTTCACCGGCGAGGCCCTGCGCGCGGCGCTGGCCGCCGACCCGAACCCCGAGACCGTGATCGCCGCCGTCGGCACCGCGGGCACCACCAACGAGGGCATCGTCGACGACCTGGCGGGCATCTCCGAGGTCACCCGCGAGCGCGGCATGTGGTTCCATGTGGACGGCGCGTACGGCGGGGCCGGGCTGTTCGCCCCGTCCGTCCGGGAGCGCTACAACGGCATCGAGCACGCCGACTCGTTCGTGGTGGACCCGCACAAGTGGCTGTTCGCGCCGTTCGACTGCGCCGCGCTGATCTACCGCAACCCGCAGCTGGCCCGCGCCGTGCACACCCAGGACGCCTCCTACCTGGACGTGCTGCACACCGAGGGCGACGAGTGGAACCCCACCGACTACGCCTACCACCTGACCCGCCGGGCCCGGGGCCTGCCGCTCTGGTTCTCGCTGGCCGTGCACGGCACCCAGGCGTACACCGACGCGATCGAGACCGGCCTGACGCTGGCCAGGGACACCGCCGCGCTGATCGAGCGCACCGAGCACCTGGAGCTCCTGATGGAGCCTCAGCTCTCCGCGGTCTGTTTCCGCCGCACCGGCTGGACCCAGCAGGACTACTACCGCTGGTCCCAGCAGCTGCTGGCCGACCAGATCGGCTTCGTCACCCCGACCGGCTGGGACGGGGAGACGGTGGCCCGGTTCGCCTTCCTGCACCCCGGCACGACGATGGAGATGGTCGAGGAGATCCTCGCCACGATGGCCTAGAGCCGCCGGGGCGGGCGGTCGAAGACGCAGTCTCCGCACAGGCCCGCCCCCGGCGCCCGGTAGTACAGACAGCAGCTGGTCCGGCGTCCCGTCGCGGTGAGCGCGCCCCGCAGCGGGGGCCGGTCCAGCAGCTCGGCGGCCAGCTCCCGCCCGGCGCCCAGCACCCGTACCGCGCCCGCCAGTGCCGAGGCCGCGTTGCCCCGGAGCAGGCCCTCGGCGACGGGCGTCACCGCGCGGATCCCCGCCGCCAGCGGCGTCAGCCGGCGCTCCACCACCGTCCGGTGCAGCGCCGCCGCCAACGGGCCGTCGGGAACCACCGCCCCCGGCACCCAGAGCTCCAGCGAACCGCCCTCCGGCAGCCGCCAGTACGAGCGGTCGAAGTCCGGTACCGCCCCGCCCAGGACGGCCGTACCCAGCGCCACCGACCAGAGCCGGGCGGCCACCCCGAGCTGCGCCACCGAGGCGGCCACCCGGGGCTCGGCCGTACCGAGGCGTTCGCCGACCTCGGCGATCCGGCGCCGCCAGAACTCCGGCGCGGACAGCTCGGCGATCGGCCGGAAGCCGTCCGGCAGCGGGCCCTCGACGGTGGCGAAGAACGGACCGACGGCGGCCGCCCGGCGCAGCGCCTCACCGCCGCCCGTCACAAGAACGCCGGGTTGGGGATGTACGGGGCGGGCGGCCGCATCCCGCGTACCGCGAGGTAGCCCTCGGTGGAGAGCGAGAGGCCGACCTCCAGGCCGACGTCCACCGCCCACTCCTGCTCGGCGGTCAGGCAGTCGATCACCACCTCCGCCCCGTCCGGTGTACGGGCCAGCGCCTCGCGCAGCAGCCGGGTGGCGATCCGCTTGGAGGTGGCGGCCAGCAGCTTCACCGCGCCGCCGGTGCGGTAGCAGTAGCCGCTGCCCGCCAGGGTGTCGGCGATCAGCAGTTCGTCGTAGTGGGCCAGCATGAAGTCATGGTCCACCCCGTGGGCCGAGCCCCGGACCCGGCGGTCGACCGAGTCCAGCAGATGACGGTGGGTCGGATTGCCCGGGTGCACCGGGATGTCACCCGGGTCGATCAGCCCCGCCCGGTCCACCGTCCCGGTCAGCCGGATGGTCGGGTGCAGGGTGAAACCGGCCCGCCGGTAGCGGCGGGCGGCGGCGGGGGACGGCGAGGCACAGAGCATCCCGCGCAGGCACCCCCGGCCGTACGTGCCGGCCTGCTCCAGCAGCAGCCGGCCGACGCCCTGGTTCTGGGCGCTCGGCAGCACGGCGAAAAGTGACAGCAGCCACAGCCCCTCCCGCCGCATCGAGAGGGCCACCCCGACCGCCTCGCCGTCCTGCTCGGCGATCCAGCAGCCCGGCTGGTCGTGTTGGATCGCGTGCACCGTCCTGGCCAGCTCCCGGACCAGCTGGGCGGGGGCGGGCGGCGGGCCGTCGCCCCCGTCGGCCGGATCGCGGAAGGCCGCCCGGCTGACCGATTCGACGGCCGCGGCGTCGGCAGGGGTGTCCTGGAGCTGACGAATGATCACCCCTTCATCCTGCCGTCGCGGCGGGTCCCGGACGGCCGGTTTGGCAGGATCGGACGATGACCACGCTCTCCCGGTGTGCGAGCATGGGTGCGTGGGGGAGTGGGTACCACGCCCCGCAGAGAACCTCAGAAGAACACCGCCCGGGAAATGAATCCGGGTGGCCGCTGGTTGGTACTGGCGGCAGATCGTCGTCACAGACCGGGAGTACACAGATGAGCGTCCAGGACGAGACCACCGTCGAGAGTGGTCTGCTCCTCTCCGATGCCGCCGCGGCCAAGGTCAAGGGGCTGCTGGACCAGGAAGGCCGCGACGACCTCGCGCTGCGCGTCGCCGTGCAGCCCGGTGGCTGCTCGGGCCTGCGCTACCAGCTCTTCTTCGACGAGCGTTCGCTCGACGGCGACGTCGTGAAGGACTTCAACGGCGTCAAGGTCGTGACCGACCGGATGAGCGCCCCCTACCTCGGCGGCGCGACCGTCGACTTCGTCGACACCATCGAGAAGCAGGGCTTCACGATCGACAACCCGAACGCCACCGGCTCCTGCGCCTGCGGCGACTCGTTCAGCTAAGCGGTACCGCGAAAGGCCCCCGCCACGGCGGGGGCCTTTCGCATGCCCGGTGCTCAGTGCTGGGGGCCGCCGACCGGGTCGGGGCCCTGGGAGCGGGGGATCTCCTGCTTGGTGTTCTGGTCGAAGACCGTCCGGCCGCCCAACTGGCTCTTCAGGTCGGCCGACACCTCCTGCTGCTTGGCCAGCGCGGCGCACTCCATGCCGGCCTTCTGCGGCTCGGTCACGACGACCTTGGCCAGCACGGTGCCGGGCTTGGACTCGTCCAGCTTGAGGCCGTACTTCTCGCAGATCCCGCCGTAGAAGGTCACGGACAGCCGCAGGCCGTCCACCCGGTACTGGCTGCCCGCCAGCCTGCCGGACGGGTCGGGCTCGCCGACCGCGATGCCCGGCCTGGTCTCGGCCGGGGTCGGTTCGGCGGACGGCTTCGGCGGGTCGGCCGGCAGGGGGGCCAGGTTGGACGGGCTCGCGGACGGGCTCGCGGCCGAGGCGCTCGGCGAGGCGGCGGCCGGGCCGGAGGTCGCGGACCCGCAGGCGGTGGCGGTGCCGAGGGCGAGCAGCAACACGGCGGCGCCGACGGCCCGCCGGAGTGGGGTGGCTGCGGTCTTCTGGTCCATGGTGCGTGTTCCTCCCGAGGGCTCAGCACTCCGCCACCGCAGCGGCGCTGTGCGGATCTGACGTGTCCGGGAGGAATCCGGTTCCGTCAGGCGCCGTACTCCGACATCCCGGCCACCAGGCGGCGCGTCCGGGAGGGCACCGAGACGCCGGCGGGGGCGGCGTGGGCCGGCTCGGCCGGGACGGCGTGGGTGGGCCAGAAGACCTCCATCCGCCGGGACGAACTCACCAGTGCGTCAAGGGAGTCGGCGTCCACTTCACCCTTGAGGGCGGCAGGGACGCGCAGGGTCGGCCGGTTCGGCATCATCGGTCTTCGCTCCGATCGGCGGGCCGTGACGACAACGTCACGGACCAGGACGGGGCGGCTGTTCCGGCCCCGGTATCCCCGACCCTAGATCGGGCCCCGGCCTCCGGCCAGAGCTACCGCGCGGTAGTACTCCGCGGGGTGAATCCGGAGGCACGGTGGGCGGGCCGCGGCCGGGCCGGTACCGTGGGAGCGTCAATTTCACCGTTGTTCCGGCCCCTCGCCCGGCCACCTGAGGAGACCCAGTGCGCATCGCCGTCGCCGGCTCGATCGCCACCGACCACCTGACGACCTTCCCGGGCCGTTTCGCCGACCAGTTGGTCGCCGAGCAGCTGCACACGGTCTCGCTCTCGTTCCTGGTGGACACCCTCGACATCCGCCGCGGCGGGGTCGCCCCGAACATCGCCTTCGGCATGGGCGTGCTCGGCCTGCGCCCGATCCTGGTCGGCGCGGCCGGCGCGGACTTCGAGGAGTACCGCAGTTGGCTGGAGCGCAACGGTGTCGACACCGGCTCCGTGCACATCTCGGAGACCGCGCACACCGCGCGCTTCATGTGCACCACGGACCTGGACCACAACCAGATCGCCTCGTTCTACACCGGTGCGATGTCCGAGGCCCGCAACATCGAGCTCAAGCCGATCCACGACCGGGTCGGCGGCCTCGACCTGGTGCTGATCGGTGCGGACGACCCGCAGGCGATGGTCCGGCACACCCAGGAGTGCCGCACCCGTGGCTACGCCTTCGCGGCCGACCCCTCGCAGCAGCTCGCCCGGCTCGAGGGCGAGGACATCCGGGAGATCGTGGACGGCGCCACGTACCTGTTCACCAACGAGTACGAGGCCGCACTGATCGAGAGCAAGACCGGCTGGAGCGGCGAGGAGATCCTCGGCCGGGTCGGCACCCGGGTCACCACCCTCGGCGCCAAGGGTGTCCGGATCCAGCGGGCCGGCGAGCCCGACGTCACGGTCG
This sequence comes from Kitasatospora gansuensis, assembly GCF_014203705.1. Taxonomy (NCBI): domain Bacteria; kingdom Bacillati; phylum Actinomycetota; class Actinomycetes; order Kitasatosporales; family Streptomycetaceae; genus Kitasatospora; species Kitasatospora gansuensis. The sequence goes on from NZ_JACHJR010000001.1 coordinate 6,064,193, forward strand.
GCTGCCCGGTCGAGGAGCGCAAGGCCGACCCGACGGGCGTGGGCGACGGCTTCCGGGCCGGCTTCCTGGCGGGTATCTCGTGGGGGCTCGGGCTGGAGCGGTCGGCGCAGATCGGCTGCATGCTGGCCACGCTGGTGATCGAGACCGTCGGCACGCAGGAGTACGAGCTGCGGCACGGGGCGTTCCTGGAGCGGTTCGCGGTGGCGTACGGGGATGAAGCGGCGGCCGAGGTCCGCAGCAAGCTGACCGCGTAACCATTTACGGTCCAGGGGCTCGGGGCTCTGCTGATGTGCGGCTCCGCCGCGTGGGCGACGAGATCTGGCGTGCGGGTCACTGCGAAAGTGCCTGGCCCGCTACGCACGGATCACCTTTTACGAGGTCGGCGTCGCAGTTCCCCGAGCCCCTGGCGTGTGCCTATGCAGTGCGAGTGATCAAGTACGCCGTGCCGTGGGTGAAGCCGTAGTCGGTCGGGAGAGCTTCGCCGGCGTAGGTCTGCGACCGCATGTCGCACCAGGCGGGGATGTCGAGGCGGGCGGCTGCGTCGTCGGCGAGGACCACGACGGTGCCGCCGATCGGGACTTCGGTGATGCGCTTGGCGAGTTCGATGACCGGCAGGGGGCAGCGTTTGCCGAGCATGTCGAGGACCAGGGTGTCCGTGGTGCCGGCCGGGGCGGGGAGGTCGAGGCCGAGGGGGGCCCGGACGTCGGCGACCAGGCGGGGGAGCAGGTCGAGGAAGCGGGTGATGTCCGCTTCGGGGGTGCCGGGGGGCAGCGAGATCCGGATGTTTCCCTCGGTCAGTACGCCCATCGCGGCCAGCACGTGGCTGGGTGTCAGGGTGCTGGACGTGCAGGAGGAGCCGGAGGAGACCGCGAAGCCTTCCCGGTCGAGTTCGGTGAGCAGGACCTCGCCGTCGACGTAGAGGCAGGAGAAGGTGACCAGGTGGGGGAGCCGGTGGACGGGGTCGCCGACCACCTCCACCTCGGGGACCAGCTGCGGCACCTGACGGCGGATCCGGTCCACCAGGGCGTGCAGCCGGGCGTTCTCGGTCTCGGCCTCGGCCCGGACGGCGCGCAGTGAGGCGGCGGCCGCGACGATGGCGGGGACGTTGACGTAGCCCGGGACCCGGCCGCTCTCCCGTTCGTCGGCGGGCAGCGGCGAGGCGTACCGGACGCCCTTGCGGACGGCGAGGACGCCGACCCCGGCGGGGCCGCCCCACTTGTGGGCGCTGGCGGTGAGCAGGGACCAGCCGGCGGGGACCGGGAGCCGACCGGCCGACTGGGCGGCGTCCACCAGGAGCGGGACGTCGCCGAGCAGGGCGGCGGTCTCCTCGACCGGCTGGAGGGTGCCGACCTCGTGGTTGGCGGACTGCAGCACGGCCAGCGCGGTGTCGTCCCGGAGCAGGGCGGCGAACTCCGGGGCGGTGACCCGCCCCTGGCGGTCCACCGGGGCGACCGAGACGCTGCCGCCGTCCGCCGCCACCCGTTCGGCGGTGTGCAGCACGCTGGAGTGCTCGACGGCCGAATGGACCAGGTGACGGCCCGTCCGGCGGCGGCCGGTCAGTGCACCGAGCATCCCCAACTGGACGGCCTGGGTGCCGCTCGCGGTGAAGGAGACCTCGTCGGCGCGGCAGCCGAGCACCTCGGCGACGGTCTCCCGGGCGGCGTCGAGCAGCATCCGGGCCTGCCGCCCGGAGCGGTACAGCCGGGCGGGGTCGGCCCAGCCCTCGTCCAGGGCGGCGGTCAGCGCCTGCCGGGCGACGGGGTGCAGCGGTGCAGTGGAGGCCACGTCGAAGTAGGACACGAACCACAGCCTACTGACCGTCAGGCGGCACCCCTTTTGTGAGGGTTCGTGGGCACCCGGCCGGCTGCCCGACGGTCCGTCACCCGCGTGTCCAGGGGCCGTCGTCCGGGGGTTCGTGCGAACCTCGAACGGCTGCATTGACCTGCGACTCCACTCCTTCGGGGGCTGATCGGGTAGCCGGGCGGCGCGTTACCGGGGGCTGCTCGTGAGTGCCGCATAAGGATGCAGTAGCGTTTGGCCCGCATAAGCATTCAAACCGTGCCCGTGGCCGGGTCGCCGGGGAGGCGCACAGCGACTCCCGGGGGCGACGCGATCCCGGGCGAGACTTCGGGAAGGCGCTACGTGAGTCCCAACGGCTCCGACCGCTCGCCGCGGCGCACGATGCGGCGGAAGCTGCCTCAGGCGCTGGCACTGGGCCTCGTCATCGCGACCGCCACCGGCTGCTCGGCCAATAAGCTTCCCAGGCTTGGCCTCCCCAGCCCCGTCACCGCCGAGGGCCCGATGGTCCTCCGGATGTGGCAGGGCTCGTGGATCGCGGCTCTGGTGGTCGGCGCACTGATGTGGGGTCTGATCATCTGGAGTGTGATCTTCCACCGCCGCAGCCGCACCAAGGTGGAGGTCCCCCCGCAGACCCGGTACAACCTGCCGATCGAGGCGTTGTACACCGCGGTCCCCCTCGTCATCGTCTCGGTGCTCTTCTACTTCGTCGCACGTGACGAGGCCCGGTTGACCCAGACCTCCGCCAAGCCGGACCACATGATCAACGTGGTCGGCTTCCAGTGGAGCTGGGCGTTCAACTACGAGAACACCGAGAACCCGGACCCGGCCAACACCCAGGCCGCGTACGAGGTCGGCACCCCGGCCGAGCCGCCGACGCTCTACCTGCCGATCAACGAGACGGTGCAGTTCCGCCTCACCTCGCGGGACGTCATCCACGACTTCTGGCCGGTCAACTTCCTGATGAAGCAGGACGTCGTCCCGGGCGTGGTGAACAAGTTCGAGGTCACCCCGACCTCGTACGGCACCTTCCGCGGTAAGTGCGCGGAGCTCTGTGGTGTGGACCACTCGCGGATGCTGTTCAACGTCAAGGTCGTGGACCGGGCGGAGTACGACAAGCACCTGGCGGAGCTTCGGGCCAAGGGCCAGAAGGGCGCGGTGCCCTCGGGCATCACCACCATGGGAAGTGAGAAGTGACTATCCTCAACGAGCCCGCCGCCGCCGGCGGGGCTGCCGGGGCCACGGTCACGGCCGGTGCTGAGTCGACCCGGAAGCCCGGGTCCACCATCATCAAGTGGCTGACCACCACCGACCACAAGACGATCGGCACCCTGTACCTGGGGACGTCGTTCGCGTTCTTCCTGATCGGTGGTGTGCTCGCGCTGGTGATGCGCGCCGAGCTGGCTCGTCCGGGGACGCAGATCCTCTCGAACGAGCAGTTCAACCAGGCGTTCACCATGCACGGCACGATCATGCTGCTGATGTTCGCGACGCCGCTCTTCGCCGGTTTCGCGAACTGGATCATGCCGCTCCAGATCGGCGCACCCGACGTCGCCTTCCCGCGACTGAACATGTTCGCCTACTGGCTGTACCTGTTCGGCTCGATCATCGCGGTGGCCGGCTTCCTCACCCCGCAGGGTGCGGCCGACTTCGGCTGGTTCGCCTACTCCCCGCTGTCGGACGCGGTCCGTTCGCCGGGCATCGGCGCCGACATGTGGATCATGGGTCTGGCCTTCTCCGGCTTCGGCACGATCCTCGGTTCGGTCAACTTCATCACCACCATCATCTGCATGCGCGCCCCCGGCATGACGATGTTCCGGATGTCGATCTTCGTCTGGAACGTCCTGCTGACCGCCGTGCTGGTGCTGCTGGCCTTCCCGGTCCTCGCGGCCGCGCTGTTCGCCCTCGAGGCGGACCGGAAGTTCGGGGCGCACGTCTTCGACCCGGCCAACGGCGGGGCGCTGCTCTGGCAGCACCTGTTCTGGTTCTTCGGTCACCCCGAGGTGTACATCATCGCGCTGCCGTTCTTCGGCATCGTCTCGGAGATCATCCCGGTCTTCAGCCGCAAGCCGATGTTCGGCTACTCCGGCCTGATCGCGGCCACCATCGCGATCGCCGGTCTGTCGGTCACGGTGTGGGCGCACCACATGTACGTCACGGGACAGGTCCTGCTGCCGTTCTTCTCGTTCATGACCTTCCTGATCGCGGTCCCGACCGGGGTGAAGTTCTTCAACTGGGTCGGCACCATGTGGAAGGGCTCGCTGAGCTTCGAGACCCCGATGCTCTGGACGGTCGGCTTCCTGGTGACCTTCCTGTTCGGTGGTCTGACGGGTGTTCTGCTCGCCTCCCCGCCGATCGACTTCCACGTCTCGGACTCCTACTTCGTGGTGGCGCACTTCCACTACGTGGTGTTCGGCACCGTGGTGTTCGCGATGTTCGCCGGCTTCCACTTCTGGTGGCCGAAGATGACCGGCAAGATGCTCGACGAGCGCCTTGGCAAGATCACCTTCTGGACGCTGTTCATCGGCTTCCACGGCACCTTCCTGGTCCAGCACTGGCTCGGCGCGGAGGGCATGCCCCGCCGCTACGCCGACTACCTGGCCTCGGACGGCTTCACCACGCTGAACACCATCTCGACCATCGCGTCGTTCCTGCTCGGTCTGTCGATCCTGCCGTTCCTCTACAACGTCTGGAAGACCGCGAAGTACGGCGAGAAGATCGAGGTCGACGACCCGTGGGGCTACGGCCGTTCGCTGGAGTGGGCGACCGCCTGCCCGCCGCCGCGGCACAACTTCCTCACCCTGCCCCGGATCCGTTCGGAATCCCCGGCGTTCGACCTGCACCACCCGGACATCGCCGCGCTCGACTACCTCGAGTACCACGGTGAGCCGGCGAAGCACTTCGAGGGTGTCACCCCGGCGAAGTACGACGCTCCGCAGCTGGGCAAGGGCCCGAAGAAGGACGGGGACGCCTGATGAAGGAACAGGGCAAGATCTTCCTGGGCTTCGCCGTCTTCATCCTGGCGATGGCCATCACCTACGGGGTGTGGACCAACCACTCCGAGCACGGTGTGGAGGCCGCCGGCACCACGGCGCTCTTCCTCGCCTTCGGCCTGTGCGCGATGGTCGGTTACTACCTGGCCTACACCGCCAAGCGGGTCGACACCGGCGCGGGTGACAACCCCGAGGCCGAGGTCGCGGACGACGCCGGCGAGCTGGGCTTCTTCGCCCCGCACAGCTGGCAGCCGCTCTCGCTGGCGATCGGTGGCGCGCTCGCGTTCATGGGCGTCATCTTCGGCTGGTGGCTGCTGTACTGGTCGATCCCGATCATCCTGATCGGCCTGTTCGGCTGGGTCTTCGAGTTCTACCGCGGTGAGGACCAGAACCAGTAGGTTCCCCCGCACCCGCCGTACCGAGCGGCCGGGCATCCCTGACGGGGTGTCCGGCCGCTCGCGTTTTGCGGCCCTCCGGGTGGCCCGCTCACCCGCTCGGGTCAACCGGGACTGCGGGCGCGGGCCGCTCGGGGCTGACTGTTCTTACGATCTGATAGGTCGTCGGAACCAGGGAGGCAGCCGTGAGGACCAGGCACGGAGTCGCGCTGACGGCTGCACTGCTGCTGTTGGGGCCGGTGGTCGGCTGCTCCTCCGGGAGCGCCCCGGCCGCTGTGGAGACCGTCGAACCGGCGGACGTGAGCGGGCTGGTGCACACCTCGGCCAGTGGCGAGGTGGACCCGGCGAAGCCGCTCACCGTCACCGCCGACCAGGGCGGCCACCTCACCGACGTCACCGTCACCGGGGCGGACGGCCGGGTGGTGGCCGGGCAGCTGGCCGCGGACCTGAAGAGCTGGCGGAGCACGGGCCGGCTCAAGGCGGGCACCCGGTACGCGGTGCGGGTCGCCGCGGACGACGGCCGGGGCGGCCGGGGGGAGACCAGCAGCTCGTTCGGCACGGTGGCCGCCCAGCACCTGCTCACCGCCGAGCTCGGCCCCGACTCCTCCGGCAGCGGCGTCTACGGCGTGGGCCAGCCGCTCACCGTACAGCTCTCCGAGGCGGTCAAGGACCCTGCGGGGCGTCAGGAGGTCGAACGGGGCCTGACGGTGGCCTCCGAGCCCGCCGTGACCGGCGCCTGGTACTGGGTGGACGACAAGAACCTGCACTTCCGGCCGAAGGAGTACTGGCCGGCCAACGCGAAGATCCGGCTGGCCTACGACCTGCAGGGCGTACCGGTCGCCGACGGCCTGTACGGCGGCGAGGCGGTCAGCCGCTCACTGCGGACCGGCGACCGGGTCGAGGTGGTGGTGGACGCCGCCTCGCACCACCTGACGTACCGTCGCAACGGCGAGGAGGTCAGGTCCATCCCGGTCACCACCGGCAAGCCCGGCTTCGCCACCCGCAACGGCATCAAGGTGGTGCTGGGCCAGGAGTCCCAGGTCCGGATGAACGGCGAGTCGATCGGCATCCGGGAGGGCAGCACCGAGGCGTACGACCTCGAGGTGAAGTGGGCCACCCGGGTGACCTGGAGCGGCGAGTACGTGCACGCCGCCCCGTGGTCGGTCGGCTCCCAGGGCGTCGAGAACGTCAGCCACGGCTGCACCGGGATGAGCACCGAGAACGCCAAGTGGTTCTACGACCAGACCCGGATCGGCGACCTGGTCCAGGTGGTCAACAGCAAGGGCGCCGGCATGGAGCACTTCGGCAACGGCTTCGGCGACTGGAACATCCCCTGGGCCGAGTGGCTCCAGCACTCCGCGCTGGGCCAACCGGTCTCCACGGCGGGCGCCTTGGGGATGCAGGCGACCGGGAACGCTCCGCTGCTTGATTGACGAACCCTCAGCGGTACGCGACACCCAGGGCCGTGGTGACCGCGGCCAGGGCGTCGGCGTGGCTGAGGCCGAGGCGGGCGGCGCGTTCCGCGTAGTCGGTGGCGGCCGCGGCGGCGAGGCGGTGGGCGGTGTCGCCGGTGGCGGCGATCAGGGTGCCGCGGCGGCCGTGGGTCTCGACCACGCCGTCGGCCTCGAGTTCGCGGTAGGCGCGGGCCACCGTGTTGGCGGCCAGGCCGAGTTCCTCGGCGAGGGCCCGGACGGTGGGGAGCTTGAGTCCGGCGGGCAGTGCCCCGCTCCGCGCCTGGTCGGCGATCTGGGCCCGGACCTGCTCGTACGGGGGAGTGGCGGCGTCGTGGTCGACGGACAGCTGCACGGGATCTCCTGACGGTTCGTTACCCGTCATTCTGCCGCAGGAAGGCCGATGGCCCCCCACCGTGAACGGTGGGGGGCCATCGGCTGTGGCGGGTACGAGAATCAGTGGTGGCCGTGGCCGCTGGTGATCTCGTGGTGCTCCTCGGCGGTGGGCTTGGGGATCTGGTTCCCCTCGCCGTAGAAGCCCTGGGAGAGCTTCGCGCGGGTCTTGGCGAGGACGCCGACCTTGCGCTTGACGCCGTTCTCGTCGACCTCGTCCGGCAGCTCGATCGGCTTGGGCTGCTCGTGCGCGGTGATGGTGTGCAGCTTGCCCGCGGGCAGCTGGGCGTGCACCTCGACGAACTCACCGTGCGGCAGGCGCTTGATGACGCCGGTCTCGCGACCGTGCAGCACCTTGTCCTTGTCGCGGCGCTGGAGGCCGAGGCACCAGCGCTTGGTGACGAAGAAGGTGATCACCGGCACCACGAAGAACCCGACCCGCACGAAGTACGTGATGTCGTTCAGCGAGAGGTGCAGGTGGGTGGCGAACAGGTCGTTGCCACCGCCGACCAGCAGGACCAGGTAGAGGCTGATCCAGGCCGCGCCGAGACCGGTGCGGACCGGGGCGTTGCGCGGGCGGTCCAGGATGTGGTGCTCGCGCTTGTCGCCGGTCACCCAGCTCTCGATGAACGGGTAGACCGCGATGGCCACCAGCACCAGCGGGAAGATCATCAGCGGGATGAACACACCCAGGTTCAGGGTGTGGCCCCAGAGGCCGATCTCCCAGCCCGGCATGATGCGGATCAGACCCTCGGAGAAGCCCATGTACCAGTCGGGCTGCGCGTCGGTGGAGACCTGGTCGGGGCGGTACGGACCGTACGCCCAGATCGGGTTGATGGTCGCGATCGCCGAGACGGCCGAGATGATGCCGAAGACCAGGAAGAAGAAGCCACCGGCCTTGGCCATGTAGACCGGCATCAGCGGCATGCCGACGACGTTCTTCTCGGTCTTGCCCGGGCCCGCCCACTGGGTGTGCTTGTGGTAGAAGACCAGGATCAGGTGGGCCACCAGCAGGCCCAGCATGACGCCCGGGATCAGCAGCACGTGGATGGTGAAGAACCGCGGCACGATGTCGGTGCCGGGGAACTCCCCGCCGAACAGGAACATCTGCAGGTAGGTGCCGACCAGCGGCACGGCCAGGACCGCGCCCTCCATGAAGCGGATACCCGTACCGGAGAGCAGGTCGTCCGGGAGCGAGTAGCCCATGAAGCCGTCGAACATGCCCAGGAACAGCAGCAGGAAGCCGAACAGCCAGTTGACCTCGCGCGGCTTGCGGAACGCGCCGGTGAAGAACACGCGCATCATGTGCACGAGCATCGCGGCGACGAACACCAGCGCGGCCCAGTGGTGGATCTGACGGATCAGCAGACCGCCGCGGACCTCGAACGAGATGTCCAGCGTGGAGGCGTACGCCTCCGACATCCTGATGCCCTGGAGCGGGGCGTACGAGCCGTGGTACACGGTCTCGCCCATGCTCGGGGTGAAGAACAGCGTCAGGTAGACGCCGGTCAGGATGATGATGATGAAGGTGTAGAGGCAGATCTCACCGAGCATGAAGGACCAGTGGTCCGGGAAGATCTTCCGCAGGTTGGCCTTGGCCAGGGTGTAGAGGCCGAGACGGCCGTCCACCCAGTCCGCGGCCGACTCCGCCTTGTTGGCGGGCTTGGCACGGGTGCTGGCCGGCTTTGCGGCACCCTTGGTGCTGCTCGCGGTCATCGGCTGCGCTCCCAGTAACTCGGGCCAACGGGCTCGTCGAAGTCGCCGGTGGCGACCAGGTAGCCCTTTTCGTCAACAGTGATCTTCAGCTGCGGCAGCGGGTGACCGGCCGGGCCGAAGATGACGCGGGCGCCGTCCGCCAGGTCGAAGGTCGACTGGTGGCAGGGGCAGAGCGCGTGGTGGGTCTGCTGCTCGTAGAGGCTGATCGGGCAGCCGACGTGGGTGCAGATCTTCGAGTAGGCGAGGATGCCCTCGAAGCCCTTGTCCCGGGACTCCTTGTCCTTGATGTCCTCCGGAGCGATCCGGATCAGCATCAGGGCGTCCTTGGCGATCTGGACCTGGAACTCGTGCGAGTCCTCCTCCAGACCCTCGGGCTTCGCGAAGCTCAGCGAGCCGACCACGATGTCCTCGGGCTTCATCGGCTCGTTGGTGTTCATGTTGATCAGCTGGATCGGCTTGGCCTTGGTGGCCTCCTTCCAGCCGGTGTGCTCCAGCTTGTCCTCGGGCAGCGGCCCGAGGTCGCGGAGCAGCACCACACCGGAGAGCGGCACCAGGGCCATCGACCCGATCAGGGTGTTGCGGATCATCTTGCGGCGGCCGAAGCCGGACTCGGCGGCGCCGGTCTTGAACTGCTCGATGACGTCCGCGCGGACCTCGTCGTCGGCCTCGATCGCGTGGCGCTCGGCCGGCAGCTCGTGGTCCGACATCAGGGTGCGGGCCCAGTGGACCGCGCCCGCGCCGATGCAGAAGAGCGCCACCCCGAGGGTCAGGCCGAGCGAGAAGTTCAGCGCGCTGACGTGACCGATCGGGAAGATGTAGACGATCTTGTCGATCGGGAAGATCACGAAGGACGCGATGAACCCGACCGTCGACAGCATCGACAGGATGAAGAGCAGCGAGACCTGACGCTCGGCCCGCTTGGCGGCCCGCTCGTCGATGTCGGTGCGACGCGGCTCGTGGGCCGGCAGGCCCGGGTCGGCGAACGGGTCACCGTGTGCGGCGACCTCGGTGCCGTGGGAGTCGTGCGACTCCGGCAGGGTGTCCTTGGACATGTTGTCGTGGCTCATGACTTCTTGGCCTTGGTGGTGTGGGCGGCGACCCAGATCGCGATCGCGATCAGGCTGCCGAGTCCGAAGATCCAACCGAACAGACCCTCGGTCACCGGGCCGAGGCTGCCCAGGCTCAGACCGCCGGGGTTGGGCTCGTCATTGGTGGTGTGGCGGACGAAGGCCACGATCTGACGCTTCTGCTCCTCGGGCATGATGCCGTCGGGGAAGGAGGGCATGTTCTGCGGGCCGGTCTGCATGGCCTCGTAGATGTGCTTGGGGTCCACGCCGTCCAGCGCGGGAGCGTACTTGCCCTGCGACAGGGCACCGCCCTGGCCCGCGAAGTTGTGGCACTGGGAGCAGTTGGTGCGGAACAGCTCGCCGCCCTTGGCGACGTCGTCCGGGTTGGTCGAGGTGTACTGCTCCTTGGCCGGAGCGACCGGGCCGGGGCCGAGCGAGGCCACGAAGGCGGCCATCTGGTCGATCTCGGCCTGGGAGTAGATGTTCTTCTTCTTCGGCACCTGGGCGCCGGGCTGCTGAGCCGGCATCCGGCCGGTGGCAACCTGGAAGTCCACCGCTGCGGAACCGACGCCGACCAGGCTCGGACCGTCCGAGCTGCCCTGCCCGTTCAGACCGTGGCAGGAGGAGCAGCCCACGGCGAAGAGCTTCTTGCCCTCGTCGATCGCGAGCGACTGCACCGAGCTGTCGGCCTGCGCCTTCTCGGCGGGCAGGAACGCGGCGTACAGCCCCCCGGTGGCCGCCAGGGCGAAGAGTAGGACGACCAGCGCCGCCAGTGGATGGCGCCGTCGTGCGGAGAGCTTTTTCACGGATTAACCCCGGGGTCAGGATCTGGTCGGCTGGTGGGCGTGCCTCGCGGCCCGGTCTGCCCGGGCCGGCTGCGGGGACGCGCGCGGTCGGTCGGTGCGGGTACGGCTCCGGCCGTCGGCCAGCGACCTGATCAGCTGGTTACTTGATCAGGTAGATGGTCGCGAACAGGGCGATCCACACGACGTCGACGAAGTGCCAGTAGTACGACACCACGATCGCGGCGGTGGCCTGCTCGTGCGTGAACCGCTTGGCTGCGTACGTCCGTGCCAGGACCAGCAGGAACGCGATCAGACCACCCGTCACGTGCATGCCGTGGAAGCCGGTGGTCAGGTAGAACACCGTGCCGTACGGGTCCGAGGACAGCGAGAGGCCGTCCTTCTTGACCAGCTCGGTGTACTCGAAGATCTGGCCGCCGATGAAGATCGCGCCCATCACGAAGGTGATGATGAACCACGAGCGGAGCTTCTTCACGTCACCGCGCTCGGCGGCGAAGACGCCGAGCTGGCAGGTGAGGGAGGAGAGCACCAGGATCGTGGTGTTCACCGAGGAGAAGGGCACGTTGAGCGCGTGGGCCTTCTCAGACCAGAACTCCGCGCCCTTGACCGAGCGGAGCGTGAAGTACATCGCGAACAGGGCCGCGAAGAACATCAGCTCCGAGCTCAGCCAGACGATGGTTCCGACGCTGACCAGGTTCGGCCTGTTGACCGCTCCGTGCGCGTGTCCGGTTTCTGTTGCTGTTGCTGTCGCCACGACGGACATTATGTCGGTCCCTTATTCCGTCTTCACGCCGGGGGGTGTACCTCGGAGTGTCCGGTGCGTGCGGTATGCCCCGTTGGCAGCCGACGGGGCGTCGGACGAGGGCTCCGAGGAGGTGGCGTCCCATTTCTGACGGTTCATTGACGGCAGGAGTACCCGTTCGCCCCGCGTGTCCTTGCGGGGCGCGAGGGGGTCGGTCGGCTAGCGGGTCCGCCGTACGAGTGGAACAGCTCTTCTGGGGTGACGATCCGTCGCCCGTGTGCGCGACGGGCGTGGCGGCTCGTCCGAGGGAGATCGCGCCAGAGGGTCACCACGAGGGGTGTGCGGGAGTAGCATCCGGAAGTGAACGTGGTCCGGGTCACACCGGGCCGGAGCACAGCCATATAAGAGGACGAGTACCCGGGAGCAGGGCCCATGGCGCACACGACCGACGAGACGCTCACCGTCCTCGTCTACAGCGACGACCGGAACACCCGTGAGCAGGTCACCCTCGCGCTGGGCCGCCGCCCCGCCGCCGACCTCCCCGAGGTCGACGTGCTGGAGTGCGCCACGGTGCCCGCCGTGCTCCGCGCCCTGGAGAAGGGCGGGATCGACCTCTGCGTGCTGGACGGCGAGGCCGTCCCGGCCGGCGGCCTCGGGGTGGCCCGGCAGATCAAGGACGAGATCTACGGCTGCCCGCCGGTGCTGGTGCTGATCGGCCGGCCGCAGGACTCCTGGCTGGCCGCCTGGAGCCGGGCCGAGGCCGCGATCTCCCACCCGGTGGACCCGGTGGCGCTGGCGGAGGCCGCCGCCACCCTGCTCCGGGCCCGGGCGGCCAAGCGGACGCCCGCCCACCGCTGAGGCCCCGTCAGGCCGCGTCTCACCTGTAGAGAAGGACCCCGCGTCCGGGCACCCCGGATCGCTAGGCTGGCTCCAGCATCCCCGATCGAGAGCTGGAGTCAGCCATGGTGAACGCGCAACCTGCGAACGGCGGTAGCGACCCCGCGCAGGTGGTCCGCACCTGGCCGGACCTGCTGAGCACGCTGCTGGCCGGGCAGGACCTCGGTCAGGCCGACACCGCCTGGGCGATGGACCGGATCATGGGCGGCGAGGCCACCCCCGTCCAGGTGGCCGGCTTCGTGGTCGCGCTGCGGGCCAAGGGCGAGACCGTGGACGAGATCGCCGGCCTGGTCGACTCGATGTACGCGCACGCCCAGCAACTGCACATCCCGGGCCCGGCGGTGGACATCGTGGGCACCGGCGGCGACCGGGCCAAGACGGTGAACATCTCCACCATGTCGGCGATCGTCGCGGCGGCCGCCGGGGCCAAGGTGGTCAAGCACGGCAACCGGGCCGCCTCCTCCGCCAGCGGCGCCACCGACGTACTCGAGAAGCTCGGCATCAGCCCGGACGTGACGCCCGCCCGGGTGGCCGAGATCGCCGAGGAGGTCGGCCTGACCTTCTGTCCGGCGCCGATGTTCCACCCGGCGATGCGGCACGCCGCCCCGGCCCGCCGCGACCTCGGGGTGCCGACCGCCTTCAACATCCTCGGCCCGCTGACCAACCCGGCCCGGGTCACCGCGCACGCGATCGGCTGCTTCGACACCCGGCTGGCCGGGCTGATCGCCGGCGTGCTGGCCCGGCGCGGTGCCACCGCGCTGGTCTTCCGGGGCGACGACGGTCTGGACGAGCTGACCATCTCCACCACCTCGCACGTCTGGCTGGTGAAGGACGGTCAGGTCACCGAGACCACCTTCGACCCGCGTGACGTCGGCATCGAGCCGGTCGGCATCGAGGCGCTGCGCGGCGGCGACCCGCAGTTCAACGCCGACGTGGCCCGCCGGATGCTGGCGGGGGAGCGCGGCCCGGTCCGGGACGCCGTCCTGCTGAACAGCGCCGCCGCGCTGACCGCGCTGGAGCTGACCGACGCCCCGCTGGCCGAGCAGCTCGCGGCCGGCATGGCGCGGGCTGCCGCCGCCATCGACTCGGGCGCGGCGGAGGCCCTGCTGAAGGACTGGGCGGCGGCCACCACCCGTACCTGAACGGTGAGTTGAAGGCCCGGCAGGCTGCCTGCCGGGCCTTCGCGCTGTCCGGATGGCGGACGGGTGTTTGACCACTTTCGGAGGCTCGCCTAGAGTCCTCGGCAGGTCATGAGTGACAGCGACAAGCCCCAGCTTGCTGTCCGGCAACCCTCCGTCCGTGGCGGGGTGCCCTGGGTGAGGACCGGGCTCCGCGGCGAACCGTCCGCGTGGCAAGCGCGGACGTCGGCGGCACAGCTGCACCCCGAGGTCCCGGACCTTCCGAGGAGTGCACTCCCATGTCTGTTTCCACCGAAATCTGCGCCCCGCTCGCCGTCCTCGGCCACGACGTCCAGGTCCCGCTGGTCACCGGCGAGAAGGTCAGCTACGCCGCCCTGGACTACGCCGCCAGCTCCCCGGCGCTTCAGCGGGTCTGGGACGACGTCGCCGCCTACGCCCCGTACTACGGCAGCGTGCACCGCGGCGCCGGGTACCTCTCGCAGCTCTCCACCGACCTGTTCGAGCAGAGCCGCCGCACCGTCGAGGAGTTCCTCGACCTGCGCGAGGGCGACCAGGTGGTCTTCACCCGGGCCACCACCGACTCGCTCAACCTGCTGGCCGGCGTGCTGCCCGCCGGCACCCGGGTGTTCGCCTTCGAGACCGAGCACCACGCCTCGCTGCTGCCCTGGCGCCGGGACGGCCTGACCGTCAGTTACCTGCGCGCCCCGCGCTCGCACGCCGAGGCGGTCGCCGCCCTGGACGCCGCGCTGGCCGAGCAGCCCGCCGAGCACCGGCTGTTCTGCGTCACCGGCGCCTCCAACGTCACCGGCGAGCTCTGGCCGGTCGCCGAGCTCACCGAGGTCGCCCACCGGCACGGCGCCCGGGTGGTGCTGGACGCCGCCCAGCTGGCGCCCCACCACCGGGTCTCGGTGCGGGAGTTGGGCGTGGACTGGATCGCCTTCTCCGGCCACAAGCTGTACGCCCCGTTCGGCGCCGGGGTGCTGGCCGGGCGCAGCGACTGGCTGGACGCGGCCGAGCCGTACCTGGCCGGCGGCGGCGCCAGCCGGACCGTCGCCCGCGAGCTGGACGGCTCGGTCGCGGTCGAGTGGCAGACCGGCCCGGCCCGGCACGAGGCCGGCTCCCCGAACGTGATCGGCGCCTACGCGGTGGCCTCCGCCTGCCGGGCGCTCACCGAGGCCGGGTTCGACGCGCTGGAGGCGCGCGAGCAGCAGCTGATCGACCGGCTGCAGGCCGGGCTGGCCGAGATCCCGGAGGTCCGGGTGCTCAGCCTGTTCGGTACCGATGCCGCCCGGGTCGGGGTGCTGTCCTTCGTGGTGCAGGGCTGGAACAGCTCGCACTTCTCGGCGGCGCTGTCCGCCGAGTACGGGATCGGCGTGCGGGACGGGCTGTTCTGCGCCCACCCGCTGGTGCGGACCCTGCTCGGCGGCGAGGAGGCCGCACCGTCCGAGTGCGGCGCGCCGGAGCCGTCGCTGCCCGGCGAGCGCAGCCTGAACGCGATCCGGGTGAGCTTCGGGGCGGGGACGCCGGACGAGCACCTGGAGCGGTTCCTGGGGGCCGTCCGCGAGCTCGTCTCCGACGGGGCGGCTTGGAGCTACCGCAGCGAGGGCGGGCGCTGCGTGGCCGACACTCGGCGGTGAAAGGGCAACCACCAGGGGCTCGGGGAACTGCGACGCCGACCTCGGGAGCGTTCAACGTGCGTGGGTGGTCAGGCACTTTCGCAGTGATGCCCGCCAGCCACGAACCGTCGCCGTTCCCCGAGCCCCTGGGTGGTGCAACTTGCCGTCTGCTTATTCGTCCAGGCCCAGGGCGAAGGCTGCTTCGAGGTCGTGCTTGGAGTAGGTGCGGAAGGCGATCTGGGTCTCGGTGTGTTCGACGCCCGGGATCTTGTTGAGGCGGCCGGGGATCACGGTGGCGAGGTCGTCGTGGTGGCGGACCCGGACCATCGCGACCAGGTCGTAGCCACCCGTCACGGAGTAGACCTCGCTGACGCCCTCGATCGAGGCGATCGCCTCGGCGATCTCGGGAATCCGGTCGACGCTGGTCCTGATGAGCACGATCGCGGTGATCACTCTGTCGCTCCTGTCCGTGGGTTCCGGGTCAGCGTAACGGTGAGCCAGGTGGCCAGGTACCCGGCGGCGAAGCCGATGACGTGCACCGGGTACGCCACCCCGGGGCCGTCCTGGCGGACCGAGAGCCACTGCAGCAGGAACCACAGGCCGAGCACCAGCCAGGCCGGGAAGCGCAGCGGCAGGAAGAGCAGCAGCGGCACCAGCGTGGTCACCCGGGCCTGGGGGTACAGCCGGAGGTAGCACCCGAGCACCCCGGCGATCGCGCCGGAGGCGCCGACCAGCGCCCGGACCGACTCCGTCCCGTGCGCCTCGGTCACCGCCCAGCCGTAGGTGGCCAGGTAACCGACCGTCAGGTAGCCGAGCAGGAACCGTACCCGGCCGAACCGCTGCTCGACCCCGGGGCCGAAGACGAACAGGAACAGCATGTTCCCGAGCAGGTGCAGCCACCCCGCGTGCACGAACAGCGAGCTGAGCACCGAGAGCACCGGGATCTTCCGGGGCGTCACCCGGGGCGGGCAGTCCGCGGTGGCCGGGGGCAGCCGGTCCAGCTGAGCGGTCGTCAGCGGACGGTTCGACAGCAGCTCGGCGGGCACCGCGCCCCAGCGCTGCTCGTACCGCTGCTCGGCGCAGACCCGGCCCTGGCCGGTGCCGTAGCGGGGGTTGAGCCCGAAGCTCGGGCCGATCAGCAGGGTCAGCACGCTCAGCCCGATCAGCGTGAAGGTGACGATCGGGGGGCGCTCCGGTGTCCTGCCGCCCGGGGCGTCGAGGTGGTCCAGGACGGGGATGGCCATAGCGGAGAGCATTCCTCCGGACGGCTCCGGCGACACCGCCGGGTACTGCGGGTGGCCTAGGGGCTGTCTCCCGACTCGCGCCGGGCGGTCGCCGCCGGGGCACGCACCTCGCCGGCTTCTCGTCGGTCGCCGATGCGCTGCATCAGGCTCCCTCCTCGGCGCCGCCGAGGCACGCACCCCAACGCCGCCCACTATCCGACGCGAGTCGGGAGACAGCCCCTGCCCGCATCACGGACCAGGTGGACCCGGTCCTACCGGCAGGCAATAGGCTTGGCCCTCCGGACCCTGGGTGACCGCCGCGAGGCAGCACCAACGAGAGGACTTGGCAGAATGACGATCGCCGCCCCGACCGCTGAGACCCGCTGGCGCTGCACGCTCTGTGGCAACCTGACCCGCTTCGACGTGACCCGGTCCTCCCGGGTGGTGGAGTTCCTGCACTTCGACCTGGCCGGTGACTCCAAGGTGGAGGAGACCGAGGTGCTGACCGAGACGCTGGAGTCGGTCCGCTGCCGCTGGTGCAACGCGGTCGACCAGGTCGAGTTGGTGGCACGTCCGGACGCCGAGCAGGCGGCGGAGGAGCAGCAGCAGTCCTGACCCTGGGGACCGGCCCGGGCCCGCGCGGAGTGTGGCGCGGGTCGGGCCGGGGCAGGTAACCGCGACAATTGCAGAGAGCGGTGTGTTTGAGGGCAGCGGCAACCAGCCGTACGGACCCCGCGGAGCAGGATCGGAGCCGAGGACGTGGTGGACGCAGCAAGGGGGGCGGCCGAGTCGCAGGAGCAGCCTCCCGCGGCCACGACCCCGGCCGCTCCTGGGCCGGCCGATGCCCCGTCGCCCGCTCCCGCCGACGGCCCTGACCCCACCGTGGACAGCCCGGAGCAGCTCGGCCGGCCGCTCCCCGAGGGCGTCCGGCACCGGGTGGTGGGGATCGCCGCCGACGCGCTCGGCGGCCTGCCGGCGGCCGAACTGCCGGTCTCACTGCGCCAGTACGCGAAGTTCACCCCGGCCCGGCGGGCCAAGTACGCGGCCACCGCGCTGGCCGCCGCGCTGGAGGCGGACCCGGCCTTCCGGCTGCGGATAGCCGATCGGCTCCGGCTCGGGCAGCCGGATCTGGTGCAGGCGCTGGAGGCGGGCAGCGTGCCGGGCGCCGCCGACCCGATGGACGTGGCGGCGGCCGCCTACCTGCTCCGGCCGGCGGGCTGGGCCCGGCTGGTCAGCGAGGCGGGCGAGCAGGTCGAGCGGGCCGGCGCCGAGGGCGCGGCGGCCGAGGCGGCCCGGCTGGTCGAGAAGCTCCAGGAGGAGCTGGCCGAGCTGCGCGCCCAGTCCAGGGCCGACCTGGACCGGCAGCGGGCCGACTCCGAGGGCGTCCGACGCGAGGCCGAGTCGCTCCGGAAGAAGGTCCGCACGCTGGAGAGCGACACCCGGCGGGCGCAGGCCGAGGCTCGCAAGGCGCAGTCCGAGCTGGCCGAGGCGCGGGCCGCGGCGGCCACCGAGCACAGTGCGGCGGAGGCCGAGGCCCGTCGGCTCCGGCACCGGATCACCGAGTTGGAGACCGCGTTGGAGACCGGCCGCCGCTCGGCCCGGGAGGGCCGCAGCGTCGAGGACATGCGGCTGCGGCTGCTGCTGGACACCGTGCTGCAGTCCGCCCAGGGCCTCCAGCGGGAGCTGGCGCTGCCGGTGGCGCAGATCCACCCGGCCGATCTGGTGGACGCGGTGGCCCCGGCCTCGGCCTCGCCGCACGACGTGGCCCGGCGGGCGCTGGCCGAGGACGACCCGGCGCTGCTGGACCAGCTGCTGGCGATCCCTCAGGTCCACCTGGTGGTGGACGGCTACAACGTGACCAAGACCGGGTACCCGACGCTGCCGCTGGAGCAGCAGCGGATCCGGCTGCTCGGCGGTCTGGCGATGCTGGCCCAGCGCACCCAGGCCGAGGTGACCTGTGTCTTCGACGGCCAGGACCTGGACGTGCCGGTGATCCTGGCGCCGCCGCGCGGGGTCAGGGTCCGGTTCAGCCGGACCGGCGAGACCGCGGACGAGCTGATCCGGCGGCTGGTCAGGGCCGAGCCGCAGGGACGTCCGGTGGTGGTGGTCTCCACCGACAAGGAGGTCGCCGACGGCGTGAAGAAGGCCGGTGCGCGCCCGGTGGCCTCGCTGCTCCTGCTGAAGCGGCTGGCCAGGCCGTAAGCCTGACTGACGGCTGGTCAGGGCGGGTGACCGGGTTGTGTCGGTCCGGTGAATTCCGGTCTGTGGGCGGAAGTTCGTAGGGGTAGGGGAGTGGCGCACCCGTGACAACTTCACTAGGGTCGGGCGTCAAACCTATATTCTGGACAAGCACCCGAACGGGTGAGGTCGCGTCCAGGAGTGATGAAGGAGCTAGTCCTTTGGCTTCCCACCGCCGCCCCAAGCAGCCGAGCCGTGCACGGGTCTCCGTGCTGACCGCTGCCGCAGCGACCGCGGTCGCCCTGTCGGCCCAGGCGGGTGCCCACGCGGCGCCGGCCAAGCCGAGCAAGGACGAGGTGAAGGTCCAGGTCGACCAGCTCTTCACCGAGCAGGAGCAGGCCGCCGAGCGCTACAACGGCGCCAAGGAGCGGACCGACCAGCTGCGCAAGCAGGCCGACCAGCTCCAGGACCAGGTGGCCCGCGGCCAGGAGCAGATGACGCAGCTTCAGGGCGGCCTGGCGGCCGTGGCGGCGCAGGAGTACCGCGACGGCGGGGTGGACCCCTCGGTCGCGCTGATGCTCTCCTCCGACCCGGAGAACTACCTGAGCAAGGCGTCCAGCGTCGACCAGGTGAACCAGACCCAGTCGCAGACCCTGAAGTCGCTGCAGGACCAGCAGCGCCGGCTGGACCAGCAGAAGGTCGAGGCCGCGGAGACGCTGGCCGAGCTGGACCGCAACACCAAGGTGCTGAACGACGCCAAGGCCGAGGTGCAGAAGAAGCTGGCCGAGGCGCAGAAGCTGCTCAACCAGCTGAGCTCGGCCGACCGGAACGCCGTCCTGGGCGACCGCGCCTCGCGCGGCGGGGAGCGGATCGACGTCGGCTCGCTGCCGGCCGTCGGCGGCTACGCCGGTGTGGCGGTCAACGCCGCGATGGGCAAGCAGGGCAAGCCGTACGTCTGGGGTGCCACCGGACCGAACTCCTTCGACTGCTCCGGCCTGGTGGTCTGGGCGTACCAGCAGGCGGGCGTCTCGCTGCCGCGCACCTCGCAGGAGCAGGCCACCGTCGGCACCAACGTCGGCAAGGACTACGCCAACGCGCAGCCGGGCGACCTGGTGGTCTACCACTCGGACGCGCACCACATCGGGATCTACATCGGCAACGGCTACGTGGTGCACGCGCCGCACACCGGTGACGTCGTGAAGATCATGAAGGCCGACGCGATGCCGATCAAGACCATCCGCCGGGTCTGATCCACCGTCAGCCTGACACGGCATAACGGACATCTCCCCCTCAAGGCGCACAACTGACGCCCTGTGACACGCGCGGGCCCGCCAGAACCTCCCTGTGATCTGGGACACCTCTGGTGGGCCTCGCTGTGACCGCATCCTGAGAATCCATCGGCACAGCGTGCATTTCCGGTCACACTCAGTCGTATTCTCCAAAGAATCACGACTTCATTACGACTTTTTTCTTACAAGGATTTGAACCGATCACGGTTGGGTTACTAGGGTCCATCTCGAACCACCGCACTGTCGATCACCCAGCCTGGGTGGCGGCGGGGGTTACCGCCGAGTCCGAGACACAGCGAGGCAGTCCGACTGCCTTACGGGGAAGCCCGAGTGAGGGCGCTGTCGATCGGAGCCGGGGAACCATGTTCCTCGGGGTGAATCGGCGCCAGGTCGACGGACCGTCGTGAGACGGCTCGGCGGTGAGGCGTCGTAGGGCATCTCTTCCAGCCCGAACCCGTCAGCTCACCCGGTAGGCGGACGTAGGAAGAAGGAGCCCGCCTTCGTGGCGTCCCATCGTCGTCCCAAGCCTGCCAGCCGCACCCGCGTGTCGATCATCACGGCTGCCGCCGCCGCTGCGGTGGCACTGTCCGCCCAGACCGGTGCGCATGCCGACCCGACTCCCACCAAGGACGAGGTCAAGACCCAGGTCGACCAGCTGAACGAGCAGGCCGAGGTCGCGACCGAGAAGTTCAACGCGGCGACGGAGAAGCAGCAGACCCTGCAGAAGCAGGTCAGCGGCCTCCAGGACCAGGTGGCCCGGCAGCAGGCCGAGGTGACCACCCTTCAGAGCACCCTGGGTGAGATCGCCGCCGAGCAGTACCGGACCGGCGGGATATCGCCGACCGTCCAGCTGATGCTCTCCAGCAGCCCGGACGCCTTCCTAGGCCAGGCCGACTCGCTGAGCCAGCTCGGCACCTCCCAGGCGGACACCCTCAAGACGCTGAAGGGCGAGCAGAGCAAGCTCGACCAGCAGAAGTCCGAGGCGCAGAACAAGCTCGCCGACCTGGAGAAGACCACCCAGGAGCTCAAGACGGGCAAGGACGAGATCCAGGCCAAGCTGGCGAGCGCGCAGGCGCTGCTCGACACGCTCAGCCGCAAGGAGCAGGACGAGCTGCGGGCCGCCGAGGCCAAGGCCGCCGCCGAGTCGGCCACCAAGGCCGCCGCCGCCACCCCGAAGGCCGACGACCGCGCCTCGCGCTCGGAGACCCGGACCGACCTGAGCGGCCTGCCGGCCGGCTCGTACGCCGCCACCGTGATCGCCGCCGCCGAGGCGCAGATCGGCAAGCCGTACGGCTGGGGTGCCACCGGCCCGAACTCCTTCGACTGCTCCGGCCTGATGGTCTGGGCCTTCGACAAGGCCGGGATCTCGCTGCCGCGCACCTCGCAGTCGCAGATGGGGGCCGGCCAGAACATCGGCACCAACATCGCCGACGCCAAGCCCGGTGACCTGATCATCTACAGCGGGGGCGGCCACGTCGGCCTCTACGTGGGCAACGGCCAGATCGTGCACGCCCCGCACACCGGAGCCCTGGTCCGGCACGAGTCGGCCACGGTCATGTCGATCACCCGCATCGTCCGGGTCTGACCACCCGTCCGAAGCAACTCCCGCAGGCCCGGCCCCGTGCCGGGCCTGCGGCGTTTCCGGACGATCGGTCAGATGTCCGATTAATGGTCAAATATTCGGTGCTGTAGGGGTTTGGACTAGATCGCCGCGACTCGCTAACGTCTGCCCCCGGACCTTCGCTCGGAGGCCGCCCGACCCCGGGCGGCGGCGGTGGCCCGGCGCAGGAATGGAGCCGCCGCCGGTATGTCGACGTACAGTCGTTCTCCCCTGCCAGGCGCCCGCCGGTTCACCCGGGCGCTGGTGTTCACCGCCGCGGCCACCACGGTGCTCGGGATGGCCGCCACCGGCGCCGCCGGGGCCGCGCCCGGGGCCCCGGCCGAGCCGCCCACCCGCAAGGACGTCAAGGCCCAGGTCGATCAGCTCTACGAGGAAGCCGAGCAGGCCTCGGAGAAGTTCAACGCGGCGCTGGAGGAGCAGCGTCAGCTGCAGTCCGACACCGGCTCGCTGCAGAACCAGGTGGCGGTCGGCCAGGACGAGCTGAACCGGCTGCGCGCCGGGCTCGGCTCGGTGGCCGCCGCCCAGTACCGGGCGGGCGGCATCGACCCGGCGGTGCAGCTGATGCTGGACTCCGACCCGGCCGGCTACCTGTACCGGGCCCGCACCCTGGACCAGTCGGCGGAGCGGCAGAACGACACCCTGCGGCAGGTGATCGACAGTCAGCGCCGGCTCGACCAGCGGCGGGCCGAGACCACCGCCAAGCTGGCCGAGCTGGAGTCCGTCCGGCGCACCCTGAACGAGAGCAAGCAGGAGATCCGGCAGCGGCTGACCAAGGCTCAGCGGCTGCTGAACACGCTGGGCGCGGGGGAGCGGGCCAGGATGGCCGACGACGACGCCAGGGACGCCGCCAAGCGGGCCGCCCGGGGCGCCGAACGGCTCGACCTCGGCAACCTGCCCGCCGCCTCCAGTCAGGCCGCCGCCGCGCTGGCCGCCGCCAGCAGCAAGATCGGCTCCCCCTACGTCTACGGATCGACCGGGCCCCGTACGTTCGACTGTTCGGGTCTGATGTACTGGGCCTGGCGGCAGGCCGGAGTGACCCTGCCGCGCACCTCGCAGCAGCAGGCAAGCGCGGGGCAGCGGATCAGCCTCGCCGAGGCCCGGCCGGGAGACCTGGTGATCTTCTACAGGGACATGCACCACGTCGGGATGTACGCCGGCGGCGGTGTGGTCGTGCACGCGCCCTACCCCGGCGCCCGGGTCCGCTACGAGAGCGTCAGCGCGATGCCCGTCTCCGGGGTGGTGCGGGTCTGAGCGGTGCCCTGCCGTCGGCGGCCGGCCCGACCCCGGACGCCGGGGCGCGGGCCGGCGGCGCCGTGCTGTCCCGCCGGGCCGCGCTGCTGCTCGCGGCGGCCGGTCTGGTGCAGCTCTCGCCGCCGCCGGCCCGTCCGGTCCGGGTGCCGCCGGTGGCCCCGGCCACCCCGGCCGGGGCCGAGGCGGTCCCGGTCCGGCCCCGGATCGAGGCGCTGCTCGCCGACCGGGCCAGGGCGCTGCTCCGGTTGGACCGCACCGCGCTGGTGGCTGGGGTGGCCCCGGCCCACCGGGCCGCCGAGCTGACCGTACTGACCCGGCTGGCGCAGCTCCCGCTGGCCGAACTCTCCTACCGGATCACCGACTTCACCGAACCGGCCGGCGCCGCCCTGACCCTGACCGCCGAACTCGGCTGGCGGGTGGCCGACTTCGACGACCACCCGGCCGTCCTGACCCGGCGGATCGGCTGTGAGCTGGTGGACGGCGAGTGGCTGCTGACCACCGACCAGCCGGTCGGCGCCGCCGCGCTCTGGGACCTCGGCGAGGTCCGGGCGGTCCGCGGCGGGCACAGCATCGCGCTGGGCCAGGCCGAACCGGCCGTGCTGGCCGAGACGGTGGCCACCGCCGACCGGGCCGTACCGCTGGTGACCGAGGTCTGGGGCGGCGACTGGCCGGGCCGGCTGCTGCTCTGTCACCCGGCCACCGGCGAGCAGTTCGCCCAGCTGCTCGGGGTCTCCGCCGCCGGGTACCAGGGCATAGCCGCCGTCACCACGGCCGCCGCCGGGGCACCGCTGCACAGCCCGGCCGACCGGGTGCTGATCAACCCGCAGGCGTACGCCGGGCTCAGCGAGCTCGGCCGCCGGGTGGTCACCGTGCACGAGGCCACCCACGTGGCGACCCGGGCCGACACCCGGCCCTGGACGCCGCTCTGGCTCTCCGAGGGCGTCGCCGACTACACCGGCTACCGGGGCACCGGCCGCAGCCCGAAGCAGATCGCGCCGGAGCTGGCCAGGGCGGCCGCGGCCCAGGGCTTCACGGCGGCGCTGCCCGCCGACGCCGACTTCGCGGCCGGCTCGGCCGGCATCGGCCTGGCGTACGAACTCGCCTGGTCCGCCTGCGACCTGATCGCCCGCCGGTTCGGCGAGCAGCGCCTGGTCGGCTTCTACCGGGCCGTCGGGGCCACCGAGCCCGCCGGAGGCCGGGAGGAGTGGCTGGACGGGCTCTGCCGGGCCCGGCTGGGCCTCGGGCTGGCCGACCTCACCCGGCAGTGGGGCGAGGACCTGCACCAGCGCTACGCGCACTGAGCGCGGAGATCACTGCCGGACGGAGTTCGCGCTGTCGATGCCGTCCAACAGGTCCTGCTCGTAGGCGATCCCCGGCCGGACCGGGTACCCGGCCGGCACCGGCGCCTCCAGCGCGGGCGGCAGCACCAGCGTCCGGACCGGCTCGGGGGCCCGGGTGGAGCGCCAGAGCCGGACGCAGGACAGGATCGCGGCGGCCAGCAGCAGCAGGTTACGCACCGTCAGCACCGCCACGCCCCACGGCTGACTGTTCACCACCTGGTTGAACAGCACCGGGAACTCCAGCGTGGTGAACAGCGTCGCGGCCAGCACCAGCAGCGCCACCGGACGCTGGCTGGTGCCACGCACCGTCAGGCAGACCGCCGTCAGGCCGACCACCCAGATCAGGTACTGCGGGCTGATCACCCGGCTGGTCACCGTGAAGACCAGCAGTGCGGCCAGCGCCGCGTCGAAGGTGGTCGCGGTCTGCCAGCGCTTGGCCCGCAGCCGCCAGAGCAGCAGCCAGGCGAAGCCGGCCAGGCTGGCCCCGACCGAGACCTTGGAGATCACCGTGACCCAGGGCCCGAGCATCTCCACCGAGCCGTAGTTCATCTTCACCTCGCCGTGCCAGCCGCCGGCCAGCCGGGCGAAGTGGATCGGCAGCGCGCCGAGCGACTCCACCTCGGTGCCCCGGTCCCGCTGGAACTTGAGGAACTCGAAGGCGCCGTTCATCCCGGCCGCGAGCAGGAAGCCCAGCGCGCTGAACGAGGCCACCGCCGCCGTCCAGGACCGCCTGGTCCGCCGCCCCTTCGGGGTGCCGAGCAGGGCCAGCACCGGCCAGACCTTGACCAGCCCGCCGAGCCCGAGCAGCGCACCGCCGAGCGCGGGCCGCCGCAGCACCACCAGCAGCCCGGCGATCGCCAGCGCGGTCACCATGATGTCGTACCGGCAGTAGACCGTCGGCCCGAGCAGCGGCACTCCCGCCACCCAGAACCAGGCACCGGTGAAGCTCCGGCCGCGCCGCGTCCCGGCCCGCATCAGCAGGCCCATGGCGAACGCGTCCAGCAGGCCGCAGAAGACCCAGAACGAGACCAGGTACGACCAGGGCAGCAGCCCGGGCAGCAGGATCACCAGCGCGGCGCCCGGCGGGTACTGCCAGGTCACGTCGTCCAGCGGGAAGGTGCCGGTCTGCAGCACCTGGTACCAGCCGTGGTAGATCACCGAGACGTCGGCGGTCACGTCGGCGCCGGTGATCCGGACCAGGCCGAGCACCATCAGGACGATCAGCACCCGGGTGGCCAGCCAGCCGCCCGCCAGGCCCCAGAGCGCTCCGCCGGCCGGTGACGATGCCGCGGTACGGTCGGCACCGCCCGCGCTGATGCCGCTACTCCCGGCCGGGGCCAACTCCACCGCACTCCCTCGTTCGACTTGGTCCGCGCCGCGCAGATCCACCCCCGAGCCCCCGTCCGTTCTCACCGTGCCGTCTCCGCATGCGTCGACCGGCACGGGCTGCCCACTGTAATCACAAGCGTGCTCGCACCCGCCGGCCGCGTTCCCGGCACACCGGGGCGTTGACCTATGGTACGGATCAGCGACCGGTACACCGAGCACCCCCCGACCGAGCGAGCCGTGGCATGCACAAGACCCTGATCGTCACCAACGACTTCCCGCCCCGGCCCGGCGGTATCCAGGCCTTCGTCCACAACATGGCGGTGCGCCAGCCCGCCGGCAGCATCGTCGTCTACGCCTCGACCTGGCGGGACGGCAGCGAGGTGGCGAAGTTCGACGCCGAGCAGCCGTTCCCGGTGATCCGGGACCGGACCAAGATGATGGTGCCGACCCCCCGGGTCACCCGGCGGGCCGCCGAGATCCTCCGGGCCGAGGGCTGCGACTCGGTCTGGTTCGGCGCCGCCGCACCGCTCGGCCTGATGGCCCCCGCGCTGCGCCGGGCCGGCGCGGGCCGGCTGCTCGGCATGACGCACGGTCACGAGGCCGCCTGGGCCCAGCTGCCGGTCTCCCGGCAGCTGCTCCGCCGGATCGGCGCGGGCACCGACACCCTGACCTACCTCGGCGAGTACACCCGCTCCCGGATCGCCGCCGCGGTCGGCCCCGAGGCGGCCGCCCGGATGGTCCAGCTGCCGCCGGGCGTGGACGAGCAGACCTTCCGCCCCGACTCCGGCGGCGCCGAGATCCGGGCCCGGCTCGGCCTGACGGACCGTCCGGTGGTGGTCTGCGTCTCGCGGCTGGTGCCGCGCAAGGGCCAGGACACCCTGATCGCCGCGCTGCCGCAGATCCTCCGGGACGTGCCGGACGCGGTGCTGCTGATCGTCGGCGGCGGCCCCTACCAGGGCGAGCTCGAGAAGCTCGCCGAGGCCAACGGCGTCAGCGCCTCGGTCCGCTTCACCGGGGCGGTGCCCTGGTCGGAGCTGCCCGCCCACTACGGCGCGGGCGACGTCTTCGCGATGCCCTGCCGCACCCGCCGGGGCGGCCTGGACGTGGAGGGCCTGGGCATCGTCTACCTGGAGGCCAGCGCGACCGGGCTGCCGGTGATCGCCGGTGACTCCGGGGGCGCCCCCGACGCCGTCCTGGAGGGCGAGACCGGCTACGTCGTCCCCGGCGGCTCGCCGGAGGCGGTCGCCGAACGGATCGTCCGGCTGCTGCACGACCCCGAACTCCGCCGCACCATGGGCGAAGCCGGGCGCCGCTGGGTCGAACGCTCCTGGCGCTGGGACCTCCTGGCGGGGCGGCTGACCAGCCTTCTCGCTGCTGAGTGAGGCTCCGCCTTTTGCAGGGCGCTCGGTTGCACTATCCAGGGGCTCGGGGAACTGCGAGGAGATCTGGCGCCGGGGTCACATGCGAAAGTGCCTGACCACGCACGGACGGATCACCTTGTACGAGGTCGGCGTCGCAGTTCCCCGAGCCCCTGGTGGCTGAGGCCCGGAGGGACTAGCGGCGGTAGAGGCCCTCTACCTCGGCGGCGAAGTCCTTCATGACGACGTTGCGCTTGAGCTTGAGTGAGGGCGTCAGGTGGCCGCTCTCCTCGGAGAAGACGGTGTCGAGGATGTGGAACTTCTTCACCGCCTCGGCGTGCGAGACCGCCTGGTTGCCCTCGTCGATCGCGGCCTGAACGGCCGTCAGCAGGTCGGGGTCCTCGCGGAGTTCGGCGAGGGTGGCGTCGGCGGGCTTGCCGGTGAGCTCCTTCCACTTCGGGAAGAAGTCCTCGTCGATGGTGACCAGGCAGGCGATGAACGGCTTGCGGTCGCCGACCACCATCACCTCGCCGATCAGCGCGTGGGCCCGGATCCGGTCCTCGATCACGGCGGGGGCGACGTTCTTGCCGCCCGCGGTGACCAGGATCTCCTTCTTCCGGCCGGTGATGGTCAGGTAGCCGTCGGCGTCCAGGCTGCCCAGGTCGCCGGTGGCGAACCAGCCGTCGCGCAGGGCGTCCGCCGTGGCGGCCGGGTTGTTCCAGTAGCCGGTGAAGATCTGCGGGCCCTGGAGCAGCACCTCGCCGTCCTCGGCGATCCGTACGGCGGAGCCGGGGAGCGGCTGGCCGACGGTGCCGATCTTCGGCCGGTCGTGCGGGTTGAAGGCGGTGGCCGCGCAGGTCTCGGTCAGGCCGTAGCCCTCCAGGACGGTGAAGCCGATGCCCCGGTAGAAGTGGCCGAGCCGCTCGCCGAGCGGGGCGCCGCCGGAGATCGCGTGGGTGGCCCGGCCGCCGAGGGCGGCGCGCAGCTTGCTGTAGACCAGCTTGTCGAAGACCGCGTGCTTGATCCGCAGGCCCAGGCCGGGGCCGCCGTGGTCGAGGGCGCGGCTGTACGCGATGGCGGTGTCGGCCGCCTTGTCGAAGATCTTGCCCTTGCCGTCGGCCTGCGCCTTGGCCCGGGCGGTGTTGTAGACCTTCTCGAAGACCCGGGGCACGCCGAGGATCAGGGTGGGCCGGAACGAGGCCAGCTCGGCCGTGACGTCCTTGATCTCGGAGACGTGGCCGAGCTTGATCGGGGCGATCACGGCGGCGATCTCGGCGATCCGGCCGAGCACGTGGGCCAGCGGCAGGAAGAGCAGCACCGAGCTGTGGCCGGTGCGGAACAGCGGCTCCAGACGGGCCGTCACATTGCCCAGCTCGGCCAGGAAATTGCCGTGGGTGAGCTGACAGCCCTTCGGGCGTCCGGTGGTGCCCGAGGTGTAGACGATGGTGGCGATCGAGTCGGCGGTCGGCACCGAGCGGCGCTCGGTGACCGTGCTGTCGGTGACCTTGGCGCCGGCCGTGGCCAGTTCGGCCAGGGCGCCGCGCTCGATCTGCCAGGTGTGGGCCAGCTCCGGCAGCCGGTCGCGCAGCCCGGCCACCACGGCGGCGTGGGTGTCGGTCTCGGTGACCACCGCGACGGCGCCGGAGTCGCCGAGGATCCAGGCGACCTGCTCGGCGGAGGAGGTCTCGTACACCGGCACGGTGATCGCGCCCGCGCACCAGATGGCGAAGTCCAGCACGGTCCACTCGTACCGGGTACGGGACATCACGCCGACCCGGTCGCCGGGGGCCACGCCCGCCGCGATCAGGCCCTTGGCGGTGCCGCGCACCTCGGCGAGGAACTGGGACGCCGTCAGATCCACCCACTGTCCGTCCAGCTTGCGGCTGAGAACCGCCACGTCCGAGTGCTGCTCGGCGTTCTGGTGGACCAGGTCGGAGAGGTTACCGCCGCTCGGTACCTGGTAGCGGGCCGGAAGGCTGAACTCGAGCAAGACTGCTCCTCGTCTGCGACGCTGCGGGACGGCAGGACGTTACTGCCCGGTAGGTGGAATGGCCAGAGTTGTCCGGCCCGGTGTTCGAAGAGTCACACCGGCGACCTGGTCCGGTGCTCCCGACTGGCACCTTACGACAGCACCCGGGTGACCCGCCGGTAGCCCGGACGGCCGTGACCTGGACCGATGCCCCGGCGGGAAGGGGAGCGGCGGCAGCGCGATAGCCTTCCCTGGGCGCAACACCTGTAACAGGACAGCGGAGGCCGTGTCATGGCGGAACACACCAGGTCGAGCATCACCATCGACGCCACCCCGGCCGAAGTCATGGCGGTGATCGCGGACTTCGCCGCGTACCCGGCCTGGACCGGCGAGGTCAAGGAGATCGAGGTCCTGGAGACCGCCGAGAACGGCCGGGCCGCGCAGGTGCGCCTGCTGCTGGACGCCGGGGCGATCCGCGACGAGCACGTGCTCGCCTACACCTGGGACGGCGACCGCGAGGTCAGCTGGACCCTGGTGAAGAGTCAGATGCTGCGCTCGCTGGACGGCTCGTACGCGCTGGCCCCGGCCAAGAACGGCACCGAGGTCACCTACCAGCTGGCCGTGGACGTCAAGATCCCGATGCTCGGCATGATCAAGCGCAAGGCGGAGAAGGTCATCATCGACCGCGCGCTGGCCGGGCTGAAGAAGCGCGTCGAGAGCTGATACCCGCGATGCGGACCATCCTGGTCAGCGGCGACGGGGCCGAGGAGGTCGCCGCCGCCACCGCCCTGCACCACGCGCGGCAGGGGCTGACCACCCATCTGCTGGCCGCCGACGACCCGCACCGGGTGCTGGACGACGTGCTCGGCACCCGGCTGACCGACCAGGCCGTCCGGTACGCCGACGCCCTGACGGTGGCCAGGACCGACGGACCGTCAGCCTTCCGGGCGGCGATCGACGGACTCTCCGGTGTCCTGGGCCCCGCCTTCGACCTGCTCGGCGCCACCCCGCTGGACCCGGAGGAGCTCACCCCGCTGCCCGGCACCGGTCAGCTCGCCCTGCTCCGCTCGCTGCGCACCGTCCGGGACCAGGTGCTGGTGGTGGCCGCCCCGCGCCCCGCCGAGCTGATCGCCGCGCTCGCGCTGCCCGAGCAGCTCGACCGCTACCTGGCCCGGCTGCTGCCCGAGCAGCGGCAGGCCGCCCGGGCGCTCCGCCCGCTGCTGGCCGCCGTCGCCGGGGTGCCGATGCCCGCCGAGTGGCTGTTCGAGGCCCGGACCCGGGCCGCCGCCGCGCTGGCCGAGGCCCGGGCGGTGATCGAGGCGCCCGGCACCACCGTCCGCCTGGTGGTGCAGGCGGCCGCCCCCCGCGCGGCCGAGCTGCGCCGGATCCGGGCCGGTCTCGCCCTGCACCGCCTGCGGCTGGACGCGGTGGTCGCCCACCGGGCGCTGCCCGCCGCCGCGACCGGCTCCGCCGACCCCTGGCTGGCCGCACACGCCGTCCGCGAGCGGGACACCCTGGCCGAGCTGGCGGCCGAACTGGACGTCCCGCTGCTGACCAGCCGTCAGCCCGGGCCCGCCCTGGAGGCGGTGGCCGAGCAGCTGTACGGCGGCGCCGCCGCCCCGCAGGCGGCCGAGCACCCCTGGTGGGTGGAGGACCGGCTGGCCGAGGACGGTCTGCTGCTCTGGCACCTGGCGCTGCCGGGCGCCGACCGGGCCGAGCTGGAGCTGGTCCGGCGCGGCGACGAACTGGTGGTCGGCCTGGGCGGCTACCGCCGGCTGCTGCCGCTGCCCGCCGCGCTGCGCCGCTGCACGGTGAGCGGGGCCGCCCTCACGGACGGCACCCTGACCGTCCGCTTCACCCCCGACCGGGACCTCTGGCCCCGGGGCCTGACCGAGGGCATCGGGTAGCGTCGGCAACCGCACGCCGTACCGAGGGAGGGCCCGATGGCCGACGAACAGTCAGACCGCGCAGCCGGAGCCGACCTGGTGGAGGAGGTGCGCCGGTTCGCCGCGGTGGTGGGGGAGAAGGCCCAGGAGATCGGCGGCAAACTGCGCGAGCAGAACCCGGAGGTGTACGGCCATCTGGCCGCGGCCGGGGGCGAACTGCTGGCCGCCTACCGCGCGGCCGTGAGCGGCCACGAGCGGAGTTGGTCCGCGCCGGGACACGCCGACGCCGAGCACATCGACCTTGACGGAGCGTCGGACAAGTAGTGAAGTCGCTGGTCAGAGCTGGTGACCGGCCGCCCGTAGGGGGTCACCGAACGAGGCAAATCGTACGACTTCTGAATACGATTCGGCCGCTTCCATAAAATTGTCTTCGAATAATGTATGCAGCGGTGTGTACGGGAGACCCCTCGGACCGGTACCGTTTCCGCTCAGCGGGAACGAGTGAATAGCTGAGGGACACATGGCTCTGACCATCGGCGTCGATGTCGGCGGTACGAAGATCGCGGCCGGCGTGGTCGACGAGAACGGCGAGATCCTCGCCCGGACCCGGGTACCCACCCCGGCCGACCCCCAGTGGGCGGTCGACGCCATCGCGCAGGCCGTGCGCGAGCTCAAGGAGCAGCACCCGGAGGTCGCGGCCGTCGGCGTCGGGGCCCCCGGCTTCGTCGACCGGGACCGCTCCACGGTGATCTTCGCGCCGAACATCGCGTGGGAGAACGAGCCGCTCAAGGCCCGGATCGAGGAGCTCACCGGCCTCACCACCGTGGTCGAGAACGACGCCAACTGCGCGGCCTGGGCCGAGTTCAGGTTCGGCGCGGCGGCCGCCCACGAGGACGCCGTGCTGATCACCGTCGGCACCGGCATCGGTGGCGGCATCGTGCTGGACGGGCGGCTGCACCGCGGCCGGTTCGGCGTCGCGGGCGAGATCGGCCACCTCAACATGGTGCCGGACGGCCTGCTCTGCGGCTGCGGCGGCAAGGGCTGCTGGGAGCAGTACGGCTCCGGCCGCGCGCTGCGCCGCTACGGCCGGGAGAAGGCCGCCGCCGACCCGATCGCGGGCAAGCGGATGCTGGAGCTGAACGACGGCCTCGCCGACACCATCCGGGGCATCCACATCACCGAAGCCGCCGCCGAGGGCGACCCGCTCGCGCTGGAGTGCTACGCCGAGCTGGCCGACTGGCTCGGCCGCGGCATGGCCGACCTGGCCGCGCTCTTCGACCCGGCCGTCTTCGTGC
This sequence comes from Kitasatospora gansuensis, assembly GCF_014203705.1. NCBI lineage: Bacteria > Bacillati > Actinomycetota > Actinomycetes > Kitasatosporales > Streptomycetaceae > Kitasatospora > Kitasatospora gansuensis. The sequence continues at coordinate 6,095,941 of NZ_JACHJR010000001.1, forward strand.
TCGGCGGCGGCGTCTCCGACTCCGGTGACCTGCTGCTCGACCCGGTCGCGGCCGCCTTCGAGACGTACATCACCGGCGGTGCGCACCGCCCTCGCGCCGAGGTGGTGCTCGCCACCATGGGCTCCGCCGCCGGCATCGCGGGCGCGGCCGACCTGGCCCGGATCTGACCCACGGTCACCCCGGTGGGCACGGCGTGCCCGCCCACCGGGGTGTTCCGCACCGGGCGGCCCATAGACTCGTCGGATGGACACCACCCCCGACCCGCTGATCGGTACCCTGCTGGACGCCCGGTACCGGGTGGAGCAGCGGATCGCGGTCGGCGGGATGGCCACCGTCTACCGGGCCACCGACACCCGGCTCGACCGGGTGGTGGCGGTGAAGGTGATGCACCCTTCGCTGGCCCAGGACGCCGAGTTCACCGGCCGGTTCATCCGCGAGGCCAAGGCGGTGGCCCGGCTCGCCCACCCCAACGTGGTGAACGTCTTCGACCAGGGCGCGGACGGCCGCTCGGTCTTCCTGGCGATGGAGTACGTGCCCGGGCGCACCCTGCGGGACCTGCTCAGGGACCGCGGCGCGCTCAGCGTCCGGGGCGCGCTGGACGTGCTGGAGCCGGTGCTCGCCGCGCTCGGCGCCGCGCACCGCGCGGGCCTGGTGCACCGCGACGTGAAGCCTGAGAACGTGCTGATCACCGACGGCGGCCTGGTCAAGGTCGCCGACTTCGGCCTGGTCCGGCTGCTCAGCGGCGCGGACGGGGTCACCGAGACCACCTCGGCCGGCACCGTGCTCGGCACCGTCTCCTACCTCGCCCCGGAGCAGATCCAGCCCGGCCTGCCGACCGACCAGCGGGTGGACGTCTACGCGGCGGGCATCCTGCTGTACGAGATGCTCACCGGCTCCAAGCCCTACCAGGGCGAGAACCCGATGCAGGTGATCTACCGTCACCTGCACGAGGACGTCCCGCCGCCCTCCCTGGTCGCCCCCGGCGCCGGTGCCGAGCTGGACGCGATAGTCGCCGCCGCGACCTCCCGCGACCCCGCCGCCAGGCCGTACGACGCGGTGGAGCTGCTGGCCGCGCTGCAGCGGGTCCGGCGCCGCCTGACGCCGGCTCAGCTGGACGCCGAGCCGCCCGCCTCCGCGCGGCGCAGCCCGCTGCACCCGACCACCGAGGCCACCTCGGTGCTGAATCAGGTGGAGCGCACCAGCGTGCTGGACGTGCCCACCATGATGCTCACCCGGCCCCGCCCGTACGACGAGCCGGCCCCGGCCAGGCGGGCCAGGCCGCGCCGTTCGCGCAAGCCGCTGATCTGGGCGGCGGTGCTGACCGCCGTCCTGCTGCTGGTCGGCGGGACGACGTACACGCTGTCCGGCGCGCTGTACGCGGAGGTGCCCGCGATCGTCGCGCAGACCCAGGCGGAGGCGGTCCGGACGCTGGACGCGGCCGGGCTGCAGGGCAGCTTCACGCAGCAGTTCAGCGAGACCGTCCCGGCCGGCCAGGTGATGGCGACCGATCCCGGGGTGGGCGCGCGGGCGCGGAAGAGCGACCCCGTACGGGTGACGCTGTCGAAGGGCCCTGAGCGGGTGGCGGTGCCCGCGCTGGCGGGCAAGTCGCTGGAGGACGCCCGGAAGTCGCTGACCACCGCCCGGCTGACGCCGGGCACGGTCACCGAGGAGTACAGCGACACGGTGGCGCAGGGCGCGGTGATCGGCAGCGCCCCCGGGGCCGAAACCCAGCTGGCGGTGGACGCGCCGGTGGCGCTGACGGTCAGCAAGGGCATGCGCCCGGTGCCGAACGTGGTCGGGATGACCAAGGACGAGGCCGAGAAGGCGCTCAAGGACGCCGGGTTCAAGTCGCAGACCGCGGGGCTGAACCTGTTCGGCACCGGCAAGGTGACCAGCCAGACCCCGGTGGCCGGTCAGCCGGCCAAGCAGGGCTCGACGGTGACCGTCACCTTCCCGTTCATCTGACCGGGAGGCTGACCCAAGGTCAGCGCAGCGGGCCGTCGCCCGGCTCCTCCTGGTAGGAGTAGCGCTGCTCGGCCCACGGGTCGGCCAGGTTGTGGTAGCCGCGCTCCTCCCAGAAGCCCCGGCGGTCGGCCCGCATGTACTCGACCGCGCGGACCCACTTCGGGCCCTTCCAGGCGTACCGTCCGGGGACCACCAGCCGGACCGGGAAGCCGTGCTCCACGGTGAGCGGCCGGCCGTCGTGGTGGGTGGCGAAGACGGTCGAGGGGTCGGCGAACTCGGCCAGCGGGAGGTTGGCGCTGTAGCCGTACTCGGCCCAGATCATCACATGGGTGACGTGGTCGGCGGGCGGCACCTGCTCGAGCACGGTGGCGGCGGCGACCCCGCTCCACTCGTTGTCGAGCATCGAGAACCGGGTCACGCAGTGGAAGTCGGCGCGCACGGTGACCCGGGGGAGGGCGTGGAAGCCCTCGAAGTCCCAACTGTGCTTCTCCGCCGAGGCGGTGGCCCCGAACACCTGGAAGTCCCAGGTCAGTGGCTTGAAGCGGGGGACCGGGCCGTAGTGCAGCACCGGCCAGCCGCGCTGCAGGCGCTGGCCGGGAGGGAGTCTCGGGTCAGGCGGCTGGAGCTCTTCGCGTTCTGACTGACCCATGCCTCCATGGTGACAGACGGCGGACGCCCTGCCGCGCGCGCCCCTCGGCGCACTGTCACCCGAACGGGATAAATCGGATATTCCGACACATGTTCCAGTAAGTGTGAACTTACTGGAAATTACGCCCAGGGCAGTGCCACGATGCGGTCAGCCGTGGTTCCGCGTGTGTTGTAGACGAAGAGCAGGAGGGCACCGCCATGAAGGGCGACGCCGAGGTCATCGAATTCCTCAACGAGCAGCTCACCGCCGAGCTGACCGCCATCAACCAGTACTTCCTGCACGCCAAGATGCAGGAGAACTTCGGCTGGACCAAGCTCGCCAAGTACACCCGGCACGAGTCCATCGACGAGATGCGGCACGCCGAGACGCTGACCGACCGGATCCTCTTCCTGGACGGGCTGCCGAACTACCAGCGGCTGTTCCACGTCCGGGTCGGGCAGACCGTCAAGGAGATGTTCGAGGCGGACCGCCAGGTCGAGGTCGAGGCGATCGACCGGCTCAAGCGCGGCATCGTGGTGATGCGGGCCAAGAACGACGTGACCTCGGCCAATATCTTCGAGTCGATCCTGGCGGACGAGGAGCACCACATCGACTACCTGGACACCCAGCTCGAACTGCTGGAGAAGCTCGGCGAGGCGCTCTACCTGGCGCAGCTCATCGAGCAGCCGGAGAGCTGACCCGAGGGGCGGCGGTCAGGCGGCCTGGGCGGCCGGCTGCTCGGGCTCGGCCAGACCGAGCTTCGCGGCCAGCCTGGCTGTCGGGCACGGGCGGGCCCCGTGCTCCCCGAGCAGGGCCTGGATCCGGCGGACGCACGAGCCGCAGTCCGTACCGGCCTTGCAGCCCTTGGCTATCTCGCGCGGGGTCTGCGCGCCGTCGTCGATCTGCTGCTTGACCTGGGCCTCGGTGACCGCATGGCACATGCACACGTACATCGCGGTGACTCCCGGGGACTAGTGCGGCGCGTTGAGCTAAGGCTTACCTTACCCAATAATGCGGGCACGAAAAAGCCCCTCCGCGTTCCGTCATCCGGAAAGCGGAGGGGCCTTCGTCACATCGGGGGTCAGTGACCCCGGTACAGCTCGGCCACCTGGAAGGCCAGGTCCAGCGACTGGCTCCGGTTCAGCCGCGGGTCGCAGGCCGTCTCGTAGCGCTGGTGCAGGTCGTCGACCAGCACCTCGTCGCCGCCGCCGACGCACTCGGTGACGTCGTCACCGGTGAGCTCGACGTGGATGCCGCCCGGGTGGGTGCCGAGGCCGCGGTGCACCTCGAAGAAGCCCTGGACCTCGTCGAGCACGTCGTCGAAGCTGCGGGTCTTGTGACCGCTGGAGGCCTCGAAGGTGTTGCCGTGCATCGGGTCGCAGATCCACACCGGCTGGGCGCCGGAGGCGGTGACCTTCTCCACCAGGGTGGGCAGGTGCTCGCGGATCTTGCCCGCGCCCATCCGGGTGATGAAGGTGAGCCGGCCGGGCTCGCGCTCGGGGTCGAGCTTCTCGATCAGGGTGAGCGCCTCGTCGACCGAGGTGGTCGGGCCGAGCTTCACGCCGATCGGGTTGCGGATCTTCGAGGCGAACTCGATGTGCGCGTGGTCGAGCTGACGGGTGCGCTCACCGATCCAGACCATGTGGCCCGAGACGTCGTACAGGTCACCGGTGCGCGAGTCGACGCGGGTCAGCGCCGTCTCGTAGTCCAGCACCAGGGCCTCGTGCGAGGAGTAGAACTCGACCGTCCGGAACTCCTCCGGGGCGACCCCGCAGGCGTTCATGAAGGCGAGCGCGTTGTCGATCTCGCGCGCCAGCTGCTCGTAGCGCTGCCCGGCCGGGGAGTTGCGCACGAAGTCCTGGTTCCAGGCGTGTACCTGGCGCAGGTCGGCGTAACCACCGGTGGTGAAGGCCCGGACCAGGTTGAGCGTCGCCGCGGAGGCGTTGTACATCCGCTTGAGGCGCTCCGGGTCCGGGATCCGGGACTCGGGAGTGAAGTCGAAGCCGTTGACCGAGTCGCCCCGGTAGACCGGCAGGGTCACGCCATCCCGGGTCTCGGTCGACTTGGAACGCGGCTTGGAGTACTGGCCCGCGATCCGGCCGACCTTCACGACCGGCACCGAGGCCGCGTACGTGAGTACGGCGGCCATCTGGAGCAGGGTCTTCAACTTGTTGCGGATGTGGTCGGCGGAGACGCCGTCGAATGCCTCGGCGCAGTCGCCGCCCTGTAGCAGGAACGCCTCACCACGCGCGACGGCACCGAGCCGGGCGCGCAGCTGGTCGCACTCGCCGGCGAAGACGAGCGGCGGATACGAAGCGAGGTCCGCAAGAGCCTTGCGCAGCGCCTCTTGATCCGGCCATTCAGGCTGCTGCGCCGCGGGCAGGGACTGCCAGGAGTGCTGATTTGTCACGGTCACAGGGTCAAGGCTACGGGTTGCCACCGAAAAAAAGGGCGCACCGCCCGATGGGTGAGACACCTGATGGACAATCCGCCGGACAGCCTCACCTCCCCCTCCCATCCGCTAGGCTCAGGCCCATGAACGCACCGCACACCTTCTCGTGGTGGTGGACCAACCCCGTGGGTGGTCCACAAGTCGCGCGTTCCTAGACGCACACGACGGCCGCCCCTCGGGGCGGCCGTCGGCGTATGGACAGTCGGACGGCCCTCCCCGGAAGCGGAATCCCATCCCGCACGCCTCCCGGAAGGACCAGTCGAACCGTGACCAGCCTCACTTCGCTGCTGCACCGCCTCTCTGCCGCCGACGCACCGGCGTACGCCCTGCTGCACCGCCGCGCCCCCCGGCACGCGCCGGACACCGTGGAGATCCTGATCGGCACCGCGGGCGTCCACGAGGAGCTGGCCGACCTGCCGGTGCCGCTCGGTGTGCCGGACGGCGGCGGGCGGCACGACCTGCTCGCCCTGGTCCCGTACCGGCAGATCCGCGAGCGCGGCTTCGAGGCGCACGACGACGGCACCCCGTTGCAGGGGATCCGGGTCGAGGAGCAGTACGCCTTCCCGCTCGCCGAGGTGCTGGCCGCGTTGCCGCAGCTGCCGATCTCGCTCACCGGCGGCTCCTTCGACATCGACGACCGGGCCTATGCCGAGATCGTCCGGACCGTGATCGCGGACGAGATCGGCCGGGGCGAGGGCGCCAACTTCGTGATCCGGCGGGACTTCACCGCCCGGCTGGACGACTTCGGCCCGGCCACCCCGCTCAGCCTCTTCCACCGCCTGCTGGACCAGGAGCGCGGGGCGTACTGGACCTTCCTGGTGCACACCGGCGAGCGCTATCTGGTCGGTGCCTCGCCGGAGGTCCACGTCCGGCAGAGCGCCGGCACCGTGGTGATGAACCCGATCTCCGGGACGTACCGCTACCCGGCCACGGGCCCCGGCATCGACTCGCTGCTGGACTTCCTGAACGACCCCAAGGAGCTGGAGGAGCTCACCATGGTGGTCGACGAGGAACTCAAGATGATGTGCACCGTCGGCGACCTCGGCGGCCAGGTGCTCGGCCCCCGGCTCAAGGAGATGGCCCACCTCGCGCACACCGAGTACGAGCTGCGCGGCCGGACCTCACTGGACGTCAGGGAGGTGCTCAAGGAGACCATGTTCGCCGCCACCGTGACCGGCAGCCCGGTGCAGAACGCCACCCGGGTGATCAAGCGTTACGAGCGCACCGGCCGCGGCTACTACTCCGGCGCGCTGGCCCTGATCGGCCGCACCGCCAGCGGCGGGCAGCAGCTCGACTCGCCGATCTGCATCCGTACCGTCGACATCGACCTCACCGGCGGCCTGGTGGTCCGGGCCGGCGCGACGCTGGTCCGGCACTCCGACCCCGACTCCGAGGTGGCCGAGACGCACGCCAAGGCCGCCGGGGTGCTCACCGCGATCGGCGCCCGCCCGGCGCCCGCCCACCGCACCGCCCGTCGCGGTGGTCCGGTGCTGGCCGACGACCACCGGGTGCAGGCCGCGCTGGACTCCCGGCGTACCCGGCTCGCGCCGTTCTGGCTGCGGATGCAGCAGCCCGCCACCGTCACCGCCGAGCTGGAGACCCTGGTGGTGGACGGCGAGGACACCTTCACCTCGATGCTGTCCCACCTGCTCACCTCGCTCGGCCACCGGGTGCGGGTGCTGCGCTTCGACACCCCCGGCCTGCGCGAGCTGGTGGCGGCCCATCAGGGGCCGCTGGTGCTCGGCCCCGGCCCCGGCGACCCGGCCGACCCGGCGGACCCCAAGATGGCGATCCTGCGGCCGATCGTGGCCGAGGCACTGGCCGCCGCCCGCAGCGGCGCCCGGACCGCCCCGCTGCTCGCGGTCTGCCTCAGCCACCAGCTGGTCTCGGCCGAGCTCGGCCTGCCGCTGGCCCGCAAGGACGTCCCCTACCAGGGCGCCCAGGAGAACATCGACCTGTTCGGCACCCGCCGGACGGTCGGCTTCTACAACACCTTCACCTCCCGCTGCACCGACGCCGACGCCGCCCGGCTGGCCGTCGAGGGCATCGAGGTGGCCCGGGCCGACGACTCCACCGACGTGCACGCGCTGCGCGGGCCCGGCTTCGTCACGCTGCAGTTCCACCCCGAGTCGGTGCTGACCCGGGAGGGCGTGGTGCTGGTCGCCGAACTGCTGGAGGGCATGGGCGCCGTGACGGTGTGAAGGTATGACGCACTGCGGCGCCGGGCGGATTGTCCGCTCGGCGCCGCAGGGATGGGCATCGGTCAGAGCAGGCCGCTGACCGCGCCGAAGCTGCCGCTCGAGAGCATGGAGTAGCCGCTGCTGCTGACGGTGCCGTTGCCGTTGCCCGCCCACTGGAGCAGCTGACCGTCCGACAGCTTGCCGGCGATGTCCACCTTGCCGTCGTTGTTGAAGTCCCCGGCGACCAGGTCGCTGACCGCGCCGAAGCTGCCGCTCGTCAGCATGGAGTAGCCGCTGCTGCTGACGGTGCCGTTGCCGTTGCCCGCCCACTGGAGCAGCTGACCGTCCGACAGCTTGCCGGCGATGTCCACCTTGCCGTCGTTGTTGAAGTCTCCGGCCACCATGTCGCTGACCGAGCCGAAGTTGCCGCTGGAGACCATGGAGTTGCCGGCGGCACCGTTGATCGTGCCGTTGCCGTTGCCCGGCCACATCAGCAGCTGGCCGTCGGTGAGCTTGCCGGCGATGTCCACCTTGCCGTCACCGTTGAAGTCGGCCGCGAGCAGGCCGCTCACCGAGCCGAAGCTGCCGCTCGTCAGCATGGAGTAGCCGCTGGCGCTCACGGTGCCGTTGCCGTTGCCCGCCCACATCAGCAGCTGGCCGTCGGAGAGCTTGCCCGCCACGTCGGTCTTGCCGTCGTTGTTGAAGTCGGCGGCCACCAGGTCACTGACCGCGCCGAAGTTGCCGCTGGGGACCAGGGAGTAGCCGCTGCTGCTGATGGTGCCGTTGCCGTTGCCCGCCCACTGGAGCAGCTGGCCGTCGGTGAGCTTGCCGGCGATGTCGGTCTTGCCGTCACCGTTGAAGTCGACCCGGGAGGCGGTGGGGGCGACCACGTCGTCGATGACCTTGTTGTAGCGCAGGGCCTTGTAGTCGCTGTTCGGGTGCGAGTCGAACAAGGGGGCGTTGATGGAGATGCCGGTCTTGTGCTTCACCGGGTTGGAGCCGAAGGAGTAGTAGGAGAACGTGGTGTGCGCGGCGTCGTCCCACTTGTCGAAGAGGATGACGTGGTCGACGAGGCTGTTGAGGATGTCGCCGGGCTTGAGCTGGCTGCGGGGGATCTCGGTAGCAACGTTGGGCAGGCGGGTGGTGTCCAGGCTGTCGCTCAGGTGCCAGGCCATCGAGACGTAGCCGGAGCAGTCCTTGCGGTAGCCCCGACCCGAGGAGTCGGGGTAGGTCTCACCGGTCGTGGTGTAGGTGATGGGCGCCCCGATCTGGTACCAGTAGTCCGCCCGGGCGATGATCTCGCTGCGGGTGATCTGCCCGTCCACCGTGGAGGTCGCGGCCTGGGCGACGGTGGTGGTGAACGCGGTGGTGGCGATCGCGCCGGAGGCGGCGATCGAGGCGGCGAGGGCGATCCGGACGAGCTTGGAGACCTTCGAAGACATGGCGATACCCCTGAGTGGCGAAGACGGGTGAGTGAGGCCGACACGGCTGTCCTGCAGGAACAGCCGGGTCCGGCGGCCGCCGGGGGCTTTCGGCCGGTGTTCCCGGCCTGCCTCCCTGGCGGCGATCACCAGCTTCGTCGCAGCTCAACGGGGTTGGAAGAGCTTCCGGTTGGACGGAACGGGCCCTGGACCGTTCCGTCCACCAGGGCGGCTACCGAGTGCTCGGGAGCCAGCCGCTCTGCACGGCGCGGACGCCGGCCTCGAAGCGGCTGCGGGCGCCGAGGCGCTCCATCAGGTCGGTGGCCAGGCGGCGGGCGGTGCGGGGGGAGACGCCGAGGCGCTTGGCGATCGCGTCGTCGGTGTGGCCCTCGGCGAGCAGCCGGATGATGGCCGACTCCTGGGCGCTGAGCCCGAGTTCGCTGGGGGCCGAGCCCTCGCCGAGCGGCTGGGCCCCGGCCCAGACCGACTCGAACAGGGCGCACAGGACGGTGATGGTGCCCTGGCCGGTCAGCACCACGGCGCCCGCCGCGGTGTCGTCGCTGCTCACCGGGATGACCGCGGTGCTGCGGTCGGCGATGATCATCCGGGTCGGCAGGGTGGGTACCGTCCGGACCTGACCGCCGCGCTCGGTCAGCCAGTTGACGTACTCGACGGTGTGCGGGCTGTTGCGGACGCTGTCCAGGTAGATGGTGCGCATCCGGACCCCGCGGTCCAGCAGGTCCTGGTTGAGCGGGCGGGCGCTCTCGATGTGCTCGGGCTTCTGGGCACCCTCCGGGGCGAAGGTCATCACCTCCTCGCGCAGCTCACGGCCGATCCGGGCCAGCCGGTCACGGATCTGGTCGATCCCGACCAGCTGCTCCACACCAGGGTGGCTGGTGGCGGGCCGCAGATCGGCGTACTCGGCGATGAGCTGGGCGGCGGCGGCGCGGGACGCCTCGATGCGGAGCTGCTGGGCGGCCAGTTCGGCCTGCTGACGGGCCATCAGGATCTCCATCCCGATGTCCGGGGAGACCGCGCGCAGGGCGCCGGCCCGCTCGCCGGAGGGGCGCAGCAGGGCCAGTTCACTGAGGGTGTCCAGCGAGCGTCGGATCTCGTCCTCGGGCCGGCGCAGGCGCTCGGACAGCGCCGTCACGCCGTCCTGTGGGTGGGCGAGCATCGCCCGGTAGACCGCTTCGGACGTGCTGTCCAGGCCGAGTGTGGTGAGCACGTTTTCATCCCCCGGTAGTGAACCTGCGTTCGATGCGCACGCGATCATTACACAGGAGAGTGACGAACGGCTGGCCGTTTCGGGCCTGGGCCGGAACCGTCCAGGTTGATCCCCTTCACGACGTTTGCCCAGTTCGGGACCCTCGGTGCATGTATCTCGTGCACACCGCTCTCCTGCCCGCTCCCAGCGGCAGCCCGCTGCCGGACGGGGTCCGCGAGCTCTTCCAGGCCGCGCTCCGGCCCGAGGACCGCATCGAGCACCTCGTGTTCCACCCCCGCGCCGAGCCCGCCCCGGTGCTGGGGGTGTATCTGCTGGCCGACAGCCTGGCGGAGGCGGAGCGCAGGGTCGCCCTGTTCTGCCACCGCGCCCTGGGCGCCGTACCGCAGTTCGCCGGGTGGCGGGCGGAACCGTCCACGGCACCGATGGTGGTGCCCTTCTACGAGCAACTGCTGGCCTCTTCCGGCCTCGCTGGACGGAACGGTCCAAGGACGTTTCCGTCCACCTGAAAGCCCTTCCACCCAGGCTGAGCTGCGACGAAGCTGGTACTCGCCAGCAGGGAACACCACCCGGACGGCAACCGGACGAAGCGTCACCGCGGACCGCTGAGCCCGAATCCACCGACTCGCACGCACTCCTGAGGATTCATCATGCTTCGCACCGTCATCGCCAAGACCGCCGCGGTTGCCACCATCGCCCTCGCCGTCCTGCTGCCGCTCAACGCCGGGACCGCCACCGCCGCCACGACCGCCGCCCAGCCGGCCCCCGTCGTGGTCACGGCCAACGACCTCATCTGGGGCTGACCAAGCCGCCCCACCCGCTCCACCCGCTACGCCGCGCCGACCGCTGCTCCTGCAGGGCAGCCGTCCGACGCGCGGCCGGCCCACTCACTTGCCTGAACCTCGTACTCCAAGGGGAGTTCCGCCATGCCTTCTCGCGCGTCCAAGCTCGTCCGGATCGCTCTCGCCGCCTCCATCGCCGCCTCCGGCGCGATCGCCACCACCGCGTTCACCAGCAGCGTGGCCCAGGCCGCGACCTCCACGGTGGACGGTCAGATCACCCGTAGCGAGATCATCGCCCGGGCCCAGTACTGGCTGGGCAAGCCCATCACGTACGACCAGGGCGGCAGCTACCCCGACTCCTCGGGCCGCAACTACCGCACCGACTGCTCGGGTTACGTCTCGATGGCCTGGCACCTCGGCGCCAACCCCAACCCCAGCACCCGGGACCTGCCCGGCTACTCGCACGAGATCTCCCGTGCTGACCTGAAGCCCGGCGATATTCTCAACAGCTTCTACGACCACGTCATCCTGTTCGACCAGTGGGATGACGCCGCGCACACCAAGTTCTCCTACTACGCCTTCGGTTCCACTCCGGTGAAGCACGTCACCGGGATGTCCATCAACGCCGCCACCTTCGACTCGCACCCCAACGGCGACTACAAGGCCCTGCGCTACAACAAGGTCATCGAGGACACCGCGACCCGCACCGGTGTGTACCACCCGCAGACGCAGGTGTTCTACGAGGGCAACAACGCCGGTGGGACTGTTGGGTCGGCGATGTTCGGGAACCCTGGGTGGAAGCCGTTGACGGGCAACTGGGACGGTGTCGGCTCGGCGAGCATCGGGGCGTACGACGCGGCGACGGGGACGTTCTACCTCTCCAACGACAATGCGTCGGCGGCTGTTTCGGTGAAGTTCGGCAACCCCAACTGGGTGCCCATCGCCGGCGACTGGAACAAGGACGGCAAGGACACCATCGGGGCGTATGACCCGTCGACGTCGAAGTTCTACCTGTCCAACGACAACAGCACGCTGGCGACCAGCTTCGTCTACGGCAGCCCGAACGACGTTCCGGTGGCCGGTGACTGGAACGGCGACGGTGCCGACGAGGTCGGTGTCTACCACCCCGGCAACCAGACCTTCTACCTCGGTGACATCTCCGGCGGCACCTACGCCGTGACGGCCTTCGGCAACCCGGGCTGGCTGCCGATCACCGGCGACTGGGACGCCAACGGCACCTCCACCGTGGGTGCGTACGACCCGGCCACGTCGAAGTTCTACCTGTCCAACGACAACCTGAACGCCGCGACCAGCTTCGTCTACGGCAGCCCGGGCGACGTCCCGATCACCGGCGCCTGGTAGTCCGTTCCCCCTTCCTTCCCCGCTGCCGGGTGGCTGACGTGCCGCCACCCGGCAGCTCCTTGCGAGGAGTCAGTACCGATGTCCCGTACCGCCAATGCCGTCACCGCCCTGTCCCGTCCGCTCGCCGTCGCCGCGGTGGCGGGTCTGATGCTGGCGGCCCAGTCCCCGGCGCAGGCCGCCTCGGTCGCGACCTGGGACAAGGTGGCCCAGTGCGAGAGCGGTGGCGTCTGGAACATCAACACCAACAACACCTACTACGGCGGCTTGCAGATCAGTCTGCACAACTGGCAGTACTACGGGGGCACCAGCTACGCCGCCCGCCCCGACCTGGCGACCAAGCAGCAGCAGATCCTGATAGCCGAGAAGATCCTCGCCGACCAGGGCGCGGGTGCCTGGAGCTGCGCCCCGGGCACCGGACTGGCGACCGATCATGCCGACCCGTACCCCACCGCGGTGACCCGCGTCGGTGTGTACCACCCGCAGACGCAGGCGTTCTACCTGGGCAACAACGCCGGTGGGACGGTCGCTTCGGCGGTGTTCGGGAACCCGGGCTGGAAGCCGTTGACCGGTAACTGGGACGGTGTCAACGGGGCGAGCATCGGTGCGTACGACGCGGCGACGGGGACGTTCTACCTGTCGAACGACAATGCGTCGGCAGCCGTTTCGGTGAAGTTCGGCAACCCCAACTGGGTGCCCATTGCCGGGGACTGGAACGGTGACGGCAAGGACAGCATCGGTGCCTTCGACCCATCGACGTCCAAGTTCTACCTGACCAACGACAACAGCACGCTCGCCACCAGCTTCGTCTACGGCAGCCCGGGCGATCTCCCGGTCACCGGCGACTGGAACGGGGACAACAAGGACGAGGTCGGCGTCTACCACCCGGACAACCAGACCTTCTACCAGGGCGACCTCTCCGGCGGCACCTACAAGGTCTCGAAGTTCGGCAACCCGGGCTGGCTGCCGATCACCGGTGACTGGGACGCCAACGGCACCTCCACCGTGGGTGCTTACGACCCCGCCACGTCGAAGTTCTACCTGTCCAACGACAACGTCAACGCCGCGACCAGCTTCGTGTACGGCAGCCCGGGCGACGCCCCGATCACCGGCGCCTGGTGACCTGACCAGGGGTCAGAGCGTGTCGTCCAGGCCCTGTTCGATCGCGTAGCGGACCAGTTCGACGCGGTTGTGGAGCTGGAGTTTGCCGAGGGTGTTCTGTACGTGGTTCTGGACCGTGCGGTGGGAGAGCACCAGGCGGTCGGCGATCTGACGGTACGACAGTCCCTTGGCGACCAGGCGCAGGACCTCGGTCTCCCGGGTGGTGAGCTGGGGGGCCGAGGGGGCGGACGGGCCGGTGGCCAGACGGCGGAACTCGCCGAGCACCAGGCCGGCCAGGCCGGGGGTGAAGACCGCTTCGCCGAGGGCGGTGCGGCGGACGGCGTCGATCAGTTCGTCCCGGTGCGCGGATTTGAGCAGGTAGCCGGTGGCGCCGGACTTCACCGCCTCCAGGACGTCGGCGTGCTCGCCGCTGGCGGAGAGCACCAGGACCCGGACGGTCGGGTCCTGGGCGACGGCCTGGCGGCAGACCTCCACGCCGGGCAGGGTGGGCAGGTTGAGGTCGAGCACGATCACCTGGGGGGTGCTGGCCCGGGCCCGGCGGACCGCCTCCTCGCCGTCCCCGGCGGTGGCGACCACGTCGAAGCCGGCCTCGGCCAGGTCCCGGGAGACCGCCTCGCGCCACATCGGGTGGTCGTCGACCACCATGATCCGTACCTGACCGTCCATCAGGCCTCCCGGTCTCTCGAAGGTTGCCGCTCGGACCCTCCGGGGGAGGCGGCGGGCGCGAGCCTATCCGGCCAGGTGGGCGCGGGGTACCCGGAGTTCGATCTCGACGCCCTCGCCCGGGGCGGAGTAGAGCTCGGCGGTGCCGCCCAGGTCCAGCAGCCGGCCCCGGATGGACTGCGAGACGCCGAGCCGGCCGGCCCGCTCCGCCTCGGCCAGCCGTCCGGCCGGGTAGCCGGGGCCGTCGTCCCGGATGCTCACGGTGACCGCCTCCGGTTCGTCCTCGACCAGGATCCAGGCCCGGGCCGAACCGCCCGCGTGGCGGCGGACGTTGTCCACGGCGGCGCCGACGGCGGCGGAGAGTTCGGTGGCCGCCTGGCCCGGCAGCCGGACGGGGGTGGCCGGGGCGGAGAGGGTGATCCGGTCGTCGGTGTAGCGGCCGAGGAGGGGGAGCAGATCCTGTTCACCGTCCGGGGCGGCGGTGGCCGGCTGACCGCCCGTCATCAGGGTGCGCAGGGCGCGTTCCTGTTCGCCCGCCAGCCGGCCCAGCTCGCCGAGGTCGCCCTCCCGGCGCTGGACCAGCGCGAGCACCTGGAGCACCCCGTCGTGGATGTCCCGGGAGAGCCGCTCGCGCTCCCGGGTGGCGGCCTCGACCTGGAGCGCCCGGGTGAGTGCGGCCTCGCTGGCCCGGGCCAGTTCGATCACGTAGCCGATGGCGCAGCCCGCGAGCATCAGCAGCACGATGTTGTGCAGGTTGTCCGGGGTGATCCCGCCGTGCCCGGCGATGTTGGCCACCCCGACCACCGCCCCGGCGAAGGCCGCCCAGCGCCAGCCGCCCTTGCCGGCGAAGCCGAGGACGCTGCCCGCCGCCCAGATGGTCGGCAGGGTGGGGGCGCCGGCGTGGATCCGGGCGGCGGTGTCGATCAGGCCGCTCATCACGATGCCGGTCACCGCGAAGGCCAGGTCGGTGGCCAGCACGTACCAGGTGCAGCGCTGCGGACCGGCGAAGGACCGGGAACTGGCCAGCGTCCAGAGGGTCAGCGCGCCGAAGAAGATCCAGCCGGAGACCGGGTGCAGGAAGTCGTGGAACGAGCCGAAGTACCGGAGGATCGCGTACGCCAGGGCCATCACCCGGAAGAAGGAGATGGCCCGCCAGAGCGGCAGCTCGACCGACATGCCGCCGGCGGCCAGTGTGCCGCCGTACCCCGGCCGGTGATCGGCCATCGTTCCCCCAGTCACTGCTACTGCTCGGTCGAGGCGTCCTTCTCGGCCTGGGCGGCGGCCTCGGCCTCGGCGGCCTTCTTCTCGGCCTCCTGCTGCGCCTTGATCGCCTTCTGCTCGGCCTTGCGCTCGGCGTCGGTGCGCTTCTTGTCCTCGGCGATCTGCCGCTTGGCGGCGGTCGCGTAGATGTCGACGTACTCCTGGCCGGACAGCCGCATGATCTCGTACATCACCTCGTCCGTCACTGAACGGAGGATGAAGCGGTCGTTCTCCATGCCGTGGTAGCGGGAGAAGTCGAGCGGGCGGCCGATCCGGATGCCGGGGCGGACGCCGAAGTTCGGCACCACCTGGCCGGGCGGCTGGACCTTCTCGGTGTCGATCATCGCGACCGGGATCACCGGCGCGCCGGTGGCCAGCGCGACCCGGGCCAGGCCGCCGACCTTGCCCCGGTAGAGCTTGCCGTCGGGGGAGCGGGTGCCCTCGGGGTAGACCCCGAACAGCTCGCCCCGCTCGATCACGGCGACGGCGCTGCGGATCGCGGCCTCACCGGCGCCCCGGACGCCCGAACGGTCCACCGGAAGCTGCCCGACGCCCTTGAAGAAGGCGGCGGTCAGCTTGCCCTTGAGGCCCGGGGTGTTGAAGTACTCCGCCTTGGCGATGAAGGTCACCCGACGCTTCATCAGGGCAGGCAGGAAGAACGAGTCGGAGAACGACAGGTGGTTGCTCGCGATGATCGCGGGGCCGTCGTCGGGGATGTTGTCGGCACCCTCGATCCAAGGCCGGAAGAAGATCCGCAGCAGCGGTGCGACGATCATCTTCATCAGTCGGTAGAACAACCGGGGCCTCCTGTTGTGCGGACCGGTCGATCCTAATGCTTCCCGCCGGTCCCGTACGCACCGGCGGGGCTGTACGAGTCGCCGCCGACCATGGGACGATTCGCCTGCCAGTGCCAGAAGTCGCCGCTGGAGCCCGCCGCCGACGTCCCGTCAGGGTCCGGGCGGCTCCGCACCGCGAAGGAGTCCGCTGATGCCGTTGCTGCCCGGAGCCGAGCCGTTCCGCCACCAAGGGGGCCGGGTCGGCGTGCTGTTCGTGCACGGCTTCACCGGGTCGCCGCAGTCGCTCCGGCCCTGGGCCGACGAGTTCGTCGCGGCCGGGTACTCGGTCTCGGTGCCGCTGCTCCCGGGCCACGGCACCCGCTGGCAGGACATGCAGCTGACCCGCTGGGAGGACTGGTACGCCGAGGCCGAGCGAGCGTTCAAGGAGCTGGCCGCCGAGTGCGACCAGGTCTTCGTCTGCGCCCTCTCGATGGGTGGCGCGCTCGCCCTGCGGCTGACCGCCCGGCAGGGCGCGGCGGTGGCCGGACTGGTGCTCGTCAACCCGTCCGTGCGTTCCGACAACCCCGCAAGTGTGCTGTTGCCGGTGCTCCGGCACCTCGTCCCGAGCCTGCCCGGGGTGGCGAACGACATCGCCAAGCCCGGCTCGCACGAGCTCGGCTACGACCGGACGCCGCTGCATGCCGCCTGGTCACTGGCCCGACTGTGGAAGACGGTGCAGGCCGAGCTGCCCGATGTACGGCGGCCGGTCCTGCTGCTGCACAGCCCGCAGGACCATGTGGTGTCCCCGGCCAACTCCGAGTTGGTGCTGGCCCGGATATCCTCGACCGATGTGACCGAGCTGCTCTGCGAGCGCAGCTACCACGTGGCCACGCTGGACCACGACGCCGGACTGATCGTCGAGGCAAGCCTCGACTTCGTCCGGCGGCTGACCCCGGCCGTCCACGCGGAGGCGAGCGCCGCGGACGCGAGCGCCGAGGACCACCTGGGCTGAAGGGCCGGCAGTGCAGATGAACAACACCGCGGGCGACGACGAGGAACTGCCCCTGGACGGCCGGGCCAAGCCCGAGCCGACAGGGGAGTCCGACGCGCCCGCGCGCCGCCCGGTGGGGGGCAGCCAGGCCGAGCAGGACGCGATCTTCGCCGCCCTGGTGGCGCAGTTCGACGACCCGGTCGACCTCAACAACCCGGAGTGGCCGGAGATCGAGAACCTGCGGGCCAAGGAGGTCCGGCGCGCCCCGAAGGAGGAGCTGGACGACTTCGCCCCGCAGCCCCGCCCGCGCCCGGCCGCCGGTGCGGCCGCCGACCCGCGGAACTACGTGGCCGCCGAGGACCCGGACGAGGGCCACTTCATCCCGCCCGAGCCGCCGCCGCTGCCGCCGATGGACACCACCGCCAGGTTCGCCTGGCTCGCGGTGCTCGGCGGCCCGGCCCTGCTGTTGTTCGACGTGCTGGTCTGGCGCGAGGTCTCCGGCTGGCCGGCCTGGGTCGGCGTCAGCGCCTTCCTCGGCGGCTTCGTCACGCTGGTGGCCCGGATGAAGGATCGCGACGAGGACGAGCCGGAGGACCCGCACGGCGGTGCGGTGGTCTGACGGGTGGTCAGGCGATGGGGGTCCGGTCGTGGTCCCGGCCTCGGCTGAGCTTGGAGAGCTTGGCCAGCAGCAGGACCAGCCCCGCCGCACAGCCCACCGCGCCCCAGGCCGGCAGGCTCAGCGTGGCGGGCAGCAACAGCCCGGGCGTCAGCACCAGGCAGGGCACGTACCAGCGCAGCACGGTGCCCAGGTGGTCGCCGTAGCGCAGTGAGATGGCGGCGTTGGCGGTGTAGAAGGCCAGCACCCCGCCGCAGAGCGCCCAGCGGGCGCCCGGGGGCAGGTGGTGGTCCGGCTCGGCGACGGCGGTGCCGAGCGCGGCGGCGATCACCGTGATGCCGGAGACCAGCACGAACGGCAGGTACATCACGGTGTCCCGGATCGCCCGGGTGGCGTGGCCGCTCTTGGCCCGGGTCAGGCCCCGGGCGGCGTTGCCGGTGCCCCAGGTGAAGAAGATCAGGGCGAGCTCGGCGGCCACCAGGAAACCGAACAGAGCGGCCGCCGCCGAGGGCCCGGTGAAGTGCTCGGCGAGCGCGGACACCGTGGTGAAGACGCTCTCGCCGAGCACGATGACCACGAACAGGCCGATCCGCTCGACCAGGTGCTCGACCGTCATCCGGTCGTAGAAGCCCACGGTCATCCCGCTCTGCACCACCAGCAGGACGACCTCCATGGCCACCGCCACGCCCCAGAGCACGAACCGCCAGGGGTTGGGCACCGCCGCCGACACCGCCCAGAGCAGCGCGGGCACCAGGCAGTAGAGCACCGGCCGCCAGTACGGCAGCGAGCTGCCCGGCTCCCGGGCCCGGGCGAACCAGATCCCGAAGAACAGCAGCCGGATCCAGGCGGCGCCGAGCGCGTACGCCCAGGCCCGGTCGCCCAGGCCCTCGGGCGAGGCCGCCGCCATCAGGCCGAGGGCGGGCATCGCGGCCAGCAGGACGGTCCGGATCCGGCCGCTGCCGGAGCCGAAGACGTTCACGGTCACCATCAGGTTGGCCCAGGCCCACCAGGCGGGGAAGAACAGCACCAGGAAGGTCAGGAAGTCCTTCGCCGTCGGATCGCCGTGCAGGCCGTGCGCCAGCACACTGACCGTCACCACGAAGACCAGGTCGAAGAAGAGCTCGAACCAGCCGGCCCGGTGTTCGTCCTCGTCCGCTGCGTCCGAGGCTGCGGCTGCTTCGCTCATCCGCCCACTGTGCGGAGCACCGGCCCGGTCGGCCTGGCAGGCGCACGGGCGGCGCCGCCGGGATTGACCCGTCTAGCCGGGTGGCAGCCTGAGCACCGCGAGCAGCGGCAGGTGGTCGGTCGCCGTCAGCAGGTCGGCCGGGTCGACGTCCGGGAGTTCGTGCGGGACGCCGCAGGCCAGCACGGTGACCCCGGGGGAGGCGAAGACGGCGTCGATCCGCTGGTACGGGTTGGACGGTACCGAGGTGTTGGTGCCGCCCCAGGGGGCCACCACGTGGCCGTCCTGGTAGGCCGCCGCGAGGTGCTGCCAGCCGGGGCCGTCCGGGTGCTCGTTGAAGTCGCCCGCGACCACGGCGAGTTCGCCCTGCTCGGCCTGGCCGGGGAGCAGCGCGAACTGCCGCAGCCGCTCGTCCTGGTCCAGGCTCAGGTGACAGCTCGTCACCACGAACGGTGCCGAGTGCCCGATCCGGACCTTCGCGGTGGCGAAGCCGCGGGCGTGCAGGCCCCGGGTCTTCGGCAGCAGCCGGTCCCGCACCGCCAGGACGTCCACCGCCAGCCGCCCGAGCAGCAGCGGTCCGGCGGCGACCCGGCCGCCGCCGGACAGGATCACCGTGCCGGTCCGCCGGGCCAGCCAGGCGGCCTGGCCCTCGGGCCGCCAGTACCGGGGCGACTCCTGAACGCAGATCAGGTCGGGACGGCAGGCCCGGATCACCCGGACCAGCGCCTCGCGGTCGTCCCGCAGCGAACGGACGTTGTAACTGAGCAGCCGGACCACCTGCGCCCCGTCGGGCTCGGTTCCGGACGCGGGGAGCTGCATCACGTGATCGATGCTAGGTGACCAGGCGTCAGAAAGCGGGGCGTTCGCGGGTGTCGAGGTCGGCGCGGCCGGCCATCGCCGAGGAGGCCTCGGCGTGGAAGCGGCGCGGGATGCGGCCGGCCCGGAAGGCGAGTCGGCCGGCCTCGGTGGCGCGGCGCATCGCGTCGGCCATCAGGACCGGCTCCTGGGCCCGGGTCACGGCGGAGGCCAGCATCACCGCCGAACAGCCCAGCTCCATCGCCAGCGCCACGTCGGAGGCGGTGCCCGCGCCCGCGTCCAGGATCACCGGGACGCCCGCGCTCGCCACGATCAGCTGGAAGTTGTGCGGGTTGCGGATGCCCAGGCCGGAGCCGATCGGCGAACCGAGCGGCATGATCGCCGCGCAGCCGACGTCCTCCAGCTTGCGGGCCAGCACCGGGTCGTCGTTGGTGTACGGGAGCACCGTGAAGCCGTCGTCGACCAGGGTCTCGGCGGCGTCCAGCAGCTCGATCGGGTCGGGCAGCAGGGTCCGCTCGTCGGCGATCACCTCCAGCTTCACCCAGTCGGTGCCGAGTGCCTCGCGGGCCAGCCGGGCGGTCAGCACGGCCTCCCCGGCGGTGTAGCAGCCGGCCGTGTTGGGAAGCACCCGGATGTTGTTGCGGGTCAGCACGTCCAGCACCGAGCCCTGGGTGCCGGGGTCGACCCGGCGCATCGCGACGGTGGTGAGCTCGGTGCCGGAGACCCGGAGCGCCTGCTCCAGGACCTCCAGGCTGGGGGCACCGCCGGTGCCCATGATCAGCCGGGAGTGGAAGGTGACCCCGGCGATGGTGAGGGTGTCGTCGGCCATGGCGGTCAGCCTCCCTGGACTGCGGTGAGGATCTCGACCCGGTCGCCCGCGTCGAGTGCGGTGGTCCCCCAGGCGGAGCGCGGCACGACGGCCTCGTTCAGCGCGGCGGCCACCCCGGTCGGGGCGGTGCTCAGGGTGGCGACCAGCTCGGCCAGGGTGGTGCTCGGCGGCACCTGGCGGGGGGCGCCGTTGACGGTCAGCGTCAGCTCGGTCATGTCGTTCATGCGGCGGCCTTCGGGGCGAAGCGGCTGGGGGAGAAGGGGGCGGCCAGGGCCGGGACGGCGCCGGTGGCCAGGTGCTCGGCGATCAGGTCGGCGGTCACCGGGGTGAGCAGCACGCCGTTGCGGTAGTGACCGGTGGCGGCCACCAGCCCTGGCAGCGAGGTCGGGCCGAGCAGCGGGGCGTTGTCCGGCGATCCCGGCCGCAGGCCCGCGCCGGTCTCCACCAGCGGCAGTTCGGTCAGTCCGGGGACCAGCTCGTGCGCGTCCCGGAGCAGTTCGTAGACCCCGCCCGCCGTGACGGTGGTGTCGTAGCCCAGCTCCTCGCTGGTCGCGCCGATCACCAGCTCGCCGTCGGCCCGCGGCACCAGGTAGATGTGCTGCCCGCGCACCACGGCCCGGACGTTGCGGGACAGGAACGGCGCGTACCGCTCCGGGATCCGCAGCCGCAGCACCTGCCCCTTCACCGGCCGGACCGGCGGCAGCACCCCGGCGGGCAGGCCGGGCAGCAGGTGGCTCTGCGGACCCGCCGCCAGCACCAGCTGAGCGGCCGTCAGCCGCTCCCCGGAGCTCAGCCGGACGCCGGTGGCCCGGTCGCCGGTCAGCAGCAGCTCGGTGACGGAGGCCCGGTGCAGGGTGACGCCGGAGCGTTCGCAGGCCAGCACCAGGGCGGCGGCCAGCCGGCGGCCGTCCACCTGGTGGTCGCCGGTCACGTGCAGGCCGCCCCGGACGCCCGGGGCCAGCATCGGTTCGAGCTTGCGGCACTCGCGGCCGGTCAGCCAGTGCGACTCCAGGCCCAGCCGCTGCTGGAACCCGTGCAGCTCGCGCAGCTCGGCCCGGTCGTCGGAGTCCAGCGCGACGGCCAGCGTGCCGGTCTCGCGGTAGCCGGTGTCCAGCTCGGTCAGGTCGGCGAGCTCGGCGACGAAGTCGCGGTAGCGGTCGTTGGAGGCCATGCCCAGCCGGAGCAGCGGCTCCTCGCCGTACTGCAGCTCGGTGACCGGGGCCAGCATGCCGGCCGCGACCTGGGCCGCGCCCCGCCCGGGCTCCGGATCCACCACGGTGACCCGGAGGCCGCGCTGGGCGGTCCGCCAGGCGACCGCGAGGCCGATGATGCCGCCGCCGATGACCAGGACGTCGCTTTCGGTGCGTGTCAAAGTACTTCGCTCTCCCTTCGCCGGTATGACCCGGATCAGGTTCGGACGGTCGCAGGCTGTCTCGGCCCGCCTCTCAGCCCGGTGCACCGGGCTCCCGTGTAACGGCACCCACCATATCCCCGTGTTCAGGCAGCCCGGAGGTCGCTGTTCGAGGGCTGGACGACTCCGGTGGGTAGGGTGGCCGTGTGGCAGAGCTGACGGGGGACCAGATGATCGTGGTCGGCAGCGGCATGGCGGGCGCGCAGGCCGCGCTGGCCCTGCGGCAGGGGGGTTGGGCCGGGCCGATCAGGCTGCTCGGCGCGGAGCGGGAGCTGCCGTACGACCGGCCGCCGCTCTCCAAGGACGTGCTGCTCGGGCAGCGCGACAGCACCACGCTGGACATCGACTGGGCCGGTGTCGACCTGATGCCGGGCCGTCGGGCCACCGGCCTCGAGCCCGGCCTGCTGCACACCGACCGGGGCTCGCTGCCGTACGACGCGCTGGTGATCGCCACCGGCGCCAAGCCGGTCACCCTGCCCGGCGCCCGGACGCTGCGCACCCTCGACGACGCGCTGGCGCTGCGCGCGAGCCTGCGGCCCGGGCGGCACCTGGTGCTGGTCGGCGCGGGCTGGATCGGCGCCGAGACCGCGACGGTGGCCCGGCAGCTCGGCTGCCGGGTGACGGTGGTCGAGGCCGCCGCGACGCCGTTGGCCGGAGCGCTGCCCGCCGAGCTGGGCGGGCTGATGACGCAGTGGTACGCCGACGCCGGGGTGGAGCTGCGCTGCGGTGTCGGGGTGGCGGCGGTGGAGCCGGGTGCGGTGCTGCTGGCCGACGGCACCGAGCTGGCCGCCGACGAGGTGGTGGTCGGCATCGGTGCCCGCCCCGCGACCGGCTGGCTGGCCGGCTCCCCGGTGGAGCTGGACCGGGCCGGGGCGATCCTGACGGACGATCAGCTGCGGACCTCGCTGCCCGGGGTCTGGGCGGCGGGCGACTGCGTCTCGTACCCGTCGGCCCGGCTGGGCACCCGGGTGAACGTGCAGCACTGGGACCACGCGCTGCAGTCCGGCCGGGCGGTGGCCGCCTCGGTGCTCGGGGCGGGCACGCCGTACGACCCGGTGCCGTACTTCTGGTCGGAGCAGTTCGGGCGGATGGTGCAGTACGCCGGGCGGCACGCCGGGGGCGACCTGATGCTCTGGCGCGGCTCGGCCGAGGACCCGGCCTGGACGGTGCTCTGGCTCCGGGACGGGCGGCTGACCGGGCTGCTCTCGGTGGACCGGCCGCGCGACGTCAACCAGGCCAAGAAGCTGATCGAGCGCGGGGTGCCGCTGGACCCGGTGGCGGCCGCGGACCCGTCCGTGCAGCTGAAGGCGGCGATCGGCCCGAATCCGCTGTGAGATTCTGGTGCCGTGAGCGAGATGACGTCAGAGAAGATCGAAGCCCTGGTCCCCGCGTGGATGTACCTGCCCGACATCAGTGAGCAGTGGGGTGTCCCCGTCACCGAGGTCCGCGACATGGTGAAGTCCGGAAAGCTGATCGCGGTCCGCCGCGGCCCGAACAAGTCCCTCCAGGTGCCCGCCGCCTTCATCGACGGCCCGGGCCTGGTCAAGCACCTCTCCGGCACGCTGACCCTGCTGCGGGACGCCAAGTTCACCGACGCCGAGATCATCGACTGGCTGTTCACCGAGCAGCCCTCGCTGCCCGGCAGCCCGATCGAGGCCCTGGTCGAGAACCGCGGCACCGAGGTCAAGCGCCGTGCCCAGGCGGAGCTGATCTGATGACGGACGCCCGCACGCGGCTGGCCGACGCCCGGCTGTACCTGTGCACCGACGCCCGCCGCGAGCAGGGCGACCTGCCGGAGTTCCTCGACGCCGTGCTGGCCAACGGGGTGGACATCGTCCAGCTCCGGGACAAGGGCCTGGAGGCCAAGCAGGAGCTCGAGTACCTGGAGGTCTTCGCCGACGCCGCCCGCCGGCACGGCAAGCTCTTCTCGGTGAACGACCGGGCGGACGTCGCGCACGCGGCCCGCCCCGACGTCCTGCACCTCGGCCAGGACGACCTGCCGGTGCCCGCCGCGCGGGCGATCCTCGGCCCGGACGTGATCTTCGGCCGGTCCTGCCACGCCGAATCCGAGGTCGACGCGGCGATCGCCGAGCCGGGCGTCGACTACTTCTGCACCGGCCCGGTCTGGCCGACCCCGACGAAGCCGGGTCGGTACGCGCCCGGCCTCGGGCTGGTCTCGTACGCGGCCAAGGCCGTGACGGACCGTCCGTGGTTCGCGATCGGCGGCATCGACCTGGGCAACCTGGACGAGGTCCTGGCGGCCGGTGCCACCCGCGTCGTCGTGGTCCGCGCGATCACCGCCGCCGAGGACCCGGGCGCGGCCGCCGCGGAGCTGGCCCGCCGGATCCGGCGGTAGCACCCGGCTTCACCCGACCGGCCGCCGGTGGAGACGCTCCGCAGGCGGCCGATCACGCTCCGCTGTTAGCTTCCCGGGAGGGGGCTACCCGGAAGGTGAACTCCATGGCGCTCGGCGTGAACGCGGCGATCGGACGGCTGACCAGGGCGAACAGCTGGGACGTGGTGGCGAAGATCCCGATCGGCTTCACCTGCCACCACCCGCAGGGCCTGGACCGGGTCGGCGAGACCTTCTACCTGAGCGGCGTGCAGATCCTGGAGCCGACCACCCGGCTGGACCCGCCGGTCGACGGCCTGGACCGGACCGCCGGGAGGGGCCGGGGCTTCCTGTTCGAGCTGACGCCGGACGGGCAGCTGCTCCGCGAGTGGGAGCTCGGCGAGGGCGACATGTACCACGTCGGCGGGATCGCCTGGGACGGCGAGGCGCTCTGGGTGCCGGTTGCCGAGTACCGGCCCGGCTCGCACTCCGTCATGTACCGGGTGGACCCGGTGAGTTCGACCGTCACCGAGATGTTCCGCTACCCCGAGCACCTGGGCGGGGTCTCCCGCGATCCGGCCACCGGGCTGCTGCACGCGATCACCTGGGGCGGCCGCCGGGTGCTGGTCCTCACCGAACGGGGCGAGCTGGTCCGGGAGATGCCGATGCGCTCGCACTACGTGGACTTCCAGGACTGCGTGGAGGTCGAGGACGGCCTGGTCTCCTGGACCGGGGTGGCCGAGTACCCCGACGGCGCGGGCCGGGTGTTCGGCCTCGGCGGGATCGCGCTGCTGGACCTGGCCACCGGCGACGTCCGGCACGAGGTGCCGGTCACCACGCTCTCGCCGACCGGCCGGGTGGTCACCTACAACGCCACCCACCTGGAGATGGCCGGGGACCGGCTGCGGATGTACGCCGTCCCGGACGACTCCGACGAGCCGGGCGAGTCCACCCTGCTGGTGCTGGAGACGGTGCTGTGACGGTCGGCGCGGCCGAGCGGGAGGTGGCCGACCTGCTGCCGGTCGGGGCCGCGCCGGCCGAGTGCGAGCGGGTGCTGCGCGAAGTCCCGCTCTGGTTCCACACCTTCGCGCTGAACCGGGCGGCCGGGATCTACACGCCCGGGGTGGCCAGGGACCACCGGTACCGACTGCCGTACCTGCCCGCCGACTTCGGCGGTCTGCGGGTGCTGGACGTCGGCACCTGCGACGGGTTCTACGCCTTCCTGGCCGAACACCGGGGCGCCGCGCGGGTGCTGGCGGTCGACAACGAGCAGTTCGAGCAGCTGGCCCGGGAGCGCTTCGAGGTCGAGCTGACCGGGGGAGCGGCGTTCCGCGCGGTGCACGGACTGCTCGGCTCCAAGGTCGAGTACCGGCAGGCGGACGCGCTGGACCTGGCGGGCGAGCGGGAGCGCTTCGACTTCGTGTACTGCTGCGGGATGCTGCACCGGGTGGAGAACCCGCTCGGCGTGCTCCGGGTGCTCGGCGGGCTGCTCGCCCCGGGCGGGCGGCTGCTGGTGGAGACGTACGGGATGCCGGGGGCGACCTCCGAGGCGGCCGACGTCAGGGTGCTGGCCCCCGGCGAGGCGACCCAGGGCGACGACGTCCACCTCTGGGGGTTCAGCCCGGCGGGGCTCGGGCGGCTGGCCGGCTGGGCCGGGCTCCGGGAGAGCGGCGACACCGCGCAGTTGACGGTCGACGGCCACCCGCGGCTGATCGCCACCCTGCTCGGCGACGCTGCTTAGTACTTGCGGACCGTGGCCGCCTCGGCGAGGGCGAGCAGGGTGGCCCGGGCCGGGCCCGCTGCCAGCGGGGCCGCGTCGAGGGCGGCGAGGGACTGGGCCATCAGTTCGTCGATCCGGTGTTCGACGGTCTCGGCGGCCCCGCTCTTCTCCACCAGGCCCCGCAGCACCGGCACCTCCTCGGCCGTCAGGTCCGGCGCGCCGAGCCGCTCGTCCAGCTGGTGGGCGTCCGCCTTGGAGAGGCCGCGCATGGCGTGGGCGATCAGCAGGGTGCGCTTGCCCTCGCGGAGGTCGTCGCCGGCGGGCTTCCCGGTGACGGCGGGGTCGCCGAAGACGCCGAGCAGGTCGTCGCGGAGCTGGAACGCCTCGCCCAGCGGGAGGCCGAACGCCGAGTAGGCGGCGACCAGTTCGGGGCTCGCCCCGGCCAGCAGGGCGCCGACCTGGAGCGGGCGCTCGATGGTGTACTTCGCCGACTTGTAGTGCAGGACGGTCTGCGCCCGCTCCAGCGCACCCTCGTCCGCGGAGTCCCCGGCGACCGGCTCCAGCACGTCCAGGTACTGACCGACCATCACCTCGGTGCGCATCAGGTCGAAGGCGGGCTTGGCGGCCAGCACCCGCTCGGCGGGCAGGCCGGAGCGCAGGAAGAGTTCGTCGCACCAGATCAGCAGCAGGTCGCCGAGCAGCACCGCCGCCGAGGCGCCGTACTGCTCCCGGTCGCCGCGCCAGCCGCGCTCGCGGTGCAGGGCCTCGAACCTGCGGTGGATCGAGGGCAGTCCGCGCCGGGTGTCGCTGCGGTCCATCAGGTCGTCGTGCACCAAGGCGCTGGCCTGGAGCAGCTCCAGCGCGGCGGCGGCCCGGGGGATGCCCGCGGAGCCGGCGGCGCCGCCCGCCCCGCGCCAGCCCCAGTAGCAGAACGCGGGCCGCAGCCGCTTGCCGCCGTCCAGCAGGAACTCGCGCAGCGCGTCGGCGGCGGGCGTCAGCTGCGCGGAGACCGTGGCGAGCAGCTCGGTCTGCTCGGCCATGAAGACCGCCAGCGCCGCGTTGACGCGCTCGCGGACGTCCTCCACGTCGATGGGGCTGACCGGCCGGGCGGTGGGCGAGGACACGATGGACTCCGGGGTCGAGGAGGGGGTGACGGTCAGCCTAACCGGGCCGGGTCAACACCAGGTGTGTGCCCGTCCGCCGAACGGGGCAGCGGTGTCTCAACAAGTGGACCGCGATTGTCAGGCCCTTTGTGCACCCGGCTAGTCTGCCAACATGGCACTCGGTATCCCCTCCACCAGAACAGACCGGGCGGAGACCGTCCGCGACCTGCTGGCGGCAGGCGACCGCTCCTTCTCCTTCGAGTTCATGCCGCCGCGGACCGAGGCCGGTGAGGCGAAGCTCTGGGACGCCATCCGCCGCGTCGAGTCGCTGGACCCGAACTTCGTCTGCATGACGTACGGCGCGGGCGGCTCCTCGCGCGGACGGACCGTCAACCTGGTCGGCCGGATCGCCACCGAGACCACGCTGACGCCGGTCGCGCACCTGACCGCGGTCGACCACTCGATCGCCGAGCTGCGCAACATCATCGGCCAGTACGCGGACGAGGGCGTCCGCAACGTGCTGGCGGTCCGCGGCGACCCGCCCGGCGACCCCGAGGGCGAGTGGGTCCGGCACCCGCAGGGCGTGGAGTACGCGTACGAGCTGGTCGAGCTGATCAAGAGCATCGGCGACTTCTGCGTCGGGGTGGCGGCCTTCCCGTCGATGCACCCGCGCTCGGAGAGCTGGGACGACGACATCCGGCACTTCGTGGCCAAGTGCCGGGCCGGCGCCGACTACGCGATCACCCAGATGTTCTTCGAGGTCGAAGACTACCTGCGGCTGCGCGACCGGGTCGAGGCGGCGGGCTGCTCGACGCCGATCATCCCGGAGATCATGCCGGTCACCAACATCCGGCAGCTCACCCGCTTCCCGCAGCTCTCGGGTTCGGCCTTCCCGGTCGAGCTGCAGCGCCGGTTCGAGGCGGTCGCCGAGGACCCGGAGGCGGTCCGCGCGATCGGCATCGAGCACGCCACCGCGATGGCCGAGCGGCTGCTCGCCGAGGGCGCGCCCGGCCTGCACTTCATCACGCTCAACCACTCCACCGCGACCCTGGAGATCTACCAGAACCTCGGTCTGCACCAGCGCTGAGATCGGGCAGGGGATGTGGGCCCAGGACCGCCGAGCCTGTACAGTCGCCCGCAACGCGCGGGGATCGGTGACGTCGGAGGTCACGGTATGGGCATCGGGTTCCTGTTGCTGTACGCCGCGCTCGCGGTGGTCGCGCTCTGGCTGATCGCCGAGCTGCTGCTGCAGAGCCGCGCCCCGCTGCACTGGCGCGCGGTGGCCCTCGGCGGCTTCCTCGCCGTGGTCGCCGGGATGGCGCTCTCCTCGGTGCTGGTGATCGGCGCCGGGGCCGCCCTGTTCGCGGCCGGCCAGCTGCTGGTCACCCTCTCGGTCAAGCGCGGCTATGTCGACGGCTGGTCGCTGCGCCGCGCCGACGGTGAACTGCCGGGCCCGCTGGCCAAGGTGCCGCTGCTCAGCGCGGCCACCGGCGGCGAGCCCGAGGCGGCCGCCGAGGTGGTCCAGCAGGTCGGTGAGGTCGGCCCGATCGAGCCCGAACAGGCGCCGGTGGCGTACGAGTTCGAGCAGATGCAGGAACTGGCCGCCGAGCCCGTCGCGGATCCGGCCGCAGAGGAGAGCGTCTACGCCGCCGCGTACTACCAGCAGCCCTACTACGACCAGGGCTACCAGCAGCCGCAGTACGGCTACGAGCAGTACCAGGACCAGTACGCCCAGCCGCAGCAGCAACAGCCGTACTACGACCAGGGTTACCCCCAGCAGCAGGAGTGGCAGCAGCCGGCCGTCCCACAGCAGTACCAGCCCGAGCAGCAGCAGCCGGAGCAGCAGCAGAACTGGAACTACCAGCAGCAGATCTGACCGCCCGTCAGGACTCGTAGCCCTCGACCTCGGCGGCCGGGCGGACCCGTGCGGTGCCCGGGTCCTCGCCGAACTCGGTCCTGGCCCGGCGCTGGCGCAGCAGGTCCCAGCACTGGTCGAGCTTGATCTCCAGCGCCGCCAGGTCCTCCCGGGCGGACGCCTCGTCGGCGGTGCCGTCCGCGATGCGGGCGCGCAGCTGCTTCTCGGCGTCCACCAGCTTGCCGATCGAGCCGAGGATGTCGGCGTTCTCCTGGCCGGTCATGGGGGCCTCCTTGGGTACGGGCTGGACACCGCTCATCCTCGGTCCGCGCCCGGCCCCGCGCATGCCGGGAACACCCGGACGGCCGCTTCGGTTGACGTCGCCGGAAGCGGAAGGAGACCCACCCCCATGAGCTACCAGGAGTTCCAGCGGGCCACCCTGTTCTTCGACTCGAAGGACTACGCCGGGGCGGCCGAGATCCTCACCCCGATCGTCGAGGCCGACCCTTCGAGCCGGGCCGCGGCCGAGCTGCTCGCCCGGTCCTACTTCCACAGCGCCCAGCTCGGCCGGGCGGAGCAGGCGTTCCGGCGGCTGATCGAGCTGGACCCGGGCAACGGCTGGGCGTACGAGGTGCTCGCCCGCACCCTGGAGCGCCGGGGCGAGGCCGACCAGGCGGCCCGCTACCGCAAGCTGGCCCGGGCGATGGGCGAGGGCGGCGCCGAGGGCGCGGTGTACGTGGTGCAGGCCGCCAACCTGGCGGACTGAGGGTCCGTCAGGCCGGGCCGACCAGGCCCGCCACGATCGAGGCCGACATCCCGGCGCGGGCCAGCCCGCCGCCGGGGTGGGCGGCCGCGCCGATCCGGTACAGGCCGGTGAGCCCGGTCGCGTTCGGCGGGCTGAGGAAGCCGCCGCCGGCACCCGCCAGCGAGGGCAGCGGCTGAGGCCGTCCGGGGGCGAGCGGTTCGCTCCAGTGGACCCGGTCGCGCAGGTCGAGCCCGGCCGCCGCGAGGTGGTCGAGCAGGTGCTCGGGGTAGCCCTCGGGCGCCGCCCCCGGGGGGACGGTGACGGTCAGGGTGACCGCCTCGTGGCCCGCCGGGGCGAGCGCCGGGTCGTCCGGCCGGTGCACCTGGACGGTCGGGTTACGGGGGAACTCGGCGGCGTCGAAGAGCGAACGGAGCTCGGCGGCGCTGTCCCCGGCGTGCACCACGGTGCGGACGGCCGTGCCCGGCGGCCGCTCGCCGCGCAGCGCCAGCAGCACGGTCAGCCGGGCCGGGCCCGGCCGGGTGGCGGGGAGGTCCTCGGCGCGGGCGGACAGCACGGCGTCGGCCTCGAACCGGCGCTCCCCGGCGGCCACCCCGGTGACCCGGCCGTCGGCGTCGAGCACCTCGGTGACGGCGGTGCCGAAGTGGAACTCCACCCCGCGCTGCTCGCACCGGCGGAACACCGCGTCGGCCAGCGCGCGCATCCCGCCGCCGACGTACCAGACGCCGAAGGACTGCTCCATGTACGCCAGCACGGTCGCCCCGGCCGGGGCGGTGCGCGGGTCGAGGCCGAAGCGCAGCGCGTACTCGTACAGCAGCGCGGTCGGTCCTGCGCCGCCGAGCTCGGTGGCCGCCACCCCGGCCACCGTGTGCGGGGGTGTCCGGCGCAGCCGGGCCAGGCCGCGGCGGGGGGCGGTGGGGTAGGGGTCGGTGTGCAGCGGGGTGGGATCGGCCGGGAGGGGCTCCTCCAGCAGCGGGCGGCGGGTGGCCTCCCAGACCGTACGGGCCCGGTTCATCACCTCGCTCCAGCGCTCGCCGGAGCCGGGGCCGAAGGCGGTGTCCAGGGCCTGGGCCACGCCGCCCCGGGAGGCGTTCGGCAGCACCAGGTCGGTGCCGTCCGGGAACAGGTGGCGGCTCTCCGGCTCGACCGGGGTGAGCGCGACCAGCTGTTCGAGCGGCTCCTTGCCGGTCTTCAGCGCGAGGTCGCGGTAGACGGCGGGCAGCGCGAGCAGGGTGGGCCCGGTGTCGAACGCGTAGCCGTCCCGCTCGTACCGGCCGACCTCCCCGCCGTACGTCGGCCCGGCCTCACAGACCGTCACCCGGTGCCCCAGGGTGGCCAGCCGTGCGGCGGCGGCCAAACCGCTCATTCCAGCGCCGATGATGACGATCCGTGCCATGGTGCCCGATCCTATGCGGTCGGCGGCCTCGGTCGGGCGGGTGGTCCGGACTGTCGAAAACCACCCTGCTGCGCCTTTTGTTGTCATATCGTCAGTTCGGTCCGTACACAGCACCGACGGATCCCGACGAGCGGATGTGACC
Organism: Kitasatospora gansuensis; assembly: GCF_014203705.1. NCBI lineage: Bacteria > Bacillati > Actinomycetota > Actinomycetes > Kitasatosporales > Streptomycetaceae > Kitasatospora > Kitasatospora gansuensis. The sequence goes on from NZ_JACHJR010000001.1 coordinate 6,126,931, forward strand.
GATGAGCGACCTGGACCAGCTGGCCGAGCGGTTCGAGGCGGAGCGGGCCCAACTCAGGGCCGTGGCCTACCGGATGCTGGGCTCGCTGAACGAGGCCGAGGATGCCGTCCAGGAGGCCTGGTTCCGGCTGGAGCGGTCCGACGTGACCGAGGTGCGGAACCTCCCGGCCTGGCTGACCACCGTGGTCGGGCGGGTCTGCCTGGACCAGCTGCGGGCCCGCAAGTCCCGTCGGGAGGACGCTCTGGAGTGCCACGTGCCGGACCCGGTGGTCGGCGAGCTGGGTGTGGTGGACCCGGAGCAGCAGGCGCTGCTCGCCGACTCGGTCGGGCTGGCGATGCTGGTGGTGCTGGACACCCTGCCGCCCGCCGAGCGGGTGGCCTTCGTGCTGCACGACATGTTCGCGGTGCCGTTCGAGTCGATCGCCCCGATCGTCGACCGGGAGCCCGCCGCCACCCGGCAGCTGGCCAGCCGGGCCCGCCGCAAGGTGCAGGGCGCGGCCGTCCCGGAGACCGACCTCGGGCGGCAGCGGGTGGTGGTCGAGGCGTTCATGGCCGCCTCCAGGGCCGGGGACTTCGAGTCGCTGCTCGCGGTGCTCGACCCGGACGTGGTGCTCCGCGCCGACACCGGGGCGGGCGGCCTGGCGGGCGCGTCCAGGCTGATCCGCGGGGCGCAGGCGGTGGCGAGCCAGGCGCTGATGTTCTCCGCGATGGCCCCGTACTCCCGGCTGGCGCTGGTCAACGGCGCGGTCGGCCTGATCGGCCTGCCGGCGGACAAGGCGTACTCGGTGATGGGCGTGACCGTCCGGGACGGTCGGATCACCGAGATCAACCTGCTGGTCGATCCCGACCGGCTGGCCGGGATCGACGTGTCCTTCCTGACCGGCTGAGGCTCCGTCAGTACGGGACGCGGGTCGCTCCGCTGCCGTCGCCTGCCGCCGGGACCGGCTGGTGGGCGGCGGCGCGGTCGGCCTTGCGCTCGCGGCGGCGGACCAGGAAGCGGCGGATCCGGGAGACCGCGAACCAGACCAGCAGGGCGCCGACCAGTATCAGGACGGCGGCGGCCGAGGCGGCCAGCCAGGGGTGGAAGATCGCCAGGGTGACCAGCCCGGCCACCGAGAGGTCCTCGGTGATGCTGGCGATGATGTTGCTGGCCGGCTCGGGCGAGGTGTTGATCGCCATCCGGAGTGAGGCCTTGATGCCGTGGCTGATCAGCGCGGTGGTGCCGCCCATCGCGCCGGCCGCCACCTCGCCGAGCGAACCCGGGTCCTGGCCGGCCAGCAGCGCGCCGATGGTGGCACCGGCGATCGGCCGGATCACGGTGTGGATCACGTCCCAGACCGAGTCCACGTACGGGATCTTGTCGGCCACCGCCTCGCACAGGAAGAGCACGGCGGCGGCGATCAGCACGTCGGTGCGCTCCAGCGTCGGCGGCACCGAGTCCGCGCCGCCGAACCGGCCCAGCAGCCCGAGCAGCAGCACCACCGCGTACGCGTTGATCCCGCTCGCCCAGCCGCTGGTGAAGACCAACGGGACGACGCTCATCCGTTCCCCCTCCGTGGAGTCTGTCGATGTCCGGGGGTCACCGTATCCGGTAGCTCTCCCGGCGGGTCAGGACGTCGTGGGGGCGGGCGCGGTTCCGGGTCGCCGAAAGGTGAGTACGGATACTCAGATCATCACTTGAGTACTTCAGCGGATGGCCCCCGACCTGCGGAAACGGCAGAGTTGGGGGCACCCGGGACGACGGACCGTCAGCTCCGCTCCCGGCAGCGGCCCGACCCGCCCACGGACTGTGGGGGACCGGCGGGCACCTCGGGCCGCGACACCGAAGCCGGACACCGGCCACGGACCGCCGACACGGGGCGGCGGACCGGGGTCACGGGGGGAATGTCCGGCGGAGGGGTGGCACGGGGGAACACGGGGGTCACCACGGGGGAAACGGGGGGACCACGTGCGAGGCGCCTCCGCCCGGCCGGGCGGGGGCGCCTTTGCACGCTCGCGCCCGGATTGTCAGTGCCGCGGTTCACGATGGAGGGGCTCGGGTCAAGCCGGCCCGGGTCAACCGCCGTGGACCGGGGGATCGTATGACCATCAGTCAGCCCGAGACCGCCCCACTGCTGCCCGCGCCCGCCCGGCCGATCCGGGGCGCCGACATCCACCCCGTCCCGCGACGGGCCGCCGCACCGCCCGCCGCACTGGACCTGCTCCGGCACGCCGAACTGACCCTGATCCAGTCCCGCCACTACGAGGACCCGCTCCAGCGCTACGCCACCGCGCACCTGGCCGCGCTGCGCACCACCGCCGCCGTGCTGGCCGTCCGGGGGCGCCCGGAGAAGCGCACCCGGCGGCGGCAGGCGATCCGCAGCGCCTGGGAGGTGCTGCCCGAAGTCGCACCCGAACTGGCCGAGTGGGCCGCCTACTTCGCCGCCGGGGCCCGCCGCCGGGCGGCCGCCGAGGCGGGCATCCGGCACGCCGCCAGCGCCCGCGACGCGGACGACCTGATCCGGAACACGGCCCTCTACCTCCGCCTGGTCCAGCGCCTGCTCGACCTCCACCCCGACCAGCCGCTACCACTCGACGCGAGCTGAGCGGGGTACCCCGGGCGGAGGGCCTAAGGTGGTGGCGTTCAGTGACATCGCTGTGGTGAGGAGCCTCCACCGTGTACCCGACCCGTCCTCGCAGTGCCCTGCGTACCGCCGTGGTGTGGGAGGTGGTGCGAGCCGCCCTGGAGCAGCGGGCCGGGGATCTGGGCCGGCCCGTGCTCGAGGTGCTCGACACCGGCGGGGGCACGGGCAACTTCGCCGTGCCGGTCGCCCGGCTCGGTCACCGGGTGACGGTGGTCGACCCGAGTCCGGACGCGCTGTTCGCGCTGGAGCGCCGGGCCGCCGAGGCCGGGGTCACCGAGCTGGTCCGGGCCGTCCAGGGCGACACCCAGACCCTGCCGGAGCTGGTCGAGCCCGGCACGGTGGACGCGGTGCTCTGCCACGGCGTGCTGGAGATGGTGGACGACCCGGCCGAGGCGCTGGGCAGCCTGACCGGGACGCTGGCCAAGGGCGGCCTGGTCAGCCTGCTGGCCGCGAACCGGAACGGCGCCGTCCTGGCCCGCGCGCTGGCGGGTCACTTCAACGACGCCCGGGCCGTACTGGACGCCCCCGACGGCCGCTGGGGCCCGCAGGACCCGATGCCCCGCCGGTTCAGCGTCGAGGAGCTGGGCGAGCTGGCCGTCGCGGCCGGTCTCGCCGTCACCTCGGTGCACGGCGTCCGGGTTTTCGCGGACCTGGTCCCCGGTGTCCTGGTGGACACCGAGCCCGGCGCGATGGAGGCGCTGCTCAAGCTGGAGCAGGCCGCCGCCGAGCAGCCCGCGTTCCACGCCGTGGCCACTCAGCTGCACGTTCTGGCCGCGCTGGTCTGACCGGCCCCGCCCGGCTCACCCGCCCGGTTCAAGTCATTCCGACGATCCGGGCACTTGTCGGGGGGCTCCAGCGTTGGTCAGCTTCGAGTCGGGTGAACGAACGTGGCCGGAGCCACGGACGCGTGACCATCCCGATCCGGCCGCTCGGACCGTATGATCTGGGTAAAGCCGGAAAGCATGACAGCCAGGCGCATGGGGCATATGGACGACACAGGCCCAGCCAGGGGTGGCGGACCGGTCGCCCCGCGACCGACGAGTAGTAGGAGGACTCCGTGCCGCTCTCGGAGCACGAGCAGCGACTGCTCGAGCAGATGGAGCGAGCGCTGTACGCCGAAGATCCCAAGTTCGCGTCAGCGCTTGAGGGAACCGGGCTGCGCACCTACACCCGTCGGAGGGTCTACCAGGCCGCCGCAGGGTTCGTGGTGGGTATCGCTCTCCTGATGGGCGGCATGGTCGCCCAGCAAATCTGGGTGAGCGTCGTCGGGTTCCTGGTGATGCTGGGCTGCGCGGTCCTCGCCGTTACCGGCTGGAAGCGTGGTCCGGCCGGGCAGGGAGCGGGACCCAAGGCGTCCCCTGCTCCGCGCCGGAAGGCCGGTGTGATGGACCGGATGGAGCAGCGCTGGCAACGCCGTCGGGACGAACACGACGGAATGTGAGCCGGCCGGAAGTACGGAGCTGGAGAGGGCGGGCAGTCGATTCGACTGCCCGCCCTCGGCTTTGTCCGCAAGCCCGGTCAGGACCCGCCCCGCCGGCCTCGCCCGATCCGGCGCAGCCCGGGCAGCCGGCGGACGGCCGCGACGGCCCGTCCGGTCCGGTCCCGGACGGCGTCCTGGACGGACAGCAGCCGGTCGGAGATCCGCCAGCGCAGCCGCGCCGCGGAGGCGGGCAGCAGGACCGCCCTGGCCCGGCCGCGCCGCCCGGCGGCGGCCCGCAGGCCCTCGGTGGCGGTCCGGACGTCCGGACCGAGCGGCAGCTCCGGGGCGGCCGCGCGGGCGTACAGCACCCGCTCGGTGGCCAGCGCCACCCGGCCGGCCGCCGCGGTGGCCGGGGCGTCCAGCCCGCCGGCCTCGGCGATCCGGTGCGCGGTGCCGCGCGGGGTGCGCGAGTCGTCCGGTGGGATGCCCAGGTCCCAGGCGGTGTCGATCAGTTCCTCCCAGGCGGCCAGCACCTGGTGGTCCGTCAGCTCGGGGGCGCCGGCCAGATGGCGGCCGGCCCCCAGTCGGCGGCGGCGTTGGCCGATCCGCCAGAGCATCGGGGTGGCCAGCAGGGCCAGTACCACCAGGACGGCCAGCAGCCCGGTCAGCGCGGGCCAGGAGAGCCACCAGGGCAGCGGCTCCTCGGGCTTGTACGCGACCGCGTTCTCGTCCGCGCAGGCGTCCTGGCGCTGCTGCTGCCCGGTGCAGGTGCTGCTGGCACTGGGGGCGGCGGAGGCACCGGGGTCGGCCGTGACGCTGGGCTGGGCGCTCGGGGCGGCGGTCGGCTGGGTGACCTTCTCCGAGGTGTAGCCGGGGCTGCTGCCCCGGGTGGGGGTCGGCTCGAAGCGCAGCCAGCCGGAGCCAGGGAAGTACAGCTCGGGCCAGGCGTGGTAGTCCTGGCTGCGCACGATGAAGGTGCTCTGGCCCTGGTCGGAGCCGGGGGCGAAGCCGATCGCGACCCGGGCCGGGATGCCCAGGGTGCGGGCCATCGCCGCCATGCTGGCGGCGAAGTGCACGCAGAAGCCGGTCTTGTTCTGCAGGAACTTGGTGATCGCCTCGTTGCCGGTGCCCGCGTCCACCTTGAGGCTGTACGTGAACTCCTTGGAGGTGAACCAGTTCTGCAGGGCCACCGCCTGGTCGTACGGGTTGTTCTTGCCCGCGACCACCCGGCGGGCGGTCTCGGCGACCACCGGCGGCAGGGTGTCGGGCAGGGCGGTGTACCGCTTCGCCAGATCGGCCTGGGCGGGCCCGGCGGCGCGCAGCTGGGACGCGCCGGGCTCGACCGCCAGGCTGGTCACGTCGTAGTTGACGCCGCCGCTCTTCTGGCCCCGGTCACCGACCACCGAGCGGGTGCTCGGCTCGTACCGCCAGTCGCCCTTGAGGCTGACCGACTGGGCCGGGTACGGCATCGGCAGCCACTCGGTGCTGAGCTTGTCGGAGATCCGGATGTTGGTGTCGAAGGTGTCGGCCGCGGTGTCCTGGCCGAGGCCCTGGACGGGCGGCATCGGGTTCGGGATCGGCTGCAGGTGCTGCTCGGAGAACTTCCACTGGACACCGTCGAAGCTGTCCAGGGCGCCGATCCGCAGGTACAGCTGGCTGCCCAGCGGGGAGTCGGTGCGGTAGCGGAGCATCTCCACGTTGTCCTGGCGGTTCAGATTGGCCGTCAGGGCCACCACCGGGTTGAGCGAGGTGACCTGTCGGCCCGACCCGTTGCCGGGGCCGTCGCCGCCCCGGTCGATCAGGCCGAGGTCCGTGTAGGGCACCAGCAGCGGCAGTGCCACGGCCGTCGCCAGGGCCAGCAGACCGATCCGGTGGCCGCTCTGCGAGATGCCGCCGGAGCCGTCCTGCGAGCTGCCGTGGAAGACCCGGCCCCAGCGGGACAGCCGGTCCTGGCCCTCGGCGTTGAGCAGCAGCAGGTAGCCCAGCGCGGCCAGCAGGAACCAGAGCCAGGCGGCGTCCGTGGCGCCGATGCCGGTGCCGACCGAGTACAGCGTGAGCAGCGGCAGCCCGGCCAGCGCGGCCTTGCGGAAGGTTACCGCGAGGGTGTCCACCAGGACGGCGATCAGGGTGACCGAGCCGACCAGGATCAGCGTGATGCCGGCCGAGTCGGGGGCCGGGATGGTGTACTGCTGGACGTCCTTCATCCCGGTGGAGATCAGGGTGCCGAGGGCGTCCAGCGCGCGCGGCCCCGGCAGCACCGAGTAGTCCATCGCGGACTGCACGGTCAGCAGGAGCAGCACGTAGAGGCTGACCAGCAGCTGGAGCGAGGCCTGCAGGGCGCGGGCGACCGAGAGCCTGCGCAGGGCGGCGCCGGCCGCGCCGACGGCCGCGATCATGACGAAGGCCTCGCCGATCCAGCCGCTCGGCCGCACCAGCGGGAGCAGACAGAACGTCACCAGCGAGGTGGCCAGCGCCGAGTAGAGCGTCAACTTCGCCCGGGTGGTCACGTGCGGGGCTCCTCGGGGCGGGTGGTGCGGAGGCCGGTCATGAGCCGGCCCCGCTCTGGTACGGGGCGGGGCCCGCGGTGCGCTCGGCCAGCCGCCAGAGGGCGGGGACGGAGTCGCCGGCCCGGGCGGGCAGGACGGTCCAGCCGGCCTCGCGCAGCCGCAGGATCTGGTCGGTGGCGTCCTGGTCGGGCGCGTCCGGCAGGATGTGCCGCAGCCCGGCCCAGGTGGCGGTGTCCAGCAGGATGGCGACGGCGCCGCCCGCCCGGCGGCGGAGCCGGCCGAGCCGGGCCACCTGCTCGTCGTCCAGCGAGCCGAGGACCGCCACGATGACGCCCTCGCCGCCGAGCCTGAGCACCTCCTCGGCGCGGCCGAGACCGCCGCCGTCGGACTGCTCGACCACGGCCAGGGTGTCCAGCAGCAGCCCGGCGGCCTCGCCGACCGAGGCGATCACGCCGCTCTCCGGGCCCGGCACGGCCAGGCCGGTGTCGGTGAGCAGCCTGGTCCGGTAGCCGCGCTCCATCAGGTGCACGCCGACCGAGGCCGCGCAGCTGACGGCCCATTCGAAGGAGGAGGCGGGGCCGCTGCCCCGGTGCCCGATCTCCCGGGTGTCCAGCAGGACGGTGGCGCGGGCCTTGAGCGGCTGCTCCTCCCGACGGACCATCAGCTCGCCGTACCTGGCGGTGGACTTCCAGTGCACCCGGCGCAGGTCGTCCCCGTGCCGGTACTCGCGCGGGATCACGTCGTCGTCCCCGGCCAGCGCCAGGGTGCGGGTGTTCGAGTCGCCGTGCCCGGACGCCTCGCCGGCCAGCCGGACCGCGGGCAGGCTCTGCACCTGCGGCACCACGGTCAGCACGTCGGAGGCGGCGAACGACCTGGTCAGCTCGCACATCCCGAACGGGTCGGCGACCCGGAGCTGGAGCGGCCCGAGCGGGTAGCGCCCGCGCAGGTCGGAGCGGACCCGGTAGGAGACCTCGCGGAAGCCGCGCGGCTCGACCCGGTCCAGCACGAAGCGCGGGCGCGGCCCGAGCACGTACGGGACCTTGTCCTCCAGCAGCAGCAGGCCGGTGGGCACCCGGGAGACGTTGTCGAGGCGCAGGTGCACCCGGGCCTCCTGCCCGGCCGCCACCCGGTACGGGCTGAGCCGGCGGCCGCCCGCGACCCGGTAGCGGGTGCGGACCAGCAGCACGGCGGCGGCCAGCGGGAGGGCGGCGAGCAGCACGCCGATCTGGAGCAGCGCGTCCTGCCCGAAGACGTAGGCGCAGAGCACGGCGGTGAAACCGGCGGCCAGGAAGGAACGGCCCCGGGTGGTCAGCCCGCGCAGGCCGGTGCGCAGGCCGGACGGACTGTCGGGCTGGGGCACCTCAGACCCGGCCCTGCGGACGCGGGATCGGCAGCCGGGCCACCAGGTCGGCGACGATCTGCTCGGTGGAGCGGCGGCTCAGCTGGGTCTCGGCGGTCGGGATCAGACGGTGGGCCAGCACCGGGACGGCGAGCGCCTGGATGTCGTCGGGGAGCACGTACTCGCGGCCGTCCAGGGCGGCGGCGGCGCGGGCGGCCCTGATCAGGTGCAGGGTGGCGCGCGGCGAGGCGCCGAGGCGCAGCTCCTGGTGGTGGCGGGTGGCGCCGACCAGCTCGACCGCGTAGCGGCGGACGGTGTCCGCGACGTGCACGGTGCGGACCACGTCGACCAGCTTGAGGATGTCGTGGGCGTGCGCGACCGGCGTGATGTCGTCCAGCGGGTTGGCCCCGCCGTGCACGTCCAGCATCGCCAGCTCGGCCTCGGCGCTCGGGTAGCCGATCGAGATCCGGGCCATGAAGCGGTCGCGCTGGGCTTCGGGCAGCGGGTAGGTGCCCTCCATCTCGACCGGGTTCTGGGTGGCGATCACCATGAACGGCGAGGGCAGCTCGTAGCTGGTGCCGTCGATGGTGACCTGGCGCTCCTCCATCGACTCCAGCAGCGCGGACTGGGTCTTCGGCGAGGCCCGGTTGATCTCGTCGCCGACCACGATCTGGGCGAAGATCGCGCCCGGCCGGAACTCGAAGTCCCGGCGGTTCTGGTCGAAGACGTTGGTGCCGGTCACGTCGGAGGGCAGCAGGTCGGGGGTGAACTGGATCCGGCGGACGGTGCAGTCCACCGACTTGGCGAGGGTCTTGGCCAGCATGGTCTTGCCGACGCCGGGGACGTCCTCCAGCAGCAAGTGGCCCTCGGCCAGCAGGACGGTCAGCGCGATCCGGACGGCCTCGGGCTTGCCCTCGATGACACTCTCCACCGAGGCCCGGATCCGCTCGGCCACCGCGCCGAGCTCATGCAGGCTCGAACTGCCCGCGCCGGTCTGTCCGTTGTAGGTCGTCACCCGATTGCTCCCATGCCCCGAAAACACCTGGCCGCCACACTGCCGGGTCGGCCCGCAGGCGCATTCTTCCCTGTCAGGCGGCCAGTCGTCACCCGCCCGGGCGACACGCGGCACACTGTCCCGGTTCGTCCGGTGGACGCCGGGCGGGGCGTTTCGGTTCCCGTTCGGCATTCCGATGGTGTCCGAACAGCGGAACGGGCCCGGACGGCGCTGGCCGGGCCCGACGGGCGGAGCGTCGGATCAGTGGATCTCGCGGAGCAGACCGGTGTGCACGTCGAAGACGAATCCGCGCACGTCGTCGCGGTGCGGGATGAACGGGGAGGTGCGGACCCGCTGCATCGACTGCCGGACGTCGCCGTCCAGGTCCACGAAGGACTCCACCGCCCAGGTCGGCCGCTGGCCGACCTCCTGCTCGAGCTCCCGGCGGAAGTCCTCGGTCAGCCCGAGCAGGCCGCAGCCGGTGTGGTGGATCAGCGCGATCGAGCGGGTGCCCAGGGCGCGCTGGCTGATGGTCAGCGAGCGGATGGTGTCGTCGGTGACGACCCCGCCGGCGTTCCGGATCAGGTGGGCGTCGCCGAGCTCCAGGCCGAGCGCGGCGAACAGGTCGAGCCGGGCGTCCATACAGGCCACCACGGTGACCTTCTGGACCGGCCGGGCGTCCATCCCGCCGTCACGGAAGGTGACGGCGTAGGCGCGGTTGGCCTCGACGAAACGGTCGATGATGGCGGGTTCGGCAGCGGCGGTCGGCGTGGGCCGGTCGGGGGTCACTGTCATGCGGAAGACGGTAATGGGATTTCGGCTCCCGTGGTGGGGTGGAGGGCACTGGTTGTGGCCGGTGTGACGGAGCGCATAGCCACCGGCCGCCCCGCCCGTCTGGTTCGCCCCACTCTGTCCCGGCGCACGCGGAGCCCAGTGCGCGGTACCGCCGAGTGGGCGACGGGCCTGCCCGAACCGTCCCGACCTGCGGTGATTCATGACTCCAGCCGGGTGGTGCGCCGTCGCGGACGATTGACTGCGCGGACCCGGGCGGTAGAGTTCGGCGCAGTGGAGCACGGACCGTACGGTCCGTCAACTCCCCTGCCGGGCACGGCCGTACGCAGCCCGCGGCCTCCTCCCGCTCCGTGCCACCTGGCGCACCTTCCCCGGTGCCGGGCGGTCACTCCTTCCCCAGGCGAGCGGGCGGGGACCACGGGCGGCGTACGGCGGGAGCGGCCCGATGGACCAGAATGGTCCACATGAGCACCGACAGCCCGGCCCCCAAGCACGTCCCGGTGATGCTCCAGCGCTGTGTCGACGCGCTGGCCCCGGCGATCACCGCCCCTGGTTCGGTGGTGGTGGACGCCACGCTGGGCCTCGGCGGGCACAGTGAGGCGCTGCTCACCCAGTTCCCCGAGATCCGGCTGGTCGCGGTGGACCGCGACCCGGCCGCGCTGAAGCTCTCCGGCGAGCGGCTGGCCAGGTTCGGCGACCGGGCCACCCTGGTGCACGCGGTCTACGACGAGATCCCGCAGGTGCTGGCCGACCTCGGGATCCCGAAGGCGCAGGGCATCCTGTTCGACCTCGGGGTCTCCTCGATGCAGCTGGACGAGGCCGAGCGGGGCTTCGCGTACGCCCAGGACGCGCCGCTGGACATGCGGATGGACCAGACCCGGGGCCTGAGCGCGGCCGAGGTGCTGAACACCTACACGCACGGCCAGCTCGCCCGGATCCTCAAGGTCTACGGCGAGGAGCGGTTCGCCGGGAAGATCGCCTCGGTGATCCTGCGCGAGCGCGAGAAGGAACCGTTCAGCAACAGCGCGCGTCTGGTCGATTTGGTGCGCAACGCCATCCCGGCCGCCACCCGGCGCACCGGCGGCAACCCGGCCAAGCGGACCTTCCAGGCGCTCCGGATCGAGGTCAACGGCGAGCTGGAGGTGCTGGACCGGGCCATCCCCGGCGCGCTGGACTCGCTCGCGCTGGGCGGCCGGATCGTGGTGATGTCCTACCAGTCGCTGGAGGACCGCCTGGTGAAGCAGTACTTCGCCGCGGCGGCCACCAACACCGCACCGCCCGGCCTGCCGATCATCCCGGAGGAGCACCAGCCCTGGCTGAAGCTGCTCACCCGCGGTGCCGAGCTGGCCACCGAGCAGGAGATCGAGGAGAACCGGCGCGCCGCGCCCGTACGGCTGCGCGTGGCGGAGAGGATCAGGGAGCCCCGCGGTCAGTAGGACCGGCGGGGGAGCGAGGACGGGCGAGGGAGAGACGCGGTGCCGGTGGCCGGTGGTGGCCTGACGGGTCGGAGCCAGCGGGAGCGCGGCGCGCTCCCCGGCCAGGGCGGGAGGGCGAGGATCACGGTACGGCCGGGCCGCGGGTCCTCCCGGGGCCGGACGCCGTTCGCGGTCCTGGTGGTGGCGCTGCTCTCGGGCGGGCTGTTCGGGCTGCTGATGCTGAACACCGCGCTGAATGAGGGCTCCTTCGAGCTCAGCCGGCTGGAGCGGCAGTCCACCGAGCTGACCGACCTTCAGCAGACCCTGCAGGCCCAGATCGACCAGCAGTCCGGGCCGGACGCGCTGGAGCGCAGGCTCCGCGAGCTGGGCATGGTGCCCGGCGGCGACCCGGCCTTCCTGGAGGCCGCCGACGGTTCGGTCAAGGGCAAGCCCGCCGAGGCCAAGGACAGCCCGCCGGTCAAGCGCTCGGCCGAGGAGCTCTGGCCGCAGCCCAGCCCGAGCGCCCAGTCCGCGCCGCCCGCTCAGCCGGGCGGTGACCCCGGCGTCCAGATCAACCCGGCCCCGCCCGCCGCTCCGTCAGCTCCCGCCCCGTCCGCCGGAGGTACGCCGCGATGAGTACGCCCCGTCAGCCCCCGCGCGGCGGCCCAGGGCCGCGCCGTCCGGCCCGGCCGCAGAGCGGCCGACCGCAACCGGGGCGGCCGTCCCGCCCGGTCGACCGGCCGCGCGCCCCGCGCCAGCGCACCGGCGAGCCGGTCCGCCGACCCGCCCAGCGCCGCCCCCGTCCAGGACCGCCGCCGGTGCGCACCATCAAGCTCGGCGACCAGCGCCGCCGGCTGCGGCTGGTCACCGTCGCGCTGGCGCTGGTGTTCTCGGTCTTCGCGGGCCGGCTGATCCAGCTCCAGCTGCTCGACTCCGACGCGCTGGCCGCCTCCGCCGGGGCGAACAACTACCAGGAGGCCATCCTCTCCGCCGACCGGGGCTCGATAACGTCCTCCGACGGCGTCGCGCTGGCCACCACGGTGGACGCGTACGACATCACCGGCGACCCCTCGCTGTACCCGGCCGAGAAGTCCTTCGTGCCGGATGCGCCGGAGCAGGCGGCCGCGCTGCTGGCCCCGATCCTGAACCGGAGCAAGGAGCAGCTCACCGCCGCGCTGCGCACCCCGAAGACCAAGTGGGTGATGCTGGCGCCCCGGCAGAGCCCGGAGACCAAGAAGCAGATCACCGACCTGAAGGCGACGCTGGCCAAGCAGGCCGACACCGCCGCCTGCCGGGCCCAGCGCAAGCTGGTCGGCAAGCCCGCCGACCAGGGCGGCCGGCAGTACGTGGACAACGTCTGCGCCAACCCGCTGGTCGGGATCATCAACCAGGACAGCAAGCGCCGGGTCTACCCGGCGGGCGGCCTGGCGGCCAACCTGCTCGGCTACGTGAACGTGGACGGGATCGGCACCGGCGGCCTGGAGAAGCAGTTCCAGGAGGAGCTCGCGGGCAAGCCGGGCCGGAGCACGTACGCCCAGGTGAACGGCCGGATGGTGCCGACCGCGGGCGGCAGCCAGCAGTCCCCGGTGGAGGGCACCGACCTGCGGCTGACGATCAACCGGGACATCCAGTGGGCGGCCCAGCGGGCGATCACCGACCAGGTGGCCAACGCCGGGGCGGAGAAGGGCTACGTGATCGTCCAGGACGTGAAGACCGGTCAGATCCTGGCGATGGCCGCCTCCCCGGGCTTCAACCCGAACGACCTGAGCAAGGCCAAGCCCGAGCAGCTCGGCAACGCGGCGGTCGGCGACGCCTTCGAGCCAGGATCGACCGCGAAGCTGATGACCATGGCGGCGGTGCTGGACACCGGGACGGCCGCCTGGGACACCCACGTCACGGTGCCCAACACGCTGCAGCGCTCGGACCGGGTCTTCCACGACGACATCGACCACCCGACCTGGTACCTGACCCTGGCGGGCGTGCTGGCCAAGTCCTCCAACATCGGCACCATCCTGGCCGCCGAGCAGCTGGCGAAGAGTCAGCCCGAGGCCAACAAGGTGCTGTCCGACTACCTCGGCCGGTTCGGCATCGGCAAGCCCACCGGCCTCGGCTTCCCCGGCGAGACCAAGGGCATCCTGGCCAAGCCGGAGGACTGGAACGGCTCGCAGCAGTACACCATCCCGTTCGGCCAGGGCCTGTCGGTGAACGCGCTGCAGGCCGCCTCGGTGTTCTCCACCATCGCCAACGGGGGCGTCCGGGTGACGCCCAGCCTGCTGGCGGGCACCACCGGACCGGACGGCCGGTTCGTGCCGGCCGCGCCGGGCCAGGAGACCCGGGTGGTGAAGCCGGAGACCGCGAAGACCCTGACCGAGATGCTGGAGTCGGTGGTCTCGGACGAGCAGGGCACCGGAGCCAAGGCCAAGATCGAGGGCTACCGGGTGGCCGGGAAGACCGGCACGGCCAACCGGGTGGACCCGAAGACCGGCAAGTACAACGGCTACACCGCCTCCTTCATCGGCTTCGCCCCGGCCGAGCAGCCCCGGGTCACCGTCTCCTGCGTGATCCAGGACCCGAAGAACGGTCACTTCGGCGGCCAGCTCTGCGGGCCGGTGTTCAAGCAGGTGATGGAGTTCACCCTGAAGACCCTGCGCGTCGCCCCCAGCGGCAGCGAGGCGCCCAACCTCCCCGTCGACTGGAAGCCCTGATGAACAGCCAGCCCCCCGCTCAGCCCGTACCCGGTGCCAGTTCGCGTGGCGGTTCCGGGGAGATTCCGGACGGGTCCGGTGCAGATGCCGGGTCAGGGGCCGCGTTTGGCTCATCGGGGGGTGTGGCGGATAGCCTTCCGGCCGTGCCGAAACCCGATCAAATCTCCGCGAGCCCGCCCCGGCCCACCGGCGTGCGCCCCACCCCGCTGGCCGAGGTGGCCCGTCTGCTCGGCTTGCCGCCGGTCGAGGGGGCGCCGGTCAGCGGCGTCACCCACGACTCCCGGGCGGTCCGGCCCGGCGACGTGTACGTCGCGTTCCCCGGGGCCAACCACCACGGCGCCAAGTTCGCCGCGCAGGCGGTGCGGCAGGGCGCGGTCGCGGTGCTGACCGACCGGGACGGCGCCGCCCAGGCCGTCGACTGCGGCGCGCCGCTGCTGGTGGTGGCGAGCCCGCGGGCCCGGATGGGCGAGCTGGCCGCCGAGGTCTACGGCCGCCCCAGCGCGGGCCTGCGGATGATCGGTCTGACCGGCACCAACGGGAAGACCACCACCGCGTACCTGGTCGAGGGCGGCCTCAAGGGCGCGGGCCTCACCCCCGGCGTGATCGGCACCGTGGAGATGCGGGTCGGCACCGACCGGATCAAGAGCGAGCGGACCACCCCCGAGTCCACCGATCTGCACGCGATCCTCGCGGTGATGCGCGAGCGCGGGGCCGAGGCCGTGGTGATGGAGGTCTCCAGCCACGCGCTCAGCTACGGCCGGGTGGACGGCGTGGTCTACGACGTCGCGCTGTTCAACAACCTGACGCCGGAGCACCTGGACTTCCACCCGGACATGGAGGACTACTTCCGGGCCAAGGCCAGGCTGTTCCAGCCGGACAAGGCCAGGCTCGGGGTGGTCAACCTGGACGACGCGTACGGCCGCCGGCTGCTCGCCGAGGCGCCGATCCCGATGACCGGCTTCTCCGCCAAGGGCGACCCGGCCGCGCAGTGGCGGGCGCTGGACGTGCAGCTCGGGCCGCTCGGCTCGACCTTCACCGTGGTCGGACCTGACGGGCAGTCGGCCGAGGCGAGCGTGCCGCTGCCGGGTCCGTTCAACGTGGCCAACGCGCTCGGCGCGATCACCGCGCTGGTCACCGCCGGGGTCGAGCTGGAGCAGGCGGTGGCCGGGCTGGCCGCCGTCCCCGGCGTGCCGGGCCGGCTGGAGCGGGTGGACGCCGGGCAGCCGTACGTGGCCGTGGTCGACTACGCGCACAAGCCGGACGCCCTGCAGGCCGTCCTGGAGTCGCTGCGCGAGGTCACCAAGGGCCGGCTGCACGTGGTGGTCGGCTGCGGCGGTGACCGGGACCCGTACAAGCGCGGACCGATGGGCGCGATCGCCGCCCGGCTGGCCGACACCGCGGTGCTGACCAGCGACAACCCGCGCTCCGAGGACGCCCTGGCGATCCTCGCCACCATGCTGACCGGCGCCACCGAGGTGCCGGAGGCCGAGCGCGGCGAGGTGCTGGTGGTGCCGGACCGGGCCGAGGCGATCGCCGACGCCGTGAAGCACGCGCACGCCGGGGACACCGTGCTGGTCGCGGGCAAGGGCCATGAGTTGGGCCAGTACGTCCGGGGTGAGGTCCGCCCCTTCGACGACCGGCAGGTACTGCGCGAGGCCATCGAGCACCGTGTTGGCAGTCGAGGAGTGGAGCAGCCGTGATCGCACTGACCCTTGCCGAGGTGGCCGAGGCCGTCGGCGGCACCCTGCACAACGCCGACCCGGCGACCGTGGTCACCGGCTCGGTGGAGCACGACTCGCGGAAGGTGGCGGCGGGCGGCCTGTACGTGGCCATCGTCGGAGAGCGGGTGGACGGACACGACTTCGCCGGGCAGGCGCTGGCCGCCGGGGCGGTCGCCGTGCTGGCGACCCGTCAGCTGGACGTGCCCACCGTGCTGGTGGACGACGTGCAGACCGCGCTCGGGCAGCTGGCCCGGGCCGTGGTCCGGCGCTCCGACGCCGAGGTGGTGGCGCTCACCGGCTCGGCCGGCAAGACCAGCACCAAGGACCTGATCGCCCAACTGCTGGCCAGGCGTGGGGAGACGGTCTTCCCGCCCGGCTCGATGAACAACGAGATCGGCCACCCGATGACCGCGCTGCGGGTCGAGCCGAGCACGAAGCACCTGGTGATGGAGATGGGCGCCCGGCACAAGGGCGACATCGCGTACCTGGCCGAGATCACCCCGCCCACCGTCGGCGTGGTGCTCAACATCGGCACCGCGCACGTCGGCGAGTTCGGCTCCAAGGCCGGGATCGCCGAGGCCAAGGGCGAGTTGGTGGAGGCGCTGACCAGCGACGGGATCGCGATCCTGAACGCCGACGACCCGCTGGTGCGGGCGATGGCCTCGCGCACCAAGGCCCGGGTGCTGTACTTCGGCGAGAGCCCGGGCGCCGACGTCCGGGCCACCGGAGTTCGCCTGGACGACGCCGGACGGCCACAGTTCACACTCACCACCCCGGCCGGTTCCGCACCGGTACGGCTGCGCCTGTACGGTGAGCACCACGTTTCGAACGCCCTCGCCGCCGCCGCGGTGGCGGTGGCGCTCGGTATGTCCGTCGATGACACCGCCGCCGCGCTCGGCGAGGCGGAAGCGCTGTCCCGCTGGCGCATGGAGGTCGTCGAACGGGCCGACGGCGTCACCGTGGTCAACGACGCCTACAACGCGAACCCGGAGTCCATGCGGGCCGCGCTGCGGGCGCTGGTGTCGATGGGGGGCCGGGGCCCGGAGCGCCGTCGCACCTTCGCGGTGCTCGGTGAGATGCGGGAGCTCGGCGAGGACAGCCTCACCGAGCACGACGCCATCGGGCGGCTCGCGGTCCGACTGGACGTCACCAGGCTGGTGGCGGTCGGCGGACGCGACGCGGCCTGTATGGAACTGGGCGCGAGGAACGAAGGTTCGTGGGGTGAGGAGTCGGTGCTGGTGTCCGACGCGGACGCGGCGGTCGAGCTGCTGCGGGGTCAGCTGCGGCCAGGGGACGTGGTGTTGGTGAAGGCGTCCCGTTCGGTTGGTCTGGAGCGCGTGGCCGAGGCCCTGCTGGCTGATGGAGCCGCGAAGTGAAGCAGATTCTCTTCTCCGGGATGATCGGCCTGGTGCTATCGCTGCTCGGCACCCCGGCGCTGATCCGGCTGCTGGCCAAGCACGGCTACGGCCAGATGATCCGCGACGACGGCCCGAAGGCGCACGCCAGCAAGCGCGGTACGCCCACCATGGGTGGCATCGCCTTCATCCTGGCCACCCTGATCGCCTACGCCGCGACCAAGGTGATAACGGGCGAGAAGCCCACCGCCTCGGGTCTGTTGGTGCTCTTCCTGACCACCGGCCTGGGCCTGGTCGGCTTCCTGGACGACTACATCAAGGTGGTCAAGCAGCGCTCCCTCGGCCTGCGGGCCAAGGCCAAGCTGCTCGGCCAGTCGCTGGTCGGTCTGACCTTCGCGATCCTGTCGCTCCAGTTCAAGGACGAGGCCGGGCGCACCCCGGCCTCCACCAGCCTCTCCTTCGTCCAGGACTTCAGCTGGTCGATCGGGCCCGTGCTGTTCGTGATCTGGGCGTACTTCATGATCGCCGCGATGTCGAACGGCGTGAACCTCACCGACGGCCTGGACGGCCTGGCCACCGGCGCCTCGGTGATGGTCTTCGGCGCCTACGTCTTCATCGGCGTCTGGCAGTACGGCCAGACCTGCGCCGCGATGGTCACCGCCACCTCGACCTGTTACGACGTCAGGGACCCGCTGGACCTGGCGGTGGTCGCCTCGGCGCTGATGGGCTCCTGCTTCGGCTTCCTGTGGTGGAACACCTCGCCCGCCAAGATCTTCATGGGCGACACCGGCTCGCTCGCGCTGGGCGGCGCGCTGGCCGGTCTGGCGATCTGCTCGCAGACCGAGCTGCTGCTCGCGCTGCTCGGCGGCCTCTTCGTGATCATCACGCTGTCGGTGATCATCCAGGTCGGTTCGTTCCGGATGACCGGCAAGCGGGTCTTCAAGATGGCGCCGCTCCAGCACCACTTCGAGCTCAAGGGCTGGAGCGAAGTGCTGATCGTGGTCCGGTTCTGGATCATCCAGGGCCTGTGCGTCGCGGTCGGCCTCGGCCTGTTCTACGCGGGCTGGGTGACCGGATGACCGCCGTCGACTTCAAGGACCTGCCGGTCGTCGTCGCGGGCCTGGGCATCTCCGGCATCTCGGCCGCCCGGGTGCTCCGTGACCTCGGCGCGCGGGTCACCGTGGTGGACGGCGGCGACGGCGAGGGCCTGCGGGCCCGGGCCGCCTCGCTCGGCGCGGACCTCACCGTCCGGCTCGGCGACGGCGACACGCTGCCCGAGGGCACCCGACTGATCGTCACCTCGCCCGGCTGGCCGCCGAACAGCCCGCTGTTCCTGGCCGCCGAGCAGGCCGGGGTACCGGTCTGGGGCGACGTCGAACTCGCCTGGCAGCTCCGCAGGCCGCTGCCGGAGACCGGCGAGCCGGCCCCCTGGCTGGCCGTCACCGGCACCAACGGCAAGACCACCACCGTCCAGATGCTCGCCTCGATCCTGACCGCGGCCGGCAGGCGCACCGCCGCCGTCGGCAACGTCGGCGTCTCGGTGCTGGACGCGGTGCTCGCCGAGCAGCCGTACGAGGTGCTCGCGGTCGAGCTCTCCAGCTACCAGCTGCACTGGGCGCCCTCGCTGCGCCCGCACTCGGCCGCCGTGCTCAACCTGGCGCCGGACCACCTGGACTGGCACGGCTCGATGGCGGCGTACGCCGCCGACAAGGGCCGGATCTACCAGGGCAACCAGGTCGCCTGCGTGTACAACCTGGCCGACCCGGCCACCGAGGAGCTGGTCATCGAGGCCGACGTCGAGGAGGGCTGCCGGGCGATCGGCTTCGGCCTCGGCGCCCCCGGCCTGTCCCAGTTCGGCGTGGTGGACGGCCTGTTGGTGGACCGCGCGTTCGTCCCGGACCGGCAGAAGAACGCCGCCGAGATCGGCGCGGTCGAGGACGTCAACCCGCCGGCCCCGCACAACATCGCCAACGCCCTGGCGGCGGCGGCGCTGGCCCGGGCGTACGGGGTGGACACCAAGGCCGTCCGGGAGGGCCTGCGGGCCTTCCGCCCGGACGCGCACCGGATCGCCGAGGTCGCGGTGGTCGGCGAGGTCACGTACATCGACGACTCCAAGGCCACCAACACCCATGCCGCGGCGGCCTCGTTGGCCGCGTACGAGCCGGTGGTCTGGATCGCCGGCGGCCTGGCCAAGGGCGCGACCTTCGACGAGCTGGTGCGGGGCGCGGCGAAGCGGCTGCGGGCCGCCGTGCTGATCGGCGCCGACCGGGCGCTGATCAAGGAGGCGCTGGCGCGACACGCCCCGGATGTTCCGGTGATCGAGGCCGCCCAGGGTGAGACTGGCGCGGTGGCGATGACCGAGGTGGTCCGCGCGGCCGCCGGACTCGCCCGACCGGGCGACACCGTCCTGCTGGCCCCGGCCTGTGCCTCGATGGACATGTTCACCAACTACGGCCAGCGCGGCGACTTCTTCGCCGAGGCGGTCCGGGCGCTTCAGGACTGAGAAGGACGAGGGGGGAGCTGTGTGATGGCCGGTCAGGGAACGGCTGGGCCGGAGCGCAGCTCCTCCAAGTTCCAGGTGATCTCGGCGAGTACCGCCACCTTCAAGGCGGCCGATCCGGTCACCAGGCTGCGGGCGTTCCGGGGCCGGGTCCGGTATCTGCTGGACCGTCCGCTGACGCCCTATTACCTGATCCTCGGCGCCGTGCTGCTGCTGCTGGTGCTCGGCCTCGGGATGGTCTTCTCCTCCTCGCAGATCCTGGCCAAGCGCTGGGAACTGCCGATGACCTTCTTCTTCCGCAAGCAGTTGATCGCCGTGCTGCTCGGGCTCGGCCTGATGGTGCTGTTCGCCCGGACGCCGCTCCGGTTGATGCGGGCGATGGTCTACCCGGTGCTGTTCGGTGTGCTCGGCGCCCTGGTGCTGGTCGCCGTGCCGGGCATCGGCACCAACGTCGGCGGCAACCAGAACTGGCTGGATCTGGGCTCCTTCCAGATCCAGCCGTCCGAGTTCGCCAAGCTGGCGCTGGTGCTCTGGGCGGCCGACCTGCTGGCCCGCAAGCAGAAGACCAGGACCCTGGACCAGTGGAAGCACCTGCTGGTGCCGCTGGTGCCGGGCACCCTGCTGCTGGTGCTGCTGATCATGATCGGCGGCGACATGGGCACCACGATGATCCTGATCGCGATGCTGTTCGGCCTGCTCTGGCTGGTCGGCGCCCCGCTCCGGCTGTTCGCCGCGACCATGGGCATCGCGGTGGTGGCCTGTACGGCGCTGATCATCACGGTTCCGCACCGGCTGGACCGGCTGGCCTGCATCGGCGTCACCAAGCCGGACCCGAACGTCAACTGCTTCCAGGCCCTGCACGGCCTCTACGCCTTCGCGGCGGGCGGCCCGTTCGGCTCCGGCTTCGGCGCGGGCGTCGAGAAATGGGGCCAACTTCCGGAGGCGCACACCGACTTCATCTTCGCCGCACTGGGCGAGGAACTGGGTCTGGTGGGGACGCTGTCGGTGCTCGGCCTCTTCGCGGCACTAGGCTACGCGGGTATCCGCGTGGCCAGCAGTACGAAGGACCCCTTCGTCAGGTACGCCGCGGGAGCTGCCACCACCTGGATCATGGCGCAGGCCATGGTCAACCTGGGGTCGGCGCTGGGACTTCTGCCGATCGCGGGCGTCCCGCTCCCGCTGTTCTCCTACGGGGGGTCGGCGATGCTGTCGGCCATGTCCGCCGTCGGGGTGCTGCTGTGCTTCGCACGCAGCTCGCCGGGGGCGAAGGCGGCGCTTGCCGCACGGAGCTCCAACAGCCGGTTCAGATCTGTCCTGATCCGGGTGCTGCCACGACGAACCACAGCGCGCCAGGCTGCGAAGCCGAAGCGCAGGGAGCGGTGAATTTCGGTGCATGTCGTACTCGCAGGCGGCGGAACCGCCGGGCACATCGAGCCGGCCATGGCGCTCGCGGACGCGCTCCGCAGGCACGACCCGTCCATCGGGATCACCGCCCTCGGCACCGAGCGGGGTCTGGAGACCCGGCTGGTGCCCGAGCGCGGCTACCAGCTGGAGCTGATCCCGGCCGTGCCGCTGCCCCGTAAGCCCACCCCGGAACTGATCACGGTGCCGGGCCGGCTGCGCGGCACCGTCCGGGCCGCCCAGGAGATCATCGAGCGGGTCAAGGCGGACGCCGTGGTCGGCTTCGGCGGCTACGTCGCGATGCCGGCCTACCTGGCCGCCAAGCGCGCCGGGGTGCCGATCGTGGTGCACGAGGCGAACGCCCGTCCCGGCCTGGCCAACAAGATCGGCGCGCGCTACAGCGACTTCGTCGCGGTCTCCACGCCCGACTCCAAGCTGCGCGACTCCCGGTACATCGGCATCCCGCTGCGCCGGACCATCGCCACCCTGGACCGGAACGCGGTCCGCCCGGAGGCCCGGCACTACTTCGGGCTCGACCAGCGGCTGCCCACCCTGCTGGTCTCCGGCGGCTCGCAGGGCGCCCGGCGGCTGAACGAGGTCGTGCAGGCCATCGCGCCCCGGCTCCAGCAGTACGGCGTGCAGATCCTGCACGCGGTCGGGCCGAAGAACGAGCTGCCGGTGATCGACGACATCCCCGGGATGCCGCCGTACCGCGCGGTGCCGTACGTGGACCGGATGGACCTCGCGTACGCCGCCGCCGACCTGATGCTCTGCCGGGCCGGCGCGATGACGGTGGCCGAGCTGGCCGCGGTCGGCCTGCCCGCCGCCTTCGTGCCGCTGCCGATCGGCAACGGCGAGCAGCGGCTGAACGCCCAGCCGATGGTCAAGGCGGGCGGCGGCCTGCTGGTGGACGACGCCGAGCTGACCCCGGACTGGGTGCTGCAGAACGTGCTGCCGGTGCTCACCAGCCCGCAGAAGCTGTGGGACATGAGCCGGGCCGCGGCCGAGTTCGGCCGCCGGGACGCCGACGACCTGCTGGTCGGGATGGTGTACGAGGCGATCGAGGCGGCCAGAGGTGGTCGCCGCCGTGGCTGAGACGCCCGTCCTCACTGATCCCCTGGAGGACGAGGAGGAGGCCGAGGAGGAGTACGCTCCCCGGCTCCGGCTCTCCCGGCGGGGGATCGTGGTGCTGAGCGCGCTCGGGGCACTGCTCCTGGGCGCGCTCGGCTGGCTGGTGTTCTTCTCCTCGGTGCTGGACGTCCGGGTGGTCGCCGTCCAGGGGCTGACCGGTGACAAGTTGACGGCGCACCAGGTCCGCGAGGTGCTGGGCGGCGGGCAGCACGGCCCGCTGGCCCGGGTCGACCTGGCCGAGGCCGAGCGGCGGGTGGCCGAGCTGCCCCGGGTCGCCAAGGTCGAGGTCTGGCGCGGCTGGCCGCACACCCTGCGGATCAAGGTGGTCGAGCGGCGCCCGGTGGCGGCGGTGAGGACTGAGGACGGGAAGTTCACCCAGGTGGATTCGGCCGGCTTCGGGTTCGCCACCGAGGACGCGCCGCCGGCCGGGGTGCCGGTGGTGGAGCTGGCACTCAGTCAGCAGGCGAACGACGCCCTCGCGGTGTTCGGCAAGCCGGAGCTGGTGCGGGCCGCGGTGACGGTGGCGGCGGGGCTGCCGCCGGAGGTGGCCAAGCTGGCCGGGGCGGTCCGGGTGCACAGCTACGACGACATCCAACTGCAGCTCGCCGACGGGGCGGTGGTGCGCTGGGGGAGTGCGGAGCGCACCGCGCGCAAGGCCCAGGTACTGGCCGCGCTGCTGCCCCGGAAAGCGAAGATCTACGACGTGAGTGCGCCCGAGGCGCCCGGTATCGGGGGATGATGGCCCGGCGATTCCGGAAGATCCGGTAAGTTCTCTTCCCGAGGGCGGTGTTGACGGAGTAACGGCTCCGCCCCGAATCTAGGTGGTCACCCCGGTTTCACCGGGTGATGGATGATCACATAGGCTCAAAAGAAAAACGGGAAGCTCGGCGTGTTCGTTGAACACAGATGAGTTGCCACCTAGTGTCCTGTGTCACCAGGCTGTGTCCCACGGTGATGTGACGCAGGCACAGCCACAACCCTAAAGGTCAAGTTTAGGGTTCGGGTCGGTGGTCGGAATTTCGGACATACAGTCAGGAAATACCCGGGCTCCCCACCCATCGACATCCGTCGGCCCTCACAAACGGGGGGAAGCCGACCCGGAATCTCGAGGCGAGAGGCCTTCGACGTGGCAGCACCGCAGAACTACCTCGCAGTCATCAAGGTCGTCGGTATCGGCGGCGGTGGTGTCAACGCCATCAACCGGATGATCGAGGTCGGTCTCAAGGGCGTCGAGTTCATCGCGATCAACACCGATGCGCAGGCCCTCCTGATGAGCGACGCCGACGTCAAGCTCGACGTGGGCCGTGAACTCACCCGGGGCCTCGGCGCCGGGGCCAACCCCGAGGTCGGCCGGAAGGCCGCCGAGGACCACCGCGAGGAGATCGAGGAGGTCCTCAAGGGGGCCGACATGGTCTTCGTGACGGCCGGCGAGGGCGGCGGCACCGGCACCGGTGGCGCCCCCGTGGTGGCGAACATCGCCCGCTCGCTCGGCGCGCTCACCATCGGCGTGGTCACCCGGCCGTTCACCTTCGAGGGCCGCCGTCGGGCGAACCAGGCCGAGGACGGCATCGCCGGGCTGCGCGAGGAGGTCGACACCCTCATCGTGATCCCGAACGACCGGCTGCTCTCCATCTCCGACCGCCAGGTCAGCGTGCTGGACGCGTTCCGCTCCGCCGACCAGGTGCTGCTCTCGGGCGTGCAGGGCATCACCGACCTGATCACCACCCCCGGTCTGATCAACCTCGACTTCGCCGACGTCAAGTCGGTCATGTCGGACGCCGGTTCGGCCCTGATGGGGATCGGCTCGGCACGCGGCGAGGACCGGGCCAAGGCGGCCGCCATCATGGCGATCTCCTCCCCGCTGCTCGAGGCGTCCATCGACGGCGCCCGCGGCGTGCTGCTCTCCATCTCCGGCGGCTCCGACCTCGGTCTCTTCGAGATCAACGAGTCGGCCCAGCTGGTCAGCGAGGCGGCGCACCCCGAGGCGAACATCATCTTCGGCGCGGTGATCGACGACGCGCTCGGCGACGAGGTCCGGGTCACCGTGATCGCGGCCGGGTTCGACGGCGGCCAGCCGCCCGCCATCGTGCGCGACCCGGTGGTCAAGTCCACCCCGGCCGCCGGTGGTTCGACCCCGGAGCGCCCGGCGGGCCGCCCGTCCTACGGCAGCATCGGTTCGGTGACGGACCGTCCGAAGGACGCCGAGCAGGGCACCACCACCACGGCCCCGCCGGTCCCCCCGCAGGTGCAGCCGGTCCGGCAGCCACTGCTGGAGAGCCCGGCCGAGGAGCTCGACGTACCGGACTTCCTGAAGTAACCGACGGCACCGATGCCCACCGTGCCCCGTACCGATACGGGGAACACGGTGGGCATCGTGCGGTCCGGGGTGCGATCATCTGCTGTGTTTCAGGCCGGAGGGCTCAGGCGAGCTGTGTGGGGCGACTGTGACTGACTTGTACGGACCGGAGCCGGGTGGCCCGGAGTTCCTGGCGGGGCTGACCGAGGGTCAGCGGGCCAGGTACGAGGAGCTGGGCGCCAACCTCGAAGTGGTGGAGCGCCGGATCGCGGACGCCTGTGCGGCGGCCGGACGGGCCAGGGACGAGGTCAGGCTGGTGGTGGTCACCAAGACCTACCCGGCCGAGGACACCGCCCTGCTGGCCGCCCTGGGGGTCACCGACGTGGCGGAGAACCGCGACCAGGACGCGGCCCCCAAGGCCGAGCTCTGCCGCGAACTGCCGCTGGACTGGCACTTCGTGGGCCAGCTGCAGACCAACAAGGTCCGCTCGGTGGTCCGCTACGCCAACCACGTGCACTCGGTGGACCGGCTCCGGCTGGTCCAGTCGCTGGCCGCCGCGGTGGCCAACGCCGGGCGCCCGCCGCTGGGTTGCCTGGTCCAGGTGGCACTCGACAAGGAGGCCGGCGAGGGCGAGGGCCGGGCCGGAGCGGCCCCCGGCGAGGTCGCCGCACTGGCCGACGCGATCGCCGACACGCCCGGGCTGCGACTGTCCGGTGTGATGACCGTCGCTCCGCTGGCCGGCCCGCTGGCGGGCGATCCGGCGAAGGCCTTCGAGCGGCTGGCGGAAATCGCAACTGCCCTACGGTCGAGCCATCCTGCTGCCACGATGGTCTCGGCGGGTATGAGCGGGGACCTGGAGCAGGCGGTGGCCGCCGGAGCGACACATGTGCGCGTCGGTACGGCGGTGCTCGGAGTGCGGTCGACGCTCCGGTAACGTCACCGGGTAGTAGATCAGACTGCAGGACAAAACAGGACAGAACCTAGCAGCTGGCTACAGCGCTAGTGAACCGTGGATCGATCGCAAACCCGCAGCCACTCCCACTCTATGACGGAGCGTCGGGTGGTGTGCGGAATCCCGCAGGCGAAGGCCGCCGGTGACGATCCACCACAGAGCGGAGGAGACAGGAGCATGGCCGGCGCAATGCGCAAGATGGCGGTCTACCTCGGCCTCGTGGAGGACGAGACGTACGACGGCCAGGGTTACGACCCCGACGACGACTACGACACGGACCCCGAGCCGATCCGAACCGGACGGACCGAGGGCCTGGAGCGCCCCGCCGCGGCACCCGCCGCGCCGGCGCCGGTCGCCCACATCGCGCCTCAGCCCGTCCCGGCCGCCGTGCCGATCCGGCAGGAGCAGCCGCGGATGGCCCCAGTGTCGTCCATCACACCCGACCGCCGCCAAAACCTGGAGAAGAGCACCCCGGTGATCATGCCCAAGGTCGTCAACGAACGAGAGCCCTACCGCATCACCACGCTGCACCCGAGGACCTACAACGAGGCCCGTACGATCGGGGAACAGTTCCGTGGCGGCACCCCGGTGATCATGAATTTGACCGAGATGGACGACACGGATGCGAAGCGGCTCGTAGACTTCGCCGCTGGACTCGTCTTCGGTCTGCACGGCAGTATCGAGCGAGTGACACAGAAGGTGTTCCTGCTGTCGCCTGCTAACGTCGATGTAACGGCGGAGGACAAGGCTCGGATCGCCGAGGGTGGGTTCTTCAACCAGAGCTGACCCGACCACGACTTCTCGGTGGATCTCGTGGCAGTGGTACGTGACTGACGGATCGTCCGGTATGCCGGATTTGAACAGGGAGACGCGATGGGGATCGTGCGGGGAGTGCTCTTCTATGCGCTGAGCGCTTTCCTGTTGGTCCTGCTCTTCCGTCTGGTCATGGACTGGGTCTTCCAGTTCGCCCGCTCGTGGCGTCCCGGGAAGGCCATGGTCGTGGTGCTGGAGGCCACGTACACTGTCACCGATCCGCCGCTCAAGCTTCTTCGGCGATTCATCCCGCCGTTGCGTTTCGGGGGCGTGGCGCTCGACCTGTCCTTCTTCGTACTGATGATCATTGTGTTTGTCCTGAGATCGCTCGTGCTGACTCTGCCGTCTTGAGCGCTGCGACAGGATGCCGGTGTGCCGACGATCACGTTGAGGTGAAGAGATGTCACTGTCCCCCGAGGACGTTCGGAACAAGCAGTTCACGACCGTCCGGCTGCGTGAAGGCTATGACGAGGACGAGGTCGATGCCTTCCTCGACGAGGTCGAAGCTGAGCTGACCCGCCTGCTCCGCGAGAACGAGGACCTGCGGGCCAAGCTCGCCGCGGCCACTCGTGCCGCCGCGCAGAACCAGGCCAACATGCGCAAGGAGCAGCAGCCGCAGGACGCCCGCCAGGGCGGTCCCGTCCCCGCTGCCATATCCGGCCCGCCGGTGCCCGGCCAGGGTCAGATGCAGCAGGGCCCCAACCAGCAGCAGCAGATGCAGCAGATGGGCAACCAGCCGCTGGGCCTGCCGTCCGGTGCGCCGCAGCTCCCCTCCGGTCAGGGCGGCCCGATGGGCCAGCCCAACCAGCAGCAGCAGCTGCAGCCGATGGGCCAGCAGCAGATGCAGCAGCCGATGGGTCAGCAGCAGATGGGCCAGACCATGGGCGGCCAGCAGCAGCTGGTGCAGCCGATGGGTGGTCAGATGCTGCAGCCGATGGGTCAGCAGCAGATGGGCCAGACCATGGGCGGCCAGCAGCTGCAGCCGATGGGCGGCCCGATGGGCCAGCAGCTCGGCGGCCCGATGGGTGCCCCGATGCAGCAGCAGGCTCCCGGTGGCGACAGCGCCGCCCGGGTGCTCGCGCTCGCCCAGCAGACCGCCGACCAGGCGATCTCCGAGGCCCGTTCCGAGGCCAACAAGATCGTCGGCGAGGCGCGCAGCCGGGCCGAGGGCCTGGAGCGGGACGCCCGCGCCAAGGCCGACGCCCTGGAGCGGGACGCGCAGGAGAAGCACCGGGTCGCGATGGGCTCGCTGGAGTCCGCCCGCGCCACCCTGGAGCGCAAGGTCGAGGACCTGCGTGCCTTCGAGCGTGAGTACCGCACCCGCCTGAAGTCCTACCTGGAGACCCAGCTGCGCCAGCTGGAGTCGCAGGCGGACGACTCGCTCGCCCCGCCGCGGATCCCGGCCACCGCCTCGCTGCCGCCGGCCGGTGCCTCGGCCATGAGCAGCCAGCCGTCCTTCGGCGGCCAGTCCTCCTTCACCGGTGCGGGCCAGCCGTCCTTCGGCGGCCAGTCCTCCTTCGGTGGCGGCAACGGTCAGCCCTCCTTCGGCGGCCAGCCGAACGGTGCCCCCAGCGGCGCCGCACAGATGGCCCCCGCCGGGATGACCCAGCCGATGGCGGCCGTCCGGCCGCAGCCCCCGCAGCCGATGCAGCAGGCGCCCGCTCCGATGCGCGGCTTCCTGATCGACGAGGACGGCGACAACTAAAGCGGTAACCATCGAGGGCGCCCCCGCCGTGACGAATCGTCACCGTGGGGGCGCCCTCGTTTTTGCACGTGCGTCAGCATCTACGGTCAGGGGCTCGGGGCTCTGCTGATGTGCGGCTCCGCCGCGTGGGCGACGCCGACCTCGAAAGAGGTGATCCGTCCGTGGCTGGTCAGGCACCTTTGCAGTGATACCCGCCAGCCACGAACCGTCGCCCCGGTGGCGGAGCCGCCCGTCAGCAGAGCCCCGAGCCCCTGAGCGTTACGCCTTGCGCAGCTGGAAGCTCAGGCCGAGGCCCTCGTCCGTGAAGGTCTCCGAGGTCCACTCCGCCGCGCCCGCGAGGAAGTCGGTGGCGAGCACCTCGTCGGCGACCAGCTGGCCGTGTTCGGCGATCGCCTCGGCGGTCTCCTCGGTGGCGGCCCGCCAGCGCAGCACGATGCGGTCGGCGACGTCGAGGCCGGAGTTCTTCCGGGCCTCCTGGATCTGCCGGATGGCGTCCCGGGCGATGCCGAGCCGCTTGAGCTCCGGGGTGATGTGGAGGTCCAGCGCGACCGTGGCGCCGGACTCGTTGGCCACCGCCCAGCCCTCGCGCGGGGTCTCGGTGATGATCACCTCGTCCGGACCGAGCTCGACGGTCTCGCCGTTCAGCTCGACCGAGGCGGTGCCGGAGGAACGCAGCGAGGCGGCCAGCGCAGCGGCGTCCGCGGCGGCCACTACCTTGGCGACGTCCTGCACGCCCTTGCCGAAGCGCTTGCCCAGCGCCCGGAAGTTGGCCTTGGCCGAGGTGTCGACCAGCGAACCGCCGACCTCCGCGAGCGACTCCAGCACCGAGACGTTCAGCTCCTCGGCGATCTGCGCCCGCAGGTCACCGGGCAGCTCGTCCCAGCCCTGGGCCGCGATCAGCGCCCGGGACAGCGGCTGACGGGTCTTCACACCCGACTCGGCGCGGGTGGCCCGGCCGAGCTCGACCAGGCGTCGCACCAGTGCCATGTTCCGGGACAGCTCGGTGTCGATCAGCGCCTCGTCGGCGACCGGCCAGGACGACAGGTGCACCGAGGCCGGGGCGTCCGCGACCACCGGGACCACCAGGTCCTGCCAGACCCGCTCGCTGATGAACGGGGTCAGCGGGGCCATCAGCCGGGTCACGGTCTCCAGCGCCTCGTGCAGGGTGGCCAGCGCGGCCGCGTCACCCTGCCAGAACCGCCGACGCCCGCGCCGGACGTACCAGTTGGAGAGGTCGTCGACGAAGCCGGAGAGCAGCTTGCCGGCCCGGTGGGTGTCGTACGACTCCAGCGCCGCGTCCACGTCGCGGACCAGGGTGTTGAGCTCGGAGAGCACCCACTTGTCCAGCTGCGGCCGGTCGGCCGGCGCCGGGTCCGAGGCGGACGGGGCCCAGTCGGCGGTGCGGGCGTACAGGGCCTGGAAGGCCACGGTGTTCCAGTACGTCAGCAGCGTCTTGCGGACCACCTCCTGGATCGCCCCGTGCCCGACCCGGCGGGCCGACCACGGCGAGCCGCCGGCCGCCATGAACCAGCGCACCGCGTCGGCGCCGTGCTGGTCCATCAGCGGGATCGGGTCGAGGGTGTTGCCCAGGTGCTTGGACATCTTCCGGCCGTCCTCGGCCAGGATGTGGCCGAGGCAGACCACGTTCTCGTAGCTGTTCTTGTCGAACACCAGGGTGCCGACCGCCATCAGCGTGTAGAACCAGCCGCGGGTCTGGTCGATCGCCTCGGAGATGAACTGGGCCGGGTACCGGCGCTCGAACAGCTCCTTGTTCTGGTACGGGTAGCCGTACTGGGCGAACGGCATCGAGCCTGAGTCGTACCAGGCGTCGATCACCTCGGGCACCCGGGTCGCCGTCGCCGAGCAGGTCGGGCAGGCGAAGGTGACCTCGTCGATGAACGGGCGGTGCGGGTCCAGCGCGCTCTGGTCGGTGCCGGTCAGCTCGGAGAGCTGGGCCAGCGAGCCGACGCAGGTGAGGTGGTTGTCCTCGCAGCGCCAGATCGGCAGCGGGGTGCCCCAGTACCGGTTGCGGGAGAGCGCCCAGTCGATGTTGTTGTTCAGCCAGTCACCGAAGCGGCCGTGCTTGACGTTCTCGGGGAACCAGTTGGTGGCCTCGTTCTCCCGGATCAGCGCGTCCTTGACGGCGGTGGTGCGGATGTACCAGGACGGCTGCGCGTAGTAGAGCAGCGCGGTGTGGCAGCGCCAGCAGTGCGGGTAGCTGTGCTCGTACGGCAGGTGCCGGAACAGCAGGCCGCGGGCCTGCAGGTCGGCCACCAGGGCCTCGTCGGCCTTCTTGAAGAAGACGCCGCCGACCAGCGGGACGTCGGCCGCGAAGGTACCGTCCGCCTCGACCGGGTTGACCACCGGCAGGCCGTACTTGCGGCAGGTGGCGAGGTCGTCCGCGCCGAAGGCGGGGGACTGGTGGACGATGCCGGTGCCGTCCTCGGTGGTGACGTAGTCGGCGTTCAGGACGTAGTGCGCGTCCTCGATCTCGACCAGGTCGAACGGGCGCCGGTAGGCCCAGCGCTCCATCTCGGCGCCGGTGAAGGACTCGCCGGTGGCCTCCCAGCCCTCGCCCAGCGCCTTGGCCAGCAGCGGCTCGGCGACCACGAGCCGCTCGGTGCCGTCGGTGGCCACCACGTAGGTGACGTCCGGGTGCACGGCGGCGGCGGTGTTGGAGACCAGGGTCCACGGGGTGGTGGTCCACACCAGCAGCGCGGCGGTGCCGGCCAGCGGGCCCGAGGTGAGCGGGAAGCGGACGAAGACCGAGGGGTCGACCACGGTCTCGTAGCCCTGGGCCAGCTCGTGGTCGGAGAGGCCGGTGCCGCAGCGCGGGCACCAGGGGGCGACCCGGTGGTCCTGGACCAGCAGGCCCTTGTCGAAGATCTGCTGGAGCGACCACCAGACCGACTCGATGTAGGACGGGTCCATGGTGCGGTAGGCCTCGTCGAGGTCGACCCAGTAGCCCATGCGCGTGGTGAGCTCGGTGAAGGCGTCGGTGTGCCGGGTCACCGAGTCACGGCACTTGTCGTTGAACTCGGCGATGCCGTACTTCTCGATGTCCTGCTTGCCGGAGAAGCCGAGCTCCTTCTCGACGGCGAGCTCGACCGGCAGGCCGTGACAGTCCCAGCCGGCCTTGCGGGCGACGTGGTAGCCCTTCATGGTCCGGTAGCGCGGGAAGACGTCCTTGAAGACCCGGGCCTCGATGTGGTGCGCGCCCGGCATGCCGTTGGCGGTCGGCGGGCCCTCGTAGAACACCCACTCGGGGCGGCCCTCGGACTGCTCCAGGCTGCGCTGGAAGATCTTGTTGTCCTGCCAGAAGGACAGGATCTGGTGCTCCAGGACCGGCAGGTCCACCTGAGCGGGTACGGGGTTGTACGTGGTCATCGCGGGGTCTACCTCCGACGGATGCGTGGACAGCCTTCCGACGGAGGGACGAGACGGCAGGCCGTCCCGCGGTACCACCCTCCTTGGCCGCGATGGGGACTGCGGCCCTCTTGTTTGGGCTTGCTACCGGGTCTAATGGGCCGTCAGGCCGTTCTTCCGGCGGCTCCGGGGTGATCTTCCCGCCGCGCACACCCCCGGGCTCACACCATCCCCGGGTCGCTCCTGGCTGCGTACGTCGGTACTCGTCCCATCAGCGCCTTGCAGGCTCAGTGTATCGGGCCCGGCAACTCGTTATGCGCGCCCACGCGCGTGGTTAGCGGATGACGATCTGGGCACAACACGGACAGCACTCGGGCGGGCGGCTGCCCGGGTGGGAACCCAGGGCCTCATCGGTATGTCCCGTTGTGGGTGGATTCGATGGGGATTATCGTTCCGGCACCGGAGGCCGCCGGGAACCGGCGGTCCGTTTCGTTCGTAGATGAGGTCGAAGCCATGGCTGAGAAGGCAAGTGGTGCTACCGCCACTACCGTCACCAAGCGGACGCGCAAGGCCGTGGCAGGCGACTCAGGGGAGGGGACCGTGAGCACTACACGGCGGAAGACCAGCACCAGCACCGGACGGGTGGCCGCGACCAGCCGCAAGCACGCTCCGGCGGGGAGCGGGGCACGCGGGGCCGAGTCGGTGGACCCGGCGGAGCTGCCGGTCCGCCCCGGTGAGGACGCGTGGACCACGGCCGAGGTGGCCGAGCTGCACCAGGAACTGAACGAGGACGCCGACCGGCTGCGCACCGAGATCGCCGCCGCCGAGCTGGCGCTGAACGGTCTGATGCGGGACTCCAACGACGGCGCGGGCGACGACCAGGTCGACGCCGGCACCAAGAACATCAGCCGGGAGAGCGAGCTCGCGCTCGCCAACAACGCCCGGGACAGCCTGGCCCAGACCGAGCGGGCGCTGACCCGGCTCGAGGGCGTGGGCTTCGGGGTCTGCGAGTCCTGCGGGCAGGCGGTCGGCAAGGCGAGGCTGCAGGCCTTCCCGCGGGCGACGCTGTGCGTCACCTGCAAGGCCAAGCAGGAGCGCAGGTAACGAGTCGGCCACAGGGGTCGGGCGGTACCGTACGCTCGACCCCAGTACTCGTTCACTCTCGGCAGCGGAGCGGATCATCAGCACTCCAGGCTCTCCCCAGACCCAGGACGACTCCGTCCAGCCCGCATCCGTCGAGCTCGCGGAGGACGTGGTGAGCATCCCCGAGGAGTCGTCGGACGGCGTGGCCGAGCCGGCCGGATCGGCCGAGCCGGTCCGTACGCCGGAGGAGCTGGCCGCGCGGGAGGTGCTCCGCCGCCGCCGGGTCGTGCTGCTGCTCGGGGTGGCCCTGCTCGCCTACCTGATCGACCTGGGCAGCAAGCTGCTGGTGGTGGCCCGGCTGGAGGGGCACCAGCCGATCGACGTGATCGGCGACATCGTCACCTTCCAGGTGATCAGGAACGGCGGCGCCGCCTTCGGGATGGGCCAGGCGATGACGGTGGTCTTCACCGCGATCGCCACCTCGGTGATCGTGGTGATCTGGCGGATCGCCCGCAAGCTCTACAGCCTGCCGTGGGCGATCGCGCTCGGCCTGCTGCTCGGCGGCGCGCTGGGGAACCTGACCGACCGGCTGTTCCGCTCGCCCGAGGTGTTCCGCGGGCACGTGGTCGACTTCATCTCGGTCCAGCACTTCGCGGTCTTCAACCTGGCCGACTCGGCCATCGTCTGCGGCGGCATCCTGGTCGTCCTGCTCTCCTTCCGGGGCAGCAACCCGGACGGCACCGTGCACCAGGTGACCAAGGAAGACAAGAGCGCGTAGCGGCGGGATCGCGCCCGGCGTGGAGGCCGTACGGCCCGGCGCGGAGGCCGTGCGGTCCGCTGGTGGCGCCGGGTCCGGCATACTCGTACGGGTGAGTACCGCAGCGCAGACCCGCAGCCTCCCCGTTCCCGACGGCCTGGAGGGTGAGCGCCTCGACGCCGCCCTGGCCCGGATGTTCGGCTTCTCCCGGACCAAGGCCGCCGAGCTGGCCGCCGACGGGAAGGTCACCATCGACGGCGTGACCGCCGGCAAGTCGGACCGGGTGATGGCCGGTGCCTGGCTGGAGGTCGAGATCCCGGCCCCCGCCGCCCCGGTCCGGGTGATCGCCGAGCACGTCGAGGGCATGCGGATCGTCCACGACGACGCGGACATCGTGCTGGTCGACAAGCCGGTCGGCGTCGCCGCTCACCCCAGCCCCGGCTGGACCGGCCCGACCGTGATCGGCGGCCTGGCCGCGGCCGGCTACCGGATCTCCACCTCCGGCGCGGCCGAGCGCCAGGGCGTCGTGCACCGCCTGGACGTCGGCACCTCGGGCCTGATGGTGGTCGCCAAGTCCGAGCGCGCGTACACCGACCTCAAGCGCCAGTTCCACGACCGGATCGTGGAGAAGAAGTACAACACCCTGGTGCAGGGCCACCCGGACCCGATGAGCGGCACCGTGGACGCGCCGATCGGCCGCCACCCCAGCTCGGACTGGAAGTGGGCCGTCACCAAGGACGGCAAGCACTCGATCACCCACTACGACCTGATCGAGGCCTACCGGGCCGCCTCGCTGCTCGACATCAAGCTGGAGACCGGCCGCACCCACCAGATCCGGGTGCACATGTCGGCGCTGCGGCACCCCTGCGTCGGCGACATCACCTACGGCGCCGACCCGACGCTGGCCAAGCGGCTCGGCCTGACCCGGCAGTGGCTGCACGCGGTCTCGCTCGGCTTCGAGCACCCCGGCGACGGCGAGTGGGTGCAGTTCGACAGCGAGTACCCCGAGGACCTGCGCCGGGCGCTCGACATCATCTCCGCGGAGAGCTGATGGCGGCCGAGCTGCGGGTCGCCGCCGGGGAGGTCGACCTGGCGCTGGTCCGGCTGATCCGGCACGAGGTCTTCGTGGTCGAGCAGGGCGTCCCGGCGGAGCTGGAGTACGACGAGTACGACGCCACCTCGGTGCACGTGCTGGCCCTCGCCGACGGGATGGCGCTGGGCACCGGCCGGCTGATCCACGGCGCGGAGGCGCTCGGGAAGACCGGTGTCGAGGGCCGGGTGCTGCTCGGCCGGCTCGCGGTCCGCAAGGCCGCCCGGGGCACCGGGCTCGGCGCCGAGCTGGTCCGGGCACTGGAGCAGGCCGGGCGGGAGCGCGGCGGCACCGAGCTGGAGCTGCACGCGCAGGTGCAGGCCCTGGGCTTCTACGAGCGGCTCGGCTACGCCGCCGAGGGCCCGGTCTACGACGACGCCGGGATTCCGCACCGGACGATGACGCGGAAGCTCTGACGCACCGAGAGCTGTGAAACACCGGGATCCGGGTGGCCTGCGGGCTGCCCGGATCCCTTTTTCTGCCCTTCCTGCTCCCTGTCCGGTGTACGCGCGGGCAGTGTTTCCGCAGAACCCCCGGGGACGACCGTCGTGGCTTGAGAGTCGCAGGTTTGAAGTGCTTCGATGACGGCTCACACGCGCGATATGGCTGGGGGTCAGGTGCGCCGGTTGAGTTCGTCGGGCACCGTTCCGGCACTTCAGGACGGTCGGGTGGAGCTGCGCCGCCCGATTGAGGAGGACGCGGACACGCTGCTGGCCGGCTCGCGCGATCCGCTGGTCCGGGAGTTCATGCAGGGCGTGTTCGCGCACCGGGACCGGGCGTCGGCGGTGCGCTGGATCACCGAGGTCGCCCCCGGACTCTGGGACGCCGACCGGGCCGCGCACTTCGCCGTACTGGACGGCCCGGGGCCCGCCGTCGGCTGGGCCGAACTCACCGACCTGCGGGCGGACGAAGGCGCGGCCGAGGTCGCGGTCTGGCTACTGCCGGCCGCCCGCAGTCTGCGGGTGGCCGCCTCGGCGCTCCGGCTGGTCTGCCGATTCGGCTTCGAGCAGCTGGAGTTGCAGCGGATCGACGCCTACGCGGCGGCGGACAACATGCCCGTCCAGGTGGTCGGGGCCTTCATCGGCTTCCGCCGGGCGGGCTTCCGCCCACAGCTCTTCCGCAGCTCCAGCACCCACACGCTGCACGACGCCGTGTACGCCACCGTGGTGCCCGGCGAGCTCTGCTGACCTCCGGGGCCCCGGCTCGCGGGCTCCGCTGCTGATCCTTCTGACCCGTACGTTCTTGGGGGCATTGTGTCGGGCACCATTCGCTTCACCGCTGGATCGCGTCAACTGGCCGTCGGCCGGATGGAGTTGACGATCGACGAGGACGGCTCGCTGCAGGTCGAGCGGCAGCTGCCCGAGGGTGACACGGTGCGGTACGGCCGGCTGGACCAGGCGGTCCCGCAGCGGCTGCTGACCGCGCTGCGGGCCACCCCCGGAGCGTCGGCGGCAGACCCGGTCGCGGACCAGGCGGCCCGGCGGCTGACGGTCGGTGACACCGCCTGGGCGGACGCCACCGAGCACCCGGTGCCCCCGGTGGCCCGGCTGCTGGAGGCGCTCGCCGTCCAGCTGCTCCAGCCGCTGGAGTACGGCCAACTCCCGCTGGCCGTGGTCGAGTCGGCGGCTGCCGAGGCGGCCGTCGAGACGGTGCTGCCGGCCGCCGCGATCGGCACGGTGGACGGCAAGCCCGCCTACGCGCTGGCCGAGGGCGGTCAGGGCTTCGACCTCGGCCGGCTGCCCGACGGCGGCTCGCTGGGCGGCTCCGACGGCGAGGCGGGTCTGCTGCCGAGCGCCGTCGCGCTCGGCGTGGTGGACGACCGGGAGCTGTTCGCGGTCGGTGCGGCCGACGGCGCGGTGCAGGTCTGGGACGCCGCCAACGGTGCGCTGGTGCACGGCACTTCGGGCGGCGAGGGCGCGCAGGTGGTGGCCGCCGGGCTGGTGCAGGGCGTCCCGCTGGTGTTCTCCGGCGGCCGCCGCGGTGAGGTCCGGGCCTGGCGGGCCGAGGACGGCAAGGGGCTCGGCCTGCTGGACATCGGTGGCGAGGGTGCCCGGGCGCTGCTGCACGCCGAGTGCGCCGGGATCGGCCTGGTGGTGGCGGCCGCTCCGGACGGCACCGTCCGGGTCTGGGACGCCGGCATTGGTGCCCAACTCCACCTGCTGGTCGGCCACTCCGAGCCGGTCACCGCGCTCGCGGTGCTCCCGCTCGGCGAGCAGGCACTGCTCGCCACCGGCGGGCAGGACCGGGACATCCGGCTCTGGGACCTGGCCACCGGCCGCGAGGTCGCCCTCCTCACCGGCCACTCGGCCACCGTCACCGGTCTGACCTTCACCGAGCTGGACGGCCGCCCCGTGCTGGCCTCCTGCGCGCTCGACAACACGCTGCGCACCTGGGACGTGCACGCGGCCACCGCGCTCGGCGGCCGCCCGGCCGGCGGCAGCTGGCTGACCGCGCTGGTGACCGTCACGGTCGGCGGCCAGGAGCTGCTGGCCAGCGGTGACGAGCACGGCCGGATCCGCCTCTGGGAGACCAAGGGCGGTAAGCCGGTGGGCAGTTACGAGCCCGAGCGGGCGGACGGCACCGGCCCGGTGCCGGTCAACGCGCTCGCGGTCGGCGACCTGTACGGGCGCCCGGTGCTGGTGGCCGGCTACGGCGACGGCAAGGTCCGGCTCTGGGACGCGGCGGCCCGGACCGAGCTGTACGTCCTGGCGTCCGACGGCGGCCCGGTCGGCTCGGTGGCGGTGCTCCCGGTCGAGGGCGAACCGGTGCTGGTCTGCGGCACGGTGGCCGGCGCGGTGCGCTGCCACCGGCTGAGCGACGGCGTCGCGCTCTCGGTGCCGACGCCGCACACCGGACCGGTCACCGCGCTGGCCTTCGGCGAGCCGGTGCCCGGTACGGCGGCCGTGCTGGTCTCGGGCGGGGCGGACGGCACCGTACGGATCCGGAGCGCCCAGGACGGCGCCCCGCTCCGGCAGTTGACGGCGCATCAGGACGGCGTGACCGCGCTGGCGCTCGGCGAGGTGAGCGGGCGTCGGGTGCTGGCCACGGCGGGCCGGGACCGTACCGTCCGGCTCTGGGACGTCGACGGCGGCCAGGCCGGGCCGGTGCTGACGGGCCTTCGGGAGTCGGCCGAGAAGCTGACCGTCGGCGCCCTGGACGGCCGGGCCGTGGTGCTGGCCGGCTGCTCGGACGGCTCCGTGCTGGGCTGGGACGTGCTGGGCGGGCACACCATCGCCGACCTGCCCGGTGGCACCGCCGGGGTCCGCTCGCTGGTCTGCCAGGACCTGGACGGCGAGGTGCTGGTGGCGGCCGGTGACGCCGGTTCGACGCTGCGGCTCTGGCACCTGGCCAGCGGCCAGCTGCTCAACGAGGCGCCGCTGGACCGTACGCCGCTGGCGATCGCCTTCGGTGCGGCCGGTCTGTACGTGGTCGGTCCTGGTGGCGCGCTGACGCTCTGACGCTTTGAGCGTCGCCGTTCGTCTCTGTTCGTTCTTTCTGAAATCGCTTGGGGGTTGGGATACATGGCAGCGAATTCGTTCAGCATCGACGTGGAAGAGGTCGAGGCGGCCGCCACGATGATCCAGCGGATGCACGACGACCTGGAAGAGGCTTACATCAAGCTCTCCACGTACGTGAAGACGGTGAGCCCGGACATCTACGGCACCGATCTGGTGGGGAAGTCGCTGGGTGGGGCCACCGCGTCGGTGATCGGGCTGGGCAAGCAGCAGGAGAACACCCTCGCGGGGTTCAAGGCCTTCCTCGAGAACACGGCCAAGATCGCGGGCAACCTGAAGATGATGACCGGCGGTCACCGGGAGACCGACTCCGAGCACGCGGACAAGCTGAAGAAGATCGCGACGGACATCCCGCTGCCGCCCGCGCCTTCGGCCGGCACCGGGCCCGGCTACGTCTCGCCGACCAAGGGTCCTGACCTCAAGTACAACCACGCGGGCGACCGTCCCGAGCCCAAGCCCGCGCCCACCTACGGGCGCCCACAGGTGATGTGACGTCCCGTCAGTTCCAGCGCCACCTTCCCAGCAACAGCGTCGACCAGGAATCGAGTGACCAACGGTGAAGAAAGAGCTGCCTCCTGAGCTCGCGGACGTGCTCAAGACCTTGCAGGGCAACGAGCAGGGCAAGGACGTCCAATTCCCCGACGGCAACGAGGGACGGATCAACGATCTGGCGGCGGCCTGGAAAACGTTCAACGACGTCGCCGACATCGGGATCCGGACCATCTGGGCGCACGCCCAGCGGGCCTGTGAGCACATGTCCGGTGAGGCGTCGGACAGTTACGAGCGCTACCTGGAGAAGTACGGGGTCGGCGAGGGCTCGCACGCCGGGACGATCCTGACGGCCGGGAAGATGGTGGAGGCGCACCTGCGGGGGGCGGCCGCGGCGATCACCGACACCAAGACCACGATGATCAACCAGCTCGAGTACGCGAAGAAGTACATCGAGCAGAACCCGGCCGGCAAGAAGGACGACATCGCCAAGTCCGAGGGCATCAAGTCCGCGGTCGAGGCGTACCACACGTACGTGAAGGACGTCACCGGCAGCGTCGACACGATGCTGAAGGCCGGTGCCGACCACGGCGCGGCGACGGACGCGGCGACCGAGATCGCCAACCTCGCGGGCTCGAAGACGCCGCCGCCGGGTGGGCCCACGCCGCCGGGAACGAAGATCGACTCGGCGCCGCCGCCCGGCGCGGGCGGTGGCGGGTCCGGTGGGGGCTCAGGCGGTGGCTCCGGTGGTGGCGGTGCGGGCTCCGGCGGTGGCGGTGGCGGCGGGGGTGGTGGCGGCCCGAAGCCGTACACGCCGCCCAAGGTGCAGCCGTACAAGCCGCCGGCGACCAAGAACCCGTACCTCGGGGGCAACGGTCTCGGCCCGGATGGCAAGCCGCTGTTCAAGCCCGCGGTCCAGCCGCCCGGCCTGAACCTGGCCGGCCACGCGGGCTACAAGGGCGTCGGCGACGGTTCGACCCTCACGCCGTACTCGGGCTCCGGTGGCGGCGGTGCGGGTGGCGGTGTCGGTGGTGGCGCGGGCGGCGGCAGCGCCTTCGGCGGCGGCGTCCCGGGCGCCGGGGCGTACGGCCGCGGTGGCGGGCTGGCCGGCGCCGGTGGCGCGGGCGCCCGGGGTGCCGGTGGTGCGGCCGGTGGTGGCCGCGGTGGCATGGCGGGCGGCGCGGCCGGGGCCGCGTCGGGCCGTGGCACAGCCGGTGCGCCCGGTGCCGGTGCGATGGGCGGCGGCGCGGGTGGCGGCAAGGGTGGCGGTGCCGGTGGCGGCAACCGCTTCCTGCGGCCGACCCGGCTCGGCTCCGAGGAGGAGAAGAAGCGTCGGCGCGACCGGGGCATCGTCGGCGGCGAGCAGGTCGACCACGAGACGGGTGACCCGCACTTCGAGCGGATGCGGCGTCAGTGGCTGGACGAGGCCCGTGGGGGCTCGACCAGCGAGGCCGCCGACGCGGCCGCGGCCGCGGCAGCGGCCCAGCCCGCGGTGGGCGGGAGCGGCGACCTGATGGCGCAGTTGGCCGGTGCCCTGCTGGGCACCGAGCCGACTGTGGAGGCGGGCGAGGCTGTGACCACCGCCGACTCCTCGACCGAGTCGACCGGTACGGCGGTGGACCGGGAGGGGACCGCGGTCGCACCGGCGGTGCCCGCGCAGGACGAGGAGTACCTCGACCGGGCGCGCTCGGTGGCCGAACGGCGGGGACGTCCCGACGAGGAGGGCGCCGTCACCGAGGCCCCACCGGCCGTGGTGGAGCCGACGCCGATCCGGCAGGAGGGCGGGTACGACGTGCCCAGCCCGTTCCTGCGTGCAGCGCTGACCCGGATCGCCGCCGCCGGTGGCGCCGAGGGCGGCGGTACGCCCAGGCCGTGACCACGGCCGGGCTCCCCTGAGACCGGGCGGCGGAGGTCCCCCCAGCCCTCCGCCGCCCTTCCTTTTCCCCAGCACTCCCACCTTGCAGACTCGATGAGGGACCGTCATGGACGAACAGCCGAAGTTCCGACCGGCCGAACAGGTGGAGACACCTCTACGACGAGCCGTCATGGAGCCGCAGGCTGCGCCGCTCTGGGGTGGTGGCGATGACGTGATCCCGGTGGAGCACGCGTCGTTCGAGCGGGTGATGCCCAAGCAGGGTGGGGCTGAGCCGTTCTTCAGTCCGGTGGAGCAGGTGTCGGAGCGGGTGATGCCCAAGCAGGGTGGGGCTGAGCCGTTCTTCAGTCCGGTGGAGCAGGTGTCGGAGCGGGTGATGCCCAAGCAGGGTGGGGCTGAGCCGTTCTTCACTCCGGCCGAGCAGTCCTCCGAACGCCTGATGCCCAGGCAGATGCACACCATGGCGGGGGAGGACCCGTTCGGGACGGTCTCGAAGGCACAGCCGACTG
The DNA here is from genome assembly GCF_014203705.1 of Kitasatospora gansuensis. Taxonomy (NCBI): domain Bacteria; kingdom Bacillati; phylum Actinomycetota; class Actinomycetes; order Kitasatosporales; family Streptomycetaceae; genus Kitasatospora; species Kitasatospora gansuensis. Next base: position 6,167,282 of record NZ_JACHJR010000001.1, read on the forward strand.
TGGCCGGCGTACCTGCCGGGACCGTCGCTGCGATGCAGGCGGGTGTTCCTGCGGGTGAGGGGGTGACTGCCGCGCTGAAGACGAGCGGGGACGCTCCGGTCGGGACCATTCCGGCGATGCCGATGAGGGCTCCCGCGGGGGAGGGGGTTACTGCCGCGCTGAAGACCGGCGCGGACCCGGGGATGGTCTCCAAGCAGGCCCTGTCGGCCAGTTCGACGAGCGGCGCTGCGGGCGCCGGGTTCGTCGCGATCCCCGAGCAGTACCGAGCGGCTGCCGGGCCGGTGCTCGGCGTGGCCGACCAGCTCAAGGAGCTGTACACGGGCCTGAGCGGCTACATGCACGGCATGCACGGCAACTCGCCCTGGGGCAACGACAGTAGCGGCAAGGGATTCGCCAACGGCGAGGACGGCGAACCGGGTTACCTGGACAACGCGCTCGACATCCTGGAGGCCCTGAAGTCGCTGCCCGAGGTCGTCGAGCGGATCGGCAAGAACCTCAAGGGCATGGGCGACGGCTACGACAACGCCGAACAGGTCAGCCACTCCGGCATCCGTCAGTACGACCCGGCGCTTCCTCCGCCCGAGCTCAGGACCGTGACCGCCCCCAGCACCATTCGCCCCGGAAGGCACTGATCCACCATGGCTGTTGAGCTGCCCGAGCCCCTGCAGTGGGTCCTGATGCTGCTGGCCGGTTCCCGTTGGCCCGAGGGCGACGAGGACCTGATGCGCGACATGGCCCGCCGCTGGCGATCCAGTGCCGAGACGATCGAGGAGGCGGGCCGGGCAGCCGACTCGGCGGTCAAGCGCGCGTTGGACGGCCAACAGGGCTCCGCCGCCGAGAAGGTGGAGAAGGACTGGGGCAAGCTGATGCTGCCGGTCGAGGGCGACAACCCCGGTTTCTTCCCGGGCATGGTCAAGTCGTGCAACGCGATGGCCGACGCCCTGGAGGCGATGGCCAACTCCACCGAGACCGCGAAGATCTCCATCGTCGCCCAACTCGGCATCCTGGCCTTCGAGATCGCCACCGCCGAGGCGGCCGCTCCGGCGACGGGCGGCGCCTCGATGGCGGCGATCCCGATCGCGGTCGAGACGAGCAAGCAGACCGTCAGGCAGATCCTCACGCGCCTGGCGAAGGAAGCCGTCATGGTCGCGTTGAAGCAGGCCTTCCAGGGGCTCGCCATCAACCTGCTGGCGCAGACCATCCAGGTCGCCGCGGGCAACCGCAAGTCGCTGGACGGCAAGGAGCTCGGCATGAGCGCGGCCGGCGGCGCAGCCGGTGGCGTCGGCGGCCACCTGGTCGGCAAGGGCCTCGGCAAGGCCGGTACCAAGCTCATCGGCGAGCGCATGCAGAGCCTGCCCGCCCAGATGGTGCACGGCGCGGTCGTCGGCGTGGCCGGTGACGTGATCGGGCAGCTCGCCACCACCGGCAAGGTCGACGCAAGCAGCCTCGGCGGTTCCGCCCTCAACGGCGGCGCCAGCCCGGGCATCATGCGCGGCGCCTCCGCCTTCAAGGGGAAGTTCAACGCGGGAAACATCCCGCACGCCTCCGACTTCTCGGGTGGTTCGGACAGCCCGGGGTCGAGCGGCTCCGGCTCCTCCGGTTCCAGCAGCTCCAACAGCTCCTCCGGCTCCTCCAACTCCTCCGGCTCCAACAGTTCGAACGGGTCCGGCTCGGCTGCCTCCAGCGGTTCGAACGCCTCAAGCGGTGCCAACTCCTCGAACGACTCCGGAAGTTCGAGCAAGCCCGATTCCCACGGGGACTCCACGTCGGGTAACCACGGCAAGCCCGATTCCCACGAGGACACCACGTCGGGTAACCAGGGCAAGCCCGATTCCCACGAGGACACCACGTCGGGTAACCAGGGCAAGCTGTCCGACATCGGGAGCGACGGGCACCACATCCGGCAGAACTACCCCGAGGGCGCCAACCCCGACGCGCCCGTCAGGCATGACGAGGGCACCGTCCCGCGCAGCTCCACCCCGGATCACGGCAACGCCGACACTCCCCCCGCGCGCAACCACACCGACGACGCCCCGCGGCCCTTCTCCACCGGCCGCGACAGCGTCACGCCGACCCCCGACTCCAGTCCGTACCAGGGCCCGACCGCCAACCACGCCGACAGCTCCGCCCCGCGCAACACCATCGCCCCGTACGAGGCACCTGCTGCCCGGACGCCGGACGCCGCCCCCTCCCCGATCTGGGGCGACAACTCCAACTCCCGGTCCCCGGAGCCGACTCCGGCGCAGGACCGCAGCCGTGACACCACGTCACACAGCGAGACGCCCACCCCGCGTGCCGAGGTGCCGACGCCGCGCGCCGAGGCCCCGGCCCCGGCTCCGACGCCGCAGCACTCCGGTCCGGCCCCGGACACCCAGTCGGCCCCTCAGGAGGGCGTCCGGCTCGCCTCCGGCCCGGGCAACTTCCGTACGCCGACGGCGACTCAGACCTCAGCAGGCCCAGAGTCGGGCCCGACCCTGCCGCCCGTCACCCCCGACCCGGTGACACCGCCTCCGGCTGCCGCTCCGGTGACGCCCGCCCCGGTGACGCCCGGACCGGTGTCCAGCGGCCCGGCGTCGCGTGGCGGCGGATCGACTCCGCCTGCCGGGGGCGCACCGGCCCCGCAGCCTCGGATGGAGACCCGCACCGAGCAGGGCGGCGGCAGCCGCCCCCACACGCAGGAGCAGCGCCGGCGCGAGCAGGAGCGCGAGCAGCGCCGGCACGAGTTCAACACCCGGGAGCACACCACCCCCGAGGCCCCGGTCGAGCCGAAGCGCGATGTGCCGACGATGGGTCAGCAGGAGCGGCTGGACACCCTCGGCAACCTCAAGCCCGAGGAGCGACGGAGGCTGGCGCAGGACAAGGAGTTCGTCGCCGAGCTGCGCAAGTCCTCGACGCCGGACGAGTTCGCCGAGTCGGCCGCACACCTGCTGGTCGAGGTCGACCCCCGTACGGTGCAGGGCGGTGCGGCGCGGCACGAGGCCCAGCAGCAGCTGGCGCGCCTGCTGCGTAACCCCGATGTGGCCGAGCGGTTGCTCACCAACGGTGTCGAGGTGGTGGTCGTCCCGAGGGACGTCCGGCTGACCGACGTGCCGGCCTTCGAGCACCTCAGCGGTCAGGGCGCGAAGGGCGAGTCCGGTCAGGGCCGTGGCTGGGACGACATCCGCGGCGTGAGCGACCGGAAGAGGGTGGCCATCACCGAGGAGAACCTGCTCGGCGAGAAGACCACCATCGGCAGGACCTCCAACTACGCCGACGGGTACTCGAGTACGACGCACGAGCTGGCCCACGCCGTCCACAAGAACGGGCTCTCGCCCGCCGAGAAGCAGCTCATCACCAAGTCGTTCCAGGAGAAGCTGGCCGCCGACTCCGAACGCACCGCCCAGTGGCCCGACGGCCCGCGCCAGGACACCAAGGGTGGGAAGAAGGAGAACTACAGCTCGGTCGACGAGCGGGAGTACTTCGCCCAGGCCACCAACTCCTACCTGTCGACCAACCACGGCAGGGACCCGCTGACCGGCCAGGCCCGCAACAACGGCTCCCACTGGGCCGGGCAGCACGAGCAGACCCTCCACCCGCTGCTGGAGCAGCTGTACGGCAAGACCCCGCTCGCCGCCCACACCGGCGGCCGCGCCAACCCGGTCGACCACACCGACGCGGTCTCCGCCGTCGGTGACTTCTTCCGGATGGCCGAGGGCCGGCCCGAGACGCACGACACGCCGTCCCCGCACGAGGACCGCACGCCGCCGCAGCACGAGAACGAGTCGCACGAGAACCGGCCGCACGAGGACACGGACACCGTCGAGGAGCCGTCGCCCGCGCCGCCGGTGCGCAACTCCCGGCCGCCGCTCAGTGAGGTCCCGCCCGAGAAGCGCGCCCAGATGCTCGAGTGGGCCTTCAAGGAGCAGGCCAGGAAGGACGCTTGGGGGAACACCGAGGAGCTGGATTCGCCCACGGTGAAGATTCCGCTGGAGGGCGGCGGCCACCTGACCGTCGGGCCGCGTGACAGTGACGGGCGCTACCCGGTGACGGAGCACACGCCCAAGCTCGAACCGAAGCCGCTGACCAAGAGCGACGGTACGCCGCTGCTCGACAAGCAGAAAAAGCAGAAGTTCGGGGATCCCGAACCGGTTTTTGAGAACGGCAAACCGGTGTTCGTGGAGCGACCGCTGGAGGCCAAGACCCTCAACGAGCTGTTCGAAGGCAAGCAGCGGCCGGAGACCGCGAATCCGACCGACGTGAAGCTGCAGCGCCCCGACAACAAGCTGGTCAGTCAGATCGAGCACGGTGGCAAGAACGGTGTGCCTGCCAAGAAGCTCGACATGCACTTCGACCAGGACGAGCACTCCTTCGCCCACTACTCCTTCACCAAGGGGACGAAGCCGGGTGAGGAGATCGACCCCCACCTGACGGTGGACAACGCCATGGCCACCTTGTTCGCGAAGATGGCGCCGCCGGACGGGGTGCCGGGGCGTTCCCACGACAACGCGTCGCAGTTCCTCGACGCGCGGGCCAACTCGCAGAACACGACCGATCCGATGACGAAGCTTCAGTACAACCAGATACTGAAGAACGAGCACCAGCTGGCGGAAGTCGACAACCTGCACTTCAACTTGGCCGATCCCAAGGGCAAGAAGGTCGACCCCAACCCGCCCGTGAATCTCAAGGAGTTCACCGACTTCATCGACAGTTCCCTGGAGCACCTGGGCGCGGGCAAGGACCTCCGGGACGTCATCACCGGGTCGACCGAGCGGCTGGCCGAGGGCAAATCGGTCCAGGGCCCTGATCCCAAGAACCCTCCCCGGCCGTCGCACGTGAAGCGCGAGCTGACCTCGATGATCATGGACGAGGGCGCCAAGCCCGACTTCGCGAGGTTCGTCACCCTGGTGACCAACCGGAACGGCGTGCACGAGGTGCCGCCGCTGCTGGACAAGCTGATGCGGGACCACAACGACACCATCGGCCTCACCCGCGCGGAAATCGACCAGCTCAGGAACTCGGACAAGCTGTCCGCAGAGCTCGTGAACAGGATCGACGCGCACTTCCCGGCGGCCGACGAGCGGCTGAGGACCGCCCAGGCGGAGGTCGACGACATCAAGAAGCGGGGCAAGAGCGCCCTGGCGGCGGGCAACAAGACCTTGGCCAGGGAGATCCTCGCGGAGATGGGGCCGGCCCAGGAGAAGCTGGCCCGGGCCCAGGCCGACGCCAACGAGTACCGGTCGTCGCCAGGCGCCGGTGGCGCGGGCGCCATTCACGAGGCCATCGCCGACCACCACTGGAACACCATCAAGGAGTGGGTCCGCGACCCGCTGAGCGCCACGCCCGAACAGAGCTCCTCATCCTCGGCGCCGCCCGAGCAGAGCTCCTCGGCCTCACCCGCGCCGCCCGGCGATGCGGACCTGCCGTCCCCGGCTCCGCCCGCCGATGGGGACCTGCCGTCCCCGCGGGCCGCGAACGAGGGCGGCACCTCGCGGAGAGGCGAGCAGGACGCGCTGGAGGAGGCCGCCCTCGACCTGCGCGGGGATCCCCAGGCGGTGCTCGACCGGTTGGAGGCGAAGTTCGGCACGCCTGACGCCGGCTCCGCCGACCGGGTGCGCCAGGTGCTCGACAACGGTGGCAGCTTCGACCAGGTGCTCGGCGCGCACCTCGGGCACGCGCTGGACTCGGGCGGCTCCGGCAATCTGGTGTACGCGATGCAGAACGGTGCCTCGGCCGACACGGTCAAGTACCTGTTCGGCAGCGGTGAGCGCACACCCGACGTGGTCGGCCAGCTCGGCACGCACCCGGAGTGGGTGGACCCGAAGCAGATGGGCCGCTGGCTCATGGGCAGCACCATGCAGGGCCGCAACGAGCCGCTGGTCCGGCTGAACGAGGGCTTGGCGCAGAGCGGGCACGGCGGCGGTTCGCTGCTCTACCTCGGTGGTGACGCCGACATCGAGCACGCGCTCTTCACCACCGGCACCAAGGACCTGACCATCGTCTCGACCGACCCGAGTGTGGCGGACCGGACGCAGTTCCTGGCGACCAACAGCGACTCCATCAAGGCGAAGCTGGAGAAGTTCGGGCCGGACCACACCGTGACCGCCGTGCCGATCGGGACGCAGGGGACGCACTTCACCGTCACGGACGCCAGCGGCAACACCGTCGCCGATGTGCGCTACCACTCCATGACGTACGACGAGTTCCTGAAGGGTGACGGGCCGGGCGCCGGCCAGAAGTTCGACTTCGTGATGGAGAAGGACTCCTGGTTCAGCGACTGGAAGGACCAGTCGGGTGCCTCGTTGAACCACGCCGACATCGTCGGCCGGGTCGGTGACTCGCTGAACAACGGCGGACACTGGATCGGTGGTTTCGAGCCCGGCGTGAGCGCGGGTACGGACCAGCTCTTCCACGACCGGACGAGCGAACTCACCACACACGCGAACACCCACTGGGGCGGCCAGGAGCAGCTGCACGTCCGTCAGCGGCAGGACCAGGTCGAGCTGCCGCCGCAGCAGCATTCGCCGAGTGTCCTCAAAACCTTCGAGATCGCGGATTCCGTCCTGCAGGGGCACCCGGTCGTCGAGGGCATGAGCGTGGCCGACTTCCACGAGCACATCGTGACGTCGGTCGCCGAGTACGCCCTCGCCTACCGGGATGAGGGTGACCGGCACACCGGCCTGGTCTCGGAGCGCCTGGCCGACTGGTTCCGGGACGGTGGCAACGAGCGTCCCGACCCGGTCGCCATCCGCGCGACCCTCGACGAGGCTCTCGCCAGGGCCGATGCGGACGAACCCTCGCCCGCGCCGCCGGGGTCCCCCGAGGAGATCCACCTCGACGCCGCCCGCTCGGGCGGAGCCGACCTGCCCACGCCCGCGCCGCCGAGCCACCCGGGAGAGAGCCGTCCGGAGCAGAACCGCCCCCGGACGGAGGACCAGCCCGCGCCTCCGCCGCCGAGCCAGGAACTGCGGTTCGGCCCGGTGTCGCGTGGCGCCGGATCGACTCCGCCTGCTGCGGGTGCTCCGGCCCCACAGCCTCGGACGGATACCCGCACTGAGCCCAGTAGCCGCCCCCACACCCAGGAGCAGCGCCAGCGCGAGCAGGAGCGCGAGCAGCGCCGGCACGAGTTCGACACCCGCGAGCACACCACCCCGGAGACTCCGGTCGAGCCGAAGCGCGATGTGCCGACGATGGGTCAGCAGGAGCGGCTGCACACCCTCGACAACCTCAAGCCCGAGGAGCGACGGGCACTGGCCACGGACCAGAAGTTCGTCGCCGAGCTGCGCAAGTCCTCGACGCCGGACGAGTTCGCCGAGTCGGCCGCGCACCTGCTGGTCGAGGTCGACCCCCGTACGGTGCAGGGCGGCGCGGCGCGGCACGAGGCCCAGCAGCAGTTGGCCCGGATGCTGGGTAACCCCGATGTCGCCGAGCGGATGCTCACCAACGGTGTCGAGGTGGTGGTCGTCCCGAAGGACGTCCGGATGACCGACGTGCCGGCCTTCGCGGATCTCAACGGCCGGCGCCCGGAGGGCGAATCCGGCCAGGGCCGTGGCTGGGACGACGTCCGGGGCTCTGCCTTGAAGAAGGTGGCCATCACCGAGGAGAACCTGCTCGGCGAGAAGACCTCCATCGGTGACACCCCCCACTACGCGGACGGGTACTCGAGCACCACGCACGAATTCGCCCACGCCATCCACGAGTTCGGGCTCTCGAAGGACCAGAAGCTGGCTGTCACCGAGATCTTCGAACAGAAGAAGGCGAGCGACGGTACGTCCGACCGGCCGGTCCAGTGGCCAGACGGTCCGCGCCAGGACACGGACGGAAAGGCGATGGAGAACTACAGCTCCATCGACCAGCACGAGTACTTCGCCCAGGCCACCAACTCCTACCTGTCGACCAACCACGGCAAGGACCCGCTGACCGGCCAGGCCCGCAACAACGGCCCCCACTGGGCCGGCCGGCACGAACCGGCGCTGCACTCGATATTGGAAAACCTCTACGGCAAGGACCCGCTCGCCGCTCACCCGGGCGGCCGGGCCAACCCGGTCAACCACACCGAGGCCATGTCCGGCGTCGGCGACTTCTTCCGGATGGCCGAAGGACGGCCGGACGAGACCCCGGCTCCGCACGAGGAGCAGCCGCACCCGGCCGCGCCGCACGACCCGGCGTCCATGCGCCCTGACGCACCGTCCGACGACGACGGGTCGCGGCCCGCGCCTCCGGGCTCGACCGCGCCCCCGGCCTCCGGTGGGTACGAGCACAAGATCGACGGCAAGAAGGCCGTCGACGCGATCGAGAAGTTCCTCGGCGACTCGAAGGAGTTCGCGCAGGTCCGCCATAAGGTCGCGAAGTACGAGCGGGCGGATCTGGTGGACGCTGACACCACCGCGATGCTGGCCCAGTACCGGCAGCAGAAGCACCTGCACGTGGACATGCTCTCCCGCAACGCGGAGGAGCTCTCCCAGACGATCGCGCGGTTGGAGGGGCAGGTCGATAAGTCGGCCGCTGATCTCGGTGCGCTGAGCCGCGCCCGGGAGCAGCAGGACCGGATGGCGATCTTCGAGCACGAGCGGCTGAAGGATACGCTGAAGGATCCGCTGAACGCACCGGAGCTGGCAGCCCGGACGTGGGCGCGGCGGGACGCGGAGGCCCGCGTCCTGCCGGGCAGCATTGAGCGCATCAAGCTCGAGCAGGCCCGTAACAATGAGCTCCTGGCCACGGCTAAGGAGCACAAGAAGAACGCCAACAAGGACACCATCGGCGTCTACACCGACCGGGTCACGGACCTTGATCGTCGCCGCACCGAGCTGGAGGGGGACCTCAAGCAGCGCGAGAAGGATTTGGCCGACGCGAGGAAGGCGCCGCAGTCTCCCGCTCCCGCTCTGCCGCCGGGCTTCCCGCCGAAGGGCGGGGTGCCCGAACCGACGACGAAGCAGGACTGGCAGAAGCTGGACAACAGCTACCGCACGGCGTTCGGCTATTCCGACCACGGTGTGCTGGGGCAGGAACCGCACGCCGAGAAGGTCGTGGTCCGGAGCGGCAAGAGGACCGAACTGGCCCCGGCGAAGGTCAACCGCAACCATGTGATCGCCGACTACATGGTGCACAAGTACGTGGCGGCGGCCGTGTTCAAGGCACGCTCGCTCGACCCGGATTCCCACCGGGCGGCGTCGGAGGCGTTCGGCGACTTCGTCACCGACATGGCGCCCGACCGGCACCGGATCTACGACAAGTACGGCAACGACGCCGCAGGCCGCCTCGCCACGGGCGGTCTGGAGGAGGCGGTGCTGGTCCGCCGCGACCTCGAGGCCAATGAGCACACCGTGGACCTGGGAGCCACGTACGGCAGCGCCTTCGGCAAGGCGTTCGACCTGGCCGGTGTCGGTGACCACCAGAGTGCTCTCAAGGCCCGAGCGGAGCTGGAGCACAGGCTCGGCCGGTCGGGCCTGGACGTGGTGGCGCGGCCGGAGCTGGACTCGCTCGCCAAGGCGGTCGACGGTGTCCACCCCGGCCGGCCCACCCCGGAGCAGCTCAAGGCGGTACACGACGCCGTGGGGCAGGTGCAGCAGAAGGTCAAGCAGCAGGCGGTCGAGGACCTGGCCCTGATCAACGGCGTCACCGGCCCCCGATTGCTGGACGACACGGCGGCGGCGCTGCGTACCTCGGCCGGCAGCGGTCGCCCGCTCACGCCCGCGAGCCGGGAGCGGCTGGCCGGGCAGCTGGACGACCTGGCCGCCCGCTACACGAAGGCCGGCGGGAATCCGCAGGCGCTGAAGGACCTCGCCGGCGATCTGCGGACCGACCCTTCCAAGGCCGGCCCGGACCAGCTCAGGAAGCTCGCGGACCAACTGCCGAACGACCGTGCCGCGCTGCGGCAGGGAGAGGTCACGCAGCGGCTGGGCGAGCTGGACGACTCGCAGCAGTCCAAGCTGACGCTGGACGACGCCCGTAGCCAGCTCAAAGCTGCGGAGGAGGAGCGTGACAGTCGTCAGACGGCTCGGGACAAGGCCGACCAGCTGATGAAGGACGCCGAGGCAGCCGAGGCCAAAGCCAAGGGCGACGCCGCAGCGGAGAAGAAGGCGGCGAACGCGCTGAAGAAAGTCCAGAAGAAGCAGGAGGAAGCGCACGAGAAGCTGGCAGCCGCCGAACGGAACGTCACCACCGCCACCGCCGTGCGCGACTGGGTGCACGAGGTGTACTACAAGCAGGGCCTGGTGACCCCGAAGGAGCAGCAGGACGCTGCCCGGGTGGCATGGGCCGTTGCCGACCAGGAGCTGGTCGGTAAGCAGTACGGCGGCGCGTTCGCCCGCGCCGGGGCCGGCGAGAACCACCCGGCCGGGATGTTCGACCAGGCGCTGACCGCCAGGGTCGAGGACGTCCCGGGGCTGATCGAGGAGATCACCGCCGGGCTGTCCAACAGTGCCTCGAACCTGCGCTTCGGCGACGAGACGGTCAACAAGTGGATCCAGAACTTCCTGGACCCGCACGTCATCCGGGATCCCGACGTGCTGACCGCTGTCGCCCACGGGCAGTTGCCGGCCGAGTCGCTCTACTCGCCGCACACGGCAGACCTGCTCCAGGCCGTGTACAGCCTGGAGGCCAACGGCCTGGCGCCGAAGGAACTGCGCGCCCTCATGGCCCCCAAGACGCAGGCCGACATGGAGAACGTGCTCACCTCGGGGAAGAAGGTCCCGAGCCCCAGCGCCGTCAACATCGGTGACGATCTGCACATCCTGGACGACAAGGCCAAGCCGGTACCGGTCTCCTCCTCCGGTGACTTCGCCAACCGTCCCGGCCAGCGGCCGGGCCCGCTCCCGGCCGGGGCCGAGGCGCTGCCCAAGCCTCCCCGGGACACTCAGGGCGTCGCGGCCGGCGGGGCGGCGAAGCATGGCCGCGACAGCGACGCGGACCAGCTCGCGGACCACCTCGCGGAGCTGAAGGTGCAGCGGCGCAACTCGGACGGCGACACGGAGATGAGGTCGCCGGCGCCTCCGGGATCCGGCCGCCAGTCGCCGTCGCCGGCGCCTCCGGGCTCGGACCCCGCCGCAACGCCGCGCGGCTTCGGCTCTGTGCATCAGGAACACGAGCAGCAGACCGCACACGAGCAGCACGACGACCAGCAGACCCCGCACGAGCCGGAGCCCCAGCACCACGAGGAGCAGCAGGCCCCGCACGAGCAGCAGGACGACCAGCCGCCCGCCGCCGCCGACGACGACCAACCGGCCGCCGAGCCGCTGCTCCCGCCGGTGGGCACGGTGGAGCGGTGGATGGTCGAGGATCCGGCGAGCCTGTTTGATCGCGTCTCGGTCTCGGTGGACTTCCCCCAGGGCGTGATGCAGCGGATGCCGGGAGTGGACCCGCACCGGGCGAACGCCTTCATCGCCGCGGTGGAGAACAGTGGTCAGCACTGGTTCACCATGGTGCCGGACCGGAAGAACGTCGTCGCCGGCAAGAATGGCTTCGTGCTGACCCCGGCGTGGGAGAAGTACGCCGAGCACGACCCCACCTTCCCCAAGCCGCCGAAGGGCGTGGAGCTGCCCCCCGTAAAGCCCGACCACTACTACGTCTCGGGCTCGTACGTGCCGTACAAGACCGGTCACCCGGACCCGCGCGTCGAGGGCGCGATCGGCAGGACCGTCGTCCCGCTGCACCCCGACCCCTCGCGGCCCGGCGAAGGACTGGTGATGACCGGCGGCATGAACGGCTGTGCCTATGCCATCACCGACGTGAACCAGGACAGCTTCACGGTGTGGCACTTCCAGTCGTACTCGTCCAAGTCGTACCTCGGCCACACCGCCGAGTTCCGAGCGACGAAGCCCGTCAGCGACTGGTTCGGTCTGGACGAGTACATGACGCCCGGTCAGCCGCAGCCCTACCGGGTGACCAACATCCTCAAGCATGGCCCGGCCGGCTGGGAGGTGATCAGCCACGAGGTGGTCGAAGAGACGGGTAACCATCACCGAGGGCGGCAGAACCGCCGTCCGCTGAACCTGGAGGCGCCGACCGAGGCGGACCGGGTCAGGATGACGACCGGGACCTACCACGTCACCGCCCGCGAGCAGTTGGAGCATTTCGACCGGTCGGCCGAGATATTGACCCAGAAGCTGGACCGCAACAGCCCGACCTTCGCCATGCTGGACGGGGAGATCACCGGCCTGCGCGACAAGCTGGTCGGCCAGCTGGACACCGTCAGCCGACTCCAGCAGCCCGGGCACACTCTCCAGGAGGTCCACGACACCGCGAACGCGCTGGCTGAGGCCGCGCCTGGACACGCGAGGGCGGCGGAGGAGAGCAGGGTGCTCATGGAGGCCTTGCTGCGGATGCTGCAGAACGAGCCCGCAGGTCCGAACAACGGGTCGTTCACCGGGCAGTCGACGCTCGACAACCTGCTCGGCGGGTTCGACCCGCAGAAGGGCGGCCACTGGATCGACCGGATGCGCAGCGACAGCGAGCGGCAGCTCGGCGTCCTGAACGCCGGGCAGACGCAGCCGGCGGGGGAGGGAACGGGCTTCGGCTCGGCCCACCCGGCTCCGCCCACGCACGAGCAGCCGTCGCACGAGCGGCCGTCGCAGGACGGTCCCGAGCCGATGGACATCGACCACCCGTCCGAGCGGGCGATGGAGCCTCCGAAGGACTCCGACGGGGACATCGTGATGGGCGGGGAGCGGAGCGACCGCAAGCGCTCCCGTGACGAGGACGACGAGGAGGAGGTCGGCCGGCAGCCCGACGACAAGCGTCGTCGTACGCCGTCGTACGAGAACACCTCGGGGGTGATGAACGACCGCGGGTACGAGTCGTTCGGGCCGGAGCACCCGCTGACCCAGCAGGTGAACGACTATGTCGGGGGCCCGGGGAAGGTCCACCCGCCGATGAGCAACTCGCTGCTGCAGAAGGTGAACCCGCACTCCGCGCCGGTGCATCCGGCGGAGGGGTTCCGCCCGGGCGCGGACCTGAACGCGTGCCTGGAGAACGTGGAGGCGTACCGGGACACGCACTTCGGGCGTCCCCGGGTGTCGGGTCAGACGATGCACGGCACCGTGGAGCCGATCCCCGGTAACACGCTGTGGAAGCGGCACGACGGGCCCGCGCTGTTCGGCGACGGCCCGGACGGCGTGCAGAAGCTGATGGACAAGGTGAAGGCCGGCGGGCCGGGTACGTTCGCCACCGTGCTGGGCACGGGCAAGCACGGCGACGGCCACGCGGTCGCGCTGGTCCACGACCGCGACGGCACGCTGCGCTGGGCCGATCTGACGGACCGCAAGGTCACCACGGCCAACGGGGCGATGCCGGATAACTTCGGCAAGGACTGGACGGTCTGGGCCTCCGTCGCCGGCCCGGGGGAGAACAACATCTCCGGGCCGCACGACCCGGACTTCATGGCGAGGTACAGCACCTACACCGGGCCCCGGACCGACCACGGGTCCGAGCCGATGGACGTGGACGGTTTCGGCACCTCGCACACCAACCCGGACGGCCACTCCACCACCGGCACCTTCCCGCCGGTCACCGACCCGCCGAAGCCCGCCAAGTCATGGGCCGCGCACCTGCCGCTCACCTCGGCCGCGAAGGACCGGGACGACGAGAAGGGCGCCCGCCGGCAGGCCAACGCCGACCGGGACAAGGCCGCGAACGACCTGGCGAGGTGGATGAGTATCCACGCCGGGCAGAGGCTGGGCAGGCAGGACGCGGCGGGTGTCTGGCACCTGGGCAGCGACACCGCCAACCCCGAGGTCAGCTACGACCCGGCCACCGGCCGGTTCACCTCCAGGCTCGACCCGACAACTCTCAACGACCGCTACAGCGGGGTCGTCGGCGCGGCGCGGGACCTGATCCGGAACGGTCTGCGCCGCGACGGCAACACCGACATGGACGCGCACTCGACGCTCTCCGGCGGCGACTTCCTGGTGGAGTACGGGCGCCAGAACCCGGAGACCAAGGAGTACTGGGCGACGCAGGACACCCGGGTGAACGAGATCGACGCCTTCGCCGACACGCTGGCGGCCGAGCACCGGCCGCTGCTGGACGCGCAGCAGGTGAACGACCTGCTGCCGGAACACCAAGAGGCCCGTCAGCATGCCGCCAATCTGCTGGAGCAGCACGACGGCTTCGTCCTCGGCGAGAACCACCGCGACGCGTCGACCTGGTCGTTCCTCAAGGAGCAGATGCCCGCATTGAGCGCCTCCGGCGTGCGGACGGTGTATCTGGAGCACTTCCGGGACGACGCCTTGCAAGCCGAGGTGACCGCGTTCATGGGCGGCGGCGCCCCGTCCCTCGTGCTCGACAAGGGCATCACCCGGCACGAGCAGCACTACGCGCTCCCGGCGGGCTCGGTTCTGGGCACGCTCACCGCCGCTCGGGAGCACAACGTCGACGTCCAGCTGGTCGACGGCTACCCCGCCCGTCGGCCGCAGCCGCCCGTGGGCGGTTCTGCCACCGAGGCCGGCGCCGTGATCCCGGAGAACTACCAGCGCGCCAGGCGGATGAACGCCTACACGGTGGAGGCGATCCGGGAGCACCGGGCGACTCCCGGCGTCGACGGCAAGTACGTGGTGGTCCTGGGCGCCGCGCACGTCGGCCTGCACCAGGCGCCGCCGGGTCTGCCGGTCGCGCCCGGTGTCTCCGAGTCACTCGGCGTGCCGGGCGTCGCCTTCCGCCGTCCGGAGCAGGCCGCGGAGGGCGCGGGCACGTATGTTCCTGTGGCAGACCCGCTGAAGTTCCGTCAGATCCCGCAGCGTCCGGTGGTCGCGTAGCGGCGGTGTGCCGTCACTCGCCTTCCCCCGTGCGCACGCGGGGGAGGGCGGTCGGGTGGGTGTCGCGCAGGTAGGCGACCAGGTGTTCCCGGACGGCGAAGCGCAGCAGCGCGACGTCGTCCGGGGTGCGGGCGGTCATGGTGGCTCGGATGACGATGGTGCTCGGGGTGGTGTCGGTGACCTGGAGGGACCACTCGAGGGTGTCCCAGAGCGGGGTGGTGGGGAGGAAGTCGCCCAGGGCGGTGCGGAGTTCGCCGACCGGGGTGGTGTGGTCGAGGTGGAGCAGGACGGAACCGAGCAGGCCGGGGTCCTTGCGGGTCCAGTTCTCGAACGGCTTGCTGACGAAGTAGGAGGTCGGGACGATCAGGCGGCGGTAGTCCCAGAGGCGGATCACCAGGTAGGAGAGGGTGATCTCCTCGACGGTGCCCTGCTGGCCCTCGACGAAGACGGTGTCGCCGATCCGGACGGTGTCGCCGAAGGCGATCTGGAGCCCGGCGAAGAAGTTGCCCAGGGCGCTCTGGGCGGCGATGCCGGCCACGATGCCGATGATGCCCGCCGAGGCGAGCAGGCTGGCCCCGATGGTGCGCATGGCCTGGAAGGTCAGCAGCATCACGGCGACCGTGACGACGGCGATCAGGGCGCTGACGACCCGTCGGGTCAGCCCCAGCTGGGTCCGGACCCGCTGCACCCGGGCCGGGTCGGCGACCGCCTCGTACCGGGTGAAGAACGCCTCCAGCAGGGCGGCCACGATCCGGATGGCCAGCCAGCCGATACTGGCGAACAGCGCCAGCAGGAGCACGTGGTGGGTGTCGTCGCCCTCCAGGTCGAAGAGCCGTTCGATCGGCTGGGTGCCGATCAGCAGGCTGCTGCAGACCACCAGTTGGAGCGGGACGCGGCAGCGCCGCAGCAGCGCCCAGACCGGTGCCTCGGGGTGCCGGCCGGCCACCCGCTGGAGCACCTGGTCCGCCACCCAGCCGACCGCCAGCGTGACCAGGACGACGGCGAGCAGCGAGACGAGCGGCCAGAGCACGGGTACACCTCCACGAGGGCGGGGGCGATTTGCGCCCTGCTGTGACGGTATGTCGGCGGGCGTGCCGTGGCGCGGAGGCCCGGCGGCGGGGCCGGAAATCGGGATGCGCCCGGGGGTGCCGACGTGATGGGGTCGTCGGCCATGGACGATCTGATGACTGCCCGCTTGATGCTCCATCCGATGACCGTCGCCGAGGTCGAGCAGGTGCTGACCGGCGAGCGCGGGGAGGCCCGCTGGGCACCCGGATATCCCGGCGTGGGTGACGTCAACGCAGCCCGCCGTTTCCTCGACACCTGTGCGGAGAACGGCGATCCGCAGCCGCTCGGCTCGTACGAGATCCGGCGTCGCGAGGACGGCTGGGTGATCGGCGGCCTGGGTTTCCACGGCGTCCCGGACCGGACCGGCACGGTGACGATCGGCTACGGCCTGGTCCCGTCGGTGCGGGGGCAGGGGTACGCGTCCGAGGCGGTTCGCGCGCTGCTGGCCTTCGCGCGCTCGCGTGGCGTCGCCGCGGTGGAGGGGGACACCGACCTGGGGAACGTCGGGTCGCAGCGGGTCATGGTGGCGGCGGGCATGCGGCTGGTGAGGGAGGACGAGCAGCTGAAGTACTACCGGATCAGCTGGGACGGCCTCGACGGGCTGGGCGGCTGAGCCGGACGCCGTGGGGTCGGCGTCCGGCTCCCGGCTGGGGTCAGAGCAGGCCGTGCCACATCTGTTCGGTGACGACGGTCCACCAGGTGGTGTCCTTGCGGAAGGCATCGGGGTCGATCTCGGCGAGGCCGGTCTGCAGGGTGGCCAGGGCGGCTCCGGCGGCGTGCGGGTCGAGGCCGCTGAGCTGCGGGCGTTCGGTGGCGAGGAGGGCGAGGCTGCGGAGATAGGTGGAGACGGAGCTGTTGACGTAGCGTCCGCTGCCGGTGCGCGGGTGGACGGCCCAGACGGAGCCGGTCTCGTCGCCGGTGGTCTGGACGGCGATGGCGCACAGGCCGTCCGAGCCGATCCGGGTCCAGCCCGCGAGGATGTCGAGGGTCTGCGCCTCGACGGGGGAGCCGGCCGCGGTCAGGTGGGTGCTCAGGTCGGCGAAGAGGCCGCCGGGGGGTGGGGTGTCGGGGCGGTCGGCGGTGAAGAACAGCGGGAGTTCGGTGGGCAGTCCGGCCCAGGCGAGGGTGGAGCGGGTGGCCTCGGGCAGGGCGCTGGCGGCGAGGTCGTCGGCGTCGTAGCGGATCACCTGGCCGAAGGCGGCGGGGAGTTGGCGGCCCAGTGCCACGTCGCGGACCGGCTCGGCGGGGGTGACCTCGGTCGGCTGGGGCGCGGGCAGCGGGTTGGGCCTGGTGGCGGGCCGGGTGCTGCCGGTGAGCGCGGCGATGCCTTCGGCGCGTTCGGTGGCGGTGATGCCGTAGGGGTGGTCGAAGGTCACGGCGGCGGTGGGGAAGTGCCGCTCCAGCAGGGCGGCGCCGTAGCCGCCGGGCAGGGTGGCGGGGCGCAGCGCGGTGTGGATGGTGCGGACGGCGTCGGCAGGTACGCCACGGCGGGCCAGTTCGGCCACCAGTTGGTGTTCGACCGGGGGCCGTCCGGGGCCGGCGGTGAGTTCGAGGACGGTGTCCTCGCCGGTGGTGGGGTGCGGGTAGCCGGCGGTGAGGGTGTTGCCGGGGCCGGTGGCGGGGCGGCTGCGCTCGCGGTACGCCTCGATCACCTCATCGACGGGGACGGAGGACCACACGCTCAGCGCGCCGCTCTGACGGTCGATCACGCCGCACGCGTCACCGAGGTCGGCGGGCGGGCGCCGCTGCCCGGTGACCGGGTCACGCTCCAGCGGCGCCGGAGCCGCCCACACCACCCAGCCCAGGTCGAACTCCCGGAAGCGGACCTCACGCCGCGCGCTGCCGCTGCCGTTCAGCCAGGCGTCAGCCGTGCCGAGCGCAAGCTCCTGGGTGATCACGAAAACTCCTCGCTGTGCTGTGCTGTGTGAATGCTGTGCCGCCCGTACGGTTCTGCCGTTCGGCTGCTGGGCCGCTGTCATGCTGCCTTTGGCGCGCAGCGGGCCGGACTCGGTGAGGCTACCTGTTGCAAGGTCGAGACTGAACGAGGACAGCCCTAGCCGTAAACATTATGATCTTATGAGCAATGCTGTTCGCCGTGGGCCCAGTTGGTTCCACGGTGTGGGGAGCCGGGATCCAGGGGGAGAGATGGCTGCAGACCGGGAAGTTCCGGAGATCTCGGACGACGAACTGCTCGACGTGGCCGACAACCCGTCCCAGGCCAGGGAGCTGCGCCGCGCGCTGCGCACCCTCGCCGACTCGGACGCCGTCGGCGACCAGCTCCAGCGGATGGCCAGGGACGTGCTGGCCGGCCGGATCGGGATGCGCGAGGTCGTCCAGTCCGACACCTACCTCGGCGCGATCGGCGACCGGCTGGGCCAGATTCGTACGGCCGCCGAGAACCTGTCGCCGGCCGAGCAGGAGGCCTCCGAGGGCCGCGCCGAGAAGCTGCGCGAGGAGACCGAGGCCGAGTACGGGCCGGACGAGCCCGAGGAGTGGGAACTCGACCGGCACCGTCCCTGACGGTTTTTCCGGAGCGGGCGTCCCGTGGGTTCGTGAGGCGGACCGGCGGGGCGCCGTTCTTCGTGTTGTCGTGAAGTGCTCGTCATTACTGGGGGTTTGACGAAGTGTCGCTGATGTTGCCGGACAGTGTTGAGTGGGTCCTGGAGATGCTCGGCTTCGATTGGCCGAAGGCTGACGAGGACAAGCTCATGGAGTCCGCGCAGGTGTGGCGGGATTTCGCGGACACGGTCGATGAGTTGCACTATCGGGCGGCGGGTGCGGCGAACAATGTGCGTTCGGCGAACTCGGGTGATTCGATCGAGGCGTTCGGCAAGGCGTGGGAGAAGTTCTCGGCCGGGGGCAGTGACGGGTATCTGGCGGATGCGGCGACGGCGTCGCGGTTGATCGCGGCGGCGTTCGATGCGGCGGCGATGATCGTGATCGCGTGCAAGATCGCGGTGATTGCGCAGTTGGTGGTGCTGGCGGTGGAGATCATCGCTGCTCAGGCGGCTGCGCCGTTCACGCTGGGGTTGTCGGAGCTGGGTGCGGCTGGTGCGGTGCAGGCGACGAAGATGATTGTTCGTCGGTTGTTGAAGGAGCTTCGGGACGCTTTGGTGGAGGCGATCCTGGAGACGTTGAAGGAGCCGGTGGTTTCGGCGGTTCAGGCGATGATCAGTGATCTGATCGCGCAGACGGTGAATCAGGGTTTCGGTGCGCAGGACGGGTATGACCTGGGGCGGACGGGGAAGGCGGGCGCGGAGGAGTTCGTGACCGCGGTCAAGAACTCGGGTCAGACGTTCACGGAGGCGTTGCGGG
Organism: Kitasatospora gansuensis; assembly: GCF_014203705.1. Lineage (NCBI taxonomy): Bacteria > Bacillati > Actinomycetota > Actinomycetes > Kitasatosporales > Streptomycetaceae > Kitasatospora > Kitasatospora gansuensis. The sequence continues at coordinate 6,186,391 of NZ_JACHJR010000001.1, forward strand.
ACGGGGTGGGTTCGCGGGCTGGTGGTCATGCGCGTGGTGGGTTGGACAGTGCGGCGGGGCACGGCAACAACGCGGACTCGTCGGGGAGCAACCACGGCTCGGATGCGTCGAACAGCAACGACAGTTCGTCGCGGAGCAACGACAGTTCACCGTCGAGCAGTAGCAACCCCTCGTCGAGCAGCAGCCCTTCCGGTAACTCCCCCTCCTCGGCCAGCCCTTCGGGCAGCAGCCCCTCCTCCAGTTCCCCGTCCGGCAGCAGCCCGTCGTCGAGCAGCCCGTCGTCGAGCAGCACCACTCCGGACAGCACGCCGAGCCGGGACACCTCGCCGGGCAGTGACGGGCCGCGTTCGACGCAGCAGAGCCCGTCGCCGACCGCGAACGACCGCGGTTCCACGCCGCTGGACCCGTTCGGCACCCGGGTCGGCCCCGAGGCCAACACGCCGCAGGGGGACGCGGGTTCGACGCGGCCACCTGCCGGTGACAGCAGCACGCCGAGTCGCTCCGACGACAACGGCCGCACCAACACCCCGTCTCCGGAACCACGGTCAACCCCGGACAGCAACGGCCCGTCCCGTACGCCGGACGGTGACCCCGGCACGCGCCCGAACTCCGGCCCGTCCGAGGCCGGCCCCACTCGTACGCCCGACGGTGACTCCGGCACGCGTCCGAACTCGTCGTCTCCGGACGGGCCTTCGCGCACCCCTGACCACGAACCGGGCAGCCGTCCGGCCGCAACTGACGGTCCGTCGCGTACGCCGGACAGTGGTGACAGTCGTCCTCACCCGGGTCCGTCGGAGAGTGCGCACCCGACCCGTACGCCCGACCACGATCCCGGCAGCCGTCCCGCTCCCGCCGAGAGCACGTCGCCCGCGCGGGCTGACGACAGTCGTCCCAGCTACGGTCCGGTGCGTCCAGCCGAGCCGACCCCGAGCCACCAGCCCGCCCCGGCGGACATACCCGCGCCCCGGCACGAGAGCACTCCGGCCCAGACCCGCCCCGACGCTGCCCCACAGCCCGTCGCCACGACGCCGGACGCGCGAACCCCCGTGCACAGCACCACCCCTGACCACGCCACACCGGAGGCGCCTTCGTCCCGGGTCGACCCGCGGACCGCCTTCGCGGATCCGGCCGGTGCCACCACCTCGGACGGTTCCGGCACCTCGGCCCCGCGGCTGAACACCGCCGGCCTGGGCGCCACCGCCACCGCACCGCCGTCGGCGGGCCCGGACCACCGCCCCACCCCGCAGCCGACACCGGACACGCCCACCCCGGCCGCCACTCCCGGTGGTGTGCCCGGCGGTGTGCCGCACACGGCCAACCCGACGGCGTCGAACCCGACCACACCGGGGGCGAACCGGCCGACCGCGCCATCCACCCCGGCCACGGCACCCACCGTCCAGCCGCAGCGCCGCCCCGACCGCGACGGCCCCACCTTCACTCCGCGCCCGGCCGCCGACCGCGGCCCCGCGACGAACCGCCCCGACCCCCGCACCACGTACGCCAACCCCCGACCCGACATCCCGTCACGCCTGGACCCGACCGGTTCGAACAACAGCCGCCCCGACGCGACACGCCCCGATGGCACCCGGCCTGACCTCGGCTCTCGGCTGGACCCGACGGGTTCGAGCACCGCCCGTCCCGACGCGAAGCGCCCGGACAGCACCCGCCCTGACGTCGGTTCGCGTCTGGACCCCACCGGTTCCAACGCCACCCGTCCCGACAGCACTCGACCGGACGGCACCCGCCCGGACCTCGGGTCGCGTCTGGACCCGACCGGTTCGAACTCCACGCGCCCGGACACCACCCGTCCGGACGGCACTCGCCCTGACATCCCGTCACGCCTGGACCCCACCGGCTCGAACAACACCCGCCCCGACACGGCTCGTCCGGACAGCACCAGCCCTGACATCGGCTCACGCCTGGACCCCACCGGCCAGGACTCGGCGCGCCCCGACGACGCCACCGCCAAGGAGCCGCACCGTCCCGCCACCGCCGACCGTCCCGCCGGCAGTCCGGGCGGCATCCTCGACCCCACCGAGCGCGACCACCAGCGGGTCAACGACGCGACCCCGCACAACCCCGACGGCACCCCCGTCCGTCATCCCGACCCCAACGAGGGCAACTGGCCCGGCGCCATCAACGGCGACGACCCCAACGCCCCCGGCCGAAACAACAACTGCGTCGACACCGCCCTGGCCACCGTCGACACCTTCGACGGCAACCCCACCCCCGCCGGCGCACGCACCCCTGACCACGACGCCAACGGAAATCCCTCCGATCGCGGCGAGCGCAACGGCCGCGACCGCATCGAGAACGCCCTCGGCGCCAAGTTCAACGACATGGGCGACGGCCCCGCCGCCTACCGCCGCCTCGAAGACACGCTCCGTCAGAACGGCCACGGCTCCCAGGCCGTCATCATCACCACCGACGCGGACGGTCGCTCGCACGCCTGGAACGCCGTCAACCACAACGGCGCCATCACCTACATCGACTCCCAGACCGGCCAGCGCAGCGACAAGCCCCTGCACAACGGCGACAACGGCGTCTTCGCCATCCCCCTCGACCCCGACCGCAACCCCACCGAACCCACTCCCCACGCCGACCCCGATCACAATTCCGACAACGACCGCCGCGCCCCCGAAGAACCCGCCGGAAACGACGGCGACGGCAGGTACTCGGACGAGGCCGAGCGGCAGCGTGTCCGGAAGCAGGTGGAGAAGGCCAACAAAGAGCCTGAGTGGTTCAAGGAGCACTACAACCGGGAAGGCGACCGTCGCCGCATCGGTAAGAAGGATGAAAACGGGAACGAGATTCCTCAGCTGCGGCAGAACCCGGATTACCCGGCTGATTCGACCAGGTGGATCGCGGCTCAGGATGCGCCGCCGCCGGCAGCCGAGTCGTACAAGGACGGTGCCGAGGTCGAGCGTGCCTCCGCGGTTCCGGCAGATCGAGAGCGTTCCCAGAGGATCGAAGAGGCCGCCGAGAAGCGGGACGCCGCGCTGGCTAGGGACAAGGCCGCCGAGAAGGATCTGGAGGAAGCAAAGAACAAGCACGAACAAGACAAGACCGACGAGGCTGCCAAGGCCGAGTACGAGCGGCTCCGCCAGGACCACAAGGAACCGCACCATCTGATGGGCAAGGCCGGTGAAGAACTGGGCGACCGTGTGGCAGAGTTCCACGCCGTTCCGGAAAACTTCCCCGGAGCCGAGCGGATTGATGACCGGAAGGATGGCAACAACCGGTTCGACCAGATCTGGCAGCGCGAAGACGGCGGATTCGTCGTTGTCGAGGCCAAGGCTCCGTCAGCTGACCTGGGTGACCGAAAGGCGCTGAACGGGCGTCAGGTCATGCAGGGGCACCCGGATTATTTCGAAGCGATTCTCGCGCAGATGAAGGACCGCAAGGGCGACGACGGAACGGAAGCAGCCCTCGCGAGGAAGCTGCGAGCTGCCTGGAAGGCGGGAAAGCTGGACTACGTCATGGTCAAGGCCAAGGTCGATGGTCAGAATGGGTACGATGGCTATCTGATGAAGCAGTTCGATATCGGTACTCCAGGTGGGGAGGGCAACACCAGTGCTGGTGACAGTGGCACGCCATGAGCCGGATACGGACAAGGTCGCGCAGGTGATCGAGGTACTCGCCGGCATCCTGGCCGAGGAGTTGGCCGAGGAGCCGCTGACGGCCTGGGACCTGCACGGTGCGGTGGGCACGGCTCTGACGCTGGCTCGGAAGCGGGGGTTGCTCGACCCGGAGGCGGAAGAGATCGACACCTGGAACGCCTATGTCGGTGCGATGCAGGCGAGTTCGGCCGTCTTCGCGGCTGTCGTGGCCGAGGGACCGGTCGAGTGCCGGCTCGGTCGGCGCGGGGTCCGGGAGATTCCGGCGGTCGGGCCGCAGTACTTCACCGATGCCGGGTCGTGGGTCGATGCGTTCTGGCTGTCCGTCATCTGCCGGGAGCCGCAGCGGCTGGATCTGCTGAGCACGGTGCCGATCTCGGTGTTGCGTGACTCCGGGGCGCAGTTCGACGAGTACATCTATGCGTGGGCGGGGGCACTTCAGGCGTACCGGCGTAAGGCGCCGGAGCTGATGGAACTGCTGCTGGCGGCGATCGAGGGTACGGACCCCGACGTCGCGCGGGTGGCCGATCGTGAGGTGCTGCTCAAGCTGCTGTATCCGCCGATCGCCGCGCTCAACCAGCTGGTGCAGCGGGACGGGGAGAAGTTCAACGCGGCGCTGGCTCGTGGGCTGGAACTGCACCGGGAGTACTGGACGGCGGACGAGGACCGGGTGGAGGACTCCAACGGGTTCGTCTCGCTGCCCTTGTTGGCGATCGCCTGCCTGGCGCACGATTCCGGGCTGCCGGTCGAGGTGCAGTCTGACTACCTGCCGAAGCACCTGCTGCTGCGTAGTTGGGTCGGGGAGTATGACACCTGAGAGCTCTGCCGCCCGCGAGTCACGATGGTGAGTGCGGTGCGGCGCGTTGATGTCGATGATCCGATGGTCGGCATGGATACGGGGCTGCGGCTGACCTACGACGGCGAGCCGTTCACGGGTGAGGTGGTGGAAGGGGCGCTGGACGACCCGCTCTCACTGGAGACGTACCGGGATGGGTGGCTCAACGGCCCGTGGCGGCTGTGGTATCTGGACGGCAGTCCGAAGGCGCAGGGCGAGTTCGTGCAGGGTGGTCTCGTCGGTGAGGCTCTGGCCTGGCATCCCAACGGGCGGCTGGAGTCCCGGCGGCTGTTCACGGATACCAGCACGGAAGTGGCCGGCTACGCGTGGGACCAGGACGGTCGGGAGACCCGAAGCTGGCAGGCCGAGGTTTGAGCAGCGAACTCGGGCGCGCTGGAGCAAGCGCCGGCCGCTGATTGGCTCAAGGTTTTGGTGGACGCCGACACGGTGGTCGAGGGACTCGTCGGATCGGTGTTCGGGCTGGTGATGCTGTGTCAGGGGGCGGAGTCGGTGGAACTCGGTGGCGTCGATCCGGAGCGATGGATCACCGAGCGAGGAGGCGAGGTCCGGGTGCTTCAGCCCCGGCGAACGCGGCCGAGGGGCTGAGGCGGGGCGGAGCGCGATCGGCTCGCTCTGAGCTGGGACATAATCCGACGTATGACTGTCGTGATCGATCCCCAGAGCGTCGTGGAACGCCAGCTCGATGCCTACAACGCCCATGACCTCGATGCCTTCGTGGCCACCTACGCCCAGAACGTGGTGGTCCACCGCCGCGACGGCTCGCTGTGGGAGGGCTCGGAGGCGCTGCGTGATGCCTACCGTGACCAGTTCGCGGCGGGCCGGTGCCGGGCCGAGATCACCGGCCGCCGCGTCGAGGGTGGGTGGGTCGTCGATCACGAGACCGCGTACGGCATCACCGATGAGCCGATCCACCTGTTGGTGGCGTACCACGTACGTGACGGTCTGATCGACCAGGTCCGCTTCATGGCCTGAGCCGGCTCCTGGTTTTCCGCAGGATCTCCACTGACCTGACGAACCGTCGACCGGGCGCAGTCACGGCGAACCGCCCTGCTCGATCTGGTGGATGAGGCGCTTGAGGTGGCCGACCTCGTCCCGGAGGGCTTGTTCGCCGGCGGGAGTGAGGGTGATCCAGGTGCGGGGGCGGCGGCCTTCGTAGCCCTTCTCGATGTGGATCAGCCCGGCCTTCTCCAGGACGGTGAGGTGCTGGCCGAGGTTGCCGGCGGTGAGGTCGAGGGTGGTGCGCAGGAAGCCGAACTCGACGCGGCGGGCCGTGTGGGCGACGGTGAGGATGCCGAGGCGGACGCGCTGGTGGACGACGTCGTCGAGGCCGAGGGCGGGGTGCCGGTCGGGCCGGTCGGGCTGGTCGGGTTGATCGGTCACGACTCGCCGCGCCGGCGGGGCAGTTGGGCGAGGGCGAAGCCGAGGGCGCCGAGCAGCAGGAACACGCCGGAGACGAGCAGGCGGGGCAGGGCCGACCAGGGGGACAGGGGGCCGAGCCCCGCCCAGCTCGCGGTGACGGGCACCAGTTGGAGGGCGAGGTAGGCCAGGGCGAAGAGCAGCAGGGCGCGGCTGCGTTCCACCCAGGCGAGCACCAGCAACGGCAGCCCGACGGACGCGGCTGCTCCGGTGAACCGTCCGAGGAAGGTCGCCGCTCCCGAGCCGGGGTCGAGGTGCAGGCCCCAGAAGTCGACCGGCAGTCCCGGCGTCAGGTGCCGGAGGGTCCAGAACTCGGTGGCGGCCGCCAGTGCGACGAGGACGATCCCGGCGAGGACGTACGGCCGGACCGGGGTGCCGACCCCGCGGTTGCGCGAGCTGCGGATGTAGAAGAACGCCGTGGCGGCGTAGGCGAGGAGGAGCCCGAGCGTCCAGTAGAGCGGCGAGCCCTGCTTGGTGATGACGCAGCTCGCGATCGTGTCGGACGAGGAGTGGATCGGCGGGCAGGTGACGGTCCGGACGCTGAAGGTGAGGCGGCTGACCAGGATCCCGCCCAGTGTGAGCACGCCCAGCAGCAGGAGGGGGAGCCAGCTGCCGCGTTGGGTGGCGCGGACTCTGCGGGTCAAGTCGCCGAGGGTGGCGAGGAGTTCGTGAGGAGTGCCCGATGACGGGACGGATGCATCTGTCATGCAGTCAGCTTTCCATTACAGAGTAGTTGTGGCAAGAGACTGTTCCGAAGTTCCGGGAACGCATGGATCGAGTCAGGAAAGCGCCGGACTCTGGCCGGGTGATCGCCAACTTGGTTGACTTCAAGTGCACTTGAAGTGTGATGCTGATCCACATGACTACGGAATCCACCTCCCGAGCGGCGGACATCGAGGCGATCAACCGGCTCGTAGCCACCGTCGAGCACTCCCAGCAGCACAAGGACCCCGAGGAGTTCCTCGCGCTCTTCCATCCGGACGCGATCTGGACGACGGCCCACGGCAAGGTCCTCATCGGCCTCGACGCGATCGGCGAGTTCACCCGCAAGGTCCTCCCTGCGGCGAGCTGGGACGGCCAGGTCAGCTACCAGGTGGCCCACGTCCTGTTCATCCGCCCCGACGTTGCGGCGGTCAAGGTCCGTCAGCGCTACCTGTCCCCGGGGGAGGAGAGCGAAGGCGCTCCGCTGTACGTGGTCTCCAGGCAGGCTGACGGCCGCTGGCTGCTGACGGCCTGCCAGAACACGGGGGTCGTCGCCGACTGAGCACGGGTCCGGTCATGGCGCCTCCGCCGGGGGCGAAGGGCGGGGCTGGTCATCTGCGAGGGCGGCGAACTGATGCCCGACCGTGGCTGTTGTCTGGACCATTGACATGTCCGGCGGGCCGCAGCATTCTGAGAGCGCTCTCAGAGTGCGGCGTCACCAGCGCCGCCGGACTGTCGCCCCCTCCTTCCGGCCCCAGCGGCCGGTCGTCCCGGCAGTCCGGTGGTACCCCACCACCTGGAGGAACGACCCCCATGGGCACGAGACGAGCACCCGTACGACGTCGCGCGATCGGCGCGGTGGCAACGGCCGTAGCCGTGACGGCCGCCGCCGGGATCACCCTGGCGCTCCCCGCGGAGCGGGCCGACGCGGCGGTCCCGACCACCATCCCGCTCACGTTCACCAACAGCTCGGGCCGCACCGAGCCGGTGTACATCTACAACCTCGGCACCCTGCTGAGTACCGGTCAGCAGGGCTGGGCCGACGCCAACGGCACGTTCCACGCCTGGCCGGGTGGCGCCAACCCGCCGGTGCCCGCGCCGGACGCGTCGATCGCCGGTCCCGCCAACGGCGGGACGACCACCATCCGGATGCCGAAGTTCTCCGGGCGGATCTACTTCTCGTACGGGCAGAAGCTGGTCTTCAAGCTCACCACCGGCGGACTGGTCCAGCCCGCCGTGCAGAACCCGAGCGACCCGAACCGCAACATCCTCTTCAACTGGTCGGAGTACACGCTCAACGACTCCGGGCTGTGGATCAACAGCACCCAGGTCGACATGTTCTCCGTCCCGTACGCCGTCGGCGTGAAGGCCGCCAACGGCACCGTCACCAGCACCGGTCACCTCAAGCCCGGCGGCTACCAGGGCTTCTACAGCGCGCTCAAGGGCCAGCCGGGTGGCTGGGCGAACCTGATCCAGACCCGCTCCGACGGCACCGTCCTGCGGGCGCTCGCGCCGGGCCACGGGATCGAGTCCGGGGCGCTGCCGGCCTCTGCCATGAACGACTACGTGAACCGGGTGTGGAGCAAGTACGCCAGCTCCACGCTGACCGTCACGCCGTTCGCCGACCAGCCCGGCACCAAGTACTACGGGCGGGTCTCCGGCAGCACGATGAACTTCACCAACGGTGCGGGGGCCGTCGTGACGAGCTTCCAGAAGCCCGACTCCGACAGCATCTTCGGCTGCTACAAGTTGCTGGACGCCCCCAACGACCTGGTCCGGGGCCCGATTTCGCGCACCCTGTGCGCCGGGTACAACCGCTCCACCCTGCTCACCAACCCGAACCAGCCCGACACCGGCGCGGCCGGTTTCTACCAGGACGCCGTCACCAACCACTACGCGCGGAAGATCCACGCGCAGATGGCCGACGGCAACGCGTACGCCTTCGCCTTCGACGACGTCGGCCACCACGAGTCGCTCGTCCACGACGGCAGCCCGCAGCAGGCGTACATGACGCTCGACCCGTTGAGCTGACCCGTCGTCACCGGTCCCGTCCGCGTCCGCGTCTGCGGCGGGCGGGACCGCCGGCTACCGCGGCTCGGTCAGCAGCTCGCGCAGCACCGCCGCGTGGCTGTGGTCGAGGTCCTTGGAGGCGGTCAGCAGGATGATCGGGGAGGAGGTCAACTGCGCGCGCAGGGCGTCGAGTTCTGCTCGGGCATCGGCGGCCGACAGCTCGGCCAGGTAGCGCGAGCGGAAGGTGGGGTAGTCGCCGCCGTCGTGGTACCAGCGGCGCAGTTCGGTGGAGGGTGTGAGTGCCTTCGGCCAGCCGTCGAGGGCGGCGATTTCCTTGCTCAGGCCGCGGGGCCAGAGGCGGTCGACCAGGATGCGGGCGCCGTCCTCGGGGCGGTGCGGGTCGTAGACCCGGCCGAGGTGGATGGTGGGCATGAGGGGGAGCGTATGTGCCGGTGCGGTCGGAGCGGCGGTGCCGCTCCGACCAGCGGGGTGTCAGGCGGCGGCGCGCTCGGCGGCGCTGCGCTCGACGCAGAACTCGTTGCCCTCGATGTCGGCGAGGGTGACCCAGCCGCTGCCGTCGGGGCGGCGGCGGTCGGCGACCAGGGTGGCGCCGATGGCGAGCAGGCGCTCGACCTCCTCGTCGCGGGTGCGGTCGGTGGGCTGGATGTCGAAGTGGATGCGGTTCTTGGCCGCCTTGCCCTCGGGGACGGCGACGAACAGCAGGTCGAAGCGGTCGCCCACGATCAGGGCCTCGGGGTCGCCGGGCTTGTCGTCGTCGGCGAGCTTGCTGTCGAGGACCTCGGCCCAGAAGGAACCGAGCCGGTAGGTGTCGGCGCAGTCGATGGTCACGTGATGCACAAGAGAAGCCATGGCGGACACTATGACGCCTGGTCAGATGATCGTCCATGGGATAAAAGCGCTGGTGGTGGGGCGGGTCCGTGCGGGAGGCTTACAGGTTTCCTACCGCACGGGCGGCTAGGGTCGTTGACCATGGGATTCGGTGGGGTGTGGCGTCGGTGGCGGCCCGGGCGCAGACGGTTGCTCGCGGGTGCGGCGGCCGGTGCGGTGCTGCTGGTCGGCGGGGTGGCGGTGGCGGCCGGCGGCCAGGAGCAGGCGGCGGTACGGCAGGAGGAGCGCAGGCTGCCGATGCCGGAGACGCCCGGTTCGGCGGCGCAGGTCAGCATCGACACCTCCTTCTTCACCACCGGGAGCACCCCGCGCCCGGCGGTCCTGCTCGCGCACGGTTTCGGCGGCAGCAAGGACGGCGAACGGGCGCAGGCGGAGCGGCTGGCCCGGCAGGGGTACGCGGTGCTGACCTGGTCGGCCCGGGGGTTCGGGGCCTCGACCGGGAAGATCGGGCTGGACGCGCCGGACCGCGAGATCGCCGACGTGCGGCGGCTGGTGGACTGGCTGGCGCAGCGCCCCGAGGTGCAGCTGGACGCGCCGGGTGACCCGAGGGTGGGCATCACCGGCGCCTCGTACGGCGGCGGGGCCGCGCTGCTCGGGGCCGCGTACGACCCCCGGATCGACGCGGTGTCGAGCCAGATCACCTGGTGGAACCTGAACGAAGCCTTGTTCCCGCAGGGAAGCAGAGAGCAGAGCCCGCAGGCGGCGGGCGGCGCTGACGGGGTGTTCAAGAAGCTGTGGGCCGGGATCTTCTTCACCACCGGCTCGGCCGGCGGTCTGACGGGAGGTCAGCCGAAGCAGCAGGACGGCCCGGTCGGCTGCGGGCGGTTCTCGGACGAGCTGTGCGCGATGTACGACCGGGTGGCCACCACCGGCCGGGCGGACGCCGAGGCGGTCGCGCTGCTGGACCGGTCCAGCCCGTCCTCGGTGGCGGCCCGGATCAAGGTGCCGACGCTGGTGGTGCAGGGCCAGCAGGACTCGCTCTTCCCGCTCGACCAGGGGGACCGGATCGCCAAGGCGGTGGCCGCCAACGGGGCGCCGGTCACGGTGGACTGGTTCGCCGGCGGGCACGACGGCGGCACCGAGGGCAGCGAACGGCTGGAGGGCCGGATCACCGCCTGGTTCGACCACTACCTGAAGAAGCAGGACACCGACACCGGACCGGCCTTCCGGGTCACCCGGACCGGCGGCCTGGACTCGACCGGCTTCGAGGCGGTGCTGCGCGGCGCGAGCGCCGACAGCTACCCGGGCCTGGGCGGCACGGCGACCCGGACGGTCGAGCTGACCGGCCGGGAGCAGAGCATCGCCAACCCGCCCGGCGGCGCCCCGCCGAACATCTCCGCCGTGCCCGGCGTCGGGGCGCTGAGCCAGCTCTCCTCGGTGGGCGCGGGCCTGGCGATCGACTTCCCCGGCCAGTACGCGAGCTTCGACTCGGCGCCGCTCGACTCGGTCCTGCACCTGACCGGTGCGCCCACCGTCGCCGTCCGGGTGCGGGCGGACCGGCCGGACGCGGTGCTGTTCGCCAAGCTGTACGACCTCGGCCCGGACGGCAAGCAGACCCTGCCGCAGCAGCTGGCCGCTCCGCTGCGGGTGACGGGTGCGGCGGACGGGAAGACGGTCACCGTCCAACTGCCCGCCGTGGACCACGAGTTCACCGCCGGGCACCGGCTGCGGCTGGTGCTGGCCAGCAGCGACCTCGGGTACGCGTCGCCGGCCGAGCCGGCCACCTACCGGATCGCGCTCGCCGGGCCGCTGACCGTACCGACCGTGGACGGGCTGCGCACCGAGGCCGCTCCGCTGCCCGCCCGGGTGTGGGTGCTGCCGCTGCTGGCGCTGGCGGTGGCCGCCCTGCTGCTGGTCAGGTTCCGGCGCGCGAAGGTGGCCAAGTACGACCCGGCGCTGGCCGAAGTGCCGCTCCGGATCAGCGGGTTGAGCAAGCGGTACCACGGCTCCGCCGACCGGTACGCGGTCCGGGAGCTGGGCTTCCGGGTGGAGCGCGGCCAGGTGCTCGGCCTGCTCGGGCCGAACGGCGCGGGCAAGACCACCACGCTGCGGATGCTGATGGGGCTGATCCAGCCGGACGAGGGCGAGATCCGGCTGTTCGGCCACGCGGTCCGTCCGGGGGCGCCGGTGCTGTCCCGGGTCGGGGCCTTCGTGGAGGGCGCGGGCTTCCTGCCGCACCTGACCGGCCGGGCCAACCTGCGGCTGTACTGGCAGGCCACCGGCCGCCCGGTCGAGGACGCGCACTTCGATGAGGCGCTGGCCATCGCCGACCTGGGCGAGGCGCTGGACCGCGCGGTGCGCACCTACTCGCAGGGCATGCGGCAGCGGCTGGCGATCGCCCAGGCGATGCTGGGCATGCCGGAGCTGCTGATCCTGGACGAGCCGACCAACGGTCTCGACCCGCCGCAGATCCGGGAGATGCGCGAGGTGATGATCCGTTACGCCGCCGCCGGGCGCACCGTGATCGTCTCCAGTCACCTGCTCTCCGAGGTCGAGCAGAGCTGTACGCACCTGGTGGTGATGGACCGGGGCCGGCTGGTCAGCGCGGGCCCGGTGGCCGAGATCGTCGGCGGTGGCGAACTGCTGCTGGTCAGTACTCCGGCGGTCGAGGTCGCGGAGAAGGTGGCCGAACTGCCGGGCGTGGGCTCGGCGGAGGCGGTCGAGCAGGGCCTGCTGGTACGACTGGACGGGATGACGGCGAGTGAACTGGTGGCGGAGCTCGTGAGGTTGGGCGTACCGGTGGAGGGCGTCGGGCCGCACCGCCGCCTGGAGGACGCGTTCCTGTCGCTGATCGGGGGTACGGCATGACCACGGTGGTGGAACAGGCCCCGGGCTACCGGGCCCGCCGCACGCTCCCGCTGCGGGTGGAGGCGGTGCGCCAACTGCGCCGCCGCCGCACACTGGTGATGGGCGGAGTGCTGGCGGCGCTGCCCTTCATCGTGCTGGCGGCGTTCCAGCTCGGCGGCAACACCCCGGGCCGGGAAGGCCGGACCAGCTTCATCGAGCTGGCCACCTCCTCGGGGGTCAACTTCTCGGTCACCCTGCTGTTCATGGGCACCGGCTTCCTGCTGGTGATCCCGGTCGCGGTGTTCTGCGGTGACACCGTGGCCTCGGAGGCGGGCTGGTCCTCGCTGCGCTACCTGCTGGCCGCACCCGTGCCCCGATCCCGGCTGCTGGCCCGGAAGTTGACGGTCGGGCTGGCCTTCTCGGCCGGCGCGGTGGTGCTGCTGCCGCTGGTCGGCCTGCTGGTCGGCACGGCCGCGTACGGCTGGGGCGACCTGCGGCTGCCGACCGGGGTCACCCTCCCGGCCGCCGAAGCACTGCCCCGGCTGGGGATCGCGGTGGCGTACGTCTTCCTGGCCGAACTGGTCATCGCCGCCCTGGCGTTCTGGCTCTCCACGGTCACGGACGCACCGCTCGGCGCGGTCGGCGGGGCGGTCTTCCTGTCCATCATCACCGGCGTACTGGACGCGGTGACGGCGCTCGGCGGCCTGCGGGAGTGGCTGCCCGCACACTGGCAGTACGCCTGGGCGGACGCCCTGCAGCCCAAACTGGAGTGGGGCGGGATGCTGCAGGGCGTCACGCTGTCGTTCAGTTACGCGGTAGTGCTGGTGGCCCTGGCCTTCCGCGGCTTCGCCCGCAAGGACGTCGTCTCATAAGGCACGCCGCTGGTGGCACACGCCAGGGGCTCGGGGAACTGCGACGCCGACCTTTGTAAGGTGATCGTTGCGTAGGTGGTCAGGCACCTTCGCAGTGATACCCGCCAGCCACGAACCGTCGCCGTTCCCCGAGCCCCTGGATAGTGCAACTAGCGGGGCGACCAGACCCGTTCGATCCGCTGGGTGCCGGTGCGGGTGCGGTAGCCGCGGGCCCACTTGCTGGTGGCGTCGCGGCGGGTGCGGTCCGAGAGCACGTAGTAGTCCATCTGGACCTGCTCGGGCGTGACGTCCAGGACGCCGTAGCCGTGCGAGTCCAGGTCGACCCACTTGACGTGCCGGTTGGCGCCCTCGATGGCGGCGGCGGCCAGCAGGGAGACGGTCTGCGGGGCCACCTTGAGGATGTCGTCGATGTTGTCCGAGGTCACCGAGGTGACCACGAACTCCGTCGCGGCGCTGCCCGAAGCCGGGTAGGTGGCGGCCTCGTTGGGCACGTCGGCGGCCCAGGCGGAGTGGATGTCGCCGGTCAGGAAGACGGTGTTGCGGATGCCGTGCGAGCTCAGGTGGCCGAGCAGTTCGCGGCGGTCGTGGGTGTAGCCGTCCCACTGGTCCGGGTTCACGGCCAGGCCCTCGGACGGCAGGCCGAGCAGCTGGGCGAGCGGGCGGAGCAGGTAGCCGGGGAGCGAGAGGAAGGCCACCGGCGAGATCATCACCGAGTTGCCGACCAGCCGCCAGTTGGTGTCGGAGGCGGACAACCCGGCCTTCAGCCAGTCGAGTTGGGCCCGGCCGGTGATGGTGCGGTCGGCCGAGTCGACCTCGCCGGTGCCGGCCTTGGCCTGCGCGCTGCGGAACGAGCGCAGGTCGAGCAGCGAGAGGTCGGCCAACTTGCCGTAGCGCAGCCGCCGGTAGGTGGTCCCGGCGATCGAGGGCCGGACCGGCATCCACTCGAAGTAGGCCTGCTTGGCCGCTGCCACCCGGTCCGCCCAGGCGCCCTCGGTGCCCGGCGTGTGGTTCTCCGCGCCGCCCGACCAGGCGTCGTTGGCCACCTCGTGGTCGTCCCAGATCGCGATCGTCGGCACGATGGCGTGCAGCGCCTGGAGGTCCGGGTCGGTCTTGTAACGGCCGTGCCTGGTGCGGTAGTCGGCCAGGTTCAGGATTTCGTGCGCGGGTGCGTGCGGGCGCACCACGGTGCCCCGGGCGGCGAACTGCCCGGTGCCGTACTCGTAGATGTAGTCGCCGAGGAACAGGAACGCGTCCAGGTCGCCCCGGGCCGCCAGGTGCCGGTACGCGGAGAAGTAGCCCGCCTCCCAGTTGGCGCAGGACGCCACGCCCAGCCGCAGCCGGCCGAGCGCCGCGTCGGTGGCCGGGGTGGTGGCGGTGCGGCCGACGGGGGAGGCGGCGCCCTCGACGGTGAAGCGGTACCAGTACGTGGTGGCCGGGAGCAGGCCGCGGACGTCCACCTTGACGGTGTGGTCGGTGGCGGCGGTGGTGGTCACCGTGCCGGAGACCACGACGGCGGCGAAGTTCCGGTCGGTCGCCACCTGCCAGGTCACCTGGGCGTCGGGGCCGTTGCCGGAGCCGGGGGTGGCGTCCGGTGCCGGGGTGAGCCGGGTCCAGATCACCACCCCGTCGGGCAGCGGGTCGCCGGAGGCGACCCCGTGCAGGAACTCCGGTGCGGCAGCGGCGGTGGCCGGCGCCGCGGCGGCGAACGGGAGGGCGGCGGCACCGGCGGTGAGTGCGGCGGCCTGCAGGACCCGGCGGCGACGCGGCCGGGCGAGGGACAGGGCATCGGTGGGCTCAGTCACGTCCAGAAAGGCTACTGAACGGTAAGTAGTTGTCCAGAGTTCGGACTGACTGTTCGTCGGCTCTTCACCCCGGCGTCGCGGGCGCGGCCGGGCCGGGCGGAGCGTCCCGGGTGGGTGATGATGGTCCGGTACCTCGAACAGCTGACCCCGAAGGAACCAGACGTGGCCCAGATCGTCCTCTTCCACTCCGCGTACGGCCTGCGCCCGGCGGTGCACCAGGCCGCCGACCGGCTGCGCGCCGCCGGTCACCAGGTGCACACCCCCGACCTCTACGACGGCCGGGTCTTCGACGACGTCGAGGCCGGGATGGCCTACAAGGAGGAGATCGGCAACGACGAGCTGCTGCGCCGCGCGGTGACCGAGGTGGCCCCGCTGCTCACTCCCGGCACCCGGCTGGTCTACGCCGGGTTCTCGCTCGGCGGCGCACTCGCGCAGAACCTCGCGCTGGCCGACGAGAAGGCGCTCGGGCTGCTGCTCCTGCACGGCACCTCCGACATCCGCGAGGACGCCGCCACCGAGATCCCGGTCCAGCTGCACGTGGCCGACCCCGACCCGTTCGAGTCGGAGGACTGGCTGAACGCCTGGTACCTCAACCTCAGCAAGGCCGGTGCCGATGTCGAGGTCCACCGCTACCGGGGCGCGGGCCACCTGTACACCGACCCGGAGCTGCCCGACCACGACGCGGAGGCCGCCGAGCGGACCTGGGCGATCGCCTTGGAGTTCCTGGCCGAGATCTCCGAGGGCTGACATCAACCGAATTGGTGGCGCCCCGCCGCATGCTGGCGGGGCGTCAGTCTGATGTTGTACGTATGCACAAGCCCCCGGCACGAACTGGCGTGAGCATGGTGGCTTATAGTCTGACCGGCATTCCCGTTCCGGGACGTTGCCGGGCTCCGACCCGGCCGTTCCGGCATGCGGAAGGAGATCTCACCGGAGCGGGGCCGGCGGGGTCTCGCCGGTGTGGGCTGCCGTCGCCTGAACCCGAACCCGCCGCATGGTGTGTCCATCAGTCGGGAGAAGCGAACATGAGCCCCTTCACCAGTCGCAGTTGTCATGCCGTGGCCGTCGCGGTGGTGGGAGCGCTGCTGTTGAGCGCCTGCGGCTCGGACGGTACGACGGCCGACAAGGTCTCGCTGCACGACCGGCTGCCCGAGGCGGTCAAGACCGCCGGCGTGATCCGGGTGGGCGGGTCGTTCACCGCCGCGCCGGTGATCTTCAAGAACCCCCAGGGCCAGCCGGACGGCCTGGACGTCGATCTCGCCGCCGCGATGGAGAAGGTGCTCGGGGTCCGGTTCGAGTTCGAGGACGCCGGCCCGTTCGCCAACGTACTGCCGGGATTGTTCGAGAAGAAGTACGACATCGGGATGTCCGGGATCACCGACACCCGGGAGCGCCAGCTCGGCGTGGACAAGAACGACAAGCAGATCAACGACGGCGTGGATTTCGTCGACTACTTCATGGCCGGTATCGGCATGGTGGTCAGCGAGGGCAACCCCAAGGGGGTCGCCGCCATCGACGACCTGTGCGGCCGGTCCGTCGCGGTGAAGAAGGGCACCACCCACCACGACCTGGTGACCAGGCAGCAGAAGGCGTGCGAGCACACCGGCAAGCTGCTGAAGATCCTGGAGACGGCCGCCGACGCGGACGCGCTGGAGGCGGTCCGCACCGGGGCGGCCGAGGTCTACGTCACGGACTACCCGAAGGCCCAGCACAACGCCACCACGATCGGGGGCGGGAAGACGTTCGACCTGGCCGGCTCGCAGATCCAGTCCCGCCCGTTCGGCATAGCGGTCCGCAAGAGCGACCGCGAACTGCGTGACGTGCTGATGAAGGCGATGAACGCGCTGATCAGGAACGGCACGTACGACGAGCTGCTGGCGAAGCGTCAGCTGTCCGCCGGCGCGATCCAGAACTCGGTGGTGAACGGCAGTCAGTGAGTGCGATGGCCCCGGCCGAAGGCGGCGGCCGGGTCCTTGGTGGGTGTTCGGACAGGACAGCAGAGGACAGCAGAGGACAGCACAGGGCAGGACGAGGGCTGGGCGGCACGCCGGCCTCGTGAGTGGGTAGGGCACTCCTGATTGGGCGGAGTGCCAGGCCGGGGGCCGGTCAAGGGCGCTTTCCGGCGGGCCGATTGGGCAGCCGGACAGGTTCGCACGGATCGGCGGGGGAGGACAGCCTTCGCGCAGCGCCGGTGGGCGGACTGTGCGCGCTGCACAGTCCGGTCCGGGGCGGGTTGGTGGCGGGCAACGTATTACCGCCGGGTACTGGGCGGGTTCGGCGGGCCGGTGCTGTGATGTGCGCCGGTCCGGAGCCGCCGGGCCCAATCCCCCACCCCCATGGAGGACTTCATGTCCATCCGCTCCCTGCTGCGGCGCTCCGGACGCGTGGCCGCGGTCGTCGCGGCCGGGCTGCTGGTCGTCGCCGGAACCACCGTCCCCGCCGGTGCGACCGACCAGTCCGCGATCACCGCGGCCCAGCAGCTCGCCGCCACCGCCCTGCCCGGCGCCAACGACTTCTCCTGCAGGCCGAGTTCGGCCCACCCCCGGCCGATCGTGCTGGTGCACGGCACCTTCGTCACCGCCACCCTGAACTGGATCGAACTCGCCCCGCTGCTCAAGGCCGAGGGCTACTGCGTCTTCGCCCCCACCTACGGCCGGATGCCCAATGTGCCGCTGCTGGCCGCGATCGCCCCGGCCGCCGAGTCGGCCGAGCAGCTCCGGGTCTTCGTGGACGGCGTGCTCGCCGCCACCGGCGCGGCCGAGGTCGACATGGTCGGCCACTCCCAGGGCGGCCTGATGCCGCGGTACTACCTGAAGCACCTGGGCGGCGCCGCCAAGGTGGGCCGGTTCGTGGCGATCTCGCCGACCAGTCACGGCACCACGCTGTCCGGCCTGGCCACCCTGCTCCAGGACATCCCGGGCGCTCCCGAGGCGCTGCTGGAGAGCTGGTGCCCGGCCTGCCTGGACCAGACGGTCGGTTCGGCCTTCCTGGCCGCCACCAACGCCGGCGGGGACACCGTGCCCGGGGTCGAGTACACGGTGCTCGCGACCCGGTACGACTTCGTCGCCACCCCGGTCAACTCCCAGTTCCTGAGCGGTCCGAACGTACGCAACGTGCTGATCCAGGACCTCTGCTGGGCCGACCTGTCGCAGCACGCCACCATGCAGGTCAACCCGGAGACGCTGCACGAGGTGACCAACGTGCTCGACCCCGCGCACGCCACCCGCACCGGCTGCCGTCTGGTCCCCTGACCCACCCGCGCACGCACCACCCGCACGTCGACAGCACGGCCCGGCCGGTGCCTCGGCACCGGCCGGGCACGCACCGGAGGAGAACCGCTTGAGTCCCCCCACACCCCCGACCGGCACGCTCCGGATCGACCGCCTACAGGTCACCTACAGCCGCGCCGTCCAGGCACTGCGCGGCGTCTCGCTGGAGGTCAGGGCCGGTGAGATCACCGCCGTACTGGGCTCCAACGGCGCCGGGAAGAGCACCCTGCTGCGGGCCCTGTCCGGCACCCTGGCCCTGCACCGGGGCGTGGTGGACAGCGGCGGCGTCACCCTGGACGGCGCTCCGCTGACCGGTGACCCGGCGCGGGCGGTGGCCGCCGGAATGGTCCAAGTACCGGAAGGACGGCGGGTGTTCGCCGATCTGACGGTGGAGGAGAACCTGCGGGCCGGCGGACTGGCACTGGGCGGGCGCGCGCGGCGGGCCGCCCAGGAGCGGGTCTTCGAGCTGCTGCCGGTGCTGGCCGAACGCCGCCGCCAGGCCGCCGGGTTGATGTCCGGCGGCGAGCAGCAGATGCTCGCCCTCGGCCGGGCCCTGATGGCCGGGCCCAAGGTGCTGCTGCTGGACGAGCCCTCACTCGGCCTGGCCCCGATGATGGTGGAACGGATCGCCGGGATCGTGCAGCGGATCAACGCCGCCGGCACCACCGTCCTGCTGGTCGAGCAGAACGCGGCGGTCGCGCTGCGGATCTCCCACCGGGCCTCGGTGCTGGAGAACGGCCTGGTCCGACTGACCGGCAGCGCCGAGGAGTTGGCGGGCAACGACGAGGTCCGGCGCCTCTACCTGGGCGCGGGCGAGAGCGGCCCCGAGCCGGCCGCCGCACATCCGGCGAAGCTCGGCAGGTGGGCCGGATGACCGCCGCCGCAGCGGAGTTGAGGGTCGAGGGCGTCACCGTCCGGTTCGCCGGGCTGACCGCACTGGACGAGGTCTCCTTCACCGTCGCCCCGGGATCGATCCACGCCTTGATCGGCCCGAACGGGGCCGGCAAGTCCACCTGCTTCAACGTGCTCTCCGGGGTCTACCGGGCCACCGGAGGCTCGGTCCGCTACGACGGCCGGGAGTTGACCGGGTTGCCCCCGCACCGGATCGCCGGGCTGGGCATCGCCCGGACCTTCCAGAACATCGTGCTCACCGCGGGTACGGTCGCCGACAACCTGATGCTCGGCCGGCACGGCCTGACCACGGCCGGTTTCACCAGCACCGCGCTGCGGCTGCCGAAGGCCGTCCGGGAGCAGCGCCGACACCGCCAACGGGCGTACGAGATCGCCGACTTCCTCGGCATCGCGGCCCACTTCGACCAGCCGGTCGGGCCGCTGTCGTACGGCGACCGCAAGCGGGTGGAGATCGCCCGCGCGCTCTGCATGGAGCCCCGGCTGCTGTTGCTGGACGAGCCGGTGGCCGGGATGAACCCGACCGAGCGGCTGGCGATGGCCGCGACCGTCGCGGCCGTCCGGGCCGAGCTGGGCATCTCGATCCTGATCGTCGAGCACGACATGGGGATGGTGATGCGGCTCGCGGACGCGGTGACCGTCCTGGACTTCGGCCGCCGGATCGCCGACGGCACACCCGAGAGCGTGCAGCGCGACCCCGAGGTGATCGCGGCCTATCTGGGCCGGCAAGAGGAGAGCGCATGACCAAGTTCGCCGAAACGGTCCTCAACGGCCTGGCCCTCGGCTCCGTGTACGCGTTGATCGCGCTCGGCTTCGTGGTGATCTTCAAGGCCTCCGGGGTGATGAACTTCGCCCACGGCTCGATCCTGCTGCTCGGCGGCTGGACGGTCGCCGTCACCCATCAGGCGGTCGGCTTCCCGCTCGCCGTGCTGTGCGGCGCGCTGGCCGCCGGCGGGGCCGCCGGGCTGCTGCACACGCTGGCCGCGCGCGGTCTGCGCGGCGCCGAGGCGCACGCGCTGACCATCCTCACCATCGGCGTCGACCTGCTGCTGGTGACCGCGCTGAACGAGCGGATCGGGCCCGACTTCCTGAGCACCGGCGACCCCTGGGGCGATGCGGTGGCCGGGTTCGGGGGAGTGGCCGTCACCCAGTCCCGGCTGGCCGGGATCGTGGTCTCGGTGCTGCTGATCGGCGGCGTCTTCGCGCTGTTCCGCTGGTCCCGCTGGGGCCTGTCGATGCGGGCGGCCGCCGCCGACCAGGAGGCCGCCGCGTTGATGGGCATCCGGCTGAACCGGGTCAGGCTGGCCGCCTGGTGCCTGGCCGGGGCGCTGGCCGCCGTGGCGGCGGTCTTCCTGGCGGCCTTCCCAGCGCCGGGCCTGGACCGGACGACCGGTCAGATCGCGCTGGCCGCCTTCCCGGCCGCCATCCTCGGCGGCATGGACTCCGCCGTCGGCGCCCTCGCGGGCAGCCTGGTGATCGGCCTGAGCAGCGCGCTGGCGGCCGGCTACCAGGAGCAACTGAGCGGCCTGGGAACCGGGTTGGCGGATGTCGCGCCGTACCTGGTGATGGTGCTGGTGCTGCTGGTCCGGCCGAACGGGCTGTTCGGATCGAAGGAGCTGTCCCGTGTCTGAACTCCCCAAGCGCCTCACGGTCGGGCTGGGCGTGCTGGTGCTGCTGGCGCTGCCGTTCTACGCGACCGGGTTCTGGCTGCAGAGCGGACTGTTCGCGATGGCCGCCGTGATCGGCGCGATCGGGCTCAGTCTGCTCACCGGCACCACCGGCCAACTCTCGCTCGGCCACGCCTTCTTCCTGGCCGTCGGCGCGTACGGCTACGTCTGGCTCGCCGGTCCGGCCGGCGCCGCGGACGGGCTGACCGGCCTCGGGCTGCCGCCGCTGCTCGCCTTCGGGCTGGCCGTCGCGCTGACCGGTCTGGCGGGCGGGCTGCTCAGCCCGATCGCCGGGCGGCTGCGCGGCATGTACCTCGGGGTGGCGACCCTGGCGCTGGTCTTCATCGGCCAGCACGTGATGCTCAACGCCCATACCGTGACCGGTGGTTACAACGGCCGCTCGGTGCAGCCGATGGACCTGTTCGGCTTCGCGCTGACGGACGGCTCGCCGCGCGGGCTGCTGGTGCTCGGGGTGCCGTTCGGCGGCCTCGAACGGCTCTGGTACTTCGGCCTGGCCCTGGTGACGGTGGCTCTGCTGGCGGCCCGTAACCTGCTGCGCGGCCGTCCCGGCCGGGCCCTCGGCGCCGTCCGGGACAGCGAGGTCGCGGCGGCCGTGATGGGCGTACCGGTGGCCCGCTACCGCTCGGCCGCCTTCGTGGTCTCCTGCCTGTACGCCGGAGCGGGCGGGGCGCTGCTCGCGCTGGTGTTCCGGCGGGTGGTGCCGGAGACCTTCGGCCTGGTGCTCTCGATCGACTACCTGGCCATGATCGTGATCGGCGGACTGGGCTCGGTCGGCGGTGCGGCGGTCGCGGCCGTACTGGTCACCCTGCTGCCGCAGTTGCTCACCGGCTACGCCGACGACCTGCCGCTGCTCGCCCGGCCCGGCTCCGGATCGGCCGGCCCCACTCCCGGCGAGGCGGCCCGCTACCTGTACGGCGCCGCCATCGTGCTCGTCCTCACCCTCGCCCCGCAGGGGCTCGCCGGGCTGACCCGGCGCCGCCCCCGCAAGACCCCCCAGGAGCACACCCCATGAGAACCACCCGCCTCGCCGCCGCAGTCGCGGTGCTCGCCCTCACCGCCACCGCCTGCTCCACCAAGGGGAGTTCGGCCGACGGCACGCTCGGGAAGGACGGCGTGAAGACCGGCCCCGGCGTCACCGACTCCACCATCACGATGGCCGCCCTCACCGACCTGACCGGCCCGTACGCCTCGCTCGGCAAGAGCATCGTGAACGCCCAGCAGCTCTGGGTCGACCAGACCAACGCGAACGGCGGCATCTGCGGCCGCAAGCTCAGGATCGTGGTGAAGGACCACGGGTACGACGTGCAGAAGGCGGTCGCCGCCTTCACCGAGGTCGAGCCGGACACGGCGCTGCTCACCCAGGTGATCGGCTCCCCGGTGGTCGCGGCGATCAAGCAGGACCTGAACGGCAAGCACCTGCTGGCGCTGCCGATGGCCTGGGCCTCCACCATGCTCGGGCAGCCCTACATCCAGGTGGTCGGCTCCACCTACGACGTCGACATGATCACCGGGGTGGACTTCCTCACCCGCAAGGCCGGGCTGGTGGCGGGCGACCGGATCGGGCACGTGTACTTCGAGGGCGAGTACGGGGAGAACGCGCTGGCGGGCTCCAAGTACGCGGCCGAGAAAGGCAAGTTGACGCTGGTCGAGCAGAAGATCAAGCCCACCGACCAGGACCTGACGGCGCAGGTCTCGGCACTCCGGGAGGCCGGGGTCAAGGCGGTGCTGATCAGTGCCGGGCCCAAGCAGACGGCGGCGCTGGTCGGCGCGGCGGCCGGGCAGGGGCTGACCGTACCGGTGCTCAGCAGCGCGCCCGGCTTCGCCCCGCAGCTGCTCGACACGGCCGTCGGACCGGCGCTGGAGCGGCAGTTGTCCGTGGTCAGCGCGATCTCGCCGGTCAGCGCGGACGTCTCCGCGATGCGGGTGCTGGTGCAGGACTACCAGGCCAAGTACCCCGGTGCCCCGGTCGACAGCGGGGTGGCGAGCGGCTGGTCGGCGGCGCAGGTGGCGGCGGAGGCGCTCGGCGCCGCGTGCGCGGAGAAGGACCTGACCCGGGAGGGCATCGCGGCGGCGCACCGGAAGACCACGGCGCTCAACATCCTCGGCGTGCCGATGAACTTCTCCGACGTCACCAAGGCACCGACCCGTCAGGCGTACATCCTCAAGCCGGCCAAGGGCGTCACCGGTGGCCTCACCACGGTCGAGGGAGCCCACGAGGTCAAGCCCTGAGCCCTGCCAGGGGCTCGGGGAACTGCGAGGAGATCTGGCGTGCGGGTCACAATGCAAAGTGCCTGACCACCTACGCACGGATCACCTTTTCCGAGGTCGGCGTCGCAGTTCCCCGAGCCCCTACCTTCCGAAGGCCGGCGTTTCAGCCCAGGCCCGGGATGCGGCCGTTGCGGAAGAGGTCGACGAAGATCTGGTGGTCGCTGCGGGCGCGGTCGCCGTAGGTGTGGGCGAAGGAGACGAGCATGTCGGCGAAGCCGGCGGTGTCGTCGCCGATCGCCGCGTCGATCGCGTGCTCGGTGGAGAACGGCACCAGGCCGTGCCCGCTGGAGGACGCGTCGGCGGCGGCGTGCATGCCGGCGGTGGCCCGGCCGAGGTGGGTGACCACGTCGCGGAGGTCGGCCGGTTCGGTGAGGTCGGTCCAGTCCAGGTCGGCGGTGTAGGGGGAGACCTCGGCGACCAGCATGCCGTGGCCGCGCAGAGTGGCCCAGCCGAGCCAGGGGTCGCTGTGGTCCTGCAGGGCGCGCTGGGAGATCACCGTACGGTGGCCCTCGTGCTCGAAGTAGGCGCGGATCTCCGGGTCGGTGACGTGCCGGGACACCGCCGGGGTCTGACCCTGCTTCAGGTAGATCACCACGTCGTTCTCGAGCGCGTCGGTGTGGCCCTCCAGCAGCACGTTGTACGAGGGCAGCCCGGCGCTGCCGATGCCGATGCCGCGGCGGCCGACCACGTCCTTGACCCGCAGGGCGTCCGGCCGGGTGCGGGTGGCCGGCGGGAGGGTGGCGAGGTACTGCTCGAAGGCGGCCAGCACCTCGGCCCGGGTGGAGTCCTCCAGCGGGATCGCGCCGCCGCCGGAGCGGAACCGGCGCTCGTACCCCTCGACCACGGTCTCCCGCTCCAGCAGCGCCACCCGGGTCTGCAGCCGGGCCCGGCGGAGCGTCTCCAGCAGCGGGCCCTCGGCGGTGTCCAGGGTGTACGCCTCGGCCGGCGCGCCCGCCGCGAGGGCGGCGATCCGGGCCCGGTAGGCGGTGGCGAAGGCCCGGACCAGCTCGGCGATGGTGCCGTCGGAGAGCGCCTTGGCGTAGCCGAGCAGGGCCAGGCTGGCGGCGAGGCGCTGGACGTCCCAGGTGAAGGCGCCGACGTAGGCCTCGTCGAAGTCGTTGACGTTGAAGACCAGCCGGCCCTCGGCGTTCAGGTAGGTGCCGAAGTTCTCCGCGTGCAGGTCGCCGTGGATCCACACCCGGCTGGTCCGCTCGTCGAGGTACGGCGCGCCGAACGCCTCGAACGGAGGGGTCGTCAGGTCCGCGTAGTACAGCCCGGCGGTGCCCCGGTAGAAGGCGAACGCCGAGGCGGCCATCTTGCGGAACTTCACCTTGAACGCGGCCGGGTCCTCGGCCAGCAGGCGGCCGAAGGCCTGGTCGAAGACCCGCAGGATGGTCTCGGCCCGCTCGGGCTCGCGCTCGGCCGCGTTCTGCTGCTGCATGGGGATCGTCCTCTGTGCTGGGTCGTCGGTCCTGGAACGGATGACGACACAGTATTCGGACGGGTTCCCCGGCGGTGCCTCAGGCGTGGGTGAGTGCGGTGCTCCGGGCGGCCAGGGCGTGCCGGAGCAGCTCGGCGCGCTCGGCCGGGTCGGTGCTGCCGAGCAGCGCGGCCAGGACGGCGATCCGGGACTGCCCGGCCCGCAGCGTGCCGGTCGGTGCGGCGCCCGCGGCGACCAGGTCGACCGCGCCGCCGTGGGTGTAGATCTCGGTGACCGGACCGGACTGCACCCGGGTGGTCAGCGCGACCAGCACGCCCCGGGCGGTGGCGGCGGCGACCGCCTCGACGAACTCGGGGGTGGCGTTGCCCGCGCCGGTGGCGACCAGCACGATGCCCTGCGCACCGGCGGCCACGGCGGCCTCGAACAGCACCGGGTCGGCGTCCGAGTGGTGCATCACCATGTCCACCCGGGGCGGCGCGGTGTCGGCGGCGGGGAGCGCGAGCGGGGTCGGGCGCTCGGGCTGACGGATGATCAGGGCGCGGCCGAAGCCGACGTCGCCGAGCCGGTCGCCGGAGGGGTCGGCGAAGGCGTTCGGGGCCACGGTCTGGGTCTTCACGGTGCCCCGGGCGGCGTGCACCTCGCCGTCGAAGACGACCAGTACGCCCAGGCCGCGCGCGGTGGCGGCGGTCAGCAGGGCGTCGTGCAGGTTGCCGGGCCCGTCGCCGTCGGCGGCGTCCAGCGGGAGCTGCGCGCCGGTCAGCACCACCGGGCGCTGGTCGCGGTGGTGCAGGTCGAGCAGGAAGGCCGACTCCTCCAGGGTGTCGGTGCCGTGGGTCACCACGATGCCGTCCACCCCCGGGTCCTGGAACACCCGGTGCACGGTCTGCAGCAGTTCCAGCTGGTGACGGCTGGTCAGCCGGGGGCTGTTCACGCTGAACAGGTCGACCACCTCGACGGTGACGCCCTCGGGGACGGCGGCGGTCGCCATCACCTCGCTGCCGTCGGCGTCGGCGGCGAAGCCCGCGCCCTGCCAGCGGCTGGCTATGGTCCCGCCGGTGCTGATCACGACGATCCGTGCCATGGGTGCCTCCTGCAAGGGGAACAGCCCGGCACCGACTGTTTGCCGGGGCCGGGCTGTCTGTTGGTCTCCGCGGGTGGCGGAACGCTCACCAGCAAGAATAGGCGAGAAGGTGCGCAATGCGATCGCGAATTCTTGCCAGAGGTGACATGGAGTGGGCAATATGATCGCGTGATGGATCAGATCGACAGGGATATCTTGCGCGAGCTCCAGCGCGACGGGCGGCTGAGCAACCAGGAGCTGGCCCAGCGGGTCGGGCTGACGCCCTCGCCGTGCATGCGCCGGGTCCGCCAGCTGGAGCAGGACGGGGTGATCCAGGGCTACCGCGCGGTGATCGACCCAGCGGCGGTCGGCCGCAGCTTCGAGGTGCTGGTCTCGGTCGAGGTCCGCCGCGAGCGCGAGGCGGTCGAGGCCTTCGAGGCCGCGCTCCAGGAGATCCCCGACGTGATCGAGGCGTACCGGCTGTTCGGCAGCCCCGGCTGCCTGCTGCGGATCGCGGTCGAGGACCTGAAGGCGTACGAGCGGCTCTGGATCGAGCGGCTGACCACCCTGGCCGGGGTCACCGAGGTCAACTCGCAGATCATCATGAAGCGGGTGAAGGAGCCGAGCGGCCTACCGGTCGGCGGCTGACGGCCGGCGGCCGTCCACCTCGATCTCGATCCGGTTGCCAGAAGCGGTACCCGCGGTGCGGTTGGAGGTCCGCGAGCTGAGCACGGCGCCGCAGGTGGCCGCGTTGCAGCCGACCCGGTGTCAGGCCGGGCGGGTGATGGCGAAGGCGCGGGCGGGGTTGGTCTCGAAGCACGACTTGGCGGTGTCGGCGCCGAGTTCGCGCTCGATCCGGGGGCGGAGGACGCCCGGGAGGTAGGGCAGTCCGGGGCCCTCTCCGCTGGTGGCGCGGGCGGCGGCCGTGGTGGTGTCGCCGCCGATCAGCAGGCGGTCGGCGTGGCCGGCTTCGGCGAGGGCGGCCAGGCAGTCGAGCAGGCGCCAGTCGGTGGGGTGGTGGGCGCGGGAGGGGCCGTCGAAGGCGAGGTAGGCGCCGGCCTCGGCGGCCCGCAGGTGGGTGCGGGTGTCCGGTGCCCGGTTGAGGTGACCGAGGATCACCCGGTCGGCGGGGACGCCGAGTTCGGTGCAGAGCAGGTCGAGGGTCTCCGGCGCGCCGGTGCCCAGTTCCAGGTGGACGCCGATCGGGGCACCGGTGAGGTGGTGGGCCTCGGCGGCGGCCGTGAACACCTGTCGGGCGTGCGGGTCGAGGCGGTGGAAGCCGCCCGCCACCTTGATCATCCCGGCCCGGACCAGCCCGTTCGAACCGTGGATGCCCTCGGTCAGGTCGGCGATGAACCGCCGGGCCAGCCGGGGGAGCAGCCGGTCCAGGAACTCCGGTGCGTAGTGGGCGGCTTGGTGCAGCCCGGTGGCGGCTATCAGGTGCACCCCGGTGACCCGGGAGAGCATCGGCAGCAGGTCCGCCCGGCGGCCGAGGCCGACCGGGGTCCACTGCGCGAGCGCCCCGCCGCCCGCCGTGGCGAACGCGCGCAGTTCCGCCTCGGCGGCGCTGGCGCTGTCCATCTCCTGGCCGGGCAGCCGGGGCGTCCGCAGGAACAGGTGGTCGTGCGCGTCGACCACGCCGAGCGAGGCCGGGTCGACATCCCCGAGGACCGTACGGACTAAGGCCGGACCGCTCACGCGTTGCTCCAGGCGGACGGGCCCAGCAGAGTCTTGACCTCGGAGGCGAAGGCGCCGTTGTCGGGGTTGACCAGGAAGCCGAGCTCGTACAGGACGTTCTTGTCGCGGCCGGTGGTGAGCAGCCGGACCGGGACGTCGCCCGGGTGGGAGCGCAGGGTGGTCTTGAACTCGGCGATCATCTCCGGGTTCACCCGGCCGGTGGGGACGGTGATCAGGATCGGCGGCTTGCCGCCGTGCTCGGCGGAGGAGATGTCCAGGCTGGTGATCTCCTGGCCGAAGATGCTGAGCGAGCCGTCGCGTTCGTTCAGCCGGCCGCGCACCGCGATCACGTTGTCCTCGACCATCTGGTCGGACATCAGGTTGTAGGCGGCGGGGAAGAACAGCACCTCGACCGATCCGTCCCGGTCCGCCAGCGTGATGATCGCCCAGGCGTTGCCCGCCTTGTTGATCCGGCGGTCCACGGCGGTGACCAGTCCGGCGAGCCGGACCTCGCCCTCGGTGCGGCCGGAGCCGAGCAGTTCGGCGATCGAGACGTCGCGGTTGCGGGAGAGGATGTGCTCGGCGCCGTCCAGCGGGTGGCTGGAGACGTACAGGCCGAGCATCTCCCGCTCCAGGCTGAGGAGTTGCTTGCGCGGCCACTCCCGGTCGGAGAGCTCGAAGTCCAGGCCGATGGTCGGCACGTCCTCGCCGGTGTCCATCGCGCCGAACAGGTCGTCCTGGCCGATCGCCTGCTGCTTCTTCACGCCGGTGACCGCGTCGATCGCGTTCTCGTGCACGGTGGTCAGCGAGAGCCGGGTGTGGCCGAGCGAGTCGAAGGCGCCGGCCTTGATCAGCGAGTCGACGGTGCGCTTGTTGCAGACCACCAGCTCGACCTTGTCCAGGAAGTCGGCGAAGGAGGAGTACTTCCCCTTCTCCTTCCGGGTCCGCACCAGCGAGTCGATCACGTTGGTGCCGACGTTGCGGACGGCCTTGAGGCCGAACCGGACGTCGGTGCCGACGGCGGTGAAGTCCTCCACCGACTCGTTGACGTCGGGGGAGAGGATCTTGATGCCCATCGACCGGCACTCGGCCAGGTAGACGGCCATCTTGTCCTTGTCGTCCGCGACCGAGGTCAGCAGGGCGGCCATGTACTCGGCGGGGTAGTTCGCCTTCAGGTAGGCGGTCTGGTACGAGACCAGGCCGTACGCGGCCGAGTGCGATTTGTTGAACGCGTAGCCGGCGAACGGCACCAGCACGTCCCAGACGGCCTGGATCGCCTCGTCGGAGTACCCGCGCTCCTTGCAGCCCGCGTGGAAGGGGACGAACTCCTTCTCCAGGACCTCCTTCTTCTTCTTGCCCATCGCGCGGCGGAGCAGGTCGGCCTGTCCGAGGCTGTAGCCGGCCAGCACCTGGGCGGCTCGCTGCACCTGCTCCTGATAGACGATCAGACCGTAGGTGGGGCCGAGCACCTCGGCGAGCGGGGCCTCCAGCTCGGGGTGGATCGGGATGATCTCCTGCTGGGCGTTCTTGCGCAGCGCGTAGTTGGTGTGCGAGTTCATGCCCATCGGGCCCGGGCGGTACAGCGCCGAGACGGCGGAGATGTCGGCGAACTCGGTCGGCTTCATCAGCTTGAGCAGCGCCCGCATGGGCCCGCCGTCGAGCTGGAACACGCCCAGGGTGTCACCGCGGGCGAGGAGTTGATACGTGGTCGGGTCGTCCAGCGCGATCTTCTCGATGTCCACGTCGATGCCGCGGTTGGACTTCACGATCTTGATGCAGTGGTCGATGATGCCCAGGTTCCGCAGACCCAGGAAGTCCATCTTGATCAGACCCATGGCTTCGCACGACGGGTAGTCGAAGCCGGTGATGATCACGCCGTCCTTGTCCCGCTTGTGCAGCGGGATCAGTTCCAGCAGCGGGGTCGAGGAGAGGATCACGGCCGCCGCGTGCACACCGGTGCCGCGGATCAGGCCCTCGATGCCGAGGCCGGTGTCGATGATCTTCTTGACGTCCGGCTCGTTCGCGTAGAGCGAGCGGATCTCGGTGCCCTCGTTGTAGCGCGGGTGCTTCTCGTTGAACAGGTCGGCCAGCGGCACGCCCTTGCCCATCACGTCCGGCGGCATCGCCTTGGTGATCCGGTCGCCCATCGCGAACGGGTAGCCGAGGATGCGGTTGGCGTCCTTCACGGCCGCCTTGGCCTTGATGGTGCCGAAGGTGTTCACCTGGGCGGTGTACGCCTCGCCGTACTTGTCGGTGACGTAGCGCACCATCTGGTCGCGCTGGCGGTCGTCGAAGTCGATGTCGACGTCCGGGGGGTTGATGCGCTCGGGGTTCAGGAACCGCTCGAAGAGGAGATCGTGCTCCAGCGGGTCCAGCTCGGTGATCCGGGTCAGGTACGAGACCATCGAGCCGGCCGCCGAACCACGGCCCGGGCCGACCGGGATGCCGTTGTCGCGGGCGTACTGGCAGATGTCCGCGACCACGAGGAAGTACGCGTCGAAGCCCATCGGGGAGATGACGCCCATCTCCAGCTCGATCCGGTCCAGCACCTCCTGGCTCGGGTTGTCGCCGTAGCGGTGCTGCAGACCGGCCTTGATCTTCTGGCGCAGGAACGACGCCTGGGTCTCGCCCTCGGGCACGTCGAACTGCGGCATCCGGTCGACGTAGTTGAAGACCTCGTCGTAGGACTCGATCCGGTCGGCGATCTCCAGCGTGTTGCGGCACGCCTCCGGCAGCTCGGTGAAGAGCGCGCGCATCTCCTCCGGCGTCTTGATGTAGTAGCCGCTGCCGTTGAACTTGAAGCGGTTCGGGTCGTCCTTGTTCTTGCCCACGCCGACGCAGAGCAGGCTGTCGTGGGCGTCGGCCTGATCGGCCGTCACGTAGTGCGAGTCGTTGGTGGCCAGCAGCGGGATGTCCAGCTGCTTGGCCAGGCGCAGCAGTCCGTCCCGGACGTCCCGCTCGATGGACAGGTCGTGGTCCATC
This sequence comes from Kitasatospora gansuensis, assembly GCF_014203705.1. Classification (NCBI taxonomy): domain Bacteria; kingdom Bacillati; phylum Actinomycetota; class Actinomycetes; order Kitasatosporales; family Streptomycetaceae; genus Kitasatospora; species Kitasatospora gansuensis. The sequence goes on from NZ_JACHJR010000001.1 coordinate 6,216,656, forward strand.
AGCTCCAGGAAGTAGTTCTCCCGGCCGAAGATCTGCTGGTAGGCGTCGGCGGCCTTGACCGCCTCCTCGTACTGGCCCAGCCGCAGCCGGGTCTGCACCTCGCCGGACGGGCAGCCGGTGGTGGCGATGATCCCCGTGGCGTTCGCGGCGATCAGCTCGCGGTCCATCCGGGGCTTCATGTAGTAGCCCTCCATCGACGCGAGCGAGGAGAGCTTGAAGAGGTTGCGCAGCCCGGTGGCGTTCTGCGCCCACATGGTCATGTGGGTGTACCGGCCACCACCCGAGACGTCCTTGCCGCCCTCGCCGTCCGCGCTCACCTGACGCTGGCCGCCGGGCGCCCAGAACACCGGCTTCTTCTCGAACCGCGAGCCCGGGGCGACGTACGCCTCGATGCCGATGATCGGCTTCACCGAGGTCTTCTTCGAGGTCTGGAAGAACTCGTACGCGCCGAACATGTTGCCGTGGTCGCTCATCGCGATCGCGGGCATGCCCTGCCGCTCCGCTTCCGCGAACAGCTTGCCGTTCTTCGCTGCTCCGTCCAGCATCGAGAACTCGGTGTGGACATGCAGGTGAACAAAGCTGTCGGCCACGGTGGGACGGCTCCTCAGGCTCGAAGGAAGGCTCCACCCTAGCCCCTGAACAGAGGTCCGTTCAGCACCGCAGGTCACTTGGGAGCGCCGTGTGCAGAGCTGCCACGAAGGCCGCCACGGCCGGGTGCCGGGCCGCTCCGGCGCGGTACGCGGTCCGGGTCCGGCGGGCCATCGGGAGCCTGCTGAGGGCCACGCCGAGGGGCGCGTCGGCCACTCCCAGCTGGGGGACCAGAGCCACTCCCTGGCCCGCCGCGACGAGCGCCAGAACCGTGCCGAAATCGTCGATCTGGTGTCGGATCCGGGGGGTGTAACCCGTCGCCTGGCAGGCCCGGACGGCCATCGAGTGGCAGAGCGTGCCGTGCGGCGCGACGATCCACGGCGAATCCCGGTGGTCGGCGATCGTCCCGGGCGCCGGGGCCGCCAGGTACATCGCCTCGGTGAACAGCGACTCGGTGGCCAGGCCGGGCGCCGGTTCGGCCGGCACGAAGTCGTACTCGTGCACCAGCGCGACGTCCAGCTCGCCGGAGCGGAGCAGCGCCGACACCTCCGCCGGGTCCACCTCGGTGACCATCGGCTCCAGGCCCGGGTGCTCCCGGCCGAGCGCGGCGAGGGCGGCCGGGATGATCGCCCGGGCCGCCGAGGGGTAGGTGCCGATCCGCAGCGGGCCGGCCAGCCCGCTTCTGGCGTCGGCCAGTTCGGCCCCGGCCTGCTCCAGCCGTTCCAGTACGGCCTCCGCGTGCCGGACCAGGTTCCGCCCGGCGGGGGTGAGCGCGACCCGGCGGCCGGTCCGCTCCAGCAGCGGGACCCCGGCCTCCCGTTCCAGCACCGAGAGCTGCTGCGAGACGGCGGACGGGCTGAAGGCGAGCGACTCGGCGACGGCGGCGATGGTGCCGCGGTGGGCGAGTTCACGGAGCAGCCGCAGGCGGCGGACGTCGAGCATAAGCAGAGCTTACGAGAACCGTCGGAGATCTGAACTGGACCTGCACAGCAGGCAGGCGGCAGGCTCGTCGGCATGGAACTGCACGGAATCCACGTACCGCTGATCACCCCGTTCGAGGCGGACGGCACCCTCGCCGTCGAGGCCCTGGCCGGGCTGGCCCGGCAGGCGCTGGCCGACGGCGCGGCCGGGCTGGTCGCCCTGGGCACCACCGCCGAGGTGGCCACCCTGGACGAGGCCGAGCGGCACACCGTGGTCGAGGTGTGCGCCAAGGCCGCCGCCGAGTACGGCGCGACCCTCACCGTCGGCACCGGCGGCAACGACACCCGGCGCACCGTCGAGGCGCTGGCCGGACTGGCCGGGGTCGCCGACGCCGCACTGGTCACCGTGCCCGCCTTCACCCGGCCCGGCGAGGCCGGGGCGCTGGCACACTTCGAGCAGCTGGCCGCCGGGAGCCCGGTGCCGCTGATCGTCTATCACATCCCGTACCGGACCGGTCAGGCGCTGAGCGCCGCCGCGCTGCGCCGGATCGGCGCCCTGCCGAACGTCGCCGGGGTCAAGTACGCGGCCGGCGGGATCGACCAGGAGACCGTCGCGCTGCTGGCCGACCTGCCGCCGGAGTTCGCGGTCATGGCCGGGGACGACCCCTTCCTCGCCCCGCTGCTCGCGCTCGGCGCGACCGGCGGCATCCTGGCCTCGGCCCACCTGGCCACCGCCCGGTTCGTCGAGTTCGCCGAGGGCCGGGGGTCGCGCGAGCTGGGCCACCGCCTGGCGCAGCTCTCGATCGCGGCCTTCGCCGAGCCCAACCCGACCGTGATCAAGGGCGTCCTGCACGCCCAGGGCCGCATCCCCACCCCGGACGTCCGCCTCCCGCTGCTGCCCGCAGGCCGGGAGTCGGTGGCCGCCGCGCTCACGGTGCTGGCGGAACTGACGGGCTGACAGCCGGGCCCGGGCGGATTCTTCCCTCCCGACCGGCCCGGCACCGGCGAATCGCGGGTGGCCGGTGGCGGCGGCCGCCGGATTTCCGTCCGGCGCCGCCGACGGCCGGTCCACCGCCCGTTCACCCACTGGAATGCCGTACCGCCCGCCCCACCCGACCAGGCATGATGGGCGGAGTGTGCGGATTCTGATCGAGCACAACACAGGAGGAGTAACCCGATGAAGATCGGCATCGTGGGCGCCACCGGCCAGGTCGGTGGAGTGGTGCGCAGCATTCTGGCGGAGCGTGAGTTCCCCGTGACGGAGCTGCGGCTGTTCGCCTCGGCCCGGTCGGCGGGCAAGACGCTGCCCTGGCAGGACGGCGAGGTCACCGTCGAGGACGCGGAGACCGCCGACTACTCCGGCCTGGACATCGTGATCTTCTCCGCCGGTGGTTCGACCTCCAAGGCGCTGGCCCCCAAGGTCGCCGCCGCCGGTGCGGTCGTGATCGACAACTCCTCGGCCTGGCGCCGCGACCCCGAGGTCCCGCTGGTGGTCTCCGAGGTCAACCCGGACGCCATCGCGAACCGCCCCAAGGGCATCATCGCCAACCCGAACTGCACCACGATGGCCGCCATGCCGGTGCTGCGCCCGCTGCACGACGAGGCCGGGCTGCTCGCGCTGGTCGCCACCACCTACCAGGCCGTCTCCGGCTCCGGCCTGGCCGGTGTCGCCGAGCTGCACCGGCAGGCCTGCGAGATCGCCGAGCAGGCCGACCAGCTGGCCTTCGACGGCGAGGCCGTCAAGGCCACCGACCCGGGCGTGTACCAGCGGCCGATCGCCTTCAACGTGGTCCCGCTCGCGGGCAACCTGGTGGACGACGGCTCGTTCGAGACCGACGAGGAGCAGAAGCTCCGCAACGAGTCCCGCAAGATCCTGGAGATCCCCGACCTCAAGGTCTCCGGCACCTGCGTGCGCGTCCCGGTCTTCTCCGGCCACTCGCTCCAGGTGAACGCCCGGTTCGCCAACCCGATCAGCGTCGAGCGCGCGTACGAGCTGCTCGCCAAGGCCCCGGGCGTCGAGCTGTCCGAGATCCCGACCCCGCTCCAGGCGGCCGGCAAGGACCCCTCGTACGTCGGCCGGATCCGGGTGGACGAGACGGTGGAGAACGGCCTCGCGCTGTTCCTCTCCAACGACAACCTGCGCAAGGGCGCCGCGCTGAACGCGGTGCAGATCGCCGAGCTGGTCGCGGCCGAGCTGGCCTCGAAGGCCTGACGCCCCGTCCGGCCCTGCCGGTCAGCCCACGACGCTGACCGGCAGGGCCGGCGAGACCGCGTCCCCGGTCCACTTGTCACCGGGGGCGTACCACTGGAAGTCGCCCGGCCCGGTGGCCGGCGCCTGGGCGGTGACCGCCCCGGAGGCGTCCGAGAACGAGGTCGCCACCGTGCTCCACAGCGTGCTGCCGCTCGGCCGGAACTGCAGGTGCGCCGTGCCGCTCTGGTAGCCGCAGTAGGTGTGGGTGTCCCAACACGACCTGGCCAGCGCGCCGGTGACCGTCAACTCCTGCCCCGGCTCCGCCTGTTGGGGCACGCCCGCACCGGTCATCCGGGCCGCGCGCTTGAGCGAGAAGCCCGCCGCGGTCTGGTTCGCGTACCCGTCCCCGTCGTTGGCCCGCACCTTGAGGTCGACGAACCAGGTGCCCGCCTCGTCGTTGAAGACCTGCTGCCGCTCGGGCTCGATGGTGACCGTGCCCCGGCACACCGAGCTCGGCCCGTCCGCCGTACAGCTCAGCGGGCTCACCTCGAGCACCCCGTAGTTCGGCCCCCACACCCCGATCGGGCCGATCCCGGCGATCCCCGAGTCGTCCCGCGCGGTCACCACCAGCGGCACCGTCACCGCCTGCACCGGGCCGAGCAGGATCGGCCGCCCGTCGTTCACGGTGACCGAGGTCACCGAGGTGTCGCCCCCGGAGCTGTCGGTCGTGATGGTCGGGGTCAGCAGCACGGCTCCCGCCGCCAGGACGGTGACGCCGCACAGCGCCGCAGTGATCTTCCGCATGATGCGTTCCAGTATCGCCGGGCCGGAGCGGGCCGGGTGGGACGGAACGGTTCACCCGCCGATCGGGGGGTAAAGAGTGCCCACCGGCGGTGCTCGCCCTGACCGCCGGGACGTCGGCGGCCGTGCGGGCCCCCACATCGTTTCCCCGCGCGGTGCGGCCCTCCGGAGGGAAGTGGTGTGGAGTGGACCGGTGCGTCGTCCTGGTGGACGCGGGATACCTGCTGGGTGCGGCGGCCAACCTGCTGGCGGGGGACCCCGTCCGGGCCCGGCTGACGGTGGATCACGCCGCGCTGGCCACCGCACTGGCCGAACGGGCCGAGGCGGAGACCGGGCTGCCGCTGCTGCGGATCTACTGGTTCGACGCCGCCCCCGACCGGCGCTCGCTGCCCGAACACCGTCGGCTGCGCACGCTGCCCCGGGTCACCGTCCGGCTCGGCGCGCTCACCCGGGCCGAGGGCCGCTGGGTGCAGAAGGGCGTGGACGCCGCGATGCACGCCGAGCTCACGGAGCTGGCCCACAACCGGGCCTGCGCCGACCTGGTGCTGCTCAGCGGCGACGGCGACCTGCTGCCCGGCATGGTCTGCGCCAAGGAACACGGCGTCGTGGTCCACCTCTGGGCGGTCCAGCCGGTGGACGGCGACTTCAACCAGTCCGAGGACCTGGTCGCCGAGGCGGACGAACGGCGGGTGCTGGACCGCGCCTTCGTCGAACGCTGGGCCCAGCTCCGGGAGACCGGCCCGGCCCCCGTACCGGCGGTGCGCACCCCCGAGCTCCGGGTCGTCCCCACCCCCAGGGACCTGGCCACCCGCCCCGCCCCCACCGTCCCGCCCGCCCTGGTGCTGCGCTGGTCCTCCCCCCGGCTCACCCCCGCCCCGCCCACCCTGGCCGAGATCACCAGCCCCGAACAGCGCTGGGCCGACCGGGAGGAGGACAGCGCCGCCGTCCCCGGCGACGCCCGGCAGGTCGGCGCGGTGTTCGCCCGCCGCTGGCTGTCCCGGCTGCACCGGGACACCGAACTGCTCCCGCTCTGGGCCGACCACCCGCGCATCCCGCACCGGCTGGACGCCGAACTGCTGCGCTACGCCGCCCGGTTCGGTCTGCTCGCGGCCAAGGACGACCAGATCGACGAGGAGGACAGATACGCCATCCGGGCGGGCTTCTGGCAGGCCTTCGCCGACCGGGTCCCCCGCCCTGACCTGGCGGTCGCCCAGGAGTGAGCAGGCTCGCCGGAGCCGAATCAACCCCCTTGTCCGGTTCCTCCGGGCCAGCGCGTAGAGTCTTCGACCGTGAGCGACACCGACCGGCGGGCACCACAGCCCAGGCCGCAAGGCGACCTCGGCGGTCCCGGCCACCACCCTGCCGGGCAGTGCTGCACCGTACGAGACCTTGCCAAGACCTACCGCAGCAAGGACGGCGAGATCCGGGCCAACGACGGCATCGTGCTGGACATCCGACGCGGCGAGGTCTTCGGCCTGCTCGGACCCAACGGCGCGGGCAAGTCCACCCTGGTCCGCCAGCTCACCGGGCTGCTCCGGCCGGACCGGGGCTCGATCGACATCCTCGGGCACGACATCGTCCGGCACCCCGAGCGGGCCGCCCGGCTGCTCGGCTACCTGGGCCAGGAGTCGACCGCGCTGGACGAACTCACCGTCGCGATGGCCGCCGAGACCACCGGACGGCTGCGCGGCCTGACCCGGGCCGAGGCCCGTCGGGCGAGCGCCGAGGTGCTCGACGAACTCGGGCTGACCGCGATCGCCGCCCGCCCGCTCGCCAAGCTCTCCGGCGGCCAGCGCCGACTGGCCTGCTTCGCCGCCGTGCTGGTGGGGGAGCGGCCGCTGCTGGTGCTGGACGAACCCACCAGCGGGATGGACCCGGTGGCCCGCCGGGCCGTCTGGTCCGCGCTCGACCGGCGCCGGGCCGAGCACGGCACCACCGTGCTGCTGGTCACCCACAACGTGATCGAGGCGGAGACCGTACTCGACCGGGTCGCGGTGGTGGACGAGGGCCGGATCATCGCCTGCGACACCCCCGGCGGCCTCAAGGCCCTGGTCGACGGCGACGTCCGGCTCGACCTGGTCTGGCGCACCGACGCCCCGCTGCACGTCCCGGCCGTCGCCCGGCTGGCCGAGCGGGCGGTCCGCTCGGGCCGCCGCTGGACCGTCCGGACCAGTCCCGACGAGGCCCGCGAACTGGTCGCCGCCGTCACCACGGGCCCCGCCTTCGCGGCGCTGGACGACTTCACCCTGGCCACCCCGAGCCTGGAGGACGCGTACCTCAAGCTCGGCGGCCGGCACGAGGGGCTGGCGAAGTGAGCCCCACTCAGATCCGGAAGGCCGACCCGGTGGTCCTGCTCGACCCGCCCCTGGCACCCGCCGCCCCGGCACCGGCCGCCGCGCCGCTCGCCCCGGCTGCCAGGCTGCTGCCCTCACTGGCCGCCGTCTACCGGGCCCAGCTGGCCCGGGCCCGGGTGGCCCGGATCCCGCTGCTGTTCGTGGCGACCTTCCAGTCGCTCGGCATCCTGCTGATGATGCGCGGCGTGGTCGACCCCGGGGACGTCCCGGCCGCCCGTTCGGTGGTGGCCGGCTCCAGCGTCCTGGTGGTCGCCTTCGTGGCGCTCAACCTGCTGGCCCAGTACTTCGGCCGGCTGCGCGCCACCGGCGGCCTGGACCACTACGCGACCCTGCCGGTCCGGCCGGCCGCCGTGGTGCTCGGTGCGGCCGCCGCGTACGCCTCCTTCACCGTGCCAGGCGCGCTGGTCACCGCCGGGGTCGGGGCCTGGATGTTCTCGCTCCCGTTCGGCCACCTCTGGGTGCTGCTCGCGGTCGTCCCGCTCGCGGGCGCGGCGCTGGCGGGCATCGGCGCGGCCTGCGGGCTGCTGGCGCCCCGTCAGGAGATCGCCACCCTGCTCGGCCAGCTCGGCATGTCGGCGGCGCTGCTGCTCGGCGTGCTGCCGGTGGGTCAGCTGCCCGGTTTCATCCGGCTGCTGCGTGACCTGCTGCCCTCCACGTACGGGGTGGAGGCCTTCGCGGAGAGCTTCGCCACCGCCCCGGACTGGGCCTCGGTGTTTGGCGACCTGACGGTCTGCGGCGCGGTCGGCCTGGTCTCACTGGCGATCGCCACCTGGGCCTACCGCCGGGCCGCCACCCGCTGAGACCCCCGGGTGTTCGACCCCCGAGCCGCCAGTCGTGAAACGATGGGCCGGTGACCGTACCGAACACTCCTGCGGATTCCGCCCCCGAGCCGCCCGAGGCCCCCGGCGCGGCGTACCCCGCGCAGCCGGACCCGTACCTGCCGCCGCCGATGCCCGCCCGCGAACGGCGTCCGCTCGGGCCCGAGCTGCGGATCGGCGCACTGACCACCCTGGCCGGGGTGGCGGCCGGGGCACTGGTCGGCCTGCTCTGGCTGTGGCTGGCACCGCGGGTCATGCTGGTGGCCGCCAGCGACGCGATCCGGTACGTCGACCCCGAGGGCGAGCAGCGGGCCGGCGCCGACGGCACCTTCGCCCTGCTGGCGCTGGCCGCCGGCGCGCTCTCGGCCCTGGTCGCCTTCCTGCTGACCCGCCGTCGCGGCGGCGGCATCGCCGTCGCGGGCGGCCTGACGGTCGGCGGCCTGGCCGGCTCCCTGCTGGCCTGGCAGCTCGGCACCCGGCTGGGCCCCGGCACCGACGTGATCGCCAACGCCAAGAAGGCCGGCCAGGGCGTCGAGTTCAGCGCGGCCCTCGAACTGGGCGCCCACGGCGCCCTGCTGGTCTGGCCGATGACCGCGATGGTCGTCCTGCTCGCCCTCTCGGCCGCCTTCGGCAAACGCGAACAGGACCCCCCGCCGTACTGGGCCGGCCCCCAATGGCAGCAGCCGCAGGGCTAGAGGCACCACCAGGGGCTCGGGGAACTGCGACGCCGACCTCGAAAAAGGTGATCCGTGCGTAATTGGTCAGGCACTTTTGCAGTGATGCCCGCCAGCCACGAACCGTCGCCGTTCCCCGAGCCCCTGGACCGTAACCCGGAGCGCCCCGCAAAAGGCACAGGTCCGCCCGGGTGAACCCCGTGGCCGGTCGGTCGGGTGTGAGTGGACGGTCCGGGGCGGGGTGGGCAGGGTGGGCTCCAGCCCCGTCGACCACTGACCTGGAGGACCCCATGCTCGGCACCGACTTCCGTACCGGGTCGCCCAACTGGCTGGACCTCGGAAGCCCCGACGTCGATGCCGCCGCCGCGTTCTACGGTGCGGCCTTCGGCTGGCAGTTCGTCTCCGCCGGTCCGGACACCGGCGGCTACGGGTTCTTCCAGCTCGGTGGGAAGACCGTCGCCGCGCTCGGGCCGCTCACCGAGCAGGGGGCGAGCTCCGCCTGGATGGTGCACTTCAGCACCGAGGACGTCCGAGCCACCGTGGCGGCCGTCACGGCGGGCGGCGGAACGGTCCGGATGGAGCCCATGGACGTGATGGGCGAAGGCTGGCTGGCGCAGGTGACCGACCCGCAGGGGGCCGAGTTCGCGCTCTGGCAGCCGGGCCGGACCGCGGGTCTCGGGCTGACCTCCGCGCCGAACTCGCTGCTCTGGGTCGAGCTGCACGTACCGGACCCGGTCGCCGACATCGGCTTCTACCAGGGACTCTTCGGCTGGCGCAGCCAGGACATGGCGGCGCCCGGGATGACCTACCGGGTGCTGAGCGTGCGGGACGGCGACCAGCAGGACGCCTCCTTCGGCGGTGCGGCCCCGCTGGGCGGCGGCGCGGGCGGCGGGAACGAGCGGCCCCGCTGGGTGCCGTACTTCCACGCGGAGGACGTCGAGGCCATCGTCACGGCGGCCACGGCGAACGGTGGATCGGTGCTGATGCCGGCGGTGGACGTGCCGGAGGTCGGCCGGATCGCTTGGCTCACCGACCCCTTCGGGGCGGTGTTCGCGCTGCTCAAGCCCAATCCGCAGATGTGACGGTCAGCGGCCGATCGGGGCGACCGTGGCCGTGGTCAGGGTGACGAGGTCGGCGGGGGAGAGCTCGACCTCCAGGCCCCGGCGACCGGCCGAGACGTAGACCGTCGGGTGCTCCAGCGCGCTCGCGTCGACGACGGTCCGGAGCGGGCGCCGCTGGCCGAGCGGTGAGATGCCGCCCAGCACGTAGCCGCTGCTGCGTTCGGCCGCCGCCGGGTCGGCCATCGCCGCCCGCTTGCCGCCGACCGCCTGGGCCAGGGCCTTGAGGTCGAGCTGCCCGGAGACCGGCACCACCCCGACCGTCAGCTTGCCGTCGACCTCGGCGACCAGGGTCTTGAACACCCGCTCGCCCGCGATGCCGAGCAGCTCCGCCGCCTCCCCACCGTACGAGGCGGCGGCCGGGTCGTGCTGGTACGCGTGCACGGTGAACGCCACCCCGGCCGTCTCCAGGGCGACCGTCGCGGGCGTACCGCCACCACCACGTTGCTTCTTCGCCATCGCGCTGAGCCTCCGTCAGTTCGGGCTGAACGACTGCCGGGTCAGGTCCACCCCGGGCAGCGAGGGCAGCCAGGCCAGCACCGCGCTCTCCCGCCGCAGCAGCTCCAGCTCGGTGGTCAGCCGCTGCGCGGTGTCGGGGCAGGCCAGCAACGCCTGCTTCACCGGCGTGGGCAGCACCGCGGCGGCCGCCACCAGGTAGGACAGCACCTGCGGGTCGTTCGGCAGCTCGTGCTGCCCGGTGAGACTGACCTCGCGGGCGCCGGCCAGCCGCTTCTGGTACGCCCGGAAGGCCCGTTCGACCCCGGCGGCCAGTGCGCCCGCGCCCTCGCCGGTCCGCTCCTCGATCGGCTCGGTCTCGCCGACCAGGTAGGGCCCCGTCACGTCGACCGAGCGGAGCCAGAACCGGGTGGTCCCGGTCACCAGCAGCTCGTACTGCCCATCCGGCTGCTCCTGGACCGAGGCCACGTCCGCGACGCACCCGATGTGGTGCAGCGCCTCCAGCGGATCGCCGGTCACCGTCCCGAGCCCGTCCAGCGGCCCGGCCGGACCGTCGTGCTCCCGGACCGGTGCGACCTCCCGGCCGTCCTTGATCGCCAGCACCCCGAACCGCCGGGGCTGGTCCTCCGGCTGGGCCAGCAGGTCGCCCACCAGCCGCCGGTACCTCTCCTCGAAGACGTGCAGTGGCAGCACCAGGCCCGGATACAGGACCGTGTTGAGGGGGAAGATCGGCAGCCGTTCAGTCACGGCGCACAGCGTAGTTCAGCAACGGCCGCCGCTGTCCCGAATACCCGTCAGGCGGTCGGTGGGCACCCGCCGCTCAGCCGCGCTGGAGCATCCGGGTGGCGCCGGCCACCACGGTGGTGGCGAGCACCCAGCCGGAGAGCACCAGGCCCGCCACCACGAACTGGCCGGTCCGGTCAGGGTTCCAGCCGTCGGGGCCGAGGTTCACCACCGGGAGGACCTTGCTGAGGGCATACAGCGGCGCGTTCCAGGTGGGCTTCTCGTCGGCCTTCAGCGGGGCCGGCTCGTGCCCGGAGAAGTACAGCGCTCCGAAGGCCCAGGCCAGCACCAGCCAGAGCGCGGCCCGCCCGGGGCGGTAGCCGTACCCGACGGCGGCGTCCTGGATCAGGCCCCAGAGCCGGCCGGGCGGCGGCAGGGTGGAGCGCCGCCGCCGGTGCTTGGCGTACAGCACCTCGCGGGCGTCCTCGTCCCGGCCGTCCCGGCGCAGCGCGGCGGCCAGCTGCTCGTACGGCTCCGGCTGGTACTCGCCGAGGGCGCTCTCCAGCCAGGCGATCCGCTGCCGGACGCTGAACGGCCGGTCGGGCCGGAGCGACTCGTAGGTGAAGCCGGTCAGCCGGACGTGGCCGTCCTTCGGCCAGCTGTCCGGGTTGTCGACCAGGTTGCCGATCCTGGCTCGGGAGAGCGAGACCTTGCCGGTGGGCGGTTTGTGGCAGGTGAAGCGCAGCTCGGGTGTCTGGATCCGGCGCAGCGAGAGTTCCTGACTCCCCGACAGGTGGAACTCGGCGTGGGTGATCAGCAGCGCGTTCTCGAACCGTCCGTCCACCAGCCGGACCCCGCCGTACGCCCGCAGCGGCGTGCTGGGGGAGTCGTGCGGGATCGGGGCGCCGTAGCCGTCGCCGTAGATGGTGTGCGAGTCGGCCCAGCCGCCGTCCAGCGAGCCGCCCAGGTACATGGTGTTGCCGACCGAGATGTGCGCCAGGTTGAGGCAGTAGCGGTCTGGGGCGGCGGCCTTCAGCTGGGCGCCGCGGAGCGAGAAGCGGCCGCCGATCCGGCCGGTGCGCAGGCTCAGCTCGCCGTGCACGTCGACCCGCTCGGCCTCGAAGTCCTGTTGCACCGTCAGCCCGTCGGCGGCCAGCGCCCGGCCGTACCGGTCGCCGCCGATGACGGCCTGGTTGAGCAGCAGGTCGGTGCCGATCTTGGCGTCGGTGAGCCGCATGCCGAACGGCAGCACGCAGCGGGCCAGGTGCAGGTCACCCTCGGTGGCCAGCCGGGACGCCTCCAGCCGGGGTATCCAGCAGCGGATCAGCCGCAGCGTGCCGGCCTGGGCCTCGGAGATCAGGATCTTCTTCTCGAACCGGCAGTCGTGCAGCTCGACGTAGTGCTCGATCCGGGCCCCGGCCAGCCGGAGCGGGCCGGTCACGTAGGCGCCGCTGAGCTTGAGCGAGGCCACCTTGCCGGGTGCCGGGTCGGGGCCGTTGAGCAGCAGGGTGGCCAGCACCTCGGCCCGGACGAACCGCTCGGCCGGCCACTCGGCCGGGCCGCTCACCAGGTCCACCGCGTCGTCCCAGCTGCGCAGGTCGTAGAGCGCGCCCTGCCGGAACGCCTCCCAGAGCCCTTGCTCGACCGGCGTCCAGTCGTCCGGCGGCTGCTGCACCGCTGCCTCCCCCAAGATCTTGAACTGTCTCGCCTTTCGTATCACGGACTGAAATGCGGGACCTCGGGTTCCGGCCACTCCCTACACTGGGCGATGTGATCTCTCGAATCGACCTGCGCGGCTCTACCTCCGACCTGCGCGACGTGCTGCCCCGTGCCGAGTTCGACGTGGAAGCCGCCCTGGAGAAGGTGCGGCCGATCTGCGAGGACGTACGCCATCGTGGGGTCGCGGCGCTGATCGAGATCACCGAGCGGTTCGACGGCGTGACGCTGGAGAGCACCCGGGTGCCCGAGCAGGCGATCACCGCCGCGCTGGAGGCCCTGGACCCGAAGGTGCGCGCCGCGCTGGAGGAGTCGATCCGCCGCGCCCGGCTGGTCCACCGCGAGCAGCGCCGTACCGACCACACCACCCAGGTGGTGCCGGGCGGCACGGTCGCCGAGCGCTGGGTGCCGGTCGACCGGGTCGGCCTGTACGTGCCGGGCGGCCGCGCCGTCTACCCGTCCTCCGTGGTGATGAACGTGGTGCCCGCGCAGGAGGCGGGTGTCCTCGGCATGGCCGTCACCTCGCCGCCGCAGAAGGAGTTCGGCGGCTCGGTGCACCCGACCATCCTGGCGGCCTGCGCGCTGCTCGGGGTGACCGAGGTCTACGCGGTCGGCGGCGCCCAGGCGGTCGCGATGTTCGCGTACGGCACCGAGGAGTGCGCCCCGGTCAACCTGGTGACCGGCCCGGGCAACATCTACGTGGCCGCCGCCAAGCGGCTGCTCAAGGGCCGGATCGGCATCGACGCCGAGGCCGGTCCGACCGAGATCGCGGTGCTCGCCGACGACACCGCCTCCGCCCGTGACGTGGCCGCCGACCTGATCAGCCAGGCCGAGCACGACCCGATGGCCGCCTCCGTGCTGGTCACCGACTCGGTCGCGCTGGCCGAGGCGGTCGAGGCCGAGCTGGTCGAGCAGGTCGCCCGCACCAAGCACCGCGAGCGGGTCACCGAGGCGCTGACCGGCAAGCAGTCCGGCATCGTGCTGGTGGACGACATCGAGCAGGGCCTCGCCGTGGTGAACGCCTACGCCGCCGAGCACCTGGAGATCCAGACCAGGGACGCCCGCGCGGTCGCCGCCAAGGTCCGCAACGCGGGCGCGATCTTCGTCGGCGCGTACGCCCCGGTCTCGCTCGGGGACTACGCGGCCGGCTCCAACCACGTGCTGCCGACCGGCGGTTGTGCCTGCCACTCGTCCGGCCTGTCGGTGCAGTCCTTCCTGCGCGGCATCCACGTGGTGGACTACACCCGCGAGGCGCTGGCCGATGTCGCCGCGCACGTGGTCAACCTGGCGAACGCCGAGGACCTGCCCGGTCACGGTGACGCGATCAAGGCTCGGTTCGAGTGGACGGTTCCTGGCGAATGAACATCGACGATCTGCCGATCCGGGACGAGCTGCGCGGCCAGTCCCCGTACGGCGCACCGCAGCTGGACGTGCCCGTCCAGCTGAACACGAACGAGAACCCGTACTCGCTGCCCGAGCCGCTGGTGGCCCGGATCGCCGAGCGGGTGGCCGAGGCGGCCCGCAACCTCAACCGCTACCCCGACCGGGACGCGGTCGAGCTGCGCACCGGTCTGGCCGGGTACCTGACCGGGACCACCGGTCACGCCGTGACGAAGGATCAGGTCTGGGCCGCCAACGGCTCCAACGAGATCCTCCAGCAGCTGCTGCAGACCTTCGGCGGCCCGGGCCGCAGCGCGCTCGGCTTCGAGCCCTCGTACTCGATGCACGCGCTCATCTCCCGTGGCACCGGCACGAATTGGATCTCCGGCCCGCGCAACGAGGACTTCACCATCGACCTGGCGGCGGCCACCGCGGCGATCGCCGAGCAGAAGCCGAACGTGGTCTTCATCTGCTCGCCGAACAACCCGACCGGTACCGCCGTCGAGGCCGACGTGGTGCTCGCGCTGTACGAGGCCGCCCAGGCCGCCCGGCCCAGCCTGGTGATCGTGGACGAGGCGTACGTCGAGTTCTCGCACCGCGCCTCGCTGCTGCCGATGATCGAGGGCCGCCCCAACCTGGTGGTCACCCGCACCATGTCCAAGGCCTTCGGCGCCGCCGGGCTGCGGCTCGGCTACCTGGCCGCGGACCCGGCCGTGGTGGACGCCGTGCAGCTGGTCCGGCTGCCGTACCACCTGTCGGCCGTCACCCAGGCGACCGCGCTGGCCTGTCTGGAGTACACCGACACCCTGCTCGGCTACGTCGAGCGGCTCAAGTCGGAGCGCGACCGGCTGGTCGACGCGCTGCTCGGACTCGGGCTCGAGGTCACCGCCTCCGACTCCAACTTCATCCAGTTCGGCCGCTTCGCCGACACCCACGCGGTGTGGCAGGCCATCCTCGACCAGGGCGTCCTGGTCCGCGACAACGGTGTCCCCGGCTGGTTGCGCGTCACGGCGGGCACGCCCGCCGAGAACGACGCCTTCCTCGACGCCGTCCGTACAGTCAGCAAGGAGCTTTGAACCCTCATGTCCCGCATCGGCCGCGTTGAGCGCACCACCAAGGAGACCTCGGTCCTGGTCGAGATCGACCTCGACGGCACCGGGAAGACCGACATCTCCACGGGCGTCGGGTTCTACGACCACATGCTCGACCAGCTGGGCCGCCACGGTCTCTTCGACCTCACCGTCAAGACCGAGGGCGACCTGCACATCGACACCCACCACACCATCGAGGACACCGCCCTCGCGCTCGGCGCCGCCTTCCGGCAGGCGCTCGGCGACAAGGTCGGCATCTACCGCTTCGGCAACTGCACGGTGCCGCTGGACGAGTCGCTCGCCCAGGTCACCGTCGACCTCTCCGGCCGCCCGTACCTGGTGCACACCGAGCCCGAGAACATGGCGCCGATGATCGGCAGCTACGACACCACGATGACCCGGCACATCCTGGAGTCCTTCGTGGCCCAGGCCGCCGTCGCCCTGCACGTGCACGTACCGTACGGTCGAAACGCCCACCACATCGTGGAGTGCCAGTTCAAGGCGCTGGCCCGGGCACTCCGTTATGCCGCCGAGCGCGACCCGCGCGCGGCCGGCATCCTTCCCTCGACCAAGGGTGCGCTGTGAGCAAGACCGCCACGCTGTTGATCATCGCCGGGCTGTTCCTGTCCGGCGGCGTGTTCTCGTTCTGGAAGCAGAAGCAGTCCAAGGGTGTGATCGCGGTGCTCGCGTTCGGCGCCGTGATGTGCCTCGCTTCCGGGCTGATGCGCCTCTAGCAGAGACGGAACTCCCCTGATGGCCAAGAACGTTGTCGTCCTCGACTACGGATCGGGCAACCTCCGCTCGGCCCAGCGCGCGGTCGAGCGCACCGGCGCGAACGTCACCGTGACCTCCGACTTCCAGACCGCGATGGACGCCGACGGCCTGCTGGTGCCCGGCGTCGGCGCCTTCGAGGCCTGTATGCGCGGCCTCAAGGCGGTGCGCGGCGAGCAGATCATCGGCCGCCGGCTGGCCGGCGGCCGCCCGGTGCTGGGCATCTGCGTCGGTATGCAGATCCTGTTCGAGAAGGGCGTCGAGCACGGCGTCGAGAGCGCCGGCTGCGACGAGTGGCCCGGCACGGTCGAGCCGCTGGACGCCCCGATCGTCCCGCACATGGGCTGGAACACCGTCGACGTGCCCGAGGGCAGCCGGCTGTTCGCCGGTCTCGACCCGGAGACCCGGTTCTACTTCGTGCACTCCTACGGCGTGAAGCGCTGGGAGCTCGAGGTCACCAACCAGAACATCCGGTCCCCCCTGGTCAGTTGGGCCACCCACGGGCAGCCGTTCGTCGCCGCGGTGGAGAACGGCCCGCTCTGGGCCACCCAGTTCCACCCGGAGAAGTCCGGCGACGCGGGTGCCGCGCTGCTGACCAACTGGGTCAACACCCTCTGACAACTCCCGTCCACCGCAGGTCCCTTCCGACTCAGGAAAGTTGCACCATGAGCCGCCTCGAACTGCTGCCCGCCGTCGACATCCGCAACGGCCAGGCCGTCCGCCTGGTCAAGGGCGCCTCCGGCACCGAGACCTCCTTCGGCACGCCGCTGGCGGCCGCGCTGGCCTGGCAGAACGCGGGCGCCGAGTGGCTGCATCTGGTGGACCTGGACGCCGCGTTCGGCACCGGCGACAACCGCGAGATCATCCGTGAGCTGAGCGAGCAGATGAACATCAAGGTCGAGCTCTCCGGCGGCATCCGGGACGACGCCTCGCTGGCCGCCGCACTGGCCACCGGCTGCCGCCGGGTCAACCTGGGCACCGCCGCGCTGGAGCAGCCGGAGTGGGTCGCCAAGGTGATCGCCGAGCACGGCGACAAGATCGCGGTCGGCCTGGACGTGGTCGGCACCACCCTGCGCGGCCGCGGCTGGACCAGCGAGGGCGGCGACCTCTACGAGGTGCTGGCCCGCCTCGACTCCGAGGGCTGCGCCCGCTACGTGGTCACCGACGTCAACCGCGACGGCACCCTGACCGGCCCCAACCTGGAGCTGCTGCGCAACGTCTGCGCCGCCACCGACAAGCCGGTGGTCGCCTCCGGCGGCGTCTCCTCGCTGGACGACCTGCGGGCGATCGCCACCCTGACCGGCGAGGGTGTCGAGGGGGCGATCGTGGGCAAGGCACTCTACGAGAGCAAGTTCACCCTCGAAGAGGCCCTGGAGGCCGTTTCATGACGGACCGTCAGATCGTACGCGGCAGGATCGCCGGATTCTCCCCCTGGGAGGACGAGTTCGGCTACTCGCGCGCCGTGGCGGCCGGGGACCACGTCCACGTGGCCGGCACCACCGCGTGGGTGGACGGGAAGATCGAGCACGAGGGCGACCCGTACCACCAGACCCTCGCCGCCTTCGGCGTCGGTCTCCAGGCCCTCGCCGCGTACGGTCTGACGGCGGACGACGTGTTCCGCACCAGGATGTACATCACCCACGTCCGGGACGCCGACGAGGTCGGCCGGGCCCACCGGACCCTGTTCGCCGCCTCCCGGCCCGCCGCCACCATGGTCGTGGTGGAGGGCCTGATCGACTCCCGGATGATGGTCGAGATCGAGCTCGACGCCTACCGCGCCGGGCTCGCCAGCACCTTGGAAGGTAAGACGCCATGACCCTCGCCGTACGAGTCATCCCCTGCCTGGACGTGGACAACGGCCGGGTGGTCAAGGGCGTCAACTTCCAGAACCTGCGGGACGCCGGCGACCCGGTCGAGATGGCCAAGCTCTACGACGCCGAGGGCGCCGACGAGTTGACCTTCCTCGACATCACCGCCTCCTCCGGCGACCGGGAGACCACCTACGACGTGGTCCGCCGCACCGCCGAGCAGGTCTTCATCCCGCTCACCGTCGGCGGCGGCATCCGCGCCGTCGAGGACGTCGACAAGCTGCTCCGGGCCGGCGCCGACAAGGTCGGCGTGAACACCGCCGCGATCGCCCGGCCCGAGCTGATCCGCGAGATCGCCCAGCGCTTCGGCCGCCAGGTGCTGGTCCTCTCGGTCGACGCCCGCCGCTGCCCTCCTGGTACGGAGACCGCTTCCGGCTTCGAGGTCACCACCCACGGCGGCCGCCGCGGCACCGGCCTGGACGCGGTCGAATGGGCGGGCCGGGCCGCCGAGTTGGGCGCGGGCGAGATCCTGCTCAACTCGATGGACGCGGACGGCACCAAGGACGGCTACGACCTCGACATGATCCGCGCCGTCCGCAAGGCCGTCGCCGTCCCGGTCATCGCCTCCGGCGGCGCGGGCAAGCTCTCCGACTTCGCCCCCGCGGTCGACGCCGGCGCCGACGCCGTCCTGGCCGCCAGCGTCTTCCACTTCGGCGACCTCCGCATCGGCCAGGTCAAGGAAGCCCTCCGCAGCACGGGCCACCCCGTCCGCTGACGCAAGGTCGCACCCGCCAGGGGCTCGGGGAACTGCGACGCCGACCTCGAAAAAGGTGATCGCTGCGTAGCGGGTCAGGCACTTTCGCAGTGACCCGAACGCCAGATCTCCTCGCAGTTCCCCGAGCCCCTGGATAGTGCAACCGAGCGCCCTGCAGAAGGCCTGCCTAGGCTTCGCTGCGAATGACCGCGAACCTCGCCCCGAAGGGGTCGTGCAGCCACGCCATCCGCCCGATCCCCGGTGCGTCCATGCCGGGCAGCAGCACCTCCCCGCCTCCCGCCACCGCCCGCTCGATCACCGCGTCCGGGTCCGCGACCTCGAAGTACGGCAGCCAGCCGGCCTCGCTGTGCTCGCTCGGGGCGATCCCGCCGAACGAGGCGTCCTGCTGGTCGCCCTCGGCCACCGACACCACGGTGTAGGTCATCCCGGGGACCTCGACCTGCTCGGTGCGCCAGCCGAACAGTGCCCGGTAGAAGGCCACCGCCACCGCCGAGTCGGGCGTGTGCAGCTCGGCCCAGCAGAACGAGCCCGGTGCGCCCGCCAGGTCGAGCCCGGCCGTCCGCCCGGCCTGCCAGACGGCGAACCGTCCGCCCTGCGGGTCGGTCAGGGCGGCCATCCGTCCGGCGTCGAAGACGTCGCCCGGCTCGACCCTGACCGTGCCGCCGGCCTGCTCGGCGGTCTTCGCGGTGGCGTCCACGTCCGGGGTGGCGAAGTAGAGCGTCCAGGCCGACTGCGCGCCCTCCTCGGTCAGCGGGCCGAGCGCGGCGACCGTGCGCCCGTCCAGCTGGAAGAAGCCGTAGCCGCCCGCCTCGGGGCCGGCCGACCGGAAGGTCCAGCCGAGGACCGCGCCGTAGAAGGCGGCGGCCGCGGCGGTGTCCGGGCTGCCCAGGTCGAGCCAGTTCGGCGAGCCGGTCCGATAGTCGGTGGTGAGCATGCGGAGACCGCTCCTTCGGGAGGCATGGTGTCGTCCGGTCCACCCTGCCACCCGCCACTGACAGCCGCGCGCGCCGACTGACGGACTGTCACTCGAACGGCAGTACCACCCGCAGTGCCTCGACCGCGTCCTGCGGTCCGCTCATCTCGACCCGCGCCCGCGCGCCGCGGCCGAACGCGAACAGCACCAACTCGCCCGGCTCGCCGGTCACCTCGACGGTCGGCCCGGTCCGCCGGGTGACGGTCACCGCCCGGCCGTCCGGCCGCCGCAGCACCAGCGGGACCGGGCTCTTCCGGCCGGCCTCCATGCGGGCCAGCATCGGCAGCCGCCGCCAGAGCGCCTCGGTCAGCCCGGGCCCGAGCGGCTCCGGCTGCCAGTCGTCCCCGGCCCGGCGGACGTCCTCCGCATGCACGAAGTACTCGAGGACGTTGGCCGCCTCGTCCGCGCCGGGCAGCGAGAACGGCGAGAAAGCCGACGGCCCGGTCCGGAACAGCCGCAGCAACTCCTCGTACGGGCGCGCCCGGTAGCGCTCCTGGACCCGGGCCGTCCAGCCGGCCAGCGGGGTCAGTCTGATTCCGGCCGCCGCGTCCATCCGCTGCTCGCGCAGCACCAGGTGGGCGGCCAGATCGCGGGTGGTCCAGCCCGCGCAGAGGGTCGGCGCGTCCGGCCCGGCCGCGCGCAGAAGCCCGGTCAACCGCTGGCGTTCCATCCGAGCGAAGTTCGACATGCGGCCCACCCTACGTGGCCCGCCGCGCCCGAACTAGCTCGGCCCGAGCCCCTTCAGATGCCCCGTCAGCCGCCGTCCGTCCGGCTGGTCGGTGCCGGACATGATGCAGGTCGCGTCCCGGAACCCGGCCTGATAGTGCACCAGGCGCGGCCCGAGGTAGCGCCCGAAGTAGGGGCCGCCGCCGCCCTGCTTGCCGTCCCACTCCGTCAGGTGCGGTTTGCAGGCCGCCGTCATCGCCTGCTGGACCGCCGTCTCGCCGGTCAGCCCGTCAGGCAGCACGATGTTCGCGATCACCTCGCCGTCGTGCTTCCCCTCGCAGGGCCGGGCCTCGGCCGGTGCCGCGGTCCGGCTCAGCGGCTGGTAGTCCAGGCACGTCCCGGGCGGGAAGAACAGGTACGGCAGCACCTTGCTCGGCGTGGGCGAAGGCGAGGGTGACGGCGTGGTCGTACCGGGTGGCGGCGGTGACGGCGCAGCCCGCCGCTCGGGCTCCGGCCAGAGGAGCAGCACCGCGCCCGCCGCCAACAGAAGCAGGACCACCGCCGTGGCCACCACCCGCCGCCGTCTCATCCCCGACCCCCCTCGTTCCGACCGGGCCCATTCTGACCGCCTGGGACCGTCCCGTCAGCTACTCCGCGAAGCCGGACCCGGGCCAGGTATACGCTGACGGTGGCACGGCCCTGAGCGGGTACTGGGGTCTTTGGTTATGCGAGTTGGGATCGTCGGGCACGAGGGGCTCTCGGATCTGAGCGAGATGCTGGTCCGGGGCGAGCTGTGGCGACTGGTCACCACGTTCGGCAGCTACGACCTGGTCGGGGTGACCTGCCTGGCGGCGGGGCCCGAGACCTGGTTCGCCCAGTCGGTGCTGGAGCACGGCGGCAAGGTCGAGGTGATCGTGTCGGCGACGGCCGGCAAGGCCGGGGCGTTCGCGGGCGCGGGCCGGCAGACCAGGCAGCGGCTGATGAACGAGGCGAACGCGGTGCACCGGCTGGCACCGGTCGAGGTGGGCGGACTCGGCGACGACACCTGCCGGGCCCTGGTCGGGATGGTGGACGAGCTGATCGCGGTCTGGGACGGCCGCCCCGAGGGCCACACCGCCGAGGTGGTCGAGGCGGCGGAGCGGGCCGGGCTGTACGTACAGGTGGTCTGGCCGCAGGGGTGCGAGAGCCCGGCGTGACCCCGGCAGCCTGACCCGGCGGGTACCGGGGGAGCCGGGGTGAGCTGCCACAATGGACGCCATGTCGACCACTCCCGCCGCCCCCGGCAGCACCGCCCTCGCCCCTGACATCGCCGCCCGGCTCAAGCGCACCGAGGACGGCCTGCTGCCGGCGATCGCCCAGCAGTACGACACCGGCGAGGTGCTGATGCTCGGTTGGATGGACGACGAGGCGCTGCACCGCACCCTCACCACCGGCCGCTGCACCTACTGGAGCCGCAGCCGCAGCGAGTACTGGGTCAAGGGCGACACCTCCGGCCACTTCCAGCACGTCAAGGAGGTGGCGCTGGACTGCGACGGCGACACCCTGCTGGTCAAGGTCGACCAGGTCGGCGCGGCCTGCCACACCGGCGACCGGACCTGCTTCGACGCCGACGTCCTGCCGATCGCTCGTTAGTCTCTTCCCAGCCCCATCCCCACGGACGAACGGTGCCATCTCCCATGGACCTTGAGGACTTCCGCAAGCTCGCCGTAGACACCCGGGTCATCCCGGTCACCCGCCGGCTCCTCGCGGACGGCCTCACGCCCATCGGGCTGTACCGCAGCCTGGCCGACGAGCGCCCCGGCACCTTCCTGCTGGAGTCGGCCGAGCAGGGCAACTGGTCCCGGTACTCCTTCGTCGGCGTGCACAGCGCCGCCACCCTGACCGCCGACCCGGACGGCAAGGCCCGCTGGCACGGCAGCCCGCCGGTCGGCATCCCCACCACCGGTGACCCGCTGGAGGTGCTGCGCGCCGCGCTGGAGACCCTGCACACGCCCCGGCACACCGACGACGGCCTGCCGCCGCTCACCGGCGGCCTGGTCGGCTACCTCGGGTACGACGTGGTCCGGCGGCTGGAGAAGCTGCCGAACCTCACCCCGGACGACCTGAAGCTGCCCGAGCTGACCATGCTGCTGGCCACCGACCTCGCGGTGCTCGACCACGCCGACGGCACGGTGGTGCTGATCGCCAACGCGGTCAACCACAACGACCTGGCCAGCGGCGTGGACGAGGCGTACACCGACGCCGTCGCCCGGCTGGACCGGATGCAGGCCGACCTGGCCCGGCCGGTCGACCCGGGCCTGGCGACCTTCACCCCCACGGCGGTTGACGCCCACTCACCCTTCGGCGGCGCCCCGTACCGGGCGGCGGTCGAGGAGGTGAAGGAGCGGATCCGGGCCGGCGAGGCGTTCCAGGTGGTGCCCTCGCAGCGGTTCGAGGCGCCCTGCCCGGCCAGCGCGCTGGACGTCTACCGGGTGCTGCGCACGACCAACCCCAGCCCGTACATGTACCTGTTCCGCTTCCCCGGTCCGGACGGCTCCGCCGAGGGCGGCTTCGACGTGGTCGGCTCCAGCCCGGAGGCGCTGGTCAAGGTGACGGACGGTCAGGCGATGCTGCACCCGATCGCCGGCACCCGGCACCGTGGCAGCACCCCGCACGAGGACGCCGAACTGGCAGCCGAGCTGCTCGCCGACCCCAAGGAGCGGGCCGAGCACCTGATGCTGGTGGACCTCGGCCGCAACGACCTCGGCCGGGTCTGCGAGCCCGGCAGCGTCGAGGTGGTCGACTTCATGTCGGTCGAGCGCTACAGCCACGTGATGCACATCGTCTCCACCGTCACCGGCCAGGTCGCGGCAGGCCGTTCGGCCTTCGACGTGCTGACCGCCTGCTTCCCGGCCGGCACCCTCTCCGGCGCCCCCAAGCCCCGCGCGATGCGGATCATCGAGGAGCTCGAACCCACCCGCCGCGGCCTCTACGGCGGCTGCGTCGGCTACCTCGACTTCGCCGGCGACTCCGACACCGCGATCGCCATCCGCACCGCCCTGCTCCGCGACGGCACCGCCTACGTCCAGGCCGGCGCGGGCGTGGTCGCCGACTCCGACCCGCACTCCGAGGACACCGAGTGCCGCAACAAGGCCGCCGCCGTCCTCCGCGCCGTCGCCACCGCCAACACCCTGCGCAGCTCCCGGTAGACCCCGGCGCGGCCCCGGCCGTGCGGTCAGGGATAGTGGACGGGTGACCACGATTCCCGCACCCCGTACCGCTGAGCCCGCACCGGGGCAGAAGAACAGCCGCCGGAGCCTCGGGGTGATGCTGTTGCTGACGGTGGCCGGGGCGGTGCTGGTGCTGACCGCGGTGAGCCGGGTGTGGGCCTCGGGGAAGGCCGGGGGGCTGGCGGTCGAGGTGACCGGGAGTGCGGTGTCGGGGCTGCCGGGCGGGCTGGCACTGGTCGGGCTGGCGTCGGCGGTCGCGGTCTTCGCGGTGCGCGGCGTGGGCAAGGCGGTGGTGGGCGCCCTGGTGGCGCTGGCCGGGCTCGGTGCCGCCGTGGCGGCGGCGCTCGGTGCGGCCGACGCCGGTGCGCTGAACGGCGAGGCGGCCAAGAAGCTCGCGCTGGTGAGCGCCCAGGCCGAGCAGGTCGGCCACACGGCCTGGCCGTGGGCGGCCGCGCTGGGCGGACTGCTGCTGGCCGTCGCCGGGGCACTGACGGTCCGGTACGGCCGGGACTGGCCCGCGATGGGCAGCCGCTACGACGCGCCGGCCCGCAAGACCCCGCCGAAGGCGAAGACCACCGGAACCCCCGCCGAACTGTGGCAGGCGCTGGACCGTGGCGAGGATCCCACCTGAAACCGAGGCCCCCGCTTGGGGGCGGGCTGTGTGGCCCGGCACAATGGGACAGTAAACCCGCCGAGCTCCCGCAGTTCGGCCGGTCCCCGGAGAACCAAGGAGCACCATCAGATGTCGGCAGCAGCGCACGGCAACACCCCCGCCGCCTGGACCGGCTCGACCATTGCCTTCATCGGCTTCACGGTCAGCGGCGTCGCCATGATCATCCCCGCGATTTGGCTCTTCTTCGTGGGCCTGGGCGTCGTGGTTGTCGGCGGCATCGTCGGCAAGGCGATGGCCATGGCGGGCATGGGCAAGCAGCCCAGCCCGCACTTCTACACCCCCGAGGAGACGGCCGCCCGCCAGGCGGTCACGGCCGGGGTCTGAGACTTCGTCGGAACGTCGGGGAGCGGCAGGCGCGCGGAGCGCCCGCCGCTCCCTCTGCGTAGGACACGCCCGCCCGCCTGAGGGATGCGCCCCGGCGGCGGGGGCAGAATCGGCGGTGTGAACGCCGCCCCGCAGCCCAGTCCGTTGCCTGTGCCGCCCTCCCCGCTGCGCCGGCTGGCCCGTCCGCTGGCCGCCCTCGCGGCGGTCGGCCTGCCGACCCTGTACGTGGCGGGGGTCGACCCGAACACGCCCGGCCACTACCCGACCTGCCCGGTGCTCTCGGCCACCGGTTGGTGGTGCCCCGGCTGCGGCGGACTGCGGGCCGTGCACGCGCTGACCCACGGCGAGCTGACCGCG
Organism: Kitasatospora gansuensis; assembly: GCF_014203705.1. NCBI lineage: Bacteria > Bacillati > Actinomycetota > Actinomycetes > Kitasatosporales > Streptomycetaceae > Kitasatospora > Kitasatospora gansuensis. Next base: position 6,241,042 of record NZ_JACHJR010000001.1, read on the forward strand.
GCCGTGCACGACAACCTGCTGGTGGTGGTGCTGGCGGTGGTCGCCGCAGTGCTCTGGGTGGGCTGGCTGTGGGCCGCGCTGACCGGCGGGAAGGCGCCCCGGATCAACGTCGGTGCGGCACGTACGGTCCTGCTGGTGCTGGTCCTCGGGCTGTTCATGGTGCTGCGGAACCTTCCCGCCGGAGCCGCCCTGGCGCCGCCGGTCGGGTAGCCCTCCGGCGTGTGCGCCGGTCCGCTCCGCGAGACGCGCGCCGGGCGGATGCGGTTCGCGCCCCCTGCGCCCGATACCATCGAGAGGCCGACGGGGGCAGATCAGCACCGGACCTGCACAGGTCCGGTCCGGTTCGTACCCGCGGTGTTTCACCCGACTAGCTGGGCGAACGCCCAGCAGAACGATGGGGGCGCCCGCGTGAGTGTGCTCGACGAGATCATCGACGGGGTCCGCGAGGACCTCGCCGAGCGACAGGCCCGGGTCTCCCTGGACCAGCTCAAGGAGCTGGCCGCCAAGGCTCCCGACGCCAAGGACGGCGTTGCCGCGCTGCGTGGCGACGGCATCCGGGTGATCTGCGAGGTCAAGCGCTCCAGCCCGTCCAAGGGAGCCCTGGCGGCCATCGCCGACCCGGCCGCCCTGGCCCGCGACTACGCGGCCGGCGGTGCCGCCGCGATCAGCGTGCTGACCGAGCAGCGCCGCTTCGGCGGTTCGCTGGCCGACCTGGACGCCGTCCGGGCCGCGGTCGAGACCCCGGTCCTGCGCAAGGACTTCATCGTCACCGCGTACCAGCTCTGGGAGGCCCGCGCCCATGGCGCCGACCTCGCGCTGCTGATCGTGGCGGCCCTGGACCAGCCCGCACTCGTCTCGCTCATCGAGCGCGCCGAGTCGATCGGGCTCACGCCCCTGGTCGAGGTCCACGACGAGGAGGAGATCGCCCGCGCGGTGGACGCCGGAGCGAAGATCATCGGCGTCAACGCCCGCAACCTCAAGACCCTCGAGGTCGACCGGAACACCTTCGGCAACGTGGTGGACGCCATCCCGGCGCACATCGTCCGCGTCGCCGAGTCCGGGGTGCGCGGCCCGCACGACCTGATCGCGTACGCCAACCTGGGTGCGGACGCCGTCCTGGTGGGCGAGTCCCTGGTGACCGGCAAGGACCCGAAGGCGGCCGTGGCCGACCTGGTGGCCGCCGGTGCCCACCCGGCGCTGCGCAACAACGGACGGGGCTGACCCGAGAGATGAGCGCCCGCCTCGCCCCTGGTTGCCGCCCGCGCGGCTGCCGCGCGCCCGCGCGCCGGGTGTTGGGGCGGCGGGTGCGGTACGTGATCGGCTGCGAGCCCGGGCAGGTGCCCGGTCGCCGATGGCGCAGGACGAACGGCTGAGCACAGCCATGCCACGTTCCTGACAGTCATTCACCGAATCACGAGGACTACAGCCATGTCCGAAAAGGACTACCTGCCAGGCGCTCAGGTCCCCGACGCCCGGGGCTACTTCGGCGCGTACGGCGGCCGCTTCATCCCGGAGGCGCTGGTCGCCGCCGTCGAGCAGGTCGCCGAGGAGTACGAGAAGGCCAAGGCCGACCCGGCCTTCGCGGCCGAGCTCGACGCGCTGCTCAAGGACTACACCGGGCGGCCGAGCCCGCTCACCGACGTGCACCGGTTCTCCGCCGAGGCGGGCGGGGCGCGGATCCTGCTCAAGCGCGAGGACCTGAACCACACCGGCTCCCACAAGATCAACAACGTGCTTGGCCAGGCGCTGCTGACCCGCCGGATGGGCAAGACCCGGATCATCGCCGAGACCGGAGCCGGCCAGCACGGCGTGGCCACCGCCACCGCCTGCGCGCTGTTCGGCTTCGACTGCACCATCTACATGGGCGAGGTCGACACCGAGCGCCAGGCGCTCAACGTGGCCCGGATGCGGATGCTGGGCGCCGAGGTCATCCCGGTGACCTCCGGCAGCCGCACCCTCAAGGACGCCATCAACGAGGCGTTCCGGGACTGGGTCGCCAACGTCGACTCCACCCACTACCTGTTCGGCACGGTGGCCGGCCCGCACCCGTTCCCGGCGATGGTCCGCGACTTCCACAAGGTGATCGGCATCGAGGCCCGCGAGCAGGTGCTGGAGCGCACCGGAAAGCTCCCGGACGCCGTGGTCGCCTGCGTCGGCGGCGGCTCCAACGCGATGGGCATCTTCCACGAGTTCATCCCGGACGCGGGCGTCCGGCTGATCGGCTGCGAGGCGGCCGGCGAGGGCGTGGACACCCCGAGGCACGCGGCCACCCTGACCAAGGGCGACCCCGGCGTGCTGCACGGCTCGCGCACGTACGTGCTGCAGGACGAGGACGGCCAGACCATCGAGTCGCACTCGATCTCGGCCGGCCTGGACTACCCCGGCGTCGGCCCCGAGCACGCCTGGCTGAAGGACACCGGCCGGGCCGAGTACCGCCCGGTGACGGACGATCAGGCGATGCAGGCGCTGCGACTGCTGTCCCGTACCGAGGGCATCATCCCGGCGATCGAGAGCGCGCACGCGCTCGCGGGCGCGCTGGTGCTCGGCCGCGAGCTGGGCCCGGAGGCCACCATCCTGGTGTCGCTCTCCGGCCGTGGTGACAAGGACATGCACACCGCCGCCCAGTACTTCGGCCTGTACGACCAGAACAACGGGGGTAAGTGACCATGGCTTCGAAGCTGAGCGCGGTCCTGGCCGCCGCGAAGAACGAGAACCGGGCAGCCCTGATCGGCTACCTGCCGGCCGGCTTCCCGACCGTCGACGGCGGCATCGCCGCGGTCAAGGCCCTGATCGAGGGCGGCTGCGACGTGGTCGAGGTCGGCCTGCCGCACTCCGACCCGGTCCTGGACGGTCCGACCATCCAGACCGCCGACGACATTGCGCTGCGCGGCGGCGTCCGGATCAAGGACGTGCTGCGGACGGTCGCCGAGGCGGCCGCCGCCCACCCCGGCACCGCGGTGCTGGTGATGACGTACTGGAACCCGGTCGAGCGCTACGGCGTGGCCCGGTTCGCGGCGGACCTGGCCGCCGCCGGGGGAGCGGGCGTGATCCTGCCCGACCTGCCGGTCGAGGAGTCCGACGAGTGGCGCAAGGCGGCGGGCGAGCACGGGCTCGACACCGTCTTCGTGGTCGCCCCCAGCAGCAAGGACCCGCGGCTGGCCGAGGTCACCGCGGCGGGCTCCGGCTTCGTCTACGCGGCCGCCGTGATGGGCGTGACCGGCACCCGGGCCGCCGTCGGCAACCTGGCCGAGGACCTGGTCGCCCGCACCCGGGCCACCACCGACCTGCCGGTCTGCGTCGGGCTCGGCGTCTCCAACGCCGACCAGGCGGCGCAGGTCGCGGCGTTCGCGGACGGGGTGATCGTGGGCTCCGCGTTCGTCCAGCGGATCCTGGACGCGGCGGACGAAGCCGCCGGGCTGGCGGCGGTCCGCGGCCTCGCCGCCGAACTGGCGGAGGGTGTTCGCCGCCGCTAGGCACCTGCTCGGCCATTTACGGTCCAGGGGCTCGGGGAACTGCGAGGAGGTCTGGCGTGCGGGTCACACCGCAAAGTGCCTGACCACCTACGTACGCGTGACCTTTTCTGAGGTCGGCGTCGCAGTTCCCCGAGCCCCTGACCGTAGAACCGAAGCACTTGCCAAAAGGTCGGCGTCGCCCACGCGGCGGAGCCGCACATCAGCAGAGCCCCGAGCCCCTGCTGTGCTCCCGCCGTCTGGGTGAAGTGTTGCGGGTTGACGCATCGGGGGCGGTTGGGTGGCGTTGAGTGGAGGGACGAGTTCGTGTGCTGTACGACTCGTTCCGCCGACTGAAGGAGTCCGCCAAGTGCCCAGTGTCCAGCGTGCGGTCCTGCTGCGGGCGGCCGCCGCCGCCCTGGTGCTCGGTGCGACGTTCGGTGCGGAGGCGGCGGTGAGTCCGGTGCTGGCCCAGCGGGGGGTGGAGCGGGCGGAGCGGGACGCGTACGTGTGCAGTCAGGCGGCGCGGGTGGATTCGGTGGTGCGGGCGGGGCGTTCGCAGCACGACGGGCGGCCGCCGCTCAGCCGGCTGGCGGGTGCGGCGCGCTGCGTACAGCGCTGACGGTTGCTCAGATCGGGGGATCGAGTCGGACATCTGTCCCCATTTCATCACTCATTCGGCTTAACGCGCGAATGTGGAGTAACCGCCATTCATCCCCTACGGTTCATCAGGAAGCGTGAGTGGCACCACGCGCAGGGACGTACCGAGGGGGAGGACCCGATGGCCAGTCAGCAGACCGCCGCCGCACCGGACCGCGGCTCGGCACTGCGCCGCGCGGTCGACGGCGCGGCGGGGGAGTGGTTCGGGCTGGTGGCCCGGATCGGTCTGGCCGTGGTCTGGGCCTGGGCCGGGCTGGCCAAGGTGGCCGATCCGGCAGAAGCGGCGCAGGCCGTGCGGGCGTACGAGATCCTGCCCGAGTCGCTGGTCAAGCCGGTCGGCTACGGGCTGCCGTTCCTCGAACTGGCCCTCGCCCTGCTGCTGTTGATCGGCCTCGGGACGCGGATCGTCGCGGTGATCTCGGCCCTGCTGCTGCTCACCTTCATCGGCGGCATCGGCTCCGCCTGGGCCCGTGGCATCTCGATCGACTGCGGCTGCTTCGGCGGCGGTGGCGCGGTCGACTCCTCGCAGACCGAGTACCTGCAGGAGATCCTGCGCGACAGCGGCTTCCTGCTGCTGGCCGCGTGGCTGGTGTACCGGCCCCGGACCAAGCTCTCGGCCGACGGCTGGCTGAGCGCTTGACGGACCGACAGCCGCCATCGAACCCACCGGCCCCCACCTTGGACGTACCGAGCTATGAGTGAGAAGAACCGAGAAGGCAAGCGCACCGCCCGCGAGCGGATGCTGGAGGAGCGGGCCGCCGACGAGGCCCGTTCGAAGCGGAAGAAGAAGCTGGTCATCGGCGGGGTGGTGCTCGCGGTGATCGCGGCCGGTGTGATCACCGGCGTGGTGGTGCAGAACCAGCGCTCCAAGCCGGACACCCCGGTCGCGCACCCGGCCGGCACCATCGGCGACAAGAACCTGGTGATCCCGGACGGCCCGGCCAACGCCCCGTCGGTGCTGACCGTGTACGAGGACCCGCGCTGCCCGGCCTGTGGCACCTTTGAGCGTGAATTCGCCACCACGGTCAACCAGTTGGAGAACCAGGGCAAGCTGTACGGGAACTACCACATCGTCTCGTTCATCGACCGCTCGCTCGGCGGCAAGGGCTCCAAGTACGGTTCCAACGCACTGGCCTGCGCGCAGGACGCGGGCAAGTTCCGTGAGTACCACGACGTGCTGTACAAGAACCAGCCGGAGGAGACCAGCGACACCTTCGGCAACAAGAGCACGCTGATCGACCTGGCCAAGCAGGTCCCCGGGCTGGACAGCCCGACCTTCGAGAGCTGCGTCAACGACAACAAGTACTCGGGCTGGGTGTCCGCGGTGCAGCAGGACTTCGACAAGTCCAGCTACAAGTCGACGCCGACCGTGCTGCTCAACGGCACGCCGATCTACCCGAAGAACGGCGAGGAGCAGATCAGCCCGGCGAACCTGGTGAAGTGGGTGGACGCCGCCAACGCGGGCAAGCCGCTCGGCACCGTCACGGCCGGCTGAGCGCCGAACGTTCGGAAGCTGTGACCCCGTGCGGTGCCTGAGTGTCGGGCGGGGTCCGGTAGCGTCGACCCTGCCATGGATCTCGCATACATTCCGAGCCCGTCGCGGGGGGTCCTCTATCTGGGGCCCATCCCGCTTCGCGCCTACGCCTTCTGCATCATCATCGGTGTCGTCGTGGCCGTCTGGCTCGGCAGCAGGCGATGGGTCGCCCGGGGCGGTGCCAAGCACACCGTCGGCGACATCGCCGTCTGGGCGGTGCCGTTCGGCCTGGTCGGCGGCCGCCTCTACCACGTGATCACCGATCACCAGCTGTACTTCGGCGACGGCAAGAACCCCTGGAACGCCTTCAAGATCTGGGAGGGCGGCCTCGGCATCTGGGGCGCGATCGCGCTCGGTGCGGTCGGTGCCTGGATCGGCGCCCGCCGCCGGGGTGTCCCGCTGCCGGCCTACGCCGACGCGATCGCCCCCGGCATCGCGCTGGCCCAGGCTTGCGGCCGCTGGGGCAACTGGTTCAACCAGGAGCTGTACGGCCGGACCACCGACCTGCCCTGGGGCCTGGAGATCCACAAGGTCGAGTCGGACGGCTCGGTGGTGGACGGGGTTTTCCACCCGACCTTCCTGTACGAGTCGCTCTGGTGCGTCGGTGTCGCGCTGCTGGTGATCTGGGTGGACAAGCGGTTCACCCTCGGTCACGGCCGGGCCTTCGCGGTGTACGTCGCCGCCTACAGCGTGGGCCGGTTCTGGATCGAGGACCTGCGGATCGACGAGGCGCACCACGTGCTCGGGCTGCGGCTGAACGAGTGGACCGCGGTGGTCTGCTTCCTCGGTGCCATCGCCTATCTGGTGATCGTCGGGAAGAAGCGCCCCGGCCGGGAGGACCCGGACTCGATCGACCCGGCCGCGCACGTCGGTGAACTGACGTTGTCCGAGCCGGAGTCCGCCGCCACCGGTGCGGACCAGGACCCCGCAGCCCCGACCGACCAGGAGCCGGGGAAACCCGCCTGACCTGCTGACTTCCAACTCCTCGGCCGCCCTGCACCGTTTCGGTGCGGGCGGCCGAAGTGCTGTTCGGACAGCCTTACTTTGCTGGAAACGATCGTTTCATCGGACTACCTTTCAAGGCGTCAGGAGTTTTCGCAGCACGCCGTACTGGGGGCCCACGCAGTGACCGTGACCATCGCCGAGCCGCTCGCCGAGGAGAACCCGATGCCGCGCATCCCGGCCGAGGGGCACCACCGGGACGTCAACGGTGGCTGGCTCCGCCCGGCGGTGTTCGGGGCGATGGACGGGCTGGTCTCCAACTTCGCGCTGATGACCGGCGTGGTCGGCGGCGCGGTCTCCACCAGTACGGTGATCATCACCGGCCTGGCCGGGCTGGCCGCCGGTGCCTGCTCGATGGCGGCCGGCGAGTACACCTCGGTGGCCTCCCAGCGCGAGCTGGTCGAGGCCGAGATCGAGGTGGAGCGGCTGGAGCTGCGCCGCAACCCGCAGGGCGAGCTGGCCGAGCTGGCCGAGCTCTACATCTCCCGGGGGGTCGAACCCGAGCTGGCCCACGAGGTGGCCAGGCAGCTCACCACCGACCCGGAGCTGGCCCTCGAGGTGCACGCCCGCGAGGAGCTCGGGGTCGACCCGCACGACCTGCCGTCGCCGATGGTGGCCGCGGTCTCCTCGTTCGGCTGCTTCGCGCTCGGCGCGCTGCTCCCGCTGCTGCCGTACCTGCTCGGCGCCACCTCGCTGCTGCCCGCGCTGGTGATCGCGCTGATCGGGCTGTTCCTGTGCGGCGCGGTGGTGGCCAGGGTGACCGCGCGCAGCTGGTGGTACAGCGGGCTGCGGCAGCTGCTGCTGGGTTCGGCGGCGGCCGGGGTGACCTACCTGCTCGGTGCGCTGATCGGTGGACGGGTCGGCTGACCCGACACTGTATGAATATGACCTTCCCCACATGGATCACCGGGTAGACCCGCACTGATCCCGTCGAAGCCGGGGCCGGGCCGCAGAATCTCATGTCCGGCTCGGTGATCGGAGAAGGATTCGCAGGACCCCCCTTCTCAGGATGTGGACGGGGCATTACGTCCCTGTTTCGCTCCCGGCGACAGGGGGCACACTGGTGGGAGCACGCGGACGAGCGTTCGCCTCCCGCCAGCTCTGTTACTAGCCGGTAATAGCCCGTGACCAGGGCACCTTGTCCGCCATCTGGACGTGACATTCCACTTCTCGGGATGTCCGGCATCATGTAACCTGCACGAAATCGCAAGAGGGCCAACGTCGTCCCTACTGCAACAAGCACCTTGCCAGAGACGACGACGGGAGAGCCGATGCTGTCTGCATCCATGCACTCCGCCAACGAGCCCCAGCAGGCCGCAGCCCGGCCCTACGCGCTCGTTCCGGATGCGCGACCCACTGCTCAGGGCCTGTACGACCCGCGTAACGAGCACGATGCCTGTGGCGTCGGTTTCGTCGCCACGCTGACCGGCATCGCCGACCACACCATCGTTGACCAGGCCCTCACGGTGCTGCGCAACCTGGAGCACCGGGGCGCCACCGGCGCCGAGCCGGACTCCGGTGACGGCGCGGGCATCCTGACCCAGGTCCCGGACGCCTTCCTGCGCTCGAAGGTCTCCTTCGAGCTCCCGGCGGCCGGCTCCTACGCCGTCGGCATCGCCTTCCTGCCGGACGAGGACGCGGCCGACGCCGCCGCCGTCGCGCAGATCGAGGCGATCGCTGCCGAGGAGAACCTCACCGTCCTGGGCTGGCGCGACGTGCCGGTCACCCCGGACCTGCTCGGTGCCACCGCCCGTTCGGTGATGCCGCGCTTCCGCCAGATCTTCGTGGCCGGCGGCGAGCTGTCCGGCATCGCGCTGGACCGGGTCGCCTTCGTCCTGCGCAAGCGTGCCGAGCGTGAGGCCGGGGTGTACTTCCCCTCGCTCTCCGCCCGCACCATCGTCTACAAGGGCATGCTGACCACCGGTCAGCTGGAGCCGTTCTTCCCCGACCTCTCGGACCGGCTGTACGCCTCCGCGATCGGTCTGGTGCACTCGCGGTTCTCCACCAACACCTTCCCGAGCTGGCCGCTCGCCCACCCGTACCGCTTCGTCGCGCACAACGGCGAGATCAACACGGTCAAGGGCAACCGGAACTGGATGACGGCGCGTGAGTCCCAGCTCGCCACCGACCTGATCCCTGGCGACCTCAGCCGGATCTTCCCGATCTGCACCCCGGACCACTCCGACTCCGCCTCGTTCGACGAGGTGCTGGAGCTGCTCCACCTGGGTGGCCGTTCGCTGCCGCACTCGGTGCTGATGATGATCCCGGAGGCGTGGGAGAACCACGCCACCATGGACCCGGCCCGCCGCGCGTTCTACCAGTACCACTCCAACCTGATGGAGCCCTGGGACGGCCCGGCCTGCGTGACCTTCACCGACGGCAACCAGATCGGCGCGGTGCTCGACCGCAACGGCCTGCGCCCGGCCCGGTACTGGGTCACCGAGGACGGCCTCGTGGTGCTCTCCTCCGAGGTCGGCGTGCTCGACATCGACCAGGAGAAGGTGGTCAAGAAGGGCCGCCTGCAGCCCGGCAAGGTCTTCCTGATCGACACCGCCGAGGGGCGGATCGTCGAGGACGAGGAGCTCAAGGCCCAGCTGGCCGGCGAGCACCCGTACGAGGAGTGGGTCGCGGCCGGTCAGATCGAGCTCGGCAAGCTGCCGGAGCGCGAGCACATCCACCACACCCACGCCTCGGTGACGCGTCGTCAGCAGACCTTCGGCTACACCGAGGAGGAGCTGCGGGTCATCCTGGCCCCGATGGCGAAGTCCGGTGGTGAGGCGCTCGGTTCGATGGGCACCGACAGCCCGATCGCCGCGCTCTCCGAGAAGCCCCGGCTGCTCTTCGACTACTTCATCCAGCTGTTCGCGCAGGTCACCAACCCGCCGCTGGACGCCATCCGCGAGGAGCTGGTCACCTCGCTGCTCAGCAACCTCGGTCCGGAGGGCAACCTGCTCGCCGCCGAGGCGGCGCACTGCCGTTCGGTCGGCCTGAGCTTCCCGGTGATCGACAACGACGAGCTCGCCAAGCTGATCCACATCAACGCGGACGGCGACCAGCAGGGCCTGAAGGCCGTCACGCTGTCGGGCCTGTACAAGGTCTCCGGCGGCGGCGAGGCGCTGGCCGCCCGGCTGGCGGCGATCGCGGCCGAGGCCGACGCGGCGATCGCCGACGGCGCCCGGATCATCGTGCTGTCGGACCGTCACTCGGACGCCGAGCACGCGCCGATCCCGTCGCTGCTGCTCACCTCCGCCGTGCACCACCACCTGATCCGGACCAAGCAGCGCACCCAGATGTCGCTGATCGTCGAGGCCGGTGACGTCCGCGAGGTGCACCACGTCGCGCTGCTGATCGGCTACGGCGCGGGCGCGGTCAACCCGTACCTGGCGATGGAGTCGGTCGAGGACCTGGTCGAGCAGGGCACCTTCCTGACCGGGATCGAGGCCGAGAAGGCCATCAAGAACCTGATCAAGGCGCTCGGCAAGGGCGTGCTCAAGGTGATGTCCAAGATGGGCATCTCCACTGTGGCCTCGTACCGCGGTGCCCAGGTCTTCGAGTCGATCGGCCTCTCCCAGGAGCTGGTGGACAGCTACTTCGCCGGTACCACCACCAAGCTCGGCGGCATCGGCCTGGCGGAGATCGCCAAGGAGGTGGCCGCGCGCCACGCCAAGGCGTACCCGGCCTCCGGCATCTCCGCCGCGCACCGCGCGCTGGACATCGGTGGCGAGTACCAGTGGCGCCGCGAGGGCGAGCCGCACCTGTTCGACCCGGACACGGTGTTCCGCCTGCAGCACTCCACCCGGTCGCGCCGCTACGACATCTTCAAGCAGTACACCGAGCGGGTGAACGAGCAGTCCGAGCGGCTGATGACGCTCCGTGGCCTGTTCAAGTTCGACGGCAAGGGCCGCGCCCCGATCTCGATCGACGAGGTCGAGTCGGTCTCCGAGATCGTCAAGCGGTTCTCCACCGGCGCCATGTCGTACGGCTCCATCTCGATGGAGGCGCACGAGACGCTGGCCATCGCGATGAACCAGCTCGGCGGCAAGTCCAACACCGGTGAGGGCGGTGAGGACCCGGAGCGCCTGTACGACCCGGCCCGCCGCTCGGCGATCAAGCAGGTCGCCTCCGGCCGGTTCGGCGTCACCTCCGAGTACCTGGTGAACGCGGACGACATCCAGATCAAGATGGCCCAGGGCGCCAAGCCCGGTGAGGGCGGTCAGCTGCCCGGCCACAAGGTCTACCCGTGGGTTGCGAAGACCCGGCACTCCACCCCGGGTGTCGGCCTGATCTCGCCGCCGCCGCACCACGACATCTACTCGATCGAGGACCTGGCTCAGCTGATCCACGACCTCAAGAACGCCAACCCGGCGGCCCGCATCCACGTGAAGCTGGTCTCCGAGGTCGGCGTCGGTACGGTCGCGGCCGGTGTCTCCAAGGCGCACGCGGACGTGGTGCTGGTCTCCGGCCACGACGGCGGTACCGGTGCCTCCCCGCTCACCTCGCTCAAGCACGCGGGCGGTCCCTGGGAGCTCGGCCTCGCCGAGACCCAGCAGACCCTGCTGCTGAACGGTCTGCGGGACCGGATCGTGGTCCAGACGGACGGTCAGCTCAAGACCGGCCGCGACGTGGTCATCGCCGCCCTGCTGGGCGCCGAGGAGTTCGGTTTCGCGACCGCGCCGCTGGTGGTCTCCGGCTGCATCATGATGCGGGTCTGCCACCTGGACACCTGCCCGGTCGGCGTCGCCACCCAGAACCCGGTGCTGCGCGAGCGCTTCTCCGGCAAGCCCGAGTTCGTGGTGAACTTCTTCGAGTTCATCGCGGAGGAGGTCCGGGAGATCCTGGCCGAGCTGGGCTTCCGCACCATCGAGGAGGCCGTCGGCCACGCCGAGCTGATCGACGCCGCCGACGCGATCACGCACTGGAAGGCGGCCGGTCTCGACCTGGCCCCGCTGTTCCACGTGCCGGAGCTGCCCGAGGGCGCCGCGCTGCACAACACCACCACGCAGGACCACGCGCTGGACAAGGCGCTCGACAACCAGCTGATCGAGCTGGCCGAGGACGCCCTGGAGCGCGGCGACGCGGTCCGGATCCAGCTCCCGATCCGCAACGTCAACCGGACGGTCGGCACCATGCTCGGCCACGAGGTGACGAAGCGTTACCGGAGCGAGGGCCTGCCCGAGGGCACCATCGACGTCACCTTCACGGGTAGCGCCGGCCAGTCCTTCGGCGCCTTCGTGCCCAAGGGCATCACGCTCCGGCTGGAGGGCGATGCCAACGACTACGTCGGCAAGGGCCTCTCCGGCGGTGTGCTGATCGTCCGCCCGGCGCGCGACGCGGCCGCCATCGGCGCCGACGCGCAGAACCACGTGATCGCGGGCAACACCATCGGGTACGGCGCCACCTCGGGCCGGATCCACCTGCGGGGCAAGGCCGGTGAGCGTTTCGCCGTCCGTAACTCCGGTGCCACCCTGGTGGTCGAGGGCGTGGGCGACCACGGCCTGGAGTACATGACCGGTGGACGGGTCGTCGTTCTGGGTGAGACCGGACGTAACCTGGCAGCGGGCATGTCCGGCGGTATCGCGTACGTGCTGGACCTGCGTCCGGCCAACGTGAACGACGGCATGGTGGGCATCGAGGCCCCGACCAACGCCGACCGGGACTGGCTGCGCGAGACCGTGCAGCAGCACTACGAGGAGACCGGCTCCACCGTGGCCGCCGAGCTCCTGGCTGACTGGGCCGGCGGGGTCTCCCGCTTCTCCAAGATCATGCCGACCGACTACAAGGCTGTGCTCGCCGCCAAGGACGCCGCTGAGCGCGATGGCCTCTCCGAGGCCGAGACCACTCGCAAGATGATGGAGGCGGCAAATGGCTGACCCCAAGGGCTTCCTGACCACGCCCAAGCAGCTGGCCGAGCGCCGTCCGGTGGACGTTCGTCTGCGGGACTGGAACGAGGTCTACGTCGAGCGCAGCCTCCTTCCGATCATCACCAAGCAGGCCGGCCGCTGCATGGACTGCGGCATCCCGTTCTGCCACAACGGCTGCCCGCTCGGGAACCTGATCCCCGAGTGGAACGACCTCGCCTTCCGGGACGACTGGACCGGCGCGATCGAGCGGCTGCACGCGACCAACAACTTCCCGGAGTTCACCGGGCGGCTGTGCCCGGCTCCCTGCGAGTCGGCGTGTGTCCTCGGCATCAACCAGGACGCGGTGACCATCAAGAACGTCGAGGTCACCATCATCGACAAGGCGTGGGACAACGGCGGGGTCACCCCGCAGATCCCCGAGCGCCTGTCCGGCAAGACCGTCGCGGTCGTGGGCTCAGGACCGGCCGGTCTCGCGGTGGCCCAGCAGCTCACCCGGGCCGGGCACACCGTGGTGGTGTACGAGCGCGCGGACCGGATCGGTGGTCTGCTCCGTTACGGCATCCCCGAGTTCAAGATGGAGAAGCGCCACATCAACCGCCGCATCGAGCAGATGCGCGCGGAGGGCACCCGCTTCCGTACCGGGGTCAGCGTCGGCGAGGACATCACCGGGCAGCAGCTGCGCGAGCGTTTCGACGCCGTCGTGGTCGCCGCCGGTGCCACCACCGCGCGTGATCTCCCGGTCCCCGGGCGGGAGTTCAAGGGCATCCACCAGGCGATGGAGTACCTGCCGCTGGCCAACAAGGTGCAGGAGGGTGACTTCGTCGAGCCGCCCATCAGCGCCAAGGGCAAGCACGTGGTGGTGATCGGCGGCGGTGACACCGGCGCCGACTGCCTGGGCACCGCGCTCCGGCAGGGGGCCGCCTCGGTCACCCAGCTGGAGATCATGCCGCGCCCGAGCGACGAGCGCCCCGGCAACCAGCCCTGGCCGACCATGCCGATGACCTACAAGGTCACCTCCGCGCACGAGGAGGGTGGCGAGCGCGTCTACGCGGTCAACACCACCCACTTCACCGGCGACGAGGACGGCAACGTGGCCGAACTCCACCTCGTGGAGGTCGAGTTCAAGAACGGCAAGTTCGAGCCGGTGCCCGGCACCGAGCGGGCCATCCCGGCCCAGCTGGTCACCCTGGCGATGGGCTTCACCGGCACGGACGTGAAGAACGGCCTGGTCGAGCAGCTCGGCGTCGAGCTGGACGCCCGCGGCAACGTGAACCGGGACGGCCAGTTCGCCACCAACGTGGACGGCGTGTACGTCTGCGGCGACGCCGGCCGTGGCCAGTCGCTGATCGTCTGGGCCATCGCGGAGGGCCGTTCGGCCGCCGCCGCGGTGGACAAGTACCTGGGCGGCAAGACCGCGCTGCCCGCCCCGATCCGCCCGACCGACCGCCCCCTGGTGGTCTGACCGACCCTCACCTGAAACCGCCGGGCGCTCGTTGTCCGGCCGCACCAACCGCTTGCCCGTCAGAGCCGCCGGGCTCATGCGGTACCTACGGCGCCTGCCCCCTCCCCGACCAAGTTGGGGGCAGGTGCCGTTCCGCGTTTTCCGGGCCAGGGGCGAGGGTTTGCGGACCCTGGGTGTTTGCTGAGCGTGTGCGCCGACCTGACAGCAAATGCCGTACTGTTCCCGGGTTTTGGTACGACTTGCCGCACCTCGCCGGATATAGGCTCCGATCCGGCCCGGTCAAGTTTGTTGACGGTTGAATAGCAGGTCACCTAGGGCCACAGTGGAGCCAGTGGCGACCGGGTCCGGGCTCGAAGTCGACGGCCCCCGGTGCCACTTCTCATCGGTGCTCCAACGCCCGTTTCCCGCTCTCTCTTCGTACTGCTCACGGACCATCCCGTCAAGGGCCGGTCCGGCGTACCCGAAAACGACGATGCGGTGCCGGTCGGGCTCGGCCGGCATCAGAGGAAGGACCAACCGTGGCTCAAGTGACGGCAGTCGAGGCCCAGCAGTGGCTGATCGAGAAGATCGCCCATCGGCTCGGGGTGGCGCCCGGGGAGGTCTCGCCCGAGCAGTACTTCGACGAGCTGGACCTGGACTCCACCGAGGCGCTGATCCTGGCCGGCGAGATGGAGAACTGGCTCGGCTTCGAACTCGGCACCACCACGCTCTGGTACCACCCCACCATCAAGGACCTGGCCGCCCACATCGCGGAGGAGTGCGGTCAGCGTGCCTCCGCGTAGGCCGGGGCCGGTCGCGGTCCTCCCGTTACGCCGGGCATCGCGAGGCGGCCACACCGTCCATCTGGTGCACCCCGGGGCGCTCGCCGCCCAGGTGTACCGCACCCTCGCCGATGCCCTCCCGGAGGGCGTCGGACTGACCGTGCTCGACCTCTCGGCCTCCCCCGAGTACGGGGAGGCCGCCCTCACCGGAGGTCGGGCCGACACCACCGTCGAGGCCCTCGCCGACTGGCTGGCCGCAGAACTGACGGACCGTCAACTCTCCTTGGTGGGTTGGTCGTTCGGCGGAGTCGTGGCCCAGTCGATGGTCGAGCGACTGCCCGCCGACCGGCGCCCGGAGCGGCTGGTGCTGCTGGACAGCATCGCGCCGACCGAGGAGTACCAGCAGCCCGACGAAGCCCTCGAACCCCCGTTGCTGCTGGGCTGGTTCGCGATGTACCTGGGCGCCAAACGCGGTCGCCCGGTACCGCTCGACCCGGCGGCGCTCGCCGGCTGCGGCGTCGACGACGGGCTCCCGCTCGTCCTGGACGCCGCCACCGCGAGCGGTGCACTGCTCCCGGACACCCCGCTGCCCGGCCTCCGCAAGCTCTACGACACCTATGTCGACGGGCTGTTGCGCAACAACCGACTCACCGCGCCGTACCGGCCGAAGCCGTCGAGCGTCCCGCTGGTCCTGGTGAAGGCCGAACACAGCCTGATCCCCGGGGACCCCACGCTCGGCTGGCAGCCGCTCGCCCCGCACGGGCTCAGCCTGGCGGTGGCTCCCGGCGACCACTACACCATGCTCACCCGACCTGACGCCGCCCAGGCCATCGCCCGCCTGGTCCTCCCCGCCTAGGTCCGCGCGAACCATCCGGGCCGGCCCGTGCCCTCGCCGAGCCATGCCCGGATGGCCTCCGGCCACCGAGACCAAGAGAGCCCGCCGTGAACTCTTCGCAGCCAGCGCACTCCTCGAACCATTCGACCGTTCCGCCTCACGACAACGCCACCAGACCGAGCGAACGCGAGCTGGACCGTCGCCTCGCCCGCGACCCGATCGCCATCGTCGGCCTCTCCGCCCTGTACCCCAAGTCCCGTGACCTGCGGGAGTTCTGGGGAAACGTGGTGGAGGCGGCGGACTGCATCGAGGACGTCCCGTCGACCCACTGGGACCTCGACGAGCACTACGACCCGGACCCGAGCGCCCCGGACAAGACCTACTCCCGGCACGGCGGGTTCATCCCCACCGTGGACTTCAACCCGATGGAGTTCGGCCTGCCGCCGACCACCCTGGAGGTCACCGACGTCCTCCAGCTGCTCAGTCTGGTGGTCGCCCGCGACCTGCTCAAGCACGCCGGGGCCGAACAGCCCTGGTACGACGCCTCGCGCACCGGTGTGGTGCTCGGCATCACCGGTGCCAACCAGCTCACCCAGCCGCTCTCGGCCCGGCTGCAGACCCCGGTGCTCAAGGAGGTGGCGCGCAGCGTCGGCCTCTCCGAGCGGGACGCCGAGGAGATCGCCGAGAAGTTCAAGCTGGCCTTCGCGCCGTGGGAGGAGAACTCCTTCCCCGGCATGCTGGGCAACGTGGTGGCCGGGCGGATCGCCAACCGGCTCGACCTCGGTGGCACCAACATGACCATCGACGCCGCCTGCGCCAGCTCGCTCGCCGCTGTGAAGACCGCCGTCAGTGAATTGCTGGAGGGGCGCGCGGACACCATGCTGGCGGGCGGCTGCGACGCCGAGAACACCATCTTCATGTACCTGTGCTTCGCCAAGACCCCGGCGTTCTCCAAGGCCGGCCGGATCCGGCCGTTCGACAAGGAGGCCGACGGCACGCTGATCGGCGAGGGCATCGGCATGCTGGCGCTGCGCCGGCTGTCCGACGCCGAGCGGGACGGCAACGAGATCTACGCCGTCATCCGCGGCATCGGCTCGTCCAGCGACGGCCGGTTCAAGTCGATCTACGCCCCCCGCAAGGAGGGTCAGATCGTCGCCCTGGAGCGGGCCTACGAGGACGCCGACTGCTCACCGGAGAGCGTCGAGCTGTTCGAGGCGCACGGCACCGGTACGGCGGTCGGCGACGCGACCGAACTGTCCGCGCTGGCCGCGGTGGTGTCGGGGGCGACCGAAGCGAAGCAGTACGCGGCGGTCGGCAGCGTGAAGTCGCAGATCGGGCACACCAAGGCGGCGGCCGGCGCGGCCGGGCTGATCAAGCTCTCGATGGCGCTGCACCACAAACTGCTGCCGCCGACCATCAACGTGGACGAGCCGAACCCGGCGATCGACTTCGCCAACAGCCCGTTCTACGTCAACACCGAGAGCCGGCCGTGGATTCGCGACCCCGAGCGTGAGCACCGCCGGGCGGCGATCTCCTCGTTCGGCTTCGGGGGGACCAACTTCCACTTCGTGCTGGAGGAGTACGGCGACGGCGACGACCTCAAGGTGGTCTTCCCGGTCGCCCGGGTGCACCGGTGGCACGCGCCGACCGTGGCGGCGCTGACCGGTGCGCTGGCCGGTCCGGCCTCGCTCGAACCGGCCCCGGCCGACCACCCCCGGGTGGCGCTGGTGGCCAGGAACGACGCCGAACTGGCCGAGCTCACCGCGCTGGCCGTCGCCGAACTGACCGCCAAGCCGGACGCCTCGGACTGGGCACACCCCAAGGGTGTGTACTTCCGCCGCCGGGCCGGTGAGACCGGCAAGATCGGCGCACTGTTCGCCGGTCAGGGCAGCCAGTACGTCAACCCGGGCCACCGGGCCGTGCTCGCCGTCCCGCCGCTGCGGGCCGCCTTCGACGCCGCCAACCGGCACTTCGCGGGGGCCGAACCGCTCTCCCGGGTGGCCTTCCCGGCGCCCGCCTTCGACCCGGCGGCCAAGGCCGGGCAGGAGGACGCGCTCCGCCGTACCGAGTACGCGCAGCCCGCGATCGGCGCGCTGGCGGCCGGTCAGTTCCGCTACCTGAGCGAGCTGGGCTTCGCGGCCGACGGCCACCTCGGCCACAGCTTCGGCGAGTTGACCGCGCTCTGGGCCTCCGGCGCGCTGGACGACGACGCCTTCTTCGAGCTGGCCCGGGCCCGGGGAGCGGCGATGGCGCCGCCCGCCGAGGCCGGGTTCGACCCGGGCGCGATGGCCGCGCTCAGCGCGACCGACCGGCAGATCGCCGAACTGCTGGGTCAGTTCGGCGGGTTGACGGTCTGCAACCGGAACGCGGCCGACCAGATCGTGGTCGGCGGCGGCACCGACGAGGTCGAGCGGCTGGTCGCGGCCGCGAAGGCGGCCAGGGTTCGAGCGAGCCGGCTGCCGGTCTCGGCGGCCTTCCACACGCCGTACGTGGCGCACGCGGTGGAGGCGTTCCGGGCGAGCGTCGCGCGGGTCGAGATCCGTGAGCCGCACGGGCCGGTGTACGCCAACACGCCGGGCGCGGCGTACGGCGCCGACCAGGCCGCCAACCGGCGGGTGCTGGCCGAGCAGTTGGTGAACCCGGTGCACTTCGCCGACCGGGTGGAGGAGATGTACGCGGGCGGGTTCCGCACCTTCGTGGAGTTCGGGCCCAAGGGCGTGCTGACCCAGCTGGTCCGCCGCATCCTGGGCGACCGGCCGCACGTCGTGGTCCAGCTCGACCCCGGCCCCGGTGCGGACGCCGACCTCGCGCTGAAGCGCGCGGTGGCCCAACTGGTGGTGCTGGGCCTGCCGTTGTCGGTGGACGACCCGTACGTCCTGGTGCCGGAGCCGGTCGCGCCGGTGAAGGGCATGACCGTCCCGCTGAACGGCATCAACCATGTCCCCGAGCACCGGCGGGCCGCGTACCGGGAGGCGATCGACAACGGCTACCGGGTCACCCTGCCGACCGTCGAGGTCCACGTGCCGGTGCCCGTCCCGGTTGAGATGCCGCCGGTCGAGGTGCCGGTCGAGGTAGCCGCTTCCGTTCCCGTACCGGCCCCCGTGGCCGCCGTTGTCCAGGAGACCGAACACGTGGACCACGATCGTCAGCCCGACCGGCTGTCCGAGCTGATCACCGATCACCTCGCCCTGCACGACGACTACCTGAACGGGCAGCTGCAGAGCGCCGAACGACTGGCCGGACTGCTGGAGAACGCCGCCGACCAGGGCCGCCTGCCCGAGATCCTCGGCGGCGTGACGGCGGTCAAGGAGCACGGCCTCGCCATCGGCCGGACCCACCTGCGGGCCAACGAGATCCTCCGCGACCTGGCCGCGCTCGAACTGGGCGGTGTGCAGGCTTCTGCCGCGGCTGTCGCCCCAGCAGCCCCGGCAGTGGCCCCCGCGCCGGCTCCCGTGCTGGCCCCGGCGCCGGCCCAGGCTGCGCTGCCGCCGGCTCCCGTGGCCGTCGCCCCGCTGCCGGTGGCCGCCGCACCCGCCCCGGTGGTGGCACGGCCCGCAGCGCCTGTCCCGGCCCCGGCCCCCGTGGTTGCCGCCGGTCCGTCGGCGGACGAGGTGGCCGCTGCGCTGTTGGCGGTGGTGTCGGCGAAGACCGGCTACCCGGCGGAGATGCTGGACCTCGACATGGACGTCGAGGCGGATCTGGGGATCGACTCGATCAAGCGGGTCGAGATTCTGGGTGTGCTGTCGGAGCAGTTCCCGAGTGATGTGCACGTCGGCCCCGAGCAGCTGGGTGAGCTGCGCACGCTGGGTCAGATCGTCGAGTTCATGTCGGCGAGTGCGGCTCCGGTTCCGGTGATTGCCGCCGGTCCGTCGGCGGACGAGGTGGCTGCCGCGCTGTTGGCGGTGGTGTCGGCGAAGACGGGTTACCCGGCGGAGATGCTGGACCTCGAGATGGATGTCGAGGCGGACTTGGGGATCGACTCGATCAAGCGGGTCGAGATTCTGGGTGTGCTGTCGGAGCAGTTCCCGAGTGATGTGCACGTCGGTCCGGAGCAGTTGGGTGAGCTGCGGACGCTCGGTCAGATCGTCGAGTTCATGGCCGGTGCCACGGCTTCCGCGGCCCCGGCCGCCCCAGCTGCGCAAGCCGGTCCCTCCGCGGCTGACGTCGCGTCGGCGCTGCTCGCCGTGGTCGCCGCCAAGACGGGTTACCCGGCGGAGATGCTGGACCTCGAGATGGATGTCGAGGCGGACTTGGGGATCGACTCGATCAAGCGGGTCGAGATTCTGGGTGTGCTGTCGGAGCAGTTCCCGAGTGATGTGCACGTCGGCCCCGAGCAGCTCGGTGAGCTGCGCACACTGGGCCAGATAGTCGAGTTCATGTCCGGCACCGCCGCTCCGGCGGCTCCCGCGCCGCAGCCCGAGCCGGTGGCGGCCCCCGATCCCGCCCCCGTTCCGGTGGCCCCCGGTCGGCTCGGCCGGGCGCAGGCCACGCTGGTCGAACTCCCGCTGCCGGACCGGCTGGTGGGCGCGTACCCGGCGGGCTCCGCCGCCCTGCTGGTGGACGACGGCGGTGAGCTCACCCCCGGGCTGGCCGCGCGGCTGACCGCCACCGGCTGGCAGGTCCAGCTGCTCCGCCTGCCCGGGGTCACCCGGCAGCTGCCGGAGGTCCGCGACTTCGCCCTCTCCGGCTGGGGCGTCACCGAACTGGCCGAGAAGATCGAGCAGTTGACCCCGGTCAGCCTGGCCGTCACCTTCTCCACCCGGCCGGACAGCGACTGGGCGGACGGCGTCCGCCGGCTGTCCCACGCGCTGCTCACCGCCAAGCACCTGGTCGAGCCGCTGACCCGGGCCGCAGGCACCGGCCGCGCGGGCTTCGTGACCGTGACCCGGCTGGACGGTGGCTTCGGTCTGCACGGGGTCGAGGAGGCGCTCACGCCCTCGGGCGGCTTCGGCGGCCTGGTGAAGACCCTCGCGGTCGAGGCGCCCGAACTGTTCTGCCGCGCGGTCGACCTGGCGCCCGGGCTGCCCGCCGCCAGCGCCGTCTCGCTGGTGCTGGACGAGCTCTGGGACGCCGCCAGCGAGCCGGTCCAGGTCGGTCACGACGGCACCCGCCGGGTCGCCCTCGGCCTGACCGAGCAGTCCGCCGCGCCGCTCTCCGGCGAGGTCGCCCCGCTGACCGCCGAGGACCTGATCGTGGTCACCGGCGGGGCCCGGGGCATCACCGCCCGCTGCGTGGTCGACCTGGCCACCGCCCACCGTCCCGGCTTCCTGCTGCTGGGCCGCACCGAGCTCGGCGACGAGCCCGCCTGGGCCCACGGGGTCACCGGTACGGCCGAGTTGAAGGCCGCCGCGGTCGACCAGCTGAAGACGGTGGGGGAGAAGCCGACCCCGAAGCGGGTCGAGCAGCTCTTCCGGTCCGTGGTCGGCGAGCGGGAGATCCGCCGCACGCTGGCCGAGGTCGCGGCCGCCGGCAGTCGGGTCGAGTACCTGGCGGTGGACATCACCGACGCCGCCGCGACGGCCGCCGCGCTCGCCCCGTACGCGGGGCAGGTCACCGGTGTGGTGCACGGCGCCGGGGTGCTGGCCGACCAGCTGATCGGCGCCAAGAGGCTGTCCGAGATCGAGCGGGTCTTCGCGCCCAAGCTGACCGGGCTGCGCTCGGTGCTGGACGCGCTGCCCGCCGACGGACTGCGGCACGTGCTGCTGTTCACCTCGGTGGCCGGGTTCTTCGGCAACCGGGGCCAGTCCGACTACGCGATGGCCAACGAGGTGCTGAACGCCTGGGCGGCCGGCTGGAAGCGCAAGCACCCGCAGGCCCGGGTCACCGCCCTGAACTGGGGCGCCTGGGACAGCGGGATGGTCTCCCCGCAGATCAAGGCGGTGTTCCAGGAGCGCGGCATCACGCTGATCCCGGAGTCCGTCGGAACCGCCCTGTTCACCGGGCAGTTCTCGCCGGAGCACGGCAACGACGTGGTGACGGTGCTCGGCCCGACCACCCCGCTCTCGGTGCGGGAGACCGCGGTTCCGGCCGCGACCGTGCTGGAGCGCAGGCTCGACGTACTGGCCGCCGAGCCGATCGTCGCCGACCACGTGATCGGCGGGGTGCCGGTGCTGCCGGCCGCGCTGGCCCTGGGCTGGGCGATCGGCGCGGTCGAGCGGCTCAGCGGGGGGACGGTCCGTCAGGTCCGCGACTTCGCGGTGCACAAGGGGGTGCTGTTCGACGGCACCGAGCAGGGCAGCTTCCAGCTCGGCGCGGCCCCGGCCGGGGACGGCGCCACCACGGAGGTGACGATCCGTTCGGTCGCCGCCGACGGTACCGTCCGCCCGCACTACGCGGCCGGGGTGGTGCTCGGCGCCGACCCGGCGACCGAGACCAGCCGGCCGAGCGTGGCCGGACTCCCGGCGCTCGGCCAGGGCCGGGACGCGAGCGGGTTCTACACCGACGGGACGCTGTTCCACGGCGAGTCGCTGCGCGGTCTGCGGCGGGTGCTCGCGGAGCAGGAGTCGCGGCTGGTGCTGGAGGCCGCACTGCCCGAACACCGGCCCGGCAACGGGGCGTTCGGCGGCCAGCTGTACGGCCCCGGCACGGCGGACCTGCTGCTCCAGGCCGGTCTGGTCTGGATGAAGCTGTACCGCGCCACGGCCAGCCTGCCGCTCTCGGTGGCCCGCGCCGAGTTCCACCAGGAACTGCCCGACGGCGAGCCGTTCCTGATCGTGGTCGAGCCGGTCTCCAGCAACGGCAGCACGGCCAGCCTGACCGTGACCGCCTGCGCCCCCGGCGGTCGGGTGCTGGCCCGGCTGGGCGGGGTGAGCCTGGTCTCCACCCCGCAGCTGGCCGCCAAGTTCGTCACCAACTAGGCGTACTCGCCCCTCGGCCCGGTTCCCGGCCGGCCACCTCCCCTGTGGTGGCCGGCCGGGCCCGGCCGACAAGCTCCGGAAGGACCACAACGTGAGCAAGTACGCCATCGTCGGCCTGTCCTGCCTCTTCCCCGGGGCCGGGACGCCCGAGGAGTTCTGGCAGAACCTGAGCGGCGGCGTCGACAGCCGTCGGGAGGGCGGGCCCGAGGTCTTCGGCCCGGCCGCCGACCCGCGCGACGAGGACCCGGCACACCGGATCTACTGCAGCAAGGGCGGTTTCGTCACCGGCTTCGAGTTCGACCCCAGCGGTTACCTGCTGGACGCCGACCGGCTGGCCCGGCTGGACCGGGTCTTCCACTGGTCGCTGCACGTGGCCCGGGAGGCCCTGCGCGACAGCGGCTACGCCGACCGCGCCGAGGTACTGGCCCGGACCGGCCTGATCCTCGGCAACTACTCCTTCCCGACCCCGAGTTCGGCCCGGCTCAGCCTGCCACTGGTGGACCAGGCGGTCCTGGCGGGCCTGCGGCTCGCGGGTCTGGACGGCCTGGCGGCCCCGGTCGCCCCGGCTGCCGAACCGGAGGACGCCCGGGTCAGCGGCGCCCCGGCCCGGGTGGCCGGAGCCGCGCTCGGCCTCGGCGGTCCGCGGTTCGCCCTGGACGCCGCCTGCTCCTCCGCGCTCTACGCCCTCAAGCTGGCCTGTGACCAACTCGCCGCCGGCCAGGCCGACCTGGTGCTGGCGGGCGGGGTCTGCGCACCCGACCCGACCCTGATCCACCTCTCCTTCTCCGACCTGCACGCCTACCCCGAGAACGGCTTCAGCCAGCCCTTCGACGCCGCCTCGGCCGGCATCCTGACCGGCCAGGGCGCCGGCATGGTGGCCGTCAAGCGGCTCGCCGACGCCCAGCGCGACGGCGACCGGATCCACGCCGTGATCGACGGCATCGGCCTCTCCAACGACGGCGCGGGCCGTCATCTGCTGGTCCCCAACGCCGCCGGACAGCACCGCAGTTACCAGCTCGCCTACGCCGAGGCCGGGGTGGCCCCGGGCGACATCGACTACCTGGAGTGCCACGCCACCGGCACCCCGATCGGGGACAGCACCGAGGCCGACTCGGTGGTCCGCTGGTTCGGCGAGCAGGGCTCGGTGCCGCTGCTCGGCTCGGTCAAGGGCAACATCGGCCACCTGCTGACGGTGGCCGGGCTGAGCAGTCTGCTGAAGGTCGTGCTGGCCATGCAGCACGGCGAACTCCCGCCCACCATCGGCGTGTCCGCGCCGGTCAACGAGGCGATCGGCGGTGCGCTGGTGCGCGCGCGGACCGGCTGGCCCGCGCACGAGGGCCCGCGCCGCGCCGCGGTCTCCGCCTTCGGCTTCGGCGGCACCAACGCCCACGTGGTGCTGTCCGGCGCGGCCGAGCCCGCGCAGGCCGAACTCGCGCTCACCGCACCGGCACTGGACATCGTCGGCCTGGGCGCGCACTTCGGCTCGCTGGAGTCGGTGGACGCCTTCGAGCGGGCCCTGCACGACGGCGGCGACGCCTTCCGCCCGCTGCCCGAACTCCGCTGGCGCGGACTGGAGTCCACCACCGGCGGCGCGCTGGAACAGGCCGGTCTGGACGCCGGGACGCTGCCCGAGGGCGGCTTCGTCGACCAGGTCGCGATCGACCCGGCCGACTACCGGATCCCGCCCGCCGACCTGCGCAACTACAACCTCCAGCACGCCCTGATGGCCAAGGTCGCCGACGAGGCGCTGACCGACGCCGGGTTCGACCGCACCGCCCCGGCCGGGCAGTCCGGTCCCGACCCCCGGCGGGTCGCGGTGCTGGTCGCGATGGAGATCGAGCCCAGCGCCCACCTGCACCTGGCCAGGTACGGCCTGGCCGGCCGGCTGCGCGAGGCGTACCGGGTGGCCGGCCTCGAACTGACGGACAGTCAGGTCGAGGAGCTCGCCCAGGCCGCCCGGGACGGCGTGCACCAGCCGATCGTGGCCAACGAGGTGCTGAGCTACATCGGCAACATCATGGCCAGCCGGATCTCCTCGCTGTGGAACCTGACCGGCCCGTCCTTCACCATCTCCTCCGACGGCGCGGGCACCGCAGAGGCGCTCGACATCGCCCGGCTGCTGCTGCTCGACCCGGAGATCGAGGCCGTGCTGGTCGGCGCGGTGGACCTGGCCGGTTCGCCGGATGGGCTGCTGCTCCGCCCCACCCCGCCGGTGGCGGGCGCCGGGCTGAGCTTCGGCGCGGGCAGCCAGGGCTGGCGGATCGGCGAGGGCGCGGGCGCGGTGGTGGTCACCCGTCCCGGTGGCGACCGACCGGTCTACGCCCGGCTGGACGCCTCGGTGGTCCGGCACGCCGTGCCGGTCGACGGCGTGCTGCCGGAGGCGGACGCGGAGCTGCTGGCCGACGCGGCCCGGCAGGCGCTGGAGCTGGCCGGCATCGGCGCCGACCAGGTCGGCTACCTGGAGGCGCACGCGGGCGGCACGCCCGTCCTGGACGCGGCCGAACTGACCGCGCTGGCCGCCGTCTACCCGGCCGGGCGGACCGAGCTCGCGCTCGGCAGCGCCAAGGCCCAGCTCGGCGACACCCAGGGCGCCGCCACCATGGCGGGCCTGCTGCGCGCGGTGCTCGCCCTGCACCACGGCTACCTGCCCGGGGTCCCCGGCTGGCAGCGGCCGGCCGAGGAGCACACCGAGCGGTTCGCGGCCGGCGGCTTCTACGTGCCGGAAACCTCCCGCCCCTGGCTGCGGACCGACCGCGCGACCCGGCGGTACGCCGGGGTCAGCTTCCTCGGCGCCGGTGGCGCGCACGGTCACCTGGTGCTCTCCGCCGGGCAGACCCGGGGCTCCGTCGTCGAGCGGGACTGGCGACGGGCCGCCGGCCCGGTGCTGCTCGCGCTCGGTGCCGAGGACCACCCGGGGCTGCTCACCGAACTCGACCGGCAGCTCGGACTGTTGGCGGACGGCGCCGACCCGTACGCGCTCGCGGTGGCCGCCGCCGAGCGGCTGACGGAGCGGCAGACCGCCCGGGTGGTCCTGGTGGCCACCGACGCGGCCGGACTGCGCGGGCAGCTGGAGGCCGCCGTCCGCGACCTGCCGGGTGTGCTGGAGCGCGGCGAGGAGTGGGCCACCCCGGCCGGCAGCTTCGCCACCGCCCGGCCGATCGGCCCGGACGGCAAGGTCGCGCTGGTCTACCCGGGCGCCTTCAACTCCTACCCCGGTCTGGGCCGGGACCTGTTCCGGGCCTTCCCTGGACTGCTCACCCGCTTCGAGGCCGAGGCGGAGCAGCCGGACCGGGCGTTCCGCTCGGCCATGCTCCACCCGCGCGGTCAGCAGGCGTTCGGCAAGCGGGAGTTGATGGCGCTGGAGGAGAAGCTCGGCGGCGACCTGCCGTTCATGCTGGCCACCGGCACCAGCTTCGCGATCCTCTACACCGACCTGGTGCGCGAGCTGCTCGGGGTCCGGGCGCACGGCGCCTTCGGCTACAGCCTGGGGGAGAGCAGCATGCTGTTCGCCACCGGCGGCTGGCAGCGCGAGGCCCGCCGGGACGACCGGATCAGCGCCACCCCGCTGTTCAAGGACCGGCTCACCGGCGCCCGCCGGACCGTCCGCGAGCTCTGGCAACTGCCGGACGACACCCCGGACCCGGCGGTCTGGGCCAGCTTCGTGCTGCTCACCGACGCGGACCGGGTGCGGGAGGCACTGGCCCGGTACGACCGGCTCTTCCTGACCCATGTGAACACCCCGACCGAGGTGGTGATCGCCGGGGCACCGGACCAGTGCCGGGCCCTGATCGCCGAGTTGGGCTGCCCCTCGGCCCGCTCCCCGGTCAACTCGGTGATGCACTGCCCGGTGGTGGACGGCGAACTGGCCGGCCTGGCCGAGCTGAACGACCACCCGGTCGGCTCGCCGGGCGACCTGCAGCTGTTCAGCGCGTACGACTACGACACGGTGGCCGGGCTGTCCCGGGAGACCGTGGCGGAGCGGATCGCGCACACGCTGCGCAGCACCATCGACTTCCCCCGGCTCACCCGCACCGCGTACGAGCAGGGCTTCCGGTACTTCATCGAGGTCGGCCCGAGCTCCACCTGCACCCGCTGGGTGCGCGAGTCGCTCGGCCAGGACGCCCATGTGGCGGTCTCGGTCGACCGGCGCGGGGTGCCGGCCGCGAAGTCGGTGGCCCAGCTGGCCGCCCGGCTGCTGGCGCACGGCGTGCCGCTGGACCTGTCCGCCCTGCTGGGTGTGCTGCCCGCGCCGGCCCGCAAGCGGCTGCGCTTCCCGGTCGGCGGTGGCCCGGCCATCCCGGCCGCCGTCGCCGCGGCCGCCGCTCCGGTGCTCAGCCGGGTCCGGGTGCCCGCGATGGCCGGTGCCGTCGGGTCCCCTCCGGTACCCGCCGCACCGACTCCCGCTGCCGCCCCGGTGCCCCCGGTGCCCGCCGCTGCCGCCCCGGTGTCCTCGTCTTCTCCGTCCGGACCAGTCGGTCCCGTCCCGCTGGAGGGCCACGCCCCGATGCCTGTCGACCCGTCAGTCGCCGATCCCGAGGTCATCGCCTTCGACGGCGAGCCGATCTCCTTCCTGCCCTGGGCCGAGCCCGAGCCGGTCGCCGACCCCCGTCCGGCGGTGGCCGCCGCGGAGCGTCCGGCCCCGGTCGGCGGGTCCGCCGCCACCGAGCTGGTGCGTGAACTGCGCGAGCAACTGCTCGCCACGCACTCGGTGGTGATGGAGACCCAGCGCGTCCTGCAGGAGTCCACCCTCGCCCGGGCGGAGGCGATGCTCACCGAGGCGCCCGTCGACGCCGGGCTGCCAGTCCTCCCGGCGCCCGAGCCGATCAGCTTCTCCGTCCAGACCGCCCTGCCCGCACCGCCGGCCGCCACCCACGACATCTGGGAGTCCCGGCCGGACGGCGTGATCTGGGACCAGGTCGATCTGCTGGAGTTCGCCACCGGCAGCCTGGCCAACGTCTTCGGCGCCCAGTTCGCCGAGATCGACGGCTACGCCAAGCGGGTCCGGCTGCCCGCCCCGCCGTACCACTTCGTCACCCGGGTCACCGACCTGAAGGCGGAGACCGGTGTCTACCAGCCGTCGTTCATCCGCACCGAGTACGACGTGCCCGAGGACGCCTGGTACACCGTCGACGGTGGCGTGCCGCCGGCTGTGGCGATCGAGGCCGGGCAGTGCGACCTGCTGCTGATCAGCTACCTGGGCATCGACTTCCGGAACAAGGGACAGCGGGTCTACCGCCTGCTGGACTCCACCCTGGTCTTCCACGGCGACCTGCCGAAGGCCGGCCAGACGCTGCGCTACGACATCTCGATCAACCGCTTCGTCACCCAGGGCGAGACCACGCTCTTCTTCTTCTCCTATCTCTGCTACGCCGACGGGGAGTTGATCCTCGAACTCAAGGACGCCTCGGCCGGCTTCTTCAGCCAGGCCGAGCTGGACACCCCGCTCGGGGTGGTGACCACCGAGAAGCAGAAGGCCGCCAGGGCGGCGCTCACCAAGGGCTGGTTCAAGCCGCTCGCCGACACCGACCGGAACCACCTGACCGCCGAGCACCTGGAGCTGCTCGCCCAGGGCCGCCCCGGCGAGGTGTTCGGCCCGCACCACGCCCAGGACGCCGGGCTGAACCCGGCGCTGCGCCTGCCGGTGGCCAAGCTGCGGATGATCGACGAGCTGACCATCGACCGCACCGGTGGCCCGCGCGGCCTCGGTCTGCTCAGTGCCCGCAAGCAACTGGAGCCGAACGCCTGGTACTTCGAGTGCCACTTCCCCGACGATCCGGTGCTGGCCGGCTCGATGGTGGCCGAGGGCGCGGTGCAGGCCCTGCAGTCCTACCTGCTGCACCAGGGCATGCACCTGGTGCTGCCGGACGCGCGCTTCCAGACCATCATCGGCCTGCAGACCGAGGTGCAGGTGCGCGGCCAGATCACGCCGCAGCACAGCGAGATCCGGTACGAGATCGAGGTGATGGAGCTGACCCTGCTCCCGCGCCCTTCGGTGATCGCCGACGTCCTGGTCTACCTGAGTGACAAGCCGGTGATCCGGATGCACAACTTCGGCATCCAGATCCGGGAGAAGGAAGGCACCCCGTACCGTCCGGGCGAGGGCGGCGTGCCGGTCTTCCTGGGCCGCCGGAACCGCTCCGGCGAGCCCGCGATGATCAACGAACTGCACCTGGCGCACGCCGCCAAGGGCGACCTGGGCACGGCGATGGGCCCCGAGTTCGACGTCTACGCGAACAGCCGGGCACCCTACATCCCCAACGGGGACTTCCAGTTCGTCGACCGGATCATGTCGCTCAAGGGCACCCGGGGCGACCTGAACCCGGGGTCCGAGATGATCACCGAGTACGACTCCCCGGCCGACGCCTGGTACTACACCCAGAACTCGCACCCGCACATGCCCAACGCGGTGTACATGGAGAGCTCGTTGCAGGCCGCCATCCTGCTCGGCTACTACCTCGGCGCCACCCTCAAGCGGCCCGAGGAGCAGTACGCGATCCGCAACCTGGACGGCCGGGCCACCCTGGTCAAGGACCTCGACCTGCGGGGCAAGACCATCCGGCACCACTCCAAGCTGCTGATGACCAGTGCGATGTCCGGCGCAGTGCTGCAGAACTTCAGCTACGAACTCTCCGCCGACGGCGAGGTGTTCTACACCGGCGAGTCGCTGTTCGGCTACTTCAGCGACGCCGCGCTGGCCAACCAGGCCGGGCTGGACGCCGGGAAGTTCGTCGCCCCCTGGATCGAGCAGGAGCGACCCGCCGCCGAGCGGGTCCGACGGATCGAACTCCCGGCCGACGCACCGGCGTTCACCGACCCCAGCGGCGGCCGGCTGCACCTGCCGGGCGAGCACTACGCGCTGGTGGACCGGGTGGACCTGGTCGCCGACGGCGGCCGGCACGGCGCGGGCTACCTGCACGGCTACCGCGAAGTGCGGCCCGACGAGTGGTACTTCGACTGCCACTTCCACCGCGATCCGGTGATGCCCGGCTCGCTCGGAGTGGAGGCGGTGCTCCAGGCGCTGCGGCTGTTCGTGCTGGAGCAGGGTCTGGCCGAGGGTGTCGAGCGGCCGAGGTTCGGGCTGGCCACCGAGGTCGAGACCTCCTGGAAGTACCGGGGTCAGATCCTGCGCCATGACCGGGAGTTGAGCTTCGACGTGCACGTGAAGGAGATCCGCCGCGAGCCCGGACGGGTGGTGGTGATCGCCGACGCGGACCTGTGGAAGCCGGGGCTGCGCATCTACGAACTGACCGACGTGGCCATCGAGGTCCGTACCGAAGCCTGACCGCCCTCCCACGCGCTAGGAGAGACACCCCACCCATGGACACCTTGGAATCCACCCCACTGCGCTGGTACGGGGAGAGCTACCCCGCCACCGACGCGCCGGGCATCTACCAGGCGCTCGCCGAACTCGACCGCCCCTGCTTCATCGTCCGCACCCCCGAGGGCATCGGCGCCGTCGCCGAGGGCCGGGCCGCCGCGAGCGGTACCCGCCGTGGCGGGGCGGCCGGACTGCCGCTGCTGGCCGCCGTCGCCGCCCTGCCCGCGCACCGGCTCGGCTCGCCCGAGTTCCGGTCCGCGCACGGGGTCCAACACCCCTACCTGGCCGGCGCGATGGCGGGCGGCATCGCCTCCGCCGACCTGGTGATCGCGCTCGCCAGGGAGGGCTTCCTGGCCTCCTTCGGCGCGGCCGGGCTGCTGCCCGAGACGATCGAGGCCGCGCTCACCCGGTTCGCCACCGAGATCCCCGGCCTGCCGTACGCCGTCAACCTGATCCACAGCCCGAGCGAGGAGCGGCTGGAGCGCGAGGCGGTCGAGCTGTTCCTCCGCTACGGGGTGCGCTGCGTGGAGGCGTCCGCCTTCATGGCGCTCACCCCGCACGTGGTCCGCTGGCGGCTGGCCGGGCTGCGGACCGGACCGGACGGGCGGGTGCTCGCCGAGCACCGGCTGATCGCCAAGATCTCCCGGACCGAGACCGCCGAGCGGTTCATGCGCCCGGCCCCCGCGGCGATGGTCAGCGCGCTGCTGACCCAGCGTCTGATCACCCCCGAGCAGGCCGAGCTGGCCAAGTACGTGCCGATGGCCGACGACATCACCGTGGAGGCCGACTCGGGCGGTCACACCGACCGCCGGCCGTTGCCCGCGCTGCTGCCCAGCATCCTGCGGCTGCGCGACACCGTGCAGCGCGAGCACCGCTACCCGGCCCAGATCCGGGTCGGCGCGGCGGGCGGGCTCGGCACCCCGGTCGCGGTGGCGGCGGCCTTCGCGATGGGCGCGGCCTATGTGGTGACCGGCTCGGTCAACCAGTCCTGTGTCGAGTCGGGCGCCTCGAAGGCGGCCAAGGCCCTGCTCGCCGAGGCGGGCATCGCCGACTGCGAAATGGCCCCGGCCGCCGACATGTTCGAGATGGGCGTCGAGCTCCAGGTGCTCAAGAAGGGCACGCTGTTCCCGATGCGGGCCAAACGGCTGTACGAGCTCTACCAGGCGTACGACGGCCTGGAGGCGCTGCCGACCGAGGAGCGGGTCCGGCTGGAGACGCAGATCTTCCGCCGTCCGCTGGACGAGGTCTGGCAGGACTGCGTCGGCTACTTCTCCCGCCGCGACCCCGAGCAGCTGACCCGGGCCGAGGGCAACCCCAAACGGCGGATGGCGCTGGTCTTCCGCTGGTACCTCGGGATGTCCTCGCGCTGGTCCACCGTCGGCGACCCGGACCGCACCCTGGACTACCAGATCTGGTGCGGCCCGGCGATGGGCAGCTTCAACGACTGGGTGACGGCCAGTTACCTGAAGACCCCCGGCAACCGCCGGGTGGCCGACGTCGCCCAGCACCTGATGCGCGGCGCCGCCTTCCACACCCGGGTGGCCCAGCTGCGCACCTCGGGCGTACGGATCCCCGCCGCGGCGGCCGACTACCGGCCGGTGCCGCTGTGACCGCCACGGCTGCCACCGCCGCAGAAGAGCTCGACCGCGAGCTGGGCGACCCGGCCGACGCCGCCAACCCGTTCGGGTACGCGGCGGCCGTCGGCCGGGACGAACGCGACGAGTTCCCCGAGGAGTTGTGCGCCGTCCTGCGCAAGCGGGACTTCCACCTCAACTACCTGCCGGCCGAACTCGGCGGCAGCTTCCGGTCCTTCGACCACAGCCTCACCCTGGTGCGGACCGCCGCCCGCCGGGACCTGAACGTGATGCCCGGCACGATGTTCAGCATCACCGCCGCGACCTGCGTCCTGCTGCACGGCTCGACCGCGCAGCAGGAGCGGGTGGCCGCGATCCTGCGCCGGGGCGGCTCGGTGGCCTTCGCGATGTCGGAGGCCGAGCACGGCAGCGACCTGCTGGCCAACACCGCCCGGCTCACCCCGGCCGGCGACGGCCGGGAGCTCAGCGGCACCAAGTGGATGGTCGGTCTCGGCCACCGGAGCGAGGCCGCCTACCTGGTGGCCCGGACGGGGGAGCGCGGCCCCGCCGCCTTCTCCGCGATCCTGCTCGACCTGGACGACCGGGTCGGGCGGGGTGCCCGGGTGCCGACCGGCGGGATGCGCGGGATCGACTTCGCGCACCTGACGTTCGACCGGCACCCCGTCCCGGCCGACGCCCTGGTCGGCCGGGACGGCGAAGCGCTGGAGACGGCGGTCAAGGCCCAGCAGGTGGTCCGCCTGATGAGCACCGCGGGCAGCCTCGGCTGCGCCGACACCGCACTCCGGCTGACCCTCGACTTCGCCGCCGGGCGGCGGATCGGGCGCACCGAACTGCTCGACTCGCCCTACCCGCAGCGGGAGTTGGCGATCGCCTCGGCGGCCCTGCTGGCGGCCGACGCGGTCGCCCTGGCAGCCGCCCGGGGCATCCACGTCGCCCCGGAGTCGTTCAGCGTCTGGGGCTGCGCCGCCAAGCACGTGGTGGCGGAGGCGGTGGAGGACCTGATGCTGCGCTGCGGCACGGTGCTGGCCACCCGCTCGGTGCTGCGGACCGAGGGCCCGGGCGGCGGCCTGTTCCAGAAGCTCCAGCGGGACGCCGCGCTGGTCCGGGTGGTGGACACCAGCACGGTGGCCAACCTGCGCTCGTTCGCCGGTCAACTCCCGGCGCTGCTGGGGCAGTCGGCCGAGCCGGACCCGACGGCGGTACGGGCGGTCTTCGACCTGGCCGCCGAACTGCCGCCGTACGAACCGGCCCGGCTGGACCTGAACGCCCGGGGCCGCGACCTGGTCACCGGCGGCCCGCTGCCGGAGGCCGAGGGCTCCGGCCAGGCCACCCGGCTCCGGACGGCGCTGGCCGGGCTGCCGGCCGAGCTGGCCTGGGCCGACCCGAAGGACAACGGCCTGGTCGACCTGGCCGAACGGTTCGCCTGGCTGCACGCCGCCACCGCCTGCCTGCACCTGCACGCGGCCAACCGGGACGACGAACTGCTCGGCCGCACCGACTGGTTGGACGCGGTGCTCGGCTACCTGCTGGCCCGGGCCGACGGCACCTCGCCGCGCCGGTCGGCCGGGCCGCTGCTGCCCGCGCTGGCGGTCACCCGCGAACTGCACGCGGCCAACCGCCTGTTCTCCGCCGTCCCGGTCCAGCTGGCCTGACCACCAAGCCCACAGGAGAGAGAACCCCCGTGCCGAAGGCAGACCTGACCGAGCTCGCCGCGCGGCTCGAAGCGCATCTCGGCGACCCGCACGACCCCACCAGCCCGATGCCGTTCGACCAGATCCTCGACCACGACGAACGGGAGGAGTTCCCCTACGCCTTCGTCAACCTGCTCCAGCGCTGGGGCGTGCACGAGTACGTGATCCCGAAGGCCCAGGGCGGCAAGGCGGGTGACGTCGAGGTCGGCTTCAACCTGCTCCGCCTGATCGCCCGCCGCGACCCGACCTCGGCCACCGCACTGATGCTCACCAGCCTCAGCTTCATGCCCGCCTGGATCGCCGGGACGGACGAGCAGAAGCAGTACGTGGTGGACCTGATGAAGCAGGGCAACAAGCTGGCCTGGGGCCTGTCGGAGCGTCACCACGGCAGCGACGTGCTCGGCAACGAGATGCGCGCCGAGAAGGTGGACGGCGGCTACCTGCTGACCGGCGAGAAGTGGCTGATCGGCAACGCCACGGTGGCCGACGGCGTGAGCGTCTTCGCCCGGACCGACCCCAAGGGCGGCCCGGCCGGCTACTCCATCTTCCTGGTGGAGAAGCGCAACACCCCGGCCGGCGCCGTCGAGGAACTGCCCAACGAGCGGCTGCACGGCCTGCGCGCGCTCGACATGAGCGGCATCCGGCTGGACGGCGTCTTCGTCCCGGACGAGGCCAGGCTCGGCCACCAGGGGCAGGGCCTGGAGATCGCGCTGAAGAGCGCCCAGGTGGCCCGCACCACGATCGGCTCGATGGCCCTCGCCGCGGTCGACACCGCGCTGCGGGTGACCCTGGACTTCACCGAACAGCGCGAGATCTTCGGCAAGAAGGTCAGTGACATCCCGTACTCCCGGCGGCAGTTGACCGAGGTGTTCGCCGACCTGATGATCGCCGACGCGGTCAGTCTGGGCGCGGTGCGCAGCCTCCAGGTGGTGCCCGAGCAGACCAGCGTGTGGTCCTCGGTGGCCAAGTACTTCGTGCCGACCCTGCTGGAGCGCTCGATGGCCCAGCTGAACATCGTGCTGGGGGCCCGGCTCTACCTGCGGGCCCACCCGCACTACGGCATCTACCAGAAGATGCTGCGCGACCTGCTGGTGGCGATCTTCGCCGACGGCAACACCGTGGTGAACCTGAAGAACATCGCCCTCCAGCTGGACGGCCTGCTCGGCACCGCCGCGCAGGACACCGTCGCCCGGGCCGCCGCCGACCAGCGGGTCCCGCAGCTGTACGGCATCGACCGGGAGCTGCCGCTCTACCGCCCGTGGGACCAGGAGCTGTTCAGCCGGGGCAAGGACGACGCGGTGCTGGCCGCGCCGGGATCGCTGGACCGGCTGCGCGAACTGGCCGCCGAGGCCAAGGGCGAGGAGCAGGTCTGGCTGCTCAGGGCGGTCGAGGTGGCGGCCGGGCTGCTCGGCCGGGCCGAGGCGATCCACCGGCGGGCCGGTGAACTGCGGGCCGGGCTCGGCCGGGAGTACGGCCAGTCGGCCGAACTCTTCGACCTGGCCAAGCAGTACAGCGCGCTGCACGCCACCGCCGCCTGCCTGCACACCTTCGTGCACTCGCACGCCGCACTGGACGATCCGCTGCCCAGCGGCGCCCTGCTGCTGCTCCAACTGGAGCGGCTGCACCGGCTGTTCAGCCCGCACGAGTCGGTCACCGACTCGGCGGTGGTGGACGAGGTGATGCGGGTGCTGCGACACCTGCACCGGGAGAACCGGCTGTTCTCGTACTGGCAGTTCCCGCTCGCGACCCGGACCGGAGTACGCCATGCCCAGAGCTGAGACCCCCGACCAGGCCCACCGCACCCACGCCCGTACCGAGGCCCGTACCGCGATCTGCAACGGCTGCCAACACCGGTTCGACAGAGAGCAGTTGGACCACACGCTGAAGGTCTGCCCGGCCTGCCGGAGCGGCTTCCGGCAGTCGATGGACGAGTGGCTCAAGCACCTGCTCGGCCTGGGCGCACTGGCGCAGCCGCCGGAGCAGCGTCCGGCCACCCCCTACCGGGTGCGCCCGTGAACGGCCAGGCACCCGTGGGGATCGACGGCCATCTGTACCTGCTGGCCGAGGCGGCCGTGGACCGGTTCGCCGAGCGGCACGGCGGCGACGCGCTGCTGACCCGGGAGGAGCGGCTGCGGATGGCCCGGCAGCGCACCGAGGCGGCCCGCCGCCGGTTCCTCGGGGCCCGGCTGCTCTCCCGGCACGCGCTGAGCGACCGGGACGGCCGGCCGATGGGGGAGTGGCGGTTCCGGACCAGCGCGGCCGGCCGACCCGAGCCCGAACCGGACGGCCATGCGCTGCGGTTCAACCTCTCGCACACCGACGGCCTGGTGGCCTGCCTGGTCACCGAGGGCGGGTCCTGCGGGGTGGACGTCGAGCGCACCCCGGCCCGGCCGGACGCGGTGACCCACCTGCCGCGCTGGTTCGCCCCGGCCGAGCGTGGCGAACTCGACCTGCTGAGCGCCGGGTTGGCGACCGGAGTGGCCGCCTACTGGGTGCTCAAGGAGGCCTACCTGAAGGCCATCGGCACCGGCCTGCGCCGGGAGCTGGACGGCTTCGCGTTCTCCGCCCCTTGGCGGGCGCCGATCCGGCTGACCGATCCGACCCTGCCGCCCGGCGACGCGTCCCGCTGGCGCTTCGAACTGGTCAACCCCGCACCGGGGTTCGTGCTCGCCGCCGTGGTCGAGAACGGTGCCGCCGGGCGCCTGCACCGCACCTGGGTCAGCTGACCCCTTCTCCGACACCCCGCTCTCCGACACCCCCGCTCACAGTGAGGAAGCCTCCATGTCCAGCAGCACTCCCCCCGCCCGTCCGCTCGGCCGCAAGCCCCGGGTCGCCGTGGTCGGCGCGGGTGTGGCCGGCCTCTCCGCCGCCTACCGGCTGCGGGAGCACGCCGAGATCACCCTGTTCGAGCAGGACGACCGGCCGGGCGGCCACGCCAACACCATCGAGGTGGAGGAGAACGGCCGCACCCTCGGCATCGACACCGCCTTCGTGGTCTTCAACCAGCCCAGCTACCCGAACCTGACCAAGTTCTTCACCGAGCTCGGGGTGGAGACCAAGCAGCACCTCGGCGGCTTCAACTTCTTCGACCTGGACAGCGGCCTGCAGTACGGCACCGCCGAGATGGCGCTGCCGGAGGAGGAGGTGAACAGCCGCTACTCGGAGGAGTTCCGGACCATCTGGCGCGAGGCCCGCCGGTTCCACGCGGAGGGCCGCAAGGACTTCTTCCGCAAGCGCACCGACCTGCCGCTGGGCGAGTACCTGGACCGGGGCGGCTACAGCCAGGAGTTCCGGTACGGCTACGTGATCCTGCTCTGCACCGCCGTCTGGTCGGTGCCCGCCGAGCTGATCTGGGAGATGCCCGCCACCACCGTGATCGCCTTCTTCATGGCGCACGACGAGGGCGGCCTGGGCGGGCGCGGGGTGGAGTGGCGGACCGTCAGCGGCGGTTCGATCAACTACGTCCGCAAGGCGATCGCGGCGATCGACCCCAAGCTCCGGCTGGCCGAGCCGGTCACCGGCGTGCGCCAGGAGCCGGACGGCGTCACCGTGGCCACCGTGAACGGCGCCGAGCGCTTCGACTACGCGATCGTGGCCACCCACGGCGACCAGGCCAGGGAGTTGCTCACCAACCCCGACGACGTGCAGCGGCGCACGCTGGAGAAGATCCGCTACAACTCCTCGACCGCGATCCTGCACACCGACCCGACTGCGATGCCGGGCGACCGGGAGCGCTGGGACAACTGGAACTACGGCAAGGTGACGGTGGGCGGCGCCGTCCGCCCGTACGTGGCGTACTACATGAACCGGCTGCACGGCTTCGAGGCCGAGCAGGACTACTTCGTCACCCTGGACTACCCGCGGGCGCTGCGCGAGGAGTCGGTGATCCGGGAGCTGAGCTACTCGCACCCGGTGATCGACATCGACCTGCGCCGCCTGCAGCAGACCATCTACCAGGTGAACGAGGGCACCCGGGTCAAGCTGGCGGGCTCGTACTTCCACTCGAAGCAGCTCTACCACGACCAGATCGGCTCGCACGAGGCCGCCTTCTCCTCGGGCGCCGAGGCGGCCGCCCAGCTCCTCCGGGAGCTGGACGACCAGCGCTGAGCCGCCGTCAGGGCCGGGGGTGCCGCTTGGCGGACTCGTTCTCCTGGGCCATCCGGCGCAGCGCCAGCAGCACCGGCTCCATCAGGATGGTGAGCA
Organism: Kitasatospora gansuensis; assembly: GCF_014203705.1. Lineage (NCBI taxonomy): Bacteria > Bacillati > Actinomycetota > Actinomycetes > Kitasatosporales > Streptomycetaceae > Kitasatospora > Kitasatospora gansuensis. The sequence continues at coordinate 6,278,270 of NZ_JACHJR010000001.1, forward strand.
GGACGGCGCGTTCGACCCGCTCCAACGGGTCGTCCGCGTCCTCCAGTTGGGCCAGGTCGAGGTCGGCGGTCTGTTCCGCCAGCCGGGCGTACGGGACCAGGGTCTGCCAGTCGGCCGGCAGGCCCAGCTCCCGGAGGGTGCCGAGGGTGTCGGTGATGGTGGCGCGGGTAGGAGCCTTCTCGCTGATCTCCCAACCAAGAGCGGAGATCAACTCGTCCGCGGGGGTGGGCTCTTGCGGCTGGTCCGATGGGGAGTCCGGCTCCTCCGTGGAGACGGCCCCCAGGGCCAGGCCGAACAGCAGGTGGAGATCGGTGGAGTGTTCGTCCAGCGCCCGGAGCACCTCACGGGTGGTGGACACCGACAGTCCGCGTACGGCGATCAGGGCCCTGGCCAGCCGTAGCCGGCGCAGGTGGTGGTCGTCGTACTCGGCCTGGGTGGCCGAGGTGGCCACACCGGCGGGCACCAACTCCTCCCGTAGGTAGTACTTGATCGTCGCCACGGGGACGCCACTGCGCCGGCTCAACTCCGAGATCCGCATCCTTCTCCGCTCTCCACTGGAAATTGGGTAGCTCTACTGTCTAATATAGATAGTGCCACACTCCAACAGTGTGCAGCACCCCTGCGCGGACGCCCGTACCGGTACCACCGAAAGGCCGTGACCATGCCCACGCTCCCCTGGACCACCCCGAACGCTCCCCGGCCCGACGCCCAGGTCCTGGTGATGGCCTCGCGCCTGGAGGTCGGCTCGCTCAGGCACTCCCCGCGCTTCTTCCTCAAGTCGCTGTCCGCCTGGCGTCAGGTGCGCAGCGCGCCCGGCGCCGTGGGCGCGTCGCTGATCGCCCAGCCGCTCAAGGGCGTGTTCTGGACGCTGTCCGCCTGGGAGGACCGCAAGGCCCTCTACACCTACGCCAAGACCGAACCGCACTACTCGATCATGACCTCGCTCCGTGCGGTGACCAAGACGTCCACGTTCGTCTTCTGGGAGGTCGGGGCCGATCAGTTGCCGATCGACTGGGCCGACGCCAAGAACCGGATCGCCGAGCAGCAGCGCCTCGACGCCGCCGACAAGTAGCACCCAGCACGCAGTTCCGTCTCAAATCTCGAGTCCCACGTCTCAAGAGGGAGAGCTCTGCCATGTCCGTCTCCGCAAGCCGTCCGGCCCCGGCGGGCACAGCCGCCGGGCGCAAGTTCCCGCTCTGGCTGGTGATCGTCGCGTGCAGCCTGCCGATGTTCATGGTCGCGCTGGACAACCTGGTGGTCTCCACCGCATTGCACACCCTCGCGGTCGACCTCAAGGCGAGCACCCAGGACCTGCAGTGGTTCGTCAACGCGTACGTGCTGAGCTTCGCCTGCCTGCTGCTGACCGGTGCCGCGCTCGGTGACCGGTTCGGGCACCGCAAGGTCTTCACGCTCGGCATCGCGCTGTTCACGCTGTCCTCGATCGGGTGTGGACTCGCCGACACCAGCAGCCAGTTGATCGCCGCCCGGGCGATCCAGGGCTTCGGCGCGGCGGCCGTCATGCCGCTCTCGCTGACCCTGCTGTCCAACGCGGTGCCGGAGAAGATGCGCAGCCTGGCACTCGGCCTCTGGTCGGCCGTCAGCGGACTGGCGATCGCGCTCGGCCCGGTGGTCGGCGGCGCGGTGGTCGAAGGGCTCGACTGGGAGTGGATCTTCTGGATCAACATCCCGGTCGGCATCGTGGCCGTCCCGCTGGTGCTCGCGGTGGTGAAGGAGAGCCGCGGCGAGCGGGCCCGGCTCGACCTGCTCGGCATGGTGCTGGCCACCGCCGGTCTGCTGGCGCTGGTCTGGGGCATCGTCAACGGCAGCGAGGACGGCTGGACCGACGGCCGGATCGTGGGCGCGTTCGTCGCGGCCGCCGTGCTGCTGGCCGCCTTCGTGGCCTGGGAGCGCCGGGTCGAGCACCCGCTGCTGCCGCTGCGGTTCTACCGGATCAGGGCGTTCACGCTCACCAACATCGTCTCCGCCTCGATGTACTTCGGGGTCTTCGGCTCGATCTTCTTCCTGGCCCAGTACCTGCAGATCGCCCCGCCCCGCACCCCGCTGCACGCCGGCGTGCTCACCCTGTCCTGGACCCTGATGCCGATGGTGATCGCCCCGATCGCCGGTGCGATCACCGACCGGGTGGGCGGTGGGCGGCTGATGGCCCTCGGCCTGTTCCTGCAGGCGGTCGGCCTGTCCTGGATCAACCTGGTCGCCTCCGCCGACACCCCGTACTCGCAGCTGGTCGGCGGGATGCTGGTGGCCGGCGCCGGTATGGGCTTCGCGATCGCCCCGACCGCGGCCGTGGTCCTCGGCGCGGTCGGCCCCGAGCACCGGGGCAAGGCCTCCGGCGCCAACACCACGGTCCGGGAGATCGGCGGCGCACTCGGCATCGCGGTGCTCAGCAGCGTCTTCACCGCCCACGGCAGCATGGCCACACCGGCCGCCTTCGCGGACGGCCTGCACCCGGCGGTCTGGGTCGGGGTGGCGGTGGTGGTGCTCGGCGGCCTGTGCGCGCTGGCCATCCCGCGCAACCCGCGGCCGGCCGCCGAGCCCGTAGCGGAGGTGGCTGACCTCCCTGCTCCGGTTGCGGTCTGACGGATCGTCAGCGAATCGGCCGCTTGGGCTGACCGGTACTCAGATCGAGTACCGCCCGGTCGCCGAGCGGCCGGTTCAGCTTGACGGTCACGTGGTCGATGACGAGGCTCGTCACGCAGACGTCACGGGTCCGCACCACGTGCCCGATCAGCACCACCACCTGGTCCGTCTCATACGCTTCCGTACTGATCACCTGGTCGCAGGCGCCGCGTCCCAGGCTGCCGGTGACGGTCAGTCCGTCGGCCGAGACCGATGTCAGGTCGATCGCCTCCGGGTGCAGGTCCTCCCGGCCGGGTAGGACGGCCGGCTCGAAGGCGGCCTGCCCGGAGCGCCAGGCCTGCTCGGCCGGTGAGCCCGGCCAGGCGGTCGCGAGCTCGACCGCGCGCTGCCCGGCGGCGCCGGCCGGGACGATGGCGGGCGGCGTGGCACTGGCCGGCGGCGTGGCGCTGGCTGTCAACCGCGGGGGCGTGGTGTGGACGGTGGTCGGTTCCGTGGTGCAGGCCGCGAGCAGCAGGGCCGAGGCGCCGAGCAGGATGGTCTTCTTCACTGTCATCCCCCGTATGGAAAAGCCGAATTGGCGGCACTGGGACGTCCAGTGCCGCCAACCGGTTCCACAGGTCTGGAACAGCGGGTCCTAGAACAGCGGGACCCCGGCCCGGACCAGGCGCCAGGTGCCGCCGCCGAACTCGGCCGGGTCGAGGACGCCCTTGGCCTTCACCCAGGTGATCATCGTGTTCCGGATCTCCTCCGAGTTCGACCAGGCCACCGGGGCCTTGGCCACGTGCGGGAAGTTGCCGCCGCCGTTGGCCCGGTAGTTGTTCACCGCCAGCACGAACTGCGCCGCCGGGTCGACCGGTGCGCCCTGGAGGGTCAGGTTGGTGATCCGGGAGCCGACCGGCTGGGTCAGGTCGATGTCGTAGGAGAGACCGTAGATCGAGTCGAAGTTGTAGTCCGGCGTGTTCGCCTGGTTGGTCAGGGTGTCCAGGTTGACCGCGTCGCCGGGGGCGAGCTGGGCGAAGTACTTCGCCGAGAACTCCAGGTAGTCCTTGATCTGAGCCCCGGTCAGCACCCGGGCCTCCAGGGTGTTCTCGTAGATGTACAGCCCGGCGGCGTCGCGCAGCTTGACGGTGCCGGCCGGGATCACGGCGGTGCGGTTGAACGGTGCAGCCTGGGCCAGCACCGGCAGGTTGGCGTACGAGGTGGAGGCCAGCGCCGCCTTCACGGTGTCCGCCTGCACCCGGCCGATCAGGTCGATGATCGGCACGTCCTTGAACCGGGCCTCGGCGATCGAGAGCGCGGTCTTGCAGGTGCCGATCGCCTGGTTGACGTACTCGACGACCTTCTTGTGCTGGGCGCTGAGCAGCTGGACGATCGCCGGGTCCTCCGGCACCGTGTTCGAGTTCAGCACCGTCGAGGTCACCGAGGTCACGTGCCACTGGCCGCGGGCGAACTCCACCTCGAAGTCGAAGCGGGACAGCCGCTGCGCCCAGCAGAGCGGCTCGGAGAGCACGACCGTCTTCCCGGTCTTCTTGTTGACGATCAGACGCTGCGGCACCTCCTTGTGGGTGTGGCCCACCAGCACCGCGTCGATGTCGGGCACCGTCTCCGCCATCTCGCCCGAGGCGTCCTCGGGCCAGGGCAGCTGGTCGCCGTAGGTGGTCGGCTCGTCGATGCCGGAGTGCGCCGAGACCACGATGACGTCCGCGCCCGCCGCCTTCATCCGGGGCACGTACTTCTTGGCCATCTCGACGATGCCGGGGAAGACCATCTTGCCCGCCACGTTGGCCTTGTCCCAGATCGCGATGCCCGGGTTGGTCAGGCCCAGGATGCCGACCCGGAGCGGACGGCCGTGGCCGAGGTGCAGCTCCTTGATCACGTACGGCGGGAAGGCCGGCTTCTCGTCCTTGGCGAACAGCGCGTTGGCGCCCAGCAGCGGGAAGTTCAGCTGCTCCTCGAAGGCGCGGACGGTCGGGATGCCGTAGTTGAACTCGTGGTTGCCGAGGGCGGCGGCGTCGTAGCCGATGGCGTTCATCGCCTCGGCCATCGGGTGCTTGGGCGGACGCTTGCCGGTGATCGGCTCGACCCGGGCGTAGTAGTAGGTGAGCTGGGTGCCCTGGATGATGTCGCCGGCGTCGATCAGCAGGGTGCGGTGGCAGCCCTTCTCCTCGCGGACCTGCTTCACCAGAGTGGAGATCTTGGCCAGGCCGACGTCGTTGTGCGCCTTGTCGTCGTACTCGGCGTCGGTGAAGTAGTCCCAGTTGAGCACCCGGCCGTGCAGGTCGGTGGTGCCCAGCACGGTGAACGTCTGCTTCTTCTGAGCCTTGCCGGGCTGCTCGGCGGGCGCGGCGGCGGCCGGGCTCGCGGTCGCCAGCGGCAGCCCGCCGGCCAGGGCGGCGCCGGCGGCGGTGGCCGCCGAGCGGGCGACGAAGTCACGACGGTTCAGGGGCATGGACGACTCCAACGTGGGGCGGACGGTCCGTCAGCAGAGGTGTGACGCGCGTAGAAGTCTGCCTGCAAAAACCGCCCGCGAACAGCCCCCGGCACGTTTCCAGCAGGTGAGAAGTAGGAGACCCGCACGTGACGCCCGCCCGCAGCCAAGTTTAGATGTAGCCCTCACGCAGGGCGTGGGCCACCGCGTGCGCGCGGTTGCGCAGGTTCAGACGGCTCGTCAGGCCGTGCAGCACGTTCTTGACGGTGCGCTCCGAGTACGAGAGCTTGCACGCGATCTCCCCGGTGTCCCAGCCCTCGGCGACCAGGCGCAGGATGTCGGACTCGCGCTCCGAGATGCCCGGCGGCGTGAAGCCCGGCAGGCCCTGGACGCTCCGCTGGAGCCGTCCCATCTGGGTGATCAGTCGCCCGAGCAGGTCACCCGGCAGGTCGCCCTCGCCGCGCGCGGCCGCCAGCACGGCCTGCTCCAGCCGCTCCGCCGTCGCCTCCCGCCGCCGCAGGATCGCCGACACCCCGCACTCGACGGCCTCCAGCAGATCGGCCTCCCGGATCTGATCCACCACCAGCACCACCCGGTGCTCCTCCAGGTGCACCAGCCGCCGCAGCGTCCCGGTCACCGCCCGGTCCACCGTCTCGGCCACCAGCACCGCGACCGACCCCGGGCCGGTCTCGCCGTTCTCCGCGAGCTCCAGGCCCGCGCACCGCCGGAGCTGGCTGACCGCCCCGGCGTGCGAGATCGGATCGGTCGCCTGGATCAGCACCCGGACCAGGGAGGGCGCTCGAAGTGCCTCGGCGACGTACTCGATGGTCACGGATTTTCCCCCTGCGTGTCAGTGCTCGGACAAGTGGGAGAACGGTCGTACGCGGCCCCACCCCGGCCCCATGCTCACCGCGAGAAGCCCGGGCCTACCATCGTGGTTGACCACGAGATCGGCCCGTGAGAGCAAGGTCACAGCGCTCCGCCGACGGTCCGGGCGACCGTTCCGACCGGTCGGCCCGTGGTACTCGACGAGACACGACGGGGAGGGACGAGCACAGATGATCAGCAGCGCCGCCGGGGCGTGTGCCGGCCCGGACGGGTTCGGTCCCGAACTGCTCGAACGCCGCAGCGTGCTCGACGAGGCGGCCCGGCTGGCCGACCACGCCCGGCACGGCCGGGGCAGCCTGCTGCTGCTCACCGGCCCGACCGGCGTCGGCCGCAGCGCCCTGCTGGACGCCCTGGCCCGCTCCGAGGCCGCCCAGCTGATGACCGTCCTGCGCGCCAACTGCGCGGCCGACGAAGCCGGCCACCCCTACGCCGCCGCCCGCCAACTGGCCGGGCCGGGCATCGAGTTCGGCCCCGGACCGGACGGCGCCGCACCCTGGGAGGTGCTCCGCGAACACGCCATCCGCCGCCCGCTGCTGCTGCTCGTCGACGACGTCCAGGACGCGGACACCCCGTCGCGCTGCTGGCTGAGCCAGCTCGGCCGACGCCTCGAACGCCTGCCAGTACTCGCCGTGGTGACCGAACGCCGCCAGCCAGGCCGGGCCGGCCGCGCCCCGCGCTTCGGCCAGGACCTCCCGGCCGGCACCGTCCACCCGCACCGGATCGGCCCGCTCACCCGCGGCGGAGTCGCCGAACTCCTCAGCACCCGGCTCGGCGGCCCGGCCCCCGACGACCTGGTCGACGACTGCCTGCGCGCCACCGGCGGCACCCCACTGCTGCTGCACGCCCTGCTGCACGCCCTGCTCACCGAACTCGGCGGCCCCGGACACCCGCTCGGCGACACCCCCGGCGGAGCCTTCCAGGACGCGGTCGGCCACTGGCTCCGGGCCGCCGGCGAACCCGTCACCGCCGCCGCCCGGATCCTCGCCCAGCTCTCCGGCCACCCCACCGGCGGCGCCGACCTGCCCACCCTGGCCGCCGACGGCACCGGCCGGGTCACCGAATGGCTGCACGGCCTGCGCGCCCACGGCATGCTCCAGGACGGCAGCGCCGGACGGCTCGACGAGTTCGCCCACCCCTGGCTGCGCACCGCCGTCCTGGCCGACTGGAGCCAGCAACGCCGGGCCGACGTGCACCACCGGCTCGCCACCCTGCTCTACGACCGGGGCGAGTCGGAGGACCTGATCGCCGACCACCTGCTGCACACCGAGGTCTGCGGCGCCGAGTGGGCCGCCGACGTCCTGATCGGCGCGGCCCGCACCGCCCAGCGCGCCGGGCGGACCACCCGCGCCGTCCAGCTGTTCCGCCGAGCCCTGCGCGAACCTCTCACCGGCCACCGGCGCGGCACCGTCCTGCTCGAACTCGGCTGCCAGGAAGTCACCCTGGGCCCACCCGAATCGGTCACCGGCACCCGGCACCTGGCCCAGGCGGTCCGCCTGCACCAGTCCGACGAGGCGGTCTTCGAGGCGGCCAACGCCCTCGGCTCGGCCCTGGCGGGCCGGGGCGAGACCGCCGCCGCGCTGGAAGTCATGGAGGACCTGGCCGAACGGTTCGCCGACCACCCCGAACTCGCCCGCGCCGTCCACGCCGCCGCCGCCCTGATCGCCTCGCACGACGGCGCCAGCTGGCTCCAGGTGGTCGAAGGGCTGCGCCGGATCGAGGCCCGCACCCCCGACGGTCTCGCCCCGGGCGCCCTCGGCATGCTGACCGAGTACGACGCCACCAGCGGCGCGCTGTCCGCCGCCGAAACCGCGGACCGGATCGAGCAGTTGACCACCCGGACGCCGGACACCTTCTCCCGCAGCTACGTCAACGCCACCGCCGCCACCCTCGCCCAGTGGGCCGACCTGCTCCCGCTCGCCGACGGGCTGGTCGCCGACGGACTGGCCGCGCACCGCGGCACCCCCCTGCACCCCGCCTACCAGTGCCTGCTCAGCGTCCGCGCCGAGAGCCGGATGATGCGCGGTCAGTACGCCCTGCTGCTGGCCGAGTTGAACAGCGCCGAGAACCACCTGGGCGTACTCGCCCTGAACAACTCCCACCTCACCTCCCAGGCAGTCCTCGCCCTGCTGGAGACAGGCCGCTTCGCCGAGGCCCGCCAACTCGCCACCGCCGCCGTGGCCGAGACCCCCGGAGTCAGCGAGGGCTCCTGGGAGTGGAACGAACTGCTCTACGCCCGCGGCCTGCTGGAACTCGCCACCGGCCGCCCCGCCGAAGCCCTCGCCGACCTGCAGGAGTGCGGCCGACGACAGGCCGAACGCCACGTGGTCAGCCCGATCGTCACCCCCTGGCGCTCCGCCGCCGCCGACTGCCACCTGCTGCTCGGCCAGCCCGGCGCGGCCGCCGAACTCGCCACCGAGGAACTCCGGTTGGCCCGGATCTGGGGCACCCCGCGCACCGTCGGCCGAGCCCTGCGCGCACTCGGCGCCGCCACCGGCGGCCGACAGGGGCTGACCACGGCGGGCGAGGCGGTCGAGCTGCTGCGCGCCGACGGCCTCGAAGCCGAACTGATCCCCGCCCTGCTCGGCCTCGGCCGCCTGCAGCTCGGCGGCGGCCGCCGGGCCGCCGCCCGGGACACCCTGCGTGAGGCGGTCACCGTGGCCGAGCGGACCGGCGCCCTACGGCTGGTGGCCGTCGGCACCGAACTGCTGCTGGAGTCCGGCGCCCGCCCGGTCAAGCAGCGGCACACCGGCGCGCAGGCCCTCACCGACAGCGAGCAGCGGGTCTGCCGACTGGCCGCCGAGGGGAACTCCAACCCCGAGATCGCCGAGCTGCTGCACCTGGCGCTGCGCACCGTGGAGACCCATCTCACCAACAGCTTCCGCAAGTTGGGCATCCGCCGCCGGGCCGAGATCGCCGCCCGGCTGGCCGACGGCACCTGACCGGACAGCCGCTCGGCTCAGAGCAGACCCGACAGCCGGTCCAGCTCCGCCTTCAACGCCGCCGTCGGATCCACCCCGCCCGGCGCCAGCGCCTCCCAGCAGCGGGCCCGGACGTAGCCGTCCAGCGCCACCGGCAGCTCCCACTCCACGATCCGCCGCACCCGGTCCCGGTCGGCCGCCCCGAGCGCCGCCAGCAGCTGCTCCGCGCCGACCGAGGAGGGCAGCCCGATCGCCGCCACCCGCTCCGCCAGGGCGGCCAGCTCCGACGTCGCCCCGTCGCCCTTCGGCTTCCACGGCACCAGCAGGGCCCCCGCCGCGTACATCGCCGCCACCACGGCGGGCCCCCAGCCGCCGGTCAGCCCGGCGAAGTACAGCCCGAGGCCACCGGCCCCCGCCGCGCAACCGACCAGGTTGCGCGGCGACTCCAGGTACTCCAGCGCCCTACTGGTAGCCACGGATCTCCTCGAACGCCCCGTCCAGGGAGCCCGTGCCGTCGAACAGCTTCCCGCCGGTCAGCTCCGCGATGCCCTGCAACTGCGTCTTCGCCGCCTCGCCGAACTGGATCGGGAAGACCGGCACCGCCCGCTGACGCTCCGTCAGCCCACCGAACCAGCTGCGGAACTCCGCCTCCTTCATCCCCTCGTTGCTCTCCCCGTCGGTCATCAGCACGATCGAGGTGAACCGGTCGTCACCGGCCGCCGCCTGCTGACGGGTCAGCAGCTCGTACGCCTCGCGCAGCGAGCTGTACACCGCCGTCCCCTCGTTCGCCTGCATGGCCCGGACGTCGTTCTCGATCCGGGCCAGCTCCGCCGCCGGGGTGTTCTTCGGCACCGTGTACGTCCGCTCCGACTTCACCTTCGAGGCGAACTCGATCAGGGTCACCTCCTCCCGCTCCCGGAACCGCCGCACCCCGCGCGGATCCTGCAGACCGGTCAGCCGCGCCATCGCCGCCTTCAGCGCCTCCAGCCGGGGCCCCTTCATCGACCCCGAGGTGTCCAGCACGTACACCGTCCTGGACGGCCGGCGCAGATCGTTCTGGTACGCCGACAGCAGCCCGTCGGCCACCGCCCGGCTGCCCGGGAACGGCAGTTCGCGGCGCAGGTCGGTCGGCACCCCGGGCGCCGGGGTGACGTTCGGCGTCACCGGGCGGCGCAGCGTCGTGGTCGAGATCTTCTGCTGGGCCTCGGCCGTGGTCAGGTACTTGGCCAGCCGCTGGAACGCGTCCTGCGCGGGCTGCCCGGCCGAGGCCAGCAGCGAGAGCGGGTAGTCCGCCGAGACCACCCCGTCCACCGGCCGGATCACGGTCAGCCTGTCGGCCTCGGGCAGCGTCCGGTTCATCGAGAGCAGCACCGACTCGTAGTTCACCAGCGCCCCGACCTTGTTCTGGCCGGCCTTCTGGTACGCCTCGGCCAGCCAGCCGGAGGAACCCGAGGTGAGCCGCTGCCCGGTGAAGAACCGCTGGAGCGAGGGCGCCGCCTTGGTGACGTCCGCGTCCGAGAGGGCCGCGCCCGCGCCGGAGAACGCCGAGGCCAGCGCGACCAGGGCGGAGAAGCCGGAGTTGGAGCGGGACGGGTCGGCCATCCCGTAGGACAGCTTCCCGGCCACCGCCGCGTCCCCGAGCTGACCCCAGGTCACCTGCGAACCGTCGCCCCAGCCCAGCTCGCTGAGCATGCCCGAGCGGACCCCGACCGCGACCGGGGTGGTCATCACCGGCGTCTCGGAGAGCAACTTGCCCTTGGCCGCGCCGTCCAGCCGCAGGTAGCGGTTGGACGGGAACCAGACCGCGTCGTACTTGCCGTCCGCCTGCCCGGCCGCGACGGTGTCCGCACCGTCCAGCGAACCGGTCCAGGTGAACTCCACGCCGACCCCGGTGGCCTTCTTGGCCTCGGCCAGCACCGGTGCCATGTCCTGGAGTTCACTGCCCGCCAGCACCCGCAGCACGCCGTCCTTGGACGGGTTCGGGGTGGGCGGCGACGGCTCGCTGGTGCAGGCCGCCGCGGTCAGGGCCAGGGCCAGGGTCAGCGCGGCCGGAACGATCCGTCGGAACATCGCTCTGCTCATCTCACTTGCCCTTCGCCGCTTCGACCAGCTTGGCGAGCATCGGGACGGCCGCCACCTGGGCCTGCTTGATGCCGGCGGCGGTCAGGTCCGCCGCGAAATCCGCCCCCTGGTGCCCCTCCAGGGCCTTGCCGAGCGCCCCGGGGTCGGCCGTCGGACGGAAGCCGTGCCGGGCCTCCAGGGCCCGCAGCTTCGGGCTGTCCCGGAGTAGTTCGGCCACCTTCCGGCCCTTCGGGGTCAAGCCGACGGCCGTGTGGTCACTCCAAACGGTGGTGTCCGGGTAGAGCACCACCAGGTCGCCCGTCGAAATCCCGTGCGCCCGCAGTGAGGCCACCTGGGACTCGTAGACCAGCACCAGCGGGTTGCCGACGCCGGACCGGAAGTCGCTGAACGGGCCGTCCGTGCTGGTCTTCTGGTCACCCTGCTTGTCCGTCAGCTTCTTCAGCAGCGGCGCGACCTTGTTGACGCCCGCCTCGTCCGCCACCACCCGGTCGTCGTTCGCCAGGTACGAGACGGCGGCCAGGTGCAGCGCCCCCGAGGAGGAGGTGCGCGGGTCGGTGGTGGTCAGGTAGATGTCACCGGACAACTCGGCCTTCCCGGCGGCCCCTTTGAGCTCCGACCACTTGGTGTCCTTGCCGACCGCCGCCAGGTAGTTCGCCATCCGCAGCTTCCACGGGCTCTCGCCCGACTGCTCGGCCAGCTGGTTGTTCTTGAGGACGTCGGCCGCCGGCTTGTGCGCGATCACCACCAGCGGCGAGTAGAACGGCCGCACCGGCTCGGTGGTGATGCCCTTGTTCTTCGCGATCTCCTCGGCCGGCCCCCGGCTGGACGGGAAGGCCAGGTCGACGTCCTTCAGGTCCGCGGTGGCCATCGACCAGGAGCCGATGGTCTGCTGCCGGAGGTCGAGCCCGTTGGCCTTGAACTCGGCTGCCACCTCAGGGTCGTTGAAGAACTCGGCCTTCTCCGAACCGATCAGCACCCGGACCTGGTCCAGGTCCCCCGGCCGGTCGCCGTTCAGATAGACCGCGTAACCCACCCCGCACAGCAGTACCACGGCCACCAGCACGCTGATGACTCTTCTCATCGCCAACCCTTCCCCCACGAGCGGCACTTCAGGACCTTGAGGGTCCCGCCCGGCCGGGAGCGCGGTGCGAAGCGCGGATGAACCAGGGGTGAACAGGCCTTCACGGAACCGCATCGGATCCCCAATCACGGTCCGGCCCAAGGGAAGTCACGACGTGTCACGTCGTTCACCCAATCGTTCAACAACCGCCATGGTGAAGTCGGCCGGAACGTCGATGTTACGTACCGGTAATGCCTAGGCTCGGAGCCATGCGCCGAGCAAAAATCGTCTGTACTCTCGGGCCCGCCGCCGACTCGTACGACCAGATCAAGGCACTGGTCGAGGCCGGCATGGACGTCGCCCGCTTCAATCTCAGCCACGGCTCCCAGTCCGAACACGAGGAGCGTTACCGCCGGGTCCGCAAGGCCTCCGACGAGACCGGCCGCAGCGTCGGTGTCCTGGTCGACCTCCAAGGTCCGAAGATCCGACTCGACACCTTCGCCGAGGGGCCCGTACTCCTTGAACGCGGCGACGAGTTCACCATCTCGGTGGAGGACGGGGTGATCGGCGACCGCGACAAGTGCGGCACCACCTACCGCGGCCTGGCCAACGACGTCTCCCGCGGCGAACGCATCCTGGTCGACGACGGCCGGGTCTGCCTGGAGGTCACCCACGTCGACGGCCCCCGGGTGCACTGCATCGTCATCGAGGGCGGTCTGATCTCCGACCACAAGGGCCTCAACCTGCCCGGCGTCGCCGTCTCGGTGCCCGCGCTCAGCGACAAGGACGTCGCCGATCTGCGCTGGGCCCTGCGGACCGGCGCCGACATCATCGCGCTCTCCTTCGTCCGCAGCGGCAAGGACATCGAGGACGTCCACCGGATCATGGCCGAGGAGGGCCGGTCCGTTCCGGTCATCGCCAAGATCGAGAAGCCGCAGGCGGTCGACAACCTGGAGTCCATCGTCGACGCCTTCGACGGCATCATGGTCGCCCGCGGCGACCTGGGCGTCGAAATGCCGCTGGAGCAGGTCCCGTTGGTGCAGAAGCGGGCCATCAAGCTGGCCAAGCGGAACGCCAAGCCGGTGATCGTCGCCACCCAGATGCTGGACTCGATGATCAACGCCTCCCGCCCCACCAGGGCCGAGGCCTCCGACGTCGCCAACGCGGTGCTGGACGGCACCGACGCGGTGATGCTCTCCGGCGAGACCTCGGTCGGCAAGTACCCCGTCGAGACCGTCCGGACCATGTCCCGGATCATCACCGCGGTCGAGGAGGACACCCTCGCGGCCGGCCTCCCCCCGCTCACCGAGCGGAACAAGCCCCGCACCCAGGGCGGCGCGGTGGCCCGCGCGGCCGCCGAGATCGGCGACTTCCTGAACGCCAAGTACCTGATCGCCTTCACCCAGTCCGGCGACACCGCCCGCCGCCTGTCCCGCTACCGCTCACCCATCCCCGTGCTCGCCTTCACCTACGAGCCCGCCGTCCGCAGCCAGCTCGCGGTCACCTGGGGCGCCGAAACCTTCCTCGGCCCCTTCGCCCCCACCACCGACGAGATGGTCGCCCAGGTAGACGCCCAGCTCCTCTCCCTCGGCCGCTGCCAAAAGGGCGACATCGTCGTCATCACCGCCGGCTCACCCCCCGGCCTGGCCGGCTCCACCAACCTGGTCCGCGTCCACCACGTCGGCGAACTCGACAACTGACGTCACAACGGCCAACGGTGCGGCACCCCGACAGGGGTGTCGCACCGTTCAGAAGAGTGAAGATCGCGAACACGTCAGCGACCTTGGAAATGAAGGAAAGTGCCCCGGGTGGGATTCGAACCCACGCTGGATGGTGTTTGAGACCACGGCCTCTACCGCTGGGCTACCGGGGCGCCCACAGAATCAAAGGCGACCCCCGACCCTGTGCGACCAAACATACCGTGTCTAGGTAGGCTCGTGCATGCAGCACCCCGCCGGAACGAGGAGCCCCGTGAGCACCGCCGACGAGCAGGCCCAGCCGCTTGACACCGACTTGCCCCAGATCACCCGAATTGTCATCGCCGAGGACGAGACCCTGATCCGTCTCGACCTCAAGGAGATGCTCGAGGAGGAGGGGTACACCGTCGTCGGCGAGGCCGGTGACGGCGAGACGGCGGTGAAGCTGGTCGAGGAGCTCAGGCCCGACCTGGCGATCCTGGACGTGAAGATGCCGATCCTGGACGGGTTGTCGGCCGCCGAGCGGATCCACGAGGCGCACCTCGCACCCGTCCTGATGCTGACCGCGTTCTCGCAGCGCGAACTGGTGGACCGGGCCCGGGACGCCGGGGCGATGGCGTACATCGTGAAGCCGTTCAGCAAGAGCGACCTGGTGCCCGCGATCGAGATGGCCGTCTCGCGGTACACCGAGATGCGGACGCTGGAGGAGGAGATCGCCGACCTCACCCAGCGCCTGGAGACCCGCAAGCTGGTCGACCGCGCGAAGAGCGTGCTGCAGACCAAGTTCGGGCTGACCGAGCCCGCCGCCTTCCGCTGGATCCAGAAGACCTCGATGGACCGCCGGATGACCATGGCCGCCGTCGCGGAGGCCGTGATCGAGGAGGGCGTCGCCCAGGACAAGAAGAAGGCCGAGCCCACCGAGGCCTGACCGGACAGCACGAAGGGCCCGGCCGAGACGGCCGGGCCCTTCGCGTTGACGGCGGGTCAGTCCTCGCCGAGGTAGGCCTTGCGGACCGAGTCGTTGCCGAGCAGGTCGCGGCCGGTGCCGGTGAGCACGATCCGGCCGGTCTCCATCACGTAGCCCTGGTCGGAGAGCGAGAGCGCCGCCTGGGCGTTCTGCTCGACCAGCAGGATGGTGGTGCCGGACGCCTTGAGCTCGACGATGGTCGCCATGATCTTCTGCATCATCAGCGGGGACAGGCCCATCGAGGGCTCGTCCAGCATCAGCAGCTTCGGACGGGACATCAGGGCCCGTCCCATGGCGAGCATCTGCTGCTCGCCGCCGGAGAGGGTGCCGGCCGCCTGCTTCCGGCGCTCGCCGAGGATCGGGAAGAGCGTGTAGGCCCGCTCCACGTCCTCGGTGATGCCGGCGGCGTCCTTCCGGAGGAAGGCGCCGAGCAGGAGGTTCTCCTCGATCGTCATCCGGGGGAAGATGTGCCGGCCCTCGGGGGAGTGCGCCAGACCGAGCGAGACGATCTTGTGGGCGGGCACCGTGCCGAGCGGCTGCCCGTCGAAGGTCACCGTGCCACCGGTCGGCTTGAGCAGACCGGAGAGGGTGCGCAGGGTGGTGGTCTTGCCGGCCCCGTTGGTGCCGATCAGGGTGGTGACCTCACCCTGGTTGACGGTGAAGCTGATGCCCTTGACGGCCTCGATCTTGCCGTAGGCGACGCGGAGGTCCTTGACCTCAAGCAGCGCGGTCATGTGGCGTCCTCCGCCTGCTCGTCGGTGCTGGTCGCGGTCTCCAGCGGCGCACCGAGGTACGCCGTGATGACCCGCTCGTCGTTCTGGACGGTCTCCTTGTCGCCCTCGACGATCTTCTGCCCCTGGACCAGGACGGCCGTCCGGTCGCAGAGGTTGAAGATGAACTTCATGTCGTGCTCGATCACCAGGATCGCGATGCCCAGGTCGCGGATCGCGAACACCAACTCCTCGGCGGCGTTGGTCTCCTGGGGGTTCATCCCGGCGGTCGGCTCGTCCAGCAGCAGCAGACCGGGGTCGCTGGCCAGCGCCCGGGCGATCTCCAGCTTGCGCTGCTCGCCGTACGGGAGGTTGCGGGCCAGGTGCTCGGCCTTGGCCGCCAGGCCGGTGAACTCCAGGAGTTCCATGGCCCGTTGGCGGCTGGCCGCCTCGGCCCGGTGGTAGCCGGGGCCGCGCAGGATGGCCGAGAACAGGCCCTCCTTGGTGCGGGTGTGCCGGCCGACCAGGACGTTCTCCAGCACGGTCATGTTGCCGAACAGCCGGATGTTCTGGAAGGTCCGGGCGACGCCGGCCTGGGTGACCAGGTGCGGCTTGGGCGGCAGGACCTTGCCCTGGTAGCTGACGCTGCCCTCGGTCGGGACGTACAGCCCGGTCAGGCAGTTGAAGAAGGTGGTCTTGCCGGCCCCGTTGGGGCCGATCAGGCCGACGATCTCGCCCTGGTTGACGGTCATCGAGACGTCGTTGACGGCGGTGAGGCCGCCGAACCGCATGGTGACGCCGCGGACGTCGAGCAGGGGGGCGCCGACGGCGGTGGCCGGGGCCGTGGTGGTGGTCATCTGGGTGTTCACGCCCCCGTCTTGGTGAGTACGGTCTCGCTGGGCGGCGAGGCCTGGGCGGGGATGTCCGCCTCGTGGTATTCGAGCTTGGCGCGCCGGTTGGCGATCATGCCCTCGGGACGGACCCGCATCAGGATGATGAGCGTGATGCCGAACGCCAACAGCTGGAAGTTCGAGAGGAATTCGAGCTTCTTCGGGACCAGGAAGAGCAGCGTCGCGCCGACCAGCGGCCCGCTGATGGTGCCCATGCCGCCGAGGATGACGGCGGCCAGCAGGAAGGCCGAGTTCGGCGGGAGCGCCTCGGCGAAGGTGTACTGGTCGGGGGTGACGGTGTAGCTGACGTGGGCCTGGACGGTACCGGCCAGACCCGCCAGGCAGGCGCCGAGGGCGAAGGCGAGCAGCTTGAGGCGGAAGCCGTTGATGCCCATCGCCTCGGCCGCGGTCTCGTCCTCGCGGATGGCGACCCAGGCGCGGCCGATCCGGGAGTTGCCGACCCGGGCGAAGACCAGGACGACGAACGCGGTGATGACCAGCATCAGCAGGTAGTAGTTGGAGAAGCGGCCGAGTTCGACGCCGGCGATGGTGTGCTTCTGGCCGAGGTTGAAGCCGAGGATCTCCAGGTCCGGGATGCGCGGGATGCCGTTGGAGCCGTTGGTGATCTTCGGCCCGGTGGTCCCGTTCAGGTTGTTCATGGTGATGCGGAAGATCTCGCCGAAGCCCAGGGTGACGATGGCGAGGTAGTCGCCGCGCAGCCGCAGGGTGGGGGCGCCGATCAGTACGCCGAAGACCATGGAGGCCGCCGCGCCGGTCAGCATCGCTGCCCAGAACGGGAACTGGACGTGGATCGGGGAGGCGGGGGAGCCGGAGACCAGGGCGGCGGCGTACGCGCCGACGCCGAGGAAGGCGACGTACCCGAGGTCGAGCAGACCGGCCAGGCCGACCACGATGTTCAGGCCCAGGGCGACGGTGGCGAAGATCAGGATGTTCGCCGCGACCGAGGTGTACTGGTCGCTGGTCTGGGTGAACGGGAAGCCGGCGGCGGCGGCGAAGGCCGCGCCGGTGGCGACCGGGCGGTGCTTGATCGTCAGGGCCCGCAGTCGGGGCAGCAGCCCGGACTTGGAGAGGGCGGCGATGACGAAAGCGGCCAGGATCAGGTACCCGGCGAACAGCTCGCCGTACTCGGTGTCGATGCCGAAGGTGATCGCGAACAGGCCGATCGCGAAGGCCACCACGATCAGCAGGACCTCGACGGTGGAGGGGAGCTGACGGGCCGTCGGAAGCGGCTGGTCGCTCTTGGCGAGGCGCAGGCCCCAGCTGGTGCCCTTGGGGTGACGGTCGACCGGCAGGCCGAGCGCGCCGACCAGGGCGACCAGGGAGGCGAGGCCGGCGACCCAGCCACCGGGTTCGAGGTTGGCCAGGCCGTTGAGGTCGACGGCGATGGCGATCAGGGTGAACCAGGTGACGGCGGCGCCGCCGAGCGCGGCGTACAGCAGGCCGTTGTTGTGGCCGCTCGGGTTGGTCCAGCGCAGGCCCGGGACGCCGTAGGAGGCGAGGGCGAGGACCAGGGTGAGCAGGCCGGCGGTGAGGGTCAGCCACTGCAGGCCGCCCGGGTAGCCGGTGACGGTGAGGTCGCCGGGGAAGTCGGCGGTCCAGGTCCAGGCCAGGAAGGCGGAGGCGGTGGTGGCGAGGGCGCCGGCGGCGGTGACCGCGCGGGCGGCGGCGAGCGGGAGGGGGATGACCGGGGTGGTCTCAGTGCTCATGGTGGTCACGCCCTGTCCGCGACGCGCTCGCCGAGCAGGCCTTGTGGCCGGACGAGCAGTACGACGATGAGGAGTACGAAGGCCCAGACGTCCTTCCAGGCGGCGCCGCCGAAGAGGTCCATGCCGGGGACGTGCTGGATGTAGGCGGTGGCGAGTCCTTCGGTGAGGCCGAGGGCGAGGCCGCCGAGCATGGCACCGTAGATGTTGCCGATGCCGCCGAGGACGGCGGCGGTGAACGCCTTGAGGCCGAGCAGGATGCCCATCCGGGAGTCGACCTGGCCGGTGCGCAGGCCGTAGGCGACCGCGGCGACGGCGGCGAACGCGGCACCGATGGCGAAGGCCATCACGATGATGCGGTCGGTGTCGATGCCCATCAGCTTGGCGGTGTCCGGGTCCTGGCTGGTGGCCTGCATGGCCCGGCCGGAGCGGGTCTTGGCGACGAACCAGCCGAGGACGATCATGCAGAGCGGGGCCGCGACGAGCAGGAAGATGTCGCTGCGCTGGATGGTCACGCTCGCGAACTCGATGGGGTCACCGGGGATCTTCGGGAAGACCCGGGCCTTCTTGGCGTCCGGGTAGAACGAGAAGACCAGCTGCTGCAGCACGATCGAGAGGCCGATGGCGGTGATCAGCGGGGCGAGCCGGGGGGCGCCCCGCAGGGGCCGGTAGGCGAACCGCTCGGCGCCGACGGCGACCAGGGTGGAGACCAGGATGCCGGCCAGCAGCATGAGGGGGATGGCGATCCAGAGGCTGGTGCCGCCGGGCAGGGCGAGGAAGGCGGTGAGGGCTCCGAAGCCGCCGACCATGAAGATCTCGCCGTGGGCGAAGTTGATGAGCTGGACGATGCCGTAGACCATCGTGTAGCCGATCGCGACGAGCCCGTAGAGGGCTCCCAGGATCAGGCCGTTGGCCAGCTGCTGCGGTAGTTCGTGCACCGCTCGGCCTCCGTAGTGCGCGCGTGGTACGCGTGGGGGGTGGATGTGGGTGCGCGGGGGCGCTCGTGGCGCCCCCGCGCGGGTTGTTCAGGAGTTGACGACCGGTCGGCCGGTTGCCCGGCCGATCAGGTTCAGCCGGCCAGGGTGCCGGACTTCTCCACGGCCCACTTGCCGTCCTTGACGGCGTAGACGGTGAGCTGCTTGTTGGTGGTGTCGCCGTACTCGTCGAAGGAGACCTTGCCGGTCACACCCTCGAAGGAGATGGCCTGGACGGCGGCGACGACCTTGGCGCGGGCGTCCGCGGGGAGCTTGCCGTTGTTGGCGGCGACGACGGTCTTGACGCCCTGGATGATGGCCCAGGCGCTGTCGTAGGAGTAGCCGCCGTAGGTCTCGTAGGCGTCCTTGTACGCGGCGGCCTTGTAGTCCGCGATGAACTTCGCGGCGGAGGGCAGCTGCTCGACCGGGAGGCCGACCGCGGTGGCGAGGTCGCCCTGGCTCTTCGGGTTGAGCTTGATGAAGTCACCGCTCTGGATGCCGTCGCCACCCATCAGCGGGATGTTGACGCCACCCTCCTTGAGCTGCAGGGAGAGCGGGCCGGCGGCCGGGTACTCGCCGCCGTAGTAGATCGCCTCGGCGCCGGAGGACTTGACCTTGGTGACGATCGCGTTGAAGTCGCGGTCGTCCGGGTTCACGTGCTCCTCGCCGACGATGGTGCCGCCGAGCTTGGTGAACTCGCCCTTGAAGGTACCGGCGAGGCCGGCGCCGTAGGTCTTCTGGTCGTCGATCAGGAAGACCTTCTTCTTCTTCGCCTCGTTCACCAGGTACTGGGCCGCGAACGGGCCCTGCACGGCGTCGGTGGTGGCGGTGCGGAAGTAGGACTTGAACGGGCGGGCCTTCTTGCCGGTGGCCCACGCCTCGCCCTGGCTGAGCGCCACACCGGTGTTGGCCGGGGAGATCTGCACCAGGTTGGCGTCGTTGAAGATCTGCTGCATCGACTGGGCGACGCTGGAGTTGAGCGGGCCGACCACGCCGATGACGGTCTTGTCGGCGACCAGGTTGGTGGCGTTCTGCTGGCCGGGGGCCGGCTTGGCGGTGTCGTCCAGCGCCTTGATCTCGAACTTGACGCCCGGGACCTCGTTCTTGGCGTTGGCCTGCTTGACGGCCAGGTCCACCGAGTTCTTGATGCCGAGGCCGAGGGCGGAGAGGTCACCGGTGAGCGGGGCGTCGACGCCGATGGTCACGGTGGTGGTGGAACCGGCCGCGCCGTCTTCCGCCTTCTTCTCGCCGCGCGAGCCGCAGGCGGAGAGGGAGAGCGCGCCGGCGACTGCGATGCTCACGACAATCAGTGAACGATTACGCACGAGGGTTCCCTTTCTGAGGAAAAGCACCGGGCCGGAAGTGCCTTGGTGCTCGGTCGCGCGCTGGGGCCAGGCCCGATTGTGTGGCGCGGTGACTGGCCGTGACTCTAGAACGCATTCGGCCACTCGGGCAGGGGTGCGGGCATGCTGTGATTCTCTTGTTATGAGGACATGCCGATGTAATCTCACAATGTGGTCGTTCGGGCCGGATCTGACGGGGTGTGACAGGAGCTTTCCGGGGTCGTGGACCTGAACAAGCCCGAGAAATGCAGGTGGTCGGCGATCCGTCCGACTATCGGACGTCAGTGTCCGGAGGGGTGTCATCGGCCGGAGGCGTCCGGATACCGGATTCTGGACAGGCAATGTGCAGCTGCCGGGAAAGTGCTAGCGCATATCCGTCCCCCAGGATCTGGCTCAGGGTCTGGATTCCGCGAACGTTACTCAGTGTTACATCGAGGTAAGGCAGGCCGGCGTCCAGCGGGAGGCCGACGCAGTCCGCCACCCGGTAGTCCAGGGTCAGGGGCGCGCTCTGACCAGCCATCACCTCGTACGGGAGGCCGCGGTGCGCCGACACTCGTAACCCCGGGTAGGGCTGGGCGAGCGCGGTCAGCTGCACCGGGTGCTCGCCGGTCACCTCGATGTCCACCAGGACGCTGAAGCGGCCCGGCGCCTCGCCCGTGACCGAACGGTAGGTCACCTTGGTCACCTGGGAGGGCAGCGGCGGCACGTCGGCCTGGGGCCGGGGCTCGGGCCGGTCCAGCGCGCGGAGTCCGAGCAGGGTGATCGCGGCGACCGACAGGGCGGCCAGCACGAAGCGCTGACGGTTCGTCAGGTATCTCGGCGGCCGGTGCGCGGGCGGGCCCGACGGGGCCGAGAAGGTGCCCTCCCCCGCCTCGATCGGACCGAGATCCCCGGCCCCGGTGCCGCCCCGCCGCTCGCCGGACATGCCGCCGCCCCCTTGTCTGGCCAGCTACCTGCCCGGCGCGGGCGGGGGCCAAACAAGGGGGCGGCGGGTGCGGAGCTACAGGTCGCGCAGCATGCAGGTCAGGCGGCAGCTGGTGATCCGCTTGCCGGTGTCGTCGGTGATGGCGATCTCGTAGGTCGCGGCCGTCCGGCCCTTGAACACCGCGGTGGCCACGCCGGTCACCAACCCCGAGGTGGCGGACCGGTGGTGGGTCGCGTTCAGGTCCACGCCGACCGCGTACCGGCCGGGGCCGGCGTGCAGCATCGCGCCGATCGAGCCCAGCGTCTCCGCCAGCGCGGCCGAGGCCCCGCCGTGCAGCAGCCCGTACGGCTGCTGGTTGCCCTCCACCGGCATGGTGCCGACCACCCGGTCCGCGCTGGCCTCCACCACCTTGATGCCGAGCCGGTCACCGAGGTGTCCGCCGGAGAAGGTGGCGGGGTCGACGCCCAGCTTGGCGAAGTGATCGAGGACGTCCTGCGGGACGTTCAGGATCGGGGCCGCGTCGGTCATGGTGCTCCTGCCGTTCGAGGGTGCGGTCGTGGTGCTCCCGTGATGGTACGACCGCCCTCGCGGCGGCGGCAGGTTGTCGGCGGCGGGCCATAGGATCGGTCCTTGGCAGAGCAATCGGCAGGAACGGACGTTGACGTGGCTACGCAGAGTGCAGACAAGAGCGCGCCGGGTGGCGCCGGTTCGGGCGGCCGGCCCCGGCTGATGCTGCTCGACGGGCATTCGATGGCCTACCGGGCCTGGTTCGCGCTGCCCGCGGAGAACTTCTCCACCGTCACCGGCCAGACCACCAACGCGATCTACGGCTTCGCCTCGATGCTCGCCAACACGGTGCGAGATGAGCAGCCCACCCACCTCGCGGTCGCCTTCGACCTCTCCCGGAAGACCTTCCGCTCGGAGGAGTTCCCCGACTACAAGGCGAACCGGGCCAAGACGCCGGACGAGTTCAAGAGCCAGATCGGCCTGATCCACGAGCTGCTCGACGCGATGCACATCTCCCGGATGTCCGTCGAGGGCTTCGAGGCCGACGACATCATCGCCACCCTGGCCACCGCCGCCGCGGCCGAGGGCTTCGAGGTGCTGATCGTCACCGGCGACCGGGACGCGCTCCAGCTGGTCACCGAGCACGTCACGGTGCTCTACCCGACCAAGGGCGTCTCCGAGCTGACCCGGTACACCCCGGAGAAGGTCGCCGAGAAGTACGGCGTGACGCCCAGTCAGTACCCGGACCTGGCCGCCCTGCGCGGTGACCCGTCGGACAACCTGCCCGGCATCCCCGGCGTCGGCGAGAAGACCGCCGCCAAGTGGGTCAACCAGTTCGGCTCCTTCGACGAGCTGGTCTCCCGGGCCGACGAGGTCAAGGGCAAGATCGGCGAGAAGCTCCGCGAGCACCTCGACTCGGTCAAGCGCAACCGGGTGCTCACCGAGCTGGTCCGCACCGTCGAACTCCCGCTCGGTGTCACCGAGTTGGCCCGCGCCCCGTTCGACCGCGAGGCGGTCGGCCAGCTGCTGGAGTCGCTGGAGTTCCGCAACCCCAACTTCCGCGAGCGGGTCTACGGCGTCGACCCGGCCGGCGCCGAGCTGGCCGAGGAGGTCGCCGCCGCCCCCGGCATCGCGGTCGAGGGCACTCTGCTCACCGAGCCCGGCGCGCTGGCCGGCTGGCTGGCCGAGGCGGGTAACACCATTGGCACCGGCCTGATCGCGGTCGCCGCCGTCCACCAGTGGTCGCTCGGCACCGGCGAGGTCGGCGAGATCGCGCTGGCCGCCGGCGAGACGGCCGCCTGGTTCGACCCGACCCAGCTCACCGAGCAGGACGAGCGCGCCTTCGCCGACTGGCTCGCCGACGCCGACCGGCCCAAGGCGCTGCACATCGCCAAGCAGGTCATCCGGGCCTTCGCCGAGCGCAGCTGGACGATCCGCGGCATCGTCGCCGACACCGCGCTGGCCGCCTACCTGGACAAGCCGGGCCGCCGCACCTTCACCCTGGACGTGCTGGCCGAGGAGTACCTGGCCCGCTCGCTCGCCCCCGCCGAGGTGGCCGAGAGCGGCCAGCTCTCCTTCGACGCCCCCGAGCACGACCCGACGGCGGGCGCCCAGGCGCTGATGGCCCAGGCCCGCGCGGTCCTCGACCTGGCCGCCTTCTTCGAGACCCGGCTCGCCGAGGTCGGCGCGACCGGCCTGCTGCAGGAGATGGAGCTGCCGATCGCCGAGCTGCTGGCCCGGATGGAGCGCACCGGCATCGCCGCCGACCGCGAGTGGCTCACCACCATCGAGTCGCAGTTCGCCGCCGAGATCCAGCGGGTGGTCGGCGAGGCGCACGCCGCCGCCGGGCACGAGTTCAACCTCGGCTCGCCCAAGCAGCTCCAGGAGATCCTGTTCGGCGAGCTGGCCCTGCCCAAGACCAAGAAGATCAAGACCGGCTACACGACGGACGCCGACGCACTGACCTGGCTGGCCACCCAGACCACCAACGAGCTGCCGGTCATCCTGCTCCGCCACCGCGACCAGGCCAAGCTGCGCACCACGGTCGAGGGCCTGCTCAAGACCGTCTCGCCGAAGGGCCGGATCCACACCACCTTCAACCAGATGGTCGCCGCCACCGGCCGCCTCTCCTCCCAGGACCCGAACCTGCAGAACATCCCGGTCCGCACCGAGGAGGGCCGGCAGATCCGCCGCGCCTTCGTGGTCGGCGAGGGCTACGAGGCGCTGCTCACCGCCGACTACTCGCAGATCGAGCTCCGGATCATGGCCCACCTCTCCGAGGACGCCGCCCTGATCGAGGCCTTCGAGTCCGGCGAGGACCTGCACACCACGGTCGCCTCCCAGGTCTTCGACGTCGAGCCCGAGGCGGTCGACGCGGAGATGCGGCGCAAGATCAAGGCGATGTCGTACGGGCTGGCGTACGGCCTGTCCGCGTACGGGCTCTCGCAGCAGCTCGGCATCAAGCCCGGCGAGGCACAGGGCCTGATGGACACCTACTTCGAGCGCTTCGGCGGGGTCCGCGACTACCTGCACCGGGTGGTCGAGGAGGCCCGGGCGATCGGGTACACCGAGACCCTGCTCGGCCGCCGGCGCTACCTGCCGGACCTCACCAGCGACAACCGGCAGCGGCGGGAGATGGCGGAGCGGATGGCGCTCAACGCGCCGATCCAGGGCTCCGCGGCGGACATCGTGAAGATCGCGATGCTGAACGTCGACAAGGCGCTGGTGGGGGCCGGGCTCAAGACCCGGATGCTGCTCCAGGTCCACGACGAAATCGTGCTCGAACTCGCACCGGGCGAGCGCACGGACGTCGAGGCCTTGGTCCGCGAGCAGATGGCCGGCGCCTACCCGCTCCGCGCCCCGCTCGACGTCTCGGTCGGCGTCGGCCCCAACTGGGAGGAAGCAGCCCACTGACAGCAGGTGGCACACGCCAGGGGCTCGGGGAACTGCGACGGTTCGTGGCTGGTGGGTATCACTGCGAAAGTGCCTGACCAGCTACGCACGGGTGACCTTTTCCGAGGTCGGCGTCGCAGTTCCCCGAGCCCCTGGCGTGTGCCACCTGGGCGCCCTGCAAAAGCTTCACCGCCGAGGGTTGGTGCGGCGGGTCGCCTCTGCCGTGGTCGGGTCCTCGGGCCAGGGGTGGCGGGGGTAGCGGCCGCGGAGGTCGGCCCGGACGGCCTTGTAGCCCTCGCGCCAGAAGGTGGCCAGGTCGCCGGTGACGGCGGCCGGGCGCCCGGCGGGGGAGAGCAGATGGACCGTCAGCGGCACCCGCCCGCCCGCCAGGGCCGGTGCGGCCTGCCAGCCGAAGAGCTCCTGGAGCTTCACCGCGAGCACCGGCCGGTCCCCGGAGTAGTCGACCCGGATTTTCGAGCCGGTCGGCACCGTGATCCGCTCCGGCGCCAGCTCCTCCAGCCGCCCGGCCTCGCCGGTCGCCCAGGGCAGCAGTCGCTGCAACGCCCCGGCCACGTCGATCCGTTCGAGGTCGGCCTGGCGCCGGGCCCGGGACAGCTCCGGCTCCAGCCAGTCGCCGGAGGCCAGTGCGGCATCGCCGACGTCCGGCCAGGACCCGCCCAACTCCCGGTGCAGAAAGGCCAGTCGGGCCCGCAGCGAGACCGCGTCCGGCGTCCACCGGAGCAGCGCGCCCACACCCTCCCGGGCCAGCCCGTCCAACAGTGCGGCCCGCACCAGTGCGCGGTCGGGCTTGCTCAACGGCACCGCGGCCAGTTCGATGGCGCCCAGCGAGGAGACCCGACGGGCCGTCAACTCGCTCTGCCGGGGCGACCATTCGACCTCCTCGCGTTCCGTCAGCAGGGCGGCCCCGGCCTGCCGGGCGGTCGCCTCGTCCAGCGCCACCGCCAGCCGGATCCGCGCCGACGGCGAACCCGCGGGGCGGTCCGCAACGGCCACCGCGATCCATTCCGTCCCGGCCAGCCGGGAGCCGGTGCCGAGCTCGGCGGCGGTCCCGGCGGCCATCAGGTAGGGCCCGTCCACGGCACGCGCCCTGGCCACCCGCTCGGGGTAGGCCAGGGCCACCACCAGACCGGCGGCCCGGGCGTCCGGCGGGCCGGTGTCGGGGGCGTCCACCAAGCGCCGCAGCCGCCGGGTCTCGTCCTTCCAGCGCCGCGCGTACGGGTCCTCGGAGGTTGACCTGACCCGGCGCCAGACCTCCGACAGGTCGTCACCGAAGGCCCGGGGCGGCTCCTCCGAGAGCAGCGCGACCACCTCGGCGGCCCGGCGCGCGCCGACCAGTCGGGCGCCGTCCAGCAGGGCGCGCGCCAGCCTGGGGTGCAGCCCGCTCCGGACGATCCGCCCGCCGCGCTCGGTGGCCCGGCCGTCCGCGTCCACCGCGCCGAGCCCGGTCAGCACCCGCCGGGCAGCGGCCATCGCCCCGCCCGGCGGCCGGTCCGGCAGCGCCAGCCCGGTCGCGTCCGGGTCGCCCCAGCAGGCGGCCTGGAGCGCGAAGGAGGTCAGCTCGGCCTGGGCGATCTCCGGGGTCGGGAAGGGCGCGGCGAGGGCGTCCTCCGCCTCCGCCCAGCACCGGTAGACCGCCCCGGGCGCCTCCCGCCCGGCCCGGCCGGCCCGCTGCCGCCCGGCGGCCAGCGAGGCCCGTACGGTGACCAGCCCGGCCAGGCCGCGCGCGTGGTCGGTGCGCGGCTCGCGGGTCAGCCCGGAGTCCACCACCACCCGGACGCCCGGCACGGTCAGCGAGGACTCCGCGACCGAGGTGGCCAGGATCACCCGCCGTCCGGTGCCGGCCGAGAGCGCGGCGTCCTGCACCGCCTGCGGGGCCTGTCCGTGCAGTTGCAGCACCTCCATCGAGGTGCCCAACTGACCGGCCACCCGGGCGATTTCACCCACCCCGGGCAGGAAGCAGAGCACGTCCCCGGTCCGCTCGGCCAAGGCGCGCCGGACCGTCCCGGCCACGTGCTCGAGCAGCAGCGGGTCGGTCCTGGTGCCCTGCGGCGGCTTCACCCCGCGCGGCGGCGGGGCCCAGACCACCTCGACCGGATGGGCGACGCCGTGCGCCTCCACCACCGGTGCGCCGCCGAGCAGTTCGGCCCAGGCGGCGGTGTCGGAGGTGGCCGAGGCGCAGACGATTTGGAGCTCGGGTCGCAGGGTGGCCCGGACGTCCAGCAGGAAGGCGAGCGCGGTGTCGGCGTCCAGGTGGCGTTCGTGGCACTCGTCCAGCACCACCACGTCCACCCCGGTCAACTCCTGGTCGCGCTGCAGGCGTTGCAGCAGCACGCCGGTGGTGACCACCTCGACCACGGTCCCGGGCCCGGCCCGCCGCTCCCCACGCACCGTCAGCCCGACCTGCTCACCGACCGCCGTGCCGAGCAGCCAGGCCATCCGCCGCGCGGCGGCCCGCACCGCGAGCCGCCGGGGCTCGGCCACCAGCACCCGCCGGGCCGGTCCAGGCAGGGCGTCCACCAGACCGGCCAGGGCGAGCGGCACCAGGGTGGTCTTGCCCGTCCCCGGCGGCGCCGCGAGAACGGCGACGCCCACGTCGGCCAGCGCCCGCTGCAGGGCGGGCACGGCGGTACGGACCGGCAGTTCGAGCCCGACGGAGCGCATCGGTCAGCCCCGCTCCGCCACGAAGATCGCGGTCCCGGGGAACAGCTCGCCGCGCAGCGGGCTCCAGCCGCCCCAGGTCTGCTCCAGCTCCTCCGGCCACTCCGGCTCGACCAGGTCCAGCAGCCGGAACCCGGCCCCGACCAGCTCGCGCACCCGGTCCCCGAGCGTGCGGTGGTGCTCGACGTAGGTGGCCCGTCCCTCGGCGTCCTGCTCGACGTACGGGGTGCGGTCGAAGTACGAGGAGGACGCGGTCAGCCCCTCCTCACCGGGCTCGTCCGGGAAGGCCCAGCGGATCGGGTGGGTGACCGAGAAGACCCAGCGGCCCCCCGGGCGCAGCACCCGGTGCACCTCGCGCATCAGCTCGGCGGTGTCCGCGCTGAACGGCACCGCCCCGTACGCCGAGCAGGCCAGGTCGAAGGAGCCGTCCGCGAACGGCAGCACCGACCCGTCGGCCTGCACCACCGCGATCGGCTCGGCGCCCCGGCCGAGGTCGATCCGGCGGGAGTGCTGGAGCTGGCGGTAGGAGATGTCCAGCGCGACCGGCCGGGCGCCCTGGGCGGCCAGCCAGCGGGAGCACTGGGCGGCGCCGGAGCCGATCTCCAGCACCTGGGCGCCGCGCAGCGCCTCGGCCGGGCCGAGCAGCCGGACCTCGGCCTCGTCCACGCCCTCGGGGCACCAGGTGAAGCGGTCGTCGCCGAGGAACTCGCCGTGCTCGTCCTGGTACTCATCGGCGTTCCGGTCCCACCAGAGCCGGCTGGCCCGGCTGGACTCGCCGGCCTCGGCGTCCCGGCGGAGGGCGTCGTCCTCTTCCTCCTCGGGAAGGTCGGCGGGGACAAGATCGTCCGGGTCGAAGGCGGGGGTGGTGGCCAAGGTCATAGAGCCCGTCGCGTAGGGTATGGACTGCGGAAGCGCTGCTGTCACGAAACCGGAGCCGCAAGGTACCGGGTCGTGACCGTGACATCCGGGGAGAGGCCCCTGCGGCTGCCATCGTGAGATGCGCAATCGGAGGATATGGCCTGATCCATCCCGACCTCCACCGTCTCGCCCTCTTCGGCGTTGACCGTGCCGGGCTGGACCCGTATGCTACAAGTTGCGCTGCGGGCCTGCGCGCCTCGGACGGAGCAGGTCGCGCTCGCATCTGTCGAAGACCCCACGGTCGCAAGACGGACACCTTCTGGGTAACCGGAATGGTGGGCCGTGTTCTTGGCTGTCCGGCTTTCGGTGGGAGCGATACGGGCCCTCCGCGTGGCATTACCTACGACTTCTTGTCCGTACCGGAGCCCTTTTCCTAATGACGAGCCCCACCGACACCTCTGTCAGCACCACCCCGCAGGTCGCGATCAACGACATCGGCGACGCGGAAGCGTTCCTCGCGGCGATCGACGAGACCATCAAGTACTTCAACGATGGCGACATCGTCGAGGGCATCATCGTGAAGGTCGACCGTGACGAGGTTCTCCTCGACATCGGTTACAAGACCGAGGGTGTCATCCCCTCCCGTGAGCTTTCGATCAAGCACGACGTTGACCCGCACGAGGTCGTCAAGGTCGGCGACGAGATCGAGGCCCTGGTTCTCCAGAAGGAGGACAAGGAGGGTCGTCTGATCCTGTCCAAGAAGCGGGCTCAGTACGAGCGCGCCTGGGGCACGATCGAGAAGATCAAGGAAGAGGACGGGATCGTCACCGGTACCGTCATCGAGGTCGTCAAGGGTGGTCTCATCCTCGACATCGGCCTCCGTGGCTTCCTGCCGGCTTCGCTCGTCGAGATGCGCCGCGTCCGCGACCTCCAGCCCTACGTGGGCAAGGAGCTCGAGGCCAAGATCATCGAGCTGGACAAGAACCGCAACAACGTGGTCCTGTCCCGCCGTGCCTGGCTGGAGCAGACCCAGAGCGAGGTCCGCCAGACCTTCCTCACCACCCTCCAGAAGGGTCAGGTGCGCTCCGGCGTCGTCTCCTCGATCGTCAACTTCGGTGCCTTCGTGGACCTGGGTGGCGTCGACGGCCTGGTGCACGTCTCCGAGCTGTCCTGGAAGCACATCGACCACCCGTCCGAGGTTGTCGAGGTCGGCCAGGAGGTCACCGTCGAGGTTCTCGACGTTGACATGGACCGCGAGCGCGTCTCCCTGTCGCTGAAGGCGACCCAGGAGGACCCGTGGCAGCAGTTCGCCCGGACGCACCAGATCGGTCAGGTCGTCCCCGGTAAGGTCACCAAGCTCGTTCCGTTCGGTGCGTTCGTGCGCGTCGACGAGGGCATCGAGGGCCTGGTCCACATCTCCGAGCTGGCCGAGCGCCACGTGGAGATCCCGGAGCAGGTCGTCCAGGTCGGCGACGAGATCTTCGTCAAGGTCATCGACATCGACCTCGAGCGCCGCCGCATCAGCCTCTCGCTGAAGCAGGCCAACGAGTCGCTCGGTGCCGACCCGGCCACGGTCGAGTTCGACCCGACCCTGTACGGCATGGCTGCCTCGTACGACGACGCCGGCAACTACATCTACCCGGAGGGCTTCGACCCCGAGGCGAACGACTGGCTGCCCGGCTTCGAGAAGCAGCGTGAGGAGTGGGAGCGCCAGTACGCCGAGGCGCAGACCCGCTTCGAGCAGCACCAGGCCCAGGTCATCAAGAGCCGTGAGGCCGATGCCGAGGCCGCTGCCGAGAGTGGCGAGGCCGTTGTCGCCGCCGCCGGTGGCTCGTACTCCTCCAGCAGCGACGAGGGCTCCGGCGCTCTCGCTTCGGACGAGGCGCTCGCCGCGCTGCGCGAGAAGCTGGCCGGTGGCCAGAGCTGATCTCATCCTCATCACTGAGGGTTAGTCACTGACGAACCCCCCGTCCCGGTTCCCGGGACGGGGGGTTCGTTCGTGTGAGATGGAACTCCGGCCCGAGGTATAGGGCATTGGTGCGTTTACGCCTAGCTTTGAGGGGAACTGCCCGAAAGGCCACGCACATATGCGCACCTCCCTTACTGCGGCACCCCCCACCTCGCAGCCCGCCGGACCTCAGGTCGGCGGGCGGCTCGCGGCCCTCGGCCGGTTCTGCCATCGCCACCGGCGCTGGGTGCTCGGCCTGTGGGCCGTGGTGCTGCTGCTGGGTGTGCTGATCGGCGGGCGGGTGTTCGACAGCAGTGTCTCGACCACCTCGGCGGGCGGCTCGGAATCGGCCGCCGGCACCGCCGCGGTGGCCGCCGCCGACCCGGCCAGGGGCACCGTGACCGCGGTGGTGGACGGTGCGCCGGTGAGCGATCCGGCGGTCAAGGCCGCCGTGACGGCCGCCACCGCCGAGATCGGCGCGCTGCCCGGGGTGACCTCGGTCTCCGACCCGTACGGCACCGGTGGCGCGCTCACCTCCACTGACGGGAACGCCGGTCTGGTCTCGGTGCGGATGGCGGACGGCAGCACCGACGCGCAGCTGAAGGCCGTGACGGCCGAGCTGGCCGCGATCGGCGCCCCCGGCACCCACGTGACCGTCGGCGGGGACCTGGTGATCCAGCAGGAGGTCAAGGACCAGACCGAGCGGGACACCCGCTTCGGTGAGATCGTCACGCTGCCGCTGACCCTGCTGGTGATGGTGCTGGTCTTCGGTGGCTTCGCCGCCGCGAGCCTGCCGGTGATCGGGGCGGTCGCCTCGGTCGGCGGGGCCCTGCTGGCGATGTTCGGCTTCAGCCGGCTGATGGACATCGACACCAGCGTGCTGCCGATCGCCACCGTGCTCGGCCTCGGACTCTCCATCGACTACGCGCTGCTGATGGTCAACCGGTTCCGCGAGGAACGCGGGCACGGGGCCGCGATCGCGGCCGCCGTGGAGCGGACCGCCGCCACGGCGGGCCGGACGGTCGCCTTCTCCGGACTGACCGTCGCCGTCGCGCTCTCCGGACTCTTCGTCTTCACCAGCCCGGTCTTCCGGGCGGTCGCGGTGGCCGGCGTGAGCGTGGTGGTGATCGCCGTCGCGGCGGCGCTCACCCTGATCCCCGCGCTGCTCGGCTTCGTCGGACACCGGGTCAGGACACCCAGCGGACCGGTCTCGGACGAGGGCTTCTTCGCCCGGACGGTACGCCGGGTGCAGCGCCGCGCGGTGCCGGTGGTGCTGATCTGCGTCGCGCTGCTGATGGCGGCCGGCGCCCCGTTCCTCAGCTCGGACTGGCGCAGCTCCGGCGCCGGCGTGCTGCCCACCTCCTCGGCGGGCCGTCAGGTGGCCGAGACCATCGAACAGCGGTTCCCGCAGCTGGCCCCCGCCCCGGTCACCGTGGTGGTCGAGGGCGGCCAGGCGGCCGCGCAGCAGTACGCCGATCAGGTGGTTTCGAAGCTGCCCGGCGTGACCGGCGTACGGGCCGTCACGCCGGTCTCCCCGGAGCTGAGCACGGTCGAGGTGCTGGTCGCCGGTGACCCGCAGGGCAGCGGGGCCAAGGCCGTGGTCGGCGAGCTCCGCGACCAGCGGGGCGGGCTGACCACGTACGTGACGGGGGACGCCGCCTCGGTGGTCGACTTCCAGCACGAGATCGCCACCCGGGGGCCCTGGGCGCTGGGGCTGGTCGCGGTCGGCACGCTGGTGCTGCTGTTCCTGATGACCGGCTCGGTGGTGATGCCGGTCAAGGCGCTGCTGATGAACGTGCTCTCGCTGGGGGCCTCGCTCGGCGCGCTGACCCTGGTGTTCCAGCACGGGTACTTCAGCGGGCTGCTGGGGTTCACCCCGAACGGCGGTCTTGAGACCTTCATACCCGTGCTGGTCTTCGCCTTCGCCTTCGGCCTCTCGATGGACTACGAGGTCTTCCTGCTGGCCCGGATCAAGGAACTCCGGGACGAGGGGTACAGCTGTGCCCGCTCGGTGGAGCTCGGGCTGCAGCGGAGCGGACGGATCATCACCTCGGCCGGGCTGCTGATGGTGATCGTCTTCGCCGGGTTCGCGGCCGGGCAGATGCTGATGGTCAAGGAGATGGGCGTGGCGCTGGCGGTGGCCGTCGCGGTGGACGCGACGCTGGTGCGCTGTCTGCTGGTGCCGGCCGCGATGACGCTGTTCGGCGAGTTCAACTGGTGGGCGCCCGCGCCACTGCGGCGGCTGCACCGGCGGATCGGGCTGACCGAGCACGTCGCGCTGCCGCCGATCCCGGCGGCGGTGCTGCCGGTGCAGCGCCCTTCGGTGGAGCTGGAGCCGGTGGAGCGGGAACCCGCGGGGGTCAGCGGCTGAGGCAGCTGTTGCCGAAGTCGCCGCTGAGCGCGGACAGCCCGCCGAGCGCGTCGCAGGCGGCGGCCGGACCTGCGCCGGCCAGCAGCAGACCGCCGGCGGCGGTGATCAGCAGGACGGCGAGCCTGGTCTTGGTGAGCTTCATGACGGGCATCCCTTCGCGGCGGTACGGAGCGACCTGCTCAACGCGTCCGGCGGGGGGAAGGCATGGCCGGGTCATCCGAACGGCGGATCAGCCGAGCTTGGCGAGCAGCGCGATGCCGTCCCGCAGCCGGTGCTGCTCGGCCGGGGTGAGCCGGTCCGCGATGGCGGCCGCCAGGTCCCCTTCGCGGCGGCTGCGCTGGGCGTGCAGGGCGGCGGTGCCCTCGGCGGTGGCGGCGTGCAGCACCTTGCGGCCGTCGGTGGCGTGCCGCTGCGGCTCGACCAGCCCGGCCCCGGTGAGCAGGGCGACGGTGCGGGCCATCGACTGGTGCCGGACGCGCTGACGATCCGCCAGCTCGGCGGTGGTGTGCGGGCCCTCGCGGACCAGCCAGCCGAGGACGGCGGCCTGGTTCTGCGGCAGCTCGTCGCCGACCCGCAGATGGCGGACCAGGGTGCCGATGGTGGTGCGCAGCTCGGCGGCGAGCTCCAGGGGGTCGAGGTTCTCCATGGGAGCAGTCTATCCGGATTCTGTACAGCAGAACTGTACAGTCCTGCTGTAGTGTTTCCGGTATG
Source organism: Kitasatospora gansuensis (assembly GCF_014203705.1). NCBI lineage: Bacteria > Bacillati > Actinomycetota > Actinomycetes > Kitasatosporales > Streptomycetaceae > Kitasatospora > Kitasatospora gansuensis. The sequence continues at coordinate 6,311,440 of NZ_JACHJR010000001.1, forward strand.
CGACTCACCAAGTTCGGACATGCCTGCGTACGCGTCGAGACCGAGCGGGCCACCGTGGTCATCGACCCCGGAGCGTTCACCGAGGAGGACGCCCTGCGGGGTGCCGACGCGGTGCTGATCACCCATGAGCACTTCGACCACTTCGTGGAGGACCGCCTGCGCGCGGCCGCCGAGGCCGACCCCGGGCTGCGGATCTGGACCAACGGCTCGGTCGCCCGGCAGCTGACCGGGCTGGGCAGCCGGGTCAAGGTGGTGGGGGAGGGCGATGCTTTCGAGGTCAACGGTCTGGACGTCAGCGTGCACGGCGAGTGGCACGCCGTCATCCACCCGGACATCCCCCGGGTGGGCAACATCGGCTTCCTGCTGGACGGCCGGCTGTTCCACCCCGGCGACGCGCTGACCCTGCCGCCGCAGCCGGTGGAGACGCTGCTGCTCCCGCTGGCCGCACCCTGGGCGCGGGTCGCCGACCTGATCGACTACGTCCGCGAGGCCGCGCCCCGGCGGGCGCTCGCCGTGCACGAGGCGGTGCTCAGCGAGGCCGGGCAGGCCGTGCACGGGCGGCTGATCGGCGGGACGTCCGGGGTGGAGTTCGGGCAGCCGAAGCCCGGCGAGCAGCTCGATCTCGACGGGGCGGTAGCCTGACGCCATGCTGAGGATCGGACTTACGGGCGGGATCGGCGCGGGCAAGAGCGAGGTCTCCGGGCAACTGGCCGCGCTGGGCGCGCTGATCGTGGACTCCGACCTGATCGCCCGTGAGGTGGTCGCGCCGGGGACGGACGGACTGCGCGCCGTGGTGGCCGAGTTCGGCCCCTCGGTGCTGCGGGCCGACGGTTCGCTGGACCGGCCCGCGCTCGGTGCGCTGGTCTTCGCCGACCCGGAGCGGCTGGCGGCGCTGAACGCGATCGTGCACCCGCTGGTCCGGGCCCGCTCCGCCGAACTGGAGGCCGCGGCGGGCGAGCGGGACGTGGTGGTGCACGACGTCCCGCTGCTCGCCGAGAACGGGCTCGCGCCGCTCTACGACCAGGTGGTCGTGGTGGACGCGAGCGACGAGGTCCGGATCGACCGGCTGGTCCGGCTGCGCGGCATGACCGAGGCCGAGGCCCGGGCCCGGATGGCCGCCCAGGCCGACCGGCAGACCCGGCTGGCGATCGCCGACCTGGTGATCGACAACAGCGGCACGCTGGCCGAACTGGCGCCCCGGGTGCAGGAGTTGTGGGAGACCTTGCAGAAGCGGGTCTAGTTTCCGAGGATGCCCTGGACGGCGCCGGTCAGTTCGGCGACCGCGACGGCCAGCGGGGCGATCGGGGCGGCGATCGCGGTCAGCCGGTCCAGGGCGCGGCGCAGCACACCGGGCTCGGGGCGCTGCTCGGCCAACTCCTCGCGCAGGCGGCGTACTTCGAGCTGCGGGGTGTCGCCGTCGGGGAGCTCGGACCGGTGCTCGGCGAGCAACCGCTCAACGGTGGCGAGCAGTTCGACGGCCAGCGCCCGATGGTCGACCGCCAGGTTCTGGAAGCCGACCGGGCCGCTGACCGCGCGGGCGTGCTGGCCGATCGCCTGGTTGCCGACCTGGCTGTGGCCGCCGAACTGCTGGACGCCGTGGTTGGTCACCGGTTCGTTCGACATCAACGGTCCTTCCGTCACAGGGTCTTGGCAGGCGCCGGGGTGGGTGCGGACGCACCGCTCTGCTGGGGGACGCCGGGTGTGCCGGTCGCGGTGGCGTACTGGCCGACCGCCTGGTTGCCGACCACGCTGATGCCGCCCTGCTGGATGACGCCGTGGTTGAGGATGGACTGCTGCTGCTTGCGGAGGTCGGCGGTGTCCACACCGTGGGCCTCCAGGAACTCCCGGATCGCGGCCAGCGTGTGCTCGGTGAGGGTGGCGAACGCCCGGTCGGAATCGACCCGTTGGAAGTAGTTCTGGTAGTGGCCGTCGCTGGCGTGCTCGCGGATGCTCAGCTGGGCCCCGTAGTCGAAGGTCGGGTCCTCCTCGATCGCCACCAGTTCGCGCAGCTGCCGACGGCGGCGTCGGCGTCCGAAGGCCGCGTGGTCCAGGGATTCCCTGGGGGCCCGGAAGAGTGCCCGGCCGGTCTGCTCCAGCGCGGCGAGGCGAAGGACCCCGAGCCGGCCGGTGGTGAGGGTGCCGGGCAGCTGGTCGATCGCGTGGTAGTCGGCCTGCACCGGCGCGAGGATGCGCAGTTCGGCCTGGATGTGCAGGGTCTTCCCGTTGGTGGACATGTGCAGGAACATGCTCGGCACCACGTCGTCGCCCCAGAGCGGAAGATGGGCGCCCAGATAGTGCCGGACCACACCGTCGGGGTTGAGCGCGATCCGCCGGACCTGCTCCGGCGTCAGTTCCACGGCCGGGGAGAGCCGGTCCTCGGCGAGGATGTCGCTGTCCCCCACGAGGGCCGCGCCGTTGGCGAAGACCCGGTCCTTCAGGATCAGGTCGGAGAGGTCGGCGTCGTGGCCCGCCGGTCGGTCGGTGCTGTGCCGGGCGGAGGTGTCGCGCAGGCGCCGTCGGACTTCGGTCAGCACGTCCCAGACGTCGAATTCGGACACCGGGCCCGCACTGTGGCCCAGGACGACCGGTGGCAACAGCGGCACCGCGAGCTTCCAGTCCTTGTGGGAACCGGCGAAACCGATGAACGGGTTGAAGCCGCTGTACACGGTGAGGTTGCCCCGCTGTGCCTGGGCGATGGTGCGAAGCCGCTCCGGCACCCAGTTCGGGCCGGCCGGTGAGACCGGGGCGTCGGAGCGGAACACCTCGCGGCGGAGCTGTCCGCGTAGCCGGGCGTCGACCTCCAGAGCGTGACGAACCGTCAGCAGGTAGGCCGCCACCAGCGCGAGCAGGGTGAGCGCGACGGCCGGGACGGCGTACAGGTAACTGCCGAGCAGCCAGGACCAGAGGCCCGGGGGAGAGAGCGCGGTCAGGCCGACGGCCAGCGCGAACCACAGGCCGACGAGCGTCGTCGCGGCGCCGATCAGCCGGCCCGGCACGCCTGGTGCGGTGGCCTGGCTGCGGCCGCGGGCCGCCTGGTCGCCGCGGCCGTCGCGGGCAGCCAGGGCGAGCAGTCGGAGCCCGATCCAGGCGGGCAGCAGCCAGAGCGGCGCGGCCAGCAGCAGTACGCCGAACACGGCGGCGAGTGCCAGGTCGCGGCGCCGGCGCAGGGCGCGGGCCGCCAGGCTGTGCCGGGCCACCGGGACCAGGTCGAGGCCCGGTGAGGTGGCGACGGCACCGAACTCGTCGGCGACCAGGTGCTCGACCACCAGACGGGCGAACGCCGGATCGGTGTAGGCAGCCGCACTGAGGTACCTGGTCACATCGCCCGGCACGCTGCCCAGCGGGGTGGAGTTCGGTCGCTGGTACTCGGCCATGACGGTGCTCCGATCACGCTTGCGGGCGGGGCGCCGGGGGGCCGTCGGGGCGCCCTCCGGCCGGGTTGCCAGGGAGAGCAGGGCGAGGGCGAGCAGCAGGCCGACGAACTGGCCGAAGACCATGCCGGCGGTCACCGGATCCCCGAACATCCCGCCGATCACGAGACTGCTCCACCGGTCGCTCAGCCAGAGCATGACGAGGATCGGAAGGGCGGACAGGAAGCCCGCCAGGCCGCCGCTGCCGACGCACCCGACCAGGAGGGCGGGGACCCCTTGGCGCAGCGGTACGAACCGGGGAACCGTCAGGAGCAGGGTGGCCAGCAGGACCAGGGTGCTGGTCAGTTGGCTCCACGCCCAGGCCATGTCGCCGGTCGAGGTCCACCAGTTCGCCGCCTGGAGCTGACTCCACAGCAGGTCGAGCGCGAAGTTCTGCGACAAGTCCCGACGGAGCAACTCCTGGACCCACGGGCTGCCCAGCACGACCAGTGCCAGGCAGACCGCCAGCAGTCGACGTCGGGCCAACTGCGTTACGCTGCGCCCCAGTTCCATCGCACCCCCCAGCGCGTCCGGTGCCGAGCACCCTACGCCGCCAGGGGGTCGCTGTCAGGCATATGACGGAGGATCAGGGCTTGCGGGCGACCCCGGCCCAGATGCCGGTGGTGGCGTCGGTGTCGGCCGGCGGCTGGTCCGGGTGCCAGGTGGGGGCGGTGACCAGGCCGGGTTCGAGCAGCTCGAGACCGTCGAAGAAGCGCAGCACCTCGGCCTTGGGGCGCATGCTGAGCTGGGCGGTCGCGCTCTTGTAGATGGCGGGGCCCTTGGCGGCCGCCTCGGGGGTGGAGAAGTCGCCGGTGCCGTGCGAGATGGCCAGGAAGCTGCCGGAGGGGAGCGCGTCGACCAGGGTGCGGACGATGCCCCACGGGTCGTCGGCGTCGTCGATGAAGTGCAGCACGGCGAAGAGCAGCAGCGCGACCGGCTCGCCGAGGTCGATCACCTTGCGGACCTCGGGGTTGTCCAGGATCGCCTTCGGGTCGCGCAGGTCGGCCTGGACCACCGAGGCGTTGCCGACACCGGCACCGGCCAGCAGCGCGCGGCTGTGCACCAGCACGATCGGGTCGTTGTCGAGGTAGGCGACCTTGGCGTCGGGTATCACCTGCTGCGCGATCTCGTGGGTGTTGCCCGCGGTCGGGATGCCGGTGCCGATGTCCAGGAACTGCCGGATGCCGTACTCGGCGGCCAGTCTGCGGACGGCGCGCTGCAGGAAGGAGCGGTTGGCGAGCGCGCTGATCCGGACCAGCGGGCTGAGCGAGAGCACCTTCTCGGCGGCCTCCCGGTCGGCCGGGAAGTTGTCCTTGCCGCCCAGGTAGTAGTCGTACATCCGAGCGGGGTGCGGCACCTCAGGGCGCAGGTCGGTGGGCGGGCGGAGTTCGTCCTGGTCACCCGACATCCAGTCCAGCGAGACGTCCTGATGCTCGGTCATGTCTGTTCTCCCCCGTGGCTGTTCGAGTCGGCCGGGTGCCGTGGTGTGTTCGAAGGCAGCATAGATGGATCAGAGGTCGGTGGTGTGCGGCTCCGGACCTCCGGCCGGATCGCGGGTGAGCAGATAGCGGGCGCCGGGTCCGGTGGCCCCGGCGCGGTCGTCCGCGTTGTAGAGCGCGCAGCGCGCGAGGGACAGGCAGCCGCAGCCGATGCAGCCGGTGAGCTTGCGTTTGAGCTGCTCCAGCTCGGCGATCTGCTGGTCGATCCTGGACTGCCAGGACTCGGCCACCGCGCTCCACTCCTGGCTGCTCGGCGCGCGGTCGCCGGGCAGGCGGTCGAGTGCGGTCCCGGCCTCGTCGAGGGAGAGGCCGACCCGCTGCGCGGCCCGGATGAAGGCGACCCGGCGCAGCGTGGCGCGGGAGTACCGGCGTTGGCCGCCGGCCGTCCGCTCGGACCGCAGCAGCCCGAGCTTCTCGTAGTAGCGCAGCGCGGAGGTGGCCATCCCGCTGCGCTCGGCGAGCTGGCCGATGGTGAGCAGGTCGTGTCGGGAGAGAGTCACGGGCAGGAACGATACCGGGCTTGACTTGAAGTCGACTTCAAGTTGCACGATCTCATCCATGACCACCGCAGCGACCATCCCGCAGCAGTACGGCTTCGACGACCTGGCCTCCCTGATGGCCCTGATGACCGGCGACGAGAAGCACGGCCCCGCCGCCACCTCCACCCTGGACGCGCTCTGGGTGCTCTACGACCGGGTGCTCCGGGTCGGGCCGGAGAGCTTCACGGCCGCCGACCGGGACCGCTTCCTGCTCTCCAAGGGCCATGGCCCGATGGCGTACTACGCGGTGCTGGCGGCCAAGGGCTTCCTCGACCCGGCGGTGCTGCCGAGCTTCGGCGGGTACGACTCGCCGCTCGGCCACCACCCGGACCGGCTGCTGGTGCCCGGGGCCGAGATCGGCTCGGGTTCGCTCGGCCACGGCCTCCCGCTGGCGGTCGGCACCGCGCTCGGACTGCGCGCCCAGGGCCTGCTGGACCCGGCGGTCTGGGTGCTGATCGGGGACGCCGAGTTCGACGAGGGCAGCAACCACGAGGCGGTCGCCTTCGCCGGGGCCTACGGTCTCGACCGGCTGCACACCGTGGTGATCGACAACTCCTCGGCCAGCCTGGGCTGGCAGGGCGGGATCGCGGCCCGGTTCGAGGGCGCGGGCTGGTCGGCCGTCACGGTGGACGGCCGGGACCACGAGGCGCTGTACCGGGCGTTCACCACGCCGCACGAGGGCCGGCCGCACGTCGTGGTCGCCCAGGTCGAGTCCAAGTACTGAAGAGGGGGAGTCACCACATCATGGACACCATGCGTGAGCGTTTCGCGACCGTCAGCACCGAACTGCTGGACCAGGACCCGAGGTTGGCCGTCGTGCTGGCCGACATCGGGACCGACGCCTTCCGGGCCGCCCGGACCGAGCACCCCGACCGGGTGATCAACGTCGGGATCCGCGAGCAGCTGCTGATCGGCGTGGCCGGCGGCCTGGCGCTGGCCGGGCTGCGGCCGATCGCCCACACCTTCGCCAGCTTCCTGGTGGAACGCCCCTTCGAGCAGGTCAAGTTGGACCTCGGCCACCAGGGCGTCGGCGCGGTGCTGGTCAGCGCGGCCGGTTCGTACGACTGGCCGGCCGGTGGCCGTACCCACATGGCGCCCGGGGACGTGGCGCTGCTGGACACCCTGCCCGGCTGGACGGTGCACGTGCCCGGGCACCCGGACGAGGCCGAGCGGCTGCTGCGGCACGCGGTCGCGGACGGCGACGAGAAGGCGTACGTCCGGCTGTCGGCGCATCAGAACGCGAACGCTCAGCCGGTCGCGCCGGGAAGGTTCCTGACGATCCGTCAGGGTGGGCGCGGCGTGGTGCTCGCGGTCGGCCCGATGCTCGACGCCGTGCTGGCGGCCACCGAGGGGCTGGACGTGACGGTGCAGTACGCGGCCACGGTCCGCCCGTTCGACCGCGACGGTCTGCGGGTGGCCGTCGGGGACGGCCCGGCGAGCGTGGTGCTGGTCGAGCCCTACCTCGCGGGCACCTCGGTCGGCGAGGTCAACGAGGCGCTGAACGACCTGCCGCACCGGGTGCTCGGCCTCGGCGTCCCGAAGGAGGAGCACCGGCAGTACGGCTCCATCGCCGAGCACCTGACCGCCTACGGCCTGGACGCGGCCGGGCTGCGGGAGCGGATCGCCTCGTACCTGTGGTGAGGCCCGGGCGGGGGCCGGCGGGACCGGTGGGCCTCCACGCGGAGGGTGCCACCGGGCCCAGGGGGCAGCCGAGAAGGCTTACGGCACTCCGAGGATGCCCTCGATCGCTTCCTGCACCTGGGTGGCGATCCGGGTGAGCTGCCGGGACTCTTCCTCGCTCTCGGCGGCCCTTTCCGTCTGCCACTCCATGAACAGCGGGGCGAACCAGATGAGCTGCACAAGTCGGGAGTCGATCATCTCCCCGGGCTCCGGAATTCGCGAGAGCAGCGACACGTAGGCCTCGCCCGCAGCCGGATCGAATTGGCCGGATCGGAGTTTCCCGAGAAAACCCGTCTCGTCGTCCCAAGCTGCGTCCAACAGCTCCAACAGTTCTTCCATCAGTCAAGCTCCCGGCCAGTGTCCGACAATTGCATCCGCTGGAATGTGCTGCCAGGCTAGCACTTCGGAGTCCTTGCGGGCGTAGGCGCTGTGTCGCCTGCTGGATGGGAAGGGGCCATCAGAAATGTCCACATATCGATAGGGCATCCGGCGCAGGTCGATGGCGACCACCCCGTGGCCTTGGTCGTACTTGTCGAAGGCTATGTCGGGATTCTTGGTCATGGATATCCAGGGCGACCGTTTCTTTCCGGCGACATGCGATAGTGGCCTCACTCCCGCATTGTTGGGGTCGCGGGCTGTCAATCCGTTCGCGGGGTTGTCATGAGGGGAAAGTGCCCGGTAGACGATATGTCCGTGGGGATCGGGCCCAGTGGGACGACCGGGGTGCGGGGAGAGCCCTAGGGGGTCGGTCCAGGTATGCGGGTTGTGGATGTACGTGTCGGGATTGGGGTCAGGGGTGAGCCCGAGGGGATCCGGGGTGGTGTAGCGGCCGGTCTCGGGGTCGTAGTAGCGATTGACGTTGTAGTGCAGGCGGGTTTCCGGGTCGAAGTACTGGCCGGGAAAGCGCAGAGGTGTATAGGTGCTGCTGTCGCTGGGCCAGGTGGTGTGCCCCCACAGGGTGGGTGTGGACCGCCAGGCGATGGTTCCGGTGGCCGGATCGACGAGTTCGGTCGGTGTGCCGACCAGGTCGGTGACGATGGCGAAGAAGCGTCGGTCGACCTGCTCCTGCGAGCCACTGTCGGACGCCGCGGTGGTGATGGTCTCGGTCTGGGTGAGCGGGTGGAGCTCGTGGTAGTCCCAGGTCAGTGTGTGTGGTCCCGGCAGATAGGGGGCCCTGGTGGTCTGCTCGACGAGGGCGGGGCCATCCCAGGTGAACTCGGTCTGCTCCTCGACCGTGCTGCCGTCGACGGCCAGGCGCTGCTTGGCGATTCGCCGACCGAAGGGGTCGTAGCGGTAACGCCAACGGGTGCCGTCGGGGGTGCTGACCTCGGTGAGATGGTCCTCGGCGTCCCAGCTGTAGCGCCAGGTATCGGGCTTCTTGGACAGCCGGGTGACCTGGCGCAGGGTGGTCCGGCCTGCGGCGTCGTACTCGTAGCGAACCCGGCCCGCTGTGCTCAGCTGACTGCCGACGTACTGGCGGGCGCCGAGTGCCGCCTTGGTGGCGCCGGTGGCAGGCCAGTCGGCGCTGGTGATATTTCCGGCCAGGTCGTAGGCGTAACTCTCGGACCAGGTGGTGGCATGAACGGCCGTGACCTGTCCTGAGCTGTCGAGGTCGAAGGTCCGGCGGCCGCTGAGCTGGTCGTCGACCGTCGTGAGGCTCCCGTCGGCTGCATAGGCGAACGCGCGGCGCTGCAGCACCTCCTGACGGTGGGTCTCCAGCGCTTGCCCGGTTAGCTGGTGACGGCTGTCCCAGGAGTTGTTGAGGGTGAGGCGGCCGGCGATGGTCCGCCGGTGCTCGCGTCCCGCTGCGTCAAAGGCGAAGTCGAGGGTCCCCCCGGGAGTTGCGAGGGTGATCGGGTGCCCGGCCGCGTCATATGTCCGGGCACTGGTGTGGCCGGCCGGGGTGGTGCGCAGGGTCCGGCGGCCGAGCGCGTCGCGGGAGTGGGCGATGGTGCGACCGTTGACGCTCTCGGTGAGCAGGTTGCCGAGCGGGTCGAAGGTGCGGATGACATCGGCATCGGGGTTTGAGGCCCGGACGAGTCGGTCGGCGTCGTCATAGGCGAAGGTGGTCACAAGTCCGGCCGCATCCTTGACGACGGTGCGGCCCATGAGGTCGTGACGGTAGTTGGTTCGTTGCCCGAGCGGGTCGATGTGCGACACGAGTTGCCCGGCGGCGTCGAGCTCGTAGGTGAGAGTGCGGCCGTGGAAGTCGGTCTCTGTGACGACGCGTCCGGCGGCGTCATAGGTGTAGGTCCACTGTTGGCCGAGGGCATTGGTGACCATGGTCAGCCGCATGTCGGCGTCGTGGCTGAAGGCGAGCCGGGCACCGTCCGGACCGGTGCGGCCGGCCAGGGTCTCGAAGTGCGTGTACTCGTACGAACTGACCCGGCCGAGCTGGTCGGTGTGGGTCAGCGCGTTGCCCTCACCGTCGTACGTCCACGACTCGCTGGTCCCGTCGGGAGCAGTGCGTCCGGCAGGGCGGCCCTCGATTGTCCAGGTCATCCCCGTCACCGCGCCGAGTGGATCGGTCACGGCCGCGCAGCGTCCGAAGGCGTCGCGCTGGTAGCGAGTGGTCGCCCCGTTCGGGTCGGTCATCTCCAGCGCGAGCCCGGCCGGGTCGCAGCGCACCAGGGTGGTGTTCCCCAACGGATCGGTGGCTGCGGCCAAGTGGCCGTTGTCGTCGTAGCCGAAGATGGTCACAGCACCGGTGGGATCGGTGATGGAGGTCCGGAGCCCGTCCTCGTTGTAGGTCTGCTGCCAGGTGAGGCCGCCTGGTTCGGTGATGAGTGTGGGGAGCGAGAGTTCGCCGAGGTAGCCGATCGTGGTCTGCAGGCCGTCCGGCCGGGTGACGGTGACGAGGTCGCCTGCGCCGTCGTACTCGTAGGTGGTGGTGCGGCCGAGGGGGTCGGTCTGGGTGAGGAGGCGGTCGTAGTCGTCGCGTTCGAAGTGGGTGGTGTTGCCCAGTGGGTCGGTCTGGGTGGTGATCTGGGCGTGTTCGTTGACGTGGTACGTGGTGGTGTGGCCAAGGGCGTTGGTCTCGGTGTGGACCTTGAGGCCGGTGGTGGGGTCGGGGTCGCCGTAGGTGAAGCGGAAGCGCAGGGTGCCGTCGGCGCCGCCCTCGTCGATGACGCGGTCGTGGGCGTCGTAGGTGTAGAGGTACTGGGAGTTGTTGCGGTCGGTCCAGGAGGTGAGGCGGCCGGTGGTGTCGTTGGTGAAGCGCATCGGCTTGCCGGACGAGTTGTAGACCGAGGTGAGGTGGCCGTCGGTGTAGCCGTAGCGCATCAGCAGGGCGTCGTGGCCGTCCTGGCCGGCGCCGGCCAGGCGCAGGGCGGTGATGCGGTCGGCGTCGACGGTGACCAGGAGGCGGTAGCCGCCGGAGTGGGTGATGGAGAGTGGGGCGCCGTGCTCGTCGTAGGCGAGGTCGTAGTGTCGGCCGTGCCGGTCGCGGACCCGGGTCAGCAGAGCTACCTCGCGGTCCGGCTGGAGGGTGAACTCCCGTATGAGGCCGGTGGACCGTTCGGTGAGGGTGTAGTCGCCGGTCTCGGGGTCGACGTCGAGCTCGCGGCGGCTGCCGGCGCCGGAGAAGGAGGGGTCGCCCGGCTCGGGGTGCGGGTAGGCCTGGGAGATGCGGTCTGCGCGCAGGTGGACGACGCCTTCGACGTCGACCTCCAGGCGCTCGTCGAAGGTGCAGACCCAGCGTTCGCCCATCCAGCGTCCGGCGGTGTAGCCGGAGTCGAAGCTGCGGGTGAACAGCAGCGGGAGCGAGCCGGGCAGTTGGGCGTCGACCTGGTCGATGTACATCCGTCCGGTGGCCATGTCGACCGGCTCGCCGCCGCCGCAGCGGGTGTCCAGCGGGCGGCCCTCGGTGCGGGGGCTCTTGACCTGCTCGCGGCCGCGGCCCTTGGGGTGGGAGTTGCCCGGTCGGCCCCGGCCACCGGGACCCCGGGGGTGCGGGACGCCCTTGTGGTCGCCGCCCAGCATCTTCTTCAGGTCGGCCGCGTGTTTGGCGTCGGTCTCGCGGGTGTTGTGGGCGACCTTCTTCAGGTTGTCGCCGGCCTTGCGGTAGAAGTTCTTGAGCGCCTTGCCGGCGTCCTCGGCGAGGGTCTTGCCGAGCTTCTGGGCGCTGTGCTCCAGGGCTTTGACGATCTGGTTGCTCATTCGAAGCTCACCCCCGCGATCTTGGACTGGAAGTTCTGGGCGTGGCCGACCACGGTCTCGGCGTGGTCGTGCATGGTGCGGGCGTGCGCCTCCAGCGCGTCCGGGTCGATCCGGAACCCGGCGCCGGCGGCCGTGCCGCTGTCCACCCCAAGGGCGCTCGCGGTGGCTTCGAAGACCAGGCCGCTCACCGCCCCCGCCACCGTGTCGATCAACGGCTCGATCGCGGCCTCGAGGACCTGCGCGATGATGTACTGCTCAAGCTGCTGCTCAAGGAAGTTGATCAGCCGCTTCGCGGTCTCCTCGATCAGGATCACCGCCGCCTCCGCGATCCCGAAGGTCGCCACCGCCGCCGCCTGGTCCGCGATGAACGCGGCCGCCAGCACCACCAGTTCGGCGATCGTCTCGACCTTCATCGCCACGATCACGTCCGCCGCCACGTCCAACGCGGTGGCCACCATGTGGCAGGCCTGCACCAGATCGTTCAGATGACTGTCCGACAGCGCCGCCCACTTGGCCAGCAGCGCCTCGTACGAGGCGCCCTCGTACGCCTCGCCCAGACCGTGGATCGTCGCGGTCGAGTCCCGATGGGACTCCTCCACGTTTTCAGCGAACTCTCGTACGTGGGACGCGAATTCCCTGACCTTGTCCTCGTTCACCGTGGGCCAGTTGATCCCGATGAACGAGAGGAACGTGACCACCTCGTCGGGCAGCTCTATAGCCATGCGAAACCTCCCCCGTCGAACGCATGCGCAGGCGAACGTAGCCCGTAAGTGCGTTGGAGGAAGCGGACATTGCCCGAACTTGACCGACCCTGACCAAGGACCGGCCGGTCAGTTCTCTTCGGGCCACCGGCCTTCGAGGTACAGCTGGATGAGCGCCGCGTGGGAGAGCGGACTACGGGGATCGGTCACGTCGCCGTTGGTGGTGTAGTCGAGGAGGACCACGTCCGGGATGCCGCGAAGGCGTTCGACCAGGTCTGAGGCCCGGTGCTCCAGCATCCAGCGGTAGGTCGGCAGGTAGATGCGGCGCCGGGCGGTCTCGTACGGCAGCAGCTGCTCACTCTGCGGGCCGGCCCGGTGGCCCTGGACAGGGCCGTACCGGCGTACCGTCCGCTTCAGCCCCTTCATCGTGGTGACCTCCAGCTTTCCGAGATCGATGTCGGCGTGTTCGAAGACCTTGAGGGTCTGCCAGACGCCTTCCACCGACTGGCTGGTGACGCCGTCGAAGTACGGCACCGGCAGGCCACCGTGCGGATAGAACGGGCTCAGCCGCACCCACGGGTCAGGGGCTTTGGATGTCACATCGATGATCTCCGCGCCGGGGAACGCGGTGGTCAGTGAGGTCAAGCTACGGCGGCGGCTGGCAACACGAATCGTCATCGGACAGCTCTCTTCCTCGGTGGCACAAGATGCCAAGTCTGCCTCGTGCGACAGACATTCTCCGGCTTCCGATCAACTTCGGAAGAGGGCGGTGGAGTCGGAGCCGAGCAGGAGGCCGTCGTCGGTCGCTTCGGCCCGGCCGAAGGTGGCGAGGAGGCTGGTGCAGGTGGTGGGGACGAGCTGTTCGGCGGGGCCGAGGTTGACGGCCAGTCGGTAGGGGCCGCGGTGGACGATGAGCCAGCGGGCGGCCTCGTCGTGGTCGACCCGGACCTCGGCGAGGTCGGGGTCGGTGAGGGCGGGGTGGTCGCGGCGCAGGCGGATCAACCGGCGGTACCAGGCGAGCAGTTCGGCGTGCGGGGCGGCGGTGGGTTCGGTCCAGTCCAGGGTGGAGGCGAGCACGGTGGCCGGTGCCTGCGGGTCGGGGATGGCGTCGGCGGACCAGCCGTGGGCGGTGAACTCCCGGCGGCGGCCCTGCCGGACGGCCTCGGCCAGGGCGGGGTCGGGGTGGCTGGTGAAGTACTGCCAGGGCGTCCCGGCGCCCCACTCCTCGCCCATGAAGAGCATCGGGGTGAACGGCGAGGTGAGCACCAGGGCGGCCCCGGCGGCGAGCCGGCCGGGGGAGAGGGTGGCGGCGAGCCGGTCACCGGTGGCGCGGTTGCCGATCTGGTCGTGGGTCTGGGTGTAGCCGAGCAGCCGGTGGCCGAACCGGGTGGGGAACGGGCGGCCGTGACCGCGGCCCCGGAACGAGGACCAGGTGCCGTCGTGGAAGAAGCCCTTGGTGAGGGTCTTGGCCAGCCCGGCCAGCGGCTCCCGGGCGAAGTCGGCGTAGTAGCCCTGGGATTCGCCGGTCAGCGTGACGTGCAGGGCGTGGTGGAAGTCGTCGCTCCACTGTGCGGTCAGCCCGAGGCCGCCCGCCTGACGCGGGTTGGTGGTGCGCGGGTCGTTCAGGTCGGACTCGCCGATCAGGAACAGCGGCCGTCCGGTGGCGGCCGCCAAGTGGTCCACCGAGGTGGAGAGTTCCTCCAGGAAGTGCAGCGCGCGGTCGTCCGCCAGCGCGTGCACGGCGTCCAGCCGGAGCCCGTCGATCCGGTAGTCGCGCAGCCAGCCGAGCGCGCTGCCGATCAGGTACGCCCTGACCTGGTCGGAGCCGGGGGCGTCCAGGTTGACCGCCGAACCCCAGGGGGTCTGGTGCCGGTCGGTGAAGTACGGGCCGTACGCGGGCAGGTAGTTGCCGGACGGGCCGAGGTGGTTGTGCACCACGTCCAGGATCACGCCGAGGCCCTTGCGGTGGGCGGCGTCGACGAACCGCTTGAGACCGTCCGGGCCGCCGTACGGCTCGTGCACGGCCCAGAGCGAGACGCCGTCGTAGCCCCAGCCGTGCCGGCCGGGGAACGGGCAGACGGGCAGCAACTCCACGAAGTCCACGCCCAGTTCGACCAGGTGGTCGAGCCGGGCGATGGCCGCCTCGAAGGTGCCGCCCGGGGTGAAGGTGCCGATGTGCAGCTCGTACACCACCGCGCCGGGCAGCGGGCGGCCCTGCCACGGGGTGTCGGACCAGCGGAAGGCGGCGTGGTCGACGGGCCGGCTCAGCCCGTCCGGGCCGTACGGCTGACGGGGGGAGCGCGGGTCGGGCAGCGGCGGGCCGCCGTCCAGCCGGAAGCCGTAGTCGCCGCTCGGGCCGACCGCGGTCCACCAGCCGTCCCGGTCGGGCAGCCGGGTCATCGGGTGCGCCGAGCCGTCCACCTCCACCTCGACCCGGGACGCCTCGGGGGCCCAGACCTGGTACTCCGTCACACTGCCTCCACGCTGCTCAGGATTCGGAGTCTCGCACCAGCAGGGCGACCGGATGGTCCTTCAGCAGCTCGGCCGCCGACACTTCGCCAGCTCCGACCGGATGCCCGGTCAGCTGGTCCGTCCAGGGCCCGGACGGGAGTTCGAGCGCGGTGTCGCGCCAGCCGCCGCCGTGCTGCAGGCCGTACGGCAGCCTGGTGACCACGCTGACCGTCCGCTCGCCGCGGGCGAAGGCCAGCAGGTGGTGGGCGGCCGGGCCGGTGGCAGCCAGCGGCCGGTACGGGCCCAGCTCGCCGGCCCGGCGCAGCCGCAGCGCGGTCGCGGTCAGGTGCAGCTTCTCCCGGGCCAGGTCGCCGGGGCGGTCGGTGGGGGAGTCGGTCAGCCGGACGGCGAGCGAGCCGAGGTCGACCGGGGCCCGGTTGTCCGGGTCGACCAGGGTGTAGAGCGGCTCCTCGCTGCCCTGGAAGAGGTCGGGCACGCCCGGCCCGGTCAGGTGCAGCAGGGCGGCCGCGAGCGAGTTGCTCCGGGCGTGCGGGGCGATCGACCGGACGAAGCCGTCGATCCGGGGGCAGAGACCGGGGTTGGCGAGCGCCGCGCGGGCGTACTCGATCAGGCGGCGTTCGTACTGCTCGTCCGGGGTGGTCCAGGAGGTGGCGCGCTTGGCCTCGCGGACCGACTTGAGCAGTATCCCGACCAGCCGGTCGGGCTCGACCGGCCAGGCGGCGATCAGGGTCTGCCAGAGCAGCCAGGCGGTCGGGCGGTCCGGGCAGGGCCCGGCGGCGGTGGTCCAGGCGGCGCACTCGGCGGCCCAGCGCTCCGGGAGCTCGGCCAGCACGGTCAGCCGGGCCCGGGCGTCGGCGCTGCGCTTGGTGTCGTGGGTGGAGAGCGCCGTCATGGTGTGCGGCCAGTGCTCGGCGAGGTAGCCGCACCAGTCGTGGAACTCGGCCGGGCGCAGGCCGGGGTGAGCCGGGAAGCCGCCCACCTCGTTCAGGCTGAGCAGGGCGTTGAACCGGTAGAACGCGGTGTCCTCGACCCCCTTGGCCGCCACCGCGGAGGCGGTCTGGCCGAGCCGGGCGCAGAACTCGTCCTTGGCCGGGCTCCGGCCGAGCCGACCGAGTGTCAGGTCGCGGATCAGCTCGGCGGTGGCGCCGAGCTCCGGTGGTACGGCTGCCAGCGCGGCAGTCACGTCGGCGACCGCCTCGGGCGGGGCGGGCTCGCCGGGCACCACGTACGGGCGGTAGACCGGATACGCCGTCAGCAGCTCGGCCAGCACGGCCCGGACGGCCGGGGCCGGATGGTCGGCGAGCGCGGGCTCGGCAGCGCAGATCCGCTCCACCAGCCGGACCAGCCTGGCCACCTCGGCGGCCAGCTCGCCGTCCGGCGCGGTCAGTTCGGCCCGGCCCCGGCGGCCCTCCTCGGCGGGGTCGGCGTGGGTGCCGCAGTCCAGCCGGTAGGCGTGCACCAGCCGCTCGGCCCCGGCATGGTCGGTGAGCACGCCGTCGATCCGGCGCAGCGCGTCGTAGCCGGTGGTGCCCGCGCAGGGCCAGTCGCCGGGCAGCCGCTCCGGGCCGGTGAGGATCTTCTCGACCACGGTGTACGCCCCGCCGGTGGCCTCGGCCAGCCTGCGCAGGTAGCCGCGCGGGTCGGCCAGGCCGTCGGGGTGGTCGATCCGGAAGCCGTCCAGCACGCCGTCGGCGTGCAGCCGCAGCAGGGTGCGGTGGGTCGCCTCGAAGACCTCGGGCACCTCGACCCGGACCGCGATGAGTTGGTTCACGGTGAAGAACCGACGGTAGTTCAGCTCGCCGTCGGCCAGCCGCCACCAGGCCGGCCGGTACCACTGACGGCTCAGCAGCTCGGCGATCGGCAGCCCGGCGGTGCCGGGCCGGAGCGGGAAGGCGTGCTCGAAGTACCGCAGGGTGTCGCCCTCCACGGTGAACTGGTCGAGCACCGCGCCGAGCCGGTCGCCGAGCAGCGGCAGCAGCAGCCGACCGCGCTCCGGCGCGTCGGCCGGGCCGGGCTGGGCCGTCCAGTCGATGTCGAACCAGTGCGCGTACCGGGAGTCGGGGCCGTCCCTGAGCACCTCCCAGAGCGGCTGGTTGAGCTGCTCGGGCACCGGCAAGGCCATGTGGTTGGGGACCACGTCGGCGATCAGCCGCAGCCGGTGGCGGTGTGCCTCGGCGGCGAGCTCGCGCAGCGCGGGCTCGCCGCCGAGCTGCTCGCTGATCCGGCCGTGGTCGACGGTGTCGTAGCCGTGGGTGGAGCCGGGGGTGGCCTCCAGGAGCGGGGAGAGGTGCAGGTGCGAGACGCCCAGCGCGGCCAGGTACGGGACGGCGCGCCGGGCGTCGTGCAGGGTGAAGGCGGGCTGGAGCTGGAGCCGGTAGCTGGAGGTGGGCGGACCGACGGCGCCCGCCGCCGGGCGTGGCTGCTCGGAGGTCATGGCTGATGACTACCCGGGCGGCCGGTGCGCCAACGCGGTGTTGGTGCGAACGGCGTAATCGGGCGGTCCGGCGCGCGCCGGGGCGGCCGGGGAGAGGTCAGGCCGGGCGCTGAAGGACCATCAGCGAGCGGTCGGTGAGCCAGAGCGTGTCACCCGCCTTCACCCGGGTGCCGGTGCCCGGGGCGGGCAGCACCGCCAGGGTGGTGTCCACCACGGTCTGCCACTCCTGGCCGTGGTCGGCCGGGACGGTGAACTCCAGCGGCTCGGAGTGGGCGTTGAAGAGCAGCAGGAAGGAGTCGTCGACGATCTTGCCGCCGCGCCGGTCGGGCTCGGAGATCGCGTTGCCGTTCAGGAAGACGGTGAGCGACTTGGCGTAGCTGGTGGACCAGTCCCGTTTGGTCATCTCCACGCCGGCCGGGGTGAACCAGCCGATGTCGGTCAGGTCGTCGTGGGTGCCGGAGACCGGGCGGCCGTGGAAGAACCGGCGGCGCCGGAAGACCGGGTGGTCCCGGCGGAGCCAGATCATGCCCTGGGTGAACTCCAGCAGCTCGGACTCGGGGGTGCCGCTCTTCGGCCAGTGCACCCAGGAGAGCTCGTTGTCCTGGCAGTAGGCGTTGTTGTTGCCGTACTGGGTGCGGCCCAGCTCGTCGCCGTGCGAGAGCATCGGCACGCCCTGGGAGAGCAGCAGGGTGGCGATGAAGTTCCGCTGCTGACGGGCTCTCAGGGCGGAGATGTCGGGATCGTCGGTCTCGCCCTCGGCCCCGCAGTTCCACGAGCGGTTGAAGGATTCGCCGTCCCGGCTGTCCTCGGCGTTGGCCTGGTTGTGCTTCTCGTTGTAGGAGACCAGGTCGCGCAGGGTGAAGCCGTCGTGGCAGGTGACGAAGTTGATCGAGGCGATCGGGCGGCGCCCGTCGTCCTGGTAGAGGTCGGAGGAGCCGGTCAGCCGGGAGCCGAACTCGGCCAGCGTGGCGGCCTCGCCGCGCCAGAGGTCGCGGACGGTGTCCCGGTACATGCCGTTCCACTCCGTCCAGAGCGGGGGGAAGTTGCCGACCTGGTAGCCGCCCTCGCCCAAGTCCCAGGGCTCGGCGATCAGTTTGGCCTGGGAGACCACCGGGTCCTGCTGGCAGAGGTCGAAGAACGAGGAGAGCCGGTCCACCTCGTGGAACTGCCGGGCCAGGGTGGCGGCCAGGTCGAAGCGGAAGCCGTCCACGTGCATCTCGGTGACCCAGTAGCGCAGCGAATCCATGATCATCTGGAGCACGTGCGGGCTGCGCATCAGCAGGCTGTTGCCGGTGCCCGTGGTGTCCTCGTAGAACCGCTGGTCCTTGGCGAGGCGGTAGTAGGAGGCGTTGTCCAGGCCGCGGAAGGAGAGCGTCGGGCCGAGGTGGTTGCCCTCCGCGGTGTGGTTGTAGACCACGTCGAGGATCACCTCGATGCCGGCCGCGTGCAGCGCCTTGACCATCGACTTGAACTCCTGCACCTGCTGCCCGCGGTCCCCGCCGGAGGAGTAGGAGGAGTGCGGGGCGAAGAAGCCGATGGTGTTGTAGCCCCAGTAGTTGGAAAGACCGAGGTCGCGCAGCCGGTGGTCCCGGACGAACTGGTGCACCGGCATCAGCTCGATCGCGGTCACGCCGAGCTTGGCCAGGTGCTCGATGACGGCCGGATGGCCGATTCCGGCGTAGGTGCCCCGGATCTCGTCGGGGATGCCGGGGTGCAGCTTGGTCAGGCCCTTCACGTGGGCCTCGTAGAGCACGGTGCGGTGGTAGTCCGTCCGGGGCGGGCGGTCGTTGCCCCAGTCGAAGTACGGGTTGATCACCACCGAGTGCATGGTGTGCGGCGCCGAGTCCAGGTCGTTGCGCCGCTCGGGCGCGCCGAAGTGGTAGCCGTACACCGACTCGTCCCAGTCGATGTGGCCGCTCATCGCCTTGGCGTACGGATCGAGCAGCAGCTTGGCGCTGTTGTGCCGCTGGCCGAGCCCGGGGTTGTGCGGGCCGTGCACCCGGAAGCCGTACCGCTGCCCGGGCTGGATACCGGGCAGGTAGGCGTGCCGGACGAAGGCGTCCGTCTCCCGGAGCTCGACCGAGGTCTCGGAACCGTCCTCGCCGAGCAGGCAGAGCTCGATCCGATCGGCGCTCTCGGAGAACACCGCAAAGTTGGTGCCGGCCCCGTCGTAGGTGGCACCGAGGGGGTACGGTTGCCCTGGCCAGACCTGCATATCGCCTCAACTTCCCTGGTGCCAACCGGAATTGGCGCTGTACAGGAACTGCCCAGCTGGCTGCCGGACCATGTACGGACCACGCGTACCGTGATGCACGGCATACCGAATCCTCCCCAATCGGGTGCCGTCAGGGCGAGCAATTGGCTGCGACTTCGCCCGAACGAGTGTCCGCCCAGTGGCTAATCCACCTTCTCCGAACGGATGGTTGTGCGGGCAAGGGGCTGCGCCCCCGCCGACCCGGCAGTACCCTTGATCGTCCGGCACGCGCTCCGGGCACCGTGCGGACAGAGGGCCTGACCCCGCCGCCATGGTTGAGACAGGGTCAGCGGACGGTCCGTCATCTCGCCGGTCCGCCGGGGGTGGGCCGAGAGGTGAGGTAGCGCATGGTGGTCCCCGCCGACGGCCGGGACGGCCCGGAGAACCCCGGGCGGAGCGAGGCGCCGACGGTGGTGATGCGCGGGCGGCCGCCGAAACGTGTCACCGTCCCGGCCCAGGGCGGACCGGCCGAGGTCGCGCCGCTGGCCTGGTCCGCCGACCAGTGGGGGCTGGCCGACCACCGGGTCCGGCTGGCCGGCCGGGCGTACGTCTGGCTCAACCTGGTCGAACAGCGGCTGCGCGCCCTGGTGGACGAGGTGCTCCGGCCGGTCTACGCGCCCGCGCACGGCGAGGACTGGGTGACCGCCGCCGCGGGCCCGGCCGGCGAGGAGTGGGTGCACCGGGCCGGAGCGGTCCGCGAGGTCAGCCGCCGCAAGGGCTACCTGCTCGACCCGGCCGACGACGACCCGCTGGTCTTCCTCACCCTGCCGCAGCTGCGCGAGCTGATGGTGCAGCACTGGCCGTGCTTCGAGCCCTATCTGATCGACCGTCGGGAGATCGAGCTCGCGCTGGACGAGCTGGAGGTCGCCCGGCACGTGGTCTCGCGCAACCGCAGCCTCTCCGGGACGGTGCTGGCGCAGACCGAGCGGGCCGCCGCCCGGCTGCTCACCCTGCTGGACGGCGGCTCCGGCGGGGTGCCCGCCGACGTGGTCGAGGAACTGGTCGGCGGGCGGTTCGCGGACGTGGTCTCGGTGCACGCCGACCGGGTCAGGCTGCAGCGCGAACTGCCGGTGGAGGACCTGCTGGAGGGCGCCAGGCGACTGGACGCGCTCGGCATCGGGCTCGGCATGCTCTGCCAGAACTACACCGGCAAGCGGCTGGTCCGGCTGGCCTCCGAGGGCTGCCGGGTCCGACTGCTGTTCCTCAACCCGGCCAGCAGCGCGGTCCGCCGCCGGGAGCGGGAGCTCGGGCTCGGACGGGGCGAGCTGGCCCGCTCGATCGAGATGAACATCATGCACGTCCGCCGGGTCCGGGCCAGGCTGCGCGACCAGGGCGGCTTCGAGATCCGGGTGTTCGACGAGATGCCGCGGTTCACCGCCTACCTGGTGGAGGGCGCCCGGCCGCCCGGCCGACGGCGTTCGGGCGACCTGGGCGTGGTGCAGCCGTACCTGCGGCGGGCGCGCGGGATCGAGTCCCCGGCGCTGGTGCTGCGCGGCGGCGCCGGGCAGGAGCCGGGCGGGCAGGAGCCCGGGCTGCTGGAGGTCTACCGCGAGGAGTTCGAGGGGGTCTGGGCGGACTCCCGGGCGGTGTCCTGAACGGGGGGCCTGAACGGGGGCCTGAGCTGCGGACTTACGTTCGTACCGGAACGGGGGGCGGCTGACCGAGTGTCAGCGGGCCTCGCCGGGCGGGCCGGTGGGCGGGCCCGGTGTCAGGATGCTGATCATCGGCGACCGGTGGCGGGGGCACGACGTGCCCCGGAATCCGCCCGGGGCCGATGACCGCACCCCGCCCCCCCCGAGCCCAGGAAGTCCGCGTGATGACCGATCAGACCTGCCCGGCCGGATTCGGCCGCCGCAGCTTCGTCAAGGCCACCGCCCTCGCCTCCGGGGCGCTCGCCCTGCGGGCCGGGACCACGCCCGCCGCCGCCCGGACCGGGCGGCCCCGGGCGGTGATCCCGTTCCACGGCCCGCACCAGGCCGGGATCGTCACCCCCGCCCAGGGCTACGCCAGCTTCGTCTCGCTCGCGGTCACCGTGCCCGACCGGGCCGAACTGGCGAAGCTGCTGCGCGAGCTGACGGCCCGGATCCGCTTCCTCACCGCGGGCGGCACCCCGCCGGCCGACGTGCCCGGCAGCCCGCCCAACGACAGCGGCACGCTCGGCCCGGTGGTCCCGGCCGACGGCCTCACCGTCACGGTCGGCGCCGGTGCCACGCTGTTCGACCGCCGCTACGGCCTGGCCGGGGTGCAGCCCGTCCGGCTCAGCCAGATGCGGGCGTTCCGCGGCGACCGGCTACGCGCCGGGGAGCTGCACGGCGACCTCTCGCTCCAGCTCTGCGCCGACAGCCGGGACGTGGTCAGCCACGCGCTGCGCGACCTCGGCCGCCGCACCCGGGGCCGGCTGCAGCCGGTCTGGCGGATCGACGGCCAGCTCAACCCGGCCCGGCCGGACGGCGCCCAGCGCAACGTGATGGGCTTCAAGGACGGCATCGCCAACCCCGACCCGACCTCGGCCCGCGAGCTGGACCGGCTGGTCTGGGTGCAGCCGGGCGGCGGCGAACCGGCCTGGGCCGAGGGCGGCAGCTACCAGGTGCTGCGCACCGTCCGGGTGCTCTGCGAAGCCTGGGAGGACGTTCCGCTGGACCGTCAGGAACGGCTGATCGGCCGCCGCCGCGACTCCGGCGCCCCACTGGACGGGACCACCGAGACCGATCTGCCGGACTACGCCAAGGACCCGACCGGCGCCGTCACCCCGCTCGACTCGCACATCCGGCTGGCCAACCCGCGCACCCCCGAGACCGACGACTCCCGGGTGCTGCGCCGGGGCTACAGCTACGACCGGGGCCTGGACGGGGACGGGCGGCTGGACGCCGGGCTGGCCTTCTGCTGCTACCAGCAGGACCTGGTCCGGCAGTTCGAGGCGGTCCAGCGGCGGCTGGAGGGCGAGCCGCTGGGCGACTTCCTGGTCTGCACCGGCGGCGGCTACTTCTTCGCGCTGCCGGGGGTCAAGGACGAGGAGGACTGGCTCGGCCGGGGGATGCTGAGCGGGTGAGCCACCGGATCCGGCGGCTCCTTTCCCGTACCCGGCGGTTCCTGCTGTCACTGGTGCACGCGATGATGGGCACCTCACGACGGACCGATGGAAGGACAACTGGGATGAGCTGGTGGAAGGAGCCTCTGGTCGGCTTCGACCTGGAGACCACGGGCACCGACCCGGCGACCTCCCGGATCGTCACCGCGGCGCTGGTGGACACCTTCGGGCCCCGGCCCGAGCGGGTGCTGAACTGGCTGCTCGACCCGGGCGTGCCGGTGCCCGCCGAGGCGACGGCGATCCACGGCATCAGCGACGAGCAGGCCCGCCGGGACGGCCGCCCCGCCGCGCTGGCGGTGGAGGAGATAGCCGGCGCGCTGTGCGAGCGGCTGCTGGCGGGCCGCCCGGTGGTGGCCTTCAACGCCCCGTTCGACCTCTCCCTGCTGGACGCCGAGCTCGCCAGGTACGGCCTGCCCTCGCTGGCCGACCGGCTCGGCGGCAGCGTCGCCCCGGTGGTCGACGCCCTGGTGATCGACCGCGCGGTGGACAAGTACCGGCGCGGCTCGCGCACCCTCCAGCACGTCTGCGCCGTCTACGGGGTCGAGCTGACCGACGCCCACGAGGCGGGCAGCGACGCGCTGGCCGCCGTCCGGGTCGCCGTCGCCCTGGGCGAGCGCTACCCCGCCGAGGTCGGCGGTCTGACGCCCGAGCAGCTGCACACCCGTCAGATCACCTGGTACCGCAGCTGGGCCGAGGACCTGCAGTCCTGGCTCCGCCGGGAGAAGGACCCGGCCGCCGAGGTCGACACCACCTGGCCGCTCCGCTAACCGCACTCGGTCAGACCGCCGGGAAGTCGAAGGTGTACCCCTGGGCGGCGAGCCAGGGCAGCAGCTGGCGCAGGGCGGTGACGGTCTGTGAGCGGTCGCCGCCCGCGTCGTGCAGCAGGACCACCCCGCCGGGGCGCAGGTCGCGCTGGACGGTGCCGACGATGGCGGCGACGCCGGGGCGGCTCCAGTCCCGGGGGTCGACCGACCAGCCGAGCGGGCGCAGGCCGTTGGCGGCCGCGATCCCCTGGTTGTCGGCGGTGAAGCCACCGCCCGGGGCCCGGAACCAGAGGACCTTGGTGCCCGCGCCGCCCGCCTTGACGATCATCTCCTCGGCGGCGGCGATCTCGTACTCCGCCTGGTGGTGCGAGAGCGCCGCGAAGGGCTGCGGGTGGCTCACGCTGTGGTCGCAGAGTCGGTGCCCCTCGGCCCGGATCCGCTGCACGACGGCCGGGTAGGCCGCGGCGTTCCGGCCGGTCAGGCAGAAGGTGGCCCGGGCGCCGTACCGGGCGAGCAGGTCGAGCACCTGGCCGGTGGCGGCGCCGGGGCCGTCGTCGAAGGTGAGTGCCACGGTCCGCCCGCCGGAGGCGGTGCTGCGCACTATCGAACTCCCGGGCGCGGGTTGGGGTTTGGGCGTGCTCGAAGCGGGCGGCGCGGGCTTCGGAGTGCTGGGCCGGTTGGTCGGCGGCGCCGGGGGCGGTGGCTCGCTGCTCGCCGACGGGCTGGGAGCGGGCTGGGGCGGCAGGGACGGCGACGGGTACGGTGACGGACTCGGGCTCGGCGTGGGGGAGTTGCTGACCGGGGGCGAACTCGGCTTCGGATCGGGCGAGTTGGTGCAGGAGGTCAGTAGTGCGGTGGCGAGCAGTGCGGTGAGGGCGAAGCGGGTCCGCATGGCGACGACTCCTGACGTCGTACCGGCCGCCCGGGCAGGGCGTCTGCTCGATGGGACGTCAGGAGCGTACGGGCCGGTTCCGAAGATGTATGCGAACGAGCGGGATCCTAGAACGGGTACCAGCGTGCGGCCGTGCCGTCCCGGAGCGACCCGACCCGGCGGGTGAACTCGGCCTGCGCGGCCGGGTTTCCGGGTGCCTGCTGGGCGACCCAGGAGGCGCTCGCGGTCTCCCTGGCCCCGCGCAGCACCGCGAAGCCGGGCCAGTCCCGGACGTCCCAGCCGTACGCCTCGGTGAACGCGCGGTAGTCCTCGGCGGGGACGCCGTACCGGTCGTGGCTGAGCGCGAGCACCACCAGGTCGTGCTCGCGCAGGTCGCCGGAGACGGTCTCCAGGTCGAGCAGGACGGGGCCGTCCGGGCCGACGTGCACATTGCGCGGCAGGGCGTCGCCGTGGATCACCCCGGGGGTCAACTCCGGTACCAGCTCGGCGATCGCGGCCCGGTACTCGGCCCGCCGGGCCCGCAGGAAGGCGACGTCCGCCGGGTCCACGTGCCCGTCCGCGCTCGCCAGCCAGCGGTCCACCGGGGCGAGCAGCTCGCGCGGGGCGAGCGCGAACGGTGGGGCCGGCAGCGCGTGCAGCGCGCGCAGCAGCGGTGCCAGGTCGGCCGTCCCGGCCGGGCGGACGGCGGGGGCCAGCCGGTGCCAGAAGGTGACGGGGTGTCCGTCCACCAGGACGGGCTCCGGCAGGTACGGGCGGACCACCGGGATGCCCTGCCCGGCGAGCCAGCCGGAGACGGCCAGTTCGCGCCCGGCCCGCTCGGCCACCGCCGGGCCGCGGCCGACCTTGGCCACCACCGCCGGATCGCCGAGGTCGAAGGCGGCGTTCTCGCCGAACGCCAGCAGGTCCGCCGCCGCCGGCTCGGGGAGCCCGCGGTCCGCGCAGGCGCGGGTCAGCAGGGCACGGGCGGTGGCGGCGTCGAAGGTGCTCATCCGAGCATCATCGCGCAGGCCGCCGGTCTCCTCCTCTGAGGCAACGCCACTCCACCCTGAGGGGGAGGCGTCTCCGTCTGGAGCAGGAGGTGAGGGGGGTCCGGCCCGGGTCAGGATGGGGGTAGGGGCCGTTCACGGCCTCGGGGGGTGCACCGACCGGAGCCCGCCCGCCCGGTCGAGGGGCGGCTCGCGTACGATGCTCACACTTACTTACCTGCCGACCGGCTAGGGACCTCAGGGCCCGGCCGTTCACAGCCGTCGCCCAGTGTCCCGTCCCCCAAGGGCTGCGGTGAACCATGCCCAGGAGGCACAGCGAGCATGTTCCACCGGATCGGACAATTCGTCGTCAAGCGCGCCTGGTGGGTGATCCTCGCCTGGATCGTCGCCGCGGTCGCCATCGTCGCGACGGCACCCAAGCTGACCGCCCAGAGCGACGCGAGCGACTTCCTGCCGCGCCACTACGAGTCCATCCGGGCCGCGGAGGTGCAGCAGCAGGCGTTCCCCGCCAACTTCACCCCGTCGGCCACGGTGTTCTTCGAGCGTACGGACGGCGCCCCGCTGGACGAGGCGGACAAGGCGACCATGGCCAAGGTCGTCAAGGGACTGACCGACAAGAAGGTCAAGTTCGTCGAGCAGCTCACCCCGGTCACCGCGGAGACCACCTCGAAGGACGGCAAGTACGCCTTCTCGATGGTCGGCATGGAGAAGGGCGCGGCCTACAAGCCCGAGGCCGGCGACTCCGCCAAGGAGCTGCGCGAGGAAGCCAAGAAGCTGGCCGAGGGTAGTGCCCTCAAGGTCCAACTCGGTGGCAAGGCGGCGGAGAACCTGGACCAGAAGGACTCGGGCGAGCTGGCCAACCTGCTGATCGGCGTCGGCACGATCGTGATCATCATGCTCACGCTCGGCATCATCTTCCGCAGCCCGATCATCGCGCTGCTGCCGGTCATCTCGGTCTTCGTCTACTCGATGGTGGCCAACGGCTTGATCGGGTACGCGGTGAAGGCCTTCGGCCTGAAGGCCGACAACTCGGTCTCGGCGATCCTGATCATCGTGCTGTTCGGGGTCGGCACCGACTACTTCCTGTTCCTGATGTTCCGTTACCGCGAGCGGTTGCGGGCCGGGGACAACCGGAAGGACGCGGTGGCCAACGCGGTCGGCCGGGTCGGTGAGGCGATCACCTCCGCCGCCGGTGCCGTGATCGTGGCGTTCAGCGTGCTGCTGCTCTCCAGCCTCGGCATGTTCAAGGCGATGGGCCCCTCGCTGGCCATCGCGGTCGCCGTCACCGCGATCGCCTCGGTCACCCTGGTGCCCGCGATCCTGTCGCTGATCCCGGAGAAGGTGCTGTTCTGGCCCTCGAAGGCGTGGCAGAACGAGCCCAAGAACGCCCGCTTCGCCGTCCTCGGCGAGACCGTCAAGCGCCGTCCGCTCATGGTCGCGCTGGTCTCCGGCGGTCTGCTGCTGGCCTTCTCGGCGGCGGCGTTCGGATACAAGGGCACCTTCGACCTGGCGGCCGGCTCGATGCCGAAGACCAAGGAGTCGATGGTCGTCCAGGACACCTGGATGAAGGCGTTCTCGGCCGGCGCAGCCGACCCGAGCCACGTCTACCTGACCGCTAAGGACGGCGCCAAGCTCGACCTGGCCTCGTTGGAGAGCTACGCCGCCGCGCTCGGCCACGTCGGCGGGGTGGACCACGTCGGCGCGAAGCCCAAGCTGAGCCAGGACGGCGCCACCGCCGACTTCACCGTCATGCTCAAGGACGGCCCGAGCACCAACAAGGCGATCGACACCGTCACCGACCTGCGCGAGGTGGCACACGCCTCCGCCCCGGCCGGGACCGAGGCGCTCGTCGGCGGTCAGACCTCCGTCTGCAAGGACATCAACACCGCGATGGCCCGCGACTACTCGCTGGTCTTCCCGATCGCGGCGCTGCTGATCATGGTGATCCTCGGCCTGCTGCTGCGCAGCGCGGTCGCGCCCTGGTACCTGATGGTGGCCGTCGGCCTCGGCTTCACCGCCACCATCGGCGCCACCAGCCTGATGTTCCAGCACGTCCAGGGCGAGAGCGGCCTGATGTTCATGCTGCCGATGCTGATCTACCTGTTCGTGGTGGCGATCGGCACCGACTACAACATCCTGATGATCGCCCGCCTCCGCGAGGAGGCGGCCGAGGGCCACAGCCCGCGCGAGGCCGCCGCACTGGCGGTCAAGCACGGCGGCCCGACCGTCGCGGCGGCCGGCTTCATCCTGGCCGGCACCTTCGGCACGATGCTGCTCGCGGGCAACATCTTCTTCAGTGAGATCGGCTTCTCGGTGGCCTTCGGCATCATCGTGTCGGCCTTCGTGATGTCGATGTTCTTCACCCCGGCGCTCACCGCGCTGCTCGGCAAGCGGGCCTGGTGGCCCGGCCACGCGGCGCTGCCCGGGCACGAGGCGGAGCTCTCGCTCGACAAGCAGCCGGAGCCGGCCGGCCGGCACTGACCCCGGTGTCCGGAGCGGCGGGCGGCGATCATGCCGCCCGCCGCTCCGGCGCAGGTGAACGGTGCAGATGAACGGCGTGTGTCAGGGGGCCGTTCGGGGGAAATTCTCCGATCATCTCGGGAGCTCCCGTGCTACAGTCGAAGCAGTTGCAGTTTTGGTTCCCATGAACGTACGTGTGCGCCTGCTGGTACCAACCAACAGGCGCATTTGTTTTGTCCGGTGTTTCAACCTCCGGATGGGGATCGCGGCTACTTGGGGCCTACGAGGTGTGGGTCCCTTGCCCCAGCAGAAGGAGACGGTTATGGCTACCGGCACCGTGAAGTGGTTCAACAGCGAAAAGGGCTTCGGCTTCATCGAGCAGGAGGGTGGCGGCCCGGACGTGTTCGCCCACTACTCCAACATCCAGGCCAATGGCTTCCGTGAGCTCGTTGAGGGCCAGCACGTCGAGTTCGACGTCACGCAGGGCCAGAAGGGCCCGCAGGCCGAGAACATCCGCATCGCCGGCTGAACCTGAGCGACGCGTAGCGAGGGCCCGCACCGCACGGTGCGGGCCCTCGTTCATGCCGCCGAACGGCCGGGGCGGCGCACGACTCCTGACGGCCGACCTCCCCCAGCTCCATGCCGGGGGTGCCACTTTCTGGTCCTTCGCCACGCGTACAACCGTGGCCATCGGCCGCCCAGGACGGAGAACACTTTGACCACGCCTGCCCGCCCGCCGCGCAACCGTCGCAGCCCGCAGCAGTCCACCGGCCGCCCGCAGCAGCGCACCGGCACCAGCAGTGGCGGCCTCAGCCGCACCGGTGGCGGTAACCGCCGCCCGCAGCGTGCCGCCGCTCAGCAGCAGCCGCCCGCCGACTTCGCCGTCGTCGAGGGCACCCCGGCCCGCCCGCCGGCCGCCACCTTCGCCGAGCTGGAGATGCCCAAGGGCCTGCTCTCGGCGCTCGGCAAGCAGGGTGTCACCGAGCCCTTCCCGATCCAGTCCGCCACCCTGCCGGACGCGCTGGCCGGCCGTGACGTGCTCGGCCGCGGCCGTACCGGCTCCGGCAAGACCCTCGCCTTCGGCCTCTCGCTGCTGGCCCGTACCGCCGGGAAGCGGGCCGACGCCCGTGCTCCGCTGGCCCTGGTGCTGGTGCCGACCCGCGAGCTGGCCCAGCAGGTCACCGACGCGCTCACCCCGTACGCCACCGCGGTCAACCTGCGGATCGCCACCGTGGTCGGCGGTATGTCGATCACCCGGCAGGCGAACGCGGTCCGCCGTGGCGCCGAGGTCCTGGTCGCCACCCCCGGCCGCCTGGACGACCTGATCAACCGTCAGGACGTCCGGCTGGACGACGTGCAGATCACCGTGCTGGACGAGGCCGACCAGATGGCCGACATGGGCTTCCTGCCCCAGGTCACCAAGCTGCTGGAGCAGGTCGCCGAGGGCGGCCAGACCATGCTCTTCTCGGCCACCCTGGACCGGAACGTGGACCGCCTGGTGCGCCGCTTCCTGACCGACCCGGTGACCCACTCGGTCGACCCGTCGGCCGGCGCGGTCACCACCATGGACCACCACGTGCTCCAGCTGGAGGCCGCCGACAAGGTCTCGGCCACCGCGCACATCGCCTCCCGCGAGGGCCGGCTGATCATGTTCGTGCACACCAAGCACGGTGCCGACCGGCTGGCCAAGCAGCTGCTCGCCGCGGGCGTCAAGGCGGCCGCGCTGCACGGCGGCAAGTCGCAGCCGCAGCGCAACCGGGTGCTTGACCAGTTCCGGGACGGCCAGATCACCGCGCTGATCGCCACCAACGTGGCGGCCCGCGGTATCCACATCGACGGTCTCGACATGGTCGTCAACGTGGACCCGCCGGTGGACCACAAGGACTACCTGCACCGTGGCGGCCGGACCGCCCGGGCCGGCGAGTCCGGCACCGTGGTGACCCTGGTGCTGCCCGAGCAGCGCCGCGAGGTGAGCCGTCTGATGACCACCGCGGGCATCCGGCCGACCACCACCAAGATCCGTCCGGGCGACGCCGAGCTGGCCCGGATCACCGGTGCCCGGACGCCGAGCAACGTCCCGGTGACGCTGGCCCCGGTGGTCGCCCCCGGTGCGGAGCCGGCCGCCCCGGCCCAGCCGCGTCGGCGCGCCCCCAAGCGTTCCGGGTTGCCCGCGGACGTGGACATGAACGGCAACGCCCGTCGTCCGCGGCCCAAGCAGCGGATGGGCGCGGGTGCCGCCACCGGTGGCGGCTCCGGCCGGGCCGGTGCGGGCAACGGTCGGACGGCGGCCGGTTTCATCGGCAAGTCGGCCGGGACGAAGCCGGGTTCGGGCACCAAGAGCGGCTCCAACTACGGCACCGGCCGGCAGCGGCGTAAGTCGGACTGATCCGGCGCGGTTCTCCGCACAGGGGCGACGGGCGAACAGCCTGTCGCCCCTGTGGCGTTCTCGGCCCCCTTTTCGCCCCCTGTTCGGCCAGCGGGACGTCCTGCCAAGGGAATTGGGGCGTGTGCTAGCTTCTTCCCGGCCTCATCATGTCGATGGACGACGGGCCACGGGGGAAGGAAGCCTGCGTGTCGGGTGAATACCAGGTAAGGCCGGAGGCGATCCGGCGTTTCGCCGCCACCGCCGAACAGCGGGCGGACCGACTGCGGGAGATCCGCGGCCAGTTGGGGGCGCACCAGCTGTCCCAGGGGTCCTTCGGCAGGCTGCCGGAGTCGGACGAGCTGTACGCCGAGTACCAGGAGCGGGCCGAGGTCGGGGTGTCGAACCTCGGCACCGCCGCGGAGTCGATGGCCAGGCTGGCCGAGCACGTCGAGGGCGTGGCCCGGAACTACGAGGGCGTCGAAGAGGGCCTGAGCGGCAACCTGCAGGGCATGACGCAGGGGCTGGGCGGATGACCGGCCCGGCCTCGCAGGCGGCCAACGCCTATGAGAAGGTGAGCAATTGGCTCAGCCCGGCGAGCTCGGTGATCGACGAGATCCTGCGCCCGCTGGTGGAGCCGATGGCCGAGTGGCTGGAGTGCGTCACCGGTGACCCGGAGGGTCTGCTGGAGGCCGCCAAGGTCTGGAAGGACCAGGCGGGCGGGGTCCGTGAGGTGATCGCCGACCAACGGCGGGACCGGGCCGCGCTGCAGCACGACTGGCAGGGCGAGGCGTCCGACCGGCTCCAGGCCGAACTCGAGGAGTTCGAGAAGGCGTTGGAGGAGGAGGCGGATGCGATGGAGCAGACCGCCTTCGAGCTCGAGGAAGCCTCCGAGCAGTGCCGGGTGGCCCAGGAGCTGGTCGAGACGGTGATCCGCGAGCTGATCGAGATGCTGCTGATCAGCCTGGCGGCCTCGCTCGCGATGAGCGTGCTGACGGCGGGGATCTCGATGGCCGCCGAGGCCGCGGTGGCCGCCGGCGAGGCGGGCATCGCGAGCGCCCGGATCGCCAGCCTGGTCGCCAGGCTGGCCACCGCGCTGAAGCGGCTCGAGGTCCTGATGAAGGCGAAGAAGGCGAGCATCTTCAAGCCCTCGACCTTCAAGGACCCGGAGATGGCCCAGGCCTTCGTGGTGCAGAAGATCGCGAAGAAGACCATCAAGGCGGGCCTGCACGGCATCGGCCTCACCGGTGACCCGATCGGCCAGACCGCGCAGACCGCCGTGCAGGAGGGGTTGAAGTACGCCGCGGACGAGGTGGACAAGAAGATCCACCCCCAAGGGCTGCCCCCGACCGTAGAGTTGACCCCGGAGGAGCGCAGGCAGCGCTTCGACCAGGCGTTCGGCTGACCGGAGGGGCCCGTGTTCGAATCGGTGCGGATTGCGGTCGAGCCGTTGCTGGACCAGGGGGAGCGGCTGCTCGAAGGGGCGGCCGTCAGCCTGGTCCCTGGCGTGCCGCAGCCCCCGCACGAGCTGCGGGCCCCTCGTCGGCCGTCCGAGCCGGCCCGGAAGCTCGGCGGCCCGATCGGCTTCCTGGCCAGGGCCGCCGCCGTGGTCAACCCGCTCACGGCGGCGGCCGAAGGGGTCGAGGACCGGGTCACCGGCGCGCTGAACGGCAGCCTGCTGCACGGCGAGGGCCTGTCCGGCAGCTGGCAGAGCGCGGCCGGGCGGTTGGTGATCCGGCTGTACGACGACTCCGGCACCGCGAGCGGTCTGCTCGCGCTGACGGACCGTCGGCTGCTGATGGTGGTCGACCAGGCCCCGATCTGGCAGCTGTTCGCCAGCAAGCACGTGGTGCAGTGGTCGGCCGCCAGGACCGAGCTGGTGGAGTTCCGCCGCAACGCGAAGGGCACCCGCCAGCGCGGCCGGGTCGACCTGGTCTTCCGGGACGGCTCCTGGGTGGGGATCACCGCCGCCAACCCGGCCAACGCCGACCTGCTGGTGGCCGCGTTCAGCGGCTGACCGACAGCCGTCCGAGCCGCTCGGCGGTCTCCTGATCCCGCGGCAGGAAGACCACCAGTTGGAGGTCCTCCTCGGCCCGCAGCACCAACTGGTCGACCCGCAGCAGGCCGGCCGTCTCGTGCTCGATGTCCTTGTCGGTGCCGGCCCGCTGCTGCACCTGGTGCTCGTCCAACCAGCTTGCGGCGTCCGGGTGTTCGGCCCGCAGCCGGGCGATCAGCGCGGTCAGCCGGTCGGTCCGGCGCTCGCCGTAGGTGGTGCGCAGCTGGGCCAGGGTGCGCCGGGCGTGCCGCTCCCAGTCGACGGTGCGCCGACGGTTGGCCTGGTTGGCGAACACCTGCCAGGCGAGATTGCGGTCCTCGGCGGCGCAACCGGAGAAGTCGAACAGGGCGTCGGCCGAGGCGTTCCAGGCCAGGATGTCCCAGTCCGGGTCCAGCAGGAAGGCCGGGGCCGGACTCTGAGTCTCCATCAGACGCCGTAGCGGGTACGGGACTTCGGTGGGCGGCTCGACCGGCGGAGCGGCCGGGTCGGCGGCGCCCACCAGGTGGAACAGGTAGGCGGTCTCGGCCCGGTCCAGCCGCAGGGTGCGGGCCAGGCTGCCGAGCACCTCGGGGGAGGGGTTGATCCGGCGCCCCTGCTCCAGCCAGGTGTACCAGGTGACCCCGACCCCGGCCAGCAGCGCCAGCTCCTCCCGGCGCAGTCCGGGGGTACGGCGGCGTACGCCGGGGGCCAGCCCGACCTGTTCGGGCGTCAGCCGGGCCCGGCGGGTGCGCAGGAAGCTGGACAGCGCCTTGCGCTGCAGCTCGGTGGTGGTCATCTTCGTTCTCCCCCGGGCCGGACGGGCCCGACCTGCCGTGATCCTGGTGGTCCGACTACCAGTATCACCACGCACTGCCGGGTCCCGGCACCGGACGGGAGGCTGGAGCACGTCCACCGGAGAACGTTCCACCGAAGGACGTTCCACCCCGAGGAGAGCCCGACATGACGATCCGTCCGATCCGCGCCGCCGCTGTCACCACCGCTGCCGCCGCCCTGCTGGGAGCCGGCGCGCTGCCGGCCGCCGCCCACCCGTACCGGCCCGCGGCGGTGGTGGCCGGGCACGCGGACAGCCTGCACCCCGAGGACGGGGTCTGGGACGCCGAGCACCACCGCTTCCTGGTCGGCTCGCTGCGGCACGGGACCGTCTCGGCCGTCCGCCCGGACGGCTCGGTGCGCACCCTGGTGGACGACCCGGAGCACCTGGTCTCGGTGATCGGCATCCAGCTGGACCGGGCCAGGGGCCGGGTGCTGGTGGCCAACGCCGATCCGGGGGTGGGCCTGCGGCACGACCCGGCGAAGGTGGTCGCGGGCATCGGCGCGTACGACCTGGAGACCGGGCAGCGGCTGTTCTACACCGATCTGGCCGCGGTGGCGGCGGACGGCGGGCGGCACTTCGCCAACGACATCGCGCTGGGTCCGGGCGGCGAGGCGTACGTGACCGACTCGTTCTCCCCGCTGGTCTACCGGGTGCGGCCGGACGGCCGGGCCTCGGTGCTGGTGCGGGACGACCGACTGGCCACCCCGGCGGGCGCGTTCGGGCTGAACGGGATCGTCCGGATCGGCAGCACGCTGCTGATCGGCAAGTACGACGACGGCACGCTGTGGCGGCTGGCGCTGGACCGCCCGGCGGAGCTGCGCCCGGTCGCGGTGGCCGGTCCGCGCCCGATCGGTCTGGACGGTCTGCTGTCCACCGGCGGGAGCACGCTGCGCGGGGTCACCAACACGCTGGGCGGCTCCGGCGCGGACAGCCTGGTGGACCTGCGCTCGCCGGACGGCTGGCGCACCGCGGTGCTGACGGTGCGGGCGGCGGCCGACCCGGCGCCGACCGCGCTGGTGGCCGGGCCCGGTGGATCGGTGTACGAGCTTTCCGGCCGGATGGACCTGCTGTTCCAGGGGGTGCCGGACGACCGGTTCACGCTGCGTAGGGTGTGAACCATGGAACTCGACGCGGCGGCCCTCGGTGAGCAGGAGGCCCGGCTGGACGAACTGCTCGCGCTGCTCGGCCTGGTCTGGGACCAGCCGGCCGACCGTCGGGTCGAGGTGCTCGCGGCGCGTCAGCCGCTCTACCCGCAGTTCCACCGGATCGGCCACAAGCGGCAGTTGGTGATCCGCGCGCTGGAGGACGACCGGCGGTCGGTGGTCGAGCACTACCCGGTCGTGCTCCGCGCGGTGGTGGCCGACCGGGACACCAACTCGCCGCGCTGGCTGGTCGCCGTCCTGGCGGGCGCGGTGGGTCGGCGCCGAGCCGAGCGGGATCTGCTGGCGGCGGGTGCCTCGGCGGACGCGCTGCGCTGGGTGCGGCTGTTGTAGCCGGGACTCAGGCGGCGACGGCCGCTGTGGCGCGGGCCTGGTCGTAACGCCGGA
The DNA here is from genome assembly GCF_014203705.1 of Kitasatospora gansuensis. NCBI lineage: Bacteria > Bacillati > Actinomycetota > Actinomycetes > Kitasatosporales > Streptomycetaceae > Kitasatospora > Kitasatospora gansuensis. The sequence continues at coordinate 6,345,556 of NZ_JACHJR010000001.1, forward strand.
GCAGCAGTTGGGCGATCTCCGGGGCGGCGCCGAGCACCGGCGCGATCAGCTCGACCCCGGCGTCGGTGGCGGCGGCCGTGATCCGGTCCGGCAGCAGGCCGGGCGCCAGCAGGTAGGGGGCGACCGCGAGTTGACGCAGCCCCCGGGCGCGCAGCGCGGCGAACGCGTCGGCCGGCTGGGGTGGTGCGGCGGAGGCGTGGGCCACCTCGACGGCGGCGAAGCCGCGGGTGCGCCGGTACTCGGCGGCCACCGCGCGGGTGGCCGCGTTGGCGGCCCGGTCGGAGGAGCCGGCGGCGGCCAGCACCAGGCCGGTGCGGTGGGCCTCGGCCGGGTCGAACCCGGCCTCGGCCAGCCGCCGGTCCAGCGCGGCCAGCAGCAGCGGGGACGGGCCGAGCACGTCGGCGAGCGGCAGGTCCGCACCGGCCTCGCGGAGCGCGGCCGGGATGTCGGTACGGGCGTGGAAGGCCCGGTTGAGCAGCAGCGGGACGGCCACGGCGTCCCGGTACCGGTCGGCCACCTGGGCCAGCCGGGGAGCGGAGTGCTCCAGGTAGGCGGCGCCGACCCGGAGTCCGGGCCGGGTCGAGCCGATCAGCCGGACCAGCTCGTCGACGGTCGCGGCGTGCCGGGGGTCGCGGCTGCCGTGGGCGATCAGCAGCAGGGCGGGGCCGCCCGCACCGGTGGTGCGGGAGGGGGCGGGCAGCCGGCCGAGGCGCATGGTCGCGGTCCTATCGGTTGCTGCCCAGCAGGCCGCGGTTGCGCAGCACGCGGCGCTCCAGCGGGCTGAAGAACAGCAGGTCGATGGCGACGCCGACGAGCAGGATCAGGATGATGCCGAGCAGCACGCCGGACATGTCGTTGAACTCGCGCTGGTTCTCCAGGAACCGGCCGAGGCCGACACCGAGGTCGGGGGAGGCGGCGATGAGTTCGGCGGCCATCAGCGAGCGCCAGGAGAAGGCCCAGCCCTGCTTGAGTCCGGCCAGGTAGCCGGGCAGCGCGCCGGGGAGCAGCACGTGCCGGGCCCGGGACAGGCCGGTGGCGCCCATGGTGCGGCCGGCCCGCAGCAGCAGCGGCGGGACCTGGTCGATGCCGGCCACCAGGCCGTTGGCGACCGAGGGGACGGCGCCGAGCAGGATGACCGCGTACATGGTCGAGGGGTTGACGCCGAGCCAGATCACCGCGGCGGGGACCCAGGCGACCGAGGGCAGCGACTGGAGGCCGGAGAGGATCGGGCCGATGGCGGCCCGGACCGGCTTGACCTGGGCGACCAGCAGGCCGATCGGGGTGCCGATGACCACGGCGGCGACGAAGCCGGACAGGCCGCGCCAGAGGCTGGTCCAGACGATGCTGAACAGCGTGCCCTGGGACCACAGGTCGGCCAGCGCGGCCCAGACCATGCCGGGGCTGGGCAGCTTGTACTCGTCGGTCAGCTCCAGGTTGAAGGCGAGCTGCCAGACGCCGAGCACCAGCGCGACCGCGACCAGCGGCGGCAGCGCCTTCTGCCGGAGCACGGTGAGCAGCGGGGTCCGCTGGGTGACCACGGCGTCCAGGGCGTCCAGGCCGGCGCCGACGTCGGCGGCGGTGTTTTTCTCCAGGACGGGAGCGTCAGTGCTGGCCATGGCGGCGGATCTCCCCACGCAGTTCGTCAGTGATCTCGATGGACAGGTCGGCCACGCCGGCGGACTCGATCCGGCGGGGCTGCGGCAGGTCGATCCGCCACTCCTTGGCGACCCGGCCGGGGCGCGAGGAGAGCAGGACGACCCGCTGGGCGAGGCGGACGGCCTCGCGGACGTTGTGGGTGACGAACAGGACGGTGAGCTTGCGCTCGGCCCAGATCCGGGTGAGCTCGTCGTGCAGCACGTCCCGGGTGATGGCGTCCAGGGCGGCGAACGGCTCGTCCATCAGCAGCACGTCGCTGCCCTGGGCGAGCGAGCGGGCCAGCGCGACGCGCTGGCGCATGCCGCCGGAGAGCTCGTGGACGCGCTTGGTGTGCGCGCCGGTGAGCCGGACCAGTTCCAGCAGGCGCTCCGCCTCGGCGCGCCGCTCGTTCTTCGGGGTGCCGCCGAGCCGCAGGGCCAGCTCGATGTTCTTGCCGGCCGTCAGCCAGGGGAAGAGCGCGTGCTCCTGGAACATCAACGCGGGCCGGTGGCCCGGGAGTTCGATGGTTCCGGCGGAGGGCTTGTCGAGGCCGGCCACCAGGTTGAGCAGGGTCGACTTGCCGCAGCCGGAGGCCCCCAGCAGGGTGACGAACTCGCCCGGCGCGACATCGAGGGTGATGTCGTCCAGCACGTGGGTGGCGGCGCCGGGACGGCCGAAGGACTTGTGGACGTGCGAGATCCGGACGGCGGGGGCGCCGTCGAGGACCCCGGCGCTCGGGGCGCTCTCCGCGGTGGTCAGTGCCGTGGTCATCCGGGCACCTCCTGGGTGACTGGTCTGGCGGAAGGTTCGGGAAGTTCGGAGCCGGGGTCCGGCCCCGCCCGGCCCGGTGACGGGCATCGACTGGGCTGGGCGGGGGCACGGACCACGGAGCTTGGGGGGACTGCTACTTGGTGCCGAGCCCGGCATCCGCCACGGCGGCCTGGCTCTTCGCCTTGAGCACCTTGTTGAGCAGGGTGAGGTCGTAGATCCCGTTCAGGCTCGGCTTCTTGAGCAGACCGGCGGTCACCGCGTTGTCCGCCTCCTTCTGGAGGGTGGCGGCCAGCGGGTCGTCGATGAAGTCGATGTCGGCCCAGGCCGGGTCGAGGACGGCGGGCTCCAGGGCGTTGCCCGCGGCCTCCTTGATCGCGGCGTTGGCGGCTTCCTTCGCCTTGGCCGGGTTGGCCTTGATGAAGGCGTTGGTGTTCACCGAGCCGCGCAGCACGGCCTCCACCACGTCCGGGTGCTCCTTGAGGAACTTCTGCGAGACGATGATGTTGGTGATCACGAACTTGTTGTCCGGCCAGAGCGACTTCTCGTTCAGCAGTTCCTTCGCTCCCAGCGTGACCAGCTTGGAGGCGGTCGGCTCCGGCACCCAGGCACCGTCGATGGAGCCCGACTTGTAGGCGTCCGGGGTGACCTTGTTGTCCGAGCGGACCACCGAGACGTCACCGGCGCCGGAGTTGGCGTCGACCTTCCAGCCCTTGCCGGCCAGGAAGCTGAGCAGCGCCACGTCCTGGGTGTTGCCGATCTGCGGGGTGGCGATCTTCTTGCCCTTGAGGTCGTCCACCGACTTGATCTTGTCGGGGTTGACGACCAGTCGGACGCCGCCGGAAGCCGAGCCGCCGATGATCTTCAGTGCCTCGCCGTTGGACTTGGTGAAGCCGTTGATCGCGGGGGAGGGGCCGATCCAGCCGATGTCGATCGAGCCGGCGTTCAGCGCCTCGATCTCGGCCGGTCCGGCGTTGAAGATCTGGGTCTTGATCTGGGTGGCGCCCAGCTCCTTCTGGATCAGGCCCTCCTTGAGGCCGACCAGCGGGGTGCCGTGGGTCAGGTTGGCGAAGTAGCCGATCTTCACCGTGTCGGCGGAGAGCTTGGCGCCCCCGGCCGAGGAGGCGGCGGCCGGGGCCTTGTCCTCGCTCTTGGCGGAGCCGTAGCCGCAGGCGGTCAGCAGGCCGAGGGCGGTGAGGGTGGCCACCGCGGCGACGGCGGTCCGTCTGGCACGACCGGGGAGGAACTGGTGCGAAGTCATGGAAGTCGTCCTCTTCATGCAGGAAAGAAAGAAAGTCGGATGACGGCACGGAACGGTGCCGGACAAGCCGGGGGCGGCTTCTGCTGTGGGAAGCGGCCGCCCCCGGTGACAGGGGGTCAGTGCCCCTGTCCGCCTGCACATCGCGTCAGTCCGCCCTGGCCACTGCCGAGGACGCCGCTGCCGATGCGGCCGCCTTCCTTGTCCATCCCCGAGAACGCTTCGCTGGGCATCAGACCCAGTCCTCCCCGTCAGCGTCGGTACGTACGGTGTCGAACGCCTCGCCCGCCATGCCGGCGGTGAGGGTGGTGCCGTCGGCCGGGTCGATCAGCAGGAACGAGCCGGTCCGGCGGTTGTCGGTGTAGCTGTCCAGGGCGAGCGGCTCGGCGGTGCGCAGCACCACGTGGCCGATCTCGTTGACCGCCAACCCCTCGGGGGCGGAGCGCTGTTCGAGAGTGTCGATGTCGATCCGGTACGAGATCTCCTTGACCAGCGCGCGCACGGTCCGGGTGGTGTGCTTGAGCAGCACCTTCGCCCCGACGTGCAGCGGACGGTCGCTCAGGTGGCAGACGGTGGCCTCGACGTCCTTGGTGGGGACGGGAGTTGCGCCGGCCGAGATCAGGTCGCCGCGCGAGATGTCGATGTCCTCGGCCAGTCGCACCGTCACCGACTGGGGGGCCCAGGCGATGTCGGTCTCGACGCCGAGCGCGTCGATGCCCGCGACGGTCGTGGTGTGACCGCTCGGCAGCACCGTGACGGCGTCGCCGACCCGCAGCACGCCGGAGGCCAACTGCCCCGCGTAGCCCCGGTAGTCGCGCCACTTTTCCATGTCGGGGCCGCCGGACTGCGGGCGGATCACGTACTGGACCGGGAAGCGGGCGGGCTGCTCGCTCGGGTCGCTGCCCACCGGCACCGTCTCCAGGTGCTCCAGCAGGGTCGGGCCGCCGTACCAGTCCATGTGCGCGGACGGCTCGACCACGTTGTCCCCGGCCAGCGCCGAGATCGGCACCGCCACCACGTCGGTGACGCCCAGTGAGGCGGCGTAGGCGGTGAACTCCTTGGCGATGGCGGCGAAGACGGGCTCGGCGTACTCGACCAGGTCCATCTTGTTGACCGCCAGCACCACGTGCGGCACCCGCAGCAGGGCGGCCACCGCGGCGTGCCGGCGGGTCTGCTCGACCACGCCGTTGCGGGCGTCCACCAGCACCACGGCCAGCTCGGCGGTGGAGGCGCCGGTCACCATGTTCCGGGTGTACTGCACGTGCCCGGGGGTGTCGGCCAGGATGAACCGCCGCCGGGCGGTGGCGAAGTAGCGGTAGGCCACGTCGATGGTGATGCCCTGCTCGCGCTCGGCCCGCAGGCCGTCGGTGAGCAGCGCCAGGTCGGGGGTCTCCTGACCGCGCTTGCGGGAGGCGTGCTCGACGGCCTCCAGCTGGTCGGTCAGCACCGACTTGGAGTCGTGCAGCAGCCGGCCGACCAGGGTCGACTTGCCGTCGTCCACGGATCCGGCGGTGGCGAAGCGGAGCAGCGAGGTGGCGCTGGTCTCGATGGTGACGCTCATGTCTAGAAGTACCCCTCGCGCTTGCGGTCTTCCATGGCGGCCTCGGACATCTTGTCGTCCGCCCGGGTGGCGCCACGTTCGGTGAGACGGCTGGCGGCGATCTCGGTGATCACGTCGGCGATGGTCGCCGCGTCCGAGTCGACCGCACCGGTGCAGGACATGTCGCCCACGGTGCGGTAGCGGATCAGCCGGTTCTCGACCGTCTCGGTCTCCTTCGGGCCGCCCCACTCGCCGGCGGTCAGCCACATCCCGTCCCGCTTGAACACGTCGCGGTGGTGGGCGTAGTAGATCTCCGGGAGCTCGATGCCCTCCCGCTCGATGTACTGCCAGACGTCCAGCTCGGTCCAGTTGGAGAGCGGGAAGACCCGGACGTGCTCGCCGACCGCGTGCTTGCCGTTGTACAGCGACCACAGCTCGGGGCGCTGCCGGCGCGGGTCCCAGGCACCGAACTCGTCGCGGAGCGAGAACACCCGCTCCTTGGCCCGGGCCTTCTCCTCGTCCCGGCGGCCGCCGCCGAAGACCGCGTCGAATTTGTTCGACTCGATCGCGTCCAGCAGCGGGACGGTCTGCAGCGGGTTGCGGGTGCCGTCCGGGCGCTCGCGCAGCCGGCCGTCGTCGATGAAGTCCTGGACGTGCGCGACGTGCAGGCGCAGGTTGTGCTGGGCGACCGTGCGGTCCCGGTACTCGATGACCTCGGGGAAGTTGTGGCCGGTGTCCACGTGCAGCAGGGTGAACGGCACCGGCGCGGGCCAGAACGCCTTGAGCGCCAGGTGCAGCATGACGATCGAGTCCTTGCCGCCGGAGAACAGGATCACCGGCCGCTCGAACTCACCCGCCACCTCGCGGAAGATGTGCACCGACTCCGCTTCGAGGGCGTCCAGGTGCGACAGCGTGAAGGGGTTGTCGGTCACCGGCAGACTGTCCGTGGCGGTGGTCATGCGAGGCCCCTCTCGGTCAGGAAGGCGTACAGCTCGGCGGCCGACTCGGCCACCTCGCGGCCCTGGGTCTGCAGGCGCAACTCCGGCTGCTCCGGCGCTTCGTACGGGTCGTCGACCCCGGTGAGACCGGAGATCTCACCGGCGGCCTGCTTGGCGTACAGGCCCTTGACGTCGCGCTCCGAGCAGAGTTCCACCGGGGTGGCGACGTGGATCTCGAGGAACTCGGTGCCGAGCGCCGCGTGCCGCTCGCGGACCGCGGCCCGGGAGTCGGCGTAGGGCGCGATCACCGGGGCGAGCACCTTCACGCCGTTGGCGGCCAGCTTCTCGGCGACGAAGCCGATCCGGGCCACGTTGGTGTGCCGGTCCTCCTTGCTGAACCCCAGCCCCTTGGACAGGAATTCACGGATCTCGTCACCGTCCAGCACCTCCACCTTGTGGCCCTCGGCGCGCAGCCGGTCGGCCAGCGCGAAGGCCAGCGTGGTCTTGCCCGCGCTGGGGAGCCCGGTCAGCCACACGGTGGCGCCAAGCTCGCAGGCGGCGGCCTTCGGGGCCGCCTCTGCGGCTCCGTCGGCGGCCAGTGTGTCTGTGCTCACGGGGTTCTCTCCTGAAGGTTCTTGACGATGGATCAGAGGTCTAGAGGTGGATGCCGCACTCGGTCTTGCCCGAGCCGGCCCAGCGGCCGGCCCGGCCCTGCTCGCCCTCGCCCGGCTTGGCGGTGCAGGACAGTGGCGAGCAGCCGATCGAGGTGTAGCCCTCCCACAGCAGCGGGTTGAGCAGCACTCCGTTGGCGGCCACGTACGCGTCCACGTCCGCCTGCGTCCAGCGGGCGATCGGGGCCAGCTTGACCTTGCGGCGCTTGGCGTCCCAGGCCACCACGGGGGTGTTGGCCCGGGACGGCGACTCGTCCCGGCGCAGCCCGGTGGCCCAGGCGTCGTAGGCGCCGAGCCCCCGGTTGAGCGGCTCGACCTTGCGCAGCGAGCAGCACAGGTCGGGGTCGCGGTCGTGCAGGTTCGGGCCGTGCTCGGCGTCCTGCTCGGCCACGGTCTTCAGCGGCTTGAGGGTGATGACGTTCACCGGCATCACCGCGGCCACCGCGTCCCGGGTGCCGATGGTCTCGGCGAAGTGGTAGCCGGTGTCCAGGAACACCACGTCCACGCCCGGGAAGACCGAGGAGGCCAGGTGGGCCACCACCGCGTCCTCCATCGAGGAGGTGACGCAGAACCGCTTGCCGAAGTGCTCGGCGGCCCAGCGCAGGATCTCCTGCGCGGGGGCCTCCTCCAGCTCGACGGCGGCGGCGTTCGCCAGCGCCTCGTAGTCAGTCGCGAGACTCATGTGCCGTACCCCCGTTGGTGGTTGACAGCAGGCCGAGGAACTTCAGCTGGAACGCCCGGCGGCAGCCGTGGCACTCCCAGGACCCGTGGCCGGCCTCGGACGGACGCAGGTCCTCGTCCCCGCAGTACGGGCAGTGGAAGGGTGCGGCGCGTTCGCTCACGACAGCTGCTCCTCACTGGCCCGGGCGGTCCACTGGGCGAACCGCTCGCCTTCGTTCTTCTCCGCCTGGTAGCGGGTGAGCACGCGCTCGACGTACTCGGGCAGGCCGTCCTTGGTGACCTTGAGGCCGCGGACCTTGCGGCCGAAACCGGCCTCCAGGCCCAACGCGCCACCCAGGTGCACCTGGTAGCCCTCGACCTGCTCGCCGTTCTCGTCCGTCACCAGCTGGCCCTTGAGGCCGATGTCCGCGACCTGGATCCGGGCGCAGGCGTTCGGGCAGCCGTTGATGTTGATGGTGAGCGGCTCGGCGAAGTCCGGCAGGCGGGTCTCCAGCTCGTCGATGAGCGTGCGGCCGCGCTCCTTGGTCTCGACGATGGCGAGCTTGCAGTACTCGATGCCGGTGCAGGCCATCGTGCCGCGGCGGAACGGCGAGGGGTTGACCCGCAGGTCGAGCGCCTCCAGGCCGGCCACCAGTGAGTCGACCCGGTCCTCGGGGACGTCCAGCACGATCATCTTCTGCTCGGCGGTGGTGCGCAGCCGGTCCGAGCCGTGCTCGGCGGCCAGGTCGGCGACCTGGCCGAGCAGCTTGCCGTTGACCCGGCCGACCCGCGGCGCGAAGCCGACGTAGAAGCGGCCGTCCTTCTGGCGGTGCACGCCGACGTGGTCGCGCCAGGTGCCGCTGGGCTCCTTCGGCGCGGGGCCGTCGATCAGCTGGTACTTGAGGTAGTCGTCCTCGAGCACCTGGCGGAACTTCGCCACGCCCCAGTCGGCGACCAGGAACTTCAGCCGGGCCCGGTTGCGCAGGCGGCGGTAGCCGAAGTCGCGGAAGATCCCGATCACGCCGCCGTACACGTCGGCGACCTCGTCCAGCGGGACCCAGGCGCCGAGCCGGACGCCCAGCTTGGGGTTGGTGGAGAGCCCGCCGCCGACCCAGAGGTCGAAGCCCGGGCCGTGCTCGGGGTGCTCGACGCCGACGAAGGCGATGTCGTTGATCTCGTGCGCCACGTCCAGCAGCGGCGAACCGGAGATCGCCGACTTGAACTTGCGCGGCAGGTTGGAGAACTCCTTGTTGCCGATGAACCGGCGCATGATCTCGTCGATGGCGGGCGTGCCGTCGATGATCTCGTCCTCGGCGATCCCGGCGACCGGGGAGCCCAGGATGACGCGCGGGGTGTCACCGCAGGCCTCGGTGGTGGAGAGGCCGACCGCTTCCAGCTTCTGCCAGATCGCGGGCATGTCCTCGATCCGGATCCAGTGGTACTGGACGTTCTGGCGGTCGGTCAGGTCGGCGGTGCCCCGGCCGTACTGCTCGGAGACCTCGGCGATCGCCTTCAGCTGGGCCACCGTCAGGCGGCCGCCGTCGATCCGGACCCGGAGCATGAAGAACTCGGCGTCCAGCTCGTGCGGCTCCAGGATCGCGGTCTTGCCGCCGTCGATCCCCTCCTTGCGCTGGGTGTACAGACCCCACCAGCGCATCCGGCCGCGCAGGTCGGCCGGGTCGATCGAGGCGAAACCGTTCTGGGCGTAGATCGTCTCAATGCGTGTCCGCACGTTGAGACCGTCGTCGTCCTTCTTGAACTGCTCGTTGGGGTTGAGCGGGGTGCGGTGCCCCATGCCCCACTGGCCCTCGCCACGGTGGCGGGTCACCTTGCGGGCGGCGGCGGGCCGGCGCGCCGGGGCGGCGTCGACCGGGGGCTCGACCGGTTCGGGAGTGGGGGCCATGGTGAAGTCCTTACGGCAGTGGCTCTGGTGGCGGCTGTGAGCATCCAGGCGTGGCCCTGCCGTGACCTGCGGTGTTCCGCGAGGACTAGGGAAGCAGTGACCTTGCCGGGGCTCGCACATCCGCTGCGGCGGGGACGGCGAGGTGGTACGCGCCGGGGTGCGGTGGTGGCGGCGGGGTGGGGCTCAGGTCACCGGACAGATGGCGCTGGACACGCGAAGGAGATCGACGTGAAGTCGACCTACTAGGGTGGTTCCGGCGCTCGGCATGGCAAGAGATTCGCACGGCGCACAGTCCCCGGTCCACTATCGTCCGCATAGTGGACGGAATGGTTTCACAGGGTGAGACCCTGGTGCTGCGTGGCACGCCGGAGGCCCTGTTGAGGGAGCATCAGGCGCCTCGTCGGCGCACCGCTTCCCGACCGATACCGTAGGGGCGTGCAGCCAGCAGGGGAAACCACCAGAACGACAGCCGAGCGGCCCTCGCGACGACGGGGCAAGGGCGGGCGGCGAGCCCGTCGGTCGACGTGGCGTCAGACGCTCTGGAGCCTGCTCAAGGACACCACCAACACCTGCGTCGAGTACCGGGTCACCGGGCTCGCGGCCGAGGCGGCGTTCTTCACCCTGCTCTCCATCCCTCCGCTGCTGCTCTGCCTGGCGGGCACCCTCGGCTACCTCGACGACATCCTCGGGGCCGGCACCATCGAGCGGCTGGAGGAGGACATCATCACCGCCGCCGGGACGGCGCTCTCGCCCAGCTCGGTGAACCAGACCGTCCGGCCGCTGCTGGACAGCGTCTTCGCCGACGGCGGCCGGCCCGACCTGATCTCGATCGGCTTCCTGCTCTCGCTCTGGTCCGGATCCCGGGCGCTGTACATCTTCATCGACACCATCACCGTGATGTACGGCCTGGACGGCAAGCGCGGCCTGGTCAAGACCCGGCTGATGTCGCTCGGCCTCTACCTCGGCGCGCTGGTGATCGGTTCGCTGGTGCTGCCGCTGCTGCTGACCGGCCCAGGGCTGGTGCTCAACGCGCTGCCGGACTGGGCCGGGCTGATCGACGCGCTGTACTGGCCGGTCGCGATCACCCTGCTGATCGTCTTCCTCACCACGCTCTACCACGTGGCCGTCCCGGTCTCGACGCCCTGGCGGGAGGACATCCCCGGCGCACTGGTCGCCCTGGTGGTGTTGGTGGTCTGCTCGGTCCTGCTGCGGCTCTACCTGGTCAGCTCGGTCGAGGGCCACTCCGTCTACGGTTCGCTGGCGGCGCCCGTCGCGGTGCTGCTGTGGATCGGCGTGGTGGCGCTCGCGGTGCTGATCGGCGCCGCGATGAACGCCGCCATCGACCGCCGCTGGCCGACCGTGCTGACCGCCGACGCCCGGGCCGAGAACGAGCGGGCCAGCGAAGAGGCGGCCGCCGCAGTGGTCCGCGAGGTCACCGCCCGGCACGCCATCGAGCGGGCCAGGCGGGCCCGCGAGCTCGGCCTGGCCGAGGGCGTGGAGGAGGACCTGGACGAGGACGACGACGACCACCCGCCGTCCGAGTACCCCGAGCGCTGGGCCGACTTCCTGCCGCCCGGCAACCTGCGCGGCCGCCTCGCGGCCGGCGGCCCCCATCACCGCCGCCGCCCGCCGCCGCCCCCGGACACCGACCGGCCGGCCCCGCGCGGGCCGTGGGACGGGATCTGACGCGTTCATCCCAGCATCCGAGACGGCGGTCTTACCGTCTGCGGTCGCCGGAGAACCGCAGGTCAAAAATGGGATGCGGGCCATCGCGCCGATCCGCTAGCGTGATCATCTGTTGGCGCCCGTGGAAGAAGCGGGCCGAGTACGGAAACAGGAGGTGAGCCTCGTGGCTGTCACCCAGGTCACGGCTGCCCAGGGCAGCTCGCGCACACACCTCCCCGTCCCGGCCGTCGGCTGACGCCGTAACAGAACTCCACGCAGCAGCCGCCGCCCACCGGGACAGCATTCCTCCCGAAGGGCCCCACCGCGTTGCTTCACGCATCCAGCACCACCGGTAACACCTCCGTCTTCGCCGACTACGGCTGGACTCCCGAGCTCGACGAGCTCTTCGCCCCCCTCGCCGAGGGCGGGCTCACCCCTGCGCGGATCACCCGGGTCGACCGGGGGATGTGCGACGTGCTGTTCGCCGACCCCGAGTCGGGCGAGCTGCGCACCGTCCGCGCCGACATCCGGCCGGTCCGCGACCCGGACCCGGCCAACTGGGCCTGCACCGGCGACTGGGCGGGCATCGACCTGACGGCCCGTCCGATGCCGACCGTCTCGGCCCTGCTGCCGCGCTCCACCGCGGTGATCCGCAAGACCGCGGGCAGCCGGTCCGAAGGACAGGTGCTGGCGGCCAACGTCGACACCGTCCTGATCGCCTCCTCGCTCGCCGCCGAGCCCGACCTCGGCCGGATCGAACGCTTCCTGGCCCTGGCCTGGGAGTCCGGCGCCATGCCGCTGGTCGCGCTGACCAAGGCCGACCTGGTGGACGACGCCGAGTTCGTCAAGGCCGACGTCGAGCAGATCGCCCCCGGCGTGTCCGTGGTGGTGGTCAGCGCCGAGACCGGCGAGGGCATCGACGTGCTGCGCGCCTGCATGGGCAGCTCCACGGCGCTGCTCGGCCAGTCCGGCGCGGGCAAGTCGACCCTCACCAACGCGCTGATCGGCACCGAGGTGATGGCCGTCCAGCAGACCCGCTCGGTGGACGAGAAGGGCCGGCACACCACCACGACCCGCGAGCTGATCCCGCTGCCCGGCGGGGGCGTGGTGATCGACACCCCCGGGCTGCGTGGCGTCGGCCTGTTCGGCGGCGAGGGTCTCGCGCAGGCCTTCGCGGAGATCGAGGAGCTGGCGCAGGACTGCCGGTTCCACGACTGCGGCCACCAGAGCGAGCCGGGCTGCGCCGTCCGGGCCGCCGTCGCCGACGGCGTGATCGCCGAGCGGCGCTGGGAGAGCTACGAGAAGCTCCAGCGCGAGAACGAGTGGATCGCCTCGCGCACCGACGCCCGGCTGGCGGCCGAGCGGCTGAAGAAGTGGAAGACCATCACCAAGACGCACCGCGCCATGGGCGGGTCGCCGAAGAAGTGAGCACGGCGGTGGGCCGCCGCACCGGAGCCGGGTTCCGGAGCGGCGGCCCACGTTCGCGTGCGCCCTGGGCCCGCGCTCAGCGCGGCAGCCGGCCGGTGCGGATCACCTCGGCGTACCAGCGGGCGCTGTCCTTCGGCGTCCGGCGCTGGCTGGCGAAGTCGACGTGCACCATGCCGAAACGCTTGCTGTAGCCGTAGGCCCACTCGAAGTTGTCCAGCAGCGACCAGAGGAAGTAGCCGCGCACCGGCACCCCGTCCGCCGCCGCCCGGCGGACCGCGTCCAGGTGCCCGTGCAGGTAAGCCACCCGCTCCGGGTCGTGCACCGCGCCGGACGGGTCGCTGTAGTCGTCGTACGCGGCGCCGTTCTCGGTGACCAGCAGCGGCAGGCCGGGCAGGTCGTCGCGCAGCCGGGTGAGCAGCTCGTACAGGCCGTCCGCGTCCACCGGCCAGCCCATCGCCGTCCGGCTGCCCTCGGCGGGCAGGAAGCGGACGCCGGTGTCGGCGGGCCAGGGGGAGAGCTCGCCGGCGTGGCCGTCCTGGCGGGGTGCGGGATGCTCCGGGTCGTCGGCGGCCACGACAGTCGGCGTGTAGTAGTTGATGCCGAGCGAGTCGATCGGCCGGGAGATCTCGGCCAGGTCGCCGTCGTGCACGAAGGCCCAGTCGGTCACCTCCGCCGTGTCGGCCAGTACGTCGGCGGGGTAGCTGCCGCGGAACACCGGGTCGAGGAAGATCCGGTTGGCCAGCCCGTCGATCCGGCGGGCCGCGTCCAGGTCGGCCGGCTCCGTGCTGAGCGGACGGACGGCGGCCAGGTTGAGGGTGAGCGAGACCTGCGCGGTGGCGGGCAGCTCGGCTCGCAGGGCGCCGACGCCCAACCCGTGGGCGAGCAACAGGTGGTGATGGGCCGTCAGGGCCTCGGCCGGGCTGGTCCGGCCGGGGGCGTGGACGCCGGAGCCGTAGCCCAGGAAGGCGCTGCACCAGGGTTCGTTCAGGGTGGTCCAGGTGGGGATCCGGTCGCCCAGCCGACGGGCGGCGATCGTCGCGTACTCGGCGAACCGGTACGCCGTGTCGCGGTTGAGCCAGCCGCCCGCGTCCTCGAGGGTCTGCGGCAGGTCCCAGTGGTAGAGGGTGGCGACCGGGGTGATGCCCTTGGCCAGCAGCTCGTCCACCAGCCGGTCGTAGAAGTCCAGCCCGGCCTCGTTGGCCGGTCCGCTCCCGGCGGGCTGGATGCGCGGCCAGGCCAGCGAGAACCGGTAGGCGCCCAGGCCGAGTTCGGCCATCAGCGCGACGTCCTCGCGGTAGCGGTGGTAGTGGTCCGCGGCGATGTCGCCGGTGTCGCCGTTGCGGACCTTGCCGGGGGTCCGGCTGAAGGTGTCCCAGATGGACGGGGTGCGGCCGCCCTCGGCGGCGGCACCCTCGATCTGGTACGCGGCGGTGGCCGCACCCCAGACGAAGCCGACGGGGAAGTCGGTGGGGACGTCGGTGCGGACGGGGGCCGGTAGGGCTTCTACGGACATGTCGCCTTCCATGGGTATCGAGAGTAGATGGGTCAGCCCTTGACGGCGCCCTGCATGATGCCGCCGACGATCTGACGGCCCAACAGGGCGAAGACCAGCAGCACGGGGAGGGTGCCGATCAGGGTGCCGGCCATGATGATCGACTGGTCCGGGACGTAGCCCTGGCCGAGCGACTTGAGCGCGACCTGCACGGTCGGATTCTGCGAACTCAGCGCCACGATGGGCCAGAAGAAGTCGTTCCAGGTGGCCATGAAGGTGAGCATGCCGAGCACCGCCATGCCGGGGCGGGCCACCGGCAGCACGATCGACCAGAAGATCCGCAGGCTCGAAGCGCCGTCCATCCGGCCCGCCTCGATCAGCTCGTCCGGCAGTGCCTGGACCAGGAACTGCCGCATGAAGAAGACCCCGAAGGCGGAGACCAGCGCGGGCAGGATCACCGAGGGCAGCTTGTTCTGCAGGTCCAGCTTCACGATCACCATGAAGAGCGGGATCACCCCGAGCTGCGGCGGGATCATCATCGTGCCGACCGTGATCGCCAGCAGCAACCCCCGCCCGCGGAACCGGAGTTTGGCGAAGGCGAAGCCGGCCAGCGTGGAGGAGAGCACCACCCCGGCGGTGACGACCGCCGAGACGATCAGCGAGTTCACCAACGCAGTCGCGATGTCCGCCTGTTGCAGCGCCTCGCCGATGTTGTGGAACAGGTTCGGGCCCGGGGTGAGCGCCGGAGTGGCCGAGCTGAGCTCGGAGTTGGAGCGGCTCGCGGCCACCAGCGTCCAGTAGAACGGGAAGACGAAGGCCAGGGTGGCGGCGATCAGCACGCCGTAGGCGAGCGGGCCGCCTTGCAGGGGGGAGCGTCTCTTCACGAAGGTCACCGGTCCGTACGGTTGCGCCGGGCCGCGATGGCCGCGTTGACCAGGGCCAGTACGACGATCAGCAGGAACATCACCCAGGCCACGGCGGCGGCCCGGCCCAGGTGGAAGAAGGTCCAGCCTTGCTCGTACAGGTAGAGCCCGAGGGTCTGGTACTGGTGCGAGATGCCGCCGCCCGAGTTGCCCTCGTACAGCAGCGGTTCGCCGAACAGCTGGGTGGCGCCGATGGTGGAGACCACCACGGTGAAGACGATGGTCGGCCGCAGGCCCGGCAGCGTGATGTGGCGGAACTGCTGCCAGCGGGAGGCGCCGTCCACCGCCGCCGACTCGTAGAGCTCCTGCGGGATGGACTGCATGCCGGCCAGGTAGATCAGCGCGTTGTAGCCGGTCCACCGCCAGGTGACGATCAGTGAGACGCCGAACTGCGAGGCCCAGGTGTTCGCCTGCCAGTCGACGGGGCTCAACCCCACGGTGTTCAGCGCCCAGTTGATCAGGCCGTAGTCCCGGCCGAACAGCTGGGCGAAGACCAGGGTGGCCGCCGCGACCGAGGTGGCGTACGGCATCAGCATCGCGACCCGGAAGAAAGTCCGGCCGCGCAGGCGGTAGTTGAGCAGGTGGGCCAGGCCGAGCGCGAGCAGCAGCTGCGGGACGGTGGAGAGCAGCCCGATGGTGAAGGTGTTGCGCAGCGCGTTCCAGAAGAACGGGTCCTCGAACAGCCGGGTGTAGTTCTGCAGGCCCAGCCAGTCCATCCGGTCCGCCGTCTGCAACTCCACCCGGTGCAGCGAGACATAGGCGGTGTACAGCAGCGGGAAGAGGCCGAAGGCCGCGAACAGGACGAAGAACGGGGCGAGGAAACCGTACGGGGCGAGCCGGGCGCCCCGGCGCGGGCGGGCGGCGGCGCGCAGGGGAGTGGCGAGAGTGGCCATGGTGGTCCTTCGGTGGTCACCCCGGCCCGGGGCGGTGTGCCCCGGGCCGGAGTCATCGGGCGTCAGTTACCGCTGGCCTTCTTGACGTTGTCCAGGGCGTGCTGCCAGGCGGTGGCCGGGGCGGTGTTGGTGCGCTCCACCTCGCCGAGCGCGTCGGTGAACGCCTTGCCGACCACGCCGTCCTCGGTGCCGAGCACCTGGGCGGGCATGTTGGCGGCGGCCTCGCTGAAGATCTCGCCGATCGGCGCGTTGTTGAAGTAGGCGTCCTTGACCGACTTGATCTCGCCCTGCGCGCCGGTGCTGGACGGGAAGGAGCCCTGCTTGGTGAAGAGCTTGACCTGCTGCTCCTTGCCGTTCAGCCACTTGATCAGCTCGGCGGCCTGCTTCGGGTGCTTGGCGGTCCT
This sequence comes from Kitasatospora gansuensis, assembly GCF_014203705.1. NCBI lineage: Bacteria > Bacillati > Actinomycetota > Actinomycetes > Kitasatosporales > Streptomycetaceae > Kitasatospora > Kitasatospora gansuensis. The sequence goes on from NZ_JACHJR010000001.1 coordinate 6,361,734, forward strand.
CGGGACGGCCAGGTAGGCGCCGCCCCAGTTGCCGGTCTTGCCCGGGCCCGCCGCGATGTCCCACTTGCCCGCGAAGGCGTCGCCCGCCTGGCCCTTGATGTAGCCGATCATCCAGGCCGGGCAGCTCAGGGTGGCGAACTTGCCGGTGCTGAACGCCTTGTTCCACTCCGGGGTCCACTGCGGCAGCTTGGCCGAGAGGCCGTCGGCGACCAGCCGGGTGGCGTCCGCCCAGGCGGTCTTCACCGCCGGGCTGCTGTCGTGCACGGCCTTGCCGCTCTCGTCGGCGTAGCGCACCTTCTGCTGGCCGACCTCGGCGGTGAACATGCCCGCCGCGCTGTCGGTCCAGGCGTTGCCGGGCTTGGCCTTGGCGACGTACTCCTTGCCGAGCGCCAGGTAGCCGTCCCAGGTCGCCCACTTGGCGGCCAGCTCGGCGCGGTCGGTCGGCAGCCCGGCCTCCTTGAAGAGGTCGGTGCGGAAACAGACCGCCTCCGGGCCGATGTCGGTGCCCGCGCCCAGCACCTTGCCGTCGGCGGTCTTCACCGCGGCGGCCTTCCACGGCACCAGACCGTCGTTGACGTCCCCGGCGCCGAGCGTCTTCAGGTCGGTGAACTTGTCCGCCTGCTTCTGCATCACGCTGGCGATCCGGCCGACCTCCAGGCCCTGCACGTCGGCCAGACCACCGCCGCCGGCCAGCTTGGTCTGCAGCGCCTGCCAGTACTGGCCCTCGTCCTGGGTGTCGCTCTGCTTGATGGTGATGTTCGGGTGCAGCTTCATGTACTCGTCGTAGAGGCCGGCCTCCTTGAACCCGAAGGTGCCGAACAGGTCGACGGTCAGCGTCACCTTCTCGTTCGCGTCCTGCGCACCGGTGGTGGTGCCGGAGCTGCAGGCGGAGAGGAGCAGGGCGGCGGCGAGGGCGGCGCTGCCGACGGTCACGGCGGCTCTGGACGGGCGCATGGGGGTGCCTCCTGGTCGAATTCTGAGAGCGCTCTCAAGCGCTGGGAGGAGCGTGCCGGTTGAGTTCATCGCCCGTCAAGTGGTCGAAACCCGAACGTAACCTTGGGAGTTGCTCGGCTCCTGGTTTCAGGTCCTGAAGTCAGGAAGGTTTCGCCGAGCCCGTTGACAGTGCTCCACGGACGCCCCTACGGTCCGGGATCGAGGCCGCTGTGAGAGCGCTCTCTTTTCCCCCATACTCCCACCCGAGGTGTCAGACATGAAGCTGCCACGCGCTCGGTCCCCGAGAGGTCTGGTCCGCCCGGCCGCGGCTCTCTCGGCGATCGCGCTGACCGCCGCCGCGCTCACCACCACGGTCGGTGCCTCCACCGCCTCCGCCGCCACGATCAAGGTGGGTCTCGGCGGGTACACCGACACCCGCCCGGCCGGCACCGTCGGCCCGAGCAACTCCGACGGCGCCCCGCTCACGCCCAAGGTGACCGCGCGGATGGCCGGCCAGGCCGTCCCCACCAACGACTGGTGGTCCTCGCTGGTCTTCCAGCGGTACGCGGGAAACCCGTACTCGGAGAACCTGTACGCCCACCCCTTCACCTTCAAGGCGGCCGCCGGCGGCCTCGAGGTCGGCTACCCCACGAACCCGACCATCACCCCCGACGGGCGCCAGTACGACTTCACCCACACCAAGGACCTCACCGTCGGGGTGGCCGGGCTGAACGCCCCCGACACCAAGGTCGACGGCTGGACCGACTGGACCGTCACCCCGCAGTGGACCGACGGCGCGCACACCTTCTCGGCGACCGTCGGCCACGGCCTGCCGTACGTCTACGCGCACGCCACCGGCGGCGCCGCGCAGATCACCGCGGCCGGCACCCCGACCGTCTTCGCCAACCAGGGCAACGTGCTCGGCATCACCGTCGGCGGCCACCACTACGGCCTGTTCGCGCCGACCGGCACCAGCTGGAACGTGAACGGCACCGTGCTGAGCGCCGCGCTCGGCGCCAAGGACTACTACTCCGTCGCCGTGCTGCCCTCAGCGGGCGACCTGGCGCTGTACCGCACCTACGCGTACAGCTTCGTCACCGACACCAAGGTCGCCTGGAGCTACGACGCGGGCTCGGTGACGACCAGTTACACCGCCACCACGACCGCCCAGGAGGGCAGCCAGACCGGCACCCTGCTGGCGCTCTACCCGCACCAGTGGAAGGCCAGCACCGACCCGCTGACCGCGCTCACGTACACCTCGCCGCGCGGGCAGATGAAGGTCCGTCAGGGCAGCGGTTTCAGCACCACCATGAAGGCCGACGCCATCCTGCCCTCGCTGCCGGACGTCGGCGGCCAGGACCGGGCCGCGCTCGGCGCGATGGTCCGCGAGGTGGCCAACGCGGCCGACCCGTTCATGGGCGCGAGCGACACCTACTGGACCGGCAAGGCACTCGCTAGGCTCGGGCAACTGGTGCCGATCGCCGACCAGTTGGGCGACACCGCGACCCGGGACAAGCTGCTCGGCCTGATGAAGGGTCGGCTGCAGACCTGGTTCGCGGGCACCGGCTCCACGGTCTTCGCGTACGACAACGTCTGGAAGACGCTGATCGGCTACCCCGCCTCGTACGGCAGCGACGGCGAGCTGAACGACCACCACTTCCACTACGGCTACTACATCCAGGCCGCCGCCACGGTGGCCCGCTACGACGCCGCCTGGGCCGCCGACTCCGCCTGGGGCGGGATGGTCAAGCTGCTCGCCAAGGACGCCGCCAACGCCGACCGCGCCGACACCCGGTTCCCCTGGCTGCGCAGCTTCGACCCGTACGCCGGGCACGGCTGGGCCGCGGGCCACGCCGCCTTCGCCGCCGGGAACAACGAGGAGTCCTCCTCCGAGTCGCTCAACTTCAGTGCGGGGCTGATCCTCTACGGCTCGGCGACCGGTGACACCGCGCTGCGGGACCTCGGTACCTACCTCTACACCACCGAGTCGCGAGCGGTGGAGCAGTACTGGTTCAACGCCGACCAGTCCGCCTTCCCGGCCGGCTTCGGGCACCAGACGGCGGGCATGGTCTGGGGCAGCGGCGCCGCGTACTCCACCTGGTGGACGGCCAGCCCCGGCATGATCCACGGCATCAACTACCTGCCGATCACCGGTGGTTCGCTCTACCTGGCGCGCCGACAGGACGACATCAAGGCCAACCTGGCCGAGCTCAAGGCCAACAACGGCGGGGTGTTCACCGACTGGCGCGACCTGGCCTGGGAGTTCCAGGCACTGGCCGACCCGGCCGCCGCCAAGGCCAACTGGGATGCGGGCAAGGACGGTTACACCCCCGAGGAGGGCGAGTCCAAGGCGCACACCTACCACTGGATCTACAACCTCGCCGCCCTCGGCACGCTCGACCCGGCCACCACCTCCGACCAGCCGACCTCGGCGGTCTTCGTCAACGGCGGCACCCGTACGCACGTCGCGCACAACTACTCGACGACCGCGCGGGCGGTGCACTTCTCGGACGGCTACACGCTCACCGTCCCGGGCCGGTCCACCGCGAGCGAGCGGGGGAGCTTCCAGGACGGGGGGTCGGGTGGGGTTCCTTCGCCCTCTCCCTCGCCCTCGCCGTCGCCTTCCTCTTCCCCCTCGCCCTCGCCGTCCCCGTCGGTGCCGCCTACCAGTGGCAGCACCTTCTACCTCCAGCCCGGCGGCGGGCTGACCACCGCGTACGGCACCGGCGCCACCAGCAGCACCATCGCCTCGGCCGGTGGCACCAACCACGACGGGACCCCGTACCAGCCGACCGTGTACGAGCTGCGCAACGTCAACGGGACGCTGCGGGCGGGCGCCGCAACGGAGTTCGACCTCTACCTGGACGCGGGCAGCGCCGTCGGCCTCGGCCAGCAGGTCCGGATCTCCTACGACCTGACCGGCAACGGCAGCTTCGACCGGGTCGAGACCTACCGCTACTTCGCCACCGACCCGGTGACGGGTTGGGAGCGCTACTCGGCCACGGCCGGTCTCGCCTCGGCCACCGGCAGCCTCGGCAACCTGGCCAACGGGACGGTCAGGGTGGAGGTCTGGTCCGCGATCGGCAGCGCCCCGGCCCAGCTCCGCACCGGCGCGACCCAGGCGCAGGGCAGTGCCTCGGTGCTGCGGATCCCGTTCAGCTGATCCGTGCCCTTCCGCGACCGGCCCCCGGCAGCTCCTGCCGGGGGCCGGTGTGCTGACGGGGCGTGAGGCCGGGAGGCTGACGGTCACTCGGCCGGGTGGGTGAGCCGGGTCGCCGGGGGCGTCGATGCTGGGGCACGATGCTCCGGGGGCCTTGCAGAGAGGGACTCGTGTGACCACGTATCAGGTCGGGTATTTCATCGGCAGCCTGTCCGAGAAGTCGATCAACCGGGTGCTGTCCCGGGCGCTGATCCGGCTGGCACCGGCGGAGTTGGAGTTCCGGGAGATCCCGATCAAGGACCTGCCGCTCTACAACCACGACTTCGACGCCGACTACCCGCCGGAGGGCCGGGCGCTCAAGGAGGCGATCGCCGCCTCGCAGGCGCTGCTGTTCGTCACGCCCGAGTACAACCGGGGGATCCCCGGCGCGCTGAAGAACGCGATCGACTGGGCCAGCCGCCCGTGGGGCACCAACTCCTTCACCCACAAGCCCTCGGCGGTGATCGGCACCTCGCCCGGCAAGATCGGCACCGCCGTGGCGCAGCAGAGCCTGCGGTCGGCGCTGAGCTTCTGCAACTCCCCGCAGATGTCCGCCCCGGAGGCGTACATCCAGTTCACCCCGGGCCTGTTCGGGGAGGACGGGGAGGTGACCGACCCGGCCACGCAGCAGTTCCTCAGTGACTTCATGGCCGACTACAAGGCTTTTGTCGAACGGGTGTTGACGGTACTTCCGCCCCGCTAGCCGTGCTGCGTGGCAGAGTTCGGGTATGACGCACCGTGAGCTGTTCACCTCACTGTCCACGCCCCTGGTCGCCGACGCCTGCGTCCGGCTGGGTGTCCCGCTGCGGGTGGCGCCGCCCGGCATCGTCGCGGTGGTGCCGGGCCAGCGGGTGGCGGGGCGGGTGCTGCCGGTCCGGCACTACGGCAGTGTCGACGTCTTTCTGGAGGCGTTCGGCGAGGCCGGTCCCGGCGACGTGCTGGTGATCGACAACGGTGGCCGGACGGACGAGGCGTGCGTCGGCGACCTGGCGGTCCTGGAGGCCGGGGTGGCCGGGCTGTCCGGCGTGGTGATCTGGGGGCAGCACCGGGACACCCCCGAACTGATCGAGATCGGCCTGCCGGTGTTCAGCTACGGCGCCTGCCCGCTCGGCCCGCTCCGGCTGGACGAGCGGGAGCCCGAGGCACTGGCCGGCGCGCGCTTCGGCCCGCACACGGTGACCGCCGAGGACGTGGCCTTCGGCGACCAGGACGGCGTGCTGTTCGTGCCCGCCGCCCGTGCCACCGAGGTGCTGGACACGGCCGCCGGGATCCACGCCACCGAACGGGCACAGGCCGACAAGATCAGGGCGGGCGAGACGCTGCGCCGGCAGACCGCCTTCGACGACTACCTGACCCGCCGCGCGGCCGACCCGACGTACACCTTCCGCCGCCACCTGCAGCAGATCGGCGGCGCGATCGAGGTCTAGGTCAGGTCAGCTCAGGCCGACTCGCGACGCACCAGCCGGGTCGGAGTGATCACCGACGTGGGGGCGAGCGGCTGGGCCGGGCTGGCCAGGCGGCGGAGGAGGAGGCGGGCCATCAGGCGGCCCATCTCCTCGATGTCCTGGCGGACGGTGGTGAGTGGGGGCTCGGTCCAGGCGGCGATGGACTCGACGTCGTCGAAGCCGACGATCGCGACGTCCTCGGGGACCCGGCGGCCGTGCGTGCGCAGGACCCGCAGCGCGCCGGAGGCCATCGCGTCGGAAGCGGCGAATACGGCGTCCAGGTCGGGCCGCCGGGCCAGGAGTTCGGCCATCGCGCGGCCGCCGCCGTCAGGGGTGAAGTCGCCCTCGGCGATCAGGGCCGGGTCGCCGTCGGGGATCAGGTCGCGGTAGCCGTCGAGGCGGTCGGTGGAGGAGGTCTGGTCGAGCGGGCCCGTGATGGTGGCGATCCGGGTGCGGCCGAGCGAGCGCAGGTGCTGGACGGCCATCCGGGCGCCGCCCCGGTTGTCGCTGTCCACGTAGACCAGCTCGCGGTCGGACTCGGCGCCGGGCCAGCCGGGGCGGCCGCCGATCACGGTGGGCAGGCCGACCCGGCGGGCCATCTCGGGCAGTGGGTCGCTCCGGTGCAGCGAGAACAGCAGCGCGCCGTCCACGTGGCCGCCGGCCAGGTAGCGGCCGACCCGCTCGTAGTCCTGCTGGGCCTCGATCAGCAGCAGCACCATCTGGTTGTCGGCGGCGGAGAGTTCGCGGCTGATGCCGCGCAGGTGCTGGGCGAAGAACGGGTCCGAGAACAGCCGGCTCTCGGGTTCGGCGACCACCACGGCGATGGCATGGTTCCGCCGGGTGACCAGGGTGCGGGCGGCGAGGTTCGGGGCGTAGCCGAGCTCGTCGACCGCGCGCTGCACCTTCTCCCGCAGGGCCTCGCGGACCCCGGTGCCGCCGTTCACGACCCGGGACGCGGTGGCCCGGGAGACCCCGGCGCGTTCGGCGACGGACTCCAGGGTCGGGCGGGGGAGGGCGCCGGCCTGCTGGGCCTCGGGCTGCTGGGCCACTGCGGACTCCTCGGGGCTACGGGGGGCGGGACGGCTCGGATGCGCCTGTGCAGAGCTTATCCGGTGCGGATGATCCTTGAGAGCGCTCCCAGGTTTCGTCCTCCGGGGGCTGGCGGAGTCGGCGGCCAAGATCGTCAGGTCCGATCTGGGTGTCGGATTTCCGCCAGTCGCCGGGTCGGGAGTGCCGCAGACTGGAGGACGTGACCGAGACTCCGACCGACGACGACACCCGGTACCGGGCGGTGGACAGCCGCGACTCCCGCTTCGACGGGGTGTTCTTCACGGCTGTCAGCAGCACCGGCATCTACTGCCGGCCGAGCTGCCCCGCCGTGACCCCCAAGCGGGTCAACTGCACCTTCTACCCGACCGCCGCCGCCGCCCAGGGCGCGGGCTACCGGGCCTGCCGCCGGTGCCGCCCCGACTCGGTGCCGGGATCGCCGGAGTGGAACCACCGGGCCGACCTGGTCGGCCGGGCGATGCGGCTGATCGGGGACGGCGTGGTGGACCGCGAGGGCGTGGCCGGCCTGGCCGAGCGGCTCGGGTACAGCTCGCGCCAGCTGCAGCGGCAGCTCACCGCGGAGCTCGGCGCCGGACCGATCGCGCTGGCCCGGGCGCAGCGCGCACAGACCGCCCGGTTGCTCCTGCAGACCACCGAACTCCCGGTCACCGAGATCGCGTTCGCGGCCGGCTTCTCCTCGGTGCGGCAGTTCAACGACACCGTTCGGGAGATCTACGACCGCACCCCGAGCGGCCTGCGGGCCGAGCGCAACGGCCACCGCAGCGGTACCGCGACACCCGGGTCGATCGGCCTCCGGCTGGCGTACCGGGGCGCGCTCGACAGCGACCACCTGCTGGACTTCCTGGCGCTGCGCGCCGTCCCCGGCGTGGAGGAGGTGGTGACCGGCGCGGCGCCCGGCGTCCGCACCTACCGGCGGACCCTGGCGCTCCCGTACGGTCACGCGATCGCCGAGGTGGACGGCCTGGGCGTCGGCGACCCGGCGAACCGGGGCTGGCTGGACTGCCGGCTCCAGCTCACCGACCTGCGCGACCTCACCACCGCCGTGCACCGGCTCCGCGCGCTCTTCGACCTGGACGCCGACCCCGACGCGGTGGACGGCCAGCTCGGCGCCGACCCGGTGCTCGGCGAGCTGGTCCGGGCCCGCCCCGGCGTGCGCTCCCCGGGGCACGTCGACCCGCACGAGCTCGCGGTCCGCGCCGTCCTCGGCCAGCAGATCACCGTGGCGGCCGCCCGGACGCTGGCCGCCCGGCTGAGCGAGCGGTACGGCGTCGCGCTGCCCGAGGCCAGCGGTGGCCTGCGGCTGCTGTTCCCGACCGCCGGGGCGCTGGCCGAGGCCGACTCCGCCGACCTGGCCATGCCGGACGCCCGCCGCCGCGCCCTGCGCGGTCTCTGCGCGGCGCTGGCCGACGGCACCGTCCGGCTGGACGGCGGTGCGGACCGCGAGGCCGCCGCCGCCGACCTGCTCGCACTGCCGGGCATCGGGCCGTGGACGGTGGGCTACCTGCGGATGCGCGCGCTCGCCGACCCGGACGTCTTCCTGCCGAGCGACGTCGGCGTCCGGCACGGCCTGCAACGGCTCGGCCACCCGGGCGACCCCAAGGCGGCGGCGCTGGCGGGAGCGGCCTGGGCGCCGTGGCGCTCGTACGCGGTGCACCGGCTGTGGGCCTCGCTGACTCCGGCGGTAGGAACCAAGATTGACGTTCCGTCAGAAGGAGTGCGGGCATGACCACGGTGTTCACCACGATGGAGAGCCCGCTGGGCCGCCTGCTGCTCAGCGGGACCCTGGAGCCGGACGGTTCGCTCGCCCTGCAGGCGGTCACCGCGCCCGGCCAGAAGGGCGCCCGGGACGAACCGGCCGACGGCTGGTTGCACGACCCGGAGGCGTTCGCGGCCGTGATCACCCAGCTCGACGCCTACTTCGCCGGGGAGTCGACCACCTTCGACCTGCCGTTGGCGCCGGAGGGCACCGAGTTCCGGCGCCGGATCTGGGCCGCCCTCGCCGAGATCCCGTACGGCGAGACCGTCACCTACGGCGAACTGGGCGCGCTGGCGGGCCAACCGCCCACGGCCGTACGGGCGGTGGGCGGCGCGGTCGGCGCCAACCCGCTGCTGGTCATCCTGCCCTGCCACCGGGTGCTCGGCGCGAACGGCGCGATGACCGGCTTCGCGGCGGGCATCGACCGCAAGCTGCACCTGCTGGCGCTGGAGCGGGGCTCGCTGTTCTAGCCCTCGGCCGCCCCCAACCCCGGGCCGGCCGCTCGTGCGCGGGAGGCGATCTTGTGCAGTTCGGCCAGGAGTTCGGGCGGCCCGTCGACCTCGAAGTCGGCGTCCAGCATGAGGATGTGCAGGGCGAGCCGGTGCACCGTGTCGGCTCCCGCGTGCACGACGCAGCTCGCGTCGTCGACCGGTTCGACCAGGATCGCGGCGGGCACCCTGGCCCGGATGGCGGCCGCCGGGGCGCGGACCGTCACGCGCGCGCGATGCTGCGCCAGCGCGGTGTCGACGCCGCGCGGCACCAGGTCGGCGGGCGGCTCCTCGCGGGCGGTGAAGCGAGCGCCGTGCGGCGTACGCGGGCTGAGCCGGTCGACGCGGAAGGTCCGCCAGTCCTCGCGCGCGACGTCCCAGGCGACCAGGTACCAGCGGTGACCGCTGTGCACCAGGCGGTACGGCTCGACCTCGCGCACCGCCTCGGCGCCGTCGTGCCTGCGGTAGTCGAACCGCAGGCGGCGCTGGTCGCGGCAGGCGGCCGCGAGGGTCGCGAGGACGTCGGCTGACACGGCCGACCCCGTGCCGCCCACCGGCGGCAGGGCGACGGTGAACCCGTGCAGCGCGGCGACGCGGCGGCTCAGACGGTGTGGCAGGACCTGTTCGAGTTTGGCGAGCGCGCGGACCGAGGTCTCCTCGATACCGGCCACCGAGCCGCCGGCCGCGGTGCGCAGGCTGACCGCGACGGCGACGGCCTCCTCGTCGTCGAGCAGCAGCGGCGGCAACGCGGCACCGGCGCCGAGGCGGTAGCCGCCCGCGACGCCCGTGGTCGCGTGCACCGGGTAGCCGAGGTCGCGGAGCTTGTCGACGTCGTACCGGATCGTGCGCGGGCTGACGCCGAGGCGCTCGGCGAGCTCGGCGCCGGTCCAGTCGGAGCGGCCTTGCAACAGGGAGAGCAGACGCAGCAGGCGCGCCGAGGTAGCCAACATGCCGTCAATCCTGCTGCACATTGCGGCAAGTAACTTGCCGTAATGCCTGAGATCGTCTTCTCAGTGCTCAAGGGGCGGCGAGAGCGGGCCCCGTGAGCGGCGAGAACGCACATCACCCGAGGAGAGTTCATGATCCTGGTCACCGGTGCCACCGGAAACGTCGGCCGCCACGTCGTCCGTCTGCTCGCCGAACAGGGCATAGCCACCCGGGTGTTGGCCCGCGACCCGGAGAAGGCGGCGGGGCTCGGCGCGGCCGAGGTGGTCCTCGGCGACCTGGCGGAGCCGGGCACGCTCGGCCCGGCGCTGGAGGGCGTCGACGCGGTCTACCTGTTCCCGGTGCCGGGCAGCGGGCCCGCGTTCGTCGCGGCCGCCGAGGCGGCGGGTGTCGCGCGCGTGGTGATGCTGTCCTCGGACGCGGTGGCCGACGACGTCGCGGAGCAGGCCAACCCGATCGCGGGGTACCACGCGGAGATCGAGGCCGCGGTCCGCGGCTCCGCGCTGGAGTGGACCCTGCTGCGCTCGGGGCACATGGCGACCAACGCGCTGCCGTGGGCGGGCCAGACCAAGGCGGGCGGCGTGGTGCGCGGACCGTACGCCGAGGCCACCAGCGCGCCGGTGCACGAGGCCGACGTCGCGGAGGTCGCGGTGGTGGCGCTGACCGACGAGGGCCACGCGGGGCGGGTCTACCGGCTGACCGGGCCGGAGTCGCTGACCGCCGCCGAGCAGGTCGAGCTGATCGGCAAGGCGGTGGGCCGGCCGCTGGCGTACGAGGAGCTGCCGGCCGATGTCGCGCGCGAGCAGATGAGCCGGTTCATCCCGCCGTTCATCATCGGCACGCTGTTCGAGGGCTGGGCCAGGTCGGTGGGCGTGCCGGCCCTGGTCTCCTCGGACGTCGAGACGGTCACGGGCCGCCCGGCGCGGGCCTTCGACGAGTGGGCCCGCGACCGCGCGGCGGATTTCGCCTGAGGCGGCGTCAGCGGTCCTCGGACGGCGAGCCGGCGCCGGACAGGGCCTTGGCGAGGAGCTCGAGAGCCGGGAGTGCGTGCATGACGGCCTCCCGGTCGGCGGGCGGGAGGCTCTCGAGGGCGCTGGCGAGGCGGCGTTCGTGGGCGTGCTGCCAGTCGCGGAGCTGCTGGTGGCCGGCCTCGGTGAGCGCGATGCGGGCGGTGCGGCGGTCGCCGGGGTCGGGCTGGCGGTCGACGAAGCCCGCTTCGAGGAGCTTGCCGATCAGGCCGCTGACGGTGTTCGGGGCGAGGCGCTGACGGGCCGCCAGTTCGCCGACCCGGAGCGGGGCGGCGGCCAGCGTCTGAAGCAGCTCGACCTGGGCCATCGGCAGCGACTCCCAGGGGTAGTCGGTGCGGATGCTGCTGCGCAGGGCGCGGCGGAGCCGGGTGATCACGTCGGTCAGCCGCTGGGCCCGCGCGACGGCTGCGGCCTCCTCCAGAACGGACCCGCCATCCTCCGGAACGGACCCGCCGTCCGCCGGAGCGGGGGAGTGACCGGCGGAAGGATCGGAGGTGGGCTGCGACGACATGGGCGACAGCGTAGCGCGCGAGGTCCGGACACCTGTCGGTAGGTGACCAGCTCTGCCCGCGAGCACATCGTGTAACGATCCGATCGCCAGCCGATCAGTTCGGCCATGGAACAGCTCTGGAGCAGATATATTTCTCGAGTGAGCACCGTGAAGCCGAACTTCGCCCAGCGCCTGCTGGTCGAGCGCCCCCGCCCACGCGCGGTGGCCGGGTGGCGGCACGCGCACTGGCTGGCCGTCGGCACGGTCTGCCTGGGGGCGTTCCTCGGCCAGCTCACCGCGAGCATCACCGCGCTGGTCTTCCCGGAGCTGGAGCGGTCCTTCGACGCCAACTTCGCGGCCGTCGAGTGGGTCGCACTCGCGTACCTGCTGGTGCTGGTCGCGTTGCTGGCCCCGATCGGGCGGCTCTCCGACCTGGTCGGCCGGAAGACCGTCTACCTGGGCGGCTTCGGGGTCTTCGCGCTGGCCTCGCTCGGTGCCGGGCTGGCCGACGGCCTCGGCACGCTGGTCGCCTGCCGGGCGGTCCAGGCGGTCGGCGGCGCGATGATGCAGGCGAACAGCGTCGCCCTGGTGGCCCGGGGCGTCCCCGAGTGCGCGATGCGCACCGCGCTCGGCATCCAGGCCGCCGCCCAGGCCCTCGGCCTCGCGCTCGGGCCGACCCTCGGCGGGCTGCTGGTGCAGCACGTCTCCTGGCGCTGGGTGTTCTGGATCAACGTCCCGATCGGCCTGCTCGGCATCGTCGCGGGCTGGTTCCTGCTGCCCCGCACCCACCCGGACGGGCGGCCGCGGCAGCCCCGCCGCGACGGGCGGTTCGACCTGGCGGGGCTCCTGCTGCTGGCCGGCTGCTCGACCACCTTCCTGCTGGCGCTCTCCACCGCCTCCGGACTGCCGCTCCCCGCCTGGGCGGTGGCCGTCCTGCTGCTCGCTGCCGTCGCGCTGGCCCTGGCGCTGGCCCGGCAGGAGCAGCGCGCCGACCGCCCGCTGATCCCGCCGGGGCTGATCAACACCCCCGGCATCCGGACCGGGCTGCTGATCGCCCTGGTCGGCTACCTGCTGCTGTTCTGCCCGCTGGTGCTCGGCCCGGTGATGCTGGTCGGCGCGGGCGCGCCGGTGGCCACCGCAGGGCTCGTGATCACCGCACTGCCCGCCGCCTTCGCGGTGGCGGCCACCGTCGGGGCCGGTCTGCTGCCCGACTCCTGGTCGGACGCGGTCCGTTGCCGCTGCGGCGCGCTGGTGGCCGCACTCGGCCTCGGGCTGCTCGCGGCGGTCCCCGCCACCCCGGCGGCCACCGTCCTCCCGCTGGTGGTCGCGGGCTACGGCCTCGGCCTACTGCTGCCCGCGAACAACGCGCTGGTGATGCGCGCGATCCCGCCCGCCAGCTCGGCCGTCGGCGGCGGGCTGGTCAACATGGTGCGCGGCCTCGGCACCGCCCTGGGCACCGCCCTGCCGGTCCTCGCCGTCCACCTGGCGGGCCATCAGACCGGCGGCCGTTCGGTCCTCGCGCTGCTCACCCTGGTCGCGGCCGCAGCCGCCACCCTGGCCGCCCGGGTCAGGACCAGCGCCCCGCGCTCCTGAGGAACGCCGAAGGGTGCGGCGGACGCTGACGTCCGGCCGCACCCTTCGGGAGTACTGCTACGAGAGCGGCTTGGCGCCGCGCTTGTCCAACAGCATGGTGATCAGGTCGATCTCCCCGCGCTGGCCGTTCACCATGGTCTGGGCGAGCCGCTTCTCGACCGGGTTCGTGCCGAGGTCGACGTAGCCCTGGGCCATCTCGACGCCGCCCTTGTGGTGCTCGATCATCAGCTGGAGGTAGTAGACCTCGGCCTCCTGGCCGCTGAGCGAACGCAGCTTGGCGAGCTCGGTGTTGGTCGCCATCCCGGGCATCAGCGAGCCGTCGTGCGGCTCGTACTGATGGTCCATCTTCATCCAGGCCATCGGCTTGGTGCCCGAGTGCTGGGTCAGACCCCACTGGTCGAGCCAGCCCATCATCATGCCCCGCTGGTTGGCCTGGGTGTTGATGATGTCGAAGGCCAGGTTGCGGACCTCGGTGTCCTGAGTCCGGTCCCGGACGATGAACGAGAGGTCGATGGCCTGCTGGTGATGGGTCGCCATGTCCCGGGCGAACCCGGCCTCCGACGACTCCTGCGCGGGCGCGGAGGCCACCGAACCGCTGGCCTCCGGGCCGCCGGCCACCAGCGCGGGCACGCCGAGGCCGAGCGCCACGGCGGCCGCCAGCGCGGCGGGCCACCAGAGCCGACGCCGACCGGTCCCGGCGTGCTGCTCCTCGACCATGCCGACGTCGGCCATGCCCGCCTCGGTGGTGACTACTGGGCGGTGCTGCACGACGCCCCCGGCTCCTGGGTCTGCGGGCCCTGCACGTACTTGGTGAAGAAGCTCGCCACCCGGGGGTCGGCCGCGCTGTCCACCGTCAGCTGGGTGCCCCACGCGGTCAGCGTGATGGCGCCCGCCTCGTCCGGGTAGGGGCTCATGAAGGAGTACGGGGTGGTCTTCACCTTGGTGGAGAGGGTGGTGATGTCGTCGGCCGACGCCTTGGCGTTGTACGTCACCCAGACCGCGCCGTGCTCCATCGCGTGCACGGCGTTCTCGTTCTCGACCGGCTTGTCGTAGACGGTGCCCATGCAGTTCAGCCAGACCTGGCTGTGGTCGCCGCCGACCGGCGGGGTCTGCGGGTACGTCACCTTGGTCGCGACGTGGTTGCGGGTGAGGTTGTCGAAGGTCTGGACACCGGCGATCGGCGCCTTGGCGGCCGCGGCCTCCTTGTCCTTCTTGTCCTTCGCGTCGAGCGCGATCCACGCGCCGCCGCCCACCATGCCGGCGAGCAGCACGGCGGCCGCACCGATCGCGATGAACTTGTTGCGGCGGTCGCGGCGCTGCTCCTCGGCACGCAGCTCGGCGATCCGGGCGCGGCGGTCGGCGGTGCTCTGGTTGACGTTCGACTTGCCCTTGCCGGGCGGCTTGGTCGGCTGCTGCTTGGCGGCGGAACCCATGAAAGTTGTCCTTGTCCCCGTCGGGCGGTGCCCGCTCGGCGGTCTACGGATTGGCAGGGGAAGCGGAGCCGTCCGAGGCTCGGTCGGCCGCGACCGTCGGTCGTCGGCCGGTGCTCGGACGGTGGGTTCCGCTCAGCTCAGCAGGACCTGGAGCGCGTGTAGGTCGGGCGCCAGGTCCGGGCCGCTCAGCGGTGCGAGCACCGGCGGAGCGGGCAGTGCCTGCGGCGGGATCAGCCGGGCGGGCACCGCGGGTACGGGCTGCGGCGGTGCGTTCGGCAGCTGCGACTCCTGGCCGCAGTACGGGTGGCTGGAGCAGCCGCTGCCGGGGTCGGGCCGTTCGCCGTCCACCGTGCACCAGATCAGCGGCAGCCGTTCGGCGCCCTGACCCTGTTGCGAGCGGTGGTGCACGAGCCCGTGCGCCGCGGCGGTTCCCACGGCGGCGGGCTGGGCCGTCACCGTGGTCAGCGGGGCCGGGACGGCCGTCCTGGCGACGGCGTGCGCGCGGCCCGCACACGGCAGTACCGCGAGCAGACCCGCCAGCAGCAGGACGAACAGCGCGGCGACGGGGCGGCCGGTGATGCTGGCCCTCCCCGGCTGCGGTGTGTAAGCCCCTGGCGCGGTCATGCGCACATATTAATCAGCCGAACGGGTGAGGGTAGAGCCCCTCGGGGGGTCTCGTTCCCAGCCGTTCACGTCACGTACGTGCAGTTCGGCACGGTTTCGGCCGGTCCCGACCGGCCTTCGCGGCACTGCGCTCACGGGGTGACCGGTTGTCGTCGATTCCCGGACACCGTCGTTCTCCTATGGGGACAATGACGTCGAGCCCGGGGCCCAGGCCCGCTCGGCAGTCGGCAGACACGGACGAGGAGCAGCCGGATGAGCAACCAGGGCGCACCACCGCAACGCGGCGACGGCTGGTGGCACGAGGTCTACACGGGCCCGGCCGCCACCCTGCCGGACGCACCGGACACCCCGGACGACGACGCGACGGTGGACGACTGGTTCGACTCGGCGGCCGGGATGATCGGCGCGCAGCGTACGGCGGAGGCGGTGCCGGAGGCCGTCGAGGAGGCCGAGGTGGTGCCGGAGCCTGAGGCCCTGTCGGTGGACGACTGGTTCGACTCGGCGCTCGGGATGATCGGGGCGCAGCGCAGCACCGAGGCCGCCGTGGCCGCGCGGCCGGACGAGGCTTTGCCGAGCGAGGGTGGCCCGGGTGACGAGCCGTCCGCTGACGAACCGGTACCTGACGAGCCGTCCGCTGAGCAGCCGTCCGTTGCGGAACCGGCGGCCCAGGTGGTCGACGCCCTGACGTCCGTCGCGCCGCTGCCGCCCGCCGCCCGCCGCGCGTACGACCAGCAGCCCGTCCCGCACGTCGGCGACCGTCCGCCGACCTACGGCCCCGAGCCGACGGCCGTCGCCGTGGCGGACCCGGACGGACTCGCCGTCCTCACGCCGGACACCGTGCTGGAGGGCGCCCAGTACGGGAGCACCACGCTGCGCGCGGTCTCGGTCCGCGGCGACTCCGCGCGCTACCGGGGCGAACTGCGCCGGGACGCACTGCTGATCACCCGGTTCGGCGAGGGCGAGGAGGGCCTGCTGCTCGCGGTGGTCGCCACCACCTCCGCCTCGGCCGAGCCTTCGCCGCTCGCCGCCGAGGCCTGCCGTCAGCTGGCCGCCGCGATCGGCCGCAGCCGTACGGAACTCTCCGCAGACCTGCGCGACGGCGCGCGGGACCGGCTGCGCTACGGGCTTCAGCGCCTCACCACCAGCGCGTTCGCACCGCTGCGCGCCCCGGGTGCGACCCCGGACGCCGCCTCGGATGCCGCGTCCGGCCAGCACCCTGACGGCGAGTCCGAAGGGCCGTCCGCCGCGGCGCTGCACTGCCTGCTGCTCTCGCTCGACCCGGCGGCCACCCACCGGGCCGCTTTCGGGCTCGGCCCGAGCGGGCTGTACCTGCTCCGCTCCGGACACTGGATCGACGCCTACGCCGCCCGGCTGCTACACCACCCGGACGGCCAACTGCCCTCCTCCACCGGCCCGTTGCCCCGGCCGTTCCGGTTCCGGCTGGTGCCGGCCACGCCCGGTGACATCCTGCTGCTCTGCACCCCGGGCCTGGCCGACCCGCTCGCCGACGAACCGGCCGTCGCCCACTTCCTGGCCAACCACTGGGCCCACCCGCACCCGCCGGGCACGGTCGACTTCCTCCGCCAGATCCAGGTCCGCGCCAAGGGCTACTCCGCCGACCGGACCGCCGCCGCGCTCTGGACCGAGTGATCCGAAAACCGCTCGATCCGGTTGCGCGGTCCGGTCTAGGCTGCGGGCATGTCCGCCACCAGGACGTCCTACGTCTGCCTGCCCTGCCGGGCCTCGTACAAGCAGTCGCCCGCCGGGGACCACGCACGGCACTGCCCGCGCTGCGCCCGGCCGTTGCTCCGCGCGGGCTCGGCGTTCGCCGCACCGCGCCGCCGCGACACCGCCGCCTGGCGGACCCTGTCGGTGCTGCTGAACGCGGGCATCGACTTCCACAAGAGCTGCTGCGGAGGCCCGGGCTACCGCCCGCGCACCTTGTTCGAGGTGCGCGAGCGGATGGCGTACGCCCGCCGGACGGGTGAGCCGATCGCCGACGCGCTGGTCCGGCCCGAGCTCCCCTGACGGCGGGTCAGCCGCCAGGGGGCGCGGTCAGGCCTGCGCGTTCCCGGGGCGTACTCCCGGGGCGTCGGCGGCGGCGCGCTTGAGGACGGCGGTGTTCGCGGTGACGGTGCCGGGCTTGACCCCGGAGACCTCGGTGATCTGGACGCTGCGCTCGCCCAGGAAGGCGTACGAGGTGCGGTCGAAGATGATCTCGTCGCGGGAGCCGCTGGCGGGGTTGGTGCGGGCGATGGCGATGCCGGTGCGTCCGGCGGCGTCGGTGGCACTGTCCACCAGGACGACGCCGGGGATGCGGGCCGCGGCCTGGTAGAGCGCGGCGGCGAGCTTGCCGGGCACGGCCTGTTCGCGGATCAGGTCGGCGATGGTGACGAACGCCTCCTGGTCCGGCCCGCTGCCGGCTCCCTTCGTCTCGGCGTAGATCTTCTGCAGCAGCGCCTCCGGGTCGGTGGTCAGGGTGCGCAGGTAGTCGTAGGAGGGGCTGTTGAGGTAGGCGCCGGTGCGCGAGTTGAGCGCCCGGCCGCCTTCCGGGGCCCGGCCCTCCTCGGTGAGCCAGCCCGTGTGGCCGTCGGCCGAGAGCCACACCTGCCGCTGGTGCGGCTTGTCGACCCACACCGTCGATGCGCCGCTCTCGGCGTCGACGGTGCCCGAGAGGTAGGAAACGGTGCTCTCGATGTAGACGTACTGGCCCGGGCGCAGGACGAGATCGGACGAGGCCTGGGCGGCCAGCGAGACCCGCTCCACCGCGCCGGCCAGGCCCACGGTGCTGCCGACCTCGACCTGGACGACGGGGGCCGCGACGCGGATGTGCCGCGCGGGGGCCGCACCCTGGTCGCCGGGCGTGCTGACCGCCACGGTGACGGCCAGGGCGAGCGTCGCCAGCGTGGCGGGTACGGCGATCAGCAGCCGACGGCGGCTCCGGGCCGCCGGCCGGACCGGCACTGCGGTTTCGGGTGTGCGGGTGATCTCGCTCATCAGGAACTCCTCGATCTGGCGCTGCCGGCCGAGCGGGACGGCAGGTGCTCCGGCCGCGGGCAGCAGGTGCCTCAGCTCCGTTTCGTCGAGCGGCTGTTGCCGCTCCGGGATGCTGGTCATCTGGTCCACTCCTTGTCCGACCGGGCCGGAACCATCCGGCCACCCTGTACTTGTCCGACTGCCCGCAGGGGTTCCGGACGATTTCTCGAAGCCTGCCGGAGCTCCTTGTCGGCCAGGGCCCGCAGCCGGGTGCGGGCTCGGGACAGCCTGGAGCGCACGGTGCCGACCGGGATGCCGAGCGCCTCCGCGGCCTCCGGATAGCTGAGGCCCGCCCACACACAGAGCGAGAACACCTCGCGCTCCCCACGGCGGAGCTTCGCCAACGCCGCCTTGGCAGCCAGGAGTTGCTCGTGGTCGGCGAGGCGCCCGACCAGCTCGTCGGCGAAGTCCGGGGTGGGGTCGGGGAGCGGCATCCGGGCGAGCGCGGCCGCATGCCGACGGGCGGCCCGGGCCCGGTTGCGCAGCACGTTGACGGTGATGCCCATCAGCCAGGGCCGGGGCGTGGTCCCTTCGTCGCGGAGCTTCTCCCGCAGCCGCCATGCCTCCAGGAAGACCACCGCCATGACATCCTCGGCACCGGCCCGGTCACCGCTCACCCGCACCGCGTGCTGGAGGACCGCCTGCGAGTGCTCCTGGAACAACTGCCGGAAGGCGCCGGGATCCCCGGCTCTGATCCGTTCGTGCATCGAAAAGTCCACGCCTCTGGTTGTCCGGCCACCACGGGGCAGTTCCAGTGACCCGCGTCACATCCGCGCCCCGCAGTCGTACCGGAGCGGGGTCAGCCGCCCAGCAGGGCCCGGGCCACCGACGCGACCTGGGCGGCCGCCTCCGCCCGGCTCGCACCGGGCAGGCCGATCGCGACCGGTACGGCCAGGCCGTCCAGCAGCGCGCGGAGCTGGACGGCCCGGTCGGCCGCACCGTCCGCCGTGAACTCGCCGCCCGCCACGCCCTCTTCGATCAGCGCGACCAGGTCGGCCTGCCAGGGGGCCTCGATCTCCAGCTGGCCCTGCCGGATCTCCGCGCTGGCGGGGGAGCGGCCCCAGACTTCCAGCCAGAGGATCCAGCGCGGATCGCCGGGGCCCTCGGGAAGGTACAACTCCGCGTACGCGGCCAGTCGCTGACGGACCGTCAGCGTTTGGTCGACCAGTGCGGCCCGGCGTCGCTCGCCGAGCTGCTCCTCGCTCCAGCGCAGGGTCTCCAGCAGTAGCTGGTCCTTGCTGCCGAAGTAGTAGAGCAGGTGTCCGGCGCTCATCTGGAGCTGTTTGCCCAGCCCGGCCATGGTCAGCTTGGCCAGCCCGTGCTCGGCGATCGCCGCCCGGGCCGTGGCGAAGACCTCCTCGCGCGGCCGCGCGGGGCGCCGCGTCCGTGGCTCCGCCATCTGCCGTTCCTCCTGCTCAGGGGTGGGTCCCGTCAGCTTCTCACGGTCGGGTGGACTGGGTGATGGCGGATTGAACGAAACGTTTGCAATGAATTGTTGTCAACGGATGCTGTGTTCGCCTACCGTGGGGTCATGACCGAGGACAGCAAGGTGCAGCTCTCCGCCCCGTTCGACGTGCCGGACGTGGCCGAGGCGCACGAGAAGCGGCAGTACCCGGCCCTGCTCCGGATCACCGAGCGCCACGCCCACGGCGAGGCCCGTACCCGCTGGGAGGAGCGGCGGATGCCGCTCGGTCCGGTGGACGCCTGGCGACGGGTGGTGATGCTGGCCGGTGGCAGCGAGTTCCCCGAGGAGGGTGAGGCGCCGGTCGACGCGGACGACCTGGCGGCCGCGCTGGCCCTGGTGCAGTGGGCCCGGGCGGAGGTGGACGAGTGGGAGCTCGGCTTGCTGGAGATGGCGCGCGGCCGGGGGCTGACCTGGCAGCAGATCGCCGTCAACCTGGGCCTCGGCTCGGCCCAGGCGGCGCGGCAGCGGCACCTGCGGCTGACGGAGCGGTCGCCGGGGCAGTCCGCGGGTTGAGTGGCTGTCAGTTCCGCGCGTGGGCCAAGTCGGTCGTCAGCTCCGTGCGCCGGCCGGGTCGGTCGTCAGTTCGCGACGGCGGCCCGGTCGGTCGAGGCTCTGCGGGCGGGCCGCGAGGTGGCAGCCCAGGCAGTCGGGGTGGCGGGAGGTGTCCCTGACCCGCCAGTCCCACTGGTCGGCCGGCCGCGGTCCGCTCGGCTTGCCCCAGCCCGCCAGGTGCAGCAGCCAGGTGGTGAGCGCGCCGCCGAGGACCACGGCGGCGCCGAGCCAGAGGCCGGGCGCCCAGGCCGCGCACATCGAGACGCCTGCCGTGGTGAAGCCCGCGAAGACCAGGGCGGAGCCGGTCCAGCCGGCGACGGTGTGGCCCATGTCGTGGTGGCCGTGCATACCGCTCACGGGTGCGCTCCTTTGTCATGCTGGGGCAGGCGGAATGAAACCCGCCACTTATCTCACGTGCTAAGTATCTTAGACTCTAAGGAGATTCCAGGTGGAGGGCAAGCCCCGTCCGGCCGCATCCCCCGCGCAGGCCCTGGCGGCCATGGACCAGCTGATCGCGCTCAGCCTGGTCAGCCAGCAGGACATCGCGCAGCGCCTCGGCCTCGGGGTCACCGACCTCACCTGCCTCGGCCACATCCTCGGCGCGGGCGAGCAGCCCATCACCGCCGGAGAACTCGCCGAACGCGCCGACCTGACCACCGGCGCCGTCACCGGCGTGCTCAACCGCCTCGAACGCGCCGGATACGCCCGCCGGGCCGCCGACCCGGCCGACCGACGCCGCGTCAGAATCGTCGCCGACGAGTCGGCCGCCGCCCGGCTGTACGCGGTCTACGAGCCGTTCTACCTCCGCATGAACGAACTCTTCGCCGACTACACCCCCGACGAAGTAGCCGTCCTGGCCGACTGGTTCACCCGCGCCACCGCCCTGATGGGCACCCGCCTCGACGAGATCCGCGCGGCCAACGAAGCGAACTGACCCCGGCCCTCCCGGCCCTCCAGGCGTTCGGGCGTCAACCCCGCTTCCGCTGCTTGCGATTGGGGCGCCGGGTGCGGACCAGGGTGTCGAGCGCGCCCAGGGCAGCCCGGATGTGCGCCGGGCCGCGCCGCAACCGCTCCCCGGCGCACCACCAGGAGAGTTGTCCGTCCGCATCGCGCGGATGCATGCCCAGGTCGTGCTCGGCGCACAGCGGCCACGCCTGCCGCAGTCGCTCGGTGACGGTCTCCTGCGCGGCATCGGCGATGATCGCCAGCGCGTGGGCCGGGTCATCGGCCGACTCCGGATACAGGTCGTTGCTGTGCCACTCGCCGTTGGCCAGAGCGACGTGGACGCTGGCCGGTTCGTCGGGACCGGAGGGCGGGAGAGCCAGCAACTGCAAGGGCCCCTGCGCGGGCAGCGTCACCGCCAGATCCCGGTTGAGGAGGGCGAGGGCTTCGTCCCAGAGGGGGTACTCGCCCGGCAGGACGCGACGAGGCTCGGGACGGTCGAAGTGGGCCGGCATGGGGCCATCTTCCCTGGCGGAGTGGGCAGCCCTGAAGGGGCTGGTCGGTAAGGCGTTTGACGGTCATCGGCGGCCGGTGGTCGGATGGCGGCCATGAGTGCAGGGCAGATGCATCCCGATATGCACCCCATCGACGACGGCCTGGTGCGGCGGTTGGTCGCGGGGCAGTTCCCGCAGTGGGCGGGGCTTGCCGTGGAGCGGTGGCCGTCCGGCGGCACGGTCAACGCCATGTACCGGCTGGGCGAGGAGCTGGTGGTCAGGCTGCCGTTGGTGCGGGGCGGGGCCGGGGACGTGTCGATGGAGCAGGCGTGGCTGCCCCGGCTCGGGGCCCAACTGCCCACCGGTATCCCCGAGGTGCTCGGGGTCGGGGTGCCGGCCGAGCGGTATCCGTGGCCGTGGTCGGTGTACCGATGGCTGACGGGGGAGCACCCCGAAGCGGGTGCGCTGAGCCAACCCGTGCTACTGGCCGAGGACTTGGCCGCATTCGTGGCGGCGATGCGGAGCATCACGCTGCCGGGCGCGCCGAAGGCGCACCGGGGCGGGCCGCTCGCCTCGCTCGATGCGGAGACCCGGGCGGCGATCGACGAGTTGCGGGGGATTCCGGAGGAGGACGTCGACTGCGATGCCGTGGCCGCCGTGTGGGAGGAGGCGCTGTCGGCTCCTGGCTGGGGCGGGCCGCCGGTCTGGCTGCACGCCGATCTGATGCCGGGCAACCTGCTGGTCGACGGTGGCAGGCTGGCCTCGGTGATCGACTTCGGGTGCGCGGGAGTGGGGGACCCGGCCTGCGACCTCTTCCCGGCGTGGAACCTGCTGCCGCCCGATGCGTGCGAGGTCTTCCGCGAGGCCCTCGGCGTGGACGACGCGACCTGGATCCGTGGTCGGGGCCGGACCCTCTCACAGGCGGTGATCGCGTTGCCGTACTACCGGACGACGAACCCCGCGATGGCGCGCAACGCCCGGCACGTGATCCGGGCGGTGCTGGACGAAGGCTGATGCGCGGCTCCCTGTGGATCCTGGCGGGTCGTCAGATGTTTCCGCTCCGGTCGGGAAGGACGGATACCATCCGGTCCGAGCGATGATGATCATCGCTGACCAGTGGGGGGATTTCATGCGTACGTACACCAAAGGTCTGCTGGCCCTGGCGTTCAGCTCGGTGCTCACCCTGACGTCCGGGGCCTCGGGCGCCGCAGCCGACAGCAGGGGGCTGGAGATCGCCGTTCCGGCCTATGTGTGGCCCGGGGACCCGATGCTCACGGGGCTTCAGACGGCCTCGCCCGCAGCATCCGTGGTGGTGCTCAACCCGGGGAACGGGGACACCCCGTTCAACGCCGCCTGGCAGGCACAGGCCGACACCCTGCGCGGCGGGACCACCGCCACCGGGGCGAAGACCAAGGTGCTCGGCTACGTCCACACCGACAACGCCGCCCGTCCGCTCGCCGGCGTGAAGGCGTCCGTCGACAACTACCTGAGGACCGTCGACGGCAAGCTGCACGTCGACGGCATCTTCTTCGACGTGGTCAGCCGCGACTGCGGCCCCGGGAACAGCTCCCGCGACTACTACCTGGCGCTGCGTCAGTACGTGCAGAGCACCGTAGACGCCCTCGACCCGGCCGTCCAGGAACTGGTGGTCGACAACCCGGGCACCGCGATCGCCGACTGCTACCTGGAGCCCGGCCACCGTACCGCCGACACCTTCGTGACCTACGAGGGCAACTACGCCAACTACATCGGCGCGGGCTGGCTCGGCGGCAACGTCTTCAACCTCACCGCCGGCTACTACTCGGGCGCCACCTTCGACCCCAGCGGCACCGCGTTCTGGCACCTCGTCTACGGCGTGCCCGGCGCACCCCAGATGCGGACCACGCTCGACACCGCCTTCACCCGCGGCGCGGGCTACGCCTACGCCACCGACGACATCCTCGCCAACCCGTGGGACGCGGCGCCGAGTTGGGGCTTCGCCGCCCAGACCTCGTACGCGGCCACGATCGGCTGACGACCTAACGGAGGCGGGGCGCTTCGAGGCGCTGCCTGACCCAGCGTTCCGCGGCGCTCGCGAGGCCGGGCAGATGGGGCGCCGGGTGGGTTGCGCAGCGGAGCGCTCGTACGCCGGCGACCGCGACCGCGAATGCGGTGACCGCGTCCGGTGTGGCCTTGGACCAGACCGGCACCGACGCTGCCCAGTACTCGGCATCGGCTGGATGGTGTCCGGCTCCGATGAGTCGAAGGGCCGTGAAAGCGGTGTCGACCCACGGAGCCGCGGATGCGGGCCAGGCCCAGTCGAGCACGAGGATTCGGCCGTCGGCGGTGAGGTGGAAGTTGCTGCTCGACAGGTCGGTGTGAGCCAGGGTGTCACCGCTGACCAGTCCAGGGGCACGATGCTCCCAGGCGAGCAGTGTGGGCAGGTTCGCCGCTGCCCATCGACTGAGCTTGGGGCGATGCACGTCGGTGAGGGCCGCCCAGCCCGGTGCGGCGCTCCATCGCTCGGCCAACGGGAGTGTCCGCGCGACCGGGGCCGGGGTCAGCTGCTCGTACAGGATTGTCAGAGTGTCGGCGACCCGTTCGAGGTCGGTGGAGCCGACACCGAGATCGGTGGGGCGCCCCTTGACGTACTCGAACACGAGGAAGTGCCAGTCCGCGGTGTGGATTTGTCGGAGCAGTCTCGGCGCGATGTCGGTCAGATGAGGGTTGAGGGCGGCCTCGGTCCGCTGCATCCGCAGCAGCGGGCCCCGGTCCGTGCGCACCCCCTTGCAGAACACCGTTTCACCGCTTGCAAGTTGGAGGGCGCTGGCGAGATCACAGGACACCCCGTCGGTGGAATCCGCTGCGCTGCGGATCGGACCGCAGGCATCCTCGACGGCTGACCGGGTCTCCTGCGAGAGGTCGGCCCATACTGTCCGCGGCACTTCGGGCCCCTCGGAGCTTGCTTGGGTGAATCGGTGGGCTTGGAGGCGCCCCTGCTGTGGCCTTCCGCGTCGACTCGCTGGCTGGTGTCGGCGAGTCAACTGGGAGAGTCGTGCTGGTACCGCCAGACCCTGACCCCCTTGGACCGCCACGGCTCCGGGATCACGTCGGCCTCGCCGAGGCGGGCCACCCAGTCGAGTTGGCCGGCGAAGTACTCGTGGTACTCGGTCCCGCTGGTCCAGGTCAGGATCGGGCCGTCGGTGCCGCGCTTACCGTGTCCGTAGAGCATCACGCGGATCGTGTCGTCGAAGCGCTCCATCGCGAAGCTGCACGGGAAGTTGTACAGGTAGATCCGTAGGTCGACCTTGGCAGCCGTTGCCGCCTCGGCCAGCGGACGGAGCACCTCCCGCTCGTACCGGGTCGGCTCTTCCATCGCTGCCTCGGTCGGCTCCAGACGGTACCGGTCCCGGCGGGAATCGCAGTGCGGATCCATGATGTAGATCCGCACGGGGATCTCGCGGGCCTTGGCGATGAACAGTGGCAGCATCTCGTCGCTGCCGTAGAAGTTCCTCGTCAGACCGAACATGTCGATCCTTGACCTGGCGCCCCGTATCCGCGAGATCAGGTCAGCCTTCGACTCGACGTTGGTGAGCGGGAAGAGGTCGGCGAGCCCGGCCTGTTCCAGGTGTCCCAGCATGGCGCCACTGTAGTCCCGGCCGTAGCCGAGCCGGTCGGGCCGCGTCTCGTACACGCGGCACAGGTAGTCGATGCGCTCCTCGGACGGCCGACGCTGGCCGTGCTCCCAGCGGCAGATCTCGGTGTCCGACAAGGCCGGAGGGTGCAGGCCGTCGGTGACGTACTCCAGGTCGATGCGGGTCGACAGTTCGGCGCGGTCCCAGCCGTGTGACCACCGGTGGGCTTCGAGGGGGTGTACCTCGGGGAGCGCGACGAGGATCCGGTCCACTACCTCGGCACGGGGCGAGCCTTCGCGGATGCCTCGGAGCCTGATCTCCCTGGCGGTGCGCTCGGATCGGCGGCGGGTGGTGCGGTCCACGCGGGCGATTGACGTAGTCACGGGCCCATATTGACGCGGGACGTCTATCGTCACGACGGGTTCGCGCATATTGCACTCGACAGATCAGGCCGATGCTGTAGTCATGGCAGAGATCACGCGAACCCCTGGCCTCGGTCGCCCCGCCGCTGAACTGATGGAGGATCAGCTTGCCGGTCGGGCCTGCCATCGCTGCGGATCCGCCGAGGCGCCGTTGCACCCGGACGAGCCGATCGAGGTGCGTGTCTCCCGGGGCGTCGTCCGGGACGTCGTCACTGTGCTCTGCACTCCCTGCCTGGTGGCCCGCCGGTGAGCGTCGTCCGAGTCGGGTCCGCCTTCACCGAGGGGGTGGCTGTCACGTTCGACCTTCGTCGGAACGGGATCTACACCTCGGCGGAGTGCCAGCTCGGCGCGCACCACGGCTGCCCCGGCGGGCTGCGCGAGACAGGCGGAGCGCAGGCGCTCGTCTGCGACTGTCCGGCCATCAGTTGTGACTGCTGTCGACCGCTCAGCTGCGGGCCGGCTGACAGGTGATCAGTTCGGGGGCGGACCAGTTTGGCGGTGGGGTGGGCGGATTCGGCCGATTGGGGGCGTGCGGCGCAGAAAGTTCAATCAGAGGCTCCGGGACCGTCGGGAAAGGCGTCGTACGCGGCTTCGGCGGGCCCGCAGTCGAACTCCGAGGGTGGTCCGTGACCCCTGGGGGCGACCGTCCCGGGGGAGGTGCTCACGGCGGCGTGCGCGCCCTTGCTGCATGGGGCCTGACCTGGTGTTTTCTTGGGATTCGCCTAGCCTGGGGAGCTCTGCTGGACTGCTTCGGAGGGGGCATCGTGAGTGACGGAACCAACGTGTACGACGCCAGTCGGATCCAGGTGTTGGAGGGGCTGGACGCCGTTCGGAAGCGGCCCGGAATGTACATCGGCTCGACCGGTGAACGCGGCTTGCACGAGCTGGTGTTCGGACTCGTCAACCTGGCGGTGAACGAGGTTCTGGCCGGTCATGGCAGCCGCGTCGGCATCACCCTCACGCGGGACGGTGGCGTGTGTGTCGCCGACGACGGGCGAGGCATCCCGGTCGAGGACGCCGGGGCAGGTGGTGGGTCCACCCTTGAAGCCAGGTTGACCCGGCTGTCGGCTGGAACGCGGTTCGGCGGCCGCCGCGACGTGGTGCTCTGCCTGTCTTACGGGGAGCCGTGCGTCGCCAACGCCTTGTCGCGCAGGATGACGGCGGAAGTGCACCGTGGGGGAGTGCGCTGGGTTCAGGAGTACGAACGTGGCGTGGCCGTCACCCCGCTCGTCAATGCGGGCGCCGCGACCGGTAGCGGGACGGCCCTCACCTTCTGGCCCGATGCCGACATCTTCGAAACCGTGGAGCCCTCGTTCGAGAAGCTTGCCGAGCGTTTCAGGGAACTGGCCCTGCTGAATCGGGAGTTGGAGATCTCCGTGACCGATCAGCGCAGCCTGGGGAAGGCCAGGGCGGAGCGGTTTCAATACCCGGGCGGAGTACGGGACTTCGTCGCTCACCTCGATGCGGAGGAGGCGCCCGGGGCGCCGCAGCACGTCATCACCATCGAGCAGGAGGACCCGCGGATGGCGGGGGCGATGGAGGTGGCGTTCCGCTGGCGTGACTCCGGTGAGGAGCGGGTCCGGAGCTACGCCAACAGCTGGCTCACCCATGGGGGAAGTCACGAACTCGGCTTCTGTGATGGGGTGGTGGCCGCAGTCACCGCGTACGCCCGGGGGCGGCAGCTGCTGACGGCGACGGATCCGGACCTGGGCACCGAACGGATCGGAGAGGGCCTGACGGCAGTCGTGTCGGTGAAGCTGGACGATCCCGCGTTCGAGGGCTCCACGCGCGATGTGCTGGGCAACAGTGCAGCGCGCACGTGCGTCGGTGAGGCGGTCCGGGAGCACTTCGGCCGGTGGCTGGCAGAGCACCCGGAGCAGGCCGCGGTCGTCGTCGGCCGGATCATCGCGAGCAGCCGCCGCGGCTGATCGGCTGACGGACCGTCGGGAGCCAAGCCGGCCCCGCCCGATCGAGTCGGGCGGGGCCGGTCCGGCGTCAGAAAGAACGCGTGAGCGGACTAAGCGTCAGGCCTTCGGCTGCTGCTGGGTGATGCAGTGGATGCCGCCGCCGTTGGCGAAGATCTCGCGGGCGTCGACGAGTTCGATCTTGCGGCCGGGGTAGGCCTCGGCGAGGAGGTCGGCGGCGGTCTGGTCGCGGGGGTCGTCGAAGGCGCAGAGGATGACGGCGCCGTTGGCGACGTAGTGGTTGATGTAGGAGTAGTCGACCGGCTCGCCGTCCTCGTCGGTGAGGACGGTGGGGGCGGGGAGTTCGATGACCTCGAGCGGGCGGCCCTGGGCGTCGGTGGCGGCGCGGAGGATGGCGACCAGTTCCTGGCAGACCTCGTGGTCGGGGTGTGCGGGGTCGGGCTGGACGTGGGCGACCACGACGCCGGGGCGGACGAAGGAGGCGACGATGTCGATGTGGCCCCGGGTGCCGAACTCGTCGTAGTCGCGGGTGAGTCCGCGCGGCAGCCAGATGGCCTTGGTGGTGCCGAGCTTGGCGTGCAGCTCGGCCTCGACGGCTTCCTTGGTCCAGTCGAAGTTGCGGCCCTCGCCGAGCTGGACGGTCTCGGTGACCAGGACGGTGCCCTCGCCGTCGACGTGGATGCCGCCGCCCTCGTTGATCAGCTCGGAGGCGAAGCGCCGCACGCCGGTCAGGCCGGTGATCTCCTCGGCGATGTGCTGGTCATGCTCCCAGCGGGCCCAGGACTGAGCGCCCCAGCCGTTGAACACCCAGTCGGTGGCGGCGAGTTCACCGGAGCCGTTGATCAGGAAGGTCGGGCCGATGTCCCGCATCCAGGCGTCGTCCAGCGGACGTTCGACCAGCTCGACCTCGGCGGAGACGTAGCGCCGGGCGGCGTCCAGTTCGCCGGTGTTGACGATCATCGTGACCGGCTCGTACCGGACGATGGTGTTGGCCACCCGGGCCCAGGCCTCCCGCGCGGCGTGCAGGTGGTCGGGGGTGTCGAAGGTCGGGTTGTCGGTGGGGAACGCCATCCAGGTGCGCTCGTGCGGGTGCCATTCGGCGGGCATCCGGAAGCCGAGCGAGGCAGGGGAGTTGGTCATGAGGGTGCAGTCCTAAGCGGGTGAGGGCCTGGGCGGGAGGGCCTGCGCGGTCAGAGGAAGTACAGGCGGCTGAGGGAGACCGAGTCGGCGGGTTCGGAGCGGATCGGCGAGCCGTCCAGCGAGACCAGCCCGGTGTCGGACTCGACCTGGACGTTGCCGATCCGGGCGTTGCGCACCATGTCGCGCGGCCCGATGCCGCGGGTGTTGCGTACGCCCACCCGACGCCTGCGGGTGGGGAGTTGGTCGGCCATCCGGTCCAGGTACGCGCCGTCGGCGGCTGCTTGGGCGACGAAGGCGACGGAGATGTCGGCGGCGGTGGCGCCGTGGGCGCCGAACTGGGGGCCGAGGACGAGGGGTTCGCAGCGGTCGGTGGAGGCGTTGGGGTCGCCGACCACGCCGTAGGCGGGGAAGCCGGCTTTGAGGATGAGCTGGGGTTTGGCGCCGAAGTGGTCGGGGCGCCACAGGACGATGTCGGCGAGTTTGCCGACTTCGATGGAGCCGACTTCGTGGGCGAGGCCGTGGGCGATGGCGGGGTTGATGGTGAGTTTGGCGATGTAGCGCAGGACGCGTTCGTTGTCGTCGCCGCTCTCGGCGGTGCCGAATCCGCCGTTGAGGGGGCCGAGTTCGTGTTTCATTTTGCCGGCCATGGCGAAGGTGCGTCGGACGGTTTCGCCGGCGCGGCCCATGCCCTGGGCGTCGGAGGAGGTGATGCCGATGACGCCGAGGTCGTGCAGGACGTCTTCGGCGCCCATGGTGCCGGCGCGGATGCGGTCGCGGGCCATGGCGGCGTCGCCGGGGAGGTCGACCTTGAGGTCGTGGGCGGAGACGATCATGCCGAAGTGTTCGCCGAGGGCGTCGCGGCCGAAGGGGAGGGTGGGGTTGGTGGAGGAGCCGATGACGTTCTCGACGCCGGCCATCTTCAGCACGTTGGGGACGTGTCCGCCGCCGCAGCCCTCGATGTGGAAGGCGTGGATGGTGCGGCCTTCCAGGACGCGCAGGGTGTCTTCGACGGAGAGGCATTCGTTGAGGCCGTCGGTGTGCAGGGCGACCTGGACGTCGTATTCCTCGGCGACGCGCAGGGCGGTGTCGAGGGCGCGGGTGTGGGCGCCCATGTCCTCGTGGACCTTGAAGCCGGAGGCGCCGCCTTCGGTGAGGGCTTCGATCAGCGGGGCCGGGTCGGAGGACGAACCCCGGCCCAGGAAGCCGATGTTGACCGGCCAGGCGTCGAAGGAGTTGAACGCGTGCCGGAGCGCCCACGGCGAGTTGACGCCGACGCCCCAGACGGGGCCGAACTCCTGGCCGATGATCGTGGTGACGCCGGAGGCGAGCGAGGCTTCCATGATGCGGGGGGAGAGCAGGTGCACGTGGGTGTCGATGGCGCCCGCGGTGGCGATCAGGCCCTCGCCGGAGACGATCGTGGTGCCGGTGCCGACTACGACGTCCACGCCGTGCAGGGTGTCGGGGTTGCCGGCCCGTCCGATCGAGGCGATCCGGCCGTCGATCAGGCCGATCGAGGTCTTCCGGATGCCCAGCACCGCGTCGATCACCAGCACGTTGCTGATCACCACGTCGCAGGTGTCCCGGACGGCGGCGGCCTTGAGGTGCAGGCCGTCCCGGGCGGTCTTGCCGAAGCCGGCCAGGAACTCCTCGCCGGGCTCCTGGGAGTCGGACTCGACCCGGATGATCAGGCCGCTGTCGCCGAGGCGGATCCGGTCACCGGCCCGGGGGCCGTGGACGGAGACGTAGTCATGGGGGGTGATGGCGCTCATGCTCCGGCCTCGCAGGACACATGGGGGTGGGCGGCTGGGGGTACGGGGGTCGTCCCCCGGGAGGGAGCGGCGTGGGGGGTGATGGCGCTCATGCTGCGACCTCGGGGAAGGGGCGGGCGGTGTTCACGTTTCGAGCTCCGCGTCGTCGAAGCTGGTCAGGTAGCCGGTGGCGCGGGCCTTGGTCAGGGCGGCCTCGCGCGCGCCGGGCGCGTCCAGCGGGCCGTCCACCAGGCCGGCGAAGCCGATCGCGACCCGGGCCCCGCCGATCGGCACCAGGCCGACCTCGACGGTGGCGCCCGGGTCGAAGCGGACCGAGGAGCCGGCCGGGACGGCCAGGTGGGTCCCGTACGCCGCGGAACGGTCGAAGGCCAGCCGGGGGTTGGCCTCGAAGAAGTGGAAGTGCGAGGTGACCGAGATCGGCACCGCCGAGGTGTTGTGCACCGGGAGCAGCAGGGTCTCCTCGACCGGGTCGTAGCCCGCGCCGCTACCCAGAAGGGCACCGCCGGGGGCGTCGTCACCGAGTGAACCGGCGCCCCGGAACGGGTCGTTGATCACGGCGAGCCGGGTGCCGTCGTCGAAGACGGCCTCCACCTGGACCACCGTGACCACGTCCGGTACGCCGGGCAGGACGTCGGCGGCGGTGAGCACGCTGCGGCCGGCCTCGATCGCCTCGGCCAGCCGTCGGCCGTCCCGGGCCGCCTCGCAGACGGTGTCCGCGATCAGCGCGGTGGCTTCCGGGACGTTGAGGCGTACGCCCCGCGCACGCCGGGCGCGGGCCAGTTCGGCCGCTGTGAAGATCAGCAGCCGATCCCGCTCGGTGGGGGTCAGTCGCACGGTGCCTCGCTCGCTCGTGCCGGTGGGTCAGTACAGGGGTGGAGCTCAGTGCAGAAGTTAGAACGTCGTTCAAACATCTCCGGCCATTGAACCCGGGCCGGGCCGCCATGTCCAGCCTTGTCCGTCCCGGACCGTTCGGCGCGCCGGATGTCGCAACCGTGTATTCGGTGACGATCAGATGGCAGGGTCCTGATATAAATGCGGTGACGTACACACCGAGAGAGGGGCGCACCCCATGCGCGCAGTCCGCTTCACCCGTACCGGCGGCCCCGAAGTCCTGGAGCTCGCCGACCTGCCCGCCCCGCAGCCCGGGCCCGGCGAGGTCGCCATCGACGTCAGCCATGCCGGGGTGCACTTCGCGGACGTGATGTTCCGGCGCGGACAGTTCCCGGTCGGGCTGCCCGCCGTCCCCGGACTGGAGGTGGCGGGCACCGTCGCCGCCCTCGGCGCCGGGGTGACGGGGCTTCAGGTCGGTGAGGCCGTGGTCGCCGTGCCGACCGGGCTCGGCGGCAACGCCGAACGGGTGGTCGCCCCCGCCGTCACCACGCTGCCGCTGGACGGGCTCGACCCGCTGCTGGCCGCCGCCACCGCCTGCAACGCCGCCACCGCCGTGGGCACCCTGCGCGGCGCCGCCCGGCTCGTGGCGGGTGACCGGGTGCTGGTGCTCGGCGCCTCCGGTGCTCTCGGCAGCCTG
Source organism: Kitasatospora gansuensis (assembly GCF_014203705.1). Classification (NCBI taxonomy): domain Bacteria; kingdom Bacillati; phylum Actinomycetota; class Actinomycetes; order Kitasatosporales; family Streptomycetaceae; genus Kitasatospora; species Kitasatospora gansuensis. Next base: position 6,393,623 of record NZ_JACHJR010000001.1, read on the forward strand.
CTCGGACGGCTCGCCACGGTCTACGGTGCCGCCCTGGTAGTCGGCGCCGCGAGCACCCCCGAACGCGCGGCCCGGGCTACCGCCCACGGGTACCAGCACGCGTTCGAGTACGCCGAACTGGCCGACCGCACCCCGGAGCTGACGGACGGCCACGGCTTCGACGTGATCATCGACTCGGTCGGCGGTGCACCGCGCGAGCAGGCCCGCTCCCTGCTCGCCGTGCTCGGCCGCCACGTGGTGATCGGCAACGCCGCCGACCAGGACATCAGCCTGGACGCCAACCAGGTCTGGTACGACAGCTTCACCCTGGCCGGCTACAACCTCGGCGGCCTGCTGGCCCGCCGCCCCGACCTGCTCCGCGCCCACCTCGCCGAGGGCCTGCGGCTGGTCGCCGACGGCACCCTCACCATCGACGTCGAGGAGATCGGCTGGGACGGCGTCGCCGAGGCACACGCCCGCTTGGAGGGGCGCACCGCCGAGGCGAAGTACGTGCTGCGCACCGCCTGACCCATACTGGACCGGTCCCGCGCACCGCCGACGAGAGGCCCCGGCCGATGAGCAGCAGCACCGACCCCGCCGAGCTGCTGGCCGGACCCCGAGGAGCTCAGCTCCGTCTCGGGCTGGCGATCAAGCAGGCCGAGCAGGCCATGATGGCGGCCAAGGCGGAGGCGCTGCGCGGGTTGGAGCTGACGGTGCCCCAGTACGCGGTGCTGCTCCAGCTCGCCGACCGTCCCGACCGCTCGGGCGCCCAGCTGGCCCGGGGGGCCGCCGTCACGCCGCAGACGATGGCCGGGGTGCTGGCGAACCTGGAGGCCAAGGGCCTGATCGAGCGTCAGCAGTCCGAGGTGCACGGCAAGGTGATGCTGTCCCGGCTCAGCGAGACCGGCCGGGCGCTGGTGGACGAGGCGGACACCCGGGCGGTCGGGGTGGAGTCCGCGCTCTGGTCCGCCTTCGACCCGGCCGAGCGGGAGCAGTTCCGCTCGATGCTGCTCCGCGCTGTAGCCGCTCTCCAAGGCCCGTAGCCGAACCAAACCTCCGGAGGGGCCCGAAAAGGATCACTTCTGACCCCTTGAGCTCCACTTCACCCCAGGTGATCGGGTACCTACTGTTGCGTAGCCCGACCGCTGGGCATGAGGATGGTCGTCAGTATCGGGACAGGCCGCCAGCGGGGGACGTGGCGCGGCCGGCTGTCCGAACGAGGGGTGGGGACGTACGTGATGGACGGTCAGGCGAGATTTCCGCGGCAGCGGACGGCTTCGAGCAGCGACCAGGTTCGGCCCAGGGGGTTCGGGGAGGGGACGCCTCCGGTGCACGAGCCCGGCTGTGCGCTGCACCGCAGGTTGCACGCGGCGCTGGCCCCCGCCGACCTGATCGCGGTGGGCGCCGTCCGCCGCCGGCTGCGTGCGGCGCTCAACCACTGGGGTGTGCCCGAACTCGCGGACACCGCCGAGCTGCTGGCCTCCGAGCTGGTCACCAACGCACTGCTGCACACCGAACGCGGCGCGGTGCTGGACGCGGTGCTCACCCCCGAGCAGCGGCTGCGGATCGAGGTGCAGGACACCACCAGCAGACTGCCCGGCCGCCGGACGCCGAGCGAGACCGCCACCTCCGGCCGGGGGCTGCTGCTGGTGGAGGCGCTGGCCGACGACTGGGGCGTCCAGCTGCGCGGCGACGGCAAGGTCACCTGGTTCGAGCTCGGCGCGGCCTGATCACCGGGCCGGGCTCCCGGTGTCACGAAAGCAGCCGTGACCATTGCCCACGAAGCGCCGGTGTGCTGACACTGGCAGTGTCCTGCCCGGCCGATGCCGAATCCTCGCCCTATCCGCGCTGGTGAGGCGGTACTAGTAATCTTTCGGCAGGATAGTGAGAATGTGTGCCCGGGAAGTCGGCGGGGAGAACCGAGCCTCGACCGACCACCACCGCCCGACGCACCGCCCACCACTCAGCACAGGGCCATCGCAGTCCGCCCGGACGGCGTGGCACGGCAGCGGCAGGAGAAGCATGGCGACAGAGCCCGAGCCGCAGGGGCCCGCACGCCGTACCCCACCGGCCCAGTCCTCCCGCAGTGCGTCGGCCGCCGGTTCGCTCCGGTCCGCCTCCGGCCTGGCGGGCGGGCGGATCGTCCCCGCCGTCTCCCGGGGCCTGCCCACCCGTACCGGCGACTCCACCCCCGACTGGCTCGAGCCGGCGATGGCCGCCAACGGCATCGGCTCCTTCGACTGGGACATCCGCCGGGACCGGCTGGAGGGCGACCAGCGGGCCTGCGCCATCCTCGGCCTGGAGCCGGCCAGGTTCGACCGCAGCTCCGGCGCCTTCCTGGCGATGCTGCACCCCGAGGACGCGCCGGTGGTCCGCCGCCGGGTCGAGCGGGCGGTCGCCGAGCTGGGCCAGTGCGGCGCCTACTACCGGACGGTCTTCCCCGGCGGTGACATGCACGCGGTGCGGTTCCGCGGCCGGGTGCTGGCGGACGCCTTCGGGCGGCCGTCCCGGATGGTCGGCTTCGTCTGGGACGCGACCGTCGAGCTGCACAAGCGCGAGCGGGCCGGGGCGATGGCCCAGCTGCGCGAGGAGCGCTCACGGTTCATCAAGGAGGCGGCCCGAGCGCTCTCCGAGGCCGTCACGGTCCGGGACGTGGCCCGGGTCTTCACCGAGCTGCCGCTGCCCGGTCTGCCGCCGGACGGCCTGGTGCTCTCCTCGCTGGAGGCCGGCCGGCTGCAGATCCTCGGCGCCAGCGGCTACCGCTCGGGCGACCTCCAGCAGTACGACCGCACGCCGATCTCGCCCACCCACCCCGCCTCCGAGGCGATCCGCAACCGGGTGCCGATCTTCATCTCCAGCCGCGAGGAGTACCGCGAGCGCTACCCCGAGGCCTACCCGCAGCTGGCCGAGACGGGGGTGCGCAGCGCCTGGGCCTTCCTCCCGCTGGTCGCCAGCGGCCGCCCGATCGGCGTCTGCCTGGTCAGCTTCGACGACGACCGCGAGCTGGACGCGGACGAGCGCACCCTGCTCTCCACCCTCGGCGGGCTGGTCGCCCAGTCACTGGCCAGGGCCCGGCTGCACGACGCCGAGCACGAGCTGGCGGCCGGTCTGCAGCGGGTGATGCTGCCCCGCACGGTGCCCTCGGTGCCGGGCGTGACCACCGCAGTGCGCTACCTGGCGGCCGGCTCGGGCCTGCAGATCGGCGGCGACTGGTACGACGTGGTGCCGCTGCCCGGCGGGCACGTCGGCCTGGTGATCGGTGACGTGCAGGGCCACGACGTGCACGCGGCGGGCATCATGGGCCAGCTCCGGATCGCGCTGCGCGCGTACGCCGCCGAGGGGCACCCGCCCGCGGCGGTGATGGCCCGGGCCTCCCGCTTCCTGGCCGATCTGGACACCGACCACTTCGCCACCTGCACCTACGCCGAGGTGAACGTCGACTACGGCGTGGTCTACGCCGTCCGGGCCGGGCACCTCGACCCGGTGGTGCGGCGCGGCGACGGCACGGCCACCATCGTGCCGGTGGCCGGCGGCCTGCCGCTCGGGGTCGCGCCGGACGAGGAGTACCGGGTCACCCGGTTCAGCCTGGACCCGGGCGAGACGGTGGTGCTCTGCACCGACGGCCTGGTCGAGTCCCGCGAGATGGACCTGGACACGGGCTTCGCCCGGCTCTGCGCCGCGGTCTCCCAGGAGCTGCCGGGGCGGGACGAGGGCCCGCGCGACCAGCTGGAGGAGCTGGCCGACCGGATCGCCTCGCAGGCCGCCGACTCCACCGAGCGCGAGGACGACATAGCGCTGCTGCTGCTCCGCTGGGACGGCCCGGCGGGCGGGCGGGCCGCCCAGCAGCTGCGCCGCCGGATCGGCCAGGCCGACCTGGCCCGGATCTCCGAGTTGCGCGGTGAGCTGCGGGACGCGCTGCGCCGTTGGGGCGTCGGCGACTTGGTGGACACCGCCGAGCTGCTCGCCTCCGAGCTGGTCACCAACGCGATCCGGCACACCGACCGGGACGCGATGTTCACCGCGCGGCTGTACCGGGAGACGGTCGGCGGCGAGACCAAGGTCCGGCTGCGGGTCGAGGTGGAGGACGAGTCCGACCTCTGGCCGACCCGCCGGACGCCGGGCGAGCAGGCCTCCTCCGGGCGCGGGCTGATGCTGGTCGAGGCGCTGGCCGACGGCTGGGGTGTCGAGCCGCGCGGCACCGGCAAGCGGATGTGGTTCGAACTCGTCCCGGAGCAGGCCGAGTAGCAGCCAGGTCAGCCGAACTGCTGCTCGAGGTCCTTCAGCTTCTGCTCCAGCGAGTCCAGCCGGGGCAGGGTCATGGTGTCCTCCTCGGGGGTCAGGTCGACGCTGCGGCGGGCCGGCAGCCCCGGCTGGGCGGCCTTGCCCTCGACCGCCTTCTCTGCGGGCGCCGCCTCGCCCGCTATCGCGGGCTCCGAAGTGCCCGCCTCCAACTGCGCGGCGGCCAGCTGCCGTTCGGCCGAGCGCGGCCGCCAGTGCCCGCCGGGCTGCCGCCCGATCGCCCGGATCTCGGCCCGCTCGCGGCGGCTGGCCAGCCGCTGCCGCTCGCGGTCCAGCGCGGCCTGCCGCTTGTCGTCCCGGACCTCCTCGACCGCCTCGTCCAGGCTGCGGACGCCCTCCAGCAGCATCAACGACCAGGCGGCGTACGTCTCCAGAGGCGCCCTCAGCCAGCGGACGATCCGGATCTGCGGCAGCGGGCGGGGCACCAGGCCCTGTTCGCGGAGCGCGGCCCGGCGGGTCTGCTTGAGCGCCCGGTCGAACAGGATCGCCGCCGAGAGCGACATCCCGGCGAAGAACTGCGGGGCACCGGCGTGGCCCAACCCGCGGGGGGCGTGCACCCAGTTGAACCAGGCGGAGGCGCCGGCGAAGAACCAGACCAGCAGTCGGGAGCCGAGCGCGGCGTCACCGTGGCTGGCCTCCCGGACGGCGAGCACCGAGCAGAACATCGCGGCGCCGTCCAGGCCGAACGGGACCAGGTACTCCCAGCCGCCGGAGAGCCCGAGGTTCTGCACCCCGAAGCCGACCAGACCGTGGAAGGAGAGCGCGGCCGCGACCCCGGCGCAGCAGAACAGCAGGGTGTACGAGGCGCCCCCGTACAGCGACTCCTTGCGGCGACGGCGCTCCTCGCCGCGCTCCCAGGAGTCGGCCGAACCGGCCGCTGCGGCGGCCCTGGTCCGCAGGAAGGTCACCAGGACGGCGACCACCACCAGACCGGTCACGCCCGTGACGGCCCAGCCCAGTGGAATATCGGACAGTTTCATGGCCGGAACCAGCCTCGCTTTCCTGCCTTGTGATGGCGAGCCACCACTATGGCGGATGCGTGCCGTCCATTTGGCTGATTCGCCGTCAATGCACCGAGGAGAGGGAATTCCGACCTGGTTCTATCCGTACGGTCGGATGAAATGACCGAACTGATTCGAACTTTTTCCCGCCTATTCCGAGCAGACGCGCGGACAGGTCGGACAGACCTCTTCCGGCCGTACGGTGTAGAAGAGGCAGCAACTCACCCTGGTCCTGGTCCGGGTGGCTTCGGCCGAATCCGCCGGCTCCACCGGGCGGAAGTCCGCCCCGCCGACGAACGGTGCGTCACTCGGCCCTGGCAGCAGTTCGGACACCTCGGCGGCGGCCCGCTCCTCCTCGTCGAGCAGGCTGCCGAGGAACCAGAGGCCCTCGATCACGTCGTCGGTGACGATGCCCCAGAGCGTGCGCGGGCCGCGTCGCACCAGCGGGCGGAAGGCGGCCAGCACCGGGGTGAGGTGTTCGGTCAGGGCGGCCCGCAGCTCGGCCCGCAGGGCCGGTGCGTCCGGGACCACCCGGGCGCCGGGGGCGCCGGCCGCCGGGTCGTCCGGCAGGCAGCTGAACCCGGCCGGGCGGACGGCGAGTTCACCGGCGGAGCGGTTGATCGATACCCGGTCCACCGGCAGCCGGGGCACCCGGCGCTCCAGGAACCAGGGCAGCGTGAAAGCCAGCGCGACCGGCCAGGTGTACCGGTGCAGCGCGAAGCCGGCCGCCACGTCCGGGCGGAGCGGCTCCCCGTACTCGGCCAGGCCGAGCGCGGCATCGAAGGCGACCATCTCCCGGAGCACCGCCCCGTCCCCGGCCAGCGCCGCCGCGCCGACCCAGCCCGGGCCGGTGCGCAGCGGCCCGGTATGGATCCGCAGACTCGGGAACACCGCGTGCTGGCGGCCGTAACTGCTGTGCAGCGGAGGGGAGCTGACGGACCGGCGGGATGCGGTGCTGCTCACGGTCATGCTGGCCCGATCGGGACGACCGGAGCTCCACGGAGCCCGGGGACGGCAAGGTGAACCGGCCCGGAGTGCTCCCCAGGCAGGTTAGGCTCACCTTAGCTGACGCCGTCCCCGGCTACCTGTCAGGCGGGGCCGTCCAGGGGAGGAGTGGGCGCGGGCACCGGGTTCAGACGGCGCGCGAGCCAGACCGGTACGCCGCCGAGCGCCTGCACCAGCCGGGCCGCCTCGGCCCGCAGCCGGACCGCCTCGGCCGGCTCCGACACCTCCGCCAACGCGGCCAGCGCCGGGGCCACCCCCACCGTGAAGCCGAGCTCCTCACGGATCGTCAGGGAGGCCCGGAAGCCCTCCCTGGCCCGCTCCAGCTCGCCCGCCGCCAGCGAGAGCGAGGCCAGGTGGCGCCAGGTGTACGAGCGCAGCAGCTCGTCCCCGACCCGGTCGGCGCCCTCGTGCGCCCGGCGGTAGGCGATCCAGGCCGCCGTGCGGTCGTGCAGCAGGTTCTCCGCGACCAGGCCGCGGCGGAAGTCGAGCAGTGGTCGCCCCGGCGCGTCCGGCGGCAGCAGGGCCGAGGTGCGGCCGAGTGCGGCCTGGGCCTCGTCCAGCCGGTCGCGCGGGCCGAGCACGCTGGCGATGTACGCCAGGAAGCCGCGGGCGCAGGCCGCGCCCGCCCGCTGGTCCGCCGTGGTCGCGCCGGCCTCGGCGAGGCGCAGGGCTCCCTCGGCCTGCTCCCAGTGCGCGGCGGTGAACATGCACTGTTCGATGAGGAGTTCGGCTCGGCCGAGTGCGGCCGACGGATCGGCTGTGGCAGCCGGGCGGAGCAGTTCTGCGGCCTCCTGCCAACATCCACGGGAACGCAGTCGCCACACCGCGTCCGTCTTGCTGCCCCCCAGGGCCGTACCGTGCTCCGACAACGCCACCTCCTTGTGTGCGGTGTCCAGCGAGCGGGCTGCTGTGGCGGCAATTCAACACGGGGGTGAGCTTGTGCACCAGATCACGAGCGGGAGATGATCCGGAACCACCCGCTCCTGATCGAGTGGTCCAGACCGGTCGGGGCGGCTCGGATCAGAACGTCCAGCCGGTCTCCATCAGGGCCTCGGCGGCGCCGTTGGCGGGCTGCGGTATGCCGGCCGGATCCAACCGGAAGAGCGCGACCAGCAGTTGTTCGCCCCGGACGACGGCCTGCTGGGTGAAGCCGGAGAGGGTGAACAGGGCGGCGGCGATCTCCTCGGTGTGCAGGGTCTGCAGCCAGAGGCACTCCACCGTCTTGAGATCGGCGGGAGTGCCGGTGGCGTCCACCTGGGCCACCATCCGGGTGCCCAACAGCGTGACGGCCGAGCTCTCCTGATCCTCCGTCAGCTCCAGGTCGTCGAAGCCGAGCCACTGGAGGTAGCGGGCCGCCGTCAGCACCGCGTCCTCCTGGGTGCGCACCGGGTGCGGCCGGAACGGCGGCCGCTGCTGCCAGGCGGCGGGCTGCCACTGGGTGCTCTGCGGCGGCACGGTCGGCCCGCCGTCGGCCGCGATGCCGGTGAACGGGCGGGCGGTGTACGGCCGTTGCTCCTGCGGGCGGCGGGACTGGCCGGGGCCGAGCGGTCCGGTGCTCTGCAGCCGGGGCGCGCGGTCCACCGGGAGCCGTACGGTGGCCCCGCAGTTGCAGGTGAACTCCGGCTGCGGCCACTGGTCGTTGCGCCCGCAGTGCGGACAGCGCATGCTCAGCCAGGAGTCCTCCCAGGACCGGAACCTGACCTGGACCGGCACGCCGCCGCGCAGCAGCGGGACGCGCAACTGGGCGCCGCAGGGGCAGGGCAGGCTGGGCGGCTCGTACAGGTGCTCGCGGCGGCAGGCCGGGCAGCGGATCTCGGTCGCGCCGTAAGGCCGCTCGGCCCCTTGCTCGTTGAAGTCGTCGGGCAGCGGCACTCCGGGCATTGCTCGCACCGTCCGTTCTGGTCGCCTGGCCTGGGTCGTTACCCATCGTCGCTGATCCGCCGGGCCGTCGCCGTGCTTTGCGGCAATCCTCAGGGAGAGACCAGGGGCACATCAGGGGCGCACGACCGACTGTTCTGACGGTCCGTCCAGCGGGCCAGGTCCGCCGGAGTGTCCAGGTCGTCCGGGACGGCGACGTCGCCGCACTCGACCAGGCGCACGTCAGGGGCGTGCGCGGCGAGCAGCGCGCGGGCCCCGGCGTCGCCGGTTGCCCCGGCGGCCGCTTCGGCGAAGTGCCGGGCGCCGATCAGTACGGGGTGCCCGCGGCGGCCGTCGTACGCCGCGGCGGCCAGCTCGGCGCCGGCCCGGTGGGCGGCCAGCAGCCGGGCGACGGCGGCGGGGGTGACGCCGGGGGTGTCCACCAGCATCACCAGGACGGCGTCGGCCCCGGCGGGCAGTGCGGCGAGCCCGGCCCGGAGCGAGGATCCCATACCGCTCGCCCAGTCGGGATTGTCGACAAGGAGACAGTTTCCGGTGTCGGCGGTGGCCCGTACCTGCTCGGCGGCGGCGCCCAGCACCGCGAGCGTCCGCTCGCAGCCGCCGGCCCGGACCACGGCCAGCGCGTGCTCCAGCAGCGGCCGGTCCCGGTAGCGGATCAGCGCCTTCGGCCGCCCGCCGAGCCGCCGCCCGCCGCCTGCGGCGAGCACCAGGGCTGGAACGTAAGGGAGAGCGGCCATGGGACCAGTCTGCCGTCCGGCGCGGGCGCGGGGGAGTTGTGTGATCGCACAACGGTGGCCCCCGCGACCGGGCCGCCCGCCGGGTCTTCCACCCCTGGAACTTCCCCCGCCGGGGACCTGTACTGGGCAGATGTACACCGCACCTCCCCCGCTGGTGGACCGGTACGGCCGGGTCCACACCGATCTGCGGGTCTCCCTCACCGACCGCTGCAACCTGCGCTGCACGTACTGCATGCCGGCCGAGGGGCTGAACTGGCTGCCCAAGGCCGAGGTGCTCACCGACGACGAGATCGTCCGGCTGGTGCGGATCGCGGTCACCCGACTGGGCATCAGGTCGATCCGGCTGACCGGCGGCGAACCGCTGCTCCGGCGCGGCCTGCCCGGCCTGGTCGCCCGGCTGACCGAGCTCGGCCCCGAGGTCTCGCTCACCACCAACGGCATCGGCCTGGCCAGGACGGCCGCCGAGCTGAAGAACGCCGGACTGCACCGGGTGAACGTCAGCCTGGACACCCTGCGGCCCGAGCGCTACGCCGAGATCACCCGCCGGGACCGGATCGCCGACGTGTTCGCCGGGCTGGCCGCCGCGCAGGCCGCCGGGCTGGCACCGGTGAAGATCAACGCGGTGCCGGTGCGCGGGGTGAACGAGGACGAGATCCTCGACCTGGTCGAGTTCGCCGCCGAGCACGGGTACCTGATGCGGTTCATCGAGTCCATGCCGCTGGACGCCCAGGGGGCCTGGGAGCGGGACAAGATGATCACCGCGGACGAGCTGCTGGCGGTCCTGACGGAGCGTTGGGAGCTGATCCCGGTCGGGCGGCACGGGAACGCCCCGGCCGAGGAGTGGCGGATCGCCGGGACGGACACCGTGGTCGGCGTGATCGCCTCGGTCACCCGGCCGTTCTGCGGTGGCTGCGATCGGGTCCGGCTGACGGCCGACGGGCAGTTGCGGAACTGCCTGTTCGCCACCCAGGAGTCCGATCTGCGCGCCCTGCTGCGCGGCGATGCCGACGACGCCGCGATCGAGCGGGCCTGGCGCAACACGATCGCCCGCAAGGGGCCGGGACACGACATCAACTCGGCCGACTTCGTCCAGCCGGACCGGCCGATGTCCGCGATCGGCGGCTGAGCTGGGCGGTCGGCACGGTGGTCGGGGCCGGCTTGCGTCGGCCCGACCAGAGCAGGGCCCCGGCCAGCAGAGCCGCGCCCCCGAGCAGCCAGGGCAGCGGCCCGGCCGGCAGCGCGCCCGCGGTCAATCCGGCGGCGGCGCCGGTGAGTTGCAGGGCCAGGGACTGGACGGAGAGGGCGGTGGCGCGTCCCGCCTCGGTGACCCGGCGGTGCAGCAGGTCGCTCTCGTTCGGCCCGGCCGCGCCGAGTCCGAGGTAGAGCAGGCCGTAGCCGGTGGCGGCGAGCAGCAGGGCGGCCGGGCCGGCGTACGGCACGGTGATCGCGAGCAGCAGCAGGCCGACCGCGCCGGTGCCCAGGCTCGCCAGCACCGCCCGCTCGCCGCTGCCCGCGAGCCGGGCGACCGTGGGGGCGAGCTGGCTGCCGACGCCCGAGCAGACGAAGCCCGCGCAGGCGAGCCCGGCCAGCAGGACCGCTCCCGACTCGGGTCGGCCGGTCAGGGCGGCGGACCGGCCGGGGGCGAGCAGTTCGACGGCGGCCAGGGCGGCTCCGGCCGCTCCGGCGCTCAGCAGCACCCGGCGGAGCAGGACGTCGCGGCCGCCCAGCCGCAGCCCGTCGAGCACGGTGGCCGGGACGCCCCGGAGCACGTCGCGCACGGTGACGGGCGGTCGGGCGGGCTCGGGCAGGGCGGTCAGCACGTAGCCGACCACGGCGATCTCGACGGCCGCGCCCAGCAGGAGCGGGACGGAGAGCGGGAGTACGAGCCCGGCGGTGGCGGCGCCCAGGTCGAGGCCGAACCGGCTGCCGAGCAGCCAGGGCAGGACGCCGCCGAGCAGCGTGCCGAGGGCGAGCGCGGCGGAGGCCGCCGAGCTGCCCCGGGCCAGGCCGGTGCGCAGCTCCGCGTCGGGCCCCGAGATCGCCTGGACGGTGTCGACGTACCAGGACTCGGCCGGGCCGCTGAACAGGGCGCGGGCCGCGCCCTTGAGCACCGCCCCGAGGGCGAGTAGCCAGACTGCGGTGCCGAGGGCCTGGAGGGTGAGCGCGACCAGGCTCAGCAGGCCGGCGGCCGCGAGCACGGGGCGGCGGCCGAGGACGTCGGAGAGCCCGCCGGTGGGCAGTTCGAGCGCGGCGGCGGTGAGGGAGTAGGCGGCGACCAGGCCCGCGACGCCGGCCAGGGTGATGCCCCGTTCGCCGAGCAGCAGGACCAGCGGAGCGATGGTCAGGCCCACCGGCAGCCAGCAGAGGAAACTGACCGTCAGATAGCGGCGGCGGGCGGTACGGAGGGCCGTCGGCGCGCTCACTCCGTGTCCGCGGCGGGCTCGGGCGAGGCCAGCGGCAGTCCGGCGGCGAGGACCATCACCTGGGCGGCGCGCGGGTCGTGCTCGTCGCGGGCGGTCAGTTCGGTGAGCTTCCGCTCGAAGGTCTGCCACAGCTCGGCCAGCGACTCGGGCGTCAGACGGGGCATCAGGTCGCTGATCCCGGACGGCTCCAGCCAGTCGGGGCCGAGCCGTCCGGTGGCGACGTCCTGTTCGTGCTGGGCCAGCGAGGTCTCCAGGTGCTCGACCTGGCGGCGCCGGAGCAGGCTGAGCGAGGCCCGGCCGTCCGGGGTGGCCGCCATCGCCTCGTTGCTCCAGGAGGTCACCGCGTGCACGGCCTGCCAGCGGCGCTCCCGCCCGTCGCGGTGGGTGGCCTCGGCGACGAACGCGTACTTGGCCAGCACCCGCAGGTGGTAGCTGGTGGAGGCGGAGGACTCCCCGGTCCTGGCGGCGAGTTCGCTCGCGGTGGCGGGGCCGTCCTGGCGCAGCAGGCCGAGCAGGCGGATCCGCAGGGGGTGGGTGAGCGCTTTCAGCGCCGCCGCGTCCTGGGCGGGGTCGAGCAGGCGGTGCCGGTCGTCGTCGGAGGTCATGGTGGCAGCGTAGGGCGGCCCGGGAGTTTGCAAAAGTAGTTTTGCAAAACTTCTTTGGGAGAAATTCAGGTCAGCCGGCGCACTGGGTGAGCATGACCTTCTTGTCGGCCGGGGTGACCGGGAGCTGGTACTTGAGCGAGACCTGGGCGAACCGGACCGCGTAGGAGCAGCGCACCGCTTCGTTCGCGGGCAGCCACTCGGCCGGGCCCGAGTCGCCCTTGGCGGCGTTCTGCGAGCCGTCGGCGGGGATCAGGTTGAGCGGGTCGTTGGCGATCTGGACCCGCTTGGCCTTGTCCCACTTGGCGGCGCCCATCTGCCAGTCGTAGGACAGCGCCATCACGTGGTCGATCTGGATCTTGCCGGCCTGCTGCTTGTTCCACTGGACGGTCTTGCCGGTGTACGGGTCGTAGATGGTCATCCCGGTCACCACGCACTTCGAACCGTCCTTGTGCTCAAGGGACTTGCCGTCCCGGGCGAGCAGGTCGTCACGGGTGCCGCAGTCGTTGTGGCCGAGCGGGACGCCGTCCACGTTGTCCGTCCACGGCGGGCCGAACTGGTCGCGGTCGTACCCCGCCTTGCCGCCGCTCTCGGCGGTGGCCACCTTGGCGATCAGGTCGCGGGCGGTCTTGCGGTCCTCGGGGGAGGTGATCGGGCCGAGGCCGGGCTTGGTGCCGTCCGGGTTCTGCAGCGGGTTGGTGCCGAGGGCGGCGGGGCCGGCCTGGTCCTGGGAGCTGGCGCCGCTGCTGCAGGCGGCCAGTGCGGGTGTGATCAGGAGGAGGAGGGCGGTCGCGGACAGGGCGGTACGGCGGGCGCGCACGGAGTTCTCCCCCGGGAGTGGTGGTGTGGGCTGCTGACGGCTCACCAGCAGACCAGCCGCCTCACGGGGGGTCAAGTCGGCGCGACGGCGCACCACGCGGGTGCGTCGAGGCAGCCGACTGCCCCCGCCGGAGCGAGGCTCCGCCGGGGGCAGCCGGGACGGTCAGTTGCCGGTGGTCAGGTCGTAGACCGTGGTGCCGCCGACCGTCTGGGCCGTGAAGGTGGCCGCGACCCAGGCGGCGATCTCGGCGGACTGGCTGGAGCCGCCCATGCTGCCGCCGCCCGTCCGGCCTTCCGCGCCGGCCATGCCGCCGCCCGCGCCGCCGATGAAGTAGTGCACCTTGCCCTCCTGGACGTACTGCTTGAACGCGTCCAGGGTGAGCGAGGGGTCGGAGCCGTTGAAGCCGCCGAGGGCCATCACCGGTGCGCCGGTGGCGAGTTGGTAGCTCGCCTGGTTCTGCGAGCCGACCGCCGCGGCGATCCAGGTGTACTGGTCGGCGTCCTGCTTCAGGAGCGCGGCCAGCTCGGCGCTGACCTGGGCGCCGTTGATCAGGCCGCCCATGCCGCCGCCCATCGCGCCGCGACCACCGGTCTCGCCGGTGCCGCCCTGCGGGAACTGCCCGGTGGGCATCCCTCCGGCCTGGCCACCGGTCTGGCCGCCAGGCTGGCCGCCGCCCTGCGGGAATGCGCCGCCGCCCTGCGGGAACGCCCCGCCGCCGGGCGGGAGTTGGCCGCCGGCCGGGAAGGACATCCGGCCGTCGTCCGCGCCGCCGCGGGTGCGCATCCCGCCCGGGCCGCCCATGCCCATCGCGCCCTGGACCCGGGGCCCGGCGGTCGGGATCGAGCCGGTGTGCGCGGTCGAGACGGTGTCCGCCGCGTACGCGGCCGGTCCGCCGAGCGCGGCGGCCAGTGCGATCAGCCCGGCGGCCGCACCGACCCGCCCGGCGAGGCGGGCGGGCAGCCGGGTGCCCGCGAGCAGGGCGACCGCGGCCAGCAGGCCACCGACCAGCACCGCCCAGCGCAGCCAAGGCAGGAAGTCGGTGGCGCGCCCGAGCAGGACGTACCCCCAGACCGCGGTGCCGCCGACGGCCAGGCCCAGCAGGGCCGCGTACGGAAGCTGCCTGCGGGCCCGCCAGAGGCCGTCCACGCCCATGCCGACCAGCGCGGCCACCGCCGGGGCCAGCGCCACCGTGTAGTACTGGTGGAAGATGCCGGACATGTAACTGAAGGTCAGCGCGGTGCAGAGCAGCCAGCCGCCCCAGACCAGGAAGGCGGTCCTGGCGCTGTCGGTGCGCGGGGCCCGGCGGGTGGCCCAGAGGCCGACCAGCAGCAGGAGCAGTGCGGCGGGCAGCAGCCAGGCGATCTGGCCGCCGATGTCGCCGTCGAACAGCCGGGTGATGCCGGTCTCGCCCCAGCCGCCGCCCTGGCCGCCGCGACCGCCACCGCCGCCGACGCTGCCGGTCTCCTCGCCGGTCAGCCGGCCGAAGCCGTTGTAGCCGAAGGTGACGGAGAGGAAGCTGTTGTCCTGCGAGCCGCCGATGTAGGGCCGGTCGGCGGCGGGGGTGAGCTCGACGATCGCCACCCACCAGCCCGCCGAGGCGATCATCGCCCCGGCGCCGTACAGGAGTTGGAGCACCCGACGGCCGAGCCCGGTCGGCGCGACCAGCAGGTACACCAGGGCGAAGGCGGGCAGCACCAGGAAGGCCTGCAGTGTCTTGGTGAGGAAGCCGAAGCCGAGCATCACACCGACGAAGAGCATCCACCGGGTGCTCGCTGTCTCGGTGGCCCGGACCAGGCCGTACGCGGCGAGCGTGAGCAGCAGCACCAGCAGCGCGTCCGGGTTGTTGAACCGGAACATCAGCGCGGCGACCGGCGTGAGGGCCAGCACCGCACCGGCCACCAGGCCGCCGAGCGGGGAGAACCGGCGGCGCACCGTGGCGTACACCGTGCCGACGGTGGCCACGCCCATCAGGACCTGCGGGGCCAGCAGGGCGAAGGAGTTCAGCCCGAAGATCCGGACCGAGAGGGCCATCGGCCAGAGCGACATCGGCGCCTTGTCGACGGTGATGAAGTTGGCCGCGTCCGAGGAGCCGTAGAAGAACGCCTTCCAGCTCTGCGAACCGGCCTGGACGGCGGCCGAGTAGAAGGAGTTGGCCCAGCCGGAGGCGCTCAGGTTCCAGAAGTACAGCAGCGCGGTGGCGGCCAGCAGGCCGAGCAGCGCGGGGCGGGCCCAGGCCGGGTCGTCCGGGCGGCCGCGCCAGGCGCGGGTGGGCAGCGTACGCAGCCGGCCGGCCCAGGAGGTCGGACCCTTGGGGTCGGCCGCCGGGAGCCCGACGGGCGGGAACAGTGGTTCGACCGTGGCCCGTGCCGGGGGCTCGGGGGTCTCCGGCGGCGGGTAGTTCGCAGCCTCGGGCCACGGTTCACTGGTGGGAGGAGGGGAACTGGTCGTGGTCATGGGGGCTACGCTCGGCCGCCCCGCTGAGATTTTCGTGAAGCACAGCTGTGAGACCGGTCAGGAATTGACCGGAGCGTCCGTCAGACCGGCTGAACGGGCGTCAGCTGCTTGCCGAGCCACTCCAGCGCGGGCGGGATCTCCCGGGTCCAGGTGTGGAAGTTGTGGCCGCCGCTGTCGAGGGTGATGGTGGCCAGCTTGGTCGGCGCCTTGAAGGCGGCCACCATCTGCTGGGTGGCCGGGTAGTTCTGCTCGTTGTAGCTGGTGGCCAGCAGCAGCGCGACGGGCGACGGGGGAGTGTTCCGCAGCCGCCAGAGCACGTCGTTCTCCCGCTCCAGCTGCTCGTTGCCGCCGAACAGGTCACCGGTGGTGACATCGGTCGGCGCGGCGTAGTAGCCGGAGAGCGAGATCGCCGTGCGGTACGAATCCGGCCTGCGCAGCGCGAACTTGAGCGCGCAGTAGCCACCGGTGGAGTTGCCGATCACCGCTCGCTGGCCCGGCTGCTCGGAGACCCGGTAGGAGGCCGTCACCGCCTTCGGCAGGTCCTCGGCGAAGTAGGTCTCCACCTGCGGCCCGTTCGGGATGTCGACGCACTCGGTGTCCCGGTTGCCGACCACGGTCGGACGCATCATCACCAGGACGGTCGGCGGCAGCTTCCCGGCCTCGATCGCGGTCAGCGCGGAAGCCGGGTACTCCATCAGCGAGATCAGCTTCTCCGCCGACCCGGGATACCCGGCCAGCACCAGCGCCATCGGGAACTTGCGGTCGGCGTAACCCGGTTGGAAGTACTGCGGCGGCAGGTAGACGTACGCGTCGCTGCTGATCCCGGTGGATGCGCCCTTGATCTCGACCTGCTGGATCACGCCCGCGCGCTCGCGGGCCGAGCCCTGCGAGGAGTACACCTTCTGCTCGCCCCGGACCGCCACCGGCTTGCCGGGCTGCTGCTCGACCACCGTGCCGGGCGCGCCGTCGGTGCCGAGCAGGTCGCTCCAGGTGGTGTAGAAGCCGAAGTAGGAGTTGGCCACCAGGCCCATCGCCACCAGCACGGTGACCTGGGTCACCAGGAAGGCACCGAGCCGGCCGGTCCAGGACTTCCAGCCGCGGCCGGCCAGTTTCGGCCAGAGCGACAGGGTGGCGACGAAGGCGGCCACCGCGAGCAGGATGGCGATGATCTGGATCAGGTTTCCGGTCAGGCTGGGCACCAGCTGATGGTAGATGAGAGGTTTCTGAGAGTGCGTCCGACCCCACCCGGTTCGGCCGGACGGGGCCGGCGGGGCGGCGTGCCAGTGGACGGAAAGGGCCCGGGCGGCGCTTCGGGCCCGTGCTATAAACGGCCACATGAGCGAAGCCCTGGCCCGGCGGGCCGCCACGCTTGAGGATGTGGCCCGAGCCGCGGGCGTGTCCCGGTCCACGGTGTCCCGGGTCATCAACAACATCCGCAACGTCGACCCGGAGTTGCAGCAGACCGTCCGCGACGCGGTGGCCGCCACCGGGTACGTCCCGAACGCCGCCGCGCGCGCCCTGGTGACCCGGCGGGCGGGTGCGGTGGCGCTGGTGATGTCCAGCTCCGCCGGGCAGTCCGCCGGGCAGGAGGGCATCTTCACCGACCCGTTCTTCGGCCGGGTGGTGAGCGGGATGATCGGCGCGCTGCGCCCGCTCGGCGTGCACCCGGTGCTGATGCTGGCCGACGACCCGGCCGCCCGCGAGCAGGTGCTCTCCTACCTGCGGCAGGGCAACGCGGACGGCGCGATGCTGGTCTCCACCCGGGCCGACGACCCGCTGCCCGGGCGGCTGCTCGACGCCGGGCTGCCCACCGTGCTGTTCGGCCGGCCGGGCGAGCCGCTGCCCGGACAGGTGAGCTGGGTGGACCTGCGCAACGTCGAGGGAGGCAGGCTGGCGGCCGAGCACCTGCGGGCCCGGGGCTGCCGACGGATCGTCACCATCGCGGGTCCGGCCGCGATCTCCGCCGGGGCGGACCGGCTGGCCGGCACCCGGGCGGTGCTCGGCGACCTCCCGGCGGTGGAGGGCGACTTCGGCCAGGCCAGCGGGGCCCGGGCGATGGAGCGGCTGCTCGACGAACACCCGGACCTGGACGGGGTGTTCGCCGCCAACGACCTGATGGCGCGCGGCGCGGTCGCGGTGCTCATCGAGCGCGGCCGCCGGGTGCCGGAGGACGTCGCGGTGATCGGCTTCGACGACAGCAGCGCCGCCACGGTCGGGCTGCCGCCGCTCAGCACCGTGCGGCAGCCGGTGGAGGAGATGGCGGCCGAGATGACCCGGCTCCTGCTGGACCGGATCGCCGATCCGCTGGCCGGTCCCGGTTCGGTGCTGTTCGACCCGGAGCTGGTGATCCGCGAGTCCGCCTGACCGTGTGTCGCGCGGGGAGGCGGTGTGACGGATCGTAGGCTGACGGGATGTCACTGACCCGGCGGACGGTGCTGGCCGGGCTGGCGGCCGGGGTCCTGAGCTCCTGTGCCGCCGACCCCGGCCCGAGCGAGGCTCCGGTGGCGTCTCCGTCCGTGTCTTCGTCCGCGTCTTCGGTGCGTCCCCGGTCGGTGGGCTCGCGCGGCAGGGACGAGGTGGTGGCCGAGTACGGCGCCGCGGTGCCCACCGAGTGGGGCCTCGACGTGACCGGGGTGGTCCGCAGCCTGCCCGGCGGTCAGGGTGTCGCGCTCACCTTCGACGCCTGCGGCGGCCCCGGCGGCAGCGGGTACGACCGGGAGCTGGTGGACGCCCTCCGGCGGCACGCCGTACCGGCCACGCTGTTCGTCAACTCCCGCTGGATCGAGGCCAATCCGGCCGTGCTGCGGGAGCTCGCCGCCGACCCGCTGTTCGAGCTGGGCAACCACGGCACCGCACACCGCCCGCTCTCGGTCACCGGCCGTTCCGCGTACGGCATCGACGGCACCCGGGACGCCGGCGGGGTGTACGACGAGGTGATGGTCAATCACACCGCGCTGGCGGCGCTGCTCGGACAGCCGCCCCGGTTCTTCCGCTCCGGCACCGCGCACTACGACGAGGTGGCCACCCGGATCGTGGCCGAACTGGGCGAGCGGGTGGCCGGGTTCACCGTGAACGCGGACGGTGGCGCGACCTTCACCGCTGCCCAGGTCCGCCGGGCGCTCGGGGAGGTGCAGCCCGGCGATGTGGTGATCGCGCACTTCAACCAGCCCGGCCACGGTACGGCGGCGGGCTTCGCAGCCGCGCTGCCCGGACTGCTCGACCAGGGCCGGAAGTTCGTGCACCTGCCGAAGAGTGGGTGACACCGGTCTAGTCCACTATCGTTCCGGTAGCCACCGGGAGGGCCGATGATCCGCTCTGCGCAGAGCCGCACCATCCATGCCGGACACGTGTCGGGGGCGGTGGTCCGCTGCGGGGTGTCCGACGCGATGCTGGCCGAACTCCCGGTCTCCGTCGTGTTCTTCTACGACAAGGAGCTGGACCTGGACCGGCTGGCGGCCGGACTGGCCGAGGCGCTCGGCCGGGTGCCGCTGTTCGGCGGGCGGCTGCGGGTGGGCGAGGACGGGCTGGAGATCGTCTGCTCGGACGCCGGGGTGCCACTGGTCGTCTCCGAGGCGGCCGAGACGCTGCCCGAGGCGATGAGCCGGATGACGCTCGGCTCCTCCGGGTACGTCGACCACGTCGAGGCCAACCGGGCGCACTCCGGCGAGGCGCCGCTGTTCACCGTCAGGGTCAGCCGACTGGCCGACGGCGGCACGGCGTTGGGTTGCTCCTGGCACCACGTGATCGGGGACGTCCAGAGCTTCATGACCCTGATGCGGGCCTGGTCGGCGGCGGTCGAGGGCACCGAGCCGCCCGAGGTCGGCATCGCCGGGGACCGCGAGAGCTTCCTGGACGCGGTGCTCCCGGCCGAGGACTCGGGGCGGCTCGGGTTCCGGATCCCCACGGCGACGGAGGCGGAGCTGCTGGCGCACGAGTTCCGCACCGCTCCGCGCGCCAACCGGACCGTCCAGGTCTACTTCACCGACGCCGAAGTGGCGGCGATGAAGGCCGCGTTCGGTGCCGCCACCGGGCGGCGGCTGTCGGCCAACGACGTGCTGACGGCCCACGTGGTGACCACCGTACGGCAGCTGGACGAGGACGCCGAGGCCCGTGACCTGCTGCTGCCGGTGAACGTCCGGCGCCACCTGGGCATCCCGGCCGGGCAGCTCGGCAACCTGCTCGGCGAGGTGGTGCTGCGCTGCGCCCCGGCGGGGGAGGCGGCCGCGCTGGCCGGGGAGATCCGGTCGGCGGTGGACGAGTTCGCCACCGCGCACCTGAGCCTGCGGACCAACCGGGACTTCCTCGCCTCGGTCAGCCGGGAGCGGCTGCGGGACTGCGTACCGCTCGGCTTCGACCCGGCCAACAGGACCTTCACGCTCTCCAGCTGGAGCCGGGCCGGGGTCTACGAGGTGGCCTTCGAGGGGCACCGCCCGCTCGCCTTCAGCCCGGGGGCCAGCGTCCAACTGCCCTGGGTGGCCTGGCTGGTGGAGGGCTTCGCCGGTGCCGGGCAGCTGCTCACCGTGGTGCTGCCGGCCCGCCTCGCCGCCCGCCTGCGCGGGGAGGAGGGGCGGGCCGCCCTGCACCGGTACCGCGATCCGGCCGAGCGGCTGCCCGAACTCGCGGTGCAGATGAAGAAGTTGGCTTGAGCCGAGCCGGTGGCCCCGGGGGGCGGGGCCACCGCCGGTGCGTCAAGGGTAGGAGACGACCACCGAGGGGACGGTGGAGGTGCCCGAGGTGGGCGCGCCGATGTCGTTGATCACGTGGTTGTACTGGCCGTTGCCGCCCAGCGAGACCACCAGCAGGTCGTGGAACTTCACGCCCGGCTTGACCGGTGCCTCGAAGCCGTGGTCCTGACGGATGGTCGGGTCCACGTTGTAGTAGCAGTAGCTGCCCAGGCCCCAGCCCTCGTGGGTGGTGACGTTGTCGCCGACCTTGTAGGCCGCGTACCCCTGGACCGAACCGTTCTGCACGGCGGCCTGGTTGGGCGCATCGTAGGACTTCTCGTTCTGGAAGAAGACGGTCTTGCCGTTGTTGCCGTACCACTGCACGTCGTACTTGTTGAAGTGCTCGACGAACAGGCCGGTGGCCAGCACGTCGTCGCCGTTCACGACCAGGCCGTAGTCCGAGCGGTTGGTCTCCCAGCCCCAGCCTTCACCGTGGTCGGCGCGCCACAGCCAGGTGTGGTCGATGATCGCGTCGTCGCTGTTCACCACCACGGCGGTGGTCGCCTTGCCGGCGCCCGCGCCGCCGACCCGGACGAAGACGTCCTGGACGGTGGTGGGGTTGGCACCGTGGTCGGCCGAGGAGTTGGCCGGGCCGACCTCCAGCAGGGTGGCCGAGTTGACCGGACCGGCGTCGATCAGGAAGCCCGCGAGTTTGACCCCGTCCACGTCGGCGACCTTCATCGCGGTCACCCCGTTGTCCGGGACGACGGTGGCCAGGCCGAGGCCGAGCACCACGGTGTCCGCGCGGGTCACGTTGATGGTCTGGTCGACGTGGTAGACGCCGGGCGTGAACAGCAGGTTGAGCCCCTGGGCCAGCGCCGCGTTGATGGTCGCGGCGGTCGCGCCGGGCTTCACCACGTAGAACTGGCTCAGCGGGATCGAGCTGCCCTGCGGGGTGCCGTTGCCCCAGGAGACGCCGCGCGCGTCGGTCCGCTTGGCCGGGACGAAGACCTTGTAGTCGGCGCCGTCCAGGTAGAGGAAGGGCTTCTCCCGGGAGACCGGGGTGTTCTCCAGGGTGGTGTACGGCGGGTTCGGGAAGGCGCCGCCGGCCGGGGCGCCCTGGACGCCGGAGAAGACCTGGTTCCAGACGCCGTTGCTGAAGCCGCCGATCGAGCTGTCCCGGGTGTACCACTGCTGCTGCGAGTAGTTGCCGATCTGGCCGTCGACCTTGCTGTCCGCGATGTAGCCGCCGCTGGCCCAACCGTAGCCGTTGGGCGCCAGGTTGAGGCCGCCCTTGACGTGCATCCGGCGGAACGGCGCGGCCTGCGAGACCGCCCAGCGGTCGGTGCCGCTGACCGGGTTGAGCGCGAGGTTCTCGGCCGAGCGCCAGAAGTTCTGGGTGGCGTTGCCGTTGAACCAGCCCGCGTCGACCGTGACGTCACCGTTGATGGTGGTGTCGTCGGGGGACAGGCCGAGGCCGGAGATCGAGGTGTAGAAGCCGATCTGCGCGTTCAGGTTGTTGTAGGTCCCCGGCTTGAACAGGAACTGGTAACGCCCGGTGCCGAATTGGGCCGACTCCTGCTGGGCGAAGACCTCGTCCAGCTTGGCCTGGATGTTGGGGGTGGCGGGGTCGAAGACGATCACGTTGGGGCCGAGGTCACCGCCGCCCGGGATCGGCGGCACGCTGCCGCCACCGGTGTTCACCTGGAACTCCCAGAGCGAGTAGCCCCAACTGGTGCCCCGGGCCTGGCCGTTCATCCGGACGTACCGGCCCGAGCCGCTGACGTCCAGGCTCTCGGTGCCGCCCGTGCCGTTGGTGGTGGTGCGGACGGTGGTCCAGCTGGTGCCGTCGTTCGAGGTCTGCAGCTGGTACGACTTCCCGTACGCGGCCTCCCAGTTGAGCACCACGCGGCAGATCTGCTGGACCGAGCCCAGGTCGACCTGGAGCCACTGCGGGTCGCTCGCGGCGGAGGACCAGCGGGTGCCGTTGTTGCCGTCGGTGGCCAGGGCCGCGCCGGTCCCGCCGTTCTCGGTGGAGGAAGCGGTGGTCGGCCTGCCCTGGGCGGCGTTGGCGGTGCCACAGGTCGGGGGTGTGGCGCCGGTGCTGCCGAAGACCTGGAACTCCCAGAGCGAGTAGCCGTAGCCGGTGCCCCGGGTGATGCCGTTCATCCTGACGTACCGTCCGGAACCGGTGACGTCGATCGTCTCCAGGCCGCCGGTGCCGTTGCTGGTGCTGTGGATCGTGGTCCAGTTGGTGCCGTCGGCCGAGGTCTGGAGCTGGTACGACTTCCCGTACGCGGCCTCCCAGTTGAGCACGACCCTGCTGATGGTGGCGGTGGCGCCCAGGTCGACCTGGAGCCACTGCTGGTCGCTCGCGGCGGACGACCAGCGGGTGCCGTTGTTGCCGTCGACGGCCAGGGCGGCGCCGGTACCGCCGTTCTCGGTGGAGGAGGCGGTGACCGTCTTCCCCTGCGAGATCAGCGAGTCGGCGGCGTTGGCGGTGCCGCCGGGTAGGGCCAGCACTGCTCCGGAGAGCAGGGCCAGCGTGGTGGTGGTCGCGGCAATACCGCGTGCCGAAGTGAGCCTCACGGGCTTCTCCTGCGCTGGGTGGGGTGGGGGTGGGGGAGGCGCAGCGGCGGACAGACGCGCCGTCAGATCTTTGGAGAGCGCTCCCCGAGGGGAGTGTGGAGGGCTCAACTTCCTTGTGTCAAGGAGACGGTGAGATTTCGGCACACGATCGAGTTGCACTATCCAGGGGCTCGGGGAACTGCGAGGAGATCTGGCGTGTGGGTCACTGTGAAAGTGCCTGACCACTCTCGGACCTGCAACGTTTCCGAGGTTGGCGTCGCCCACGCGGCGGAGCCGCACATCAGCAGAGTCCCGAGCCCCTGGTGGTGCGCGTCAGCGCATGGATCCGCCGGAGTCGAGGAAGCGGGAGAGCGGGAGGGTGGCCGCGCCGACGGTGACGGCGTCGGGGCCGAGGCGGCCGAGCTCGATGGAGGTCTGGGCGCGGGGGAAGCGCAGCGCGTACGAGGTGGCCGCGTCCTTGATGGCGGGGAGCAGGCGGGGGCCGAGCAGCAGGCCGGCCCAGCCGCCGATGATGATCCGCTCGGGGTTGAACAGGTTGATCAGGTCGGCGATCGCCGCGCCGAGGTACTCGGCGGACTCGGCGAGCAGCGAGACGGCTGACGGTTCGTCCCGTTCGGCGGCGGCGAGCAGGGCGGCCAGGCCCTCCTTCTCCGAGCTGCCGGGCGGGGCCTCGCCCCAGCGTTCGACCAGCGCTTCGGCGCCGACGTACGCCTCCAGGCAGCCCCGGGAGCCGCAGCGGCAGAGCCGTCCGCCGACGTGCACCTTGGTGTGGCCCCACTCGCCCGCGCTGCTGGTGGCGCCCCGGAACCGGGCGCCGTCGGCGATCACGCAGGCGCCGACCCCGGAGCCGAACAGGGCGACCACCGCGTGCCGTGCGCCCTGGCCCGCGCCGAACCACATCTCGGCCTGGCCGAGCGTCTTGGCGCCGTTGTCGACGTGGAGCGGCAGGTCGGTGCCGGCCCGCAGCAGGCGGCCGAGCGGGACGGCGTCCCAGTCCACGGTCTGGCTGTGCACCACGATGCCGAGGCCGTTCCGGCCCGGATCGCCCTGCTCGACGATGCCGGGCACGCCGACGCCGACGCCGAGCACCTGGGACTCCTGGATGCCGGTCCGCTTGAGCACCTCGCCGATGCCGGTGAGCATCAACTCGACCACGTGGTCGACGTCGTGGCCGTGGTCGGAGAGCGGGTGGTCGCTCGCGGCGAGTTCGGTCAGGGCCAGGTCGAACAGCGCGACCCGGACCTGGGTCTCGCCGACGTCCACCCCGATCAGGTGGGCCCGGTCCGGGGTGACCTGGAGCAGGATGCGCGGGCGGCCGCCGTCCGACTCGACCGATCCGCACTCCTCGACCAGCCCGTCCGCGATCAGTTCGCCCACCACGTTGCTGACCGATCCGGCGCTGAGGCCGGTGATCTGCCCCAACTCCTGTCTGCTCAGCGGACCTTCGAAGTACAGCCGGTGCAACAGGGTGGATCGACTGCCCCGTCGCAGGTCACGGACGGTCTGCTTGCCTCGCTCTGCCATCTGGTCTCCCTCCTGATCTGAATCTATCGCTGCACGGACTCTTGACGCCAGCTTTTCTCACACGTTAAATCACGGTCCGAAGTAAGCATCAGAGCCGGCGACTTCACCCCCATCCCCACCCACTCGTCCGAGAGGGACACGGTCATGCGCATCAACCGTCTTGCCGCGGCCACCGCCCTGGTTTCCGTCCTCACCCTGACCGCCACCGCCTGCGGCGGCGGTTCCACCTCCGGAGGCGGCGACAACAGCAGCCCCAAGACTCTCACCTACTGGGCGAGCAACCAGGGCACCAGCCTGGAGCACGACAAGCAGGTCCTGGAACCCGAGCTGAGAAAGTTCGAAGCGCAGACCGGCATCAAGGTGAAGCTGGAGGTGGTGCCCTGGTCCGACCTGCTGAACCGGATCCTCGCCGCCACCGCTTCCGGCCAGGGCCCCGACGTGCTGAACATCGGCAACACCTGGTCCGCCTCACTGCAGGCCACCGGGGCGCTGCTGCCGTTCGACGACGCCACCTTCGGCAAGATCGGCGGCAAGGACCGGTTCGTCCCCTCGACCATCGCCTCGGCCGGCGCGGCGGGCAAGGCCCCCGCCGCGGTGCCGCTGTACTCGATGGCGTACGGCCTCTACTACAACAAGAAGCTGTTCGAGGCGGCCGGTATCAGCAAGCCCCCGGCCACCTGGGACGAGCTGGTGACGGACGGTCAGAAGCTGACCAAGGACGGCAAGTACGGCCTGGCGATCGAGGGCGGCAACGTCTCGGAGAACGTCCACCACGCCTTCGCCTTCGGCAAGCAGCACGGCGCCGACTGGTTCGACGCCGCGGGCAAGCCCGCGTTCGCCACCCCCGAGGCGGTCGCGGCGATCAAGCAGTACGTCGACTTCATCGCCAAGGACAAGATCGCCGCTCCCGGCAACGCCGAGTACGCGGCCAACCAGTCGGTCACCGACTTCGCGAGCGGCAAGGCCGCGATGCTGATGTGGCAGGCCGCCGGGGCCTCGCTCAAGTCGCACGGGATGAACCCGGACGACTACGCGGTCGCGCCGATCCCGCTGCCCGCCGGCGCGAGCGGCGGCAAGGCGACCAGTTCGATGGTCGCGGGCATCAACCTGGCGGTCTTCAAGAACAGCAAGAACACTGAGGGCGCGCTGCAGTTCGTGAAGTTCATGACCGGCAACGAGGAGCAGATCCAGCTCAACAAGACCTACGGCTCGATCCCGCCGGTCAAGGACGCGCAGGCCGACCCCGCCTTCGCCACCCCCGAGCTGAAGACCCTGTCGAACGTGCTCGCCACCAGCGCGGCCCCGCTGCCGCAGGTCGCCAACGAGAGCCAGTTCGAGACCCTGGTCGGCACGGCGGTGAAGAACCTGCTGGCCGCGGCCGCCGCCGGCAAGCCGGTCACCGAGGACAGCGTCAAGGCCGAGCTGACCAAGGCCCAGCAGCAGATGCCGGCCGGCTGAC
The DNA here is from genome assembly GCF_014203705.1 of Kitasatospora gansuensis. Lineage (NCBI taxonomy): Bacteria > Bacillati > Actinomycetota > Actinomycetes > Kitasatosporales > Streptomycetaceae > Kitasatospora > Kitasatospora gansuensis. The sequence continues at coordinate 6,419,057 of NZ_JACHJR010000001.1, forward strand.
ATGACCAGACGGCGACTCGGCCTGCCCTACCTGCTCCTGCTCCCGGCGCTCGCCCTGGAGTTGCTGATCCACCTGGTCCCGATGGTGGTCGGCATGGTGATGAGCTTCAAGCGGCTCACCCAGTTCTACATCCGGGACTGGTCGACCGCTCCCTGGTCCGGCCTCGACAACTACCGCGTGTCGGTGGACTTCTCCGCCCCGATCGGCCGGTCGCTGCTGAACTCGTTCTGGGTCACCTGCCTGTTCACCGCCCTGGCAGTCGGGTTCTCCTGGCTGCTGGGGACGGCGGCGGCGGTCTTCCTGCAGGAGTCGTTCCGGGGCCGCGGGCTGCTCCGGACGCTCTTCCTGGTCCCGTACGCCCTGCCGGTGTACGCGGCGGTGATCACCTGGTCGTTCATGTTCCAACGGGACACCGGGCTGGTCAACCACCTGCTGGTGGACCAACTGCACCTGTTCGACGAGAAGCCGTTCTGGCTGATCGGCGACAACAGCTTCACCGCGCTGGTGGTGGTGGCGGTCTGGAAGACCTGGCCGTTCGCCTTCCTGACCCTGATGGCGGGCCTGCAGAACATCCCGCGCGAGCTGTACGAGGCGGCGGCGATGGACGGCGCCGGGGTCTGGCAGCAGCTGCGGAAGATCACCCTGCCCTCGCTCCGGCCGGTCAACCAGGTGCTGGTGCTGGTGCTCTTCCTGTGGACCTTCAACGACTTCAACACGCCCTACGTGCTGTTCGGGAAGTCCGCGCCGGAGCAGGCCGACCTGATCTCCATCCACATCTACCAGTCGTCGTTCGTCACCTGGAACTTCGGCGCGGGATCGGCGATGTCCGTGCTGCTGCTGCTCTTCCTGTTGCTGGTGACGGCGGTCTACCTGTTCCTCACCTCACGCCGGAGGGGCGCCGATGCTTAGGCCACCGCCTTCCTTTCGCTGGGCCCGCCGGGTCTTCCTGACCCTGCTCACCGGCTTCGTGCTCACCCCCGTGCTGGTGATGGTCAGTTCCTCGCTCAAGCCGCTGCGGGACGTGCAGGGCCCGTTCCGGTGGATCCCCAGCGAGCTGACGTTCCGTCCGTACCTGGACATCTGGAGCACCGTCCCGCTGGCCGACTACTTCGTCAACTCGCTGATCGTGTCGGTCAGTGCGACCGTGCTGTCGGTGCTGATCGCGATCTTCTCGGCGTACGCGGTCAGCCGGTACCGGTTCCGCGGGCGGAAGCTGTTCACCGTCACGGTGCTCTCCACCCAGATGTTCCCCGGCATCCTGTTCCTGCTGCCGCTCTTCCTGATCTTCGTCAACATCGGGAACGCCACCGGGGTCGCGCTGTACGGCAGCCGGGGCGGGCTGATCCTGACCTATCTGACCTTCTCGCTGCCGTTCTCGATCTGGATGCTGGTCGGCTACTTCGACTCCATCCCACGGGACTTGGACGAGGCGGCGGCGGTGGACGGGTGCGGTCCGCTGCGCACCCTGGTGCGGATCGTGGTGCCGGCCGCGACCCCCGGGATCGTCGCGGTCAGCGTGTACGCCTTCATGACCGCCTGGGGCGAGGTGCTGTTCGCCTCGGTGATGACCAACGACACCACCCGCACCCTCTCGGTCGGCCTCCAGGGCTACGCCACCCAGAACGACGTGTACTGGAACCAGGTGATGGCCGCGTCCCTGGTGGTCAGCGTGCCGGTGGTCGCCGGGTTCCTCCTGCTGCAGCGCTACCTGGTCGCCGGGCTCACCGCCGGGGCCGTCAAGTGACCCTCTCCGAAAGGCAGATGATGGATCTCAGTGCTCTCCCCGACGACTTCCTCTGGGGCGCGGCCACCGCCGCCTACCAGATCGAGGGCGCGGTGAACGAGGACGGCCGGGCGCCCTCGATCTGGGACACCTTCTCCCACACCCCCGGCAAGGTCGACAACGGTGACACCGGTGACGTGGCGTGCGACCACTACCGCCGGTGGCCGGAGGATCTCGCCCTGGCCGGTCAACTCGGCCTGGACGCCTACCGGTTCTCGATCGCCTGGCCCCGGGTGGTGCCGCTCGCCGACGGCGTGGTCAACCGGGCCGGGCTGGACTTCTACGACCGCCTCACCGACGCCCTGCTCGCCGCCGGGATCACTCCCTTCCCCACCCTGTACCACTGGGACCTCCCGCAGGCCCAGCAGGACCGGGGCGGCTGGGCGGTCCGGGACACCGCACTGCGGTTCGCCGACTACGCCGACGTGGTGGCCTCCCGGCTGGGCGACCGGATCACCCACTGGGCCACCCTCAACGAGCCGCTCTGCTCGGCCTGGATCGGCCACCTGGACGGCACGATGGCCCCCGGCCTCACCGACCTGACCACCGCCGTCCGGGCCTCGTACCACCTGCACCTGGGCCACGGGCTGGCCGTGCAGGCGCTGCGGGCCGCGGTGCCCGGTGCGCAGATCGGTATCGTCAACAACCTCAGCCCGATCGAGCCGGCGTCCTCCTCCGCCGCCGATCGCGCCGCCGCGGTCCGTGCCGACGGCCACATCAACCGCTGGTGGCTGGACCCGGTGTTCGGCCGGGGCTACCCCGAGGACATGGTCAAGCTCTACGGGGTCGAACTTCCGGTCGAGGAGGGCGACTTGGAGCTGATCGGTGCTCCGCTGGACTGGATCGGACTCAACTACTACTTCCGCCAGTTCGTCGCCGACGACCCGACCGCACCGGCCCCCGGCTTCCGCCAGGTCCGCGGTCCGAACGCCGAGCACACCGCGATGGACTGGGAGGTGCACGGCCCCGGCCTGGAGCAGCTCATCCTCCGCCTGGGCAAGGAGTACGGCGCTCGGAAGATCTACGTCACCGAGAACGGCTCCGCCTACCAGGACACCGTCACCGCCGACGGCACCGTCCACGACCCGGAACGCACCGTCTACTTCGAACAGCACCTCGCCGCCTGCGCCCGCGCGGTCGCCCAAGGCGCCCCGCTGGCAGGCTACTTCGCCTGGTCCCTGCTGGACAACTTCGAGTGGGCGTACGGCTACGACAAGCGCTTCGGCCTGATCCACGTCGACTACGAGACCCAGCGACGCACCGTCAAGACGAGCGGGCACCGCTATGCGGAACTGATCCGCAACCACCGTGCGCGGTAAAGCTGTTCAGGCTCAGAGCACTTCGAGGGCCCGGGTGGACTGCCGGTAGAGCACCCGGTGGTCGGCCCGGGTTCTGGTGAGCATGCCGGAACGGAACAGTACGCCGAGGTGGTAGGAGACGGTGCTGGAGGCGAGCCGGTGGCGTTCGGCCAGTTCGGTGGTGGTCCGCGCGGTGGCGAGGTCGGCCAGCAGCAGGGCTCGGGTCTCGCCGATCAGGTCGCCCACCGGGGGACTGGGTGGCCGGTCGGAGCCAGGCAGCGGAAGGGCGGGGTAGGCCAGGATCGGGGTGCGGCGGTCCTCGCGCTCGTCGAGCGGGTCGATCATCGAGTGCAGCACCCTGCTGAACACCGCGGGCATCAGGGTCAGCGTCGGCGGATCCGCGACCGTGCCGTGGAAGTCGGCGGCGATCCGGAGGTGGTCGTCGTGCCAGCTGATGCACGGATCCAGCGCCTCCAGCCCGTTCCCCAGGCCGTACCGGCCGACCGTCTGGATCCGGTGCGCGATGTCGTTCTCGGCCCGGGCCCGTAGCGACGACCACTGCGGAGAGACCACCGCCTCCCACAGTTGGTGGAGCTCGGCGGCCGCCTGCCCGGCGAACGCCTGCTCGCCGCACTCCATCGCCTCCAGCAGGGGCCGCTGGGCCGATCCCCCCGCGAGCCGCAACTTGGCACTGCCGGCGAGCATCAGCGTCAACTCTGCCGCGATCCGCCCGGGATCGGTGGTGGCCACGCCATGCAACTCCCGCTCCATCGACTCCTCGTGGCTCTGCGGCTGGGGTTGCAGGAAGTCCGGCAGATACCGCCAGGACCCGGAGAACAGCGAGTGCAGCAGGGTCAGCCGGTGCTCGCGGAGCGCGTCGCGGACCATCGGACCCCAGCCACGCCCGGAGAGGCGGGCCGGCGGTCGGGTCAGCCACAGGGCGTCGGCGGTGATGTGCAGCGGCGAGATGACGAACCTGGTGTTCGCCAACGCCCGGGGGGTCATGTCGATCCGGAGCACAATCCGTTGTCCTCTCACGGGTGTTGAGGAGCAAGCGCACTCGACGTTCGAACCTCATCGAATCATTGGCCGCCGCGGTCCTCCGGGGACTTTGCTGTCTCTGTACCGAGCACCGCGGGCCCGGTCCGCTTCGTGGATCGGCCGTACGGGGGCCGGTCCCACTCGACATGGAAAGCGAGCACCCACCATGCGCGTCATGAAGAAGGCGGCCGTTCTGGCCGCCACCGCCGGCCTCCTCGGCACCGGTCTGATGACGGCCGCGCCGGCCAACGCCCAGCCCTGGGCGAACCTCATCGTCGAGGCCTGCGACACCAGCCACAGCGGCGCCGGCGACCTGTGCCTCTTCTACAACTCCGGCTACCAGGGCTCGAACATCGGCTTCTGGGGCGGAGACGTACCGAACCTGGGCGCCTACCGATTCATCACCTCCGGCAACGGTCAGGGCCAGGGCGTGTGGCACAACGGCGGCTCCGACGCCAACTACAACACCATCCACGGCGCGTGGATCATCGGCGCGGGCGGCAACAACACCTGGGTTGCGCCGAACACCTCGAACAACCTGGGCGGCAACAGCAAGAACCTCCAGGAGCAGGTCGTCTGGGGCTGACCCAGGCACCTCACCGGCCACCACCGGGCCCGGTCGGATCGCCGAACATGCGGTCCGGCCGGGCCGTCCCGCCTCACTCCGGAAGGGATGTGACGAGCCGTGCGAAAACCGGCCGCCCTCCTCGCGCTGGCCGCTGCCTGCCTCCTGGCGGCGTGCGGCCCGCCCGCCCGCAGTCCGGTCGCCGCCGACCGGGCGCCGTCCGTCGGCCCCGCCACCGGGACCCTCGCCGCCGGGGAAACCCTGCCGATCGCGGCGTACGAGTTCACTCCCGGCCAGCTGAAGGCCGAGGCGGTGGCCTACGTGCTGCTCTACAACCGCTGCATGGCCGCCCACGGCTTCAGTGGCCTGGCCGAACCCTCGACCGACCGCCGCGACTTCGACCCGATGGTCGGGCGGTACGGTGCCGATGCGGACGGCTACGCCACCAGCGGATACCACTACAAGGCGTTCTACATCAGCGGCCGGGCCACCACCGAACCGCCCGCCTGGGCCGTCGAGGCCAAGGCCAAGGGCAGACCGACCCGCTCCGCCGAGGAGCAGCACGTCGCCGACGGCTCGGTGCGAAGCTACGGCGGCGCCGATGTCCCCGCAGGCGGCTGCGAAGGCGACGCCAAACGGCAACTCGTCAACGGCGGTGGCTACTACGGCCCACCGGAACTGCCCGGCCGGATCGACGCGGACAGTTTCGACCAGTCGCTCACCGACCCCCAGGTCCAGGCCGGCTTCGCGGCCTGGTCCGGCTGCATGGCCGAGGGCGGCCGAAGCTACCCCGATCCGCTGTCCGCCGCGGGCGACAAGCGCTGGAACACGCCCGTGCCGACGGCCGACGAGCTCGCCACCGCGCGCGCCGACCTGGCGTGCAAGCGCCGCACCGGCCTGGTGCCGACCTGGCTGCACGTCGAACAGCGGCTGCAGCAGACCGCCATCGCCCAGCACGGCACCGAACTCGCCGCCGTCAAGGCCGGCGAACAGGCTTCCGTCCGCACCGCCACCGCGATCGCCGGAGTCGGCCCCACCGCACCGTGATCCCGCTCCGACCGCTCACCCGGAAGCAAGACACCATGCGTACGATCCGCAATGCCGCCGCGCCGGCTACGTGGTGGGCGCGGTCTGGTGCTGGAGCACCAGCTTCAACAGCTCGGCGTCGTGAGGGCGCAGCCAGTAGGAGTCCGGGCCGAGCTGTACCGAGACCGTGTAGTCCATCCGGGCCTGCACCGCGTTCTGCTGCTGCTGCCCCGACAGGATGGTCATCTCGGCCGGGGTGATCGGCTGGACCGCCTGGCCCTTGCCGCGGCCGCGCCAGGCGATCACGGCCTTGCCCTCCGGCGACCGCTGGAGCAGGAGGTAGCCCAGGATCTGACTGCCATTGCGCAGCCCGAATGTCGTTGTGCACAGGCGGACGCCCGCCGCCAGCCGGGCAGCGTCGGCCTCCGGGGTGCGCGCCTTGGCCAGGCCCATGCCCCCGACCAGCTTCGCAGCCCAGCCGCGATACGCCGCAGAGGTCAGCTGTGCACCCTCGACCCCGGGAAGGAAGGAGGCCGGAAGCAGGGCCTTGAACAGCGCCTCGATCAGGAACCACAGCCCGAACGCCAGCAGCGCCACCAGCGGTCCGCCCAGCGCGAGGCCGGTGAACACCATCGCCAGCGCGACCACGATCGACAACAACAGGTGCACTGCCAGACGAATGTTCACTTCGCTCCCTCATATTCTTCACCGAGCCCCGGCCGGTGCACCTTACCCGGTAGGCGAGGGCGCCGCCCCGGAGGGGGCGTGCCGGTGGTCGTGCCGTCAGGACGCGGTGCGCGGGATGCGGCGCTCCGGTCAACCGAGCGGCGGGGGTTGGAACATCCAATTGGTCATACGGTCGTAGATCGCGCGCAGCCATGGTTCCCGGACGGCCGGCAGGCGGCAGAGAGTATGGATACACGCCCCCCGATCGACCTCGAGCCACCGCTTGGAGTACTGGGGCAGCGGATCGTCCCGGAGGACCCCCGCAGGCAGTCGGCCCGTCGCTGGGGAACGCAACCACGTTCCCTGGGAGGAGAGTTGGAGCCAGAGCTCGGCGGCCAGCGGTACCAGATCGCGGGCGCCGGGCGGCTGCCAGGGTTCCCCGGTCTCAGGGTGACGTGGCACCAGACTGATGTCGGGAGCAGCGTCGAAGGGCCGCAGTCCCGGCCCGGTCAGGGCCACCGTCTTCGGTGCCGGCCCCGGCGGGAGCAGGGCGTCGAGAGCGCTGCCGAACATGTCCGCAGCGGGCCCGGGCCAGAAGCGGAGCGGTGCTCCTCCTGAGGCCGCCAGCAGGTGGGCCATCGCCACACCGGTCGCCACGTACGACTCGGGGCTCCACCACTCCGTCAGGTCCGCCGACGGCATGAGCAGACGCGTCTCGGTGAGCACCGTCTCCCAGTCCGTCGGGGTGGAGGCAGGGCCGTCCAGCTCGACCCGGCGTACGGCCTGCGGATCGAGCCGCACCTCCTGCCAGTACGAGCAGACGTCGATGCGGGTGGCGGCCGCTTGCCCGCACTGTGCGCAGGCCAGGTTGGGGCCGTCCCCGTTGTCCATCCCGCAGCAGCCGTCGTTGCATCGCTCCAGGATGAAGCGGAGCGCTCGGATGTCACCCGGGGCGAGGATCACCGATCCCGGCGGCCGACCGGAGACCGAGTGCACGGGCGTGAACACCCCACGGGCGGCCGCCTCGTCCGCCCCGATCTCGTCCCACCACCGCCACGGCAGCCCTATCGGCCAGGGATCGACGGCGTACGTCCCCGCAGTCATCAAGGCCGGGAGCCGAACCCCGTTCCCGTAGCCCTGGCTTGCATGAACGGGCAGCGCCACCCGTTCCACCGGGTCGGTGAGCACCGTGCCACACCCCGAACACGCGAAAACGTCGGCCAAACTGCGCTCCCCTGATCAGAAGAGCCGATTGTCGCCTTCCGGCGATGGAGCGCCAACACATTTTCCTCGGAGGAACGGGCTCGCCCCCGCCGACGAGAGGTCAGCGGGGGCAAGCCCCCGAGGGGAGCTACAGGCCCGGGATGCCGCGGGCGGCGAAGGACTGACGGACCGTCTGGGCGGCCTGGTCGCCGTACATCGTGCGGGCGGTGGCGACGGTGGCCAGGGCGGCGGCGGAGAAGGTGGTGTCCGGGGTGAAGGAGAACTGGGCGTTGACGATGATCCGGTCGGCGGTGCGGGGGCCGAGGGCCTTGCGGATGTCGTAGAGGGCCTGCGACCAGATCTCGCCGTCGGCGTGGACCTCGCCGATCTTGTCGGCGTAGACCTTGCCGGTGTCCAGGCGGCGGAGGCAGTGTGGGGTCGTGGTGGTGTAGGCGGTGGAGTCCCAGTCGCCGACGCAGGGCTCCTCGGTCCGGGCGGTCCAGCCGTAGCGGAGTTCGGCGGCTTTGCCGACGGTCAGGGCGAGGTAGTCGCCGAAGGCCTCGCCGATCGCGCCGGCCTCGGGGGAACTGCCGAAGCCGGGGACCTGGGCCTCGTGGACCGCGTGGCCGTACTCGTGCACGATCACCTCGGCGTCCTCGGCGTCGTCCACGCCGCCCTTGCCGAGGCGGATCTCCTGCTTCTTGTCGGTGAAGAAGGAGTTGTCCGCTCCCCACTGGTTGAGCCGGACCTGCTGGGCCTTGTCGTTGGCCCCGCGCAGCTCGCTGCCGAAGCCGAGGCCCTGGAGGTATTCCTGCGCCTCGTTGACCCAGAAGTACGCCATCACCTGCTCGAACTGGTCGGCGTTGCGGGTGTACCGGAAGTCTCCGGCGGCGGACCGGGCGGGGGTGCCGGTCTCCGAGCGGACGACCGCCCAGCGGCCGGCCAGGCCGCCGCTCGCGTCGAGGTTCCGCAGGGCGACGGTGGCGTAGGCGGAGGCCGGGACGGCCGAGTCGGCGTCCTTGCCGTCGGTCAGGCTCTGGTCGCCGGTGGCCTGGACGGGGTTGACCTTGAACACCTGGCCGACGGGGGTCTGCGGGGCGGCAGGGGCAGCGAGCGCGGGAGTGACCGGCACGGAGACGAGGGCTAGCGCGGCGGCGGTGGCCAGGGCGAGGCGCGGGGCACGGGTGGTGCGGGACAAGGCTCCTCCAGGGCGGGCTGGGGTGGCCGACCGATCGGTCGGGCCGACGGCGGGGATCATGCCGCATCGCCGGAGGAATTGACAGACCTTGGACCGTAGCTCGCGATACGGGCGGGCCTCAGCTCGCGGTGCGCGGGATGCGGCGCTCCCAGTCGCGTTCGAAGATCACGTCGCCCGCCTCCAGCGCGGTGAGGTGGCTGTGGGTGGTGAAGTGCGTGGCATCGCAGGTGATTTCGGAGCGGGTGTGGACGGTGACGTCCCAGCCGAGGTCGGGGCGTTGGAGGCGGACGGTCCAGTCGGAGCGGGTGGTGGCGGAGAGCGGGTCGTCGGTGAGGATGCGGTAGGACTCGACGGCTTGTTCGTCGAAGACCAGGCCGTCGGGGTAGCGGCGGGAGCCGCCGTAGTTGGGATCGACCTCGAGGCGCCATTCGCCGGTGGCGACGTCGTGGAGGACGAGGCGTTCGGGGCGGGCGGTGAGTGGTTCGGTGTGGTGGACGTCCAGGCCGGTGGACTGCTCGGGGGGTTCGAAGGTGATCGGCGGGGAGCCCGCGTCGGCGGCCAGGTGGCGCACGGGGAGGGCGAGCACGCTGTGGCCGGGGTCGATCTCGAAGCCGGTGGCCTCGGCCTGCGGCCAGATCCAGGGCCAGTAGGCGGAGGAGAGGGCGAGCCGGATCCGGTGGCCGGGCGGGAAGGCGTGGGCGATGGAGACCAGCGAGAAGTCGACGTCCTCGACGGCGCCCGGGGTCCATTCGACGACCCGGTCCCGGCCCTGACGGGCGGTCAGGTTGAGCACGCCCCGGGTGACCAGGGTGGAGGCGCCGTCGGGGGCGACGTCGCAGATCCGGGCGATCACCTGGCCGCGCCGGCTGTCGCAGCGGACCCGGAGGCGGACGGAGGTGTTGCCGAGGATCTCCACCGTCTCGGGCAGCGGGGTGGAGTCGAAGCAGACCGAGCGGCCGTCCTCCTCGCGCTGGTCCGGCGGCAGGTCGGAGGCGTTGCCGAACGGGAAGAACCGCCCGGCGTCGACGCCGGTGTGCTGGGGCGACCGGACCCGTACGAACCGGTCGAGCGCGGAGGTTCCGGCGGTGCGCAGCACGTCGTCCAGGCCGTAGTGGATCTCCCGGACGTCCGGCGAGGGCCAGGCTTCGTCGCCGACCCACCGGCCGGGCCGGTTGGCGTACGACGTCGCGGGCGGGACGGAGGAGTTCATCCAGCTGCGCAGCGCGGGCTCCGCCATGACGCCCGTGTCGACGTCCTTGAGCCAGTGGTCCCACCAGCGCAGGGTCTCCTGCAGGAAGCCGATCGCCGGGCCCGGCGGCAGGCCGCGGTCTGGGTACTGGTGCGACCAGGGCCCGATGATGCCGCGTACGGGTGCGTCGAGGTTCTCGACCAGCCGCAGCACGGTGTCCCGGTACGGGTCGGCCCAGCCGCCGACGGCGAGTACGGCGGCCTTGATCGCGCCGTAGTCCTCGCAGACGCTGCCGTGCCGCCAGTAGTCGTCCCTGGTCTGGTGCGAGAGCCACGGGTGGATGAACGGGTCGACGGCCTCGAGGCGGGAGCGCCAGATCCGCCGCCAGTCCTCGCCGACGTACTTCGGGTCCGGCGGGCGGCCGACGAAGGCGAGCATGGTGGCGGACCAGGCGTGCATGTCGACCGCGAGCAGTGAACCGCCCATGTAGTGCACGTCGTTGTCGTAGCGGTCGTCGGTCGAGCAGACCGTGACCACCGCCCGCAGCGCCGGCGGCGCGAGGGCCGCGATCTGGAGCGAGTTGAAGCCGCCCCAGGAGATGCCGAACATGCCGACCCGCCCGCTGCACCAGGGCTGGGCGGCCAGCCACTCGACCACCGCGACGCCGTCCGCGAGCTCCTGCGCGGAGTACTCGTCGCCGGGCAGCCCGCCGGAGTTGCCGTGGCCGCGGATGTCGACCCGGACCGAGGCGTAGCCGTGGCCCGCGTACCAGGGGTGGCGCTGGGCGTCGCGCGGCGCCGTCCAGTCGGTGAGCCGGTACGGCAGGTACTCCAGCAGGGCGGGCACCGGTTGGTCGGTGACGGGGCGCCAGATCCGGGCGTACAGCTCGGTGCCGTCGGCCAGCGGGATGCGCAGGTCCTCCCGGGTGGTCCCGTACGGGTAGCTATCGGGGTGCTGCATCGGAGGGACCTCCTAGTGGACGGGGTGCATGGTCCGGCGCATCCAGGGGAGCGCGAGGTACAGCGCGATCCCGGCGGCGACGGCGAACAGGCCGAGCGCGCCGTAGTAGGCGGAGTCGGCGATCTCGCCGTAGAGCTTGGTCAGCTGGGCGGCGATGCCCTGCGAGAGGGCGAGCGAGAGGAACCAGACCGCCATGGTCTGGCTGGCGAAGTGACGGGGCGCCAGTTTGCTGGTGGCGGACATCCCGGTGGTCTCCAGCAGGATGTCGCCGCCGCCCATGAAGAGGTAGCAGCCGAGCAGCCAGAGGCCGGCGATCCGGTAGTCGCCGCTCTTGCCGAGGGTGGCCGGGACCAGGATCAGGAAGGAGACGCCGGCCGCGAACAGCGAGTAGGCGATCTTCCGGGAGGCGTGCGGCTGACGGTTACCCAGGCGGACCCAGAGCGCGGCGATCACCGGGGCGAGCAGCACCTCGATCGCGCCCAGGATGGAGGTCCACCAACTGGACGGGAAGTGCCAGCCGAAGATGCTGTTGTCCACGTGGTCCACCGCGAGCAGGGCGAGGGTGGTGTAGGAGGAGAACAGCACCAGGTTGAAGACCACCGAGGCGAGGAAGAGGACCACGTACGGCCGCAGCCGGCCGCGCTCCTCGCGGCTCACCTCGGGGCTGCGGAACATCACCGCGAAGTAGGCGATCGGGGCCAGCACCGAGACCAGGGTGATCAGGTCGACGGCGCGGTCCATGGTGAGCCAGCCGAGGAGCTGCAGCAGCACCCCGACGGCGGTCACCAGCAGCACCGCCGCCACCGCGCGGCCGGCCCAGCGGGTGCGTTCGGCGTCGGTGAGCGGGTGCACCGGGCCGCGGTCGCGGTGCAGGGTGGAGCGGCCCAGCACGTACTGGATCACGCCGAAGGTCATCCCGACCGCGGCGGCCGAGAAGCCCCAGTGCCAGCCCTTGTTCTGGCCGAGCCAGCCGCTGACCAGCGGTCCGGCGAAGGCGCCGATGTTGATCGCCATGTAGTAGAGGGCGAAGCCCGCGTCCCGGCGGTCGTCGTCGGTGGCGTAGAGCCCGCCGACCAGGGTGGCCGCGTTCGGCTTCAGGAAGCCGGTGCCGATCACGATCAGGCCGAGGCCGACCCAGGTCATGGTGGCGGTGGGCACCGACATCGCGTAGTGCCCGCAGGCGATCAGCACGCCGCCGTAGAGCACGGCCCGGTACGAGCCGAGCATCCGGTCGGCCACCCAGCCGCCGACCACCGAGGTCAGGTAGACCAGCGTGCCGTAGGCCGAGACCACCGACGCGGCGGTCCCTTGGGCCATGCCGAGGCCGCCGTTCGCGACCGAGTCGGCGAAGTAGAGCACCAGGATGGCCTGCATGCCGAGGAACGAGAACCGCTCCCAGACCTCCAGGCCGGAGAGGGTGAGCAGGCCGCGTGGGTGACCGAAGAAGGAGTGGTCGAGCCGGGCGGAGTCCTGGCTGTCGATGTCGGTGCTGTTCAGCAAGGAGGCTGCCTCCGGTCGGTCCTGATGATCACCGAATCAGACAATAGAGGACTTTTACTCCTATTTCCTGACGGAATGTGAGCTGTGGCGCCGTCAGGGCGGCCCGAGTGCTCCCGCGCGCCGGGGTGGCGCAGTTGCGCATGGCTTGCAACTGCGACCTGGTCCGGGGAAAGATGGCCCAGCTCAGCGCACTGGGCATCTCGTACGACTGCATGGAGGACTGCCGCATGGCTGCGACCGGCCGACTGCGCGACCGGCTCACCCGACCGGAGTGGGTGCGACTCGCCGGGATGGGAGGTTTCATCCTGGCCCTGCACGTGATCGGGTGGTTCACCCTGATCGCGCTGGTCGCCCCCGAGCAGTACGACGTCGGCGGCCAGGTCTTCGGGGTCGGGATGGGTCTGACCGCCTACACGCTCGGGATGCGGCACGCCTTCGACGCGGACCACATCGCGGCGATCGACAACACCACTCGCAAGCTGATGGGCCAGGGGCAGCGTCCGCTCTCGGTCGGCTTCTGGTTCTCGCTCGGCCACTCCTCGGTGGTCTTCGGCCTGTGCGCGCTGCTCGCCTTCGGCATCCAGTCGCTGGCCGGTCAGGTGGAGTCGGACGACTCCACGCTGCACGACCTGACCGGCCTGATCGGGGTCAGCGTCTCGGGCGTGTTCCTGGTGCTGATCGGCCTGATCAACCTGGGTGCCTTCAACGGCATCCTCAAGGTGTTCCGGAAGATGCGGCAGGGCGTGTTCGACGAGGCCGAGCTGGAGCGCCAGCTCGACAAGCGCGGCTTCCTGAACCGGATCCTCGGCCGGGTCACCAGGGCCGTCACCAAGCCCTGGCACATGTACCCGGTCGGCCTGCTGTTCGGCCTCGGTTTCGACACCGCCACCGAGGTCTCGCTGCTGGTGCTGGCCGGCGGCGCCGCCGCCTTCCAGCTGCCCTGGTACGCGCTGCTGGTGCTGCCGGTGCTGTTCGCGGCGGGCATGAGCCTGCTGGACACGATCGACGGCTCGTTCATGAACTTCGCCTACGAGTGGGCCTTCTCCAAGCCGGTCCGCAAGATCTACTACAACCTCACCGTCACCGGCCTCTCGGTGCTGGTCGCCCTGGTGATCGGCACCATCGAGCTGGTCGGCCTGCTCGGCGAGAAGCTCGAGATCACCTCGGGCCCGGTGGCCTGGATCGGCTCGATCGAGCTCGACATGGTCGGGTACGCGATCGTCGGCCTGTTCGTGCTCACCTGGGCCGGCGCGGTCGGGTACTGGAAGCTCGGCAAGGTCGAGGAGCGCTGGTCGGCCGGCCTGGAGAAGGCCGCCGCCGCCCGGGACTGACGACCGGTCACCCTTCTCCGACGGCCCGGGCCGGGAGCACTGCCATCCGCAGGCTCCCGGCCCGGGCCGTCGTCGCAGCGAGTGGTCAGCCGTCGTCCGGCGGTATCCAACTGTTAACGGGCAACCCCTTGTCGGGTCATTTTCTACGCGCGTATCTTGGGGGCCGCCGGATCTGACCGGCACGTGATCTACGCGGGTAGTGCGCCGTCGTGCGCTGCCTGACCCACCCTCAGCTGCCGACGGCCCCACGAACGTCGGAGCATTGACCGAGGAGTTCTGCCCGGTGACCAAGTCCACCGCTCCCCGCCGTACCCGCCGCAGCCTGCTGCGCGCGGCCGTCCTGCCCGTCGCCGTGGCGGGCTCGCTCGTGCTCGTCCCGCTCCCGAGCGCCTTCGCCGCGCCGTCGGCCGACGTGGTGATCTCCGAGGTGTACGGCGGCGGTGGCAACTCCGGTGCCACGCTGAAGAACGACTTCATCGAGCTGGCCAACAAGGGTGGCGCCGCCTTCGGTCTGGCCGGGTACAGCGTCCAGTACCTGCCGGGCGCCCCGAGCGCCGGCTCGAAGTGGGGCGTCACCGCGCTGACCGGCTCGGTCGCCCCCGGCGGCCGCTACCTGATCGCCGAGGCCGCGGGCACCGGCGGCACCGTGGTGCTGCCCACCCCGGACGCCACCGGCACCCTGGCGCTCTCCGGCGCCAGCGGCACGGTCGCGCTGGTCCAGGGCACCGACCCGCTGAGCTGCAAGACCGCCGCCGACTGCGCCGCCGACCCGCGGATCAAGGATCTGGTCGGCTTCGGCACCGCCGTGGTCCGGGAGGGCTCGGGCCCGGTCACCGGGGCGAGCGCGACCGCCTCGGTCGCGCGGACCGCCGGTCTGCCGGACACCGACGACAACGCCGCCGACCTCAAGGCCGGTGCGCCGACCCCGGTCAACGCCGCCGGTGAGGCCCCCGAGGGTGGCGACACCCCGACCGGGCCGACCGAGCCGGGCAGCGTCCGGATCCACGACATCCAGGGCAACACCCGGCTGTCCCCGAAGACCGGCAAGAACATCGCCGGCGTCCCCGGCATCGTCACCGGTGTGCGCACCTACGGCTCCAAGGGCTTCTGGATCCAGGACCCGAACCCGGACGCCGACCCGGCCACCAGCGAGGGCCTGTTCGTCTACACCGGCAGCACCCCGACCGTGGCGGTCGGCGACTCGGTGCTGGTGACCGGCAAGGTCGCCGAGTACTACCCGGCGCTCAGCGCGGGCGGTCAGTCGATCACCCAGCTGACCGCGCCCGCCGTCACGGTGCTCTCGGCCGGCAACGCGGTGCCCGCGCCGTTCGTGCTGAACGGTGACAGCATCCCGTCGGCGTACGCGCCGGACGCGGCCGGCGGCAGCATCGAGGGGCTCACGCTGGCGCCCGCGAGCTACGCGCTCGACCGGTACGAGTCGCTGGAGGGCATGAACGTCCGGGTCGAGAACACCCGGGTCGTCCAGGCCACCGACCAGTACAGCGAGCTCTGGGTGCAGGCCCGCAAGCAGGACCTCGCCAGCAGCCGCGGCGGGGCGATGTACCTCGGCTACGACAAGCCCAACTCCGGCCGGGTGATGGTCCAGTCGCTGATCCCGACGGCCGACCGCCCGTTCCCGACCGCCAACGTCGGCGACGAGCTGACCGGGGTCACCGACGGCCCGCTGGACTACAACCGCTTCGGCGGCTACACGCTGGCCGCGACCACGTTGGGCGCGCTGAAGGACAACGGCCTGCAGCGCGAGGTGACCGACCGGGCGCTGCCCAGCGAGGTCGCGATCGCCACCTACAACGTCGAGAACCTGGACCCGAGCGACCCGGACGAGAAGTTCTCCGAGCTCGCCAAGGGCGTGGTGACCAACCTGCGTTCGCCTGACATCGTCGTCCTGGAGGAGATCCAGGACAACAACGGTGCCGTCAACGACGGTACGGTGGACGCGAGTTCGACGATCGCCAAGTTCACCGCCGCGATCGCCGCGGCGGGTGGCCCGGCCTACGACTGGCGCTCGATCGACCCGGAGAACAACAAGGACGGCGGGGAGCCCGGCGGCAACATCCGCACCGTCTTCCTGTTCAACCCGGCCCGGGTCTCCTTCACCGACACCCCGGGCGGCAGTGCCACCAGTGCGGTGGACGTCACCGGCACCGGCAAGTGGGCTTCGCTGACCGCCTCCCCGGGCTGGATCGACCCCGGCAACGAGGCGTGGAGCTCCAGCCGCAAGCCGATGGTGGGCGAGTTCAAGTTCCACAACAAGAAGATCTTCGTGATCGCCAACCACTTCAACAGCAAGGGCGGCGACCAGGGTCTGGACAGCCGCTTCCAGGCGCCGGCCCGCAGCTCCGAGGTGCAGCGGACCAAGCAGGCGGCCGTCGAGCAGGCCTTCGTCGCCAAGCTGCTGGCCGCGGACCCGAACGCCCGGGTGGTCTCGGTCGGTGACTTCAACGACTACCAGTTCTCCCCGGCGCTGGCGACGCTGACCAAGGACGGCGTGCTCCGGGACCTGGTCAACTGCCTTCCGGCGAACGAGCGTTACTCGTACGTCTTCCAGGGCAACTCGCAGGTGCTCGACCACAGCCTGGTCAGCCCGGCGCTGAAGCACGTCGAGTACGACGTGGTGCACATCAACAGCGAGTTCGCCTCGCAGGCGAGCGACCACGACCCGCAGATCGTGCGGATCAAGCCGTAACGGCGTAACGGAAGGGCCCCGGACCGCGGTTGCGGTCCGGGGCCCTTCCGTGTGCTCGGGCTGCGGAGGCGTCAGCGCGCTCGGGGCGCGGAGGCGTCAGTGGCCGAGGGTGCGCAGCACCGTGTCGGCCATCACCCGCTCGCCGGCCGCGTTCGGGTGGAACGGGGCGGCGGGGGACTGCGGCAGCAGGCCCTCGATCCACGGGGTGTCCGAGCAGGCGTCGTGCCCCTTGGTCGGGGTCGCCGTGTCCACGTAGGTGGCGCCGTTCGCGGCGGCGGTCCGGGCCAGCATGGCGTTCAGGTCGCTCAGCACGCCGTGCAGGTACTCCACGTCGCCGGGGGTGACGGGCTGGCGGCCGATGCAGTTGGCTCCGTTCGAGGGTACGACGGAGGGGTAACCCACCAGCAGCACCTTGGCGTTGGGGGACTTGGCGTGGATCCTGCGCAGGCCGTCCGCGACCTGGGGCGCGGCGGCGGCGATCCGGCTGCGCAGCTTGTCCTCGCCGTAGACCCACTGGAACTGCCAGTCCCGCCAGGCCCAGTGCCCGTCGGCGTACACGTCCTTGCACGGGGTGCCGAACGGGTTGACCACGGCTCCGCCGACGCAGGTGGCGATCAGCTCGGCGACGCCGAGGTCGCTGACCCCGAGGTCGTTGCCGCCGATGCCCAGGGTGACCAGTGCGGTGTCCGGCTTCAGGGCGTTCAACTGGGGTTCGTAGACGCCGTACTGAGCCTCCGTCAGGTGCTTCACCTTGGCGGCGGAGCAGGTGACGTCGGTGTACGAGGTGCTGTTCAGCGCGGCGGCCACCAGGTGGCCGTAGTTCTGGTCCGAGCGAAGGCAGAGCCCGCCGGACTGGTTCGGCACCAGGGCGCCGGCCGCGAACGAGTCGCCGAGTGCGACGTACGGGCCCGCGCCGGTCCCGGCGTGGGCGGCCGGGGCGGTCAGCGCGGCGAGTGCGGCGGTGGCCAGCAGGCCGCCGAGCAGGGCGGGGAGACGCTTTCGGGCATGGCTGAACACGGTGCCTCCTGAGGGGTGGAGAGACGCGCTGGTGGGTGGGGGCGGAACAGCCGGCTGCTACTGGCAAGTAAGTTACTGGCAGGTTAATCGGGCTGTCCAGAGCGTTCGCCGGAATTACCGAATATCCGTCAAAAGGCCGGTGAATTACGCTCCATGGCGGATCGTTTGACCACGTATTCCGCTACCGGGTGGAGCGAAAAAGGCTATTCGGGGAATCCGTCGACGGCCTCCGGAAGGCAGCCCGGCTCCCGGGTCGGGTTACCGGTCGGTTGACCTGCCGGTCCGCAGGCCGCAGAATCCGGACACGCCTGCTCACCCTGGAGGATCGCCCGTGGCACTGGACGCCGACGTCATCGTGATCGGAGCCGGGCTGGCGGGCCTGGTCGCCACCGCAGAACTCGCGGACGCCGGACGGAAGGTGATCCTGCTCGACCAGGAGCCGGCCGCCTCGCTCGGCGGTCAGGCGCACTGGTCCTTCGGCGGGCTGTTCCTGGTCGACTCACCCGAGCAGCGCAGGATGCGGATCCGCGACTCGCACGAGCTGGCCTGGCAGGACTGGCTCGGCACGGCCGGCTTCGACCGCCCCGAGGACGCCTGGCCGCGCCGCTGGGCCGAGGCGTACGTCGACTTCGCGGCGGGCGAGAAGCGCTCCTGGCTGCACGGACAGGGCGTCAGGTTCTTCCCCGTGGTCGGCTGGGCCGAGCGCGGCGGGCTGCTGGCCAGTGGTCCGGGCAACTCGGTGCCGCGCTTCCACATCACCTGGGGCACCGGGCCCGGCCTGGTCGAGCCGTTCGCCCGCCGGGTGCGGGCCGCCGCGGCGCGCGGGCTGGTCGAGTTCAGGTTCCGGCACCGGGTGACCGGACTGTCGGCCTCGGCCGGATCGGTGGACACCGTCGCGGGCGAGGTGCTGGTGCCCAGCACGGTGGCCCGGGGCGAGGCCAGTTCGCGGGAGGTGGCGGGGTCGTTCGAGCTGCGGGCGCAGGCGGTGATCGTCACCTCCGGCGGCATCGGCGGCAACCACGAACTGGTCCGGAAGGCCTGGCCCGCCAGGCTCGGCACGCCCCCGCAGAAGCTGCTCTCGGGGGTGCCCGCGCACGTGGACGGCCTGATGCTGGGCATCACGGGCGCGGCGGGCGGCCACCTGATCAACGGTGACCGGATGTGGCACTACACCGAGGGCATCGAGAACTGGGACCCGATCTGGCCGCAGCACGGCATCCGGATCCTGCCCGGCCCCTCCTCGCTCTGGCTGGACGCGCGCGGCCGGCGGCTGCCGGTGCCGCTGTTCCCCGGGTTCGACACCCTGGGCACGCTGGAGCACATCATGACGACCGGTCACGACCACACCTGGTTCGTGCTCACCCAGAAGATCATCGAGAAGGAGTTCGCGCTCTCCGGCTCCGAGCAGAACCCGGACCTGACCGGGAAGTCGGTCCGGGAGGTGCTGCGCCGCGCGCTGCCCGGCGCCACCGCGCCGGTCGAGGCGTTCAAGAAGCACGGCGTGGACTTCGTGGTCGCCGACTCGCTGGAGGAGCTGGTGCGCGGGATGAACGCGAAGACTCCCGAGGCGCTGATCGACGAGGCCGAGCTGCGCCGCGAGATCGAGGCCCGGGACCGCGAGATGGCCAACCCGTTCAGCAAGGACCTCCAGGTGACGGCCATTCACGGCGCCCGCCGCTACCTGGGCGACAAGCTGATCCGGACCGCCTCCCCGCACCGCCTGCTCGACCCGAAGGCCGGTCCGCTGATCGCCGTGCGGCTGAACATCCTCACCCGCAAGTCGCTCGGCGGCCTGGAGACCGACCTCGACTCACGCGTGCTGCGGGCCGACGGCTCGGTGCTCGACGGCGTCTACGCGGCGGGCGAGGCAGCCGGCTTCGGCGGCGGCGGCGTGCACGGCTACCGCTCCCTGGAGGGCACCTTCCTCGGCGGCTGCCTGTTCTCCGGCCGGGCAGCGGGCCGCGCGGCGGCGAAGGCCACCGGGTGAGGCCCTGCTGTACCGGTGCGGACTGACGGACGCGGACTTCGCCGCGCTCGACGGGTGGCTGCGCGGGCGCGCGGGCGGGCCACCGGTGGGGTGACCGGTGGCCCGGGGGAGGGGGGTCAGCGCTTGAGGTAGACGCTGTCCATGAAGTCGACGATCTGCTGGTCCGTCAGGCGGCCGCCGTTCCGGTGACCCATCGCCAGGTCGGCTTCGCTGATCATGCCGACCAGCCGGTCGTTGTCGATCACCGGGATCCGGCGGATCTGGTGCTGCTCCATCTTCTTGAGCACCTCGTCCATGCTGTCGTCCGCCCGGACGCAGTGCAGGTGCCCGCTCAGCTCCATCGCCTTCATCATGGCCGGGTCCTTGCCCTCCGCGATACATCGGGTGACGATGTCGCGGTCGGTGATGATCCCCTTGAGCATCTGGTCCTCGCCGCAGATCGGCAGGGCGCCGACGCCCATGTCCCGCATCATCATGGCGGCGTCGAGCAGGGTCTGATCGGCCCGGACGCACTGGGCACCCGCGTGCATGATGTCGCTTGCCTTGATCATGAGTTGACCTCCGAGTCGCCCCCGGGAGGTCCGGGGTGCGACTTCGGTCACCATAAGCAGCTGTGCGAGGGCCCGCACGGCGAGCGACCGGCGCCGGATACCCTCGGCCGTCGGGGTGCGTCACGGCCCTGAACAGTACGACTGCCCGTTGGAGGGGAACTGATGGCTCGTAAGCCGGTCAAGAAGACTGCTGCCGCACCGGTGACGGTGACGGTGTGCCGGGGGTGCTGCTGCGGGACGGAGCGGCGGCACCCGGAGGTCGACCACGCGGCGCAGCTGGTCCGGCTGAAGGAGGGCGTCGGTGCGGCGGGGCGGGTGCGGGCGGTGCCGTGCCTGGACGCCTGCGACCACTCGAACGTGGTCGTGGTGAGCCCGTCGGCGGAAGGGCGGGCGGCCGGCGGGCGGCCGGTCTGGCTCGGCTGGGTGCTCGCGGACGACATGCTGGACGAGATCACCGACTGGGTGAAGGCCGGCGGCCCGGGCATCGCGGAGTCGCCCGGCACGCTCGACCTGCAGGAGGCCGCGGTCTCCCGGCGGGTGCGCGAGGGCCTGCCCGGCTGAGACCGACCGGCAATCGGTGGGCGGCCTGGCATGCTTTCGGGCATGGCGGAACTGAACGGCAGACCGGTACGCCCGGCGGAGCTCCAAGCCCTGGCGCTCACCAACTACGGGCACTTCACCACCATGCGGGTGACCGACGGCCGGGTGCGCGGACTGGCGCTCCATCTGGAACGGCTGCGGCGGGACTGCCGGGCACTGTTCGGCACCGAGCTGGACCTCGACCTGGTCCGCTCGTACGCTCGCCGGGCGGTGCCGGGCAGCGGCAGCACGATGCTGCGGCTGACGGTCTTCGACCCCGCGCTCGACCTCGGCAGTCTGGGCGGCCGGGCCGATCCGGCCGTCCTGGTGACGACCCGCCCGGCGGGCGACGGCGCGATGCCGCCGCCGCTGCGGGTGCGTTCGGTGGGCTATGTCAGGGATCAGCCCGAGGTGAAGAGCGTCGGGCTGTTCGGTGCGCTGCGGCACCGACGGGCGGCGCAGCTGGCCGGGTACGACGACGCGCTGTTCGTGGACGGCACCGGGGCGGTCAGCGAGGGCGGCACCTGGAACCTCGGCCTGATCCGGGACGGCGAGCCGGTCTGGCCGGAGGCCGCGTACCTGCCCGGCACCACGCTGGAGCTGCTGCGCGGGCTGCGCCCGGGCCGCAGCGAACGGGTCCCGCTGACCGGGCTGAGTGGGTTCCAGGCCGCGTTCGCCGGCAACGCCGCGATCGGCGTCCGCCCGATCGCCGCCGTGGACGGGGTCGAACTCGATCCCGGGCACCCGCTGATCGCCGAACTCGCCGCCGCCTACCGGGATTTGCCGGGCACTTCGGTCTAGCGTCAGCAGTGCCGGATCACCTGGTGCCAGGGCGCGGCGTGCCGTACGCCGGGGCGGTGGGACCCGATCCCGGTCGCGCGGGTGGAGCGGGTGAAGGCCTCGGTCACGTCGATCAGCCAGGCGGTCTCGGCCTCGATGCTGGCCTGCAGCTCGTGCGCGGCGTACGGGACGGGCGGCCCCGCCCGGTACGGCAGCCCGGCCTCGGCGGCGGCCAGCGCGGCCGCGATGCACGCGGCCTCAGCCCGGGCCGCCGCGTTGCCGCCCGAGCCCTGCCGGCCGGCGGTCGCCACCGCCCAGGTGTGCACCCCGGGGTGGACGTAGGGGCGCAGTGCGAGCCGGCCGTCGTGGATCTCGATGATGCGGCGGTACAGCGCGAACTCCGCGCCGCGCGGAAAGGCCGGGCGGAGCCGGGTGGTGGGCGTGGAGAGCGCGATCTCGGGCACCGCGCGGTGCAGGGCGGTCCAGAGCGGGCCGATCCGCCAGTACGCCGTCCAGGCCCGCACCCAGCGGACCGGTGCCGCGGTCATACCCGGCTGCCGCGTCTGGGGCGGTGCAGGGCCAGCGAGGCGAACAACTCGGCTTCCTGCTCCTGCAGTTCGGTGTAGACCGTGCGCCCGAGGACCCGTTGGACCAGCTCCTCGGAGAGGTTGGGCAGCAGCGCCTGCACGGTTCCGGCGCTGATCCCTCCGGTTCCGGCGTGGCCGGACAGCAGATGGCCTAATTCATGCAGCAGGATGTGCTGTTGGTGTAATGCCGTGGTGGCGCTCGGGTAACCGATGTAGTCGGCCCGGTCGGTGGTGACCAGCAGGCCGCAGGGGGTGCGGGACCGGACCGGCAGCTGGATCAGCTCGATCGGTCGCCCGCGCCGCTCGGCCAGCGCAGCCACCAGCTCCTCCGGGTCGAACGGTGCCGACAGCGGGAGGGACTCCACCATCCGGCGACATCGGCGCCAGAGCATCCGCCCCCGTCGGTCCGTGAAAAACCGCACAGTCCCACCCCCTGGCCCGGTCCGATCACGGTCAGCGATGTCCGACCCGCTGAGAGCGATCCTAGGCGTGTGAAGGTCTGATGGACAGTCATTCCGGACGGTGTGATCCGGCCTCTCTCCGAGCGATGATCTCGATCATGTCGCTGATCGTGCCGAGCCCCTCGGGCGACAGTGAGACGGCCCGCAGTGCGACGTCCCGGACGCCCGCATCCCGCAGTGCGCCCAGGAGTTGGAGCTCCTCGGTGATCCGGCCGCTCTGTTCGTCGTCGAAGAAGTAGGCCGGCGGCACCTGGAAGAACCGCGCCAGCGCTTCGAGATGACGCTTGGTCGGATTGTCCCGGCGGCCCGTTCTGAGCTGCCAGAGGTAGGTCGCGGAGAAGGTCTCACCGGTGGCCTCGCGGCAGGCCCGCGCGACCTCCTCGTTGCTGTACGGCTCGCGGTCGGGACCTCGGACCACCTCGAAGAGCCGGTCGATCCGGTCGGCGAGCGAGGCGGCTCCGGATCGGGGCACCGCGCACCTCCCTTGCTCGTTCACCGCTGCGACCGAGCCCGGCGGCCCCGTCGGCCCCATCCTAGATGGCCGCGCGCCGGAACCGCCCCCGTCGGCCGTGCGCTGTCCCGGTCGACCGGCGGCTACCGGCCTTGCCGGTCACACCTGTTGACGCCTTGGCGGTGAGCTGTCAGTCTGCGATGGCTCCGTCTGAGATGAATGAACACACCAAGTCCCATTCATCTGGGACTGGTTGGAGACTCCACCAGGGAGGGGCGTGCCGGATGGCCCTCGACAAGGCGGTCGAGGCGGGCCGCCCACTCCGTGCCGTGCTGGGGCGGTACGCGACCGGCGTTGCGGTGGTCACCACCCGCTACCGGGGGCATCCCGCGGGTGTGACCGTGAACTCCTTCACCTCGGTCTCGCTGGAGCCGCCGCTCGTGCTCTGGTGCCTGCAGCAGTCCTCCACGAGCCGGGCCGCGTTCACCGGCGGCGCCCACTTCGCGGTCAACCTGCTGGCCGCCGACCAGCGCGATCTCGCCGTCCGCTTCGCCGGGCCCGGCGACCGCTTCGCCGGGCTGAACAGCGACGAGGGACGGTACGGGATACCGCTGCTGGACGGCGCTGTCGCGACCCTGGTCTGCCGCCGCGAACAGGTCCTCCCGGTCGGCGACCACCTGGTGCTGATCGGCCGCGTCCTGGAGCACTGGACCACTTCCGGAGCACCGCTGCTCTTCGTCGACGGCGGCTTCCACGCCGGACCTGACGGATCGTCAAATTCTGTTACCCGCTGTTGACATGAGCGGGACCCGGTTCCATGCTGATGGGCGTCGCGACAGCTGAGATGAATTTTCGAAGCCATGCGATTCACATCCGCTCGTTCTCTGTCAGCTCGAGGGAAGGACACACCATGAAGAAGATCGTCATCCGCAAGGCCGGCCCGGTCCGTCTGACCAGCTCCGCCCAGACCATGTACGGCTGCGGCTGCGACGCCTGAGGCCCCAGCACCATCTGACGGGGTCGGCCGCTCCGGCGGCCGGCCCCGTCAGCCACTCCGCCGAGCAGGGAACTTCTCCGGGAGGACCGATGAGCCCCTCGACCGACCACGCGGCCGCCGGCCCGGACCTCGACCGTCCGGTCGCGCTGCACCCGCTGGTCTACCTGGACGAGGGCGAGGAGGTCACCGTCGGCCGGGTCGACACCGACTCCTACGCGGTGCTCCCCGCCGACGGCGCGGAGCTGGTCCGGCTGCTGGCGGACGGTCTGACACCCCGGCAGGCCGCCCGGGCCTACGAGCGGGTGCACGGCGAGAGCGTCGACATCGCGGACCTGCTGGCCGGGCTGGACGAACTCGGCTTCGTCCGCACCGGGGACGAACCACCGCCGCCGCCGGTGCGCTGGCAGCGCCTCGGCCGAGCCGCGTTCAGCCTGCCGGCCTGGGCCTGTTACCTGCTGGTGGTCGCCGCGTCGGTCGCCGCGATGATCCGGACGCCCGAGCTCGCGCCGCACCCGGCGAACCTGTTCTTCAGCCCCTACTTCACCGTGATCTCGGTGGTCCTGTTCGTCGGTCAGTTCCCGCTGATCCTGGTCCACGAGGCCTTCCACGCCCTGGCCGGCCGACGGCTCGGCCTGCCTAGCAGGCTCTCGTTCGGCCACCGCCTGATCTACATCGTGCTGGAGACCTCGCTCGACGGGCTGGTCACCGTACCCAGGCGCAAGCGCTACCTGCCGATCCTGGCCGGAGTGCTCGCCGACACCGTGCTGACCGCCGCCCTCACCCTGACCGCCGACGCCACCCGCCTGCCCGGCGGCGCGCTCAGCGGGGTCGGCCGGCTCTGCCTCGCGCTGGCCTACGCCACCGTGCTGCGGATCGCCTGGCAGGCGTTCTTCTATCTGCGGACCGACCTCTACGTGCTGCTCAGCACCGTGCTCGGCTGCCGTGACCTGCACACCACCGCCACGGGCGTGCTGACCAACGCCGTCCGCCGCCGCCGGGGACGCCCGCTGCTGGACGAGTCGGGCTGGCACGCCGTCGACCGCCGGGCGGCGCGCTGGTACTCCTGGCTGATCGTGGTCGGCTACGCCTTCTCGCTGACGGTCTTCGTGATCGGCGTCGTCCCCGCCGGGGCCCGCTTCGTCACGGGCGCGCTGGACCGGTTCGGCGGGCACGCGCCGCTCGGCCCGTTCATCGACTCCACGGTGTTCTTCGCCCTGGCCGTCCTCCAGCTCGGCGCCGTCGCCGTGATGGTCCGCCGGGACCGCCGCCGCCGGAAGTCCGCTCCCGAAGCCCCCGCACCCGCTCTCTGACGAAAGGCACCACCGCCATGGCCGAGCCCCGCCACCACTGGGTCCGGGCGCCGCACCGCGCCGCCCGGGCCGCCGCCCACGAGCAACTGGCGCTGCCGCCGGTCCTGGTGACGGTCAGTGCGCACCGTCGGCTGCGCGGCCCGTACACCGCCGTCGGCTCCCTGCTGCGGGCCCTGGTCCCCGATGCCCTGACGCGCTGCCCCGAGGCGGTCCGGCGGCACGACGTCGAGATCCTCAGCACCGCGCCCGAACTGCGCGGCGTGGTCCCCGCCTCCCGGGAGACCCTCACCTCGCTGGCCGTGCCCAAGGAGCGCACCCGCTACTACTCCCGGCTGCGCACCCTGCGGATCGCGCACGGCCTGGTCGAGTTCCTCACCGAGTACGCGCAGGCGCTGGGCGACGGGCCGCACACCCTGGTGGTCGAGGACCTGCACCGGGCCGACCCGACGGACCAGGAGTTCCTCGCCGTGCTGCTCCGCCGGATGGACCCGGCGCTGCTCACGGTGGTCGCGCACACCGGGACGGAGCCGCTCGACGCGCCCCTCGGCGAGGTGGCCGCCCCGCTGGAGCCCGCGCTCACCGCGCACTGCCTGACCGTCCACGGCACGGCCCCGGCCGACCTGCTCCCGGCGGGGCCGGCCGAGCGCGCCGCGCTGTACGTCGCGGGCGACGGCACGGCCGAGGACCCGCGGGCGGCCGAGGCGTACGAGCTGCTGCCGCCCGCCGGGCGGGCCGCGCTGCACGACGCCCGACGGCTCGAACTGGAGGCGCTGGACGAGCGTTCGCTGAGCCTGGGCGCCCTGCTCTGGCACGCCGAGCACGGTTCCGACCCGTCCGGCGCGGGCGCCGAGCTGCTCCGCGAGGCGAGCAACTACTGCACCGACATGGGCTTCTACCACGCCGTCCTGGACTACGGTGAGCGCGGCAGCGCCCTGGTCACCCACGAGTCCCACCCCCGCCACTGGTGGACCTTCCTCGCCAAGCCGGCCAACGCCTACGCCGGGCTCGGCCTGACGGACCGGATCCTCCCGCTCTGGGAGCGGGCCCGCGCGCTCAGCACCGATCCGGAGATCCACCTGCAGTGCGCGTACGGCACGGCGATGCTCTACACCCGCTTCCTGGACGACGACCAGCGGGACCACCAGGTGGCCCGTGGCTGGATCAACACCGCGATCGCCTTCGCCACCCGGACGCCGGATCCGAAGGAGCGGGCCTTCCGGACCGCCTTCAACCGCAACGGGCTGGCCCTGATCGAGGTCCGCGAGGGCCGGCCGGAGGCGGCGCTCGCGCTGCTGGACGAGTGCGTCGCCCGCCTGGACGAGATCCTCGACCCGGGCGAGCACGCCCTGCACCGCTCGGTGCTGGTCTACAACCGGGCCCAGGTGCACGGCGGGCTGGGCCGCCACGAGGACGCGGTGGCCGACTACACCTCGGTGATCACCGTCGACCCCAACTACGCCGAGTACTACTTCGACCGGGGCATCGTGCTCCGGCGCACCGGCCGCTCGGTCGAGGCGCTGGCCGACTTCGACGAGGCGATCCGCCTCTCACCCCCCTTCCCCGAGGCGTACTACAACCGCGCCGACGTCCGGGCCGAACTCGGCGACGTGAAGGGCGCGGTGCAGGACTTCGGTTACGTCATCGAGCTCGACCCGGCCTTCGTCGACGCCTACCTCAACCGGGCCGGGCTGCTCACCGACCTCGGCGACCTGCCGGGCGCCCGCCGGGACGTCGCGGCCGGGCTCGCGCTCGACCCGGCCAATGCCCAACTGCTCGCCGTCCAGGGGCAGTTGCACGTGGCCGAGGGTGAGCTCGCGGAGGCGCGCGAGGCGTACTCGGCGGCCCTCGCGGCGGACCCGGAGTTCGCCCAGGCCTGGGCACTGCGCGGTGAACTGGCCTACGAGGAGGGCGACCTGGCGGCGGCCGCCGCCGACCTGCAGCGGGCCGTCCAGCTGAGCGAGGACCCGGGGCTGCGGTTCAACCTGGCGGTCGCCTACCAGGACGCGGACCGCCACGGCGAGGCCCTCGGCCTGCTGGACACCGTCGTCGCGGAGACCGACGACCCGTCGGCCCGGCTGCAACGCGCCCGCTCCCTGCAGGCGTTGGGCCGCCGCCCCGAGGCGGTGGCCGACGTCCGGGCCGCGGTGGAGGCGGACCCTGAGCTCGCCCTCCCGGACGAGGCCCGGGACCTGCTCGGTTAGCGGAACGGCCGGCCGCCGGGGGTACGAGTACCCCCGGCTGCCGGTGCGTGCGGGTCAGTAACCCCGGGCGCTCTTGCCCGGGTTGGCCTGCTGGACCTTGCTGGCCAGGTCGTGGCCGTCCTTGGAGACGTGGTAACGGTCCATCATGTAGTTCATCGAGGCCGCGCAGCTGGCGACCGGGTCGTAGATGTTGGTCGAGGTGCCCGCCTGGTGGTAGGCGGCGAAGGTGCTCGGGATGCACTGCCAGGGGCCGCGCGAGGAGTTCGCCGGGAAGCCGTCGGACTGCTTCGGGCCAGTGGCGTTGCTGTCCCAGCCGTTGGCCAGCGGGAGCGAGTTGAAGGAGGACTCGCGGCCGGCCATGGTGAGCAGGCCCTTGGTCCACTGCTCGCGGGCCTGCGGGTCGGTGATGCCCATCAGGTCCAGGGTCTGGCTGATGTAGTCCCGGACCGCGGCCTCGCCGCTCTTCCAGGAGCCGCGGCCGCCGTACTCGACGTCCTTGACCGCGATCTTGCCCTCGTGCGAGGGCTTCGAGTCCGGGTCGTCGCCCTTGTCCCCGTCGCCGCCGTTGTCGTGGCTGCCCTGGTCACCGCCGTTGCCGTTGCCGTGACCGCTGCCCTTCCCGTTGCCGTGACCGCCGCCGTCACCGTTGCCGGTGGGCTTGGGCTTGTCCGGCTGCTGGCGGTCCTTGTCCTGGTTGCGGTGGTCCTCCTCGATCTGGCGGTCCGTCTCCTGGTACGCCTTGATCACCGCCTGGAGCTTCCGGACGTCCTCGCCGATCGCCTGGGTGAGCTTCTCCTTGGTCTGCTGGAGCTTCTCGGCCCGCTCGTTGATGTCCGCGACCTCGCCGGCCACCTGGCCGGCCACCGCGGCGAAGCCGACGATCCCGGCGAACGGCGCGGCCATCAGGTCGGTGGCGACCGCCTTGGCCACCGTGCTCTTGATCTGGCCGAGCTTGGCGCTCATCTCGGCCATCCGCTCGCTCATCTGCTGCCAGTCCCGCTGGATCTCGGCCAGCTCGGTCAACGAGACCCCGAACTTGTCCCCGCTCATACGCCCCTGCCCCCTGCTCCCGGTCCGCCCGCGAACCTTCGCCCGCACCCCGTGTGTTGACGTTCGGTCATTCATCCTGCCATGACGCGGCCGCCCACCGAAGAGCACGGTGGGCGGCCGGGGGTCGCGGTGTCCGGACAGGTCAGACGTTGTTCTCCGCCTGGGCCATCCAGGAGTACTTCTCCAGGTCAGCGGTCAGGCCGATCAGGATGTCCTGGCTGACCGGGTCGGCCTCGGCGGTGGCGTCGATCCGGCCGCGCATCCGGGTGATGACGGCGGCGAGCGCGTCGACCAGGGTGCCGACGGCGGTCGAGTCGATCACCTGGCCCTCGGGGGAGGTGGAGATCCCGCTGGTGTCGGCGACCGTCTTGGCCCGGCCGTCCGGCGAGACGCCGATCGCGGCCGCCCGCTCGGCCACGGTGTCGGCGTGCAGGCGGGCCAGCGCCACCACCTCGTCCAGCTGGAGGTGGACCGAGCGGAACCGCGCGCCGACCACGTTCCAGTGCAACTGCTTGGCCACCAGCGAGAGATCGACCAGATCGACCAGCGCCCCCTGCAGCGCCTCACCGACGACCTTGCGGTCGGTGTCCGGCAGCGGGCTCTTGATTCCGTACATCGGGATGCCTCCTGGGCTGGGCTCGACTCCGCGGTCAGCATGCCACAGGAAACGGACAAGTCGGTCATTTCTCCGCCGCCGGGCGAGCCCCGACAAGGGGATGCGGCCTTGGTGTGGGCGAGTTCGTTCGGAGTCTGTCGGTCGAAGCGCTTCGAAGTCTGCCGAGATGCCTGGAATGTCAAGGTGGCGACCTCCGGCCCGTCGGTCGGAGTCCTGCCGTTCTGGCTGCTCCGGACTGCTGCTGGGGGAGCGGTCTCCGAAGTCCCGGACCGGTCGGCCGATCTGTGTCGTCGTCAAGTCTTGAAACGTTAAGTGCGTGCAAACCCTTGTGCGCCGCCGCTCGCTGTCCTAGCCTCGGCGCGAAGTTGAAGCGCTTCGACAGTGCGTTCTGACCCTCCGTCGGTCTGACCCCCAGGAAGGGTTCTCCCCTCATGTCCCGTCATGGCATCCACGACACCGCCCCCGCCACCCGCTGGGAGGACGCCTACCTCGGCGGCAACGGTCGGCACGGCGTCCTGGTGCACGGCCGGACCGACGCCGAGACGGTGGTGGTCACCCACCACGACCTGGTGCTGCCGGACGCCGCCTCGGGGGTCGAGCCGCCCGCGCTGGCCGGTGAGCTGGCCGCCGTCCAGGACCTGTTGCTCGCGGGTGAGCAGGCGGCGGCGGTCCGCCGGTTCGGCGGTGACTGGGAGGCCCGGTCCGTCCAGTCGTTCCACCCGGGCTTCGCCGTCCGCTGGACGCGCTCGCACCGCGGCGAGGTCACCGGGTACCGCCGGGAGCTGGACTTCCGGACCGGCGTGGTGACCACCCGCTGGCGGGAGGCCGACGGCGAGTGGCTGGCGGAGTGCTTCGTCTCCCGGGCCGACGACGTGGTGGTGCAGCGCCTGGTCGCCCCCGAGGGCGGCACGGTCGAGGCCGAGATCGGCCTGGACGGCCGGCTGCCGGGCGCCCCGGCCGGCCTGCGCGCGGCGGTCCGCTCGGTGTACCGGCCGGCCGAGATCCCGTACTCCGCCGAACTGCCGCGCGACACCGCCCTGTTGCGGCTGCGGGCCCGCTACCCCGACAGCGCGTACGGCTACCGGGGCGCGGCCCGGATCGTGGCGACCGGCGGTACGGTGCGCTGCGACGGGCCCCGGGTGTACGTCTCCGGCGCCCGGGAGGTGCTGGTGCTGACCCGCGCCGCCCGGGGCGAGATCGGCGCCCCGGCCTCCGAGTTGAGCCGGCTCGACACCGGGATGTACGGGCTGTCCGCCGACCACCGTGAGCTGCTGGCCCGGCACGTGGCCCTGCACGGCACCGCCTACGACCGGGTCCGGCTCGACCTCGGCGCGCCGGAGGCGGACCGGCAGCGGCCGGTCGCCGAGCTGCTGGAGCGTCAGACCGCCGACCCGTCCGTGCTCCAACCCGCGCTGCTGGAAGCCCTGTTCGCGGCCGGCCGGTACCACCTGCTGTCCGCCTCCGGCGCGCTGCCGCCGAGGCTCTGCGGCCTGTGGACCGGCGACTGGCACACCGCCTGGGGCGGCGCCTTCACCACCAACGCCAACCTCAACCTGCAGATCGCCTCCGCCGCCACCGGCGACCTGCCCGAGGTGACCCGGGCGCTGGCCGCGCTGATCCGGGGTCAGCTCGCGGACTGGCGTACCAACGCCCGGCTGCTCTACGGCACCCGGGGCGTGGTCGCCCCGGCCCACACCGACGGCACCAACGGGCTGCAGTACCACTTCGACCAGCGCTGGCCGCACCACCTCTGGACGGCCGGCGCGGACTGGCTGCTGCAACCGCTGGTCGAGTACGTCGAGACCTCCGGCGACCTCGACTTCCTGCGCGCCGAGCTGCTGCCGACGCTGGCCGAAGTCGCCGACTTCTACACCGACTTCCTCACCCGCACCGCCGCCGACGGCACCTTCGTCCTGGTGCCCTCCTACTCCCCGGAGAACCGCCCGGCCGGCCCCGACGGCGTCCCACTCCCCGCCCCCGCCTCGGTCAACGCCACGATGGACCTGGCCGCCGCCCGGCACGCCCTGCTCACCGCCGCCGACCTCACCGAACGGCACACCGACGCCTCCGGCGCGCACTGGCGGGCGGTCGCCGACCGCCTCCCCGACTACCGGGTGAACGCCGACGGCGCGCTCGCCGAATGGGCCTGGCCGTCCTCGGGCGACAGCTACGACCACCGGCACGTCAGCCACCTCTACCCCGTCTGGCCGCTGGACGAGATCAGCCCCGACACCACCCCCGCGCTGGCCGAGGCGGCCCGTACGGCACTGCTGCTGCGCGGCGACGAGAACTGGTCCGGCCACGGTCTCCTGCACCGCGCACTGGCCGCCGCCCGGCTGGACGACCCGGTGCTGGCGGGCCGTCAGCTGGCCGAACTGCTGCTCCGGGGCTTCCACTTCCGCTCCCTGATGACCAGCCACTACCCGGACCTGGAGGCGTACAACGCGGATGTCGCGCACGCCCTGCCCGCGGTGCTGACCGAGCTGCTGGTCCGTTCGCACCCCGCCACGGCCACCGCCCCCGCCCGGCTGGTGCTGCTCCCGGCGCTGCCCGAGGCCCTGCCGTTCGGCAGCCTGTCCGGGCTGCGGACCCGGTTCGGCGCGGTGGTGCGGTCGCTGAGCTGGACCCCGTCGGCCGTCACCGTGGTGCTGTACAGCCCCGTCGACCAGGAGGTGACGGTGCGGTCGGGTCCGGTCGGCAAACACCCGTCGGTGCGGCACCTGTTGACGGCGGGGGAGGAACGGCGAATCCGCTTCGACCGCTGACCGCCCTGACCTACCATCGGCGGATGTCCACCAGTGAGCTGCTGCGCGCCAACGCCTTCCGGACCGCCTTCGCCCGCCGCCAGGCCACCGAAGTGCGGGAGGTGACGGGGGGCTTCCTCGCGCTGAACGACGTGTTCCCGCTGTCGTACGAGCACAACCAGCTGCACATCGACGGGCCCGTCGGGCCGGCCACCCTGCTCACGCTGGCGGACACGGCGCTGGCGCACGCCGCGCACCGCCAACTGACGGTCTACGACGCCGAGTCGGGCGCCGCGTGCGTACCGCTCTTCGAGGCGGCCGGGTACCAGCACATGACCGAGGTGGTGCTGGCCCACCGCGGCCCGACCCCGGCTCCGGCGGCGCCCGCTTCACCGGTGGAGCTCACCGAGCTGGCGGCGCCGTACCGGGCCCGGCTGTGGGACTGGATGCCGGAGGTCTCCGAGGAGACCGTCGAGCAGCTGATCGCCCGTCGGGAGGCTCGGCTGCGCGGGGCACCGGAGGTGGTCTTCCTCGGCGCCCGCACCGCCGCCGGCTCGGTGGCAGCCTGGGCCGACCTCTACCGCGACCCCGCCACCGGCATCGCCCAGATCGAGGACCTGGTCACCGCCCTGGACCACACCGGCCGGGGCCACGGCGACACCGTCCTCACCACCGCCCTGCACCTGGCGGCCGACTACCCGCTGCGCTTCCTGGTCGCCGACGCCGAGGACTGGCCGATCCAGTGGTACACCCGCCGTGGCTTCACGCCGATCGGCGAGTGCCACTCCTTCACCCGCTCCTGAGCGTCTGCCGCTCGCGCGCCGTTACGCTGGGGCGCCGGTGATCATCTGCCCCGGTCTGACGCCCCCAGCCCCCAGGAGCTCTGTTCGATGAGTACGTTCACCGCGCCCGAGACGCCGGTCTACCGGGCCGCCACGCCACGGGAGCGGGCCGCGAAGGCGATCACCGACGTGCTGGCCCCGGCCAACCTGGTGATCGGCCTGCTGCTGCTGGTCGGCTGGCAGGGCAGCCACAGTTGGCGCGGGCTCGGCTGGGGCCTGCTGGCCGCGCTGTTCTGCGGCGTCATCCCGCTCGGCATCATCCTGCTGGGCGTGAAGCGCGGGGCGCTGACGGACAAGCACATCCGGGTCCGCAGGCAGCGGATGATCCCGATGGGCGCGAGCCTGGTCTCCGTGGTGGCGGGTGTGACCGCGCTGTACCTGATGGGCGCCCCGGCCGAGGTGTCCGCCCTGGCCGTCGCGATGCTGGTCGGGCTGGCCACCTCGCTGCTGGTGACGGTCTGGTGGCAGATCTCCATCCACAACTCGGTGGCGGGCGGAGCGGCCCTGATCCTGCTGCTGGTCTTCGGCCCGCTGCTCGCCCTCGCCGCCGCAGCGGTCGCCGCCATCGGCTGGTCCCGCCTGGTCCTCAAGGCACACACCCTGCCGCAGGTCCTGGCCGGCACGGCCCTGGGCAGCGTCGCGGCCCTCACCTTCGCCCTGCTGCGCTGACCGGTGGCAGCATTGGGCTTGGTCCGAGCCGACCAGGGCATCGTCCGACCACAGAAGGGGCCCGGCCGTAGATGCGTGTCGAGGAGTTCGAGCGGTTCGCCGCCGTAGCTTCGGAACGGCTGGAGTTCATCGCGGGTGAGGCGCGGACGAAGCCGCCTGGCGACGGCGACCACGGCGCGATCATCATGTGGTTGCTCCGGCAGTGCATGCAGCATCGACCGGAGCACGACCTGCACATCGAGCAGGGCATCCGGGTGGAGCAGTACCGCACCGGCTGTGCCCGGTCTGACGGCGTGCTCGCACCGGTGGCGCACTTCGCGGGCCAAGGTGAGTGGGCCGACCCGGCGGGCTGATCGACCACGAGCGCTGCGAGGTCACGGTCCACAGTGAGCCGGCCGGAGAGCGCTACCGGACCACGGTGATCCGGGCGTACGGCAACGAGATTGAGCTGCCGTCACCGGTCGGGTTCACCTTGCCGACGGAAATCCTCAAGAGCTACGTGCGCTGACTCAGCTCTCGCCGAGGGTCGCCAGCTGAGCGGTCAGGGTGTCGGTGTGCTGGAAGGTCAGGCCGGCCAGGGCGATGTGGCGCCAGGTGACGGTGCCGCCGCCGTCCAGGATGAAGACCGAGCGGCGCAGGCCGAGGCCGGGCACCGTGATGCCGTAGGCGCGGGCGACGGCGCGGTCGGGGTCGGCGAGGAGGGGGAAGGCCAGGCGGTGCTTGCGGGCGAAGCGTTCGTGGCTGTCCAGGTCCTGCGGGCTGATGCCCCAGACGGTGGCGCCGAGGTCCTTGAAGCGGTCCAGGTCGGAGGTGTACTCGCAGAGCTGCTTCGTGCAGACCGGGGTGTCGTCCCCCGGGTAGAAGACCAGCACCAGCGGGCGGCCCTTGGCCTCCTCGAGGTGGTACTCGCGGCGCTCGGCGAGGTCCTCCGTCAGGAGCAGGCCGGGCAGGGTGAAGGACGGCGCGGAGGCTCCGACCTCGGGCGGCTTGGCCATGGAACTTCCTTCCGGGACGGGGCCGGTGACTCGGTTACCGGGCGGTACCCATGGCACTGTACTTGCTCCCGACGGCAGCCGTCAGCGGCGCGGGCCGTACATGATGACCGCCACGCCGGCCAGGCAGATCGCCGCGCCGAGCAGGTCGGAGCGGGTCGGCCGGAAGCCGTCCACGGCCATCCCCCAGAGCAGGGAGCCCGCCACGAAGACCCCGCCGTAGGCGGCCAGCACGCGGCCGAAGTTGGAGTCGGACTGCAGGGCGGCGACGAAGCCGTACCCGCCGAGCACCACGATCCCGAGACCGGCCAGCCACCAGGGGCGGGCCTCCCGGACGCTCTGCCAGATCAGCCAGCAGCCGCCGATCTCGGCGACGGCGGCGACGGCGAACAGGGCGACGGAGCGCAGCACGGTCATGCGGGCGAGCCTAGTGATCGCCGGACGGTGCGGACACGCTGGTTACGATGGGCCGGGCCGCGCCGGGTGGGTGCGGGAGATCGGAACGGGGACCTGATGCCGCATCCGCTGGACAACCCGGTCACGGCGTCGCTGGCCGGACCGCACGCGCGGTTCGCCGAGTGGCGGGGGCGGGCGGCCCGGTACCCGGGGGACATGACGCACTTTCACGGACTGCCGGACGCGCCGCAAGCGGCGGACTGGGCGGACCTGGCCGCGCTGGCCGGGCCCGGGGCGGTGGTGCTGCTCGCGGTCGACGCGGCGGTCGTGCCGCCGACGGACTGGGCGGTGCCGTTCCGGATCGAGGGCGTGCAGCTGGTCGGCGAGGACGTGCTCGGCAAGCCGGACCCCGAGGCGGTCCGGCTCGGCCCGGCCGATGTGCCGGAGATGCTCGAGCTGGTCGAACGGACCCGGCCCGGACCGTTCCTGGCCCGGACCATCGAGATGGGCAGCTACCTGGGCATCCGCCGGGACGGCGCGCTGATCGCGATGGCGGGCGAGCGGATGCACCCGTCCGGCCACACCGAGATCAGCGCGGTCTGCACCGACCCGGACCGCCGCGGCGAGGGGCTGGCCTCCCGGCTGATCCTGGCGGTGGCGGCGGGGATCCGGGAGCGCGGCGAGGTCCCGTTCCTGCACGCGGCGGGGGACAACACCAACGCGATCCGGCTGTACGGGACGCTGGGCTTCCGGCTGCGCCGCGCGGTCACCTTCCTCGGCGCCCGGGTGCCGGGCTGACGGTCGGTCAGAGGTCGCCCTGGAGCAGCGCGTGCAGGTGCATGTCGTGCCACCCGTCGGCGTGAAGCAGCGAGCTGCGGAGGGTCCCTTCGAGGGTGTACCCGGCCTTCTCCGCCACCCGGCAGGAGGCGGCGTTGGCCACCGAGTGGCGCAGCCGGAGCCGGTGCAGGCCGAGTTCGTCGAGGGCCCACCGGCTGAGCCGCTCGGTCGCGGCCACCACGACGCCGCCACCGCGGGCGGCGGGCAGCACCCAGTAGAGGATCTCGGCGCTGCCGCCCTGGAGGTCGATCTCGTTCCAGCCGATCAGGCCGATGGCCACCTCACCGGGGCGGGCGATCGCCCAGATCGCGCCCTGCTCGGCGCGCCAGCGCTCGTGCATCCGCCCGATCCGCACGCGGGCCTCCTCGACCGTGCCCACCGAGAACAGGTTCCACTGCCGGATGTCCGGATCCTGACTCGCGGTCACCAGGCTCTCGGCGTCGGCGGGTTGCCAGGGCCGCAGCTCCAGGCCGCCGGGAAGGTCGAGCACGGGCTGTTCGCTGTCGGCCATCCGGCCGGCGGGAACGACGGGGGGCAAGGGCCAGACGGTGGTCATCGCGGCATCGTGTCAGAACGCCGGCCGCGACGCCACCGATCATCGCCGGAGGGGCCTACTGCCGGTAGGTGGTGAGGAAGCGGCCGATCCGGCTGATCGCGGTCTCCAGGTCGTCGGCCCGGGGCAGGGTGACGAAGCGGAAGTGGTCCGGGCGGGGCCAGTTGAAGCCGGTGCCCTGGACGATGTGGATCTTCTCGCGGAGCAGCAGGTCGAGTACGAAGCGCTCGTCGTCGACGATCCGGTGCACGGCCGGGTCGAGCTTGGCGAAGGCGTACAGCGCGCCCTTGGGCTTGACGCAGCTGACGCCGGGGATCTCGTTCAGCGCCCGCCAGGTGACGTCGCGCTGTTCGGTGAGGCGGCCGTTCGGCAGCGTGAGGTCCTGGATGGACTGGTGGCCGCCGAGCGCGGCCTGTACGGCGTACTGGGCCGGGACGTTGGGGCACAGCCGCATGCCCGCGAGCATGGTGAGCCCCTCCAGGTAGTCCTTGGCGTGCTGCTTGGGGCCGGAGACCACCAGCCAGCCGCTGCGGAAGCCGGCCACCCGGTACGCCTTGGAGAGGCCGTTGAAGGTGAGCGTGATGACGTCGTCGGCGAGCGCGGCGAGGCAGTGGTGCTCGACGTCGTCGTACAGGATCTTGTCGTAGATCTCGTCGGCGAGCACCATCAGGTTGTGCCGGCGGGCGAGTTCGAGGATGCCGAGCAGCAGTTCCTTCGGGTAGACCGCGCCGGTCGGGTTGTTCGGGTTGATGACCACGATGGCCTTGGTGCGGTGGCTGATCTTGGAGGCGATGTCGTCGAGGTCGGGGTACCACTCCGCCTCCTCGTCGCACAGGTAGTGCACCGCCTTGCCGCCGGCCAGCCGGACCACCGCCGTCCAGAGCGGGAAGTCCGGTGCGGGGACCAGGACTTCGTCGCCGTCGTCGACCAGGGCCTGGACCGCCATCTGGATCAGCTCGGAGGCGCCGTTGCCGAGGTAGACGTCATTGACCGTCACCCCGTCGACACCGCGCTGCTGGTAGTACTGCACCACCGCGCGGCGAGCCGGCAGGATGCCGCGCGAGTCGCTGTAGCCGTGCGCGTTGGGGAGGTTGCGGATGATGTCCTGGAGGATCTCCTCCGGCGCCTCGAAGCCGAACGGGGCCGGGTTGCCGGTGTTCAGCCGCAGCACGCTGTGTCCGGCCTCCTCGAGCGCGTTGGCCTGTTCGACCACCGGGCCGCGGATCTCGTAACACACGCCCGCCAGCTTGCTGGACTGCCGAAACTCCACTGCGGCCTCCCGACCGTCGCACCGCGCCATCATTCGGTTGCTTTGTTCTACCAAGTATCCACTTGGAAAGTCCAACCTTTTGGCTATGCTTCTCCACATGCCACGCCGAAGCTACGACCAGTACTGCGCCGTCGCCCGCGCCCTGGACGCGGTGGGGGAGCGCTGGAGCCTCCTGATCGTCCGTGAACTCCTGGACGGCCCACGTCGCTACACCGACCTGCACGCCGACCTGCCAGGGGTGTCGACCGACATCCTGGCCACCCGGCTCAAGCAGCTGGAGGGCGAGGGCGTGGTGGAGCGCCGCAAGCTGGAGCGCCCCGCCAACGCGGTGGTCTACCAGCTCACCGAGCGCGGTCTGACGCTGCGCCTGGTGGTGGACGCGCTGGGCGTCTGGGGGCTGGACGCGCTGGGTGAACCCCAGCCCACCGATGCCGTCCGGGAGCACTGGGTGACGGGCGCTCCGGCTGGCGCCACGGAGAGTGCGACCAAGGGCTGAAATTGCCGGGAGACGATCGGCCGTCCGGGTTATCGTCCGCCCCATGACGGCTCATCACCACCTCGCGCAGATCAACATAGCCCGGCTGCTCTTCCCGATCGACGGCCCCGAACTCGCCGACTTCGTCGCCCAGCTGGACCCGGTCAACGCCCTCGCCGAGCAGGCCGACGGCTTCGTCTGGCGGCTCGTCGACTCCGCCACCGAGGGGACGGTGCGGATCTACGAGGACGACTGGCTGATCGTCAACATGTCGGTCTGGCGGGACCCGGACGCGCTGGAGGCGTTCACCTACAGCCCCGAGCACATCGCGGTGCTGCGCCGCCGCCGGGAGTGGTTCGCCCGGGCGCGGGAGGCGATGACCGCGCTCTGGTGGGTGCCGGCCGGTCACCGGCCGACGGTCGAGGAGGCCGAGCGGAAGCTGACCGAGCTGCGGGCCAAGGGGCCGACGGCCGAGGTGTTCACGCTCCGTGAGACCTTCCCCGCGCCCGGCCAGGTCTGACGAACACTCAGTGGCGGGCGGGTGGACGGCGGTTGAGCGCCGTCCGAATGTGTCCTGCACGTGACAATCGTTCCCAGCTCTTGTGTCCCCGGCCGCCGATGGGTCAACCTTTCGTTGGCGGCCGGAGAACAAGTGCGCGGCCAGTACCGTCGTCCCATTTGTCATGGGCATGCATAAACCTGTGCGTGCCCACTGCGCCGCCGTGCCCGAACCGAGCCCCAAGTACCGGACCCCATCGGGCAGTTGAGTACGTACCGCCCCCACCTAGGAGGACCCTCAGATGGCAGTGATACGTCCCTCTCGGCGCGGCCTGGTCGCCGCCACGGCGGCCACCGCGGCCGTGCTGGCCCTCGGCGTCGGCTCGGCGCTGCCCGCGGCGGCCTCGGCCCAGGCCGAAGGCGTGATCGCCAACGCCGGTGCCCCGGGCACCGTCAAGGACAGCTACATCGTGGAGCTCAACCAGGGTGTCGCAGCCGCGAGTTCGGACCACGGGCAGGCCCTGGCCGACAAGTACGGCGCGAAGATCACCCGGACCTACACGGCCGCCCTGAACGGCTTCGCCGCCCAGCTCTCCGAGGCCCAGGCGAAGCGGCTGGCCGCCGACCCGGCGGTCGCCAAGGTCTCGCAGAACCGTACCTTCCACGTGGACGCCACCCAGCCGAGCCCGCCGTCCTGGGGCCTGGACCGGATCGACCAGAAGTCGCTTCCGCTGAACAGCAGTTACGGCTACCCCGACACCGCCGGCGAGGGCGTCACCGCGTACATCATCGACACCGGGGTCCGGATCAGCCACAGCGAGTTCGGCGGCCGGGCCAGCGACGGCTACGACGCGATCGACAACGACAACACCGCCCAGGACGGCTACGGACACGGCACCCACGTCGCCGCCACGGTCGCGGGCAGCTCGTACGGGGTGGCCAAGAAGGCCAAGATCGTCGCGGTCCGGGTGCTCGACAACAACGGCTCGGGCACCACCGAGCAGGTCGTCGCGGGCATCGACTGGGTGACCGCCCACGCGGTCAAGCCGGCCGTCGCCAACATGAGCCTCGGCGGTGACGTGGACGACGTGCTCGACGCGGCCGTCCGCCGGTCCATCGCCTCCGGCATCACCTACGGGGTCGCGGCGGGCAACGACAACCAGAACGCCAGCACGCACTCCCCGGCCCGGGTCGCCGAGGCCATCACGGTCGGCTCGACCACCAACACCGACGCGCGGTCCAGCTTCTCCAACTACGGAAGCCTGGTGGACCTGTTCGCGCCCGGCTCCAACATCAAGTCGGCCTGGAACAGCGGCGACACCGCCACCAACACCATCTCCGGCACCTCGATGGCCACCCCGCACGTGGTCGGCGCGGCCGCCCTCTGGCTGGCCGACCACCGCACCGACACCCCGGCCCAGGTGGCCACCGCCCTGGTCAACAACGCCACCAGCGGCGTGGTGACCAGCCCGGGCAGCGGCTCGCCGAACAAGCTGCTGTACGTCGGCACCGGCACCACCCCGCCCACCGGGCCGAAGTTCGAGAACGCCGGTGACTACGCGATCGCCGACAACACCACCGTCGAGTCGCCGATCACCGTCAGCGGTGTCACCGGCAACGCCCCGGCCGCGCTGAGCGTCGAGGTGGACATCAAGCACACCTACAAGGGCGACCTGAAGGTGGACCTGGTCGCGCCGGACGGCTCGACCTACCTGATCAAGAACTACGGTGACGGCGGCAGCGCCGACAACGTGATCGGGACCTTCACCGTGAACGCCTCCGCCGAGGTCGCCAACGGCGTCTGGAAGCTGCGGGTCAGCGACAACGCCGCCGCCGACATCGGCAAGATCGACCGCTGGGCGCTGCAGTTCTGACGTCTGGTCAGCACTGAGCCGGGGTCGCACCGTTCAGGTGCGGCCCCGGCTCTGCTGCTCTACTCGGCGGGTTCGGCGATCAGCGCGGTGCCGACCGTCCGGAAGCCGACCCGGCCGTAGATCCGGGCCACGTCCTGGTCGCCCGCCGACAGGAAGACCGTCTCCACCCCGCGCGCCCGGGCGTCCGCGACCAGGGCGGCGGTGACCGCGTACCCGAGGCCCTGGCGGCGGGCGGACGGCAGGGTGCCGATCCCGACCAACTCGCTGACCGGGCCGACCGGTTGGTGCTGGCCGCCGCACAGTGCGGTGCCGTCCGGGCCGAACGCGGCGGCCACCACGGTCAGGCCGTCCCGGATCCGTCCGGCGATTCGGGCGGCGGTGCCGTCGGCCGTCAACTTGGCGGTGAATGCGGCGAGTTCGTCCGGTCCGGCGGTGCCGATCGCGGTACCGGGCTCACTGAAGGAGAGGTACGCCACCGCGAGGGCCTCGGCCAGCGCCGGGTCGTCGGCGCCGACCACTCGGGCCGCGGTGGCCGGAGCGGCCATCGGGGGAGCGGCCGGATCGAGCACCATCAGCGGGTGGTCGTGCACCGCGAGCCCGGAGCCCTCGACGGCGGCCCGCAGGGCGGGGGTGGTCTCGGCGACCCACTCGAAGCTCTCCGGTACGCCGAGCTCGCGCTGCCGGGCCCGGACCCGGTCCACGTCCGCCACCGTCGCCGCCGGCCCGGTCCAGCCGAGCGCGGGCCGGGCGTAGTAGGGCCAGCCCTCGCCCTCCCGGACGAAGAGCGAGAGCGGCCCGAAGTCCTCGGCGCGGGCGGCATTGCGGGGTACGGCGTCGTAGTACCGCTCGAGGCGGTCGAGAAGATCAGTCACGCGCGCATGAAACCAGCCACCCGGCCGAGCCGCCACCCGATATTCCGGGCCGGTCCTTCACCCACCCCCCAATCGCCGGTCGGTCATACCGGCCGGTATCGCGGCGCGTACGATCGTTTAACTATGGACGACATCACCACCGCCACCACGTACCGCAGCTATGTCGCCGTCGGGGACTCCTTCACCGAGGGTATGTGCGACGAGCTGCAGCCCGACGGGCAGTTCCTCGGCTGGGCCGACCGGGTCGCCCGGGCGCTGGCCGCCGAGCAGGGGTCCGGCTTCCGCTACGCCAACCTGGCGGTGCGCGGGAAGCTGATCGGCCAGATCCACGACGAGCAGCTGGACGCCGCCGTCGCGATGGGCGCCGAGCTGGTCACCCTGGCGGGCGGGCTGAACGACGTGCTGCGGCCGGGTTGCGACGTCGACCAGGTGGAGGACCTGCTCGGCCGGTCGGCCGAGCGCCTGCTCGCGGGCGGCGGCACCGTGGTGATGTTCACCAGCACCGACCCGACCCGGCGGCTCGGCGGCAGCGCCCGGCTGCTGCCCGCGATCCTGCGGATGAAGGCGTTCGTCGAGGGCCTGGCCAAGGCCCACCCCAACCTGGTGGTGGTGGACCTCTACTCCGCGCCCTGCTTCGACGACCGCCGGCTCTGGGACGAGGACCGGCTGCACCTCTCGCCGGAGGGGCACCGCCGGGTGGCCACCGCCGTCCTGGAGGCGCTCGGCCGCCCGGCCCCGTACGACTGGCGGGCGCCGCTGCCGACCGCCGAGCCGCGCGGCCGGAGCGCGAAGCTGCGCTCCGACCTGCGCTGGCTGCGGATCCACCTCGGCCCGTGGATCGGGCGCCGCCTCACCGGGAAGTCCTCCGGCGACGGGCGGGCGCCGAAGCGGGCCGAGCTGCTGCCGTACGAGGGCTGACACCCAAGTCGCGGACGGTGCCGTTCAGTTGGCCCACGGCGGGGCGATGACCGTGCCGTCGGCCAGGGTGGCCCGGAGCCCGACGTTGGTGGTGACCCAGGCGGTGGCGGGCTGGTCGCCGGAGTTGTCGAGGCAGAAGCTGGACCCGGCCGGGACGATGACGGTGTCACCGGGTGCCAGGGTGCTGCGCTCGCCGTCCAGGACGACGTCGGGGGAGCCCGCGAGCAGGTGCAGGACCTCCTCGCGGCTGACGGTGTGCGGGGTGCCGGGGGTCCCGGCCGGGACGTCCAGCCGCCAGGCGCAGAGTTCGGCGCTGCCGGTGGTGGGGTTGGCGTGGACGGTGAACCGGGCGCCGTGGATCTCGTGCACGGTGGTCTGGGTGCTGCGGATGACGGGCAAGGGTCTCTGCTCTCTTCGATGCTCTGATGGTCAAGCGGCTTGTCTATATGGTCAAGCTGATTGACCTGTTTCGTCAAGAGGGACGGCACCAATGAGTGGCACAATCTCGCGCATGAGCGAGCCCGACCCCATCGCGCTGAGCATTCCTCCGCTGCTGATCGCCCTGACCGCCGACGTGGTGCACGAGATCGACGCGGGCGTCCGCCGGCGCGGTTTCGACGACGTGCGCCCGACCCACGGCTTCGCCTTCGCCCGGCTCGCCCCGGGCGGTGCCACCGTCAACGAGCTGGCCGAACACCTCGGTGTGAGCAAACAGGCCGCCAGCCAGATGGTGGAAGAACTGGTCCGCAAGGGCTACGTCGAACGCCACCCGCACCCCACCGACGCCCGCGCCCGCCTCATCCAACTGACCGCTCGCGGCTGGGAGTGCACCCGCGCCGCCGACGCGGCCGCCGCCGAGGCGGTGGTCCCCTGGGCCTCCGTCCTGGGACCCGAACGGCTCCGCCAGCTCCATGACGACCTGGCCCGGCTGGCCCCCTCGGGCCCGCTGCGGCCTGCCTGGTGACGGTCCGTCGGTGCACGGACCGGCGCCGGTTGGTCCGCCCGGCGCGCCCCGGCGGTTCGCGCGGGCAGTCGGCGGCGCGACTTCTACCATCAGCTCATGTTCAGTGGCGCACACGTGATCCTGCACAGCTCGGACGCCGAGGCCGACCGCGCGTTCGTCCGTGACGTGCTCGGCTTCGCCCATGTCGACGCCGGCCGCGGCTGGCTGATCTTCAAGCTGCCGCCGGCCGAGCTGGCCTTCCATCCGACCGAAGCACCGCCGCACAGCGAGTGCTACCTGATGTGCGAGGACCTGGACGCCGTGCTCGCCCGGCTTGCCGAGCACGGCGTCCAGCCCGTCAGGCCGCCGAGCCGGCAGAACTGGGGCACGGTCACCGCGATCCCGCTGCCGAGCGGCTTCGAGCTCCCGCTCTACCAGCCCACCCACCCGGTCGCGTACGAGCTCTGACCGGGCCGGGGCCTGAGCTTCGCGGGCCGGGTCGACGTACCGTCAGAAGTTGCTATCGTGCCCGTGATCCAACGGCGCGCGAGCCCGGTCGCGGCCACCAGAGCACTCGGGGGAAACCATGACCCAGCCACCTCCCTACGGCGACCCGATGGGTGCGCCGTCGGCGCCCGGTCCTGCGGAGGCCGAGCGGCGGTCGCCGGTGATGGTCTGGGGCGTGGTCGCGGCGGCGGTGAGTGCGGTCGCCGGGGTGGCCAGCGCCATCGCGGCGTTCACCGGCGGCGGTTCGGAGCCGTCCGCGGCGCCGACGGTCTCGTCGGTC
Organism: Kitasatospora gansuensis; assembly: GCF_014203705.1. NCBI lineage: Bacteria > Bacillati > Actinomycetota > Actinomycetes > Kitasatosporales > Streptomycetaceae > Kitasatospora > Kitasatospora gansuensis. The sequence continues at coordinate 6,462,781 of NZ_JACHJR010000001.1, forward strand.
GTGTCAGCACCGGCGGCCGAATCGGCGGCCGCGCCGGTCAGTGCCACCCCGAAGCCCGCGCCGGCGCCGGCCGCTGGTGGGGCCGTGCGCTGGACCGGGAAGGTGGTGTTGGGCCTGGAGGGCATCGACCTGGCCCAGGTGCCGCCGGTCAAGGGCTCCAGCGACAGCCTGTCCTTCCTCCGGCCGGCCGCAGGGCGCAAAGGCAGCAGCGGCATGGAGGTCAAGGGCACCAGCGCACTGTGGACCGAGACCGGCGAGCCCACGGCCCAGGGCTGCCGCGCCCTGCTGCAGATGCAGTCGCACGACCAGGTGGACGTGGTCGAGGGCGATCAGGTGTGCGTGGTCCACGAGGGCTCGCCGATCGGCCTGCTGAAGGTCACCAAGACGCACTACATGCAGGGCGGTTACGGCGAGTTGGACGCCGAACTGACGGTCTGGGACCTGCGCCTCAAGCGCTGAGCCCGGACAACGGGGCCAACGCCGCACGGAGATCGGCCGGGCCGCGGAAGTGCACGCCCGTCATGCCGAGCTCCTCGGCGGCCACGACGTTCTCCCGGCGGTCGTCGACAAAGAGGCAGCGCTCGGGCGCGACCCCGGCCCGGTCCGCGGCGACCTGGTAGATGAGGCGGTCCGGCTTCGCGGCGCCGACCAGGGCGCTGTTGACCGCACCGTCCGCGAGGTCGGCGAGGCCGAGCCGGGTGAGGTCGTCGTCCAGCCACGGGGTCGCGTTGGTGACCAGCAGGACGGGGCAGTGCGCCCGGGCCCGGCGCAACAGTTCGACCACCTCCTGGTCGGCCCGGACCGGGCTGCCGGTGAAGGCGGTCGCGAGTGCCCGGGCCTCGGCGGGCCGGGCCAGGGTGGCGAGCCCGGTGGTGATCGAGTCTCTCCACTGCTCCTTGGTGAGCTGACCGAGGATCAGCGGCAGCGCGGTCTCCGGGCCGAAGGCCACCGCCGAGGTGCTGCCCGGGGGCAGGCCGGCGGCGAGTTCCAGCCGGGCCACCTCGGTGTGGTCGAAGAAGCGGATCACGCCGTCGATGTCGCACAGGACGGCGTCGAAGCCCGGCGTACGGGGGTGGGGAAGCAGGGTCATCCCGTCTGGATACCATTCGGCGCCCGCCGTCGGCCACCGGTTCGGCTACTGACGGTGATGGGACGAAGTGTCGGTCCTGGTGGCGTCAGGACGGAAGTTCGCGGTGCGAACCAAGGTGCCGCCCGTGCTCCGGTCGGCTCTCGTCGAGCTCCAGGAAGACCGCGGGCACCTGGTTGTCGAGCACCATCCGGCCGAGCAGCTCGGCGAGTCGGCTGCGCTCGGGGTCGCTCAGCCCGGACGGCAGGGCCTGGACACGGCGGCAGGTCTCGGCGTAGAACCGCTCCGCGGTCGCGGTGCCCTCGGGGGTGAGCGCGACCCGGATGGCCCGGCGATCCTCGGGGTCCGGCTCGCGGCGGACCAGGCCGCGCTGGGCGGTGCGGTCCACCAGGCCGGTCAGGCTGGACTTGGCCAGGCCCAGGACGGTCCCGAGTTCGGTCATCCCGTACGGCTGCCCCATCAGGACACAGAGCAGCTGCCCCTGTTGGGGCGTCAGGCCGAGGACGCGGCCCGACTCGGCGTAGACGGAATTCACCAGGAATGCGGAGCGCACCAGCCCGGCGACGACACCCGGTCGCCCGTCCGTGGATTTCCCCATGCGCCCAGAATACGGCAGGCCGCCCGGGGGGTGCGTGATTCGTCTCCCGAACTACTCGGGTCGCCTGCAGCTGTCCGACGATCCGTCAAGAGCGCGCGGTGCGCCGTCCCGGGATTTTCAGCCGCAGACGATCTGACATGCCAGTACCAAGAGGGGGGTGGTTCGTCCAGGGACAGTACCGGTGACTGGGGTCGTCCGGCGCCATCCTGAGGGGTCCACTAGGGGGTCGGGATGGCCTGCGGACTCGATATCTTCCCTTTCGCAAACCTGCTCGACTGGTCCCAGGGACCGAACAACGGGAGCGGAAATGACCGAAATTGACACCCCCTCACCCCTCAGACAAGACCCGCCGCAGTTCCCGATGGAGCGGAAGTGCCCGTTCCAGCCGCCGGCCGAGTACGCCGTGATGCGTGCCGAGGAGCCGGTCGCCAAGGTCAGGCTCGCGGTCTCCGGCAAGGAGATGTGGGCGGTCAGCCGGCAGGAGCACGTGCGTCAGGTGCTCACCGACCCGACCATGAGCTCCAACTTCAAGCACCCCGGGTACCCGCTTCAGGTGCCGGTGCCGGACGACATCCTGCAGGCCATGGAGCTGCCGCTGGTCGCGATGGACCCGCCGGTGCACGGCAGGCACCGCAAGGAGATCATCCCGGAGTTCACCCTCAAGCGGATGCAGGCCCTCACCCCGCGCATCCAGAAGATCGTGGACGAGCACGTCGACGCGCTCCTGGCCAAGGGCGGGCCGGTCGACCTGCTGACCGAACTCGCCATCCCGGTACCGTCGTTGGTGCTGTGCGAGCTGCTCGGCGTACCGGCCGAGGACATCCCGGAGTTCCGCGACTTCGCCGAGACCACGGTCCGCAGCGACGTCACGCCGCAAGAGGTCGGGATGGCCATCCACCAGATGGACGTCTACCTCGACAAGCTGGTCACCGCCAAGGAGCAGAACCCCACCGAGGACGACCTGCTCGGGCGGGTCGTGCTCAAGAACACCGAGGAGGGCAACCTCAACCACCGGGAGATCGTCGCGCTGGCCCGGATGCTCATCTCCGGTGGCTTCGACACCCTCACCAACATGATCGTGCTCGGGGTGGCGGCGCTGCTCGAACACCCCGACCAGCTCGCCCAGATGAAGGCGGACCCGGAGCTGACCCGGAACGCGATCGAGGAGCTGCTGCGGTTCCTGAGCATCGCCGACTCGGCCCCCTCCCGGGTCGCCACCCAGGACCTGGAGGTCGGCGGCGTCAAGATCAAGGCGGGCGAGGGCATCATCAACCTGACCGCCTCGGCCAACCGGGACGAGACCGTTTTCGAGAACGCCGACCAGCTGGACATCTTCCGCGAGATCGGCCTGCACTCCGCGTTCGGGCACGGCGTCCACCAGTGCCCCGGCGCGAGCCTGGTCCGGGTCGAGCTGAAGATCGTCTACGACACCCTCTTCGCGCGCATCCCCGGGCTGCGGCTCGCGGTGCCGGTGGAGGAGCTCCCGTTCAAGCGCGCCACCCTCATCCAGGGCCTGGACGCACTACCGGTCACCTGGTGAGCCACCATGCCCCTTTCGGTCCATCGTGAACGCTGCATTGGATCCGGAACCTGCGTCTACACCGCGCCCGAGGTCTTCGCCCAGGACGAGGACGAAGGTCTCGTCGTCCTCCTGACGGACGGTACCGACCAGGCGAACGAACGGGCCGTCCGCTCAGCCGTCGAACGCTGCCCCGTCGCGGCGATCTCCCTCGACGCGCCCTGACACCTGCTCAGTCGCCGGGGTGCTGCGGCCACGCTCCGCAGCACCCCGGCCCTTACCCCCGGGCCGCCCGGCGCCGCCGGTGGTACGAGACCGTGACGGCCGCGAGCAGCGGGGCCCAGGCGACCTGTGGCAGGTAGACGAAGCCGATCAGGGTGTGGCCGAGCGGCGTCAGGTCGGGGTGCGGGATGCTCCACCACAGCAGGAACGGGGTCCACAGGCAGGTCAGCAGCACCACCCCGACGGTGGCGGACACCACCGCGGCCCGCTCCGGTACCGCCCGGCCGCCCAGCACCGGTATCCAGCGCGGCAGCACCTCACCCCAGGGCCGGACCAGGCCGAGCGTGAGCAGGGCGGCCAGCTCGCTGACCGCACTCAGCGCGATCAGGTACACCGCGCCCCAACCCGGCCCCAGCTGACCCTGCGCCGCCAGGTAGCCCTCGTCGGTGTACCCGGCGTGCTGCCCGGCTGCGAGCAGCAGGCGCCAGATCCCGCACGGCAGGGTGAGCAGCGCGGCGGCGTGGGCGGCCCGGACCGCCCAGCGGGGTGCGGGCGCGGCGGTTCCGGTGAGCTGAGTGGTCGTCATGGGCCAATCCTTTCCGGCCGGTGCCCACCACCACGTCGCCCCGGAGGAGGGCATCCGGGCCCGCTCCGGACGGACGCCCGCCCCGCTGCCTCACCCGCGCGGGGGAGTGCCCTCATCCCCGGGCCCGGCCGAAATGCTTTGCCGACGTCCGGTCCGCTCCGGCAGGGTACGGACATGACAGCCACGGATGACGCACCGCTGCTCGCGGAAGAAGTACACGCCTACTACGCGCGCGGCGCCGAGGACGGCCGACTGCGCTCGGGCGCCGACCGGTTGGAGTTCTGGCGGACCCAGGACGTGCTTCGCCGTCTGCTGCCCGCCGCCCCCGCCCGGGTGCTGGACGTCGGCGGCGGCAGCGGGGTGCACGCCGAGTGGCTGGTGGCCGACGGCCACCATGTCCGTCTGGTCGACCCCGTAGCGCTGCACGTCGAGCAGGCGTCGAAGCTGCCCGGGGTCGAGGCCGTGCTCGGCGACGCGCGCGAGCTGGACGCGGCCGACGGATCGGCCGACGTGGTGCTGCTGCTCGGACCGCTCTACCACCTGACGGAGTGTGCGGACCGGGTGCGGGCCCTGGCCGAGGCCCGGCGGGTGGTGCGGCCGGGCGGGCTGGTGGTGGCCGCGACCATCAACCGGTTCGCCGCGCTGCACGACACCGTCAACCGGGGCTGGTACCTGGACGACCCCGGGCGGCGCCCGCAGGTGGACGGTGCCAGTACGGACGGCCGGCTCCTGGTGACGGGTGACCGGCCGACCTTCACCACCGCCTACTTCCACCAACCCCACCAGGTCCCGGACGAGTTCGAGGCGGCCGGGCTGCGGACCACCGGCCAGTACGGCGTCGAGGGGACGGTCTGGCTGATGGGCGCCGTCAACGACTGGCTGGACGACCCGGAGCGGCGGGCCACCGTGCTCGACGTGCTGCGCCGCACCGAGTCGGAGCCCTCGCTGCTCGGCGCGAGCGGGCACCTGCTGACGGCGGGTCGGAGGTCTTAGGGGCTGTCTCCCGATTCCCGCCGGGCTCGCGGTGTTGGAGTGCGCACCTCGCCGGCTTCTCGTCGGTCGCCGATGCGCTGCATCAGGCTCCCTCCTCGGCGCCGCCGAGGCACGCACTCCAACACCGCGAGCTGATCCGACGCGAATCGGGAGACAGCCCCTAGAGGCAGGTCGCACCCGTCCGGTCACGGTTACCTGCCAGAATGCGGGGCGGAACTCAAGCTGACTCCAGGAGAAGGTGACCGGCTTCGTGACCATGCCAGTCGAACGGAAGATCGCCGAAGAGCTGGGCGTACGGGAGGGGCAGGTGAGGTCCGCCGTCGAGCTGCTCGACGGCGGCGCCACCGTGCCCTTCATCGCGCGCTACCGCAAGGAGGTCACCGGCGAGCTCGACGACACCCAGCTGCGCACGCTCGAGGAGCGGCTGCGCTACCTGCGGGAGCTGGAGGAGCGGCGGGCCGCCGTGCTGGAGTCGATCGAGAGTCAGGGCAAGCTGGACGACGTCCTGCGCGCGCAGATCCTGGCCGCCGACTCCAAGGCCCGGCTGGAGGACATCTACCTCCCGTACAAGCCCAAGCGGCGGACCAAGGCGCAGATCGCCCGCGAGGCCGGTCTCGAGCCGCTCGCCGACACCCTGCTCGCCGACCCGTCCCAGGACCCGGCCGCGCTCGCGGCGGGCTACCTGAACGAGTCGGTGGCCGACGCCACCGCGGCGCTGGACGGTGCCAGGTCGATCCTGGTCGAGCGGTTCGGCGAGGACGCCGACCTGGTCGGCACGCTGCGCGAGCGGATGTGGACCCGGGGCCGGCTGGTCGCCACCGTCCGGGACGGCAAGGAGCAGGACGGCGCCAAGTTCGCCGACTACTTCGACTTCGCCGAGCCGTACGGCAAGCTCCCCTCGCACCGCATCCTGGCGATGCTGCGCGGCGAGAAGGAGGAGGTGCTCGACCTCGAGCTCTCGCCGTACGAGGGCGCCGAGGGCGACCTGCCCGGCGCCAACGACTACGAGCAGCGGATCTCCGCGAAGTTCGGCATCGCCGACCGGGGCCGTCCGGCCGACAAGTGGCTCGGCGACACCGTCCGGTGGGCCTGGCGGACCAGGATCCTGGTCCGGCTCGGCATCGACCTGCGCACCCGGCTGCGGCAGGAGGCCGAGGACGAGGCGGTGCGGGTCTTCGCCGCGAACCTGCGCGACCTGCTGCTGGCCGCGCCGGCCGGCACCCGCGCCACCATGGGCCTGGACCCGGGCTTCCGGACCGGCGTCAAGGTCGCGGTGGTGGACGCCACCGGCAAGGTGCTCGGGTACGACACCATCTACCCGCACCAGCCCGCCAACAAGTGGGACGCCTCGATCGCCACGCTGGCCGCGCTGGCCGAGCAGCACGACGTCGAGCTGATCGCGATCGGCAACGGCACGGCCTCCCGGGAGACCGACAAGCTGGCCGAGGACCTGATCAAGCGTCACCCCGAGCTCAAGCTCACCAAGGCGATGGTCTCCGAGGCGGGCGCCTCGGTGTACTCCGCCTCGGCCTTCGCCTCGCAGGAGCTGCCGGACCTGAACGTCTCGATCCGGGGCGCGGTCTCGATCGCCCGGCGGCTCCAGGACCCGCTGGCCGAGCTGGTGAAGATCGACCCCAAGTCGATCGGCGTCGGCCAGTACCAGCACGACCTGAGCGAGCTGAAGCTCTCCCGGTCGCTGGACGCGGTGGTCGAGGACTGCGTCAACGCGGTCGGCGTGGACGTCAACACCGCCTCCGCGCCGCTGCTCACCCGGGTCTCCGGGGTCACCGGCACGCTGGCCGACAACATCGTGGCGCACCGCGACGCGAACGGCCCGTTCCGGACCCGACGGGCGCTCAAGGACGTGGCGCGGCTCGGCCCGAAGGCTTTCGAGCAGTGCGCGGGCTTCCTGCGGGTCCCCGGTGGTGACGACCCGTTGGACGCCTCCGGTGTGCACCCCGAGGCGTACCCCGTGGTGCGCCGCATCCTCGCCGCGACCGGCGGCGACCTGCGGTCGCTGATCGGCAACGGGGCGGCACTGCGGGCGCTGCGGCCGGCCGACTTCGCCGACGAGACCTTCGGCGTGCCGACCGTCACCGACATCCTCGGCGAGCTGGACAAGCCGGGCCGCGACCCGCGTCCCGCGTTCCGTACCGCGACCTTCAAGGAGGGCGTCGACAAGATCGGCGACCTGGCGGTGGGCATGGTGCTGGAGGGCGTGGTCACCAATGTCGCGGCCTTCGGCGCCTTCGTGGACGTGGGCGTCCACCAGGACGGCCTGGTGCACGTCTCGGCGCTGTCGAAGAACTTCGTCAAGGACCCGCGCGAGGTGGTCAAGCCGGGCGACATCGTCAAGGTCCGGGTGGTCACGGTGGACGTGCCGCGCAAGCGGATCGGGCTGACGCTGCGGCTGGACGACGAGGTCGGCCAGGCGGCGCCGCGCGAGCGTGACCGGGACCGCGAGCAGAACCGCGACCGTGGCCGCGGAGGCTCGAAGCCGCCCCGGCAGGACCGCAGGAACGCCCCCGCCCCGGCCCCCGCGGCCAACAGTGCGATGGCGGACGCCCTGCGCCGGGCCGGTCTGACCGGCAAGTAGCGGCGCACCGGGCCCGGCCCACCTCCCTTGATCGGGTGGTGGGCCGGGCCCGTTTCCAGTGCCGTAGCGGGGCTAGCGGCCCCGGCGGGACTCGACCGCGAGGGCGACCAGTTCGCGCCACCAGGTCTCGCGGTGGTGGGTGAGCAGGCGCTGGGCCTCGGCCGGGTCCATCGCGCGGACCTCGACCACCTGTTCGCCGTCGTCCGGGTTGCTCGGCTCGGAGTCCACGGTGACCTCGGCCCAGCCCCAGAGCCAGGCCTTCTCGGGGTGCGGCTGCCAGGGGCGGTACGGCACCGGGTGGTCCGTCACGCAGCGGTGGGCGCCGAGCCAGACCGGCTCGCCGAGCAGCCGGGCGCCGGCCTCCTCGCGGAGTTCGCGGGCCAGGCAGCTCTCGATGCTCTCGGCCGCCTCCCGGGTGCCGCCGGGCAGGAACCAGTGCCCCCGGGCGTCCCGGCAGAGCACCACCTGATCACCGGAGAAGCCCACCAGGTGGATGTTGGTGATGAGTTCGTCGGGCGGCAGCACCGCCGAGAACTGTGCGTCGATGCCGCCCCAGGCCCAGCGCTGGGGCGCGTGCAACTGCGGGAACCGGGCCGCCAGGTCCGCGAGTTCCCGTGCTCTGTCCGAGGTGTCCGTCATTCACAGATGGTAGTCCAGCCGGGGTGGGGTGTGTAAAGGACCCTTGACTCACCGTCACGGCCGACCCTACCTTTCTGGGGTGCGCAACAGCCTGCGTGAACTGCGCTCCCAACGTGGCCTTTCCCAGGGGGAGTTGGCGGATCTCCTCGGGGTCTCCCGGCAGACGGTGAACGCGATCGAGACCGGCCGGTACAACCCGGCGCTGCCGCTGGCGATCGGTATCGCCCGGTTCTTCCGGCGGCCGGTCGAGGAGATCTTCCAGCTCGACGACCCGGCCGCCTGACCGTTTCGGCCGCCCGACGTAGGGTGGGCCCCGCCGCACCTGCGAACGGAGCCCCACCGATGTCCCGGATCCTCTACGTCACCGACCTCACCTACCCGGCCAGGGGCCGCCGCTACTGCGACGAGGACATCGCCCTGTCGGCCGCGCTGCGCGGCTCCTTCGAGCTGGCGCTCTGCCACCCGCTGGACGCGGCCGCCCTGATGGACGGCTTCGACCTGACGGTGGTCCGCAACAGCGGCCCGGTGCTGCACTACCAGGAGAGCTACGACGCCTTCCGGGCCCGGGCGCTGGCGAGCGGCACCCGGGTCTTCAATCCGCTGCACGGCCGGGGCGACATGGCGGGCAAGCAGTACCTGCTCGACCTGACCGCCGCGGGCCACCCGGTGATACCGACCGTGGCGGACCGCGCCGACCTCGGCCTGCTGCCAGAGGTCGCCGAGTACGTCACCAAGCCGAAGCTCGGCGCCGACTCGATCGGCCTCGCCGTACTCCCGGCCGCCGCCCTGGCGGAGCTGGAGCTCGACGGTTCGACCCTGCTCCAGCCCCGGATCGACTTCCGGTACGAGGTGTCCTTCTACTTCGTCGGCCGGGCGTTCCAGTACGCGCTGTACGCCCCGGACCCGGCCGTCCGCTGGCAGTTGGAGCCGTACCAGCCGACCGCCGCCGACCTGGCGTTCGCCCAGGGCTTCGTGGACTGGAACTCGCTGGACCACGGCGTGCAGCGGGTGGACGCCTGCCGGACGGCCGAAGGCGGCCTGCTGCTGGTCGAGTTGGAGGACCTCAACCCCTATCTCTCGCTCGACCTGGTGGACGGGCCGACCCGGGACGGCTTCGTCCGCGCGATGGCCGCCTCGATGAGCGACCTGCTGGGCTGACGCGGTCTCAGTCCTCGGGGTGGCTCTCAGCCCTCGGGGTGGGCGAGCCGGCCGAGCAGTTCGACCACCGTGGCGCGGGGGACCGGGCTGAAGAACTCCGTGTCCACCTGCTCGACCGCGCTGATCGCCCGGGGGGCCAGCTCGGCCCCCGCCGCGGTCACCCGGAGTCGCCGGGCCCGGCTGTCGGCCGGGTCCACCTCGCGCTCGACCAGGCCCTTGGCCTCCAGGGTGCGCACCACCTGCGAGGTCATCTTCACGTCGGTGCCGGCCTGCCGGGCCAGCGCCTGCTGACTGGGGTGCTCACCCTGCCCGTTCAGCCACCAGGTGCAGGCGAGCAGCACGAACTGCACATGCGTCAGATCGAGCGGCGTCAGCGCCGTGGCGATGCCGCGCTGCCAGCGCAGGGTGGCGTGCCAGAGCAGGAACCCGGGGCTCTCGCCCGGCTGCACGGCCGTCAGCCCCGGGCCGCGTGCGCGACCAGCGCGGCCATCGTGTCGGGCCAGTCGGCGGTGATGCCGGGGCCGATCTCCGGGCCGACCTGGTCGGCGCCCTCGCCGCTGATCTCCATCCGGTAGACCACCTCGGTGCGCCCGGGGCCGAGCGGCACGAGCCGGTGGGTGGTGCGCAGCACCAGCCCGCCGAACCTGGCCTCGTCGGTGAAGTGCTCACCCTCGCCGAGCTCGACCACGGTCAGCTCGATCGGGTCCTCTCCGGGCGGGGTCATGGCGATGCCGGCGCCCACCGCGAACGGGCCCCGGAAGTCGATCTTCTCGATCTCGGCGTTCCACTCGCCCCAGCCGTCCACGTCGGCCCAGAGCCGCCAGATCGCCTCGGGGGCGGCGGCGGTCTCGATGCTGTGCTGGTACGTCCACATGGCGGCCTCCACGGCTTTGATTGTCTATGCGAAGACTATCTGCGCGGAGAGTATTAGTCCAGGGGAAGCCCCCGCCGGTCAGTGCGCCAGCAGGCGGGGTAGTGAGCTGTCGTTGCTGAGCAGCCAGGCCAGGTACGACGGGTTGGTCGCGGCCAGGTCCAGGTAGGCGGCCCGCAGGTCGGCGTACAGTCCGTCGAAGGCGGGCGCGCTGAGCGCGCGGGGGCGCCAGACCAGCAGCAGGCGGACGCTGAACGGGTTGCCGTGGACGGGGCGGATCACCGTGCCCGGGCCCGGCCGTGAGGTGGGCTGGCAGGGGCGGACGGCCTCGCCGGAGGCGACCAGTTCGGCGGCGGTGGCGTTGTCCCTGACCTGCACCACGCGCGGGTTGAGCCCGGCCTCGGAGAGCACCCGGCGCAGCGCCGCGTACTCGTGGTCGGCGGTCGGGTCGACCATCCAGGCGTCGGCGGCCAGGTCCTCCAGCCGCACCACCGGCGAGCCGGCCGCCGGGTGGCTCAGGGCGAGCGCGACGAACTGCGGCTCGCGGGCGATCAGCACCCGGTGCTCGGCGTCGGCGGGCAGCCGGAGCGGGAAGCCCTCGCTCTCGTGCACCAGGGCGATGTCCAGCTGCTCGGCGGCGACCAGGTGCAGCAGGGCGTTGGCGGAGATGTCGATCCGGATGCTGGTGCGGGTGTCCGGCAGCCGGGTGTGCACCCGGCGCAGCCAGCTGGCCACCGCGCGGCTGCCGACGCTGCCGATCCGCAGCGTCATCTGCTCGGCGTCGTCGGCCTCCTGGCGTGCGGCGCTGACCAGTTCGGCCATGTCGGCGATGATCGTCCGGGCCCGGGCGAGCACGGTGTGGCCGAGCGGGGTGAGCTGACTGCCGGTCCGTTCGCGGGTGAACAGCCGTCCGCCGAGGGCCCGTTCGATCCGGTGCAGCTGGGTGCTGACGGAGGGCTGGCTCGTGCCGAGCAGCCGGGCGGCCTTCCGGACGCTGCCGGTGTCGGCGACCGCACACAGCACACGAAGGTGTCTCACCTCGAGCTCCACATCGGGAGCATACGGCCGACCGGGCCGTTCACGCCAGGGACATGTCAGGTTTGGCGGGAAGGGGTATAGGACGGTGCTATCCCCGGCTGGCATCATCCGCAGGCCGGTCGCGGTGGCCGAAGCTCGGTGGCACGACAGTCCGTCCCCCACTCCCAAAGCACTTGCCCCACAAGGGCTTTGGAAGCCATGAACTGGAGTCCCCAGATGAAGCGCTCGATGCTCTCCGCCGCGGTGGCCGTCACCCTGGGCCTGTCCGCGGGGCTGCTGGCCGCGCCCGTCGCGAGTGCGGCCCCCCAGCCGCAGGCGGTCGCCCAGTACGCCGGATCGGCCGCCGAGCAGGCCGACGTCAAGGCCTTCCACGAGGCCGTGATGAAGTCCGCGCTGGCCAAGCAGGCGGCGAACCCGTACCTGCTCGCGGTGGTCGTCACCTACGACGCCAGCAGCGCGCCCTCGTTCCGCACCCAGATTTCCAACAGCGCCTCGATCTGGAACGGTTCGGTGCGCAACGTCCAGCTCAGGTCGGGCTCCAACGCGGACTTCCGCTACTACGAGGGCAACGACTCGCGCGGCTCCTACGCCAGCACCGACGGCCACGGCCGCGGGTACATCTTCCTCGACTACCGGCAGAACCAGCAGTACAACTCCACCCGGGTGACCGCCCACGAGACCGGCCACGTGCTCGGCCTGCCGGACCACTACTCGGGCCCGTGCAGCGAGTTGATGTCCGGTGGTGGCCCCGGCACCTCCTGCACCAACGCCTACCCGAACACCACCGAGCGGAACCGGGTCAACAACCTCTGGGCGAACGGCCTGGCCGCGACCGTGGCCGCGCGCTGACCTGACGCGCCACCAGCACCAGCGGCCCGGCCCCGTACCGACGGGGACGGGCCGCTGTCAGTGGGGCAGGTCGCCTGCCGTCCGGCAGGCGAGCAGCAGCGCGACGTCGTCGGCGCGGTGGGACGAGTGCCGGGCATCCCGGAGCAAGTGGTCGGCCAGGGCGCCGAGTTCGACGACGGAGGAGTGGGCGAGGTCGGCGCGCAGCTGGTCCAGGCCCTCCTCGAGCGGGATGCCGGGCCGTTCGATCAGGCCGTCGGTGAACAGGGCCAGGATCGCGCCGACCGGCAGCCGCAGTTCGGTGGTGGGGTACGTGACGTCCGGGTCGATGCCGAGCAGCGGTCCGCCGGCCAGGTCCAGCGGCTCGGTGCGGCCGTCGGGCCGGCGCAACAGCGGCGGGACGTGCCCGGCCCGGACCGCGAGCGCCCGGCCGGTGGCCGGGTCGAGCCGGATCAGGCAGCAGCTGGCCAGTAGCCCCGGGTCGAGGTCGAGCAGCAGCTGGTTGGTCCGGGTCAGCACCTCGTCGGGCAGGCTGCCGCTGGTGACGAACGCCCGGACCGCGCTGCGGAGTTGGCCCATGGTGGCGGCGGCGCCGACATTGTGCCCCTCGACGTCCCCGATCACCAGGCAGACCCCGGCGGGGGTGCTGATCGCGTCGTACCAGTCGCCGCCGATCTCCATCCCCCGGGTGCCTGGCAGGTAGCGGGCGGTCACCGCGAGTCCGGGCACCTCCGGCAGCCGGTGCGGCAGCAGGGCCTGCTGGAGGCCCCGGGCGAGCGCGAACTCGGCGTCGTACAGCCGGGCCCGCTCCAGTGCCTGGGCGATCAGGCCGCCGAGCGCGGTGAGCACCGAGCGCTCCTCGCTGGTGAAGCGCCGGGGCCGGTCGAAGCCCAGGATGCAGCTGCCGACCGGCAGTCCGGAGGCGACCAGGGGCAGGAAGGCCCAGGCCCGCATCTCGTCCTGGACGATGCCCGGGTAGGCGGCCAGGAGCTCGTCCGGCGACTCGAAGAAGGCGGGCGCGCCGGTGCTGAACACCTCGGTGCCGGGCAGCCTGGCCCGGACCGGGGTGCCCTCGAAGGGGGTCAGGAAGCCGTCCGGGTAGCCGGTCTGCGCGACCAGGTGCATCCGGCCCGAGCGGGCCAGGTAGAGCGCCATCTCCTGGCCGTCGAAGCCGGGCAGGATCTGGTCGATCACGCAGTCGCAGACCTCCTTGACGGTCACCGCCTCGGTCAGCGCGCTGGCCAGCTGGAGCAGGTGGTAGGTGGCCCCGAGGGTGGCCGGGGCGGCGGGCGGGGCCTCCGGCAGCGCGGCCCGGTGCGCGCCCGGCGGTCCGGCCGGGACGATCCGGACGGTCAGGCCGTGCGCGTCGGGGTAGAGCGAGAAGGCCAGCCAGTGGCCGGGCGGGCGGCAGGCCAGGAAGGCGGTGGGCTGCTGGGCGAGCATCGCCGAGCGGTACCTGTCCTCGTAGGCCGGTTCGGCCAGCCACGGGAGAGCCGACCAGGGGTGATGGCCCGTCAGCTCCTCCCGGCCGATCTCGAGCAGCAGCTCGGCGGCGTGGTTGAGGTAGCTGATCCGCCCGTCCGGGTCGAGCGCCACCACCCCGTCGCGCAGCCGCTCGACCGCGGCCACGGCGGCCGTCGCGGCGTCGGTGTCGAGGGCGATCACGCCGACCGTGCCGGGGCGGCCGGGGCGGCCGTGCAGGCCGAGCCCGCGTCGGCCGTCCCGCAGCCGGACCCGGAGGGTGAACGGCGTGTCCGCCCGCAGCGCGGCCAGCAGCGGCTCGACGTCCGCCGGGTCCAGGCGTTCGGTCAGCTCCTCGGCCCGGCCGCCGAACTCCTCCGGCGTCAGGCCCAGCACCGCGAGCAGCGCCGGGTCCGCGGTGATCCGGCCGTCGGCGAGCCGCCAGTCCAGGCCGCCGGCCCGGGGTGCGGGGCCGCCGCCGGTGGGCAGCGGTACCACCACCGGGCTGCGCGGTGCGGCCGGCACCTGGCTGTCCAGGGCGGCGGCGAGCCGGTTGGCGGTGGCGCGCAGCTGCCGCTTGGCGCCCGGCGGCGGCACGGCGGAGCTGGGCCAGAGCACGGCGAGGACGCCGAGCGGCTCGTCGTCGGCGCCGAACGGCACGCAGGCGAAGGCGTGCACGTAGGGCAGCCCGACGGCCAGCCGGGGGAAGCGCCGCATGGTGTCGTCGGCGTCGGCCACCTGCACCGTGCGGCCGGTCCGGTACGCCTCCGCGACCGGCAGCGGGGCGACCACCGGGATGTGCCGGAAGGCGCTCAGCAGGTGCGGCGGGACGCCCGTGACGGCGCTCAGCACCAGCGACCGGCCGTCGGCCGAGCGCAGGTAGAGCACGCCTCCGTAGGCCGAGGTGGTGCGGACCGCACGCAGCAGCGCCTCGGCGAGCAGGGCCTCGACGGACTCTCCCCGGCGCATGTTCTTCTCTGTACGCCGCCCCACCGGGGGTGTCAACCGGAGCCTGTTCAGTCGGGGAGCTCGCTGAAGGCCCTGGCGGCGGCCAGTTCGTCCCGGGCGGCCTGCTCGGTGTGGTCCAGGTAGGCGTAGGCGTCGGGGCCGACCGGGACCCGCAGCGGGGTGTCCTCGGCGGCCACCAGCCGCCGGACCAGCTCGGCGAAGTACTCGGGCCGGTTCAGCCCGGGCGCGGTCTCCATCTGCCGCATCGCCTCCCGCATCGGTTCGAGCTGCTCGGTATAGGCCGGGAGCCGCCGGCCGGTCTCGGCGATGGCGGCGCCGTAGCGGGTGGCGAAGCCGCCGGGCTCGACCACCGAGACCCGGATGCCGAGCGGGCGCACCTCGGCCGCCAACGCCTGGCTCATGCCCTCCAGGGCGTACTTGCCGGTGACGTACGCGCCCAGGCCGGGGAAGGCCATCCGGCCGGCCAGCGAGGAGACGTTGACGACGTGTCCGGACCCCTGGGCCCGGAACAGCGGCAGCACGGCGCGGACCAGTCGCCAGGGGCCGACCACCAGGGTCTCCAGCTGGTCGCGCAGCTCCTCGTCGGCGACCTCCTCGACCGCGCCGAAGAGGCCGCTACCCGCGTTGTTGACCAGTACGTCGAGCCCGCCGAACCGGTCGGCCGCCAGCGCCACCGCGTCGTCCACCTGGGCCTGGTCGCGGATGTCGAGCGCGGCGGTGAGCACGTGGTCGGGGTGACGGCGGCTCAGCTCCGCCAGGGTGGCCGGCTTGCGGGCGGTGGCCAGCACGGTGTCGCCCGCCGCGGCGACGGCCTCCGCCAGGGCCAGGCCGAGGCCCGAGGAGCATCCGGTGATCAGCCAACGACGTGTCATGTTTCCCCCGGGGTCCGGTCCGATCGGCCCACGGTCCCAGAAACCGGGAGCGGCCGCCGCACCGTGTGCGGGGGCGGTCGGAGGTGCCCGGGGGCGCGCGGGCGGTGGCCCGGATGCGCCCCCGGTACGTACGGGTCCGGCGGTGCTTCGGGGTTACTCCGCCGCCGTCAGCACGTCCAGCGCCGCGTCGCGGACGTCCGGCGCCGGGTGGCGGCGGAGCGTCCGCAGCACCGCCCGCCACTCGGCGGGCCAGCCGAGCTGCGGGCCGAGGCCGACGAGCAGCCCGACCGCCAGCAGGCCGGTCGCCGATCCGCCGTCGGCGGCCAGCTGCTCGGCCACCGGCCGGACCTGCTCGGGCGCGTCCGGCAGGCGGTCCCGGCCGAGCCGGGTGCTCAGTCGGGCGGCGGCGGAGGCGGCCAGCGCGGGGCGATCGGCACAGACCTCGGCCAGTTCGCGCAGCTGCGCGGAGAGCGTCCCGGCCGCCGGGTCGACCAGCCCGAGCAGCACGTCGACCCGGTGGGCGGGCTGCTCGGCCAGCAGGCCGGCCAGCGCGGCCAGGTTCGTCCGGATCCACGGCTGGTCGGGGCGGGGCAGCCCGTCGACCAGCGCGGTCAGCCGCTGCCGGGCGGGCAGGTCGCGGTCCGCCAGCGCCTCGAACTCCCCGGCCCGCAGGCTCGCGAGCAGCCCGGTGACCGTGCGGTGCAGCACGCTGCCCGGGGCGGCGCCGCCGAGCGGGTGCGGCAGGTCGTTGCCCGCCAGGGCCGTCAGGGTGCGGACGGCGGCCTGCCAGGTCTGCCGGTTCGTCAGGTCGGTGACCAGTGCGGGCAGGACGTCGGCCGCCTCGGGTGCGAACCGTGCCCAGGTGGCCAGTTGGCCGAGCGCGGGGACGGCCGCGTCGGGCTGGTCCGTGCGGCAGACCTCGCCGACCAGCCGGGCGAACCGGGCCCGGTGGGCCTCGGCCAGCTGCCACGGCCGGGTGCGCAGCAGCGCCGTCCCGGTCTGCGGCGAATCGGTGGCGGCCGCGCCGAACAGGGCCCAGATCTCCTCGCGTTCGAGCAGCCCGGCACCGGCCGCGATCACGGCCGCCTGGACGTCCGGGTGCTGACCGGGTGCCAGATACGCGAGCCTGAGCAGCTCGACGGCCCGCTCCGGCGGCAGGTATCCGGCCGCCAGCCGGACCGCCTCCTTGCGGGTGGTCACCTTGCCGCCGGTCAGCAACCCGCCCAGCTGCTCGGCGAGTTGACCGGGCGCCGCGTAGCGGGCGGCCCGGGAGGCGGCGTACACCGCGACCCTGGCCCGGTCGCCGTCGGCGCGGGCGAGCAGCACCGGCAGCTCCCGGGCCGGGTCGTCGGCCCAGGCCAGGGCGGCGAGCGCGGCCTCGGCCAGCACCACCTCGGCGGAGTCCAGGTACTCCAGGGCGAGTTGGCGCCCGAGCAGCGGGATGCCGCGGGCGGCCCTGATCGCGGCGGCCCTGGCGTGGACGGCCTGGGTGGTGTCGGCGGCCGCCCGGGCGGTCAGCCGCGCCGCCGCGGCCTGCTGCCGGGGCAGCCAGCGGGCGGCGTACCGGAGATCCGGCAGCCGCAGCCGGGTGCCGGGCTTGACGAAGCGTCCGTGCGGCGGCTGCCCGGCCAGTAGCGGGTCGAGCAGGTCGGTCCTGCGGGTGGTCAACACCTCTTCCACGGGCGGGAGTACGACCGCCGAGGGTTCGAGGGCGAGGATCCGCTCGACCCGCGCGTCCCTGCTCCGGGGGTCCGACAGCCAGAGCCGGGCGGCGGTGCCGAACGCGGCGTCGTCGCTGTGCTGTAGCGCCTGCTCCAGCAGCTGCTGGAGTTCGGGCATGCCGTGGGCCCGGTCGCCGAGCGAGCGGGTGAGGGCGAACAGCAGCCGGTGGTCGGCGACCGCCGAGGCACTGTCCAGCCACGGGCGCAGCGCGGCCAGCACCTGGTGCTCCTGGCCCCGGCGCAGGGTGCGGTGCAGGGCTCCCAGGTCGACGTTGCCGAGCTGGCCGGTGATCCGCTCCAGTGCGGCCAACGCCCAGGCCAGCAAGGGGGATCCGGCTTCGGTGGCGTGCTCGCGGAGCACCCCGACGGCCAGCTTGGTGACCGCCTGCCTGGTCCGGTACGAGGCGTCCCTGGCCTCCAGCGCGTCGGTGAGCACGCGGTCCAGCGCATCGACGTCCGCCGGGCCGAACAGCCTCGGGTGCAGCTCGGCCAGCGCGGTGAGGGCGGGGGCCCGGACCGGGTCCTGCTCGTTGCGCAACCGCTCGCACAGGGCGAGCAGCCGGGCGGTCTCGGCCGGGTCGCCGGAGCGGCCCGCGTTGGCGATCAGCAGCGGCCAGGCGAAGGCCCGGTCGCCCGCCTCCGGCCGCCGGGTGGCGGCCAGCAGCTCGGGCCTGGCCTCGGCCACCGGCAGTTGGGCCAGCACCGGCAGTACGGTGCGCCAGTCCCGCCCGGCGGCCGACAGCCGCTTGGCCTCGGCCCGGGCGCGGGCCCAGCGGTGCTCGCGCGGCAGCAGCTCGGGTGCGGTGAAGCCCTCGGTGTCCAGCCCCTCGGTCGCGGCGTCGAAGAATGCCGCCCGGCGGCTCGGCGGCAGCTCCCTGAGCAACAGCCGGAACTCGCCCGGGCGTTGCTCGAACCAGCGTCGGCCGAGCGCGGCCAGCGCGGCGGGTTCGGTGGGCTGGGCCTGTGCGAGGCGGCGCAGCACGGAGCGCGCGCAGCCGGCGGGGAGCGGCTGCGCGGAGCGTTCGGGGGCGAGCAGCCAGCGCAACACCCGCCCGGGGTCCACCGCGATCAGCGCGCCCAACTGCCGCTGGAGGTCGGACGGGAGCCAGGCCGGGCCGTACCGCTCCAGCAGGTCGAGCACCCGCTCCGGGTGGGTGTCCACCGTGACGGCCAGTCCGTCGGCGTGGTACTGCCACCAGTGCGAGCGCAACTCCGGGGTGCGGCCAGGAAGTTGCTGCTCGGCGTAGTCCAGCAGCACGGTCGGGTGGCGGCGGGTCAGGACACCCAGGCTGCTCACGGCGTGGGCCAGCTCCGGCAGCAGCCGGGCGACGAACCCGGCCGAGCAGGCCGGCAGCAAGCGGGCCGCCTCGGCCTCGCCCCAGGTGGACCTGAGCTCGACCACCAGCCGCTCGGCCAGCGCCGTCCGCCGCCCGGCCAGCACCGCCTTGGCGAGCTGCCGCCGCACCACGGCGGAGGCACCGCCGTACGCGGCCGCGATCGCGGCGTCCGGCACCGGCAGCAGCCGGACGGACCGTAGTGCGTACCCCCGGACCACCGGGTCCGGGTCGGTCAGCCGCTCGGTCAGCCACTCGGTGCGCCGACCGGCCACCGCGGCGAGGGCGGCCAGCCGTCGCTCGAACGGGCCGCGTCGGTCCAGATCGGCCAGCAGCTCGTCCAGTTGGCGATCGCTCAGCGACCGGGCGAACGCGGCGACGGTCGGGGCCACCTGCGGGTGGGCGAGCGGGTCGAGGGAACGGAGCAGCTGATCAGCGGTGTGGGGCATGGGCCGGATTCTGCCCCAGCGCCGTGGGGCCGGGCCAGCCGAAAAAATTGGGGCGAAGCGGAGCGGGCCCGGCTGTCATCATGACCGCTTCGGCAGCGAACCAGCACCGCGCACCGGCACAGCGAGCCGGTGCGGCGGGCGAAGGAGACGGACATGATCAGCGGCGGAGCGTTGGCGGGAATCGCCTTGGTGTCGTTCGGGATGGCCCTCACCCCGGGGCCCAACCTGATCTATCTGGTCTCCCGGTCGGTGGTCCAGGGCCGCCGGGCCGGGCTGGTCTCGCTGGCCGGGGTGGGCGTCGGCTTCGCGGTCTACCTGGTCGCCGCGACCGCCGGGATCGCCACCGTCTTCGCGCTGGTGCCCGAGGTCTACCTGACCCTCAAGCTGGCCGGGGCCTGCTACCTGCTCTGGCTGGCCTGGCAGATGGTCCGGCCGGGCGGCGAATCGGTCTTCGCGCCCAAGGAGTTGGCGCCCGACCGGCCGCGCAAGCTGTTCCTGATGGGCCTGGTCACCTGCCTGCTGAACCCCAAGATCGCCATCCTGTACATCTCGCTGCTGCCGCAGTTCGTCTCGCCCGAGCAGGGTCAGGTCGCCCTGCAGAGCCTGCTGCTCGGACTCACCCAGATCACCGTCTGCCTGCTCTGCGACGGCGCGTTCGTGCTGATGGCCGGTTCGGTCGCGGCCTTCCTGGCCCGTCGCCCGACCTGGCAGCGCGTGCACCGCTACGCGATGGGCACGCTGCTGGCCGGCTTCGCCCTGCGGCTCGCCGCCGACCGCTCGAAGGCGGTGCTGGCCGCGCCGTGACCGGCTGACATGATGTCGGACCGGAGGTAGGAGGGGATCATGGACGAGTCGACCGCCCGAGGCGTGCGATACCTGCTGGGGCTGGCCCCGGACGGAGCGGGGCGGCGGGTCTGCGGCCGCCTGCGGATCGATCCGGACGGGCCGGTGGGGCCTGAGTTCCCGAGCAGCGAGTACGGGTCGTACCAGGCGCTGCAGCTGATCCGGACGACGCCGGCGCTCGTGACCTGGATGCTGCAGCAGGACGACCCCCGGGTGAACGAACTGCTGTGCAGGCGTGGGCTGGTGCCCGAAGGCGTGGGCCAGGACGTACGAGATGGGCTGCCGTTCGGCCTGGAGCGGACCGATCCGGTGCCGGTGAGCCCGAACCTGTCCCGACGGGTGGAGCTCCCGCCGTCGGCGGAGCTGGTCGACCGGCTCCGCCGGGCTGTCGGCAGCGGGTCGCTCAGGGGTGCCCGGCAGGTTGCGCGCGGGCTCCGGCGGGCCGACTGGCCGCAGGTCGTCGCCGCGCACCAGGAGGAGCCGTTCCCCGGCTACGCACGCTGGGCGCTGGCCGAACAGATCGACTGCCCGCCGGAGTTGCGCGCCGCGTTCGGTACGCACCGCAAGTTCGAGCACCGGCTGCGGCAGGCCGGGGTGCTCGGCGGCCCGGCCGATCTCCTGGCAGGGGCCACCTCCGCCCGGGAGGCCCTACGGCTGCTCGGCTTCGGGCGGCTGGTCTTCCCGACCCGGCTGGCGGAGGCCGAGGACGTCCTGCGGCCGCTGGTGGAACGGGAGTTGGGCGGCCATGGCGAAGCCTGGGCGGTGCTGGCCCGGCTGCTCCCCGGCTTCGCCGGCACCCTGCCGGAGCTGATCGTCACCGCCGGGGCGGTGGCCGGGCCGGCGCCCGAGCACGAGCCGGAGTACGAGTTCGAGCCGGTACCCGCCAAGGCGCCTGCGCGGCCGCACCCCTGGGCGGTCCCGGCCTCGGTCAAGCTCAAGGTCCCGGTCCCCGTTGAGCCCGAGCCCGAAGCCGAGCCGACCTCCTGGCAGAAGTTGGGCGGCCTGGTGCGCCGGATCCTCGGCCCGTCGTGACCGACGACCGTCCGTACGTGGTCGACCTCACCGACCGCCGCGCGCTGCTCAGTTGGCAGCCGGCCGCCGCCGAGGTGGTGGCCGAGGCCGAGCGGCTGAAGGAGGCCGCGCTGCTCGACTTCGGCCTGACCGAGTCGGCCGTGGCCTCCTGGCTGTACGCCAAGTGCCACCACCAACTGCCCACCACCGCCGTCCCGACGGCCGCCGTGGTGGCCTCCGGCGACGGCAGCTGCCTGCTGCTCTACAACCCGGAGTTCTTCGTCGGGATCGGCCTTGAGGGCGTCAAGTTCGTGCTGTTCCACGAGGCCAGGCACCTGATCCAGCGTCATCTGCACGCCGAGCCGGAACTCCGGGACGACCCGGTGCACCGGCTGGCCACCGAGGTGACCATCAATCACGTCGCGATGGTCCGGCTGGACCGGCGTGAACTGCCGGAGCTGAACGGCGAACCGGTCGGCGTGCACCCCCGCGAGATCTACCGGGCCTATCGGGATGACCTGGCCGGGCAGGGCCTTCAGTCGGTCGAGTACCGGGAGTTCGTCGCGACCGATCAGAGCGTGTACACCGAGCTGCGCCGGATGCGCCGGCCCCCGGTGGTGCACGACTGCGTCCACCTCGACCAGAGCCTGGAAGTCCCGCTCGACCAGGAGACGGTGGACCGGATCACCTCCTCCATCCTGCTCAACTCCCTGCTGGCGGCCCGCCGCGGCCACCGGGGCGCCGAGCAGGAGCTGCGCGACCTGATGGAACGCACCGTAGGGTCCTCGGAGCGGATCTCCCGGATCTGGGGGCAGCTCGGCGCGGGCCAGCTGCGCGGCAGGACCGACGCCACCCGTCGGGTGGAGTGGTGGCAGCGCTGGCTGGTGGACGTGCTGGCGAGCCGGCTCAGCGAGGGCGAGCGGCTGGTCTACCCGAAGAAGCGCGGCGCGCTCCTCGCCGCCCTCGGCCAACCCCCGCTGCTCTCCCGGCGCGGGCCGGTCCGGCAGCGGGTACTGGTGGTCGCGTACGACACCTCGGGTTCGATGCCCACCCGGGTGGTGGACTGGCTGACCGAACTGGTCGGCCGGATCGACGGGGTGGTCGCGCACTGGCTCTCGTTCGACGGGACGGTGATGCCGTTCCGCCCCGGGGAGCGGGTCTACGGCGGTGGGGGCACCAGCTTCCAGGTGGTCGCCGACTACGTGGAGGGCCGCACGGCCGGTCCGGGCGGTCTGTTCGCCGAGGACCCGGACGCGGTGATCGTGGTCACCGACGGCCACGCCCCGCCGATCACCCCCGCCGAGCCGGACAAGTGGATCTGGCTGATCACCGACGGCGGCGACGGCTCCGGCGACGACTGGCCCGAGCACCACCGACCCCCGATGGCCTGTCACCGCGTCACCACCACAGGAGCCGTGCCCCGATGACCACCGCACCCACCAGGACCTGGCGGGCCACCGCCACCTACCCGGTCGCGCCCGAGGGCTGGACCGGCCGCTCCCGGCTGGAGGAGTTCATCGACGCGATGATCGAACTCGGCCTGACCGGGCAGATCTTCGGCGAGCACGGCATCGGCAAGACCTCCGGCTTCCACAGCCACCTGGCCGCCGCCCACCCGGACCTGCGGCTGGTCGTCGTCCCGGCCGCCAACCTGACGCCCGACGACCTGCTGGCCAACGCCCCGGTCCGGGACGAGGCCACCGGCGAACTGGTGCTGCGTCAGCTGGTGATGAGTCAACTGCGGCCGGGACAGCCGTTCGTGCTGCTGATCGACGACTCCCTGCAGGCGGGGGACGCCATCCAGTCGCAGCTGATGCAGATCGCCTGCAACTGGACCCTGGGCGCGTACGACCTG
The DNA here is from genome assembly GCF_014203705.1 of Kitasatospora gansuensis. Classification (NCBI taxonomy): domain Bacteria; kingdom Bacillati; phylum Actinomycetota; class Actinomycetes; order Kitasatosporales; family Streptomycetaceae; genus Kitasatospora; species Kitasatospora gansuensis. The sequence goes on from NZ_JACHJR010000001.1 coordinate 6,485,449, forward strand.
CGCGAACTCGGCTGCGTCGGAGTCTTCCTGACCGACAACGAGTCGCTGGCGGAGACCGCCGCCCGGCGCGGCGATCTCGCCATCCTGGACCGGATGGTGACGATCCGGATCTCCGCCGCCGACACCGCCTGGCGGATCAGCCTGGCCGCCCGCTTCCCGGAGTGGGACCTCAAGCCGGTGTTCGCGGTCTGGGCCGCCCTCGCGCCCGCCGTACGGGAGTTGCTCTCCCCGCGCACCCTGGAACACGTGCTCGCCAACGCCCGTGAGGGCTTCCCGCTGGTCTGGGGCCTGCCCCTGGTCAACGGCGAACGACTCCGGCTGGCCGAGCCCGGCGCGGACGGGCGGCCGGGGCCGGACCGTACCCACGAGACGCTTGACCGGATCGCGGGCGCCCTCGGCGTGCCCAACCCCGCCCGGATCGCCGACCCGGTCCGCCGGGTGCTGCGCGCCGCGTTCGCCCGCCGCTGGGCGGTGCTGCTCCAGGGGCCGCCCGGTTGCGGAAAGACCGAGCTGGTACGGGAGTTGGCGACGGAGGCGCTGGACGGCCGACCGCCGCTGTACTTCTCGCTGCCGGTCACCAACGTCGAGGACCTGTGCGCGCCGATCCCCACCCCCGACGGCACGCTCGACAACCTGCTCGCCGGGATCTTCACCGGCGACGAGCCCAAGGTGCTGGTCTGGGACGAGTACAACCGTCCCAAGGACCGCTCGGCCTTCGCCAAGCTGATGGAGATCACCCAGGAGTGGTCGATCGCGGGCCACCCGATCGCCAACCTGCGCGCCCAGATCGCGCTGCAGAACCCGCCCTACCACCTGGGCCGCAAGCTGCTGGTGGCCCGCAACAACATCGCCCAGGCGAGCCGCTTCACCGCCTCGCTCGACCTGGACCCCGCTGACATCCCCGCCAACGAGTGGCTGATCGCCCGCTACGGCCCGGTCGCCGAGACCGTACTGGACTGGTGGAAGTTCGACCTGGACGAGGACGGCCGGGGCTGGATCAGCAAGCGCACCATGGAACGCCTGATCAAGCTCCACCAGCACGGCCTGCCACTGGAGATGGGCACCGTCTACCTCGGTGACGGCGAGTACGCCCCGGTCTCGCTCACCGCGCTGATCGACCGGCTGGCCGACCGCCCGGTGGCCGGGCTACGGGAGATCGCCGCCGACCCGAGGGGCTGGGAGGCCAGACTGCGCCGGGCGGCCGAGCAGTCCAGCGAGGGCGGCAACGACACCGATCTGGTGCACCAGGCCATCGCGAACGCGGAGTTGTCCCAACTGCGGCGGTACAAGGGCGTGGTGCTGCGGATGGTGGCGCTGCTGCCGCCGAAGCTCCGTTCGACCTATCTGGTCGGCGCCTCGCCGGAGCAACAGCGGTTCTGGATCAGCCTGTTCGCCAAGCTGCCGCGCTGAGCGGACGGATCGTGGAGGGAATCGTGCACGAGTCGACCGCGCAGGGAGTCCGGTACCTGTTGGGGCTGGCCCCACCGGGTACGGCGGGGCGGGTCTGTGAGCGACTGGGGATCGCTCCGTACGGTCTGGCGGGGCCGACGCGGGGACAGCCGGAATCGGTCGTCCGGGTCGTCCGGGAAGCGCCCCGGGCCGTCCGGGTCTGGCTGCTCCGGCAGGACGACCGGGAGCTGAACCGGCTGCTCTGCCGCGAGGGCCTGCTGCCCGCAGGCGTGGCCGAGGACGTCCGGAGCGGCTTGTTGTTCGGCCCCCGGCGGTCCGAACCGGCCCCGGCCGGAACGCAGTTCACCCGGCGGTCCCGGCTCGCCGCACCGGAGGCGCTGATCGGCAGGCTCCGGCGGGCCACCGGCAGCGGGTCGCTCAGGGACGCCCGGGCGGCCGCGGCGGAGCGGACCACTTCGGCCGCCGCGTCGCCCAGCGGGTTGCGCTTGAGCCACAGGGCCTGGACGGTCTGCGGGGAGGCCCGCAGATGGTCGGCGATCCGGCAGGCGCCGGTGGTGGTGATGTTGTTGCAGCCCATGTAGAGCGTCGTGACCTCGGTGGCCAGGGTTCGGGCCGTGAGGGTGGCCGCGCCCTGGTCGCCCAACCGGTCGGTACCGAGCAGCAGATGGCGCACCGGCCCGCTTGGCGGGAGGGACTCGGCGACCAGGGCCGCGGCGTCCGGGCCGAGGTCCTGCTTGCACAGGTCGAGCCTTCCGTCGGGCAGTGCGGTGCCCGTGGGGAAGTCGATCCGCTCGGTGGCGGGCCGACCGGCCCGCAGTCAAGTGAGCAAGGGCGTCAGATCGGTCCGGTGCTCACCAGGCCGCCTCGCGGTAGTCCTTCAGGAAGACTCCCGAGACCGGGGAGCCGGCCTCGCCCCGGACGATCGGGTCGTAGACCCGGGCTGCGCCGTCCACGATGTCGAGCGGGGTGCGGAAGCCGTGGTCGGCCAGCCGGGACTTCTTCGGGGCCGGGTTCTCGTCGGTGATCCAGCCGGTGTCCACCGCGCACATGTGGACGCCTTGGTCGGCGAGTTCGGCCGCGCTGGTGCGGGTGAGCATGTTGAGGGCGGCCTTGGCCATGTTGGTGTGCGGGTGGCCGCCGGTCTTGTTGCGGACCTCGAACCGGCCCTCGACGGCGGTGACGTTCACGACGTAGCGGTTCGGGTGCGGGGAGGCGAGCAGCAGCGGCAGCAGGCGGTCGCAGAGCAGCGCCGGGGCCAGCGCGTTGACCAGCTGGGTCTCCAGCACCTCGGCCGGGTCCAGCTCACCGAGCCGGGCCGACCAGGAGTTGGCGGGTGCGGTGTCCGGCAGCAGCCCGGCCTCGTCGGCCAACGAGGTGACCTGGCTGGTGAGTTCGGCGCCGGTCAGCTCGGTGGCGGGCCAGGCGGCGGTGAGCGCGGGCATCGGTCGGAAGCCGGGGGCGAGCGAGACCCGGCTGCCCGGTGGCAGGCTCTCGTGCTCGCCGGCCGCCAGCAGCGCGTACGCCTCCGGCGGGCGGCGCAGGGTCTGCGCGGCATTGTTCACCAGGATGTCCAGCGGCCGCCCGTCGGCACGCAACTGCTCGCAGAGGCCCAGCACTTGGCGCGGGTCGCGGAGGTCGATGCCGACCACGTCGAGCCGGTCCAGCCACTGTTCGCTGCCCGGGGCGGCCTGGAAGCGGCGCAGGGTGTCGTGCGGGAAGCGGCTGGTGACGGTCAGTTCGGCGCCGTCCCTGAGCATCATCAGGGCGAGCTGGAAGCCGATCTTCACCCGGCCGCCGGTGAGCAGCGCGCGGCGGCCGCGCAGATCGGTGGAGAGGCCGCGCCGGGCGGTGTTGTCGGCGGCGCAGTCCGGGCAGAGCCGGTGGTAGAAGCTGTCCACCTGCCAGTAGGCGGTCTTGCAGACGTAGCAGTGCTGGGCACGGCGGAGTTCGCCGAGCGGGGTGGGGACGGACGGGGTGGGCAGCGGGGCGTCCTCACGGCGGGCCAGACCGCCGGTGGCGGTGCTGCCGATCAGCGCGGCGTCCCCGGCGAAGCCCGCCCGGCGGCGGCGCTTGCGGCCGTCCCGGACGAAGGACTCGCTGCTGTGCTCGGCCCGCAGCCGGACCGGATCGTCGAAGGGCAGCCGGCGCAGCCGTCCGAGCGTCAGCTCGAACGCGGCCAGCTCCTGCTCCGTCAACTCGCCCTGTGGCACGGCCGCTCCTGCGTTCTCGGTGGTCCCGGCCGGATTCGAACCGGCGTGTCTGCCCTGATGAGGCAGTGCGCCTGCCTCTGCGCTACGGGACCGGCAGTGTTGCCCGAGGGCCGGATTCGAACCGGCGTCCCCGCCATGGCATGGCGGCGCGCCTGCCTCTGCGCTACGCCCGGGCAACTGGCGGCGATCTTACCGGGGCGGGGGACGGCGAGGGCTGCCCGGGGGCCGGATTCGAACCGGCGTGATGTGCGGTTTTGGAGACCGCGTGCGCCTGCCTCTGCGCTACGCCCGGACAGCTGGGGCGATAGTAGCCGGTTCTATGCTGCGAGGATGATCAAGCCGATAGAACTGGTGATATTCGACTGCGACGGCGTACTGGTGGACAGCGAGCGGATCGCCCTCCGGCTGCAGGTCGCGCTGGGCGCCGAACTCGGCTGGCCGCTCACCGAGGAGGAAGTGATCGACCGCTTCATCGGCCGCTCCAGCACCTCTATCAAGGAGCAGATCGCCGAACGGCTCGGCGAGCCCACGGCCGCCCGGTGGTGGGAGCAGCTGATGGAGCGTCATCAGGTCGAGGTGGACGCCGGGATCACCGCCGTGGACGGGCTGCCCGAGGCGCTGGCCGCGATCACGCTGCCGACCTGCGTCGCGTCCAGCGGCTCGCACGAGAAGATGCGCCACACCCTCGGCCGGACCGGTCTGTACGGCCACTTCGAGGGCCGGATCTTCAGCGCCTACGAGGTCGCCCACGGCAAGCCCGCCCCGGACCTGTTCCTGTACGCCGCCGAGCGGATGGGCGTCGACCCCGCCGCCTGCGCGGTGGTCGAGGACAGCAACCCCGGTGTCCGGGCGGCCCGCGCCGCCGGGATGCGGGCCTTCGGCTACGCGGGCGGACTGACCCGGGCCGAGCGGCTGGCAGGCCCCGGCACCGTGGTCTTCCACGACATGCGGGAGCTTCCGGGGCTGCTGGCGGGTGCGACGGCGGGTCGGGCTTGACCTTGAGTGCACTCCAAGAGGCAGGGTGGTCCCGCGCGATCGGTTCGGACGTGAAGGATCTGAAGGAGTGACAACTATGCGGACCACCAAGCTCGGTGTCGACGGTCCCGAGGTCGGCGTGATCGGCCTCGGCTGCATGGGGATGACCTGGGCGTACGACCCGAACGGGCGGGACGACACCGCCTCGGTCGAGGTGCTGCGCTCGGCGCTCGACCTCGGGGTGACGCTGATCGACACGGCGGACGTCTACGGGCCGTACGACAACGAGGAGTTGGTCGGCAAGGGCCTGGCCTGCGAGTACCGCGAGCGGGCCGTGCTGGCCACCAAGGTCGGCCTGGTGCAGGGCAAGGACGGGGCCCGGGTCGGCAACGACGGGCGGCCGGAGCACGTGCGGCGGTCGATCGACGACAGCCTGCGCCGGCTGGGCACCGACCACGTGGACCTGTACCAGCTGCACCGGGTCGACCCCGCCGTGCCGCTGGAGGAGACCTGGGGCGCGATGGCGGAGGCGGTCGCGGCCGGCAAGGCGCGCCGACTCGGGCTCTCCGAGGTGACGGTGGAGCAGATCCAGCGGGCACAGGCGGTGCACCCGGTGGCCTCGGTGCAGTCGGAGCTCTCGCTCTGGACCCGGGACGCGCTGGCCGAGGTCGTCCCGTACACCGAGGCGAACGGGATCGCGTTCCTGCCGTTCTCGCCGCTCGGCCGGGGCTTCCTGGCCGGCCGGTTCAGCTCGGCCGCCGACATCCCGGCGGACGACTGGCGGTCCACCCTGCCGCGCTTCCAGGCGGACGCGCTGGCGGCGAACCAGGCGCTGGTGGACACCGTCCGCCGGATCGCCGACCAGTACGGTGCCACTCCGGCGCAGGTCGCGCTGGCCTGGGTGGTCGCGCAGGGGCAGTACGTGGTGCCGATCCCGGGCACCAAGACGCCCAAGTACCTGGTGGACAACGCCGGTGCGGCCGACCTGACCCTGACGGCGGCCGACCTCGCGGAGCTGGACGCGCTGCCCGCTCCGGTCGGCGGCCGGTACTGAGGCGGTCGGTACTGAGGAGCGGCCCGCTGCCCCGGGCTCAGGCCCAGGGCAGCGCGGCCCGGGTACGCCAGTACGCCTCGGCGGGCTCGGCCAGCGGAGCCAGTGCGGCGAGCTGCTCGGGGGAGAGCGCCGGGGCGGTGAGGTTGGAGGCCAGCTGCCCGGCGGTGGCCGCGCCCGAGAGCACCACGTCCGCCCAGGGCTGCGCGGCGGCCGCCGCCAGCGCGAGGGCGTCGCAGGAGGTGCCGGCCGCGTCGGCGAGGGAGCGGAGCTCGGGGGCGGCGTTGCGATCGGCCAGGCGGCCGTTGGCCATACCCTCCTTGACCACGACCAGCCAGCCCGCCGCGTGCGCCTCGGCCAGCGCGGGCCCGGCGGACGGCTCCAGCACGTTCCAGGTGGACTGCACGGCGGCGAACAGCGGACGGCCCGCCACCGTCACGGCCAGGGCGGCCCGGACCGTCTCGGCCTGCGCGGGCCCGCTGGTGGAGAGGCCGACCCGGACGCCCTCCTCGGCCAGGGCCGCCAGCCGGTCGTGCAGGACGGGGTCGGTGAGGGCGGGGCTGTCCGGCATCACGGAGTGCACCAGGTAGACGTCCAGCCGGGCGCCCAACAGGGCCCGGGACTCCTTGAGTTGACGGTCGAACACCTCCACCGAGTGCTCCTTGACCTCGTGCACGGGCACGCCGGAGGTCCGCCAGTCGGCGGTGTAGGTGTAACCCCACTTGCTGCCCACCTGCACATCGCCCGCCTCGGGGTGCGCAGCCAGCCACTCGCCGACGAACTCCTCGGCGCGGCCGTACGACCGGGCGGTGTCGAAGTACCGCACCCCGGCCGCGTACGCGGCGTCCAGCAGGCCGTGCGTCCGCTCCCGCAGCGCGGCCACGGTCCGCTCGGCCGGCAGGTCGAGGTCGCGGCCGAGCGTGATGTAGCCGGGCCGCCCGACCGCGGCCGTACCCAGGCCGAACCGGACGGGCGACGGGCTGACGGAGGGTCCGGTGGCGGGCGCGGTCGGCACGGTGGGGGTCCTTTCGGCGATTCGGGCGGGACGACTGCGGCAGGCCGCCCGTATCGCACCTTATGTCACCGGCCGCCGCCGACCCGGGCCTGATCCCCCCTCAGGGCGGGGACCAGGCCCGGACGGTCAGGCGGTACGGACCCAGATCAGCTTCCGCCCGGTCTCGGCGGGGGCGGTCGGGGTGTAGTCGATTGTCCGGTCGAGCCGGTAGCCGAGCCGCTCGGGCACGGCGGCGCTGGGCTGGTTGCCCTCGTCGCAGTGGATCTCCACCCGGGTGACGCCGGGCAGCGCGAGGGCGACCTCGGTGAGCCGGGCGGCCGCGGCGGTGGCGATGCCCCGGCGGGTGTGGTCGGCGGAGACCCAGTAGCCGATCTCCAGCGCACCCGGGCCGATCCGGCCGTGCAGGCCGAACGCGCCCACCACGCTGCCGGGTCGGTCGTCCAGGCCGACCAGGTACATGAAGTCGGTGCCCTCGTCCCAGGCGGTCACGCCGGCCTGGGCGAGCTCCCGGGAGAGCTCGGGCGTGGGGGCCTCGGCGGCCCACGCCATCCACGGCCGCAGGTGGTCCAGGTTGGCCACGACGGCCGCGTTCAGCGGGTCGGCGTCGGCCAGCCCCCGGCGGCGCAGGGACACCCCGCCGGGCAGCGCGATCAGCTCGGGCGGGCGGCCGGTGGTGACGGGGGCGGCCTCGGGGGCGGGGGCGGGCTCGTGGGTGGTCTCGCTCATGAGCGGATTATCCCCTCCGTGCCGCGCCCCCGACCAGGTATTTTCTCGCTGAGCGGAGACCGGTTCCGGATAACCGGACGGTCGGTTCGAGACAGGTCAGAGCTGGGTCGGATCCGGGTCAGAGCCGGATCACCACGTCGTCGAGCGGCTTGCGGTGCAGGTCGGGCACCCGCGCCCCGTCCGCCGGGTAGCCGACCGGGATGACGTACGCGGCACGCTCCTCGACCGGCCGCTCGCAGACCTCGTTCAGGAAGCGCATCGGGCTGGGCGTGTGAGTGAGCGTCACCAGACCGGCCTGGTGCAGGGTGGCGAGCAGGAAGCCGACCGCGATTCCGACCGACTCCTTGGTGTAGTAGGGCCGGGGCGAGTCCGGGCCCTTGTGCACCTCGAACACCACGATCACGGCCGGGGCGTCCTCCAGGAACGGCTTCTCCCAGTCCGTCCCGATCGGCGCCAGCGCGGCCAGCCACTCCTCCGAGGCCCGGTGCGCGTAGAACTCCCGCTCCTCGGCCTCGGCCGCCTCGCGCAGCCGTCGCTTGCGCTCCGGATCGGTGATCACCACGAACCGCCAGGGCTGGACGTGCGCCCCGCTGGGCGCGGTCGAGGCGGTACGGATCGCCCAGTCGATCACCCCGTCGGGGATCGGGCGGGTCGAGTAGTCGCGGACGGTCCGGCGGAGCGCCATCACGTCGTGGAAGGACCTGCTGCGGGTCTCCGCCTCGTGGGCGGGGACCGTCATCGGGCGGAGCGGCACGGTCGGGTAGGCGGCCGCTGGCGCTGTGCTGTCAACCATGGGCGACAGCACAGCACATGACGGTGCCTCAATGGAAGGTCTGGACCACAGATCCGTTACGTCGCGAGGTCGCGGCCCACCAGGGGCCCCTGATCATCTGCGGCAGGGGGGTCACTAGGGTGAGGCCATGCGCTCGCCCCTCGCCTTCGACAGTCGTCCGACGGCCCGGTCATGACCGGCCTCGGCGAGATCGCGCTGCTGGCAGCCGCAGGGCTGCTCGGCGGGGTGGTCGGCACCGCGGGCGGCATCACCTCCCTGATCACGTACCCGGCCCTGCTCGCGGTGGGCCTCCCCGCACTCTCGGCGAGTGTCACCAACATGGTCGCGCTGGTCGCGAGCTGGCCCGGCGCGGCCCTCGCCTCCCGGCCCGAACTCGCCGATCAGGGACGGTGGTTGCGAAGCTGGGTGCCGCTGTCGGCGCTGGGCGGGGCGGCCGGATCGGCGCTGGTGCTGGTCACCCCGCCCGGTGTCTTCGCCCGCGTCGTGCCGGTCCTGGTGGCCGTCGGCTCGCTGGCCCTGTTCGCCCAGCCCCGGCTGGCCGCCCTCCACCAGCGGCGCCAGAGCCGCCGCGCTCCGGGCGCCCGCGGGGTGGCCCTGCCGCTCGGCCTGATCACGATGTCGGTCTACAACGGCTACTTCGGCGCGGGGTCCGGGGTGATGGTGCTGGCCCTGCTCCTGATCACCACCGAGCCCCGGCTGGCCACCGCCAACGCCCTGAAGAACATGGTCCTCGGCGCCGCGACGCTGGTCTCCGCCGGAGCCTTCGCCGTCTTCGGCCCCGTCGACTGGTGGGCCGTGCTGCCGCTGGGGCTGGGCGCGTTCGTCGGGTCCACGCTCGGCCCCCTGGTCGCGCGCCGCCTGCCGCCCGCCCTGCTGCGCCGACTGGTCGCCCTGATCGGCATCGGCCTGGCCATGCAGCTGTGGCTCAACCCGAGCGGCTGAGCCACCCCAGCCGCTAGAGCTCCTGGACCCGACCGCCCGAGACCTCGAGGCGGCGGTTGACCGTCACCGCCTCGAGCATCCGGCGGTCGTGGGTGACCAGCAGCAGGGTGCCGGTGTAGGAGGCGAGCGCGGACTCCAACTGCTCGATGGCGGGCAGGTCCAGGTGGTTGGTCGGCTCGTCCAGCACCAGCAGGTTCACGCCGCGCCCCTGGAGCAGGGCCAGTGCGGCCCTGGTGCGCTCGCCGGGGGAGAGGGTGTGAGCCGGGCGCAGCACGTGGGCCGCCTTGAGGCCGAACTTGGCCAGCAGGGTGCGGCCCTCCTCCGGGGAGAGGTCGGGCACGGCCGCCTGGAAGGCGTCCAGCAGCGGTTCCTCGCCGAAGAACAGTCCGCGGGCCTGGTCGACCTCGCCGACCAGCACGCCGGAGCCCAAAGTGGTGCTGCCGTCGGTGAGTTCGAGCCGGCCGAGCAGGGCGGCCAGCAGGGTGGACTTGCCCGCGCCGTTCGCACCGGTGATGGCCACCCGGTCCGCCCAGTCGATCTGCAGGTCCACCGGGCCGAAGGAGAACTCGCCGCGCTCGGCCTTCGCCCCGCGCAGGGTGGCGACCACCGAGCCCGAGCGCGGGGCGGCGGCGATCTCCATCCGCAGGTCCCACTCCTTGCGCGGCTCCTCGACCACGTCCAGGCGCTCGATCATGCGCTGGGTCTGGCGAGCCTTGGCGGCCTGCTTCTCGCTGGACTCGGCGCGCGTCGCGCGGCCGATCTTGTCGTTGTCGCTGGACTTGCGGCGGGCGTTGCGGACGCCGCTCTCCATCCAGCCCCGCTGCATCCGGGCCCGCGCCTCCAGGCCCGCCTTGGTGTCGGCGAACTCCTCGTACTCCTCGCGCGCGTGCCGACGGGCCACCGCGCGCTCCTCCAGGTAGGCGTCGTAGCCGCCGCCGAAGTGGTTCACCTGCTGCTGGGCGAGATCCAGCTCCAGCACCCGGGTCACCGTACGGGTCAGGAACTCGCGGTCGTGGCTGATCAGCACGGTGCCCGCGCGCAGGCCCTTGACGAAGGACTCCAGCCGCTCCAGGCCGTCCAGGTCCAGGTCGTTGGTCGGCTCGTCGAGCAGGAAGACGTCGTACCGGGAGAGCAGCAGCGAGGCCAGCCCGGCCCGGGCCGCCTGGCCGCCGGAGAGCGCGGTCATCGGCAGGTCCAGGCTCACCTTCAGCCCGAGCGAGCCGGCCACCTCCTCGGCGCGCTCCTCCAGATCCGCACCGCCGAGGTCGAGCCACCGGTCGAGGCCGATCGCGTACGCGTCGTCGGCGCCGGGACGCCCCTCGACCAGGCCCTCGGTGGCCTCGTCCAGCGCGGCCTGGGCAGCGGCCACACCGGTGCGCCGGGCCAGGAAGTCGCGGACCGACTCGCCGGGGCGGCGCTCGGGTTCCTGCGGCAGGTGGCCGACGTTGGCGCTCGGCGGGCTCAGCTTGAGCGAACCGCTCTCGGGGGTGCTCAGACCGGCCATCAACCGGAGCAGGGTCGACTTGCCCGCGCCGTTGGCCCCGACCAGGCCGACCACGTCGCCGGGGGCGACGACCAGGTCCAGGCCGGAAAAGAGGATGCGGTCGCCGTGGCCGGCGCTGAGGTCCTTGACTACGAGAGTGGCGCTCATGATGTCCCCGATCCTATCCGGCCCGCCGGAAAACCCTTTGCGGGCGGTCGGGCCGGCACCTAGCTTTGATCTCGGCCCACAAGCGATCCGAAGACTGGAGAAGGCCGTTGCTCTACTGAGGTCCTGAGACACCGCCCCCGCTGACATCCTTCGCGGGCGTGCGTGCGTTGACCTCGGTGGCGAGCCCCTTCTTTCGTGGTGCCCTCCCCATCCTCCGCAGCGCAGCGGTGTCTCCCCGTGCTCGTTCCCCACCACGGCGACCACTTCCCGGGAGGCCATCCATGGCGCAACCCACCTCTTCCATCCGCTGCACCGACCTCGGCTTCGAGTGGCCGGACGGCCGCAGCGTGCTGCACGACTTCCAGCTCGTGGTCGGCCCCGGCCGCACCGGCCTGATCGGCCTGAACGGGGCCGGCAAGTCCACCCTGCTCCGGCTGCTCGCCGGAGAGCTCGCCCCGACTGCCGGAAGCATCCGGATCGGCGGCGAACTCGGCTACCTGCCACAGGACTTGACCCTGGATACCGCTCAGCGGGTGGACCAGGCGCTCGGCATCGCGGCGGCCCGCGAGGCGCTGCACGCGATCGAGTCCGGCGACACCGACGAGCGGCACTTCACCGCGATCGGCGAGGACTGGGACGTCGAGGAGCGCGCGACCGCCACCCTGGCCAGGCTCGGCCTCGGCCGGCTCGGCCTGGACCGTACGGTCGGCGGGCTCTCCGGCGGCGAGGCGGTGCTGCTGCACCTGGCCGCGCTGCTGCTGCGCCGACCGGACGTACTGCTGCTCGACGAGCCGACCAACAACCTGGACCGGCGGGCCCGGGGGCTGCTGTACGAGGCGGTGGCCTCCTGGCCCGGGGTGATGGTGATCGTCAGCCACGACCGGGAGCTGCTCGCGCTGGTGGACCAGATCGCCGACCTGCGGGACGGCACGGTCACCTGGTACGGCGGCAACTTCGCCGACTACGAACGGACCGTGGCCGCCCAGCAGGAGACCGCCGAACGGTTGGTCCGCGCGGCCGAGTCCGACGTCCAACGCCAGCAGCGCGACCTGGCCGACGCCCGCATCCGCCTGGAGCGGAGCGCCAGTTACGGCAAGCGGAAGTCGGTCCAGCGCAACGACCCGAAGATCCTCGCGGGCGCCTTCAAACGCCGCGCCGAGGAGACCGCGGGCCGGCTCAAGGGCATGCACACCGACCGTCTCAACGAGGCCAAGGAGCGACTGAACGCGGCCGAGGAGGCGGTCCGGGACGACGCCGAGATCCGGATCGACCTGCCCCGGACGGCCGTGCCGGAAGGCCGGACGGTGCTCAGCCTGGACGGCGTCCGGCTCGCGTACGGCAACCGGGTCAGCCTGGAGATCCGGGGTCCTGAGCGGATCGCACTGGTCGGCCGGAACGGCTCGGGCAAGTCCACCCTGTTGCGCACCATCGCCGGTGAACTCCGGCCATCGGAAGGGGAGATGACCGTACCGGTGCCGGTCCGGCACCTGCCGCAGCGGCTCGACCTGCTGGACGACTTGCTCTCGGTGGCGGGCAACGTCAAGCTGTACGCCCCGTCGGCGGGCGACAACGCGATCCGGGCCAGGCTGGCCCGGTTCCAGTTCCGCGCCGGCCGGGCCGACCAGCAGGCCGGCACCCTCTCGGGCGGCGAGCGCTTCCGGGCCACCCTGGCCGCGCTGCTGCTGGCCGACCCGCCCCCGCAGCTGCTGCTGTTGGACGAGCCGACCAACAACCTGGACCTGGCCAGCGTGCGCCAGCTCACCCAGGCACTGGCCGGGTATCGGGGAGCGCTGATCGTGGCCAGCCACGACCTGCCGTTCCTGCACGGCATCGGCGCCACCCGCTGGCTCGAACTGGACGGCGGCCTGCGGCCGGTCGAGCCGGCCGAGCTGATCTGACGGATCCATTCGGAGGGGTACTGCTGGCCGGTACCCCTCCGGTACCGTGGCGGTATGCCAGCGCTCAACATCGAGTACACCGAGCTCGAACTCGCCGCGATCCGGGCGGCGGCAGCCGCCGACGGCAAGAGTGTGAAGGCGTACGTGCACGATCTGAGTGTCCGTGAGCAGCAGCGCCGGACGTTCGTGGAGCACGCGGTGGCGTTCTGGAACGAGCACCTCGACGAGTTCGACGCGGCCTTCCCCGAGGATGCACCAACGGACAAGGGCCCTGACGCGTGAGGACCGTGCTGCATGTCGACATCCGTTGGCTGCTCGATGTCCAGGAGCAGGCGTATCCGGAGGACCTGACGGTCCGGGACTACTCAGCGCTGCAGGCCGCCGTCGCCCGGCACCGGGTGAACACGGCTCAGCTCGGCCACGATGCCGACCCGTCCTGGTGCGCGGCCGCGCTGATGCACACCATCGTGCAGCTGCGCCCGCTGCCGGTGCGCAACAACCTCTACGCCTGTATGGCCACCGCCGCGTACATGCACGCGGCCGAGGAAGGCATCGACCCGCCGTACGGTGCGCTGGTCGAACTGGCCAGGGACGTAGCTGAGTTCAATGCCGACGTGTTCGTGGCGGCCGACCGCATCCGGTCCTGGCGGATCTGACTCCGCGAGGACCGGACACGACAAACGGCGGTCAGGCGGGGATGACCGTCACGTCGTCGCACCAGCCGTAGCCGGTGCCGCTGCGGGCGTAGCAGTAGACCTTGGCGCTGGTGGCGTTCGGTCCGGTGGTGAAGGTGGTGGTGCCCTCGGACCAGCCGGTGGCCGTGAAGGCGGCCCGGGTGCTGGAGCCGAGGGTGTCGTACTGCTTGACGCCGAGCGAGAGTTCGGTGCCGGTGGCGGAGACCCGGCCCCAACCGGAGAGCCGGTAGGTGGTGTTGGGGGCGAGGGTGACGACCTGTTCGGCGGCGGCCTGGGCCGGGCCGACCCGAGCGGCGCGGGTGCCGGAGTGGGCGTTCGTGGTGTCGACGGTGACGCCGCCGTAGAAGGTCCAGGGGGAGAGGGCGCCGGTCTCGAAGCCGGGGTTGCGGACGGCGTTGGCCGGGGCGCACGCGGTGTCGTCGAAGGTGGCGGCCTGCTGGAAGCCCCGGTCCGGGCGGCAGACGGCGGGTACGGGGGTGCCGAAGAAGTCCTGGCCGCCGTTGTCCGCTATCACCGAACCGGAGGCGCGGGAGGGGGAGTTGGCGCTGAGCCGGTAGTCCTCGGGGGTGCTGCCGCCGGCGTTGGCGAAGCCGGGTTCGGTGGTCAGCTTCTCCGGGTCGGCGGGCTCGTTGGCCGGGTGGTTGCCGAAGAAGGTGTTGGCGGTCCAGGTGAAGTCGGCGGGCTGATAGACGTTGGAGCCGAAGCCCGCGTACCCGCCGGTGCCGAGGTTGTGGAAGACGTTGCCGGTCAGCCGGGTGGCGCTGGTGCCGGAGCCGTCCTGGATGATCGCGGTGGTCGAACCGGCGGGCAGGTACACGGTGTTGTGGTACATCTGGGCGTTCTTCTCGCCGACCGCGAACAGCCAGCGGCTCTTGTCGGCCCGGCTCAGGTTGTACCGGACCACGGTGCCGGTGCTGCTGGAACCCGCGCCGCAGGCCCCGCAGAACAGCATGAAGCCGCCCTCGTTGTCGTGGCTGTAGTTGTACTGGAAGACCACGCCGGTGTTGCCGTAGTCGGAGTCGAAGGCCATCCCGTCGTTGTTGTCGGACAGCCTGCGGACGTGGTGCACCTCGTTGTACTGGACCGTGGTGTAGTCCGAATTGATGGTCCAGATACCGGCGTTGGAGCCCATCGGGCGCATCGCGAGGTCGTACGCGAGGTTGTGCTCCACCAGTGCGTGGTCGGCGGCCCGGACCACGATGCCGTCGCCGCCGGTGTCGCTGATCGTGTTGCCCCGGAAGACCAGCCGGGTGCTGGGACGCCAGTTGACCGTGGAGCCGCAGCCGTCCCCGCTGCCGTAGCTGGGCCGGCACATCCAGCTGGAGCGGTTGGTCAGGCCCTCGCGGTCGACCCGGGCGATCCGGGAGTTCTGCACCAGGACGTCGTCGAAGTTGGTGGGGGTGACGGTGCCGGAGACCCGGAACTGGATGCCGTTGCTCCACTTGGTGGCGTCGCCGTTGACGTCGTGCACGTAGACGTCGTCGACCAGGTAGTGCGAGCCGACCCCGTCGGGCAGGTCGGCGACCTCGACCAGCAGGCCGTTGCGTTCCCGCTTGGTGGCGGCGGGGTCGGCGAAGGTGATCTCCAGTTCGCGGAGCTCCCACTGCTCGACGTTGTAGAGGTGCACGGCGGCCTGCTCGGTCGAGGCCGGGTCGCCGGACACCACCGGGCGGGCGGTGCCGGTGCCGTAGCCGGCCAGGGTGACCGGTGCGCCGGGTGCCCCGGAGCCCTGCGGCTTGAGGGTGCCGAGGCAGGTGGCGCCGCGCTTGAGCAGCAACTGGTCACCGGGGCCGAAGAGATGGGCGTTGGCGGCGGCCAGGCTGTTCCAGGGGCTGGTGACGGTACCGGTGCCGTTGGTGGCCGCGGAGCAGTCCAGGTAGCTGGTGACGGGGGAGGCGGCGACTGCCGGGGTGGGTAGGGCCGCGGCGGTGAGCGCGAGGAGGGTGAGGGCGGTGCGGGGCAGGAGCATGGGTGGGTGACTCCCTGAGTGGCGATCCGAAGGGCGATGGGATCGAATGGGACCGTTAGATCGATCAGCGCTCGAATGATACAAACCGATCAGGCGGTCGGAACAGACCCGTGCACGGGGGAAATGGGGTGGTGCGGGTTCGGCTCCCGGGTGCTCCCGAGTGCGCCTGGGGCGTGCGGGGGCTGATGTGGCGTCACCCGTCCGGGTAGTGCCGCTGCCGTCCGGGACGTCCGGGGTGGGGGCGGGCCGCACAATCGGCCGGATGGATGACGTTTCCCTCTGCCCGCCGCCCCCTCCGCAGCCGCCGCCACCGCCACCGCCCCCACCTCCTCCTCCGGCGCAGACGTGCCCGTCGGAGGCGGCCACGCCGACGCCGGTGGTGTCCACTCCGGCGCCGTCACCCTCGCCCACGCCCCCGGTCGCCACGCCCACCCCGGCCGCCGCCGCGGCGAGCAGCGTCGCCGCGCCGCCCGAGGCACCCCGTACGCAGACCGCGAAGCCGGTCCGGCCCAAGGCACCCGTGGTCGCGCGCACGGTGGCGCCGGAGCCGACGACACCTCAGGCGGTCGCGCCCGAACCGCAGTCCGCGCCGCCATCGGTCACCTACAGCGCACTGGCCGCCCCGCCGCCCGTCCCTCCGCCGCCGCCCGGTCAGGCCGGCCAGGGGATCGACCCGGTGATCTGGTCGGTCGTCCTGCTGCTGGTGATCCTCGTCCCGGCCGCCCTGGCGGCCCTGCTCCAGCCCGTCCACCGTTCCAGGAGCCGCACGTGAACCTGCTCGCACTGGTCGGCGCCCTCGCCGCGCTGCTCATCGCCGTGATCGGCCTCGCCGTCGCGCACCGGCTGCGCCCGGCCCTCCCCAAGGGCGAGCCGGAGCCCGAGCCGCACGCGGTCCTGCTGACCATCGGCTCCGGCCTGCTGTCCGGCTTCGTCCTGCTCACCGGCTTCCTGGTGGCCACCGGCTGGGCCGCCCGCAGCACCAACATCGTGCCGCCGCTCGGCCTCTACGCGGCGGACATCTGCGCCGCGATCGCCGTCCTGCTCTACCCGGCCCTGGCCGGACTGCCGTTCACCGCCCGCCACGTCACCGCCGTCGCCTTCTTCGGCGCCCTGGTCGGCTACACCCTCACGGCCGCGATCCAGCTCCGCCCCTGACCGGAACTCCCACGGTCGGTCAGTTCGGGCCCTGGGCCAGTGATTTCACCGCTCTGGCCAGTCGGGCCTGCCGGGCTTCGGGGGTGAGGGCTTGCAGCAGGGGCAGCAGCAACTGGTAGCGCCCGGTCTGGTTGAGGGCCTCGAACGCCCGCGTCGCCGCCGGATCGGCCGCCAGGGCCTCGGCCAGGTCGGCCGGCACCGTCGCGTTCCGCTGCGACGCGTACGCGGCCGCCCACCGCCCGTCCGCCTGCGCCCGGCGGACCTCGGCGAGGCCGGGCTCCCGCATCCGGCCGGCGGCCGTCAGCTCGGCGACCTTCTCCACGTTGACCTGCGACCAGAGGCTCCGGGGCCGTCGGGGGACGTACCGCTGCAGGTAGTACTGCCCGTCGAGGGAGCGGCGCTGCCCGGAGACCCATCCGAAGCAGAGCCCGTGGTCCACGAGTTCGTCGTCGGTGACGCTCGGGATGCCGGACTTCTTCTTGGCGACCTTGACCCAGATCCCCTCCTGCCGCCCGTGGTGCTCGGCCAGCCACCGCTCGAACGCGGCCCCGTCCGCGAAGGCCACGATCTCCACCCCGTCACGCTCGTCCATGCAGCCCAGGCTAGGGCCTCTCTTTCGGCGGCCCGAAAATTCGCCCGGCTGTCCGCTGACCGTGCGCCAGACTGGCCAGGTGGAGAGTGACACGGTGGCGGTGCTGTCGACGGGCCTGGAGCTGATCGGTTCCGGCGAGCCGGACGAGCGGCGGGCCGGGTGCGACCTGTTGGGCGACGCCGCCGATCAGCACGAGGACCTTCGCGACGGTGTGGCGACCGCGCTCCTCGCCCTGGCCGAACGGGAGACCGAGGCCCGCGTCCTGCAGTCCCTGGCGCGCGCGATCGAGCGGACGTACGACCAGCGCGCCGTGCCCGTCCTGGTCACGTTGGCCAGGCATCCCGACGCCGAGGTCCGCGAGGAGGTGGCCCGCTCGTTCGCCGGTGTGGTCACGGGCCTGCCGGACGGGCCGGAGATCCGGGCGCTGATCACGCTGACCCGTGACGAGGAGCCGGAGGTCCGCAACTGGGCGACCTTCACCCTGGGCTTCCAGGCCGAGACCGACAGCCCCGCGATCCGGGCCGCGCTCAGGGACCGGGTGGCCGACGGGTGCGCGGACGTCCGGGAGGAAGGCATCCGGGGGCTCGCCCGCCGACGCGACCCCCGCGCCGTGCCGCTGCTGCTGGAACTCCTCGGCGACCCCGAGGGCGCGCACAACCTCACCTTCGACGCGGCGCGGCTCATGGGCGCTCCCGAACTCCTGCCGGCTCTGCTGGCCTACGATCCCGCCGACCCGGGGGTGGCCGCCGCGGTGCGTGCCTGTGACCCGGTGCAGCAGGCCCAACTGGGCTCCAACTGCTGGGCGTTGCTGTCGGCCCTCGATCAGGCGTGCCCCGAGGCGGGTGTCGGCCTCTCCGCCGGCCGGTTCGGCCCCGGGCTGTCCCTCGACATCGGTTCGCTGAGGTACGACGTCGAGGCGCTGCTCGCCCGCGCGGGCGGTGACCCCCTTCGCGCCGTCGACCTGGTGCTCGCCGACCTGGCCTGATGGTGCGGGAGCGCGCGGTCAGGGATGCATCCGCGCGCCCTTGAGGACCTTGTCCACCGCGTTGCGCGGCCCGTGCACGGCCAGGCCCACCAGGTCGAGTTGGTGCGTGCCGACGGCCCGTACGGCTGCCCGGTTGTCGCGGTCGTTGCCGGTGCCGAACAGGTCCGACGTGAAGACGGACGTCGGCAGCGAGCGGGACAGGGCGCGGCCGTGCGCGCTGGTCAGCAGCTCCTTCGTCCCCTCGAAGACCAGCACCGGCTGACGGAACATCGGCAGGTACGCGACGTCGTCGGCGTCCGCGTACGGCTCGCCGATCAGTTCGGGTGCCGCCGTGCCGAGGCCGCTGACCAGGAAGGCGGTCACGTTCAGGCGTTGCCAGGGCTCCAGGTCCTCGCGCAGCAGTACGGCGATCTTCGTGTCGAAGCGAACGGGGCCGCTCGCGTTCAGGGGGGTGGTCTCGTCGTTCGTTCTCATGCGTTGAGACTGCCGGTTGGGCGCCGGTGGCGTCTTGTACGTTCTTTGCTTGACATCCTCGCCGCGCTAAGGCGTGGGGATTCCGGCCGCGCCTGCGGCGCGGGGCTTGCGCCCCGTACGGCTGGCGTTCCGGTGGGTTCCTGTTTCAACGGGCCGTGCCTGGCGTGGGATTGCCACGCCGGGTCTTACCGGCCCTCCGCAGGCGTTTAGCCTGTCCGCCCGTCCGGCGGCCAGGATGTTCCGAGCAGCATTGAGGTCACGGTCATGAGAGGTACCGCACGCGCCGCACTTCCACGTGCGGACGTTCAGGGGCTTGGGACCGTCCGGAACTCCGCAGGTGGAGCACACCTGGGAGGTCGGTTCGTACCGGCCGATGACACCGACATGCCGACCGTACCGGGCCGCCTTCTCGGTCAGCAGGCGCCGGAAGGTCGACCATCCGGCGTCATACACGGACTTGGCCAGGCGAGTGCGCGCGAGACCGCGCACGTTCAGATCCTCCAGGTAGATCGCTTGGGTTTCGCGGATCAACCTGGTTGTCTGCTTGTGCATCCAGTCCATGCGAGTGTCGGCAACCCTGGCGTGCGCCTTGGCGACCTTGCGCCGGGCCTTCGCCCGGTTCCTGCTCCCCTTCGCCTTGCGGGACAGGACGCGCTGCGCGGCCTTCAACCGGCGCTCGGCCTTGCGCAGGAAGCGCGGATTGTCGATCACCGTGCCGTCGGACATCACTGCGTAGGTGGTCAGCCCGAGGTCGATCCCGACCTCGGCGTCCAGCGCCGGGAGATGCTCGGGTTCGATGTCCACGACGAAGCTGGCGTGGTAGCGGCCGGACGGGTCCAGGACGACTGTCACGGACGATGGATCGGCGGGCAGTGCCCGCGCCCACTTCACCCGCACGTCACCGATCTTCGCCAGATTCAGCTTCCCGTTGCCGCGGATACGGAACCCGTTGCGGGAGAACCGCAGGGACTGACGGTTGTCCTTCCGCGACTTGAACCGGGGCAGCCCAACCGGTCGGCCCCGGCGTTTGCCCGACAGCGAGTCGTAGAAGTTCCGATACGCCGTGTCCAGGTCGCGAAGGGACGACTGCAGCGCGTCGACCGACACCGACCCGAGCCACGACCGGGCGTCCGTTTTCTTCGCGTCGGTGATCACTGTCTTGGCCAGGGCCCCGGACGGGAGTTTCGACCGGTCCGCCTTCCATGCTGCCTTTCGAAGGGCAAGCGCATCGTTGTACACCACCCGCGCGCACCCGAACGTACGGGCCAGCGCAGAGCGCTGACCCACCGTCGGATAGACGCGATACGAGTACCGAAGATGCACACGATCAACATACCGACAGGCACTGACAACCACCTGCACGGAAGTCTGCCCTGGCAGCGAAACGCCGCCCCCGACCTGCTCTGTAGGCGATCCGTTTCCTCTCCCAGCCAAGGCCGGGGTATCCACGGAGGTCCCCGATGACGCCCCGCCAGGAGATCGCCGCTTGGCGTCCGTCGGTGCCGGGTGTGACGGAGGTCTTCCACGCCCGCTTCACCGAGCACGCGTACCCGATGCACGTGCACGACAGCTGGACCCTGCTGATCGTCGACGACGGCGCGGTCCGGTACGACCTGGACCGTCACCAGCGGGGCACCCCGGGCGACACCGTCAGCCTGCTCCCGCCGCTGGTCCCGCACAACGGTTCGCCGGCCACCGCCGGCGGCTTCCGCAAGCGGGTGCTCTATCTGGACATGACCCAGCTGGACGCGAGCCTGATCGGCCCGGCGGTCGACGGCCCCGACCTCCACGACCCCGAACTGCGCGCCTGCATCGGGCAGTTGCACACCGCCCTCGCCCGCCCGGGGGACGAACTGGAGGCTGAGAGCCGGCTCGCTCTCGTCGGCGAGCGCTTGCGCGCACACCTGCGACCCCGGCTGGTGGCGGGCGGTGCGGTGCCCGAACCGGGAGTCGCCGGGCACCTGCGGGACCTGCTCGACGAGCGGCTGACCGAGGCCACCACCCTGGAGCAGGCCGCACGCCTGCTGCATGCCCACCCCGCCCACCTGGTACGGGCGTTCAGTGCCGCGTACGGGATCGCGCCGCACCAGTACGTGATGTCCCGCCGGGTCGACCTGGCGCGGCGGCTGCTGCTCGACGGGCAGCCGCCGGGTGAGGTGGCGATCGCCGTCGGCTTCTACGACCAGCCGCACTTCACCCGGCACTTCAAACGGATCTGGGGCATCACGCCGGGCCGCTACGCCCGTACCGGCGCGGGGAGTTGAGCCCCCGGGCCGGGCCGTCCGTCAGCGGACCGGTTCGGGCCAGGCTCGCATCGCGAGGTCGGCGACCTGCTCCAGCTCGGCCCTGGTCGCGCCGTCGCGGGCCCGCTGTGACATGCCCTGCAGGACCGTCCCGACGAAGACGGCCAGCGCGGCGGCATCGGTACCGGGCGGCTCGTGTCCGGCCGCGACGTCGGCCCGGATGCGGGACTCCAGGGCCCGGAGGTTGCCGTTGCGCACGCCGCGCAGCTCCTCCTCCACCTCGTGCGTCGTGCAGTTGACCGCCGAGCTGATCAGCAGACAGCCCCACGGGTGGGCCGGGTCGGTGTACTCGGCCGCCGCCACCCGCAACATCCGCGCGACGCCCGCCCGGGTGGTCGGCCCTTCGTCCAGCGCGTGCGAGACGGTCGCGCCGTGCGCCCGCCGGTAGTCGGCCACGACCTCCTCGAACAGGGAGCGTTTGTCGCCGAACGCCGCGTAGAGACTCGGCGGGCGGATCCCCATTGCGGCGGTGAGATCGGCGACCGAGGTCGCCTCGTAGCCGCGCTCCCAGAACAGGTCCACGGCCCGGGCGAGGGCGGCCTCGCGGTCGAAGGAGCGGGGGCGCCCGCGCGGGGCCGGGTGCTGCGCGATGGGCTGGTCGGCGGTCATGGCGGGAATTCTATATCGAGCACTACAGAAGAGTGCTACGGTCTCGTTCCGTAGTGATCGCTAAAGAAATCGTTTCGACGTGGAATGAGGGCACAGCCATGGGTTCGCTTGCAGGCAGGACGGCACTGGTCACCGGCGGCAGCCGAGGCATCGGCCGGGGCGTCGCCGAGCGGCTGGCGCGGGAGGGTGCCCTGGTCGCGGTGCACTACGGCAGCAACCGGGAGGCCGCCGAGCAGGTCGTCAAGGGGATCAGGGCCGACGGCGGCCGGGCGTTCGCGATCGGCGCCGAGCTCGGTGTGCCGGGCGACGCGCAGGCGCTCTGGGCGGCGTTCGACGCGGCGCTGGCCGAGCACGGCGAGGGCGCGACCGGGCTGGACATTCTGGTCAACAACGCCGGCATCGGCGCCCACGGCCGGATCCACGAGGTGACCGAGGCGGACTACGACCGGGTCTTCGCGGTCAACGTCAAGGCACCGTTCTTCATCGTCCGGCAGGGCCTCGACCGGCTGCGGGACGGCGGCCGGATCATCAACATCTCCTCCGGTGCCACCCGGATCGCCTTTCCCGCCATCACCGCCTACTCGATGACCAAGGGCGCGCTCGACATCCTGACGCTGACGCTCGCCCAGGATCTCGGGCCGCGCGGGATCACCGTGAACTCGGTCAGCCCGGGGATCGTCGCCACCGACATCAACCCCTGGCTGGCCGACCCGGACGCCCACGCCGAGGCGGCGGCCTACTCCGTCTTCGGCCGGGTCGGCCGGCCGAGCGACATCGCCGACGTGGTCGCCTTCGTGGCCTCCGACGACGCCCGCTGGATCACCGGCCAGACGCTGGACGCCACCGGCGGCTCCTCGCTGGGGGTGTAGGCCCGGCCGGCTCCCCCTCGCACGGGGGAGAGGGTCCGTCCTTGTGGTGGACGTCCGACTCCAGGGGTGACTGGGAGATTTGAGGCAGCGGCGGGAACGCCTGCCGCTGCCAACTCCAGCGTCCCATCGGAGGATTGACCATGCGAAAGCTCATCGCCGCAGTCGCGCTCACCACCGCCGTGACCGCCGTCGGCACCACTGCCGCATCGGCGGCACCGGCCGCCGACAGCACCCGCCACCAGAGCCTGCACGCCTGGACGCTGCTCAACGAGCACGGCCCGGGCCCCAACCCGGGCGAGCGGCTCACCGTCCGGGTCGAAGCCCACGCAAACGCCGGTCACCAGGCCCGTGGGCGTGCCGTCGTCGAGCACGTCTTCCCGGGCGGTTACGCCGTGCGGGGTGAGATGAGCATCGACTGCCTCAGCACCGACGGCGCCGCCGTCACGGTGACCGGGCCGCTCGAATCGCTCCACTTCACCGTCCCCGCAGGCGAGAACCCGCCGCCCGCGCCGCCGAGCACCTGGCACCCCGAGGCCGGTCTCACCTTCTACCCCGCCGACGAGCACGGCGAGCGCCGGGTCGGCTGGTCGGGTGCCAACGCACTGGACTACAGCGCCCCGGCCCAGGCCACCAAGTGCATGCCCACGGCGCCCAGCACCTGGGTGATCCAGGGCGGCTTCACCCTCCGTCGGTGACCGGAGCTTCGGCTGACGGAGGATCAGGATCGCTGTGTAACATCCCGGCCGCCCACCCGGTCATTGAGGTGTAGGGCAAATTCGACCAGGGGGCGAGCGGTGGCAGGCAACAGGACGGTGCGCAAGGCCTGGGAGGACGACTTCGAGGCGTTCGCGGCAGGGCGGGCCGGTCCGCTGTTCCGGTCGGCCTGCCTGCTCACGGGAGGCGACACGCACCTCGCCGAGGATCTGGTCCAGGAGACGCTGGCCCGGGTCTACGCCCAGTGGCACCGCACGTCGTGGTTCTCGAGCCGGGCGGTGATCGAGAATCCGGCCGGCTACGCGCACACGGTGCTGGTTCGGGCCTTCCTCTCGCACCGGGGCCGTCGCAGCAGCGGCGAGCACCCGGTCGGCGAGATCCCGGACGGCGCGGCGAAGGAGGGCGACACCACGCTGCGCCTCGCCTTGGAGGCCGCGCTCCGTGCGCTGTCACCTCGGGACCGCGCGGTGCTGGTCCTGCGCTACTGGGAGGACCGGAGCGTGGAGGAGACTGCCGGCGTGCTGAACAGCAGCTCGGGCGCGGTCCGCACCCAGACCGTCCGGGCCCTCGGCCGGATCCGCGCCCTGCTCGGCGACGGTATCGCCGACCTCGCCCTCCGCTGAGCCGCCGTCAGCGCGTCGGCCGCTGAGTCGGCCAACCCCTACCGGACGGGCGACCACGCCGCGGTCCGAGCTCCAGACACCTCAGACCAGAGAGACGATGCAGCCCGATGCCAACCGATCGCTCCGACCAGGACTTCGAGAACGACTTCGCCCAGGTGCTGAACCGCGTGGGCAGCGAGTACACGACCAGGGAGCACGCCCTGGTCGACTCCGCCTGGGGGCGCGGACGCCGTCTGCGCCGTCGCCGGGCCGCAGGGCTGGCCGCGGGGGTGACCGCTGTGGTGCTCGCCGGTACGACGGCGGGTGCGCTCGCCATCGGCTCCGACCGGCCCGTCGCCGGGCGGGCGATGGGCCCGGCGAGCTCGGCCTCGGCCACCGTGCTGACGGGGCAGCAGTTCCTCGGCATGCTGACCGAGCTGCTGCCAGCCGGGAGAATGACGGTCGACGAGGCCAGAGGCTCGGAGAGCGACACACCGCAGCTCCGGGTGGTCGTCGACGAGGGCGGCGGCGCGGCCCAGCTGCTGTTCTGGGTCATGGAAAGCACCCCGGGTTCGAGCGCCCGGGGGTGCGAGGGCATCCCAGCAGGCGACGCGTGCACCGCCACCGAGCTGGCCGACGGCTCCTCCCTGGTGATCTACCAGGCAGGTACCAGGGACAACGAACCGGCCGGTTCGAAGGCCTGGTCCGCCACCCTGCGCAAGAGCGGACGGACCATCATGCTCCAGGAGTGGAACCGCGAACCACTCGCCCGGGACACCCCGGTCACCCGGGTCGACCCCCCGCTCTCCCCGGCCCGGCTCGGCGAGATCGTCACCGACCCCCGCTGGGACACCGTGTCTCTCGCCTCCTCCGGCCCGGCCGCGGCGCTGCACCGTAGCGGGTGATCGACCCCGCCCCAGCCACCGTCGTCCCACACGCGATCGGTACGGGAGGTGCGGCCGGGCCAGTGAGTTTCCTGGTCGGCGGTGTGCCGAGCTGACGGACTGTGGTCCGAGTCGTGGAACGGCCGCCGGTGCTCGGGGGGTGGCGGGGGAGGATGGGGGAGACCCCGAGATGAGCCCGGCGTGGAGGACCCTGTGACGGTTGTCGAGATTCCTGGATCGAAGTCGGTGACGGCGCGTGCGCTGTTCCTGGCCGCTGCGGCGGAGGGGACCACCAGACTCCGCAGGCCGCTGCACTCGGACGACACCGAGGGCTTCGCCGAGGGGCTGGCCAAGCTCGGGTACGCGGTGGCGGCCGAGGGCCAGGACTGGGTGATCGAGGGACGGCCGCAGGGACCGGCCAACGACGCCGACGTGTACTGCCGGGACGGGGCGACCACGGCGCGGTTCCTGCCGGCGCTGGCGGCGGCGGGTCACGGGGAGTTCCGGTTCGACGCCTCGGCGCAGATGCGGCGGCGGCCGGTCGGCCCGCTGACCGGGGCGCTGCGCGAGCTCGGCGTCGAGCTGGTGCACGAGGAGCAGGAGGGCCACCACCCGCTGCGGATCAGCGCGAAGGGGGTCCGGGGCGGTGAGCTGACGCTCGACGCGGGGCTGTCCTCGCAGTACCTGACGGCGCTGCTGCTGCTCGGCCCGCTGACCCAGCGGGGGCTGCGGATCACCGTGACCGACCTGGTCTCGGTGCCGTACGTCGAGATCACGCTGGCGATGATGCGCAGCTTCGGGGTGGAGGCGCGGCGCGAGGGCAAGGTCTTCGTGGTGCCGCCGGGCGGCTACACGGCGGTCGAGTACCCGGTCGAGCCGGATGCCTCGACGGCCAGCTACGTGTTCGCGGCGGCCGCCCTGACGGGCCGTGAGGTGACCGTCCCCGGCCTCGGGGCCGGTGCGCTCCAGGGTGACCTGCGCTTCGTGGACGTGCTGGAGCGGATGGGCGCGACGGTGCGGATCGGTGCGGACGCGGTCACCGTCACCGGCGCCGAGGGCGGCCGGCTGCGCGGGCTGACGGTGAACATGCGGGACATCTCCGACACCATGCCCACGCTCGCCGCGATCGCGCCGTTCGCCGACGGCCCGGTGCGGATCGAGGACGTCTACAACACCCGGGTCAAGGAGTGCGACCGCTTGGAGGCCTGCGCGGAGAACCTGCGCCGCCAGGGCATCACGGTGGAGACCGGCCGGGACTGGATCGAGATCCAGCCGGGCACCCCGCGGGCGGCGGAGATCGCCACCCACGGGGACCACCGGATGGTGATGTCGTTCGCGGTCGCGGGCCTGCGCACCCCGGGCACCACCTTCGACGACCCGGGCTGCGTGCGGAAGACCTTCCCGGCGTTCCACCAGGAGTTCGCGAAGCTGCGCGAGACCTGGGGCGTCTGACCCGGGGTCTGACCCGGGGTCTGACCCGGGGTCTGACCCGGCGTCAGGCCCTACGCCTCGACCGGCCGGAGCTTGCGCGAGACCTTCGTGCCGAGCCGGTCGAGGCCGACCACCAGTGCGGCCAGCGCGACGAACTCGACGGTCAGCTGGACCACCTGGAGCGACACCCAGCCGTAGCCCTTCTCGGACGGGTCGAGGAAGAAGTACGGGTACTTGTTGGGGAAGTCCGGGAAGACCGCGGCCCGGGTCAGCGTCACGGCCGCGTAGCCGAGCGGGAAGGTCAGCCAGAGCGGCAGGTCCTTCCAGCGCGAGGCGTTGCGCGGCTTGAGGCAGAGCCAGTCCGTGAGCACCAGCAGCGGCGTGACGTAGTGCAGGAAGAAGCTCGACCACTCCTGCCGCAGGTCGGCGCCGTCGACCAGGCCGGGCAGCGGGTTGACGCCCTTGTTCAGCAGGATGTGCGCGACCAGGCCGGTGATCGTGATGTACAGCGTCGCGGCGCCGCGCAGCCGGGGCGCGGGGGCGTCCACGGTGTTCCGCTTGACCATCCAGTAGACGGCGCCGATGTAGTAGCCGAGCACGATGACGTTGCTCTCGACCGTGAAGTACACCAGCGAGCCGGTACTGAGGATCAGTCCGAGCCCGGCCGAGATCACCACGGCCAGGCGCCACCAGAGCGCCGGACGGGTCCAGACCGACATGCGTTCACCAGTTCTTGTCGTACGGTTCGCCCCCCAGGGGCCCGGTCGCCGCACTCTACCCGTGGGTAGCCGGGGTGCGGAAGGAGATCCCCGGCAGGAGATCCGTCAGCCCGGCTGGACGAAGCCGGACTCGTACGCGGTGATCACCGCCTGGGTGCGGTCCCGGGCGCCGAGCTTGGCCAGCACGCTGCCGACGTGCGTCTTCACGGTCTCGGGGCTGACCACCAGCCGCTCGGCGATCTCGCCGTTGGTCAGCCCGGCGGCCATCAGCCGGAGCACCTGGCCCTCCCGTTCGGTGAGCCGGTCGGTCGGCGAGGGGCCGGTGGCGGGCGCCCGCCGTCCGGCGGCCAGCTGCCGGATGGCGTTCGGGAAGAGCAGCGAGTCGCCGTGCGCGACCAGCCGGACGGCCTGCACCATCTCCTCCGCCCGGGCCCGCTTGAGCAGGAAGCCGGCCGCCCCGGCGCGCAGCGCCTCGTACACGTAGTCGTCGTTCTCGAAGGTGGTCACCACCAGCACCCGGGGCGCCGGGTCGAGGTCGGCCATCAGCTGTTCGGTGGCCCGGATGCCGTCGATCTGCGGCATCCGGACGTCCATCAGCACCACGTCGGGCCGCAGCTCGCGCACCACCGGGATCACCTCGGCGCCGGTGGCCGCCTCACCCACCACGGTCAGGTCGGGTTCGGCGTCCAGGATGGCCCGCAGGCCCAGCCGGACCAGCCGCTCGTCGTCGGCGATCACCACACGGATCATGACTGTTGCTCCCCCTCGATCGGCAGCCGGGCGGCCAGTCGCCACCGGCCGTCCCCGGTCGGTCCGGCCTGGCACTCGCCGTTCAGCACGGCGGCCCGCTCGGCCATCCCGCGCAGGCCCCGGCCACCGCCGGGACGGCTCGGCCGGTCGGCACCGACCGGGTTGCTCAACTCCAACTCCAGTACTCCACCGGTCAGTTCGAGCCGGAGTGCGGCGGGCACCTGCCCGGCGTGCCGGAGCACGTTGGTCAGACCCTCCTGGACGATCCGGTACGCGGCCCGGGAGACCTCGCCGGGCAGCGCGGTCAGGCCCGGGCCCGACCGGGTCTCGACCGGCACCCCGGCCAGCTCCAACTGACGGAGCAGGGTGTCCAGTTCAGCCAGGGTCGGGCCGGTGGCCGGGTCGGCGGGCTGGTCCTCGCGGAGCAGGCCGAGCACGGTGTCCAGTTCGGCGACGGCGATCCTGGCGGTCTCCTCGATCGCCGCCAGCGCCTCCGCGACGAACTCCGGGCTGCTCGCCAGCACCCGCCCGGCGGCTGCCGCCTGGATGCCGACCGCGCTCAGCGCGTGCCCGACCGAGTCGTGCAACTCCCGTGCCAGCCGGTTGCGTTGGGCCAGTTCGAGGGACCTGCGCTCGGCAGCCGCCAGCTTCTCGGCCGGGGTCGGGCCGAGCAGGGCAGGGGCGGTCCTGGCCAGCCAGGCCCCGGCGGCGGCGTTGCCGAGCACGGGCAGCACGGCCAAGCCGAGCGCGAGCAGCGGCAGCGGTATCCGGGCGCCGCCGAACCAGAGGTCGAGCAGCCTTTCGGAGGGGAAGAACAGCACAGTCACCACCGCGGGCGGCACCGACAGCGACACGCCGGCCACGATCCCGCCGAGCAGCAGGTGCTGGACGTACCAGGCGGCGGTGCGCCGCCGGGCGGCCCAGCTCTGCGACGGGGTGGTCGCCAACTCCGTTGCCCCGCCGAGGCCGAGCGCCCGGGCGGCGGTGCTCTCCAGCACCCGCACCATCGGGACCAGCGCGGTGACGGCGGCCATCGGCAGCGCCAGCGCCAGCGCGGCGAACTGCAGCAGCACGTTCTCCTGCGGACTGCGATCCCCGGTCTGCGAGGACAGCAGGACCAGCGAGAGCATCCAGTACGGCATCAACAGCGCCCCGCCGAGCACCAGGTGGACCCAGCGCAGGGCCGCTCTGCGCCCGATCAGTGCACTCATCCGGCTGACTCTACGTCAGCCCGGACGGATGCGTGTTCGAGCAGTGCGACCGCGCCGACCACCAGCAGCAACAGGCCCGCGCCGGCCTGCCCGACGCTCACCAGCGAGGCGGCCGGCGGGACGGCGTCCGCCGCGCTCGGCAGCTCGGTCCGCAGGCCGTCCGCGAACAACGTCCAGGCGCCCCAGGCGAACACCGAGCCGGCCGCCAGCCAGGCGGTCAGCAGGGTGGGCCTGAGCGGCCGGTCGGGGCCGAGCCGGAAGGCCAGCCGGAGGAAGGCCGCGCCGGCCGCGAGCAGCAGTACGGCGGTGACGCCCGCGATGATCCGCTGCGGCCGCTGCGGCCCGTCCGCGAAGGAGAGCGGCAGGCCGGAGTCGCCGCCCAGCGCCCAGTACAGCTTGGCGGCCGCGACCGGCAGCGCGAGTCCGGCTGCCACGCAGCTCAGCACCTGCTGGAGCCGGAGGGTGGCGGTGCGCGGCAGATCGCCGATCCGGCTGCCGAGCAGGACGGCCCAGCGCTCCCGGGCGTGCAGCACGAAACCGGCGATCAGGGCCAGCCCCTGGAGCACGAAGCCGCCGTAGACCAGCACGAACACCCAGGGGTCCAGCCACCCCTGCTGGGCGGCCGGGGGCTCGTCGCCGAGCACCAGCTGCGCGCCGAAGATCAGCGGCAGCTCGAGCACGATGCTGCCGAGCAGTCCGGTGGCCACCCACATCGGGAAGACCAGCAGTCCGACCGGCACCCGTCGGCCCCAGGGGCGGACGAAGGCGAGCGCGAGCAGCAGGGCGACGGCGTCCATCCCGAAGGTGACCAGGTTGGCCACCCAGAGCGCGTCGGCGTCGATCGAGAGGTCGGCCTCGCCGGTGAAGCCGACCGTACTGCCACACAGCCAGAGCAGTTTGAGGGTCAGATAGGGCAGCGTCGCCACGACGGCGACGGCGCACAGGCCACGGCGAAGGGCGCCGGAAGAGGTGAGGTCCATGCCTCGACCCTCTCGCCCGGCGCCCCTGTCCCACGTCCACCGTGGTCACGAACCCACTCCCCCTGGCGGGGGAAATTGGGGCCTGTCTGACCATTCCCGCCGGGGCCGGCCGGCCCGCCCGGCACGCACGCCGCACGGCCGAAACGCCCAAGTAGCTCCGCTACGAGGGCGTCCCGGCCGCACGCCGAGCGCACGCACCGAACGACCCGGCCTGATCCGACGCGAATGATCAGACAGACCCCCTACTCCTGAGGGAGCGTCACCCCGCTGGCGCGGAGCATCTCGGCGCGCTCGACCACCTTGACCCGCTCGCGGTCCTGCGGCTCGCCGAGCGCCCGCTCGTACGCGTCCAGCAGCTTCCAGCCGGGCCAGGTGGTGTAGTTGACGCCGGTCCCGTCCAGGAAGGAGACGATCGCGTCCTGCTCCGGGGCCTCCGGGGCGCGCAGCGCGTCGTTCCGGAAGTCCTCGATCAGGCAGGCCACGGTCTCGTTGGCGTCGCCCTTGGTGTGGCCGATCAGGCCGACCGGGCCGCGCTTGATCCAGCCGGTGACGTAGGTGGAGGGCAGGTGCTGCCCGCCCTCGATCACCCGGCCCGCCTGGTGCGGGACGGTGCCCGAGAGGGTGTCGAACGGCAGCTTGGGCAGCTCCTGGGAGAGGTAGCCGACCGCGCGGTAGACCGACTGGATGTCCCAGTCCTGGTAGTTGCCGGTGCCCTTGACGTTGCCGGTGCCGTCCAGCTCGGTGCGCTCGGTGCGCAGGCCGACCACCCGGCCGTCCTCGCCGAGCACCTCGACCGGCGACTCGAAGAAGTGCAGGAACAGCTTGTGCGGGCGGTCGCCGATGTCGCGGATCGCCCAGTTCTCCAGGGTGGAGGCGACCATGTCGGCCTGCTTGTTGCCCCGGCGGGTGGCGATGCTGCCGTCGTCGTAGTCGATGTCCTCGGGGTTGACGATCACCTCGATGGTGGGGGAGTGGTCGAGCTCGCGCAGCTCCATCGGGCTGAACTTCGCCTGCGCCGGGCCGCGGCGGCCGAAGACGTGGATCTCCACCGCCTTGTTGGCGGCCAGACCGGCGTGGACGTTCGGCGGGATCTCGGTGGGCAGCAGCTCGTCGGCGGTCTTGGCCAGGATCCGCGCCACGTCGAGGGCGACGTTGCCGACGCCGAGCACGGCGACCTTCTCGGCCTCCAAGGGCCAGGTCCGCGGGACGTCCGGGTGGCCGTCGTACCAGGAGACGAAGTCGGCCGCGCCGTAGGAGCCGTCCAGCTCGATGCCGGGGATGTCCAGCGCGCGGTCGGCGTCGGCGCCGGTGGAGAAGACCACGGCGTCGTAGAACCGGTGCAGGTCGTCCAGGGTGAGGTCGGTGCCGTAGTCGACGTTGCCGAACAGGCGGATCTGCGGCTTGTCGAGCACCTGGTTCAGCGCGGTCACGATGCCCTTGATCCGGGGGTGGTCGGGGGCGACGCCGTACCGGATCAGACCGAAGGGGGCAGGCATCCGCTCGAACAGGTCGATCGAGACCCCGGGTTCGGTGGCGACCTCGGACTTCAGCAGCGCGTCGGCGGCGTAGATGCCGGCGGGACCGGCTCCGACTATGGCCACTCGGATGGGGCGAGGCATGCGGTGCATCCTTCGGCTGGGCAGCGGTTATCCGCCAGGGTGACTGGCGGCTCCCGGTTAGGCTACCCTTTCCGAGCTTATGACCCCATAGGGATGATCTATGCCTGGCCGGGAACCGCTCAGCCACCACGGGGCTCAAGACCGGACGGCCGCCACCAGCGCGTCCACCTCCTGCACCGTGTTGTACAGCGCCAGCGAGGCTCGCACCGCCGCCGCCACCCCGAACGACCGCAGGGCGGGCTGCGCGCAGTGGTGCCCGGCCCGGACGGCGATGCCCTGCAGGTCGAGGGAGCGGGCCAGTTCGGCCGGGTCCGTCCCGGCCAGCAGGAAGGTCAGCACCCCGATCTTCCCCGGCGCGGTGCCGATCAGCCTGATCCCTGGGACGCCCGCGAGCGCGGACATCGCGTACGCGGTGAGCTGCTCCTCGTGGCGCGCGGCGGCCTGCCGGTCCAGCCCGGCCAGGAAGTCCAGCGCCGCGCGCAGCCCGGCCACCCCGGCGATGTGGCCGGTCCCCGCCTCCAGCCGGTGCGGCACCGGCGCGTAGGTGTTCCCCTCGAACCGGACCGACTCGATCATGTTGCCGCCGCCCTGCCACGGCGGCATCGCCTCCAGCAGCTCGCGCTTGCCGTAGAGCACGCCGATCCCGGTGGGGGCGAAGATCTTGTGCCCGGAGAACACGTAGAAGTCGGCGTCCAGCGCGCTGACGTCCACCGGGAAGTGGCTCACCGCCTGCGCGCCGTCCACCAGCACCCGGGCCCCGTACCGGTGCGCCAGCGCGGTCATCTCCGCCACCGGCGGGACGGTGCCCAGCACGTTGGCGGCGTGGGTCAGCGCCACCAGCCTGGTACGGGAGCCCAGCAGGTCCCGGTACGCGTCCCGGTCCAGCTGCCCGTCGGGGAGCAGCGGGATCGGGCGGACCCGGGCCCGGCGCTCCGCCGCGATCAGCTGCCAGGGCACCAGGTTGGAGTGGTGCTCGGCCGCCGAGACCAGGATCTCGTCGCCCAGGCCGAGGTTGGCCCGCCCCCAGCTCTGCGCCACCAGGTTGACCCCCTCGGTGGCGCCCCGGACGAAGACGATCTGCTCGGGACCGGGCGCCCCGAGCAGCCGGGCCGCGGCCGCCCGGCCACCCTCGTACTGCTCGGTGGCCTGCCGGGCCAGGGCGTGCGCGCCCCGGTGCACGTTGGAGCTGCCCGAGGTGTAGTGCTCGGCGACCGCCTCGGCCACCTGCCGGGGCTTGAGCGTGGTGGCCGCGTTGTCCAGCCAGATCAGCGGACGGCCGTTCACCTCCCGGTGCAGCTGCGGGAATTCGCGTCGGACGGCCTCGACGTCGAACCCGGTGGGCGGCGGTGCCGGGATCGGCGGCCGGGGCGGTTCGGCGAGCCAGTACCGCTGCCCGGCCACCGCGTGGCCGAGCGCGGCGGGCGGCCTGAGGTCAGGAGTAGTCATGGAACTTCGACACCTCGACGTTCTGCAGCACCGCGACGGCGTCCTCCACCAGCGCGGCGGCCGAGAAGTAACTGGTCACCAGGTACGAGGTGATGGCCTTCAGGTCGACGCCCATCGGACGCACCGACAGGCCCGGCTCCACCTCGTCCGGCACCTTGGACGGCCGCAGCCCGACCACGCCCTGCTCCGCCTCGCCGACCCGCATCAGCAGGATGTTGGTGGTCCCCGGGGCGGACTGGCCGGAGCCCTTCAGGTCGAGCTTGTCCGAGGGCAGCAGCGGCACGCCCCGCCAGCTCATGAACGGGCTGCCGAACAGCTCCATGACCACCGGCGGCACGCCGCGCCGGGTGCACTCCCGGCCGAACGCCGCGATCGCCTTCGGGTGGGCCAGGAAGAAGGCGGGCTGCTTCCAGACCCGGGTGAGCAGCTCGTCCAGGTCGTCCGGGGTCGGCGCGCCGCTCCTCGGGTGCACCCGCTGGCCGGGGGAGACGTTGTTGAGCAGCCCGAACTCCGGGTGGTTGAGCATCTCCCACTCCTGACGCTCGCGCAACGCCTCAGTGGTTAGCCGGAGTTGGGCCTGCACCTGGTCGATCGAGGAGTTGTAGATGTCCGAGACCCGGGTGTGCACCCTGAGCACCGTCTGCGCGATGCTCAGCTCGTACTCGCGCGGGGTGTCCTCGTAGTCGACGAAGGTCTGCGGCAGCTCCGGCTCGCCCGCGTGCCCGGCGGCCAGCCCGATCGGGCTCTCGCCGTCCGGCCGGGCCCGGCCCGGCTCGACGTAGCTGCGCAGCGCCGCCTGCAACGCGGGCTCCCGGGCGGCCAGTTCGGTCAGCAGTCGGCGCTCCAGCGAGAGCACGGTGCACGGCGTCGCGGCCCGTACCTGGTACGGCATCGGCTCCCCGCGCACCCAGGCGGCCGGGTCGAACACGTCGCCGTCACCCAGCATGTCCAGCACCGCTTCGTCGCCGTACTGCCCGACCGTCCGCTTCTCGGCCCGGCCGGACGCGAGGATCTGCAGCCGCTCGGCCGGTGCGCCCGCCTCCGCGACGACCGCCCCGGCCGGCACCTCCCGCTGCTCGAACCCGTCGGCCAGCGCGGCCAGCAGCGCGATGTCCAGCCCGCGCAGGAACGGCAGTTCGCACAGGTCCTCGGCGATCACCCGGACCACCCCGGCCTCGCCGTACGTGCTGATCAGCCCGTCCCCGAGGATGAACCCGCGCCGCCGGTTCACCCGGTAGACGCCGGCCTCCAGCTCCACCCACGGCAGCGCCCGGAGCAGGTAGCGCGGGGAGATGCCGAGCATCTGCGGCGCGGTCTTGGTGGTGGTGGCGAGCATCCTCGCCGTGGTCGTACTGAGGCTGTGCTGCGCGGTCTCGGGCATCGCGAAAATCCTCTGTCGGGGGACCTGAGCGGCTGTCAGGTCGGCGTCGGCAGATGCTTGATCATCAATCTGCGAGAGGAATTGTTGCGGGAGTGTGACCGCAGTTCGTAGCCGTTCTATTCGGTGCGGAAAGGATTCTTTCAACGGTGAGGGGCGGATCCTGGTAGCAAGATCCGTCCCTCGGGTGACCGGCTGCCGGCCGGTGTACGAACCGTCAGGTCGAGGTGCCGGTCACCTCGGGTCCGGCGGCGGCCGGCATCAGCAGCACCACGCAGGCCGCGAGCATCCAGAGCGCGAAGATCAGCGGGGTGAGCCAGGCGCCGAACGGACCGGCCAGGCACAGGATCGCCAGCACGAACGCGAACCAGCCGAGCCAGCCCGGCAGAGCGTGGCCGGTCTGCACCGCGCGCCAAAGGGCGAACAGCAGCACCGAGACGCCCACCATCGCCGCGATCGTGCTCGCGTAGGACATGTCCAGCAGCAGGATGGCGATGACCACCGTTCGCGGCTCGACCGGGAAGCCGTCCGCGTAGTTGGCACTGATCCCGAAGAGGTTGCCGATGGTGCCGGCCAGCATGATGAACACCATGAAGACCGTGCCGCCCGCCAGCATCAGGGTCGGCAGGCTCCCGCTCCGGCCCGCCCGTCGCTCGCCGTCGCGGACGATCCGGATCAGCGCCACCAGGAACCAGGCGAACAGCAGCGCCGAGGCCAGGTGCATGAGCGCCGACGCCTCGCCCAGGTGTCGGTTGCCGCTGTCGAGGTAATAACGGGTCAACTTCGGCACCGCGTCGATGCCGTCGTACTCCGGGGTCCGCCACAGAAGCAGTTGCCCGGCCACCAGGAACCCGGCCGACCCGATGCCGGCGACCGCAGCCCAGACGGTGCTGCGACGGGGAACCACGCTCGTCGATGCCATGATCGCGACCTTCCGGACGAAACGTCCCGAGCTATGAAATTTTACCACCGGGACCCAAGGGTGGCCGGGTCCCAGTGGTGATGGTGCGGGTCAGAAGATCAGATGGGCGGAGGTGTGGGTGCGGTCCTCGATTCCGGTGGCGGCCTTGTGGATCAGCTCGTGGGCCAGGTTGGAGCAGGCGCGCGCGGCGGCCAGTTCCTCGCCGACGGTGGAGTCGGGGGCGTCGTCCGGGTTGCGGCGGGCGATACCGAGACCCCGGACGCCAGGGGCACTGAAGCCGCTGAGCGATGCGGTACAGGTGGTGCGGGTGTCGTCCTCCTCGAAGGTGAGGTCGACGATCCAGTGGTTCTGCATGTCCGATCACCTCTCTCGGGTGGATCGTTCAGCCCCAGAATCCGCCTGCGCGGGGCCGATCGCAAGGCTGTGCCCGGCCCGCCGTCGCGACCCTTGTTACCGGCTGGTCACTTGTCTATCATCACGACTGTGACAGCCCCACTGTCAAACATGGGAGGACGGTCGGTGGCACAGATGACCAGCCCCGGGCCGCTGGCCGGGGTCAGGGTGGTGGAGCTCGCCGGGATCGGTCCCGGCCCGTTCGCCGCGATGCTGCTCGCCGACCTGGGCGCCGACGTGGTCCGGGTGGACCGGCCGGAGCCGGCCGTGCTCGGGCCCGACCCGGCGTACGACGTGACGAACCGGAACAAGCGCTCGGTGGTGGTCGACCTCAAGGCGCCCGAGGGGCCGGGCCAGGTGCTCGACCTGGTCGAGCGGGCCCATCTGTTGATCGAGGGCTACCGCCCCGGCGTGGCCGAACGCCTTGGCGTCGGTCCCGACGCCTGTCTGGCCCGCAATCCCGCCCTGGTCTACGGCCGGATGACCGGCTGGGGCCAGAGCGGCCCGCTCGCCCAGCGCGCCGGGCACGACCTCGGCTACGCGGCCACCGCCGGCGTGCTCGGCCTGGCCGGGGCGGCCGACGGGCCGCCCGCCTTCCCCGCCAACCTGCTCGGTGACTACGCCGGCGGCTCGCTCTACCTGGTGACCGGCCTGCTGGCCGCCCTGCGGCACGCCGAGCGGACCGGCGCCGGCCAGGTGGTGGACGCCGCGATCGTGGACGGCGCGGCCCACCTGACCACCATGCTCTGGGGCCTGCTGGCCGCCGGGCTCTGGCAGGACGGACGCGGCGTCAACCTGCTGGACGGCGGCGCCCCGTGCTACTCCGTCTACCAGGCGGCGGACGGCGGCTACCTGGCCGTGGGTGCCCTGGAGCCGCAGTTCTACGCCGAGTTCGCCCGGCTGCTGGAGCTCGGCCCGGACGCCCCCGGCCAGTACGACCAGGCCCGCTGGCCCGAACTCCGGGCCCTGATCGCGACCCGGTTCGCCACCCGGACCCAGGCCGAGTGGGCGGCCGTCTTCGAGGGCACCGACGCCTGCACCGCCCCGGTGCTGACGCTCACTCAGGCCGCCGGGCACGAACACCTGGTGGCGCGCGGCACGTACGTCACCGAAGGTGGTATCACCCAGCCCGCCCCCGCCCCGCGCTTCTCCGTCACCCCCGGCGCGCTGCGCCGCCCTCCGGCCCGGCCCGGCGGTCACACCGCCGAAGTGGCCCGGGACTGGGACGTCAAGAGTCTCTCCAGCTGAAGGCAGGAAACCGTGCAGCGTGAGATCTACACCGAGGAGCACGAGGCGTTCCGGGAGACCGTCCGCGCCTTCCTCGCCAAGGAGGTGCTCCCGCACCACGAACGCTGGGAGCAGGCCGGGATCGTCGACCGCTCGGCCTGGCTGGCGGCCGGCCGGCAGGGCCTGCTCGGCCTGGCCGTCCCGGAGGAGTACGGCGGCGGTGGCAGCGCCGACTTCCGCTACCCGGCCGTGCTGGCCGAGGAGTTCACCCGGGCCGGGGCCAGCGGTCTGGCGCTCGGCCTGCACAACGACATCATCGGCCCGTACCTGACCCAGCTGGCCACCGAGGAGCAGAAGCGGCGCTGGCTGCCCGGCTTCTGCTCCGGCGAGCTGATCACCGCGATCGCGATGACCGAGCCGGGCACCGGCTCCGACCTGCAGGGCATCGCCACCCGGGCCGAGGACCGGGGCGACCACTACCTGCTGAACGGCGCCAAGACCTTCATCTCCAACGGCATCCTGGCCGACCTGGTGATCGTGGTCGCCAAGACCACCGCCGAGGGCGGCGCGCACGGCCTCAGCCTGCTGGTGGTCGAGCGCGGCACGGACGGCTTCGAGCGCGGCCGCAACCTGGACAAGATCGGCCAGAAGGCCCAGGACACCGCCGAGTTGTTCTTCCAGGACGTCCGGGTGCCGAAGGCCAACCTGCTCGGCGAGGAGAACCAGGGCTTCCTGTACCTGATGCGCAACCTGGCCCAGGAGCGGCTGGGCATCGCGGTCTCGGCGATCGCCGGGGCCGAGTACCTGGTCGAGTTGACCACCGAGTACGTCAAGCAGCGCACCGCGTTCGGGAAGCCGCTGGCCAAGCTCCAGCACATCCGGTTCGAGATCGCCGAAATGGCCACCGAGTGCGCGGTCACCCGGACCTTCGTGGACCGCTGCATCACCGAGCACAACCGCTACGCGCTCACCCCTGTCGACGCCTCGATGGCCAAGTGGTGGGCCACCGAGCTGCAGAAGCGCACCGCCGACCGCTGCCTGCAACTGCACGGCGGCTACGGCTACATGACGGAGTACCCGGTCGCCAAGGCGTTCACCGACGGCCGGATCCAGACCATCTACGGCGGCACCACCGAGATCATGAAAGAGATCATCGGCCGCTCCCTGCTGACCTGAGAGGCACTCACGTGACCACCGAAGCGTACGTCTACGACGCTATCCGCACCCCACGCGGCCGGGGCAAGGCCAACGGCAGTCTGCACGGCACCAAGCCGATCGACCTGGTGGTCGGTCTGATCCACGAACTCCAGGCCCGCAACCCGGGGTTGGACCCGGCCGCGATCGACGACATCGTGCTCGGCGTGGTCAGCCCGATCGGCGACCAGGGCTCCGACATCGCCCGGATCGCCGCGATCGCGGCCGGGCTGCCGGACACCGTGGCCGGGGTGCAGGAGAACCGCTTCTGCGCCTCCGGCCTGGAGGCGGTCAACCTGGCCGCCGCCAAGGTCCGTTCGGGCTGGGAGGACCTGATCCTGGCCGGCGGCGTGGAGTCGATGAGCCGGGTCAAGATGGGTTCCGACGGCGGCGCCTGGTTCGCCGACCCGATGACCGCCTACGACACCCACTTCGTCCCGCAGGGCATCGGCGCCGACCTGATCGCCACCATCGAGGGCCTGTCCCGCACCGACGTGGACGCCTTCGCGGTCGAGTCCCAGGTCCGCGCCGCCAAGGCCCAGGCCGACGGTCTCTTCGACCGCTCGGTGGTACCGGTCAAGGACCGGAACGGACTTGTGGTGCTGGAGCGGGACGAGTTCATCCGCCCCGGCACCACGGTCGAGACGCTGGCCGGGCTCAAGCCCTCGTTCGCCGGCATCGGCGAGGCGGGCGGCTTCGACGCCGTCGCGCTGCAGAAGTACCACTGGGTCGAGTCGATCGACCACGTGCACCACGCGGGCAACTCCTCCGGCATCGTGGACGGCGCCGCCCTGGTGGCGATCGGCTCCCGGGAGATCGGCGAGCGGTACGGGCTGCGCCCGCGGGCCCGGATCGTCTCGGCCGCGGTCTCCGGCTCCGAGCCCACCATCATGCTCACCGGCCCGGCCCCCGCCACCCGCAAGGCGCTCGCCAAGGCCGGGCTGACCGCCGCCGACATCGACCTGGTCGAGATCAACGAGGCGTTCGCCGCCGTCGCGCTCCGCTTCATCCGCGAACTCGGCTTCCGGCACGACCAGGTGAACGTCAACGGAGGCGCGATCGCGCTCGGCCACCCGCTCGGCGCCACCGGCGCGATGCTGCTCGGCACCATCGTCGACGAGCTGGAGCGGCGCGACCTGCGCTACGGCCTGATCACCCTGTGCGTGGGCGGCGGCATGGGCGTCGCCACCATCGTCGAGCGCATCTGACCACCCGTCACTCCTGGAGACCTGGACTCATGACTGCCACCACCCCCATCCGCTGGGAGCAGGACGCGACCGGCGTGGTCACCCTGGTACTGGACGACCCGGACCAGTCCGCCAACACCATGAACGCCGCCTTCACCGACGCGCTGGAGGCAACCGTCGCCCGGCTGAAGGCACTTGACGGCCTGCGCGGCGTGATCGTCACCTCCGCCAAGAAGACCTTCTTCGCCGGCGGCGACCTGCGGCTGATCTCCGCCGCCCGCCCCGAGGACGCCCAGCGGGTGTTCGACAACTCGATGCGGATCAAGCGCGCGCTGCGCACCCTGGAGACGCTGGGCAGGCCCGTTGTCGCCGCGATCAACGGTGCCGCGCTCGGCGGCGGCCTCGAACTCGCGCTGGCCTGCCACCACCGGGTCGCGCTGGACGCCCCCGGCAGCAAGATCGGCCTGCCCGAGGTGACGCTCGGTCTGCTGCCCGGCGGCGGCGGAGTGGTCCGTACGGTGCGGATGTTCGGCATCACCGACGCGCTGCTCAAGGTGCTGCTGCAGGGCCGTCAGTACCGGCCCGCGCAGGCGCTGGAGCACGGCCTCGTCGACGAACTTGCCGTTGACACCGGGGACTTGTTGGCGAAGGCGCGGGCCTGGGTGGACGCGCACGAGGAGGCCGTCCAGCCCTGGGACGTCAAGGGGTACAAGATCCCCGGCGGCACCCCGAGCACCCCCGCGTTCGCCGCCAACCTGCCCGCCTTCCCGGCCAACCTGCGCAAGCAGCTGGCCGGTGCGCCCTACCCCGCCCCGCGCAACATCCTGGCGGCGGCCGTCGAGAGCGCCCAGGTGGACGTGGACACCGCGATGGTGATCGAGGCGCGCTACTTCGCCGAGCTGGCCTGCGGGCAGACCTCGAAGAACATGATCAAGGCGCTGTTCTTCGACATGCAGGCCGTCAACTCCGGTGCCAGCCGCCCGGATTCGGTCCCGGCCCGGAAGGCCGCCAAGGTGGCCGTGCTGGGTGCCGGGATGATGGGCGCGGGCATCGCGTACTCCTGCGCCAAGGCCGGCATCGAGGTGCTGCTCAAGGATGTCACCGTGGCGGCGGCCGAACGCGGCAAGGCGTACTCGGCGGCCCTGCTGGACAAGGCGGTGGCCCGCGGCCGGACCACGCCCGAGGAGCGGGACGCCTTCCTGGCCCGGATCACCCCGACCGCCGACGCGGCCGACCTGGCCGGCTGCGACACCGTGATCGAGGCGGTCTTCGAGAACACCGAGCTCAAGCACAAGGTGTTCCAGGAGGTCCAGGACGTCGTCGCGCCCGACGCGCTGCTCTGCTCCAACACCTCGACCCTGCCGATCGGCGTGCTGGCCGAAGGGGTCACCCGGCGGGCCGACTTCATCGGCCTGCACTTCTTCTCGCCGGTCGACAAGATGCCGCTGGTCGAGATCATCCGAGGGCCGGAGACCGGGGACGAGGCGCTGGCGCGGGCCTTCGACCTGGTCCGGCAGATCGCCAAGACCCCGATCGTGGTGAACGACTCGCGCGGCTTCTTCACCTCCCGGGTGATCGGCCAGTTCATCAACGAGGGCGTGGCGATGGTCGGCGAGGGCCTCGACCCGTCCTCGGTCGAGCAGGCCGCCGCGCAGGCCGGCTACCCCGCCAAGGTCCTGTCGCTGCTGGACGAGCTGACCCTCACCCTGCCGCGCAAGATCCGCGACGAGTCCCGCCGGGCGATCGAGGAGGCGGGCGGCGTCTGGCCCGCCCACCCCGCCGACACCGTGATGGACCGGATGCTCGACGAGTTCGAGCGCCCCGGCCGCAGCGGCGGCGCGGGCTTCTACGACTACGCCGACGGCCGCCGCACCCGGCTCTGGCCCGGCCTGCGCGAGCACTTCGCCCGCCCGGGCGCGGAGATCCCGTTCGAGGACATGAAGGAGCGGATGCTGTTCGCCGAGGCACTGGACTCGGTCCGCTGCCTCGCCGAAGGCGTCCTCACCTCGGTGCCCGACGCCAACGTCGGCTCGATCCTCGGCATCGGCTTCCCGGCCTGGACCGGCGGCGTGCTCCAGTACATCAACGGCTACGACGGCGGCCTGCCCGGATTCACCGCCCGCGCCCGCGAGTTGGCAGCCACGTACGGCCCGCGCTTCGAGCCGCCCGCGCTGCTCGAGGAGATGGCCGCCGACGGGCGGACCTTCTAGCCGTCCCCGCTCGGCCGCGCGTCCTCCTCGGGGCGCGCGGCCAGCTCCTCGGCGAGGGAGCGCTGAAAGGCCGTCACGATGGCCTGCACGACCATGGGCTGGATCTGCTCGGTCAGCGCCTTCATCCGCTCCAGGGCCCGGTCGTCCGGCTCGCTCTCGCGGTACGGGCGCCACACCGTGTCGCGGAACAGCCGGTGCAGGTCGTGCGCGGTGGCCTGGCTGTGCAGCCGGACCACCGCGCGGGCGGCGACCAGGGTCTCCAGTGGGATGGGCACGTCCAGCACCCGTACGCCCAGGGGCAGCAGGCCGGGGTCGATCTTGAAGACCTCAGGGGTGTCGGTGCGGTGCACCGCACCCATCGCGGCCAGCCGGTCCACGTCCTCGTCCGAGAGCGCCCGCCCCGCCCGGCGGCCGAGCTGCTCACGGGTGGCCTCCTCCGCCGCCACCGGCGTCCAGGAGGCCACCAGCGCGCGGTGGATCACCAGGTCCAGCGAGCCGACGTCGTCCGGGAGTTGGGACAGATAGCGGTCGATCGCCGCCAGGGTCAAGCCCTGCCGCTGCAGCTCCTCGATCAGCTCCAGCCGCCCCAGGTGCTCGGCCCCGTACCAGCCGACCCGACGCGGCCCCAGCTCCGGCGGCGGCAGCAGCCCCTTCGCGCTGTAGAACCGCAGCGTCCGGACCGTCACCCCGGCCCGGGCCGCCAGCTCGTCGACGGTCATCTGCGACGGCGCAGCTCCTGCCATGGTGGGACCTCCCGCTCGGGATCGGACGCGGCAGTACCGCTGTGACAGCAGTAGTGTCCCACTAGCTCCGGCCGGTGGGGGAGATCAGCCCGGTGTCGGTGACCTCGATCGGTCGCGGCGTTCGGGGCGGTTTAGCTGAACCTCGCTCAGGCGGCCAGGAGTTCGGGGTGGTGACGCTTCGTCACCTCGGGGTGGGCGCGGGCGTAGCCCTTGAGTTCGTTGCGGCCGAACTCGGCGAACAGGGGGTTGCGCGGGTCCTGGGTGGCGCCGGGGGCGTGGTGGGCCTGCGGGAAGTCGAGCGGGGTGATGTGGGCGTCCAGGCGCGGGTTGTAGAAGAACGGGACGGAGAACCGTTCGCGGGAGCCGGGCGGGCTGACCACCCGGTGGCTGGTGGCCTTGAGGTAACCGTCGGTGGCGACCTCGAGCAGCTCGCCGAGGTTCACCACGAAGGCGCCGGGGAGCGGCGGGACGGAGAGGAACGTCCCGTCGGAGCGGAGCACTTCGAGGCCGCCGACCTCGTCCTGGAGCAGCAGCGTGATGAAGCCGTAGTCCTTGTGCGCGCCGACCCCCTGCGCGGTGCCGTCGGGGGAGGTGCCGGGGTAGCGGACCAGCTTGAGCCGCAGGTGCGGGTGGCCGGCGAAGGCGTAGTCGTAGAAGTCGGGGCGGGCGCCGATCGAGGTCAGCAGTTCGTGCAGCAGCCGGGCGGCGACCGAGCCGAGGTGGTCGATCCAGTTCAGGGTGGCGGCGCGGAGCCCGGGCACGGCGGCGGGCCACTGGTTCGGCCCCTCCAGCCACCAGTACGGCTGCTCGCCGGGACCTGGCACGTGCGGCGGGAGTTCGGCGCCGATGTCGAGCTGGTCGCGCCAGTCCTGGCGGCCGGCGGTGCGTTCGGTGCCGGTCCTGGTGTAGCCGCGGTAGTGCGGGGAGTTGAGGTTGCTCACCGCCAGCCGGTCGGCCTCCGGGAGGGCGAAGAACGCGTGCATGGCGTCGGTCAGCTCGGCGGTCTCCCCGGCGGTCACGCCGTGGCCGGTGAGCTGGAAGAAACCGACCTCGGTGGCCGCGGCACGCAGGGTGTCGTGCAGTCGGGCCAGGTCGCCGGCGGAGCCGTCGGCGAGCGAGAGGTCGATGACGGGGAGGCCGGTGAGTCGCGCTGTCATGGCTGCCATCCGAGGTGAGTCCCCCCGGGATCGGACACACAGCACCAGATTACCGTCGGAAGGGGGTTGACCTGCGGGTGAACCGGAGGAGACTGGTAGGTACACCCCGGATCACCGGATGGAGCCCGCCCCGCAGGCAGAGACGTCTGTCGGCCCCGCGAGAGCACACATCCAAGCCCCCGGTCAGGCCCCCGGCAACTCCGTTCGGGGAGCCGGTTCTCGGCGACGACCGAGCCCCGGCGCTCGAAGCGGGAGTACCGGGGACTGCGCTGTGTTCAGCCCTTTCGTTCAGCCCTTTCGAGGCTCGCCCCGGTAGGTGCCGAAGGCCCAGAGATTGCCCTCCGGATCGCGCACGGTGAAGTCCCGTGAACCGTCCGGACCGTAGTCGGTGTCGTGCGGCTCCGCGACCACCGAGGCCCCGGCCGCGACCGCCCGGGCGAACAGCGCGTCCGGGTCCTCCGTGACCACGACGTACGCCCCGAAGTTGCCCGGCCGCAGCGGCCACGGGTCCTCGTCGCTGTCCTGCTCACGGGCCGAACCGAGCATGATCCCGCCACCGGCCGGCCAGCTGAGCTGGGCGTGGTGCACATGCGTCTCGTCCGCGTAGACGGCGGTCGCCTCGAAGCCGAACGCCTCGGTCAGGAAGCGGATCAGCGCGTGGGCGTCGTGCGCCCGCAGGCTCGGCCAGACCTGCGGCGGGGGCGGCTGGGTCATCGGGTGCTCCTCGGTCTGGACGTCGGCGGTCGGCCTTCAGGCTCAGGTTAGGCCGCGGCCGCGCCGCTCCCGCGGATTCCCGCCCGTGCCGTTTCGGTGGCGCCCGGCCGCCGGGTCAGGCCCGACGCTCGGGGACGATCTCGACGCCGGCCGCGAGCATGTTGGCGACGATCTGCTCGGCCAGCGTGTCGTGACAGATCAGCAGATCCATCGGCGGGTCGCCCTTCATGACGACCAGGTAACCGGTGCCGGTGGGTTCGAGCTGCCACCGGTCCCGGTCGGTGGTCCACAGGTCCTGATAGGAGGCGAGGTCCGGTTCGGTGGACGGCGGTTGGGCCCGGAGCGTGACGGCGGGCAGGTAGTGGCCCGGGCGCGCGGGCCGAAGCAGCAGCCCCGGCGGCCGGTCCGCGCCCAGCGCCGCCAGCACCTCGGCCGCGGGGTAGCCGAACAGGTCGACGTCGTCGAGCACGACCGCCACCTCGGCCGGGCGCCAGTACGGCTGGTGGCCACACCGTCGCAGGACGGCACTGTCCAGCGTCCCGTCCGGTGCCGACCCCGCCCGGGCACTCACCTCGAGGTCGCCCCACCCGACGGAGTACGCCCACGCCGCCTCCGGGACTTCGTCCCGCCGGACCTCACCGAGCCGGGTCAGGGCATCGCGCGTCGCGGCCCCGTC
Source organism: Kitasatospora gansuensis (assembly GCF_014203705.1). NCBI lineage: Bacteria > Bacillati > Actinomycetota > Actinomycetes > Kitasatosporales > Streptomycetaceae > Kitasatospora > Kitasatospora gansuensis. The sequence continues at coordinate 6,529,928 of NZ_JACHJR010000001.1, forward strand.
CAGGCCGAAGCGGAGCACCCCGGAATCGTCCGGCAGGCGGACCCCGGTGGCTGGCAGCAGTTCGAACATCCGCTGATCGTCGCGACTGCCGACCGGCCACCGCAACCCGATTCCTGGTCAGCAGCCGCCGGAGGTGGAGCAGCACGAGCCGGAGCTGACGTTGAGAGTGATGAGCTGAGGTGCGGCGGGGGTCGAGCAACAGCTGCTTTCGGTGGTGGGCTGGTCGAAGAGGCCGGCGCCGCCGCAGACGCCGGTTTCGGGGAGGGTGAGTTCGACGCGGGTGGCGGCTTCGTGGTCGCCGGCGAGGTGGGCGGCGATGGAGCGGACCTGCTCGTAGCCGGTCATGGCGAGGAAGGTCGGGGCGCGGCCGTACGACTTCATGCCGACCAGGTGGACGCCCTGTTCGGGGTGGGAGAGCTCGGCGACGCCGTGCGGGTAGACGGTGCCGCAGGAGTGCTGGTTGGGGTCGATCAGCGGGGCCAGTGCGACCGGGGCCTGGAGCCGCTCGTCCAGGCCGAGCCGCAGCTCGGAGAGGAAGGAGTGGTCGGGGCGGAGGCCGGTCAGGACGATGATCTCGTCCAGGTCCTCGGCTCGGGTGCCCTCGTCGGAGACCAGCGCGAGCCGACCGTCGGACTCCTCGACGGCGGTGGTGCGGAAACCGGTCAGCGCACTCGCGTGGCCGTTCTCGACGGCGGCCTTCGCGGCCTGGCCGAGTGCGCCGCGGGCGGGGAGCTGGTCGGCGCTGCCGCCGCCGAAGGTCGAGCCGGTGAGGCCGCGGCGGAGCACCCAGACGGCGTGGGTGCCGCTCTCCTGCTGCGCGAGGTCGGCGAGCCCGGCCAGGGCGGTGAAGGCGGAGGCGCCGGAGCCGACGACGGCGGTGCGCTTGCCGGCGTACCGGGCGCGGACCTGAGGGTCCTTCAGGTCCGGGATGCGGTACGAGATCCGGGCCGCGTGCGCCTTCTCGCCGAGGGCGGGGAGCCCGTCAGCGCCGACCGGACTGGGGGTGGACCAGGTGCCGGAGGCGTCGATGACGGCGGCGGCGCTGATCCGCTCCTCGCGGCCGTCGGCGGTGGTGAGGTGGACGGTGAACGGCTGCTCGGAGCGGCCGGAGTCGACGACGCGGTCGCGGCCTGCCCGGGCGACGCCGGTGACCGTGGTGTTGTAGCGGACCTTCGCTCCCAGGGTGTCGGCGAGCGGCTGGAGGTACCGCTTGGCCCAGTCGGCGCCGGTGGGGTAGGTGGCCGGGTCGGGCCGGGTCCAGCCGGTGGGGCCGAGGAGCTTCTCGGCGGCCGGGTCGACGAGTTCGGCCCAGGTGGAGAAGAGCCGCACGTGCCCCCACTCCCGTACCGCGCTCGCGGCGGCGGAGCCGGACTCGGCGACGATCACGTCCAGGCCGCGCCCGGTGAGGTGGGCGGCGGCGGCCAGGCCGATCGGGCCGGCGCCGATGACGAGGACGGGCAGGTCGTGACCTTCGGACATGGCGGTGGTCCCCTTCGATGCGAGCGGCCGTGGCCGCCCGGCTGATTCGATGAACGTCGATATGCTGACGAGTGCGACCTTGCCACTCGATTAGATGGCTGTCAACATAGACACATGTCGAATCTGGAGTTGACCGTACTGGAGCCCGAGGCGGTGCCGTGCTGCGCACCGATCACCTCGGCGGAGCTGTCCGCCGAGGACGCGGTGCGGATGGCGGCGATGTTCAAGGCGCTGGCCGATCCGGTCCGGCTGCGGCTGTTCTCCAAGGTCGCCTCGCACGAGGGCGGGGAGGCGTGCGTGTGCGACATCCAGGATGTCGGGGTCTCCCAGCCGACGGTCAGTCACCACCTGAAGAAGCTCCGCGAGGCCGGGCTGCTGACCAGCGAGCGCCGGGGCACCTGGGTCTACTACAAGGTGGCGCCGTCCGTGGTGGCGGGCATGTCCGCCCTGCTCGACCTCAACCGCTGACCGCCGAGGAGGACGAGTGCCGCACCCCGCCGTCACCCTCGCCCCGATGGAGCCCGGGCACGCCCGCGAGGTCCTGGCGATCTACCAGGCCGGCATCGACGAGGGCAACGCCACCTTCGAGACCGCCGCACCCTCCTGGGGGGCGTTCGACGCCGCCCGTCTGCCCGCTCACCGGTACGTCGTCCTGGGGCCGGGAGGTGCGGTGCTGGGCTGGGTCGCGGTGAGCGCGGTCTCTGTCCGGGCCGCGTACGCGGGCGTGGTCGAGCACTCCGTCTACGTCCACCCCGACGGGCGCGGCCGGGGCGTCGCGCGGGCCCTGCTGGACGCGCTCATCGCCTCGACCGAGGCGGCGGGCATCTGGACCATCCAGTCCGGCGTCTTCCCGGAGAACGCCGCCAGCCTCGCCCTGCACGCCGGAGCGGGATTCCGCGTCATCGGTACCCGCGAGCGGGTCGCCCGCCACCACGGCACCTGGCGCGACGTCCTGCTGATCGAACGCCGCAGCCCGGCCGTCAGCTGAGCAGCAGGCCGGTGATCTCGCCGACGGCCGCCCGGGCGGTGCGGCCGACGCCGATGAGGGTGGCGGAGGCAGGGCCGGTCCAGTCGCCGTAGCCGAGCAGGTGGATGCGCTCCTCCTCGACGGCGCGGGTGCCGTCGACCGGGATGCGGCCGCGCGTACGGTGCAGGCCGGTCGGGACGAGGTGTGGGCGGAAGCCGGTGCACCAGATCACCGCATCGGCAGGCCAATTGGTCCCGTCAGCCCAGGCCGGGCCGGTGGCGGTGAGCCGGTCGAACATCGGATGGGCTGTCAGCCCGGCGGCCCGGGCGGCGCGTACGGGCGGGACGGCGACGATGTCGCCGAGCGAGGAGATCGACGGTCCGTCGGCGCGGACCCGGCGGGTGGCGAGGTCGAACAGGGCCCGGCCGTCGATCTCGTCGGGGAGATGACGGACCGGGCGCCGGGTGACCCAGCGGACGGTGGCGACGCCGTGCAGGTCGGCGGCGATCTGGGCGCCGGAGTTGCCGCCGCCGACCACCACGACGCGCTGCCCGGCGAAGTCGGCCGCGCTGCGGTAGCCGTACGTGTGGAGCTGACGGCCCGTGAACTCGCGGCGGCCCGGTACGGCCGGGACGAACGGCCGCTCCCAGTTCCCGGTGGCCAGGATCAGCGCGTCGCTGTGCCAGGCACCCTGGCTGGTACGGGTGCGCAGGCCCGCCGGGGTCCGTTCGACGCTCTCGGCCCACACCGGGCGGTGCACGGGCAGCTCGTACCGCTTCTCGTACGCCGCAAGGTAGTTCACCACGTGGGCGGCGTCCGGGTACTCCTGGCCGGCCTGATGCGGCATCGGACGGCCGGGCAGCGAGGAGTACCCGGCTGGGGAGAACAGTCGCAGGCTGTCCCAGTAGTGCTGCCAGGCGCCGCCCGGTGCGGTGGCGGCGTCGAGGATGGCGAACTCCAGCCCGGCGCGCCGCAGGTGGTAGCCGGCGGCGAGACCGGCCTGGCCGCCCCCGATGACCAGCACCTGGGTGCGCCGGGCCTCGCTCACTTCGTACCGGCCGTGCGGCGGCGGTGGTCGAAGATCAGCGCGACCAGCAGCAATCCCAGTGCACCGCCGAGCAGTTGCGCGCCGAGGAAGCCAGGGAGGGAGGCCGGGGCGATACCGGCGAAGGTGTCGGTGAACGCGCGGCCGATGGTGACGGCCGGGTTGGCGAAGGAGGTGGAGGAGGTGAACCAGTACGCGGCGCCGATGTAGGAGGCGACCGCGACGGGGGCGAAGCGCAGGTGGTCGGTCCTGGCGAGCCCGAAGATCAGCAGGACCAGGCCGGCGGTGGCGACGACCTCGCCGATCAGCAGGTGCCCGGCGGAGCGGTCGTGGGTCGACCAACTCACCAGCGCCTCACCGAACATGGCGTCCGCCAGGATCGCCCCGCCGATCGCGCCCACGATCTGCGCGGCGACGTAGGCGGCGACCTCACGAGCCGTCAGGCGGCGATCGGTCCACCACTCGGCGAGGGTGACGACGGGGTTGAAGTGCGCGCCGGAGACCGGGCCGAGCAGCAGGATCAGCACGCCGAGACCGAAGACGGTGGCCAGCGAGTTGGCCAGCAGCTGCAGGCCGACGTCCTGGGACAGTTCGGTGGCCTGGATGCCGGAGCCGACCACGACGGTCACCAGGGCGGCGGTGCCGACCAGTTCGGCCGCGACCCGGTTCAGCAGCGGGGCAGTCGGGGGCTCGACGGCGAGGGGGCACCCCCGGCCGGAGGCTGGGGGAGGCTCGGTGATCGTGGGTCTGGGCTCGGCTATGGCGCTCAACAGGTACTCCTCGGGCAGGGCGGGTGGTTCAGCAGGATCGCTTGAAGTTGGCCTCGGCGGTCATCCGGGCGGCGGAGGCCAGGGCGGCGAACTCCGCCGCCAGGCCGGTCAGGGCCTCGGGGCGGAGCGAGTAGTACGTGAAGCGTCCGCAGGGCTCGGTGTCCACGAGGCCCGCCTCGCGCAGGATCTTCAGGTGGTTCGACAGGTTGGTCTGCTTGGCGCCGGTCTCCTCCACCAGGTGTGTCGTGCACAGCGCCTCCCGGCTCAGGAGCGCGATGATCTGCATCCGGAGCGGGTCGGCCAGGGCTTTCAACACATCACTGTCGACTGAAGTCACCATGCGCTGATACGTTACCCGGGTCGGGCCCGCCAAGCGAGCCCCCTTCTTCTCCGTCAGAAGGAAGCATCGCCATGACCTCCGCTCCCGCCGCCTCCGTGCTGTTCGTCTGCATCCACAACGCCGGACGCTCGCAGATGGCCGCCGGCTTCCTGCGCCACCTCGCCGGTGACCGCGTCGAGGTCCGCTCGGCGGGCTCGGTCCCGGGCGACCGGATCAACCCGTCCGCCGTGGCCGCGATGGCCGAGCTGGGCATCGACATCTCCGACCAGCAGCCGAAGGTGCTCACCACGGAAGCGGTGCAGGCCTCCGACTACGTGATCACCATGGGCTGCGGGGACGCCTGCCCGTACTTCCCCGGCAAGAAGTACCTGGACTGGCAGCTGGCGGACCCGGCCGGCCAGGGCGTCGAGGCCGTCCGGCCGATCCGCGACGAGATCAAGGGCCTGATCGAGAACCTGATCGCCGAGATCGACGCCGGGTCCGCATCCGCCCGGGAGAGCTGACACCAACGTGACCGGAGCTCAGTCGTGACGGGCGAGCTTGGCCGCGGAGACGAGCAGGATCACGGCCAGTGCGGGGATGAGGACCAGGTCCGGGAATACGCCGAGGAGCAGGCCGCCCAGGACCGCGCCGGTGACCGAGCCTGCGGCCGTGACCATGGTGAAGCGGAGGTTGGCGTCGAGGACCGCGAAGCTGCCGTCGCGGCTGTAGCGGGCGAAGGCCACCAGCATGGTGGGCAGTGACACCAGCAGGGAGAGGCTTCCCGCGGTCTTGATGTCCACCGCGAACAGCAGCACGATCGTCGGGATCAGCAGCTCGCCCCCGGCCACGCCCATGATCGCCGCGACCACCCCGATGCCGAACCCGGCCACGACTCCGCAGGGCACCTGAGCCCACAGCGGCAGCGCGAGCGGGTCCAAGGCGGTGGTGTGCGTGACCAGCAGGGCCGCGGCCATGAGCACCATCAACGCCGCCAGCACCTTGTAGAGGGTGGCGCTGCGCATCCGCACCGCCCAACTCGCTCCGGCCCAGGCGCCCAGCAGGCTTCCGGCCAACAGGTCGACCGCGACGGGCCAGTGCGCCGCCACCTCCGTAGCCGGCACCGCCGCCAGTCGCGCGGGCAGCGCGACCAGGACCACCACCAGGCTCATCGCCTTGTTCAGGATGACGGCGGAGAGCGCGGCGAACCCGAACAGGCCGATCAGCAGCGGCAGTCGGAACTCCGCACCGCCCAGTCCGATCATCCCGCCCAGGACGCCGATGGCCGCCCCCGCGCCGAACACCAGGGGTGTCGAACGCGCGGGAGCGAGGCGGTTGTCCATGACCATGGCGGGCATCCTCGCGGGCCACGGCCGCTGCGCGCTACGGCAGATCCTCCGAGGCGTGACGAGGCACGGCGGTGCCAGGTGGGATCGGGCGACGATTCACCCCTTTTAGTGAATATGACACGGTCTCAGTTTCTCCGCCTCTGTGGTGATCATGATGGACCTCGGTACCTGCGGGGGCCGCGCCCGTTCGGGTGCGAAGATCTCCTGCCGGGATCTCATATCCGTTACCGAATAAGGGTGGTTCGTATGACTGCTTCCGGTGGAGAGCCGATCCCGTCGATCACCGATGCGACGCTCACCGATATCGCCACCAACGGCATCTGGGGCCCCGGCCCTACCGTCAACCCGGCCGCCGTCGACGCGTCCAGGGCCCTGCTCGCCGCCCTCCAGGGCGAGACGCGCGGGACCCTCCCGGCGGAGCTGGAGAGCCTGGCGGCCGACGTCCGGCAGCGCGCCACGATCAACCTTCCGCAGATCGTCGCCGAGGACGGGGTCCGCCTGTCGGCCTTCTCCATCAAGCTGAACGGTCCGGAGCCGCGCCCGCTCGTGGTGGTGCCCGCCGGCTGGAGCCCGTTCGGCTGGCTGCCGTTCCTGTACGCGTACCTGACGCTGGCTCAGCGCGGCTACCACGTGCTGGCCTACACGCCCCGGGGGATCGGCGATCCGGCGCTGCCCTCCACGTCCGAGGGCTTCATCGACGTCGGCGGGCCCAAGGACTGGTCCGACGGGTCGACGGTGCTCGACTACGCGCAGGCGCACTTCGACCCGAGTCGGATCGGTCTGCTCGGCGAGTCGTACGGCTCCGGGATCAGCCAGCTGGTCGCCGCGCACGACCCCGACAACCGGGTCTCCGTGGTGGTCGCGCTGAGCACCTGGGGCAACCTGGCCACCAGCATGTACGACAACGGCACCCGGCACCTCGCGGCCGTCAACGCCCTGATCGCCTTCACCGGTGGCGACTTGGTGGACAAGTTCGACGAGGACACCCAGCGGATCCTCGCGGACTTCCGGAACGGCGAGAACCTCGACGGCGTGGTGGCGTGGGGCACCGAGCGGTCCCCGGCGACCTACGCGGACATCACCAACGAGCGGGGGATCCCGACGTTCGTCTCCAACACCTGGCACGAGAGCCTGTTCCCGGCCGGTCAGGTGATCGACGCCTTCACCCGGCTCACCGTGCCGAAGCGGCTGAACATGTGGATCGGCGACCACGGCGCCCCCGAGGGCCCGGGCCTGGCCGGCCTGGTGGCCGGCCTGCCGTTCCCCGGCCTGCGCACGCCGATGCAGGAGGCGTACGACTGGCTGGACCACCACCTGCTCGACGTGGACAACGGCGTGCCGACCTGGCCGGAGGTCGACAACCAGGTCATGTTCACCTACCGGACCGTCCCGGTTCCCGGCGGCAGCAACCTCATCACCTCCCCGGCCCGCCGCGAGGAGCGCACGACGTGGGACGGTGTCACCACCGGTCGCGAGCGGTTGTACCTCACGGCCGCCGGCGGTTCCGGTGACGGCGCGCTGGCCACCGAGCCGGCCGGCGGCTGGGCGCGGGACTTCGCGGCCGGTGACCTGACCACCGCCACCGCGATGGACGCCATCATGCAGACCGGGCAGAAGGAGTGGTTCGGCAACCCCAAGACCTACGACCTGGCGAAGTTCGAACGGTCGCAGCTGCTGGTCTGGTCGACCGAGCCGCTGACCGGCCAGGACGGCGTGGCCCGTCGCATCCGCGGCAGCGTGACGCTGCGGCTCGCCGTCCGCAGCACGGAGGACGCCGCCACCCTGGTGGCCTACCTGTTCGACGTCGCCCCGGACGGCACCGCCCGGATCGTCACGCACGAGCCGTTCACCGTGCTCGCGCTGGCGCCCGGCGAGGACCGCACCGTCCGCTGGGAACTCCAGCCCGCCGCCTACGACCTGACGGAGGGTCACCGTCTGGCCCTGGTGGTCAACGGCCGCGACCAGCTGTACTCCTTCGCCGGCCAGGAGGGCAGCACCACCACGGTCACCTCGCCGGCCGACGGCGAAGCCTTCCTGGAGCTGCCTCTCGGCTGAACCAGGTGCGCTGACGCGCCCTCACCGGAGCGGGCCGACGCTGTGCAGCGTCGGCCCGCTCGTTCCGCATCAGCCGAGCGGTCCAGGCAGTTCATCGGCCTCAGTGCGGTGACCGTCGCCGACTCCGGTTGGCCAGGCGTGACGTCACTGCGATGACGCCTTGGCCCGCTTCGCCCCGGCCCAGAGTGAGCCCGGGTTCGCCCGGTTCGGGTACAGCGCGAGCATCGCCTCGTACAGATCGGCCGCGGTCTGAGTCTCGGCGTCGAGCCGGTTGAAGTCCGCCAGGTACTTCGCTGTCTCGGCCAGGATCTTCGGGTCGTCGGGCAGGTCGGGGTTCTTGTGGCCGGCGACGACGAAGGCGGGGTCGAGTGCGGCGAGCGTGTCGGTGGCGCGCATCCACTCCTCGCGCGACGTGGTGGTGGTCTCGCCCAGGTACTGGTGGATGCCGTTGTAGGCGACATCGCCGGCCACGACGAGCCTCAGGTCCGGCACCCACAGTGCGGTGCTGCCCTCGCAGTCGGTGAAGCCGGTCTCGACCGCCCGCAGCGGGTGCCCTTCGAGGGTGAAGGTGTCGCCGTCCAGGACCTCCGGGAAGACCTGCGGCAGCGGGACCTGTCCCGGAAAGCGTGAGGTCCAGAAGGTGTCGACGTAGGGCGGTGTGCCCTCGAACCTCGCCTTGGCCACGGCTGCGGCGGTCGAGACCGCCTTGGCTTCGGGAAATGCTTCTAGGAGCTGCTTCACGCCGAAGCCGTGGTCGCCGTGGCCGTGCGTGATGTAGACGTAGGCCAGGTTGCGGTCGTGTGCCTTCACCCAGTCGACGAGTTGCTGGTTCTGTTCGACGGTGAGGAATGTGTCGACCAGCGCGGCGTCACGGTCACCGAAGATCAGCGTCGAGGTGTTGACCACCCACTGGAGCTCTTCCGTGCCGGGCGGCAGGTCGCGGGTCAGACCCGACCGGCGCATGCACAAGGTCTCGTACTGCAGCGCCGATGTGGCTTCCGGCATGTCGTTGTTCCCTTCCGCTCTCGCTGAGATCCAGGCCGACTCACTCGGCTCGGTCGGTCGCGACGGCCTCGGAACCCAGGGGGTGGAGACCCGACGAGCAGCCGACCCGATTTCCAAGACCAATCCTGCGAGCCTGCACCAGATCCGCAACGCGACCAGGAGTTCGCCAATGTGACAAGTAGCGCGACAAGTCACAGTGAGTGAGCGGGTGGGTCGGGTTTCCGGACTTGAATAGGTACGAACGAATGTTCGATGCTGAGGTATGTCGACTTTCGATCCCGCGCTGATCCGCCCGGCGGCCCTCGTGCCCGCCGGGGCGGAGAGCCTGCCACGGACGGGCCGGTGGCGCCGCAGTTGGCGGCCCGGCCGGTGGCGGTGCTGGAGGCCGGCCGGGTGCTGGCCTGCTCGGCGGCGGCGCGGGACGCCGGGGTGCGGCGCGGGCAGCAGCTCCGGCTGGCCCAGCGGCTCTGCCCGGAGCTGCGGCTGCGGGAGCGCCAACCCGCCCGGGAGGCCGAACTGTTCGAGCCGGTGGAGGCGTTCACCCCACGGGTGGAGGTGCTCCGGCCCGGGGTGTGCGTGATCCCGGTCAAGGGCCCGGCCCGGTACTTCGGCGGCGAGCAGGCGCTGGCCGAGCAGGTGCGGGTGGCAGCGCTGGCAGCCCTGCCGTTCCCGGGCGAGGTCAGGATCGGGGTCGCGGACGGCCTGTTCGCCGCCACCCTCGCGGCCCGCAGCGCCGGTTCGGGCGAGGGTGAGGGGCGGCCGGACGTGCTGCGCCGGGCGCCGTACGGGCTGGTGGTGCAGCCAGGACGGACGGCCGAGTTCCTGGCCCCGTACCCGGTGGCCGTGCTCGGTGATGAGACCCTGGCGGAGCTGCTGGTACGGCTCGGGGTGCGGACCGTCGGTGCGTTCGCCGCGCTCTCGGTGCGGTCGGTCGCCGACCGGTTCGGCCCGGCCGGGACGGCCGCGCACCGGCGCTCCCGAGGGCTGCACGCCCGGCCGCTGGTGCCGCGCGGGACGGGCCCCGATCTGACGGTGGAGCAGCTCTTCGACCCGCCGGAGCCGCTGGCCGAGCCGCTGGTCTTCGTGGCCAGGACGCTCGCCGACCTGCTCTACGAGCGGCTCGGCGCGGTCGGCCTGACCTGTCGGCGGGTCGCGGTCGAGGTGACCACCGCCGACGGCCGGACGCAGTCCCGGCTCTGGCGGCACGAGCGGCGGCTCGGCGCGGCGGCGCTGGCCGCGCGGGTTCACCGCGCTGCGGCTGGTCCCGGGCGGCCTGGTGCCGGACCAGGGGCGGCAGTTGGCGCTCTGGGGCGAGCACGTGGCCGGAGACGCGTTGGAGCGGGCGGTGGCCCGGGTACAGGCGGTGGTCGGCCCGGGTGGCATCACCCGGCCGCAGCCGGCCGCTGGTGGGACCCGGTACGGGCCCGCCGCCGCGCCAGGATCCAAGTGGTCGCCGAGGGAAGGGCGTTACTGCTCACGGTGGCCCGGTGGACACCCATCGACCCCTGGTCCCATCCCGTCATCCCGGTGGTCGTCCACAGCCTTCGTGGGCTCGACGACCTCGGACTCGGAGGCGATCTCACTGGTCGTCAATGCTCCTTCGGTGAACCGGTGTTGGGCCGAGCGTCTTGCAGTTGCTCACGCTGTCGTGCCGGACTACGACAGGGCCCACTTCTGGCTGTTGTTGCCGTTGCAGGTCCACAGGACCAGCTTGGTGCCGTTGGCGGTCCCCGCGCCGGTGGCGTCCAGGCAGAGGCCGCCGTTCCCGTTGGTGATGGTGCCGTTCGCGTTGACGTTCCACTGCTGGTTGCTCTGGCCGTTGCAGTCCCAGATGACGACCCTGGTGCCGTTGGCCGTGCCGCCGTTGTAGGCGTCCAGGCACTTGTTGCCGTAGACCACGAGCTGCTTGCGGGAGGTGTTGTTCCACGACTGGTTCTCACCGCCGTTGCAGCCCCACAGCTGCGCGTCGGTGCCGTTGATGATGGTGTAGTTGTTGATGTCGAGGCAGCGGTTCGACTGCGCTCCGACCACCTGGGCGCCGTTCGCGCCGGGCAGTGGGCGGACCTCGATGGCGTCGAAGTCCGGTGTCCAGGCGGAGGAGTTGGAGAACGACAGCGTGTTCGACGTGCCCTTGGCCAGGGAGACCTCGACCGAGACCGTGCCGGGCGTGGTCCAGGAACCGGTCGGCGGGAAGGACACCGTGGTGGCCTGCTGTCCGTTGACCTGGAGGACGGCCGTACGGGCGGCGTTGGTGCCGTTGGTGTAGGCGATCTCGACGACCTTGGTGCCCGTGGCGTCGGCCGTGACGTTGTTGAAGCGGAGGGTGTTGGCGGCGCCGTTGCCGACGTTGCCCACCTTGGTGCCGCCGGAGCAGTTGGCGCAGGTGGCGTTGGCCGCGGAGCCGCCCTTGGTGTTGGCGGTGGCCTCGGCCTCGTAGGTGGAGCTCGCCGCCTCGGTGCCGCCGGTGACCGTGAGCATCACGGAGTCCTTGGCGGGGACGGAGACGGTGTAATTGGTGCCGAAACTGCCCACGTTGGAGCGCGTCCAGGGGTTGCGGACCGTGGCGGAGGCGTCGGTCAGGCCGAGGTCGGACCACCGGACGGTCATGTTCTGCGCGCTGGAGGTGCGGTTGAGCAGGGTGACGGCCCGCTTGCCGGTTCCGGCCAGGACCTTGCCGTAGACCTGCAGTCCGGTGGTGTCCTCGGCGACCTTGACGCCCTGGAGGCCGCGCGGGTCCTGGTCGACCGCGATGACCTCGGGATTGGTGAGGATGTCACGTGTCTGCGTGCTCATCGTGGCCACGTTGTTGCCGGCCAGGAGCGGGGCGCCCGAGATGGCCCACAAGTTCATGTGGCTGCGGTTCTGGGCGGCGGTGAAGCCGTCCAGGCCGACCATGAGCATGTCCGGGTCGTTGTAGTAGCCGGTGTGCTGGGCCGAGGGGTGCACGTTCGTGTCGAAGTTGGCGAGCATGCTGTCCCACGACGGCGATTGGCCGTGGAAGATGATGTCGGTGTTGGTACGCCACAGGGCGGCCATGCCGGCGCCCCAGTTCCAGGGGTTCTGCTTGCCCCAGTTGCAGACCGACAAGGCCAGCGGGCGGCCCGTGGTGGCCGCGGCCTTCGCGGCCGCGTCGCTGATGGCCTGGTAGGTGGACTTGGCGTCGAGCTGCTCCACGTCGCCGCCGCACCAGTCGACCTTGACGTAGTCGAAACCCCACTTCGAGAACTGGAGCATGTCCTGCTCGTAGTGGCCCTCGCTGCCGCTGCCGGGCGCGGCCGGGCGGCCCGTCGGGTAGTAGTAGCCGCAGCCGTCCTTCCCCGCGTCGGTGTAGATGCCCGCCTTGAGGCCCTTGCTGTGGATGTAGTCGGCGATGGCGCTCATACCGCCGGGCCACTCGGACTCGTCGGTGGTGATGTTGCCCTGGCTGTCGCGGGTGCCCTGCCACCAGCCCTCGTCGAGGTTGATGTACTTGTACCCGGCGGCCGGCAGTCCGGCCGCGACGAACGCGTCGACCTGCGCCTTGATCACGTTGTAGTCGATCTTTGCGGCGAAGGTGTTCCACGAGGCCCAGCCCATCGGCGCCGGGGGCACCGCGATCTGACTGGACGTCACCGCAACCGGTTCCGTCCGGTCCGGTGTGGTGGCCTGCTGGTGCTGGAGGCCGGCCAGAGCGCCGGCAGCCATCGCGAGCACTGCGGTGCGGACGAGAACGGCTCGGCCCAGGCGTCTTGTTCGGGGGGCGAAATGCTGGAGCGGCATGAGGGTTCCTTCCGAAGGCACACGACCGAACACCGAAGAGCGGTCGAGATGTCGAGCAGTGCACGGCTTGCCGAGCCGGTCGAACGCGTCTCCGTGTGCGGTGTATGTCGCTGTGGTGACGGCGGGACCGTGCGGAGCCCGCCACCGGCTAGCGCTGCAGTGTCAGCACGCCCGGCCGGTACGGCAGGAGGCCGTAGTCCCCGCCGTCGGTGCTGGGGTCGCGCCCTTGGTAAAGGAACTGCAGGTTGCAGGGGTCGATGGTCTTGGTCTGGTCGGGGTTGGTGCGGACCAGATCGCCGTGGCTGATGTCGTTGGTCCAGGTGGCGCCGCTGTTGGCCTTGCCGGCGAACGGGTTGGTCACGGTGTCGGCCTGCGGTGTCCACGTGCCGTCCAGGCTGGTGGCCGTGAACGAGCGGAAGTAGCGACCGTACCCTGTGTAATTCTGGGCCTCGACGATCATGAGGTACTGGTTCTGACCCTGGACCTTGTAGACCTCCGGTGCCTCGAACAGGTTGAGCGGCGTGTCGCTCATGATCTTCGTGAAAGAACCGAAGGTGCCCGGGAAGTTGCCGATGGGCATGCTGGCGCGGTAGATGCCGCCTTCGTCGTCGGCGAAGAACATGTACATGTTCGTGCTGTCGCCGATGAGGGTCACGTCGAGGGGGCCCCCCTTCGGGAGGGTGCCCGTGAACAGCTCCTGCTGCGCGGACCAGCCGTTGGGGTTGGTGGGGTCGCTCGAGGTGCGGTAGCCGAAGCTGTATGGCCAAGCCCCGTTGTAAGCGAGCACCCAGAGGTTCTTCGGGGCGAAGTAGAACAGCGTCGGCGCGATGCCGTCGAAGGGAATCGTGTTCTGGGTGGCGGTGGCCATGTCGGACCAGTTCGTGAAGGGACTGAAGGTCGTCAGTCCCCAGCGCCCGTCGTTACCGGCGAGGGTGTTGTGCGTCGTGGCATAGACGATGTGCTTGCCGTTGTGGACGACGCCGGTGAAGTCCTTGAGCGCGGCCCACCCCGACTTCGGCTGCGCCAGCGGGCCGGTCGAGGTCCAGCGGTAGGTCGACGGAAGAGCGCACGCGCCGGTGGCGACGTCGGCGACGGGGACGAGCTGCCACTGCTGGTTGCTGCCGCCCCAGTCGGCGTACTGGACGATCTTGCCGCCGTCGGCGGTGGAGGCGCTCTGCACCTCAAGTGCCTTGCTGCTGTGGCGGTTCAGCAGGCGGACGTAGCCGTCGGTGGAGTCGGCGAGGCGGAACTGCTGGTTGGTTGCGTTGAGGTCACTCCACTGGACGACGTCGGCGCCGTCGGCCGAAGACCAGCCGTAGTCGTCCAGCACCTTGCCGGAGTTGCGGTTCTGCAGGCGGTAGTAGCCACTGCCGGAGTCCAGGAAGCGCCACTGCTGGGCTTCATTGCTGGAGCGGGTCCACTGGACGACGGACGAACCGTCGGCGGTGGCGAAGTTGTAGTCGTCCAGCGCCTTGCCGCTGTTGCGGTTCACCAGCACGTACCACTTGCCGGTGTCGACCGAAGCCGCCGAGGCGGACGACGGGTTCACCATCGCCAGGAAGCCGGCCACGAAGACCATCGACAGCAGGGCGGCCATCCGCGGCCGCCATCCGCGCCGTGAGGTTCGTGGAGCTGCACCGAGAGCGTTCATCTGCACCCTCCTAGGGGCGACTTGGGCTGGGGTCGGTCCTTGTCGATGCGTGCGGGTCGGGCACGACACGTCCGAGGCGGCGGCAGGACGTGACCCCTGCGGGGTGGGGGCACCGGGTCTCCGGCGCGTTGTTAGCGCTAACAACTTGAAAGTCGAACATCCGGCGTGTGCAGGGAGAAAACCACGGGGCGCGAGAGGGCGTCAAGTACCGTGCCGCAACCTGTCCGTTACTGGCACGTCATCAGAAGCTCGTCCTGTCAGAGTTGTTGACGAGACTGACGTGAGTGATCACACTCTTCGGCGGCCGGGGCGGGCAGAAGACTGACCGCGCAGCAGGCGGTCGCGGTGACAACGGTGGCCAGGCGGAGTGCTCGGCACGTCAGGGGACTCCTCCACGGGAACGGAAGACCGGTCAAGGCCCTTCAGGGACGCCCCGCACGCGGCGAGGAAATGTCCGCCATGCGCAGGATGGGCAATTCCAGTGGACCAGGTGCCACCGCGGGTGGAGGAGTTCACCCATTCGCACGCACGCGCACCAGCCGCTCGGACGGTACACCTTCCGCAACCGGACTTCCCCCGGCCCCACCGCGTACGGTCGACGGGCCCGTCCGGGTCGATCTCCCCACGGACACCGCCTGGTCCCTTCGGGTTCACCCCGAAGGGACCAGGCCGGCGTTTCCCAACGGCCGTGAAGCCAACGGCCGTTGGGAAACGCCGGCCCGAGCCGGCCCCCGTCAGTAGCCGACGTGGAAGGTGGCGTCGGCCTTATCCGTGGTGGTGGAGATCGGGTCGATGCGAAGGACGAAGCCGGTGTGCCGGATGTAGCGCGTCGGGAAGTTGTGCGATCGGAACGACGACCAGGCGGAGTCGGCCAGTCCGGCGGTCCTGTGGAACGTGGCGTCCGCGGCGAAGGTCGCGGTGCCGTCGTTCTCTTCCAGTCGCAGGTCGTAGTTGTAGTGCCGCAGATAGCGGGTCGGGAAGTTCACCGACTGGAAGGACACACCCGCGCTGTCGGCCAGGCCGGGCACGAGCTTCCACTGCGACTCGGTGTACGGGTCGAACGGGTAGACATCGATCCGGGCAACGGAGTTGGCATGGCGGACGTAACGGTCGGGGTAGTTGTAGGACTTCAGCCGGTTCCAGGCGGGGCTGCCCCACTTCGCCACGAGGTTGTCGTACTCACTCGTGGTGATCGTCGCGATGGTGCAGTGCTTGGAGTTGAGCGGCTGGGTGTAGAGGCGCTGGTCGAGCGGGGTCCAGGTGCCGGCGGCGAGGTCGTTGCTCTGCCAGGCGTAGAAGACGCCGTTCGGCGAGTAGGTGTCGCCCCACAGGTACCAGGATCCGGAGGTCAGGGACTTCACCAGGGTCGGCGCCTCGGTGGCACCGTGAGCGGCCGCCGTGCTGAAGGGCGTGAAGCTGCCCGGATTGAGGGTGGTCGACCGCGCGCCGACCAGGGTCTCGTCCCTCTTGTGGTAGAGGTAGTTGACGCCGTTGACGCCCACGGCCAGAGTGCCGTCAATGATGTCGTAGCCGGGATCGAAGAAAACCTGCGGGGACGACACCGTCTGGAAATCGGTGGTGTAGTTCACCATGATCACGCCGTGGCCGCTGGCATTGACGGACGAGTAGATGATCCCGTACGCGCCCCGGCCTGCGTCCCAGAACGACTCGGGCGCCCAGCTGTGGGTGACCATGTCGTGCAGCTTGATGCGTCGGTAGCCGGTGAGGGTGCGCAGGTCCGCGGAGTCCCAGACGTGGATGTACTGGCTGTTGTAGCCCCAGTCGAAGCCCTTGAGGTCGGTGGCGAGTACGACGAAGGTGCCGTCCTGCTTGCGCATGATGAACGGATCACGCAGGCCGCCCGCACCCGCGGTCGGGGTCACCACGGGGTTGTTCTGGTTGAGCGGCATCCAGCGCAGGCCGTCGGTGCTGACGGCCAGGTGCAGGCCGTAGTTGGCGTCCAGCAAGGCCGCGGACTCGGTGAAGTAGCCCATGACGTAGGCCGCGTCGGCAGCGTAGGCGGGCCGCGTGCCCAGGGCCAGCGTGCCGCTCAGGGCCAGCGGGACGGTGGCGGCCATACCGAGGAACAGTCGGCGCGACGGGTGGGGGCCGGGGCCGGTTGTGGCGGTCATTCGCGCTCCAGGGTGGGTGGGGGGTGGGCGGCCGTCCTCGGCGGTCACGGCATGCACCGTCGCAGTGCTGGGCGGGGCGCCCCGGACCACGGGATGCAACGGGTCCCGCGGGTTGTCACCGACCTTGCGTCCCGGTGCTGGACGCTGCTGCCCGTTCCGTGGAGCCCAGCCCATCGGGGGTGCGGGGAGGGTGGAAGCGGGACCGAATGTTAGCGTTAACAATCCGGTCGGCGAGGTCGGTCGTCAGATGAAGGCGGCTCGATGGCCATCACTATGGGTCAGCCCGAGTAGTGCGTCAAGATCCCGCGCAAGGTCACCCCGCGGCCCGACCGGGAATCGCGGCCAGGCCCGATCCGTCATCCCGGACGGGTACGTCAGCCTCGACGAAGCCCAGCCGCCGGTTCAGGCCGATAGCCGCAGCGTCGCCCGGGTGGTGGAAGGCCCGCATCCAGTGCATGCCACGGTTCACCACCACGCTCCGATCCTGCCCGTCGTTCCGCCTGTCAAAAAAGTCCGCGCGGGGCGGCAACCTTTCCGGGCTGCCGGACCACTGAAGGTCGTCGGATCGACTGACACGATCAAAGGAGGGCTCTGCTATGCCCGCTCCACATCCGCGCCGCCCGTGGCGTTTCACGTTGGCGGGTGCCGTGTCGGCGACCCTGCTTGCGGTGGTTGCCGGCTGCGGTGTGCCGCCGCATGCCGGGAAGGTCGCCGCGAGCACCCCCACCGAGGCGGCGCCTGCGACGGCAGCGGTTTCGTCCACCCCATCGGCGCCTGCGACCACGGCGGCTTCACCGACTCCATCGGCCAGTGCGACCCCCAGCATGGCGGCGAGCCCATCGGGTAAAACTTTCATGGGCAAGAGCACGGTGATGATCGGAAGAATATCGAACGATAAACCTTCGGTTGCCGCACCATTCGACGCTCAGTACCAATACGTCGTCAGTCCGCCTGCACCGTCGAGCGACGTGTACACGGCGAAGTCCTGCCCGGACGGGACGAACTGGTGGGGATGCGCGTGGGGTGGGCGCGGGGGGCTCGTCCCCCATATGCAAGCCCGCGCTGCGCAGGCCACCTATCAGGGTCAACCGCATCCGCAGACGATGGTGTGGTCGTGGTTTGTAATCCCCCATCTCACCCCCAATGCGACGTGGCAGGACGAGGTGAAGGCGGTCAACCGGGTCGACCTCCTCACCAGATACCTGAACGACTACCGTTTCTTCCTCCAGAAGATCGGCACCTCGCACGACATGATCGATCTCGAAGCTGATTTTTGGGGATTCGCACGAGGGACGGGCGATGTGACCAAGGTCCCGGCGCAGGTGACTGCTGCGGCTCCGAACGACTGCGGAAACCAGGAGAACAGTGTGGCGGGTCTGGCCCGCTGCCTGATCTCAATGACCCACAAGTACGCTCCTGACGCGACCGCCGGTCTGCACCTCACCTGCTGGGACTGGCCGGGCAACGAGCAGAAATGCGCCAGGGATTACGTGGCCCTCGGGGCAAAGAATGCGGACTTCCTGGTCGGGGAGGTTGAAGCCGTGGACGCCGGCCTCAATGCCTTGCCGGAGAATGGCGGACACAGCTCATTCTGGAGCGAAAAGAAGTGGTCCGCGCAGCTCGCGTATTGGAAGACGATGGCGGAGGCGGCCGGCAAACCGATCGTGGTCTGGCAGATCCCGGTCGGCAACATGCGACAGAACAACACCCCGTACCACTATCAGGACGACAAGGTGGACTGGCTGTTCTCGCACATGGACCAGGTCGCGAGCGCCCATGTCGCGGCTCTGCTGTTCGGCCAAGGATCGGACAAGTCGACCACGATTGAAACCGACGGCGGCAACCTGTTCGCGAAGACGATCGCCTACCAAAACTCGGGTGGCACGCCGCTCAAATAGTGTGAGAAGGCTGCTGCCTTCGCGGTCAGCGCGTCGTTCAGCACGATCGGCCTGGTCCTAAGTCTGCGTTGCTTGTCGATGTTCCACAGCTTGTGAAGGCGGCTCAACTCGCTGAGGAGAAACATGTCCTCGTAGGAGATCGCCATGACGCCAGGGCCGTTTCAAAGCCCTGGTGACCACGTGAGTCCGCAGGCCGGAGCCGCCCGGCCGGGCCCGTCACGTACGCATCGAAGCTCCAGTCGAACGAGGTGACTTGCCAAGTCGCCTTGAACCGCTGGAGCTTCGATGGAGTAATTGTCAAGAGTTGTGGATTTGGCTGTTGACGTCCATCGAGCCTGTTCCCATTCGGTCCGGGTGAGTTCGTACTCGACTTCGCCGTGCTCGGAGCCCTCGATCGCCTCCGGCCAGTCCCCGGTGAAGTTCCTGACGAAGGACAGGCCCGATTTCTCCATGACGCGACGGGAACGGGTGTTGACGTCCATCGTGTTCGCCGTGACCCGCTCGACCTCCATGTCCGTGAACCCCTTGTGGATCAGGGCCCGGGATCCCTCGGTGGCGTAACCGTGTCCCCATGCCGCCTGGTTCAACCGGTAGCCGAGTTCGACCACGGCGGTGCTGTGCTCCTCCACCGGCCGGAACTCGAACCAGCCCAGGAAGGTGCCGGTGGTCTTCACCTGCGCGGCCCAGTAGCCGTGGGTCTCCCAGCACCGGTAATCGTGCAGGAGCCGGGGCAGCGTCCGCGTCTCGATCGCCTGGCGGCTGATGGGACGGCCACCGTTCGAAGCGGGCGCCTACTCGGACGAGGGCGACAAGGTGGGGTGCGGTGACCGCCAACGGGCCTGGGCGGACTCGGCGAGCTTGAATTCCATCGCCGGCGCGGCGGCCGGGCTGCCCGCGCCGCGGCTGACCTTGGTCCGGAGGCCGCGTTGCGGGGCCACAAAAAGGTAACGGGAGCCGTCGGGCAATCAGGTGGCTCCCGGGGATCATGTGCGTGTCCGCGTACGCCGAATCAGGAGCATATGAGAGCTTTCCGACAGTGTCCGAATTGCGGAGGGAAAGCAGCATATGCGCCGTAAGGGGTCGACCAGGGGGAAGTATGGAATCCCCAGATGGGCACCGGCGGTCGCGCTGGCGGTCGGCGTCGCGGCTGCATCTGCCGGGCTGGTGCCGTCCGCCGATGCACTCAAGGCGGAGGACCGCGCGCCGCGTGCGAAGTCTGCCGTGACCGCCGCGGGAGAGGCCGGCGGTTCGCGGGCCCCGCGCACAGCCGGAGTTCCGGCGGCACCTGTGAAGGTGTACGACGAGGACTTCGAGAACGTCGCCGCGGGCTCGGAACCGGTGCTGCTGTCCTCGTACAAGGGCGCGTCGGGCGAGACGTACACCGCCGACCCCGCCTGGCTCCAGGACTGCAACGGGTGGGTGCTGAACAAGGCGGACTCGGCCGGCTTCGGGCAGGGGCTGAGCGAGTGCCAGGACGCGTTCTTCTGGGACGAGCTGCGTGACATCACCGCGGGGATCGGGTCCTACGAGGGGCTGCCGGTCCCCGCGTCCAACCACGCCGTGGCCGGGTTCACCAAGAACCAGGCCGTCCCGGTGGACGCCGTGGAGTTCCGGACCGTCGAGCCGATCCCCCTGGGCTCGGCCAACCGGTTCCTCACGGCGGCGGTGACCTCCGGCGCCGGGAACTGCAACCTCGTCGGGCCCAGGCTGCAGTTCGACCTGGTCGACGGCACCACCGAGTACCCGGTGACCGACGAGCCGATCAACCCCTGCACCGACACCGACCGGAAGGAGTACCCGGGGGTCCAGAGTCCCGTCTTCGTGGTGCACAAGGCCGCCGACAAGCCGAAGCTCTATCCGGGGACTTCGGTCGGCGTGGTCATGCGCAACGCCGAGACGACGCCGGTCGGCAACGATGCGGCGTTCGACGACATCCAGGTGCTCGATGTGACTCCCCAGGTGGACAAGTCGTTCTCGCCGTCCCCGGTGGCGGTGGGCGCGACCTCGACGCTGACGTTCACGGTGACCAACACCTCGGACCTGCTCGCGAAGCAGGGCTGGTCATTCGCCGACCACCTGCCGCCCGGTCTGACCGTGGCCGGCACGGCGAAGCCCACCACGAGCTGCACGAACGGCAAGGTCGCAGCGACCGCCGGGGGCACCTCGGTCGGCCTGTCAGGCGACCTGGACGCCGGCCAGGCCTCCTGCACCCTGAGCGTGGACGTGACCTCGGGCACGGCCGGGACCTACCGGAACTGCGCCGACAACACGTCGGACCTGGTCGGGGTGCTGCCGCCGGCCTGCGCCACCGTGGTGTTCGACACCCCCCACTACGAGATCACCAAGACGGCGAACCCGGCTGCGGGCAGCAGTATCGCGCCGGGCACCAAGGTCGCCTACACGGTGGTGGTGCGGAACACTGGCACGCTGCCGGTGGACGCCACAGCGGTCGACGACCTCAGCGGCGTACTCGACGACGCGGTCTACGACGACGCCGACGCCAGCTCCGGCACCGTCACCTACGCGGCGCCGAAGCTGTCCTGGTCGGGGACACTGCAACCGGGGCAGAGCGCGACGGTCACCTACTCGGTGACGGTGAACACCCCGGACACCGGTGACCGGAAGCTGCACAACCACGTCACCGGCGACCGCCACTCGAACTGCCTCACGGGCAGCGAGGCCGGCTGCATCAGCGACCTTACCGTCGGGGGCCTGGTCGTATCGAAGACCGCCGATGCCTCGTCAGCCGAGCCCGGTCAGCGGGTCACCTACACGCTCAAGGTCACCAACCCGAACGGGAGCACATACCCCGGGGCCACGGTGACCGACGACCTGACGAACGTGCTGGACGACGCGACGTGGGGCAACGACGCCACCACGACCTCCGGCACCGTCACTTACGCGGCCCCGGTGCTCTCCTGGACTGGCGACGTACCCGCGGGCCGAACCGTGACGATCACCTACTCGGTCACAGCCGACAATCCCGACATCGGCGACCACCGGCTCGACAACACGATCGTCGGCCCCGCAGGCTCCAACTGCGCCGCCGGCTCCAGCGACACCGACTGCTCCACCCACGGAAAGGTCGCCCCGAGCCCGAGCCCGAGCGCCAGCCCGCGTCCCAGCCCGAGTCCGAGTCCCAGCCCGAATCCGGCCCCGCTGCCCAACACCGGCGGCAAACCCCTCATCCGGTATGCGGGTCTGGCCGCCGCCCTCGCCCTCGCTGCCGGAATCCTCCTCACCGCCGTCGTGCGCCGCCGGAGCCGCAGCTGAACCGATCCGAACACCGGTAACGACCCGGCAGCCCCCTGCACGGTGACGGTCGCCCCGACTTTGGCCCCTGGGTAGCGCCCTTCCAATTCCTTGACCAGGGCCTGCGCGCGGAGGGCCACGAGATCCGGGACGAGGATGTGGCCCCAGCGTGACCCGGACACGGTCGACCTCGATGACGATGATGACGGCGCGGAGGACTGAGACGCGTCAGGGGCCGACAGACGGCAGCGGCCGCTGCTACAGCGGCTTTCCAGGGCCTTATCGGGGAATGTCGATCAGAACGCGGCCGCGGCCGCCGGCGTCGACGCGGTCGTGGGCCTTGGCGATGTCGGCGAGCGGGTAGCGGTCGCCGACATCGACGGTAAGCGCGCCGACGGCGGCCGCGGAGGTCAGATCACGGGCGGCCTGGAGTTTGGCGTCGGCGGGGAAGTCGTCGCTGCCGATCAGGCGCAGGGTGACGTTGTTGAACAGCAGGGTCCAGAAGGGGATTTCGGTGCGGTCGGCGCGGGTGGCGTAGGCGGCGATGGTTGCGCCGTTGGCGGCGACGGCGTTGTCGAGGTCGGCGTTGTCGGACAGGGACACCTCGATGATCCGGTCCACACTGGCGGGGGCGTGGGCGAGGACCTCGGCGGCCGGGTCGGCGGCGTCGAGGGCGACGGCGTGGGAGATGACCGCCGGATCGACCCGGTCCAGGTCGGCTGTGCGGCGGACGGTGCCGATGACGGTGGCCCCGCCCCAGGCGGCGAGCTGGGCTGCCAGCGAGCCGACCCCGCCGAGGGCCCCGTTGACCAGGACGACCTTGCCATCGACCGGGCCGTCGGCGAACACGCTGCGGTGCGCGGTGATGCCGGGGATGCCCAGGCTCGCGCCGAGATCGTCGGAGAGGTGGTCGGGCAACGGGACGGTGAGGCCGGCGGGCACGACTGCGTACTGGGCGGCGGTACCGAAGGCCCGGTAGGACTGGGCGCCGTACACCCACACGCGCTGCCCGCTGCGGCGCTCGTCGACTCCGTGGCCGACCGCGTCGATCACGCCGGCGGCGTCGCTGTGCGGGATCACCCGCGGGTAGGGCATGCCGGAGCCGGTCCAGCCGGTGCGCTTCTTGGTGTCGCCGGGGTTCACCCCCGAGACGGTGATGCGGACGCGGACCTCTCCGGGGCCGGGGGTGGGGTCGGGCAGTTCGCCGACCTGCAGTACCTCGGCGGCCGGGCCTTGTGCGTCGTACCAGGAAGCAAGCATGGGGGGCGCCTTTCGTTGTCTGTCAGCTCGCCGATGCGTCGAGCGGGGAGGAGGTGTGTGGGGCGCGCGTGGGGCCGGGCTCGGGGGCGTCCTGGCCGAGGGACTCGCGGATCCAGGCTCGTTCGGCCTGGCTGGTGGCGCGGGCGGTGAGCAGCATGCCGCGCCGGTAGGGGTCGGCGACCTCCTCGGCGCGCAGCGGCGTCTCTCCGTCGTAGAAGAAGCTCGCCGATTCCTCCAGGAAGGCGAGCCGGCGCCTGAGCACCGCGTGCTGGTCGGCCAGGTCCGGGAGCAGGGAGAGGAAGGCCAGGATCGTGAACCAGCGGGGGAAGTCGGTGAGTTCGTGCTCGGCCGGCTCGCGCAGCCGCCGGAGCATGTCCTCGCGGCCCGCGTCGGTCAGGTTCAGCACATACCGGCCGCCTCCTGCTTCCGGCGCGGGTCGCCGCTGAATCAGTCCGGCCTTGGTCAGGCGGTTGATCGCCGGGTAGAGGGTGCCGTCGCTGACCGGTCGGCTGTATCCGGTGAGGTGCGTGATGCGGCGGCGTAGCTCGTGTCCGGGAAGGGGGCCTGCGGCCAGGAAGCCGAGTATGGAGAGTTCCAGCATTCCTCCAGCATGGCATATCGAAACGAGGTTCACATCGATTCGATGTTACAGTCGTCATGGTCCTGCCGTTCGCTCCGAACACCACCACGCAGGCAGAGAGGCAGAGGAAGATGTCACCGGAATCCGTTGAATCAGTGATGAAGCGCTTCGTCGAGTTCATCAACACAGCCGACGAGGACCTCGCCCGGGAGGTCATCGCCCCCGACGCGGTGTTCCACGCACCCAGTCACGCTGAACCGCTGCGGGGCCCTGAGGGCTACCTGGAGATCATCGCGATGATGCGCAGCGCATTCCCCGACATCCGGTGGACGCTGGAGGAGAGCATCACCGAAGGCGGCACGGTGGCAGCACGGTTCACCATGCGCGGCACTCACGAAGGCGAGTTCTTCGGCATCCCTGCCACCGGCAACAAGATCGCGGTCCAGGCCATGAACTTCTACTACCTGGCCGATGGACGCATCGTCAAAGAGCGGGGTCAGCCCGATCTCCTCGGGCTCATGCAGCAGATCGGCGCCGTACCGGCGCCGTGAGGCAGACAGTCGCCTCCTCCTCCCGCGCAACCCTCCAGGTCCGCGCTGCCGCCCTCCCGCAAGGCACATCATGGAATCCCTCGCACCCGCACCGCCCGCTCAGGCGATAGCCGTCCTGCCCCGGTCCTCCATTCTGGTAGCGGCCCTGTCCACCGTCGTGGAGTGGTACGACTTCACGCTGTACCTGTACATGACCACCGTGCTGTCCCGGGTGTTCTTCGGCACCGGCTCCACCTCGCTCTTGATCACCCTGGCGGTCTTCGCCGTCGCCTACCTGATGCGCCCGCTCGGCGCGATGGCCTTCGGCCACATCGGGGACCGGCTCGGGCGCCGCAAGGTGCTGCTCGGCTCGATGGCAGTCATGACCGCCGCGATGCTGGCCACCGCCCTGCTCCCGACCCACGACCAGATCGGCTCCATCGCCGGGGCGCTGCTGTTGCTGCTGCGCTGCGTCATGGGCTTCGCCGTCGGCGGCGAATACACCGGTGTCACCGCCTACCTGGTCGAAGGTGCCCCACCCCACCGGCGCGGCCTGGTCGCCTCACTGGCCTCCGCCGCCAGCGAGATCGGTGCACTGCTCGCCGCCGGCGTCGCTGCCCTCACCGTCACCCTCGTCCCCGGTCCCACCCTGGACGCGTGGGGGTGGCGCATCCCCTTCCTGTTCGGCACGCTGCTCGCCACCACGGTGCTGATCGCCCGCTCCACCATGCGCGAATCCCCCGCCTTCGAGCAGCAGCCCCCGCCCGACACCAAGGGCGCGGGCCCACTGATGACCACGGTGCGCACCCAGCGCCCCGCGCTCTACCGGACGTTCGCGATCTCGGCGCTCGGCTCGGTGACGTACTACGTCGGCATCAGCTACGTCCCCACCTACCTCGGCGCGGTCAGCGGCTTCAGCGAGTCCGACGCCCTCTGGCTGTCGACCATCGCGGCCCTCGTCGTCATCGTCGTCACGCCGTTCGTGGGTGCCCTGTCCGACCGGGTCGGCCGCCGCCCCGCACTCACGCTCTTCGGTGCCCTGGCGGTGATCCTGCCGCCGGCCATGTTCGGCCTGATGACCCAGGGCAGCTTCGCCGCCGCACTGACCGGCGCGGTCGTCCTGGCCTGCATGGCAGGCGGCATCAGCGCGGTCGCGGCCTCCGCGATCGCTGAACAGTTCCCCGTCGCCCAGCGCCTCAGCGGCCTCGCGCTCGGCGCCACCGCTGCTACCGCCCTCTTCGGCGGACTCACCCCTTACGCCTCCCAGGCCCTGGTCGACTCCACCGGCTGGGCCCTGATCCCCGGCGCCCTGGTCGCCGTCACTGCCCTGGCCGTCCTGCCCGTCCTGCGCCGCCTCCCGGAAACCGCGCCGGCTATCCGTGCACCCCAGCCCGGCCATCTCGCCCCGGAACCCGAACCCCAAGCCCGCTGAGGACTTCTGCCTGGAGTACGCCGATGCGCGCGGGAGGATGCGTCGAGGGCTGCTTGAGGTGATGTGGCCGGCCCGGTTCGATGAAGTGATGCCGGTACGCGACCTGTCGTCGTACAAGCGGCAGCGCAACTTCACCGGCCGGTAGTGGGGCATGTGATGGTTCGCGCCGTCGAGGTGGAAAGGGAGCCCGGGCGTGTCACCGGGGCACGGGTCACCGGGTCCGGTGAGACGGTGCGACCGCGTCTCGGAAAAACGATTGAGGCGGCAACCTTTTCGCTCTGAGCGGCCACTCAGGGGTGTACCGACGAGGGCCAGCCGTGGCCAGCGCCGCAACGCCATCTGTGTCAACACCCGATCGGAGCCCCACGTGTCACCAGACGACCCGCGATCCGCCGAGCAGCCGATGCCTTGGGATCGCACGCCCCACCGCAGCCGGATACTCCGGCATCTTGCCGTGGGGGCGGTGGCGGTACTCACCGCCTCGGCCGGTGTCGGCGCCCTGGCGCCCACCGCGGGCGCCGAGCCGACCGTCCGCATCAGTGTGGATGCCGGCACCTCCCTGGGCACGGTGCCCAACAGTGGCGCCGGCCTCAACACGGGCTTCGGCGACGAGCACATGGGGGACGCCCAGGTGACATCGCTGATGAAGGCCGCGGGAGTCCGGCAGCTGCGCTATCCCGGCGGCTCCGGCGCGGACGACTACCACTGGAAGACCCACACCTCCGGCGACGGCAGCGGCTGGATCCCCTCCAACACCGACTTCGACCACTTCATGGCCACCGCGAAGACGGTCGGCGCCCAGCCGATCCTGACCGCGAACTACGGTTCCGGCACCCCCCAGGAGGCCGCCGACTGGGTCAAGTACGCCAACGTCGACAAGGGTTACGGCGTGAAGTACTGGGAGATCGGCAACGAGGTCTACGGCAACGGGCACTACGGCGACGGCAAGGGCTGGGAACTTGACAAGCACGCCGACAAGAGCCCGAAGGAGTACGGGAAGAACCTGATCGCCTACTCGAAGGCGATGAAGGCCGTGGACCCGACGGTGAAGATCGGAGCGGTGCTCACCACCCCCGGCGGCTGGCCGGATAAGGAGAAGGCTCCCGGTGACAGCGCCGACTGGAACAACACGGTGCTCTCCATCGCGGGAAGCTCGATCGACTTCGTCATCGTCCACTGGTATCCGGGCGGCACCACCACGGCCGACCTGCTGAACACCCCCTCCCGGATCGCCGCTACCACGTCCGAGCTGCGCTCGCTGATCGCCAAGTACACGGGCTCGCGCGCCGCTTCGGTGGAGATCGCGGTCACCGAGACCGACGCCGTCGGCTCGCCCGCCCTGACCAGCCAGGCCGCAGCCCTGTTCGCGCCGGACACCTACATGACCTGGTTCGAGCAAGGCGCCACCCACGTGGACTGGTGGAACCTGCACAACGGCACGAGCGAAGCACCCACCACCGTCCACGGCGAGACCGACTACCAGGACGGGGGTGTGCTCTCCGCCGGAACCTGCGCCGGGGGGAAGTGCCAACCGCCGCGCGACACGCCCTTCCCCACCTACTGGGGCATCCGCTCGCTGACCGCACTGGCGCAGCCTGGCGACACCATCGTCAAGTCGTCCTCGGGCGACTCGTCGGTTGCCGTGCACGCGGTGCGGAGCAACAACGGCGGTCTGAACGTCATGCTGATCAACAAGAGCCCGCAGAACGCGGCGGAGGTGTCGCTCTCGTACGCCGGATTCACCCCGGCCGCAGGGGCGGTCACGACCGTTTCGTACGCCAAGGAAGGCACCGCCCTGACGACGGCGGAGCGGGGCACGGCGGTCGCACAGACGCTGCCGCCGTACTCGATCACGACTCTTCAGCTGAAGCCCGCGTCGAAGACTGCCGGCGCTGACAAGCCGTCGCCCCTCCCCAAGCCGACCGCCGCCACCCCGACCGCCGCCACGCCGGTTGTCTCCGCCTCCGGCACGACCGGCAGCCGTGCGCAGGCGGAGAAGGGCATACCCGTCGGCCACCCGAGCCCGAGCCCGAGCAGCACGTCCGGCGGCCTGGCTTCCACCGGGATGAGCGATGCTGTCACGTACAGCGCCGTCGGTGGCCTGCTGGCCATCGCTGCCGGAAGCGTCCTGGTGCTTCGCGGACGTCGCCGCAAGGCTCTGCACGGGAAGTGAGACCGCGTGAGTGACTGACGGCCCGGCAGCAACGCCACCCACCCGTGGCGTGCGCGCCGGGCCGTCGGCCTCTGCCCCCGTCAGGGAACAGACAAGGCCCGGGTCGTTGACCTGGACCTGGCTACCTGGACACCGGTCCCGACCCGTGGGGCGGCCCACTGGCCGCGTTCCGGGCCAGCAAAAAGGCCTGGACAGGGTCGGGCGCGGGGTTGCCGGCCCGGGCCCGACCCTGTGTTGGTTCAGCTCTTGCCGGTCAGGCGCCAGACCTGGTTCTTCTTGGTGGCCAGAGCACTGGCGGAGTCACAGGTCCACTGGTGGACCAGCGCTCCGACGGCGGTGGAGATCCCGCTGACGTCCACGCACTTGCCGCTGTGCACCGCGGCGAGCTGGTAGTCGTTGGCGGCGACCTGCCGCAGCGTGAACTGCTGGTTCGTGCCGCCGTGGCAGGTCCACTGGTGGACCGCCGCGCCGTCGGCGGTGGAGATGCCGGCGATGTCGAGGCACTTGCCGCTGGAGCGGTTCACCAGGGAGTAGGTGTCCGCCACCCCTGGCACCGGGCGGAAGTCGAACCGCTGTTCCGCACCGGCGCCGCAGGTGTACTGCCGGTACTGAGTGCCGTCGGCGGTGCTCTGGTTGGGGTCGTCCAGGCAGTACCCGCTGTGCTGGGCGACGGCGGTTGACGAGAAGGCGGGCTGGCCGGCGGTGAACTGCCACCAGTTCATGTTGAACAGGTACCCGCTGCCACCGGCGAAGCTCAGGTACAGATCGTGGGTCCCGGTCGCACCGGTAACAGGGCACGAGACCGTGCTCCAGGTCTGCCAGCCTCCGGTGCCCGACACCGTGCAGGTCCCGACCGTTGGCCCGGTAGGACTGTCCAGGTGCAGCTCAACTCGGCCGCCACTGGTGTTCGATGCCACCCTGGTGGTGAACGAGCCGGCACCTGCGCCGAATGCCACGCCCTTGACCTTGACGTAATCGCCGTTCTCAATCCAGCTGACGTTCATCCCGCCCTCGCTGGAGGGTTCGGTTTCGATGCCGCTGCCCCACGCGATGGTCTCGGCTTCCTGGCGGACATAAGGATCGAGCGTGCCGACCTGCGGGGCCCCGGCCGTCGTCATATTGAACGTCGGAATGCTGCCGTCGGCGTTGTAGCTGAACTTCTCCACCGCAACCGACCGGGTGAAGCCACCACCGCCCGGCAGAGCGCCGTTGTGGTAGAAGAAGTACGAGCCGCCGTTGAAATCGATGACGCCGGCGTGGTTGGTGAAGCTGCTGCCCTCCGAGGGCATGATGGTGCCGCGATACGTCCACGGTCCGGTCGGGCCGGGCGAGGTGGAGTAGCCGATGAACTCGGAGCAGCATTTCGCCGCGAACACCATGTAGTAAAGGCCGTTGCGCTTGTAGAACCACGGGCCTTCCTCGTACAGGGTGGGCCGGGTCGCGTCTCCCGTACGGGTGCCGAACCCCGCGGTGGTCAGCGGTATCTGCGTCGGGCTGCCGGAGTACGAGATCATGTCGGCGTTGAGCCGCACGTACCAGAGATTCGGATTGCCGTAATACAGGTAGGCCTGCCCGTCGTCGTCGATGAAGACGGTGGGGTCGATTTCACTGTTCTCCACCAGCGGGTGGCCGAGGGCGTCCCGGAACGGGCCGGTGGGGCTGTCCGACACCGCCACGCCGATGGCGAACTGGCCGGTCGCCCGGACCGACACCGGCACGTACCAGTAGAACTTGCCGCCCCGTTCGACGGCCTGGCCCGCCCACGCGTTGGCGCCCGCCCAGCTGAAGGTGTTCAGGCTCATCGGCGAGCCGTGGTCGGTCCAGTTGACCATGTCGGCGGAGGACCACACCCGCCAGTCCTTCATCACGAAGGAGGTGGAGCCGTCCTCGTCGTGCCCGGTGTACAGGTAGACCCGGCCGTTGTGGACCAGCGGTGCCGGGTCGGCGGTGTAAATGTGTTGCACGATCGGATTGTCTGCCCGGGCCGTGGCCGGAAAGAACGCCGTCATACAGAGAAGGCTTACCACCAAGGCGAGGACGCGTTTCGACGACCACCGAAGTGTGAATTTCACTGGTTGATTCCCTTGTTCGGGTGGGATGCGAAGGGATGCCGTCGGCGGGGACCGCCAGCAGCTGGACCTTTAGCGCTGCAGTGTCAGCAGGCCCGGCCGGTACGGCAGGAGGCCGTATTCCATGCCGTCGGTGCCGGGGTCGCGCCCCTGGTAGAGGAACTGCAGATTGCAAGGGTCGATGGTCTTGGTCTGGTCGGGGTTGGTGCGGACCAGATCGCCGTGGCTGATGTCGTTGGTCCAGGTCGCGCCGCTGTTGGCCTTGCCGGCGAAGGGGTTGCTCTGGGTGTCGGCCTGCGGTGTCCACGTGCCGTCCAGGCTGGTGGCCGTGAACGAGCGGAAGAAGCGGCCGCGCCAGTCCTGCGCCTCGACGATCATGAGGTACTGGTTCTGCCCCTGGACCTTGTAGACCTCGATCGCCTCGAACAGGTTGGCCGGCGTGTCGCTCATGATCTTCGTGGACGACGCACCGAAGCTGCCCGGGAAGTTGCCGATGGGCATGCTGGCGCGGTAGATGCCGCCGCGGTCGTCGGCGAAGAACAGGTACATGTTCTTGTCGTCGGCGATGAGGGTCTGGTCGATGGGGGCCGCAGGGTCGGGGAGGGTGCCCGAGAACAGCTGCTGCTGCGCGGACCACCCGTTGGGGTTAGTGGGGTCGCTCGAGGTGCGATAGGAGAAGGGGTCCGGCCAACCGCCCCACTGGTAGGCGAGCACCCAGATGTTCTTCGGGGCGAAGTAGAACAGCGTCGGCGCGACGGCGTCGAACGACATTCTGTTCTGGGTGGCCGACGCCATGTCGGACCAGTTCGTGAAGGGGCTGAAGACCGTCGATTCCCAGCGCCCCTCCTCACCGGCGAGGGTGTTGTGCGTCGTGGCATAGACGACGTGCTTGCCGTTGTGGACGACGTTGGTGAAGTCCTTGAGCGAGGCCCACCCCGCGCTCGGGGTTGCCAGCGGGCCGGTCGATGTCCAGCGGTACGTCGACGGCAGCGCGCAGGGGGCCCCGTCCACCTTGACGAGTTGCCACTGCTGGTTGGTGCCGCCCCAGTCGCTGTACTGCACGACGTTGGCGCCGTCGTTGGTCGCCGCGTTCTGGACCTCGACCGCCTTGTTGCTGTTGCGGTTGATCAGCCGGACGTAGCCGCCGTCGGAGTCTGCCAACCGGAACTGCTGGTTGACGCCGCCGTGGTCGGTCCACTGGTGAATGGCGGCGCCGTCGGCCGTCGACCAGCTGGACACGTCGATCATCTTGCCCGAGTGGCGTGCCTTGAGCCGGTAGTAACCGCCGCCGGAGTCCACGAACTGGAACTGCTGGTTGGTGGCGTTGGTGCGGGTCCACTGGACGACGTTGGCGCCGTCGGCGGTGGAGGAGTCGTAGACGTCGAGGGCCTTGCCGCTGTTGTGGTTCACCAGTACGTACCAGGCGGTGGTGTCCACCGTGGCGGCCGACGCCGGGGTCGTGGCCACCGTGAGCAACCCGCCCACGATCGCCAGGGCTGCTGCGGCGGCCGCACCCGGCCGCCATCGACGACGCCACCTCGCGGCGCGCGCTGACCAAACCGACATAGCGTCTTCCTTCCATACATGGGGATCGCTGACAGGAGAGGTGCGTCCGGTATGGCCGCTGTGCGAAAGGACGCCGCCCCAGGACCCTCCACGCGGAAGGGGTCAGGCACGTCCGTGCCCGACCCCTTCCGCGTGGTTCAACCTGCGCAGGGGTTCATCGGTAGCCGGCGGCGGCGATGTTCGCCTGGACCGCATTTTCGGTCGCATCCGACGGGTAGCCTGCGACCATGGCACCTTCGTAGAACGTGCCCGCGCTGTCGTTGATATTGCCTACCTCGGGTGAGCAGCAGTCGCCGCCACTGCCCAGGACGATGGCGCCTTGCTTCTTCATCGGGCTGTATACGTTGGGCTCGTTGGGAAGCGCGCCGTCCCACAGGGTGTTCAGGCTTCCGGCCTGGGCATTGCTGCCCTTGAGCGCGAATCGCGTCGTCCCGTTGTTCTTGAGTGTCGCCGTGACGAACTTGCTGGTGAACGCCTGCTGGTTCGGGTTCCACGTGCTGGCACCACCCGGGAACAGGCCCCATTCGAGGTCGGCCTGCACCCAGGGCCCGGTTCCGGAGCAGCCGCCGAACCAGCAGCTCGTCCCGAAGTAGATGGCGTCCATGGCACCTGGCCCGTCGGCCTTGCGGGTGGTTTCGCTGTTGCCGTAGTCGAAGCAGCAGCCGCTGTTGACATGCGTGCCGCTGGTGACCATGTACATACCCTCGGGTTCGCTGCCCGTCGGGATACCCGTCAGGTGGCCGTCACGCCAGTAGCTGGTCCCGGGGTTGATGTACAGCGAGTAGGCCTTGCTGCCACCGACCGTCAGCGATTCGGTGGTCGCTACGGCTGGGCGGGTCTGCGGTGAGCCCGGGACCACGCTGGAACCCTGGTACCACAGGTCGTTGCCACGCCCGGACTGATCGAACACGGCCGTGATGACACACGTGGTGTTTGCGCAGAAAGAGTCCTGGGCCGCCGCGTTGGCGACGCCGCCAGGGGTCAGTACGCCGATGTTGCGGGTTGTGTTGTCGGAGCGCCTGACCTGATACAGGTCTCCGTTGTAGGAGCTGTAGAGGGCGCGCGTTGTGCTGTGCGCCGCCACGCAGGGCGTACCACCTGCGCTGTAGATGTCGCACGGGCCGGAGCCGGTAGCCCCGTCCACCTTGACGAGTTGCCACTGCTGGTTGGTGCCGCCCCAGTCGGTGTACTGCACGACGTTGGCGCCGTCGTTGGTGGCTGCGTTCTGGACCTCGACCGCTTTGTTGCTGTTGCGGTTGATCAGTCGGACGTAGCCGCTGTCGGAGTCGGCGAGCCGGAACTGCTGGTTGGTGCCGCCGTGGTCGGTCCACTGGTGGATGGCGGCGCCGTCGGCTGTCGACCAGCTGGACACGTCGATCATCTTGCCCGAGTGCCGTGCCTTGAGCCGGTAGTAGCCGCCGCCGGAGTCCACGAACTGGAACTGCTGGTTACTGGCGTTGGTGCGGCTCCACTGGACGACGTTGGCACCGTCGGCGCTGGAGAAGTTGTAGACGTCAAGGGCCTTGCCACTGTTGTGGTTCACCAGTACGTACCACGCGGTGGTGTCCACGGTGGCGGCCGACGCCGGCGTCGTGGCCACCGTGAGCAACGCGCCCACGATCGCCATGGCTGCCGCGGCGGCCGCCGCCGGCCGCCATCGACGACGCCACCTCGCGGCGCGCGCTAACCAAACCGACATAGCGTCTTCCTTCCATCCTTGGGATCGACGGCATGGGGCGGGCCGCATCGGAGAGGACGCCGACGACACCCGCGCACGGACAACTGCCCGGCAAGTGAATTGTTAGCGTTAACATTTCTGGGGGCGAGCCGTGCAGGAATATGTGGGGGCGTAAGGGTTGAGCAGCCAACCGGCGGTGCGGCTGAACGCACCACGACTGTGAGCGAGAACATCGGCCGCGTCAAGATGTAACGGGCAGGTTTTCGGCGGATGTCCTTTATGGGACGCCGGCCTCGCCGAGGCTCGACGGCCGTCAAGCCGACCGCAGCCCTTCGCCAACCGTTGATCAAGGCCGCGATCCGGGCAGTCGATCTCGGGGAGGTCCGCCGGAGCTCACGGGCACGCCGATGGCCCGGCGCGGTGGCCGGAGTCCTCCGCCGACTGCTCGTCGGGACGTGGGCCGGTGTTCAGGTGAAGCGACATCGGCGCGGTGCGCCCTTGAGGTCATCCTGGTGCCACGCCAGGCGAGTGGGCGGCCGTGACTATCCGCGCCGGGTGTATGTACCAAGGGCTGCCGGCGCTATCGCGCCGGGGCCGAAGCGTCCGGCAGCGCGGTCGAGGACGGGTTCCAGTGTGCGGTGGCTCTCGGTGGACCGGTCGAAGGTGAGTTGGACAGCGGCGCCAGTGGCGGTGGCGAGGTTTCCGGTCCTGGCGGTGACGGCCCGGACCCGGGCCCGTTGCAGGCCGAGGGCTGCGAAGGTGGCGTACAGCGTGTCCCGGATTGCCGGAGTGTGGGCGGTGGGTTCGCGCAGGGTGCGCGACCGGGTGGTGGTGGAGCGGTCGGCGTAGGTGACCTGGAGCTCGACCGTGCGGGCGAGTTGCCCGGCTGCGCGCAGGTGGGTGCCGAGGTCGGTGGCGGCGGCGAGCAGGGCACGGCGGATCTGGTCGTGGTCGAGGGTGTCCTGGTCGAAGCGGTGGCTGCTGGTGATGGTGGCGGGTGGTCCGGCCGGGGTGACGGAGCGCCGGTCGGTGCCGTGGGCGCGGTTCTGGATCAGGCGGCCGGTGGAGGCCCCGGCGATGCGCTGCACGGTGGCGGGCGGCAGATCGGCCAGGTCGCCGACCTTCTCGATGCCGTACTTGGTCAAGGAGCGCTCCAGCGTCGGGCCGACGCCGGGCAGGGCACGGACCGGGCGG
Organism: Kitasatospora gansuensis; assembly: GCF_014203705.1. Classification (NCBI taxonomy): domain Bacteria; kingdom Bacillati; phylum Actinomycetota; class Actinomycetes; order Kitasatosporales; family Streptomycetaceae; genus Kitasatospora; species Kitasatospora gansuensis. Next base: position 6,564,091 of record NZ_JACHJR010000001.1, read on the forward strand.
TCCCGCAGGAATCGGGCCTGCTCGGCGGGGTCGTCGCTCAGTGCTTGCACGGTGCCGGGGGTCGCGGTGTCTGCGGCCATGGTGGCGAGCATGCGGTTGGGGCCGATCCCGCCGGTGGTGAGCAGGCCGTAACGGGCGGCGAGGCGGGTCTGGAGCAGATCGGCGAGTTGTGCGGGACTCTGCCCGAAATAGCGCACCGCACCGGCCAGTTCGAGGAGCGCGCTGTCCGGTGGCAGGGCCTGGACCACGGGAGTGACGCCGTGGAGCACGGTGAACAGCTCGCGGTAGGTCTCGAACGTGGCGCGGTGGAAGCGCAGGTGAAGGACCGTCACCCTGTTGCCATTGGTCATCCGGCGCTCCCCTGGCTGGCGTGCCACAGTCGTCCGGCGCCGCCGGACCGGACGGGGCGGCCACCGCCGTCGGCGTCATTGGCGTGATCGGGGCCGGGGTGGGTGGCGAGGAGGGTACGGACGGCGGCGGTACCGCCGGTTCTGTGGGTGTCGGCGATCTCCTGGAGGTTCCAGGCGTGGGTGCCGATGATGGTGACGGACTTCTCCCGGCGGGAGACGGTTCCGCGCGCGAGCAGCAGGAAGTGGTGGAACAGCGGGTGGGCGGCCTGTTGGTGGGTGTCGTCGAAGTAGGTGAGGTCGATCTGGCCGCCGGGGCTGCCGTCGTCCAGCGACACGAAGATGGTGCGGCGGCCGGAGCGCATCGGTGGAGTCTGGATGGCGACTTTCGCGCCCGCGACCAGCACGGTCTCGCCGGTCGGTTGGTCTCTCAGCCGATGAGAGGGGATGGCACCGAGTTCGGCCAGCAGCGGGTGCAGTGGCTCCATGAGGTGCCGGGAGGCGTCCATGCCGATGACTTCCAGTTCGGCCTCCAGCTCCTGACTCGGTGTCATGACGGGCAGACTGCTGGAGGAGGCGTCCGGGGCGGTGGCCTGGGTGAGCGTGAGCTGGCCCGGTCCGGTGGCGGCGCGGCGGTGGCGGTGGAGTTCGTCGATCTGCAGGAGCAGGTCGCGGCGCCCGGTACCGGGGGCGAGGGTGGCGAAGGCACCGACCCGGGCGAGGCGGTCGGCGACCGGGTGGGAGGGCTGGGCGCGGGACCAGAAGTCGGCGAGGTCCGTATAGGGCTGGCCGGCTTCGATCCGGGATGCCTGGTCGTCGGTGATGCCGTGGACGTCGGCCAGCGAGATCCGGAGGCCGAGGCGGCCGTCCGGGAGCTGTTCGGTGCGGTAGTCGGTGGCGGAGTACTGGATGTCCAGCGGCAGGATCGGGACGCCGCGGCGGCGGGCGTCGGCCAGTACCAGCCGCTTCGGATACATCCCGGGGTCGTGTTCCAACAGGCCGGCGTAGAACGGTGCCGCGTAGTGGGCTTTCAGCCAGGCGGACTGCAGGGTGGGCAGGGCGAACGCGGTCGCGTGCGCCTTCGCGAAGCCGTAGGAGCCCATGTTCTCCAGCATTCGCCAGACCGAGTCGATCGCCTCTGCCCGGTAGCCGGCTTCGGCCGCGCGCTGTCGGTACCAGGCCTGGAGCTTCGGCAGCCGTTCGGGCTGGGCCAGGGCACGCCGGGCTTCCTCGCCCATGGCCAGGTCGGTGCGGGTCATGGTGGCGAACAGGCCGGCCACCTGCTCGTTGTAGATGACGACGCCGTAGGTGGAGCGCAGCCACGGTTCCAGGTCGGGGTGGGGGTAGGTGACGGGCTTCTTGCCGTGCCGGCCGAGGAGGAACGGGCGGATCATGTCGGCCTGGACCGGGCCCGGCCGGAAGAGCGAGATCTCGGCGACCAGGTCGGCGAAGGTCTCCGGTTGCAGGCGGCCGAGCAGGTCCTTCTGGCCGGGGGACTCCAGCTGGAAGACGCCCAGCGATTCGCCTTCGCGCAGCAGCGCGTAGGCAGCCGGGTCGTCCAGTGGCACCTGGGCTCGGTCGTCCAGGTCGATCCGCCGGCCGGTGGTGCGTTCGATCTCGCGGACCGCGTACGCCATCGAGCTCTGCATCCGTACGCCCAGGACGTCGAGTTTCAGGAGTCCGAGGCCGTCGCCTTCGACGTCCTCCTTGTCGAAGACGGTGGCGGGGAAGCCTTCGGTGGCGGTGGGGACGACGGGGGTGCGTTGCAGCAGGGTGGCGTCGGAGAGGATGACGCCGCACGGGTGCATCGCGGTACCCCTCGGCAGTGCGTCCAGGCCCTCGACCAGGTCCCACAGGCGTCCGTACCGGTCGGCGTGGGCGGCGACCTGGCGCAGTTCGGGGAGTTCGCGCATGGCGGTGCGGGCCGAGCGGGCGGTGATGTGGGGGAAGGCCTTGGCGAGGTTGCCGACCTCGTCGGGGGGCAGGCCGAGGGCGAGGCCGGCGTCGCGGATCGCGTGCCGGACCCGGTACGTCTCCGGCATGCTCAGGGTGCAGACCCGCTCGGTGCCGAACCGGTCCATGATGCGGCGGTAGACGTCCAGGCGGCGGGCGGACTCCACGTCGATGTCGATGTCCGGCAGCGAGTGGCGGCGCAGGTTGATGAACCGTTCCATCAGCAGCTCGTGCTCCAGCGGGTTCGCGAAGGAGATGCCGAGCAGGTGCACCACGAGGGAGCCCGCGCCGGAACCCCGGGCCTGCACGCGGATGCCCATCTCCCGTACGTCGTCTACGACTTGGGCAACCGTCAGGGCGTAGGAGGGCCAACCGAGCGTGTTCAGCACCCGGAGCTCCTCGTCGAGGCGGGCCCGCATGGCCGCGGAGCGGTCGTAGCCGTGGCGGATCATCGACGCCTCGCACCGCTCGCGCAACGTCTGGGCGGACGTACCGGGGGCCAGGCCGATGACATGCTCCTCTGGGAAGTGCACCCGGCCGATCCCGAGATCGGAGTGCGGGTCGAGGCGGCACTCGGAGGCGGTGCGGGCGGTGGTCGCCAGCAGGTGCGCGGCCCCGCCGTGTTCCTGGCCGGCCGCGCGGGCGACCTCCTCGGCGAGGCCGGCCATCTCGGCGGCGCTCTTCAGCGACCGCTCACCGTTGCAGGTGCGGCCGGGCCGGATCGGGGTGAGCAGCCGGGCCGAGTCCAGCACGTCGGCGACCGGTGCCTGGTCGGCGGTGGCGTAGCGCACGGCGTTGGTCAGGACGACGAGCAGGTCGAGGTCGGCGGCAAGACCGACGGTGCGGGCGGCCAGCCGGAGCGAGCCCGGTCCGGTGCCGCTGCGGCGGTGGTGCACGGCCTCCAGTCGCAGGTTCTGCCCGAACACCTCGCGCCACGGCGCCAGCAGTTCGGCGGCCTGGTCCGGACGGCCGGCGGTGAGCGCCCGCGCCGGTTCGGATGACGGGCCCAGCAGCAGGGTCAGGCCCTCGGCATGCTGTTGGATCGCGGGCCAGGGGACGATCGGTTGTCCGCCGCCGGCCTGCTGCCGGGCGGCCCAGGCGGCGGTGATCAGCGCGCACAGGTTCGCCCAGCCGGTGCCGTCGCGGGCCAGCAGGGTGACCCGGGGTGCGGAGTCGGCGACGAACGCGCCGCCCCGGGCCGGGGTACGGATTTTCGACGGTATCGGGTGGGCCTGGCTCAGCAGCGGGACCGCGAGGTCCGCGCCGAACAGCGGCCGGATCCCGGCCTTCGCGCAGGCCTGTGCGAAGCGGACCACACCGGCCACCGTGTCCCGGTCGGTCAGCGCCAACTCCCGCAGGCCCTGCTCGGCAGCCCGCTCGACCAGCCGACCGGGCAGTGCGGCGCCGTAGCGCACCGAGTAACCGGAGGCGACATGCAGGTGGGCGAACACCCGGTACCACCTCCAGCTCCTACGGTCAGCCCCCGATCGTCGACACCCGGCTCCCCTCCGGCTCCTCCAGCGTAGACCGTATTCGATAGCTTGTTCGACCATGAGTCAAGGCATTACCCCAGGTGGAGCAGCCATGACACACCGCGTCCGGGAGTGTTGGCGCCCCTCAAATCACCACCACAACAGGCTTCAGGGGCCAGGGCGGGACACCCGCCCGCTTGTACGACCCGCGCCCGCTGGTGAGACACCGTGCCGCTGTCAGTGCGTGTTCGCGGGCCGCGCCGCTGCCGCGGACACCCGGGAGGGACAGCATCAGCTCAACTCCCCATGGAATCAACAGGAGTGGCGGCCATGTCGCATCGTGCCGCTGGCCGAGGACAGCAAGTGTCCTGCTCGCGCTGCGGCGCCGCATGCCCGGAGTCTGGGCGCATTCGACCCAGGTGCCGCCGGCGGTCATCTCGGCGAGCTTCAAAGATGCGGCCCGTCGCAGGTGATGTGTGGTCCACACGGTGGTGGGCGGCAGGCGGGCAGTGAGGTTGGTGAAGTGGGTGTCGAACCAGGTCTGCGGCAGCAGCGGTGGTACCTCCTCGGTGCTGAAGCGGCAGTCCCGCGACGAGACGCGCAGACCGCTCGGTCCTCGACCGGGGCCGGCAGCATGGAAACTCCGTACGACCTGGACCAGAGCGCGGGTCATGGACGTGGACACGTCCGCGCGGTGAAGGATCCGGAAGGCCCGCCTGGGGTCGTGTTCGTACGCGGCGTGCACCAGAGGCTGCACGCGCTCCCGCAGCAAGACAGTGGGCCTTCGACTGCTTCGGGCTGACCAGGCAGCAGGCGCTCTGGTCGGCCGGGGTGTTCGCGGGCACCGACCCCGACAGCATCCCGGGGACGGCGCCCGGCGCGCAGGCGCCGCCGCTGCCCGCGATGACCCCGGTCGAGCAGACCATCGCCGACCTCTGGGCCACCGGGACCTCCGCCACCAGTCACCCCGTCCAGCACCTGCGCGGCGACCTGGACCATGCCGGGGCGGTCCCCGCCGACCGGCTGGGCAGCGTCCCGCACGGCACCCGGGTCCTGGTCGGCGGGCTGGTGACGCACCGCCAGCGGCCGCCCACCGCGGGCGGTGTCCTCTTCCTCAGCCTGGAGGACGAGCCGGTCTGATCAACGTGGTCTGCAACCGGCACGTCTGGGAACCGCAGCGCCGCACCGCCCTGGACCGGGCCGGCCTGCTGGTGCACGGCACCGTCGAACGCCGGCACGGTGCCACCAACCTGGTCGCCATCAGGCTCGCCCCGCTGCGGGTCGCCGTCTGAGCCACCCCGAGCTGACACCGCGACAGCTGACCGGCCGTCACCCGTTCGGCAGCGCGGGCGGGCCCGGGGCGCCGTGCTGGGGTCTGATGCAGTAGACGATCATCACCGCCAGGCGTACGGAGGTCCATGGAATGAGTCTGCTGCGCGAGAACGCGGTGCTGGCCCTGTTCACCTGTCTGGCACTCGGCTACCTGGTGGGGAAGCTCAAGGTCGGGCCGATCCAGCTCGGCGGTATCTGCGGAACGCTGATCGTCTCGATGCTGATCGGTGCGCAGCACGTCGGGGTGAACGCGGACGTCAAGAACGTGGCGTTCGCGCTCTTCATCTTCTCGCTCGGCTACCTGGCCGGGCCGCAGTTCTTCGCCAACCTGAACGCCAAGGGCCTGCGCTTCGGGGTGCTCTCGGTGATGGAGGCCGTGGTCGTCATCCTGATGGCCTACGGCATCGCCAAGATGGGCGGGCTCGACGTCGGTACGGCGGCCGGCATCCTGGCAGGTTCGGCCACCGAGTCGGCGGTGGTCGGCACCGCGCAGGAGGCGATCGGCAAGCTGCCGGGGATCACCGCGGACCAGTCCTCCGAACTGCAGGCGCACGTCGCCACCGCGTACTCGGTCTGCTACCTGTTCGGCCTGATCAGCATCGTCCTGCTGACCAGTCAGTTCTTCCCGATGCTGATGCGGATCAACCTGGCCGAGGCCTCCCGCGAGCTGTGGGACAAGATGCGCGGCGCCGGCGGCGGGCTGGAGGCCGGGGAGACGGCCGCGCTGCCCGGCCTGGTGGGCCGGACCTACCTGGTCTCGCAGGGTGAAGGGTCCAGCCTGCAACAGCTGGAGGAGGCGGTCCGGCAGGACGCCTCGATCGAGGGGGTCAAGCGCGGGCAGCAGGTGCTCAAGGTCGAGCCGGGACTGAAGCTCCAGCGGGGTGACCGGGTGCTGGTGGTCGGGCTGCGGGACGCGGTCCGGGAGACCGGGCACGAGCTCGGTCCGGAGACCTCCGGGGTGCCGGGGCTGGACAGCCCGCTGACGGTGCGCCAGGTGGTGATCACCGACAGGAAGGTGGCCGGACAGACCGTCACCCAGCTGCGCGAGCGGGAGACCGCCGCCACCGAGGGCATCTACCTGACCGGCGTCCAGCGGGTCGACCAGGACATCCCGGCGGTCGGCGAGACCGAGCTGCACCAGGGCGACACGCTGACCGTGGTCGGCACCCGCTCCAAGGTCGAGCGGTTCACCAAGGCGGTCGGCGCCAAGGTGCGCACCGACAGCGCCGACTGGATCTACATCGGCCTGGGCATCTGCCTGGGCGTGCTGCTCGGCATGATCACCATCCACGCCGGGGACGCCAATCTCTCGCTCGGCACCGGCGGCGGCTGCCTGATCTCGGGCCTGGTGTTCGGCTGGCTGCGCGCCCAGCGCCCGACCTTCGGCGCGTACCCGCCGGTGGCCGCGCAGACCATGAAGGACCTCGGCCTGTCCATCTTCATCGCCGTCACCGGCATGGCGGCGGGCCCGGACGCCGGTCCGCTGCTCAAGCAGTACCCGCTGCTGCTGCCGCTGTCGGGGATCGCGATGGTGCTGGTACCGGCCTTCCTCGGGCTGTTCATCGGGCGCAAGCTGCTGAAGATCGAGAAGCCGATCCTGATCGGCGCCATCGCGGGCCAGCAGTGCTCGACCCCCGCCATCACCGCGGTCAGCAACGTCGCCCAGAGCAGCGTGCCGATGCTCGGCTACACGATCACGTACACGATCTCGAACTTCCTGCTCCCGCTGACCGGGCCGATCTTCGTCGGCCTGATCGGGCTCAAGACCTGAGCCGTCGTCAAGGGTCGTGGGAGGGCCGCTCCGTCACCCGGGAATGCGCCGTCGGGCGCCCCCTGGCGGCGGGGCGGCCGTCTGCGGTTGGATGGCCGGATGGGTGGCGAAACGATCTCGGGTCGGGGCACAGCAGTGGTGATCGGGGGCGGGCTGGCCGGGACACTGGCGGCCTGGGCCCTGCGGGACGCGGCCGAGCGGGTGGTGGTGGTCGAACGGGACCGCTACCCCGAGCAGCCGGACTTCCGGGCCGGGCTGCCGCAGGGGCGGCACGCCCACCTGCTGCTGGCGGCCGGGCACCAGGTGCTGGAGGAGCTGATGCCGGGCTCCCGGGCGGAGCTGCAGGCGGCCGGGGCGGTCAGCGTGCCGCTGGCCAGCGACCTGCGCTGGCTCAGCTCGGCGGGCTGGATGGCCGAGCACCGCAGTGAACTGGTCTTCCTCTCCTGCACCAGGCCGGTGCTGGACCACGTGGTGCTCGACCGGGTCCGCCGGGACTCCTCGGTGGAGTTCCTGGAGGGCACCGAGGTGGTCGGACTGCTCGGCAGCGCCGGGCGGGTGACGGGTGTTCGGATCCGCGAGCGCGGCACCGACGGGGAGGTCCGCGAGCTGCCGGCCGAGCTGGTGGTGGACGCCTCCGGCCGGTCCACCTCGGTCGCGGGGTGGCTGGCCGCGCTGGGCGTCCCGGCCGTCCCGGAGGAGCGTGTCGATGCCGGGGTCGCGTACTCCAGCCGGATCTTCCAGCGGCCGACCGGGGTGGAGTTCCGCCACCAGGCGCTGTACATCCAGACCAAGGCGCCCGACGACCCGTACCTCGCCGTGCTGCTCCCGGTCGAGGGCGACCGCTGGATCGTCAGCGTCGGCGGCATGCGCGGCGCCGAGCCCGGGCCGGGCGAGGAGGGCTTCCGCAAGCAGCTCGACCTGCTGCGCGACCCGACCCTGCGCGAGCTGCTCGCCGAGGCCGAACCGGTCGGCGAGGTCCGCGGCTTCCGCCCCGGCCCCGGGGTGCGCCGCCGCTACGAACGCCGTTCCCCGGAGGGGCTGATCGCGCTCGGCGATGCCGCCTGCACCTTCAACCCGGTGTACGGCCAGGGCATCACGGTCGCCGCGATGAGCGCCCGCGCGCTGGGCGTCGCCGTGTCCCGGCACGGGGGCATCGGTCCGGCCGCGGCGGGTGCCGCTCGGCAGGCGATCGCCAAGGTCACCAAGGACCCGTGGGTGATGTCCTCCACCGAGGACGTCCGGTTCGCCGCCACCGCCGGTGGTCCGTCCGGTGCGCTGATCCGCTTCCAGCACCGCTACCTGGACCGGGTGCTGGCCCGGGCCACCGTGGACGCGCACGTCTGCGACCGGTTCCAGCACGTGATGTCGCTGGTCACGCCGCCGACCTCGCTGTTCCACCCGTCGGTGCTCGGCCCGGTGCTGCGCGGGCCGCGCTGACGCGACCTCAGGCCGGGGCCACCTCGGTTGCCCCGGCCGGTTCGGCCGGTTCGGCCGGGGCGGCTGCTTCGGCGCGGTCGGGCAGCCGGCGGACGGCCGGGACGCAGAGCCACAGCAGCGCGGCCGGGACACCGATCGCGGTCATCGCGTACAGGGTGGGGCGCAGTCCGACCGCGGCCGCGACCGGCCCGGCCACCAGCAGGCCGAGCGGCATCAGGCCGGCCGAGAGCAGGTTGTCGTAGGAGCTGACCCGGGAGAGGGCCTGCTCGGGGATGTGGGTCTGCAGGCTGGTCTCCCACAGGACGAAGAACAGCGAGACCGCCACGCCGGTGACGGCCTCCAGCACGGCGACCACGGCGAGCGAGGGCGCGGCACCGATGATCAGCGCCTGGCAGGAGGCCACCGCGAGCGCGGCGGCGGCGAGCGCCAGCGGGCGGGCCGGGCGCAGCCGGTAGGCCCAGAGGTCGCCGGCCACCGAGCCGATCCCGAACGCGGCCGTCACCGCCGACCAGCCCGCCGCGCCGCCCCACTCCTGCTCGGAGAGCACCGGCCCGAGCACGAAGATCGAGGGCAGCACCACCACGTGGTAGACGCTCATCGCCGCCATGCCGGACCAGACCCAGGTACGGGACCTGACGTGCCGCCAGCCGTCGCGCAGCTCCTCGAGGAAGCTGCCGCCCGACACCTCGTCAACCGCCGGGCGGGGCCGCAGCCGGAGCAGGAACGCGGCGCTCACCGCGAAGCTGACCGCGTCCAGCGCGAGCGCCCCGCCGGGACCGGCCAGCCAGACCAGCGCTCCCGCCACCGCCGGGCCGACCACCATCCCGGAGGACAGCACCAGACCGCGCAGCGCGTTCGCCTCGCGCAGCCGCTCGGGCGACACCACCAGCGGCAGCAGGCCGGTGGCGGCGGGCATGAAGAAGGCATCGGCCGTGCCGAAGACCGCCATCAGCACCACCAGGTGCGGCACTTCGGCCACCCCGGTGATCAGCAGGACGGCCACCGCGCCCTGGGCGGCGAACCGCACCAGGTCGGAGATCAGCATGATCCGGTGCCGCCGGAAGCGGTCCGCCCACACCCCGCCGACCAGGGTGAACAGCAGCGTCGGCAGCAGCCCCGCCGCGCCGACCAGGCCGACGTCGGCGGCCGATCCGCCCACCGACAGCACCGCGAAGGGCAAGGCCACCATCGCCACCCGGTCGCCCAGCAGCGAGAGCGCCTGCCCGGCGAACAGCTGGGCGAACTGCCGCTCCTCCCGGAGCACGGCGGGAAGCAGCTGTTTCACGGGAGGACCAATCGGCAGGCGCGACAGGGGCGCCCCGATGCTAGGGAGTGCCGGGGCATGCTGTCGCCCGAGTTTCGCCCGGCAACCGCGACCGCCGCGCCCAGGACCGCGTAGCCGGTCAGCTGTAGTGCATCGGGCAGCCGGTGCGGTGCGCGTGTTCGGCGGCGCGCAGGTAGAGCGCGGTGTAGTAGGCGGTGTCCGGGTCCGCCCGCCAGCGGCCGGGATGCCGGTGGACTTCGGGGCTGTCGAACCAGTGGCCGAGGGCGAGGCCCTCGCCGGCGTGGGGCAGGTGCTCGACGGGGAGCTCGATGGCGGCGGCCAGGGCCCGGAGCCCGTGCAGGACCGGGAGGGCGGCCCGCACGGTGGTGGTGTCGGAGTAGGCGGACGGCACCGGCAGCACGAGGGTTTCGGGCAGGGCCGCCGGGAGCAGCACGTCCCAGTCGAGCGGGGACTGATCGGCAGTCAGCGAGCGGCAGAGCAGGTCGAAGCCCGCCATCGGGCGGTGCAGCTTCTCCTCGAAGCCGTGGTCGGACGGAGCGAAGGCGAACGGCGCCAGCCCGAGCCGGGCCAGCTCCGCGTCGAGGGCCACGGCCGTCGGCCGGAGCGCCTCTTCGTCGGACCAGTCGGCCGGGTCCGTGCTCACCAGATAGATACCCATGCCGGCGAAGTTAGCGGTGGGCGCCGACAGTTCAGGCCGAGCGGTGCTGTTGCGGGCTGATGCCGTGGACGCGCTTGAAGGCGGTGGAGAGGGCGAACGGGCTGCGGTAGCCGACCTGGTGGGCGACGCTGCCCAGGGTGGCGGCGGGGTCGTGCAGCAGGTCGGCGGCCAGCGCGAGCCGGCGGCCGGTGAGGTAGGACATCGGCGGCTCGCCGACCAGCTCGGCGAACCGGCGGGCCAGCGCGGCCCGGGAGACACCGACCTCGGCGGCCAGGCCGGCCACCGTCCAGGGGTGGGCCAGGTCGCCGTGCAGCAGGCGGAGCGCGTGGCCGACCAGCGGGTCGGTGTGGGCCCGGTACCAGGCCGACGCGTCCGACTCGGGGCGGGCCAGCCAGGTGCGCAGGGTGGCGATCAGCAGCAGGTCCAACAACCGGTCCAGTACGGCGTCCTGGCCCGGACGGTCGCGGCCGATCTCCTCGCCGAGCAGGTCGATCAGCGGCGAGTGCCAGGAGTCGGCGGCCACCACCAGCAGCGGGGGCAGCGCGTCCAGCAGACCCCTGCTGACCTCGCCGCGCAGCTGGTACGTCCCGCTGATCAGCACGTCCGGGCCGTCCGGGGTGTCACCCCAGGTGCGGGTGCCGAGGGCCATCGTCTCGCAGAGCTCCGCGCCGTCCGGGGTGGTGGAGCTCTGGTCGGGGTGGATCACCACCCGGGGCGGGGTGTCGGGGGAGTCGGCCAGCACGTACGCCTCCGGGCCCCGGGCGATCGCCACGTCCCCGGTGGCGAGCCGGACCGGGGCGCCGTGGTCCGGCAGGATCCAGGCGGTGCCGCGGACCGGGGTGACCAGGGTGAGCGGTGCCCGGTCCTCGACCCGGATCGCCCACGGCGGGGCCAGGACCGAGCGGAGCAGAAAGGCACCTCGGGCCCTCGGCCCGGCGAGCAGTCCGGCCAGTGCGTCCATGGCGCCCGAGTCTAGAGCCTGCCCTGGCGTGCCCTGGACGCCCGCGTATGCGGTCGAGTGGATCAGGGATGGTGCCCGGGTGGCGGACGGCGGTTGACTGGGCGTCAGACAGCGAGAGTTGACGACGGGGAGTGTGTGATGACCGGCTTCAGAGGTGCGGTACTGGTGGCGGCGACGCTGACGATGGGGCTCAGTGCGGGCCTGTTCTTCGCCTACTCCTGCTCGGTGATGCCCGGGCTGGCCAAGGCCGACGACCGGACCTTCGTGGAGACCATGCAGCGGATCAACGTGGCGATCCTGAACGGCTGGTTCATGCTGGTCTTCCTCGGGGCGATCGTGTTCACGCTGCTGGCGGTGGTGCTCCAGTTCCGGGGCGGCGAGCGGCGGTTGCTGCCGTGGCTGATCGCGGCGGCGGTGCTCTACCTGGTGGTGCTGGCGGTCACGGGTGCGGTGAACGTGCCGCTGAACGACCAGCTGGCGGCGGCCGGTTCGCTGGACAAGATCCCGGATCTGGCGGCGGTCCGGGAGACCTTCGAGAGCACCTGGGTGCGTTGGAACACGGTCCGGACGGTCTCCGCGACGGCGGGGTTCGGCTGCCTGGTGGCGGCGCTGGTGGTGGGCGGGCGGAGCGCGGTCTGACGCTCCGTCAGGCTGGGCGAGGTCAGAACACCGGCGCGGTGGCGGCCCGGAGTTCGCAGGCGTTGCCGAAGGTCCTGGCCCACTTCACCGGGATCCCGCGCCAGCTGCCCTCGGCGGTGGCGGTGACCGGGTCGTAGACGGCGGCGCAGGCCGTGCCCGGGAGACCGGCGAGCTGGTCGAGGTCGCCGTCGGCCGCGGTGAGCGCCCCACAGGCGGTGGCGGGGGTGGGGTGCGACCCGCCGGGCTGACCGTCGCAGGTCAGGGTGGCCGTGGTCGCTGCGGCCGAGACCACTGGGCCCGGACTGACCGTCAGCAGTAGTGACGAGCGGGTGGGTTGGGGCGGGAACACCCGCGCCGAGGCGGGGGCCGGCAGGACGACGCACACGGCGGCGGCCAGGCCCAGGGCGACGGGTAGCAGGCGGCGGGACGGTGCGCTGACGGTCATGGGGCCCAGCCTGACCCCGGTCGGGCCGGGCGCCAAGCCACCGTCACCCGGGGGAGTGAGGGCCGACCCGATCGGGCGACCCTGGTCCGCCACCCGGCGGGACCGAACCGGGGTCGCCCGGTCAAGCGGGGGCTCAGCCGCGCGTGGTCGGCATGCCGAGCAGGACCGGGCCGCCGGCGGGGGACTTGGTGCAGGCGTCGTGGCAGTCCGCGTCCAGGCTGCAGCAGAGCGAGCAGATGGTGCCCTGGTGGAACGGGCAGTCGGCGGTGTCGGGGATCTCGTAGGCACCCTCGCAGACGGTGCAGGCGAGGGTCTCGGCGGAGGTCGACTCGGCGTTCGGGTTGGGGCGGGCCAGGTAGTAGCGGCCCTTGGTGGCCCAGGCGATCAGCGGGCTGCAGACCATGGCGAGGGCGAGGGCGATGAACGGGCTGAACGCCTCGGCGTACTCGCCGAACCAGCCGAAGAAGGCGCAGATCGAGACGGCGGCCGCGATGCACATGGCGCCGAAGCCGGCCGGGTTGACCGGGTGCAGGTAGGCGCGCTTGAACTCGATGTACTTCGGACTCAGGCCGAGTGGCTTGTTGATCACCAGGTCGGCGGTGACCGCACCGATCCAGGCGATCGCGACGTTGGAGTAGAAGCCCAGCAGCGAACCGAGCGCGCTGAACATGTCGAGCTCCATCAGCAGCAGCGCGACACCGCAGTTGAGGAAGATGTACCAGACCCGGCCCGGGTGACGGTGGGTCAGCCGGGAGAAGAAGTTGGACCAGGACAGCGAGCCGGAGTAGGCGTTGGTCGAGTTGATCTTCACCTGGGAGACCACCACGAAGAGCCCGGCCAGCGGCAGCGCCGCCGCCCCGAACCACGGTCGCAGCGACTCGACGTACGGCGCGATCGGCTCCAGTGCCTTGGCGTTGCCCACCACGTCGAGCGCGGCGAAGGCGAGCAGCGCGCCGCCGAGCTGCTTGGCCGCACCGATCACCACCCAGCCGGGACCGGCCGCGAGCACCGCGAAGTCCCACCGGCGGGCGTTCTCCGGGGTGCGCTTCGGCATGAAGCGCAGGTAGTCGGCCTGCTCGCCGATCTGGGCGATCAGCGAGAGCGCGATGCCGGTGCCCAGGCCGAAGCCGAGCAGGGTGAAGCCGGACCCGGCGCCCTGGGTGCCGCCGAAGTGGGTGAACTCGGCGAAGGTGCCGGGGGAGTGGAAGGCCAGGATGACGAACGGGCCGACCAGGCCGAGGATCCAGAGCGGCTGCGTCCAGGCCTGGAGCTTGGAGATCCAGGACATGCCCTTGAACACGATCGGAATGACCACCAGCGTGGTCACCAAGTACCCGATCGCCAGCGGCAGGTGCAGCACCTCGTGCAGCGCCTGGGCCATGATCGAGCCTTCGAGGGCGAAGAAGATGAAGGTGAAGCTGGCGTAGACGAGTGAGGTCAGGGTGGAGCCGAAGTAGCCGAACCCGGCGCCCCGGGTGAGCAGATCCATGTCCACACCGTTGGCCGCGCAGGCGCGGGAGATCGGGATGCCGGTGAGGAAGATCAGGGTGGCGGCGGTGAGGATGGCGGCGAGCGCGTTGGTGAAGCCGTAGGACATCACGATCCCGGCGCCGATCGCGTAGTCCGCGAGATAGGCGATCCCACCGAGCGCGGTGGAGGCCACGGACAGCGGTGACCAGCGCCGGAACGAGTGCGGCGCATAGCGGAGCGAATAGTCCTCCAGACTCTCGTCGGCGGCGGACTTGGCGTACGAGCGGCGTGGGGCGCCCGCGAGCTCGGGGGCCTGGGTGGAGGTGTCGGTCATGCACCGCTCCCTGTCGATCGGGTCTGTGAGCGGTGACGTTAGGGAGTGCGTGTGAAGCGCAGGGTGCCCGAGCCGTTTCGGGGCGGTAACCGGCGCTGCGTCAGCTGGTCCTCTGAGGCGGGTCGTTGACGGCCGTGATGGTCAGGGTGGTCGGGCGGACGGTGAAGCGGACCTCCTGGGTGCCGCCCTCGTACCAGGTCTCGGTGACCGCCACCTCGGAGCTGGACAAGGCGCGGACGGACCAGGTCCGCGGGATGTTCTTCGCGCGGAAGACCGGGTCGGCGCCGTGGTGGGTGGCTGACCAGCGGTCGAGTTCCGCGTTCAGCGGGGGCGGGAGGGTCTTGGCGCGGATCTCCTTGGGGTATTCGTCGATTTCGCCGAGGACCGCGAGGCGGTATTCCTCGAAGAACGCGTTGACCTCCCCGGTGGCCGTTCGAGGCGTTGCCTGGGCGGTGGGCAGCGGAGTGGCGAGGGTGAGCAGGGCGGCGAGCGCGGAAATGCCGAGGCGTCGGTTCATGACGGAGAGTCCATCATTCGTCGACGAATCTGTATATCGCTCGCAAGAGTGAATTGATTGAGTGTCAATTAATGCGGGCAGAAAGGTTTATCGCCCTTTTCCGGGATTCCCGGCAAAAGCCTGGGCGATCGGCAGCCAGGCGGTGGCGACCGGTCCGGTGGCCACCAGGGCCAGGTCGTCCCGGTGCCGACGCTGGGTGACCAGCAGGCAGAAGTCGAGCGCCGGGCCGCGGACCGAGTCGGCCGCGTCCGGCGGTCCCCAGGTCCACAACTCACCTGACGGGGAAGTCAGTTCGACCCGGATCGGAGTCTCGGGCACCGGCTGCCCGTGCAGTGCGAAGGCGAACCCCACGGTGCGGACACCGAGATGGGCCACGTGCCGGAGCCGGTCGGTCGGCGGCACGGTCACGCCGAGCGCGTCGGCGACGTCCTGACCGTGCGCCCAGGTCTCCATCAGCCGGGCGGTGGCCATCGAGGCGGCCTTCATCGGCGGGCCGAACCAGGGGAGCCGGCGGTCGTCGGCGGCCGCCGCCACCAGCTCACCCGCCAGCTCCGCCCGGCCGGCCCGCCAGCGGGCCAGCAGGGCGGCCGGGTCCTCGCCCACCCCTTCGGCCGCCCCCGCGTCCACCGGGTCCGGGACGGTCGCGTAGTGCGTGAGCACCTCGGCCGTGAACCGCTCGCCGTCCCGGCAGGAGAGCAGCGACCACCGGTCCGTCCAGGCCAGGTGGGCGATCTGGTGGGCGACCGTCCAGCCCTCGGCCGGGGTCGGGACGGCCAGGCCGTCCCGGTCCAGGCCAGCGACCAGGGCGTCCAGGGCGGCGCTCTCGTCCCGGAGATCGTTCAGCAGCGCGGTGACATCGACCATGAGGTGCTCCTTCAGAGGACAGTCAGTTGACGGATTTGGCCCGGCCAGCCCAGTACGGTTCGCGCAGCCGGAACTTCTGCAGTTTCCCGGTGGTGGTCCGGGGGAGTGACGAGCGGAACTCGACCGAGGTCGGCGCCTTGTAGCCCGCCAGCCGCTCCTTGCAGTGCGCGATCAACTCGGCCTCGTCACCCGCCGATCCGTCCCGCAGCACCACCAGCGCCTTGACCGTCTCGCCCCACTTGGTGTCCGGCACCCCGATCACCGCGACCTCGGCCACCGCGGGGTGGGAGTACAGGCAGTCCTCCACCTCGATCGAGGAGACGTTCTCGCCGCCGCTGATGATGACGTCTTTCTTCCGGTCGGAGATGCTCAGGTAGCCGTCCTCCAGCACCCCACCGTCACCGGTGTGGAACCAGCCGTCGCGCAGCGCCGCCGCGCTCTCCTCGGGCTGCTCCCAGTAGCCCGCCAGTACGGTGTTGGACCGGACCAGCACCTCGCCCTCCTCGTCCACCCGCAGCTCGGTGCCGAGCGCGGGCGCGCCCTGCCGCACCAGCCTTTCCGCTCGCTCGGCGGGCGGCAGCGCGTCCCACTCGGCCCGGCCGCGGTTCACGGTGACGATCGGGGCGGTCTCGGTCAGGCCGTACAACTGCATGAACTCCCAGCCGAGTTCGGCCTCGACGCGCTCCACCACCGAGGTCGGCGGCGGCGCTCCGGCCACGATCATCCGGACCCGGTCCCGGCCCGGCACCGGTCCGTCCCAGTCGGCGGCGGCGTCCAGCACCGCGGTCACCACGGCCGGTGCGCCGCACAGGTAGGTGACGCCGTGCCGGTCGATCCGGCGCAGGATCTCCGCGCCGTCCACCTTGCGCAGCACGATGTGCCGGGCGCCGAGGCCGGTGAGCGCGAACGGCAGGCCCCAGCCGTTGGCGTGGAACATCGGCAGGGTGTGCAGGTACACGTCCCGGTCGCTGGCGCCGAAGTGCAGGCCCATCAGCACCGCGTTCAGCCAGAGGTTGCGGTGGGTGAGCTGAACACCCTTGGGGCGGGCGGTGGTTCCGCTGGTGTAGTTGATCGTCGCGGTGTCCGACTCGTCGACCGGGTACTCGACCGGGGCGTGCTCGAAGTCGTACAGCAGGGCGTCGCTCTCGGCGCCGAGCACGAAGCGGTGCCGCACTGGCACGCCCGCCAGCGCCGCGTCCAGCTCGGGGTCGACCAACAGGGCGGTCGCGCCGCTCTGTTCGACGATGTACGCGACCTCCTCGGCCTTCAGCCGGAAGTTGACCGGCACCAGCACCCGGCCGTGGCCGCTCACCCCGTACAGCGCGGTCATCAGCCGGGCGGAGTTGTGCGAGACGATCGCGACCCGCTCGCCGGGGCCGATGCCCAGCCGGTCGAGCCCGGCGGCCTGGGCCCGGGCCAGCTCGGCCATCCGACGGTAGCTCAGGTCGCCCCAGGACTGGGCGGGTTGGTCCGGTTCGTCGACCAGGCCGATCCGGTCGCCGTAGACCGTCTCGGCCCGGCGAAGGAAGTCCAGCACGGTGAGTGGAGTCTGCATACGGTCACTCTGCCCGTCCGGCCCGGCCCGGCGACAGAGGGCGTGCCCGGACGGGTGAGACGGCGGGTGGCCGGGCCCGATGCCAGACTGGAGGACAGGGGCCGTCGTGAGGACACGGTGATGAGCGGCAACCACGGAGTGATCGACGAGACGCTCCTCGGCGGGCTGCGGAGCTCGTTCCGAGGACGACTGGTCCGGCCGGGTGAGCCGGACTATGGCGAGAGCCGGCGGATCTGGAACGGCTCGATCGACCGCCGGCCCGCCCTGATCGCCTACTGCACCGGCGCCCCGGACGTGGCCGCCGCCGTCCGGTTCGCCCGGGCGAGCGGCCTGCCGGTCGCGGTGCGCAGCGGCGGGCACAGCTTCTCCGGCCAGTCGCTGTGCGACGACGGGATCGTCATCGACCTGTCGCCGATGAGGCGGATCACGGTGGACGCCGAGGCCCGCACGGTCCGGGCCCAGGCCGGGGTGCTGCTCGGCGAGCTCGACCAGCAGACCCAGCGGGCCGGTCTCGCGGTGCCGTCCGGGATCGTCACCCACACCGGGCTGGCCGGGCTGACGCTGGGCGGCGGCATCGGCTGGCTGATGCGCAAGTACGGGCTGACGGTGGACCAGCTGCTCGCGGTCACCCTGGTCACGGCCGACGGCGGGACGGTACGGGCGGACGCGACGGAGAACCCGGAGCTGTTCTGGGGCGTGCGCGGCGGCGGCGGGAACTTCGGGGTGGTGACGGAGTTCGAGTACCGCCTCCACCCGGTGGGCCCGACGGTGCTGGCCGGGCCGCTGATCTGGCCGGTGGCCGACTCGGCCCGGCTGCTGCGGTTCTACCGGGACTGGATCACCGAGGTGCCGGACGAGTTGACCACGGCGGTGGTGCACCGCAAGGCGCCGCCGCTGCCGGAGATCCCGGCGGCGCTGCACGGCCGGCGGGTGGCGATGGTGATCTGCTGCTGGGCGGGCGACCTCGACCGGGGCGAGCAGGTGCTGCGGCCGCTGCGGCGGTTCGGCCCGCCGGTGGCGGACCTGTGCCGGCCCAAGCCGTTCACCGAGCATCAGGCGATGCTTGACCCGTCCTTCCCGGCCGGCCGCTGGTACTACTTCAAGTCCTGCGACGTGGCCGAGTTGACCGACCAGGTCATCGACATCACCGCCGAGCACGCCGCGCGGATCACCTCCCCGCTCACCAGCTTCCCGATCTTCCAACTGGGCGGCGCGATCGCCCGGGTGGGGGAGGACGAGACCGCGGTCGGCGGTCGGCAGGCCGGTCACACCTTCAACATCAACGGCACCTGCGCGGACGCCGAGGGCTTCGAGCAGGAGCGGACCTGGGCCCGCGGCCTGTGGACGGCGCTGGCACCGCACCACACCGGTGTCTACGTCAACTTCCTGATGGAGGAGGGCGAGCAGCGGGTCCGGCAGGCGTACGGGGAGGCGAAGTACCTGCGGCTGAAGGCGCTGAAGCGGCAGTGGGACCCGGATAACCTGTTCCGGCTCAACCAGAACATCAGGCCCGACTGAGGAGTCAACGCAGGTGCAGCAGCAGTCCTGGGGAGAACTGACGGCGTACCGATCGAGGGTCCGGGGGTGTCTGCTCGGCGGGGCGATCGGCGACGCGCTGGGCAACCCGGTGGAGTTCCTGTCGCTGGACGCGATCCGGGCGAAGTACGGCGAGGCCGGGGTGACCGGGCTGGTGCCCGACTACGACGGTGTGGTCGGCCGGATCACCGACGACACCCAGATGACCCTGTTCACCGCCGAGGGACGGCTGGCGGGCTACCGCCGGTCCCAGGCGAAGGGCATCGGCGGCGCGGAGGCGGCCTTGGTACACGACGCCTACCTGCGCTGGCTGGACACCCAGGACCACCCGGCCCCGCCGCCCGCCGAGGGCCTGCGGCACCGCACCGGGCTGCTGCGCGAGGAGCCGTGGCTGTACGCCCGGCGGGCGCCCGGCAACGCCTGCCTGTCCGGCCTGCGGGCGGGCCACACCCCGGACCCGTACGCGCCGCTGACCGGCGAGCCCGGCCCGGTGAACCCGGGCTCGAAGGGCTGCGGCACCGTGATGCGCTCGGCGCCGTTCGGCTTCACCGGCCTGGGGGAGAAGCACTCCTTCGAACTCGCCGCCAACTGCGCCAAGATCACCCACGGCCACCCGACCGGCTACTACGCGGCCGGTGCCTTCGCGGCTCTGGTCAGCCTGCTGGTCGAGGGCGAGTCACCGACCGGCGCGGTGCTGCGCACGCTGGACCTGCTCGGCCGCTACCCGGGCCACCAGGAGACCAGCACCGCGCTGCGGGCCGCGTACGAGCTGGCCCGGGACGGCGAGGCGAGCGCGGCGAAGCTGGAGAGCCTGGGCGCGGGCTGGGTGGCGGAGGAGGCGCTGGCCATCGCGGTGTACGCGGCGCTGGCCAGGACCCGGCACCAGACCTTCCACGTCGGCAGCGGCGGGACGGTCTGCGAGCCGAAGCCGCCCCGGACCCCGATCGAGGCCGCCCTGCTGCTGTCGGTCAACCACTCCGGGGACAGCGACTCCACCGGCGCGATCTGCGGCAACCTGCTCGGCGCCCAGCACGGCGACGTCCGGCTGCCGCAGCACTGGCTGGCCCGGATCGAGGGCCGGGCGGTGATCGCCATGGTCGCGGACGACTTCGCCGCCGAGATCCGCCCCGGCGAGCAGCGGCCCTGGAACTACTGAGCCGCCTCGTTCGTGGACGGTGCTCCGGTCGGGGGGAAACGGTGGGCCGGACGGGTGACGGGGCGCAACCCGCCTCATGCTCGGGGCGTGCCGTGCCGATCCTTCAGGCGTCTCGTACCAACTTGGAGGATTCATGCGTACGACCCTTGCCAAGATCACCGCTGCCGCCGCGATCTGTGGCTGCGCGCTGCTCATCGGCGCCGGCACGGCCTCGGCCCACTCCTGCCGCCACTCGCACGGCTCGCTGGCGGTCGGCGGCAACGCCATCACGCACGGCGGCGGCGACGCCCTGGCGGTCGGCGGTGACGTGGACGCCGCCGGTGCGGCCGGTGCCGTCGGTGGCGATGCGACGGGTGTCGACTTCGCGGGCGCGGTCGGTGGCGACGCGCTGGCGGTCGGCCCGGCGGCGGCCGTGGGCGGCGACGCCGAGTCGCTCTGCGAGGACGCCTTCGCGGTGGGCGGCGACGCGGTCGGCTACTGAGCCTTCCGCCGCTGAGTGATCGTCAGCAGGGCCGGCCGTCGGTCGACGGCCGGCCCTGCCGGTTGTTCGGGTGACTGCTGCTCAGGTGACCGCTGGTCAGGTGGCCGAGCCGGCCGCGGCGCCGGTCTTCAGCTCGGTGCCCCAGCGGTCGATCTCGGCCTGGAGGTCGAGCCGCCGCATGTTCGCCTTGTCGAGCGAGGCCCACTCCTCGCGCGGCACCCGCCACATCACCTCGAACTCGATGCCGTCCGGGTCCTGGGCGTACAGCGACTTCGACACGCCGTGGTCGGTGGCGCCGACCAGCGCTTCCCGCCGGGTGAGCTTCTCGGCGATCTCCGCCAGCTCGCCGAGCGTGCCCACCTCCCAGGCGAGGTGGTAGAGGCCGACCCCGCCGCGCGGCTGCGCCGGTGCGGCGGCGCCGACCGAGAACAGGCCGAGGTCGTGGTCGTTCAGCGTCTCGGCGGCGCTCAGGAAGGCGGCCCGGCCGGGGATCTCGACGTCGACCTTGAAGCCGAAGGTGTCGGTGTAGAAGGCCACGGAACGGGCCACGTCGCGGACGTACAGCACGGCGTGGTTCAGGCGACGGACGGACATGGCTACTCCTGTGGTCCTTGCTAGTTCAAATTTGAACCCTATGGTGACCACGGTACACCTTGGTTCGAATTTGAACAACTGGGTACGATAGGACCATGGACGAACCCCGGTGGTTGGACGAGCGCGAGATGGCGGCATGGCGGGGCTTCGTGGCCGCCAGCAATCTGATCGAGCGCCGCCTCGAACAGCAGCTCAAGGAGAGTGCCGGGCTCTCCCACACCCAGTACGAGATCCTGGTGCAGCTCTCCGCCGCGCCGGACGGCGCGCTCCGGATGACCGACCTGGCCGACCGGCTGGTCACCTCCAAGAGCGGCCTCACCTACCAGGTCACCCAGCTCGAGAAGTCCGGCCTGGTCGGCCGCCGCTCCTGTCCGAGCGACGTCCGCGGCGTCTTCGCCGAGATCACCGACCAGGGCTGGCGAGTCCTCCGGGAGGCCGCCCCCGGCCACGTCGCCACCGTCCGCGAGGTCCTGATCGACGTGCTCACCCCCGAGCAGCTGGTGGTGCTCGCCGAGAGCCTCGGTACGGTCAGCGACCGGCTCCGGGCGGCCGAGAAGTAGCCGGGCCGACCGTCCGAGCCCAGGGCGTGAGGAGGGGTCAGGGCAGGGTGACGGCGCGGACGCAGAGCACGTCCGGCAGGTGGGAGCTGATCAGGCGCCAGCTGTCGCCCGCGTCGGCGGAGCCGTACACCTCGCCGTTGCGGTTGCCGAAGTAGACGCCGGCCGGTTCGCCGTCGTCGGTGCAGAGGGCGTCGCGGAGCACCACGCCGTAGTGGTCCTCGGTGGGCAGTCCGGTGCTCAGCGGCTGCCAGCTGGCGCCGGCGTCGGTGGTGCGGAAGATCCGGCAGCGGCGGTCGACCGGGAGCCGGGCGTAGTCCGCGTCGAGCGGGAAGAGGTAGGCGGTGCCGGGCCGCCGGGGGTGGGTGGCCAGGCCGAAGCCGAAGGTGGCGGGGAGGTCGGCGCCGATGTCGGTCCAGCGTTCACCGGCGTCGTCGGTGCGGTAGACGCCGCCGTGGTTCTGCAGGTAGAGCCGGTCGGGGTCGGCCGGGTCGGCGGCGATCTTGTGCACGCACTGGCCGAACTCCGGGTACTCGTCCGGCAGGAAGGAGACCCGGATGCCGGTGTTGGCCGGGCGCCAGTTGGCGCCGCCGTCCTCGGTCCGGTAGACGCCGCCGGTGGAGACCGCGACGGTGAGCGCGGTCGCGTCGCGCGGGTCCGTCACGATGGAGTGCAGGCCCTGGCCGCCGAACCCGGCCGCCCACTCGGCCCGCTGCGGGTGCGACCAGAGCGCCTCGTCCAGTACGAAGCTCTCGCCGCCGTCGGTGGAGCGGAACAGCGCGGCGGGCTGGGTGCCCGCGTACACCACGCCGGGGGCCTCGGGCCCGGCCGGCTGGAGCTGCCAGACCCGCTCCAGCGAGGTGCCGGTGTGCTCGGGGAAGCGGACCGCGGGGCTGCTCGGCTCCTGCCAACTGGCGCCGAGATCGTCGGACCACCAGACCGACGGGCCCCAGTGGCTGCTGTCGGCGCCGACCAGGATGCGGGGGCGGTCGCCGCGACGGTCGACGGCGACCGAGTAGATCGCGTTCATCGCGAAGTGCGGTCCGGTGAACTCCCAGGCCGCGCGGTCGGGGCTGCGGCCCAGGAACAGGCCCTTCTGCGTGCCGACGGCCAACAGCGTCTCGGTCATGGCGCACCACCTGTGAGTGTCGGGCGGGATCCCGCCCGACAGTCTGCTCCGGGAGGCTCGGCTGCGCACGGCAGCACGCCGGGAATGCGGGCGGCAGCCTTGATGGTTTAGGATTCAACAAGACCGAGAGAAGGAGTTGGATCCGATGGCCTCCACGATCGACATCCGCCGGGCGGACGAGCGGTTCCACACCAGGGCGGGGTGGCTGGAGTCGCACCACTCCTTCTCCTTCTCCCGGCACTGGGACCCGGGCAACACCCACTTCGGCCTGCTGCTGGTCTCCAACGACGACGTGATCGCCCCCGGCACCGGCTTCGACACCCACCCGCACCGGGACATGGAGATCATCACCTGGGTGCTCGACGGCGGCCTGGTCCACCAGGACTCCGAGGGCAACAACGGCGTCATCTACCCCGGTCTGGCCCAGCGGATGAGCGCCGGCGCGGGCATCCTGCACAGCGAGAAGAACGACTCCTGGACGCTCACCGGCGCCCCCGAGCACCGCGACCCGGTCCGCCTGATCCAGATGTGGGTGATCCCCGACACGGCCGGCATCGCCCCCGGCTACGAACAGCTCGACATCAACGACCAGCTCGGCCAAGGTGGTTGGATCACCCTCGCATCCGGCATGACCAAGCACGCCAACCAGCGCGCGATCGGCATCCGGCAGCAGAACGCCGCCCTGCACGTCGCCCGCCTCCGCCCCTCCGAGACCCTCGACACCGTCACCGCCCCGTTCGCCCACCTGTTCGTGGCCCGCGGTGAACTCGCCCTGGAAGGCAGCGGGTTGCTCCACGAGGGCGACGCCGCCCGGATCGGCGCGGCCGAGGGCCAGCGGATCACGGCGGGGCCCGAGGGCGCCGAGGTGCTGCTCTGGGAGATGAACACCGCCGTCGACTTCGCCTGACGGGTCGACCGGAGCGGGATACTAACGGCCCGACCCCGCCGACCAGGTGATCAGGCATATTCTTCGGGACGCTCCGGTCGGCCGGCCCCCGGCGCGGTCAGATCTCGCCGGTGGTCAGCGCCCGGGAGTCCGGGACCTGCTGAACAGGAGCGCGGACGGCGCGCTTGCCGTTGACGATCCACTCGTAGGCCCACTCGGCTGACATCAGGGCGCCCTCCTGCCAGCCGGGGAGGGCGGAGACCTGGTCGCCGATGACGAAGAAGTTGTCCTGGCCCTGGGGGTAGATCAGCGTCGAGTAGAGCTTCTTGTGCGTCGGTAGCTCCGGCTGCCAGTCGGCCCAGGCGCCGAGCTGGTAGGGCACCTTCAGCCAGGCGATCGACATGCCCAGGGCGTCGGGCACGATCGCGTTGCCGGCCAGCTCGTCGTGCAGCTTGGTGCCGCCGGTGCGGGCGACGCCGAGGCGTTCCTCGTGCGGGCGGTCGCCGAGGGTCTCGGCCTTCTGGTACGAGTTGTAGGCGCCGGTCAGGGTGCCCTTGTCGGTGGGGGAGAAGTAGTCGTTGGAGGGATACCAGATCTGGGTGATCTCGTGGTCGACCCAGCTGATGCCGCCGAAGATCTGGTACCGCTCGGACTCCCAGAAGCGGCGGTTGGCCTGCCAGCCGACCTTGCAGGCGGCGGCGAACGGGGTGTCCTGGACCGCCGAGCGGAAGTCGTCGGTGAAGCCGTAGAGGGTGACCTGCTTGCGCAGCACCGAGAGCGGGATGTTGCTCAGGCAGTAGTCGAACCGCTCGACCTTGTTGGCGCCGTTCTCCGTCCAGCCGACGTTCACGCCGGTGCCGTCCAACTGGATACCGAAGACCGGGGTGTTGTACCTGACCGTGCCGGCGGGCAGTGCGGCGGCCGCGTGGCGCCAGGGGTTGTCCATGCCGCCGACCGGCTGGAACGACGTGGTGTGCCAGTCCAGTTTGGCGTCCTGGTAGAAGTTCTGCTTCCAGAACTCGCTGGCCAGCAGGTCCTTGAGGAGCAGCGGATCGACCGGCTCCTCCAGCTGGTTGACGGTCAGGGTCTTCGCCCGGCCGGACCGGGTGGAGCCGACGTACTCCTTCTCCTTCTCGGTGAGTGCGCCGAACTCGATCAGCAGGCTGGTCAGTTGATCGCGCTGGGCCGGGGTCAGCGCGTCGATGCCGGGGGTGGCCTTCGGGATGGCTTGGGCGAGCAGCTGGGCGACGTAGCCCCGGGTGTCGTTGGCGATCCGGCGGTTGGGCCTGGGGGCGCCCCGCCAGGCCTTGTCGGTCTGGAGGAGATTGGCCGTGGTGGTGTGGATGTACGGCTCCAGCGGGACCTTGAGCCTGCGGCAGAAGTCGATCATCCGCTGGTGGTGGTACGGGATGCGGCCCGCACCGAGGTTGAGGTAGAGGTCCTTGTCGAACTGACAGGTCTGGGTGCGGACCGAGCCGTCCGCCCAGACCTCGCTGATCTTGTCGCCGGGGCGGGCCGTGAGGGTCCGTCCGCCGACCCGGCCCTGCGCCTCCAGCACGGTCACCCGGTACCCGGCCTCGGTGAACTTGAGCGCGGCCGCGAGCCCGGCGGGGCCGGCGCCGAGGACCGCCACCGTCCGGCCGTTGCCGACCCGCGGGGCCGGTTTCGCCAGCCCGTCGGTGACGGGCGCGGCCGTGGCCGGGACGGCTCCGGTCATCACCTGCAGCAGGGTGGCCGAGGTGGCGGCGGCCCCGGCCAGGCTCAGAAAGGAACGGCGGGACGGTGCCTCGTCCGGCTGGTGCATCGTGTGCTCCTCCAGGAAGTGTCAACTCGATGTCGAGTCAAGACAGTTCTATGGAGTAGCACACGAACCATCAGTGGGTGTTGCGTGTGCGCACTTTTTCCCACCAACGAGCGAACGGTCACCCCCGCAGGCTCTCCAGCAGCCGGAGCCAGACCTCGCTGATGGTCGGATAAGCGGGAACCGCGTGCCACAGCCGGGCGATCGGGACCTCGCCGACCACGGCGACGGTGGCGGAGTGCAGCAGTTCGGCGACGGCGGGACCGACGAAGGTGACGCCGACGATCACGTCCCGGTCCAGGTCGACCACCATCCGGGCCCGGCCCCGGTAGTCGTCGCCGTAGAGCGAGGCGCCCGCCACGTTGCCGATCTCCTGGTCCACGGCGCGGACCCGCAGCCCGGCCCGTTCGGCCTCGGCGAGACTCAGGCCCACGGAGGCCGCTTCCGGTTCGGTGAACACCACTTGGGGCGCACCCACGGTGTCGGCGGAGGCGGCGTGCGGGCCCCAGCGCGAGGTGTCGACAGCGGTGCCGGCCGCCCGGGCGGCGATCGCCGCGCCGGTGATCCGGGCCTGGTACTTGCCCTGATGGGTCAGCAGCGCCCGGTGGTTGACGTCGCCGGCGGCGTACAGCCAGCCGCCCTCGACGGCCCGCACCAGGCAGGAGTCGTCGACGTCCAGCCAGCTGCCGGGTTCCAGGCCGACCGTCTCCAGGCCGATGTCCTCGGTGCGCGGCACCCGCCCGGTCGCGTACAGCACCTCGTCGGCGAGCACCGTGCCGCCGTCGCCGAGGGTGAGCGTCACCTCGCCGCCGTGCCGGGCCAGTCGGGTCACCTCGGTGTCGAGCCGGACGTCCACCCCGGCGGCCGTCAGCCCGGCGAGGACCAGCTCCCCGGCGAACGGTTCCATCCGGTCCAGCACCCCGCCGCCCCGTACCAGCAGGGTCACCCGGGAGCCCAACCCCTGCCAGGCGGTGGCCATTTCGACCGCCACCACCCCGCCGCCGACCACCGCGAGCCGCCCCGGCACCTTGGCGGCGCTGGTGGCGTCCCGGCTGGTCCACGGGTGGGCCTCGGCCAGGCCCGGTACGTGGGGCAGCGCGGCCCGGGTGCCGGTGCAGACCGCCACCGCGTGACGGGCCGTCAGCAGCCGTTCGCCGTCCACCAGGACGGACCGCTCACCGGCCAGCCGGCCGTGACCGCGGACCAGGTCGATACCGGTGGAGCGGAGCCACTCGACCTGGCTGTCGTCGTGCCAGTGCCAGGTGAACTCGTCTCGGCGGGCCAGCACGGCGGCCGCGTCCAGCTCCCCGGTGACCGCCTCCCGGGTGCCGGGCAGCGCCCGCGCGTGCGCCAGCGCCAGCCACGGGCGGAGCAGCGCCTTGCTCGGCATGCAGGCCCAGTACGAGCACTCACCGCCGATCAGCTGACTCTCCACCAGAACGGTGCTCAGCCCGGCGGCTTTCGCCCGGTCGGCCAGGTTCTCGCCGGTCGGACCGCCGCCGAGGACCACCACGTCGTACTGCTCGGGCTTGGGGCTCATCGCTTCACGCTCTCGCTCGACCGGCCGGGTACCGCGCCCATCCTGCGCCCGGGGCGGTGCGCCCCGCCAGTGCCGCCCCGGCGTGTCGCCGATGGTGGGCACCCCTGCCGCCCCCGCTTGCGGTCTGGCATGATTCCGGCTCATGCCCACCCCTGCCGTCGCGCCCGTCGCGCCTCACGACCCGAGCCCGAGCGTCTGCCCGGACTGTGCCGCCGTACTGGAGGCCGACGAGCGGTTCCCGGTCTGGTGCCCGGCCTGCGAGTGGAACCTGCAACCGGCCGAGCCCGTCCGGGAGCTGACTCCGAAGCAGCGCCGCCGGGCCGAGCGCGCGGAACGCCGCGCGAAGGCCGGGAAGCGCAAGTTCCAGGCCCGGGTGGAGGGACTGTTCGACGCCCTGCTGAACGGTGATGCCGCGGCCGTCGGCCGGGACTGGCTGCTGGCGGCGACCCTGGCCGGGGCGGTGCACCTGGTCTCGCTGACCGTGCTGGGCGGCTCGACGGCGCTGTTGCTGTTCGGGACCTGGCCGCTGCGCGCGGTCGCGGTCTGCTGCCTGGGGCTCGGCTTCCTGCTCCGCCCCCGGTTCGGCCGGATCCGCCCCGACGAGACCTACCTGACCCGGGCCGAGGCGCCCGCGCTGTACGCCCTGGCGGACCGGGTGGCGGCGGCGGTGGGTGCCCGGCCGGTCGACCACATCCGGGCCGACGGGAGGTTCAACGCCTCGTTCCGCCGGGCCGGGCTGCGCCGCCGGAGCGTGCTGTCGATCGGGCTGCCGCTCTGGAGCACGCTCACCCCGTCGCAGCGGGTCGCCGTGCTGGGGCACGAGTTCGGGCACGACGTGAACGGCGACCACCGGCGCGGCATCTGGTTGAACTGGGCGCTGACCGCGCTGGAGGAGTGGCACCTGATCATCCAGCCGACCAGCTTCCTCGCCCGGCTGCTGCTGGCGGCGCCGAAGTGGCTGACCGGGCGGCTGCTGGAACTGATGGACCGGCTCACCGTGCGATCCGGCCAGGCCGCCGAGTACCGGGCCGACGAGCTGTCGGCCCGGGTGACCTCGGTCGAGACCGCTCGGCAGACCCTCGAGGCGCTGCTGCTCCGCCCGAGCGCCGAGACGGTGCAGCTCCGCTACCGCAGCCTGCCGAGGCAGCGCAGCGGCCCGAACGCCGGTCGCCCCGAGGCGGACCTGTGGGCCGAACTCGGCGCGCTGGCCGGCAGCCTGACCCCGCTGGAGCGGGAGCGCCGACTGCGGCTGTCCGTCCGGGAAGCCGGTGCGGTGGACTCCACCCACCCGCCGACCCACCTCCGGATCAAGCTGATCGGCCGCCGCCCCGTCGACGCGCACCCGGTGCTGTTCGGCGCGGCCGAGCAGGCGGCGGTGGAAGCCGAGCTGGCACCGGCCCGGGACCGGTTGGTCCGCGAGCTGCTGCCGGGCTGACCAGCGCCGCGGCCGAAAAATCGGAGGCCCGGCGGCGGACCGTGCGGTTAGGGTACGGCGGTGACCGAGCTGAGTCAGGACCCGGGCGAGCCGGACGTGCGCAGTGCCGGGCGGTACCTCTGGTGGCTGGCGGTCAGTCAGCGCAGACGGGTGGCCGCGGGGGCGGTGTTCGGCACGGTCTGGATGCTGGGTCTGGTCCTCCCGTCCTACCTGCTGTCCCGCGCGGTCGACGACGGGCTGAAGGCGGGCCGCCCCGGCGCGCTGGTCGGCTGGTCGCTGGCGCTGGTGGTGGTCGGGACGACCACCGCGCTGATCGGCGTCGCCCGGCACCGCACGATGACCAAGGTCCGGATGGACGCCACCTTCCGTACCGTCCGGGTGGTGGTCCGGCAGGCCGTCCGGCTCGGGTCGGTGCTGTCCGGGCAGACGGCCGCCGGTGAGGTGGTGACCATCGGTGTCGCCGACGTGCAGCGGATGAGCGCGACCCTGACCATGACCGGACCGGGCGTCGGCGCGGTGATCACGTACCTGGTGGTCGCGGCGCTGCTGCTGGACATCTCCCCGCTGCTGGCGGCCTTGGTGCTGCTCGGTGTACCGCTGCTCGCGCTGCTGATCGGGCCGATGCTCGGCCGGCTCCAGGGCGCGGAGGCCAGGTACCGCGAGCGGCAGGGCAGGCTGGCGGGCCGGTTCGAGGACATGGTCGGCGGGCTGCGGGTGCTGCACGGGCTCGGTGGCAAGGAGGTGTACGCCGCCCGGTACCGGCACGACTCGCAGCAGCAACTGACGGACGGCTACCGGGTCGGCGCGGTGACCAGCTGGATCCAGTCGCTCGGCGCCGGGCTGCCGATCCTGTTCCTGGCGGCCGTGACCTGGGTGGCCGCCCGGCTGGCGGCGCAGGGCAGCATCACGGTCGGCGAGCTGGTCGCGGTGTACGGGTACACGGCGGCGCTGAACATCCCGGTCTGGTTCATGATCGAGGGCGGCCAGGACCTCAGCCGGGCGCTGGTGGCCGCCCGGCGTACGGTGCGGTTCCTCTCCCTGACCCCCCGTCAGGACGGCTCGGACGTTCCGGCCCCGGAGGGCGCCGAGCCGCTGCGCGATCTCGAGTCGGGGGTCGAGGTGGCCCCCGGCCGGTTCACCGTGCTGGCCTGCGCCCGGCCCGGCGACTCCGCTGCGGTGGTCGACCGGCTGGCCCGGTTCACCGACGCCGAGGGCTGTACCTGGGGCACCGTCGGGCTGGACCAGGTCGGGCTGGCGACCGTGCGCGAGCGGATCCTGATCGCCGACAACGAGGCGGCGCTGTTCGCCGGGTCGCTCCGGGAACTGCTCACCGGTCGTCAGGAGCAGGAGGACAAGGCGCTGCTGGAGGCCCTCGAAGCGGCGGCCGCGCTGGACGTGATGCGCGGGCTGCCCGCCGGGTTCGAGTCGACCGTGGACGCTGAGGGCCGCAACCTGTCCGGCGGCCAGCGGCAGCGGCTGCGACTGGCCCGGGCGCTGCTCGCCGACCCGGAGATCCTGCTCGCGGTCGAGCCGACCTCGGCCGTCGACTCGCACACCGAGGCGGCGATGGCCGCCGGGCTGCGGGCCTTCCGCGCGGGCCGCACCACCCTGGTCACCAGTACCTCGCCGCTGCTCCTCGACCGGGCCGACACCGTCGTCCACCTGGTGGACGGGCGGGTGGCGGCCACCGGTCCGCACCGCGAGCTGCTCCGCGACCACCCCGGCTACCGGGCCCTGGTCACCCGGGACGAGCCCGCCACTTCGCTGCCCGCCCCGCGCACCGCCGAGGAGTCCGTCCGATGACCACCGCACCCACCGGCGCCGCCCACCAGCTCCCGGTCGCGGGCGTGCCCGAGGTGCGCCGCGCCGCTCGGGAGCTGATCCGGCAGGACCGCCGGGCGTTGGCCGGGGTCATGGCCCTGAACGTGCTGGCCGCCGCTGCGGGCCTGGCCGGTCCCGCGCTGCTCGGCCGGATCATCGACCGGGTCGGCGCCGGTGCCGGGGCGGCCGCCGTGGACCGGCTCGCGCTGGCGGTGCTGGTCTGCGCCCTGCTGCAGCTGCTGCTCACCCGGCAGGCCCGCTACCTCGGCCACCGGATCGGCGAACGGACCTCCGCCCGGGTCCGGGAACGGTTCGTCGAGCGGGCCCTCGACCTGCCGCCGACCGTGGTCGAACGCGCGGGCACCGGCGATCTGACGGCCCGTGGCACCACCGACGTGGCGGAGGTCGGCACCATGCTGCGGGACTCCGCGCCCCGGGTCTTCATCGCCGTGCTCGAGGTGCTGTTCATCCTCGGCGCGGTCCTGCTGATCAACCCGCTGCTCGGCGCCTGCGGTGCCCTCGGGCTCTCCGGCATCTGGTTCGGCACCCGCTGGTACCTGCGTCGGGCCCGCACGGCGTACCTGACCGAGGGCGCGGCCAACTCCGCCGTCGCCGAGGTGCTGGCCGCCACCGCCGCCGGGGCCAGGACGGTGGAGGCCCTCGGTCTCCAGCAGCGCCGGACCGCCGCCGCCGAGACGGTGATCGCCACCGCCCGGCGGGCCCGGTTGCGGACGCTGTACCTGCGCAGCGTGTTCTTCCCGGTGATCGACGCCTCCTACCTGGTCCCGGTGGCGATCGTGCTGCTGATCGGCGGCCCGTTGCACGCGCACGGCGTGCTGAGCCTGGGCGCCGTGGTGGCCACCGCGATGTACCTGCGCCGGCTGGCCGACCCGCTGGACGTGGTGCTGCTCCAGGTCGAGCAACTCCAGAGCAGCGGCGCCTCGTTCGCCCGGGTGGAGGGGATCGGCACCGCCCCGAGGACCGGGACCGGCGGCGCCGGCACGCCGGTGGACGACCGGATCGAGGTCACCGGCGTCCGCTACGGCTACGACGGCGGCCCGGACGTGCTGCACGGCGTGGAGCTGACGGTCCGTCCGGGCGAACGGCTCGCTGTGGTGGGCCCGTCCGGCTCGGGGAAGAGCACCCTGAGCCGCCTGCTGGCCGGGATGGACCGGCCGCGGGCCGGCAGTGTGACGGTCGGCGGGGTGCCGATCGCGGACCTCGACCCGGAGGCGCTGCGCCGCCAGGTCGTGCTGGTCACCCAGGAGCACCACGTCTTCCTCGGCACCCTGCGGGACAACCTGCGGATCGCCGCCCCCGAGGCCGGGGACGACGACCTGCTGGCCGCGCTGGACGCGGTGGGCTGGGCGCACCCGCTGCCGGACGGCCTGGACACCGAGCTCGGCCCGGCCGGTCACCGGCTGGACGGCGCCCAGTCCCAGCAGCTCGCGCTGGCCCGGGTGGTGCTGGCCGACCCGCACACGCTGATCCTGGACGAGGCGACCGCCCTGCTCGACCCGACCGCCGCCCGGGCCACCGAACGCGCGCTGGCCGCCGTACTGGAGGGCCGGACGGTGATCGCGGTGGCGCACCGGCTGCACACCGCGCACGACGCCGACCGGGTGGCCGTGATGGAGGACGGCCGGCTCACCGAGCTCGGCAGCCACCACGAACTGGTCGCCGCGGGCGGTCCGTACGCGGCGCTCTGGCGGTCCTGGCAGCAGTGACCGTCAGGCAGTGGAGGGACCATCAGGCCGTGGCGAGCTCCGGCTCGGGCTGAGCGGTCATCAGGCGCTGCGGCCGGCGCACCAGCAGGTAGCCGAGGCCGGTCAGGGTGACCAGGCCGACGCCGAGCAGGGCGGCCCAGACCTGGTACCAGGGGGCGCCGGGCGGCACCAGGACGGCGCGCGGCCAGCAGATGTTGACCACCTCGAAGCCGGTCCACAGCACGGCGAGCAGGTTGACCGGGGTGCCCCAGCGGCCGAGCGAGACGGCGCCGGCGGGGCGCCAGGTGCCGCGCAGCCTGGCGGTCAGCGCGGCCACGCTGAGCAGGAAGAACGGCAGGAAGGTGGCCGCGCTGCCGAAGGTGATCAGGCTGCCGATCGCGGTGGACTCCAGGCCGAGCGGCAGCGCGGCGGCGCTGACCAGGGTGGCGGCGACCAGGCCGCCGATCGGGGCCTGACGGCGGTTCACCTTGCGGACCTGACGGGAGAACGGGAAGACGCCGTCCCGGGCGAGCGAGTACAGGCCCCGGGCAGCGCCGCCCTGGGAGGCCATCAGGCAGGCGGTGAAGCTGACCACGACCACCAGCACGAAGGGCTTGGCCGACCAGTCGCCGAAGCCGGTCACCACGGCGGTGGTGACCGGGTCGAGGTCCTGACCGGCGATCACGGCGGCCGGGTCGGGGTGCGCGAGCACCACCGAGACGGCGTTCAGGATCACCACGACACCCACGCTGAGCAGCGCCCAGCGCATCGCGCGCGGCACCTGGCGGGCGGCGTCCTTGGTCTCCTCGGCGGTGGAGACGCAGGCGTCGAAGCCGATGAAGGCCCAGCCGCCGACCGCGATCACGGCGAGCAGCGAGCCGAGCCCGCCGGTGCCGGTGACGGCGGAGGCGTCCAGGGTGTCGGTGAGCAGCGCGAAGCCGTGCTGACGGAAGAACAGCAGCAGGGCCAGGCCGACCAGCACCGAGGCGATCAGTTCGGCGGCGATCCCGGCCGAGACGAACCAGCGCAGCAGGTTGATGCCGTAGGCGTTGACCAGCGTGCAGCAGAGCATGAACGCGGCGGCCACCAGCACCAGCCCGACCGGGGTCGGGGTGGCCCCGACCAGGGCGAAGAGCCAGGGCGCGGCCAGGTAGGCGACCGTGGTGTTGGCGAACATCACCGCGAACTGCCAGAGCCAGCCGCTCATCCAGGCGAAGCCGGGCCCGACCAGCCGCCGGGCCCACTGGTACGCGCCGCCGGCCAGCGGCCACTGCGAGGCGAGCTCGGAGTAGACCGCGACCACCAGCAGCTGGCCGAGCAGGCAGACCGGCAGGGCCCAGATCCAGGCACCGCCCTGGATGCTCATGCCGACCTGGGCCACCGCGTAGAGGCCCACCACGGGGGAGACCACGGCGAAGCCCATCGAGATGTTGCCGAGCACGCCGAGGCTGCGGCGCAGCTCCTGGCGGTAGCCGAGGGCGGCCAGCCGCTCGGCGTCGGAGGAGGGGACGGTTCTCTCGGTCATCGGGAAGCCACCTTGCCGTCATAAAACTAACTTTGTTAGTCGGGGACGGTAGCCGCTGACCGGTGAGTACGGAAGGGTCGACACCAGGCTGTAACGTGGCCGGATCGACGGACGGGTGCCGCGGCGGGTGGCGCAGCGGCGATGGGGCAGGTCGACGGGGCAGGGCGGAGGGCGGGGACGTGGGGCGACCCAGCAGGGCGCTGCTGAGCAGGGAGATCATCGCCAGGGCGGCGCTCGCCGTGGTGGACGAGGCCGGCCCGGACGGCCTCACCATGCGGGCGCTGGCCGACCGGCTCGGGGTCAAGGCCGCCTCGCTCTACAACCACGTGGCCGGGAAGGACGAGCTGATCGACTCGCTCGCCGAGCTGGTCAACGCCGAGATCGACCTCGCCCCGCTGGCCGGCCCGGAGTGGCGGGCGGGCATCGCCGGGTACGCCCGGGGCTACCGCGCGGTCTTCCGCCGACACCCCAACACGATCGCCCTGCTGGCCCGCCGCCGGGTCGAGGCGGACCGCCAACTGCTCGGCTACGAGGCACTGTTGGCCGCACTCGGCCGGGCCGGACTGGGGCCGGCCGACGCGGCGGAGGCGGCGGCCGCGCTGGACTACCTGGTGCTCGGCTCCGCGCTGGAGACCTTCACCGCCGGGTTCGCCCGCCCCGCCGAGGAGTACCGCCCTGACTACCCGTCACTGGCGGATGCGCTGACCGAATCGGCCGCCCGGGGCGGCGGGCTGGACGAGCGCGGCTTCGAACTGGCCCTCGGGCTGCTGCTGGACGGGCTGGCCGCCCGGGTCTGATGCGAGGGCCTGGGACATGCGGAGGGCGGGCCCGGTCTCGTCCCCGGGCCCGCCCACGTTCCACCGCGCCTACTGCTGCTCGGCCTTCTCCGCCGCAACCTTGGCCCGGACCTCGTCCATGTCCAGCTCGCGGGCCTTGCCGATCAGGTCCTCCAGCACCGGCGCGGGCAGGGCGCCCGCCTGGGAGAAGACCAGCGTGCCGTCCCGGATGATCGCCAGGGTCGGGATCGACTGGATGTCGAAGGCCGCCGCCAGCTCCCGCTGCGCCTCGGTGTCCACCTTGGCGAAGACGATGTCGGAGTGGCGCTCGGCGGCCTGCTCGTAGACCGGCGCGAACCGTACGCAGGGGCCGCACCAGCCGGCCCAGAAGTCGATGAAGACGAAGTTCTTGTCGTCAGCGCCCCCGATCACCTCGTCGAAGTTCTCGGTGGTCAGTTCGACGGTGCTCATAACGGCCTGCCTGCCCTTCTCGTCCGGCTGCGATCTGCGTCGGCGTCAACGGTCCGGCCCGCCGAGCTATTCCAGTGGGGCTAGTTGGTGGGCACGTAGTCGAAGCGCGGCGTCAGGGTGCCGAACATCGAGTCCGCCTTGAGCCCGTCGCCGAAGTACGCCTTGGTCAGTGTGGCCGCGTCCTCGGTGACGTGGAACGGCACCCGGTCCAGGGTGAAGCCGGTCAGGGTGGGCCGGCCGTTGGCGAGCACCTCGGCCGGGGTGGTGTAGGCGATCAGCGTCTCGTCGCTGACCGACTCGCCGTTGACCTTGACGCCGGCCGAGTAGCCGGGCTGGGGCATGACCCGGATCCAGGTCGGCACCAGCTCGATGTAGGTCTGGCTGCTGTCCTGCTTCAGGGTGATGCCGCCGGGGTAGAAGATCCGGCCCTTCTCGTCCAGGTGGTCACCTGCGGTGGAGCCGATCGGCATGTCGAAGCCGAACCCGTCCGGGTCGAGCGTGAACGGCGCGATCGCGCCCAGCTTGATGTCCTTGGCGATCAGCCACGCCTTGGTGGTGTCACTGACCCGGACCTTGGCGCTGCCCCAGGGGGAGATGTAGATCCGGGAGGCGCGCTGATCAGCGCCTTGAGTCACCGGTGCGGAGGCCTGCGCGGTCGGGGCCAGGGCGACCGGAGCGGCCAGGGCGAGGGCGGTGGCGGCGATGGCGAGCTTGCGGAGAATGCGCATGTTCGTGCTCCTGAAGGGGGTCGGGTCAGGGGATGTAGCGGAAGGTGCCGGAGAGGACGCCGAACGGTTCCCCGGCCTGGAACGAGGTGCCGAGCGCGTCGTTGAGCGTGTCGGCACCGACCTCGGTCAGGGTGAGCGGGACCTTCGCGGTCTTGATGCCGCCGAAGGTGAGGCCCCAGCCGACGCCGAAGGCGTCGCGCAGCGTGTACGAGCAGAACAGCTGCTCGGTCGGCGACTTGACGCCGTTGACGACCAGCTCGGAGGACAGGCCCCGGTCCGGCCAGAACCGCAGCCAGAACTCGTCCATGGTCCAACTGCCGCTGGTCTGCGGGTTGGTGAGAGTCACCCCGCCCGGGTAGTACACCCGGCCGAAGTTCTCCAGGTCGATGTAGTCGCCGGAGGTCGAGCCGATATCGCTGATGATGCCGCGGTCGTCCGGCAGCAGGGTGACCGGCGCGATCGGGGTGACGGCCACCGCCTGCTCGGCCAGCCGGGCCTTGAAGCTCGGGGCCCACTCGACCTGGGCCGTGCCCCACGGGGAGACGTACGGGCCGGGCGGGATGCCGGCCGCCTGCGCGGGGCCCGGGGCGGCCACGGTCATCAGCAGCGCCGCGAAGAGCACCGAGAAGAGCTGACGTAGTTTCATATGATTCCTTGAATGGACGGGCAACTCGCCGACCGCAGCGGGTGATTGGGCATGCGGACGCGCCGAGCCAGGGGCCGACGGGCCCCGGTCGGGGGATGTGCTCGAAGGCTAGCGGTCACCGAGGGCGATCCGTGTACGCATGACGCCTGAGGGGTACGGCCTGTGGCCGAAGTTGGGCCACCCGGGGGAATTGCGTGACACGTCCGTGGCAGTCGGCGGGTGAGGAGTGCGTGAAGATCCACTCGGCCCTAGGTTTGCCCTGGCCGTCCGGAAGCGGGCTGCCTCATGCTGCCCAAAGACCCTGCGTGTAACGGGACTTGGGCCTGCCCGCCGCGATCCCTGGAGCCGCCATGTCCGAAACCGCCGGTACCCGCCGCCCGAGTCGCCGCCTGTTCCTCGGCGGCGCCGTCGCCACCCTGGCCGCCGCCTCGCTGGGCGGACCGCTGCTCGGCCGCGGCCAGGCCGGCGGCCACTTCGACTCGCCCGCCGTGCTGGCCGACGGGCAGGCGAACATCACCGACGTCTACGCCTTCACCAGCCCGGACGACCACGACCAGGTGACCATCGTGGTCGACGTCCAGCCCGGCCAGCTCCCGGGCGCCGGGCCGCTGAACTACCCGTTCGCC
This sequence comes from Kitasatospora gansuensis, assembly GCF_014203705.1. Classification (NCBI taxonomy): domain Bacteria; kingdom Bacillati; phylum Actinomycetota; class Actinomycetes; order Kitasatosporales; family Streptomycetaceae; genus Kitasatospora; species Kitasatospora gansuensis. The sequence goes on from NZ_JACHJR010000001.1 coordinate 6,600,545, forward strand.
ACCCGGGCCCGGTACGAGGTGCACCTCGACGGCCGGGGCACCGGGCAGCCGGACACCACCTACCGGTGGACCTTCCGGAACGAGGACAAGCGGCTGTTCGGCACCGGCCCGATCGCGGTCGGCCCGGTGCGCTCGCTCAAGGACAACTCGCTGCTGTTCAAGCAGCGTTACACCCTGGAGCGGATCAGGGGTGGCCGGACCGAGACGCTGATCTCCGACGGCACCGCCGCGCCCACCCACACCGGCCTGGCCCTGATGCCCGACTACGGCGCGCTGCGCGGCGAGGCCACCCGCAGCCTGCCCGGCGGCGGCCGGACGCTGGCGGGCCAGATCGCCGAGCCGTTCGTCGCCGACACCCGGGTGTTCGGCCTCTTCACCGTCGGCACCGTCGGCCCGGTACCGGGCGCGTTGCCCGCCGCCGGACCGCTCTCCGCGCTGAACGTCGGCGCGCTGGTGCTCCAGCTCCCCAAGCGCGAACTCGCCCTGAACGGCGACCCGGTGCGCAACCCCGTGGTCGGCATCTGGGCCACCGTCTCCCGCGAGGGCGCCGACCTCGCCCGCGACCTGCGGACCCAGGAAGCGACGTACCGGCAGATCGGCCGGCTCGGCAACCCGCACATCGCGTTCGCGCTCTGGGGCACCTTCGCCGGGCTCTCCCGGCCGGGCGGTCCGGAGGACAGGTTCAACGCCAGGCCGGCCGAACTCGACGCGCAGGACCAGGAGTTCCTGGCCGCCGCGCTCGACCCGGCGCCGCCCCGCCGGATCGAGGCGGCCCAGGGCTTCGCGGCCCCGGCCGGTCCGCGCACCGACATCCGGGCGCTCTTCCTCGGCGGCATCGGCAAGGACAACGGCTCCCGGTTCGGCCTCGACCTCAACACCCAGACGATGAACGCCGACGCCGACCCGGCCGCCGTCCGCTGGGCCGACCAGCTGCGGCTCAACCTCACCACCCCGGTCAGCGCCGACCCGCACCCGTACGGCGTGCTCGACGGCGACCTCCAGGGCTACCCGAACGGCCGCCGCCTGAACGACGAGATCGACGTGCCGCTGCTGCGGATGCTGGAGGGCGAGCCCTCCGACCGCTCGGCCGCGCACCTGCTGCCGCCGTCCTCCTTCAACTGGCAGCCCAAGCCCGCCTCGAACACCTTCCCGTACGTCAACCTGCCGCACGCGGGCCCGTGACCCGTCGTCGGGAGATCGCGGGCGCGGTCGGCGGCGGACTGCTGGTGCTGGCCTGCGCGGCCGGGCTGCTGGCCCTCGGGCCGAGCGGTCCGGCCGGCCCGAGCAGGCCGAGCACGCTCTCGGCGCCGCCGCCACCGGCCGACCGGCTGGCCGCTGCCCGGCAGGCCGCCGGGCAGCGGCCGACGGACGCCACCGCCTGGGCCGAGCTCGGCATCGCGGCGGTGGACCGGGCCAGGAGCACCCTGGACAGCGGGCAGCTGGCGGAGGCCGACCGGGCACTGGCCCGCTCGCTCGAGCTGCGCCCGGAGCGCAACTACGAGGCCCAGGTCGGCTCGGGACAGCTCGCCAACGCCCGCCACGAGTTCGCCACCGCAAAGGAGTTCGGGCTGCGGGCGACCACCATGGCGCCGGACCGGGCCGCCGGGTACGCGGTGCTGGCGGACGCCGAACTCCAGCTCGGCGACCTCCCCGCCGCCACCGCCGCCACCCAGCGCCTGCTGGACCTGGCCCCCGCCACTGCGGCGTACACCCGTGCCTCGTACGACCTGGAGACGCACGGGCGGACAGCGGAGGCGGTGCTCGCGCTGGAACGGGCCCTGGAACTGGCGGTCACCCCGGGCGAACAGGCGTTCAGCGCCCACCGGTTGGGCGACCTGGAGTGGGAACAGGGCCGGCCCGAGCAGGCCGAGCAGCACTACCGGCACGCGCTGGCCGTGCAGCCGGACGACCACTTCGCCGCCTTCGGGCTGGCCCGCACCGCCGCCGCGCTCGGCCGCACCGACGAGGCGCTGGGCCGGTACGGGGAGCTGGTGACCCGGGTGCCGCAGCCGCAGTTCCTGCTGGAGTACGCCGAGTTGCAGCTCGCGACCGGTCACCAGGCCGAGGCGGCGCCCCAGTTGGCCGCCATGGCCGCCGAAGTCCGGCTGTCCGTCGGCCCGGTGGACCTGCAGCTGGCCCGCTACCTGGCCGACCACGGTGACCCGGCGGAGGCCGTCCGGCTGCTGACCGAGGAGTGGCAGCGGCGGCACAGCCCGCTGGTCGCGGAGGAGCTGGCCTGGGCCCTGCACCGGGCCGGCCGGGACCAGGAGGCCCTGCCGCACGCCCGGTTCGCCGCCGGAGCGGGCGGCGCCGGGGCACTCGGGGCCTACCGCAGCGGCGTGATCGAGCACGCCCTCGGCCTGCCCGGCGCCGCCGAGCTGCTCCGTACGGCGCTCCGGCGCAACCCGTACTTCTCGGCCCCGTATGCCGCCCACGCACGGGAGTTGCTGGGAGCTAACCCGGCAGGCTGACCGTCCGGCGCAGCACCAGGCCGAGCTGCCGGGCGTACAGCCGCTGCAGCAGCGGCACCACGGGCCCGGCCAGCCGGGTGTACCAGCAGGCGGGGCGGCTGAACGCGGTGACGGTGAACCAGACCGCCTTGTCGGCGTCCATCGTCACGATGAAGGACTCCTCGCCGCGCTCCGGGTGCCCCGCCAGGGTGCCGTACGCGAAGCCGATCCGGTCCGGCTCCGCGACCGTCCAGACCACCTCGGCGGGAGCCCGGAACCGCAGCCGCCCGAGCCCGAGGCCGACCACCAGCCGGACGCCGGGCGCGGCGGTCTCGGCGTCGGCCTCGACGGTGGCGCCGGTGCCCCGGTGCATCCGCCAGCTCGTCACCGCCGCGCCCGCGGCCTCCAGTGCGTCGCGGCCGTGGCCGATCAGCTCGCGGTGGCGGAGGTGGTGGTAGTCCTCGGGCAGCCGGTCGGGTTCGCGGGTGGCGCCGACCTCGGGGTAGTTGAAGGTGGTCATGCGGAGGCCTCCGGTCATCGGTACAGCTCCTTGAGACCCTCCGGCAATTGGGGGGTGGGTGAAGGAGCGGCGTTGGGGTGCGTGGCTCGGCGGTGCCGAGGAGGGAGCCTGATGCAGCGCATCGGCGACCGACGAGAAGCCGGCGAGGTGCGTGCCCCGGCGTCGCGACGCCGCCCCCCAATTGCCGGAGGGTCTGAGTCGGCGCCAGGCGAGCAGTGCGCAGAGGGCGAAGCCGAGCCCGTTGCCGAGGCCGTGGGTGGCGGCCATCCAGGTGAGGGTGGGGTGGGTCAGTCCGGTGGCCTCGCCCAGCGCCCACCAGAGCGCGAGCAGCATGGTGACCACCAGGACGGCCGCCGAGCAGCGCAGCAGCCCTCCGGTCAGCCGGCCGGGTGCCCGGTGACTGACGTCCTGCCAGCTGAGCAGGCCGACCAGCCACATCCCGGCGGTCAGTACGACGGCCCCGGCCAGCTCGGCCCAGTCGTCGACGAAGTACCCGGCCAGCACCAGCAGGGTGCCGACCGGCACGCTGAGCGCCGCGGCTCTGGCCAGGGCCGGCCGGCCGCGGACGGTGCGGCAGACCAGTCCGGCCACCAGGGCGGCGGTGAAGCCGGCGAAGTGGAAGTGCGGCACGGTGAGCGCCAGGATGTCGAGGTCGAAGCCGAACAGCCGGGTGCCCGAGCGTTCGGCGACCAGGGCGAGCCCGGCCACCGAGGGTGCGAGCAGGGCGGTGAGCGCCGCGAGCTCGGCGGGGGCGAACGAGCGGGACCGGGCCAGCCGGACCGGTGCCAGCGCGGCCAGCGCGAGGGTGCCGGCCGCGTAGACCGAGGCCAGCGCGGTGGCGGTGGCCCCGCGCGGCAGCCAGAGCGCCACCGCTCCGGGCAGTGCGGCCAGCGGCCAGAGCCGGGCCAGCGCGGCGCTGCCGGGGCCGCCGAGCAATCCGAGGCCGAGTGGCACCACGGCCAGCATGCCGAGCATCACGATCAGGTTGACCAGCGTGGTCACGGCGGCCGCCCTCTCTGTTGAACGCGTTCAAAGCCCTTCCGGCGAAGACTCTACGCCATCTCTGAACGCGTTCAATACCGCGCGGGAGTGGCCCGGAGCACACTGAGAACAAGGAGGACGCCATGCCCAAGATCCCGCTCATCTGCCCCCGCTGCGGCCATCCCCAGCAGGTCGTCCCCGGCGGCCCCGACCACCCGGCCAAGGTGGTGCACAGCGAGACCGGCCGGGAGGCGTGCGAACCCCGGAAGAACGAAACCTGAGCCCTGGCCGACACCCCGCCACCGGGAGCAGTCTGGAGGGAGAGGACCTCCCGGAGGCGGTGGTGACGATGACCCGGACACTCGTCGGCTGGCACGTCGAGCTGGAGTTCGCCGAGGACGGCGACCGGACCAAGGCGGCGGCGCTGGTCCGGCTGGCCGACGGCACCGAGCTCAGGGCGCACGGCTTCAGTACCCGGCACCACGACGACCGCCCGCAGCTGCGGGTCGGCGAGGAGGTGGCCGGGGCCCGCGCGCTGAACGAACTGGCGATGCAGCTACTGACCAAGGCCCACGACGAACTGCGCGAGGGCTCCCGGCCCACCGACTACGCGATCAGCTGACGGCGCGGCAGCGGATCAGCCGAGGCCGACCCGGTCCAGCGGTACGGCCGGGTCGGCCAGCGCGTCCGGGTCCACCTGACGTCCGGAGCGGACCAGCTCGCGGATCGGGTCGGTCACGTCCCACACGTTGACGTTCATCCCGGCCAGCACCCGCCCGCCGTCCAGCCAGAACGCGATGAACTCGCGGCCCGCCCGGTCACCCCGGAACACCACCCGGTCGAAGCCGCCGGGCCGGACGTAGCCGGTGTACTCCATGCCGAGGTCGTACTGGTCCGTGAAGAAGTACGGCACCCGGTCGTGCACCGCCTCCTGGCCGAGCATCGACCGGGCGGCGGTCCTCGGCTGGTGCAGGGCGTTGGCCCAGTGCTCGACCCGGATCGGGTGGCCGTACAGCGGGTGCAGGGCGTTGGCCACGTCGCCCGCCGCGTAGACGTCCGGCGCGGAGGTGGCCAGGTACTGGTCGGTTCGGATGCCGTTGTCGACGGTCAGCCCGGCCGCCTCGGCCAGCTCGGTGTTCGGGGTGATGCCGATGCCGACCACCACCGCGTCGGCCTGCACCAGCTCGCCGTCGGCCAGCCGGACGCCGTCCCCGGTCAGCTCGGTCACCTGCGCGCCGAACCGCAGCTCGACGCCGTGCGCCCGGTGCAGCTCGGCGAACACCTCCGCCGCCTCCCGGCCGAGCACCCGCAGCAGCGGCAGCTCGGCCGCCTCCAGCACCGTCACCTCCGCCCCCGCCTCGCGGGCGGCCGCCGCCGTCTCCAACCCGATCCACCCCGCGCCGATCACCACGATCCGGGCGCCGGGGCGGATCGCCGCCTTGATCCGCTCGCAGTCCTGGACGGTCCGCAGGTACAGCACCTGGTCGCCGTCCGCGCCGGGGACGGTCAGCCGGCGCGGCGAGGAGCCGGTGGTGAGCAGCAGCTTGGCGTACCCGAGCCGGCTGCCGTCCGCCAGGCTGACGCTCCGTCCGACCGGGTCGATCGCGGTGACGCGGGCACCGAGCCACAGGTCCACCCGCTGCTCGGCGTACCACTCGGCCGGATGGACGTAGATCTTCTCCCGCGCGGTCTTCCCCATCAGGTAGCCCTTGGACAGCGGCGGCCGCTCGTACGGCCGCTCGGGCTCCGCACCGATCAGCGTGATCGACCCCTCGAAACCCTCCGCCCGCAGCGTCTCGACCGCCTTCGCCCCCGCCAGGCTCGCTCCCACGACGACGTATCCGGTCTTCATCGCGGCTCCTCTCGTCGGCCTCATCACACCCCGGAGATCTGCCCGCCGCGAGCCGAAACACCCCTCCTCGGGCAGCTCGGCCTAGGCTGAGAAACGCCACGACCGGAAGGAAGGGCTCCGATGAGCGAGCAGACCGTGACCGTGCGCTGTGTGCCGGCCGCCCCGTGCTGGGTGAGCCTGATGGCTCGTGATCTGACGGCGGCGCAGGCGTTCTACGGGCCGTTGCTGGGGTGGGCGTTCCAGGACGGGCTGCACGGGTTCGGGCCGTACGTCCGGGCGGTGCTGGACGGGGTGGAGGTGGCCGGGATCGGGGCCACCGAGGGGCAGTGGCAGCCGCCGGTCGCCTGGACCACCTACTTCGGGACCGAGAGCGCCGACGACACCGCCGCCCGGATCAGGGAGCGCGGCGGCACGGTGGCGATCGGCCCGCTGCCGTTCGACGCGGGGCGGATGGTGCTGGCCTCGGACCTGTCCGGCGCGGCCTTCGGCATCTGGGAGGGGGACCTCGGCTGCAACACCTGGGTCCGTTCGCCCGGCGCCCCGGTCTGGATCGAGCTGCGCACCGGTGACCCGTTCGAGGCGGCGCTGTTCTACGGCGAGGTGTTCCGCTGGGACGAGCGCAAGCCCGACCGGTTCGAGGTGCGGTACGAGAACGAGCGGGTGGTGCTGCGGGCGGAGCAGCGCAGCGTGGCCGCGCTGCGCCGGGCCGAGGACGTCGGGGCGCACTGGGAGGTGTTCTTCTCGGTGACCGACACCGACCTGGCCGTCCGCCGGGCGGTGGAGCTCGGCGGCTCGGCGGAGGGCGCCGCCGTCGACACCCCGTACGGCCGGGTGGCCCGGCTGCGGGACAGTGAGGGCGGGCTGTTCTCGGTGATCACGCCGGTCTGACTCACGCCGGTCTGACTCAGGGCGTGCGGACCTGGGAGAACAGCCGGTGCATCGCCTCGGCCAGGTCCTCCGGGCCGGTCAGCGGGCGGTGGAACTCGAAGCGGGCGTCCAGCACCCGGTCCCCGGCCAGCAGCCTGACGCGCAGTCCGAACCGGTCGAGCGCGACCGGCGTGACTTCGTAGTGCCCCGACCAATTGCGCGGACCTGACGGGTGGTCAATCGCCTGGCTGCCGAGTGACCTGAGTCAGTCGGGGTGCGCGGCGGCGAGGTGCTGGAGGACGGTGGCCTCCTCGGCGGCCAGCGGGTCGGTCGCGGCGCGGCCGAAGCCGGCCAGGTCGACGCAGCAGTCGGCGCCCCAGAGGTCCTCGACCGAGAGGTGGTCCGGGTCGAGGCGGAGCAGCGCGTACTGCCCGGTGGGGCGGCGCGGGAAGAGCCCGTCCAGCACCTCGGGCGCCGCGGGCCGCAGTGCGGTGAGGCGGCCGTGCACGGTGGCCCGGCCCCGGATCCGGTGCGGCATCGCGACCGGGGCGACGTCCACCGCCTCCAGCAGGGCGGCCACCTCCTCCAGGCGGGAGACCGAGGCGATCCGGCAGAGCGGGGAGTCGTGCTCGGCCAGCACCGCCAGCGCCCCGTCCGGGAGCACCGCGCAGCGCACCAGCGGCGGGATGCCGGGCCGGTTGGCCAGGTCGATCCCCGGCACGTCGAGGATCACCGAGGAGCCGAACTCCAGCAGGGTGCGGGCCCGTTCGGCGGCGGTGGGCGCCGGTCCGGCCGGGCGGGGCAGGGCAGGGCTGTCGGACATCCGTCCTCCTCGGTAGGTAAGGTGAGCCTAACCTAAGTATGTGGAGGGCGGAAGTCCTTCCCTGGTTCAGCCGGCGGCGCCCAGCATCCGCAGCACCAGCACGCCGTAGCGCCGGCCGAGCTCCTCGGGCGTCTCGCTGCTGCGGTCGGTGTACCAGCGCGAGACGTCGATGCCGAGCGAGGTGACCGCCCGGGCGGCGGTGCGGACGTCCTGGACGTCGAACGCGCCGGTCGCCACCCCGGCCTCGATGATCCGGCGGACGGTCTCCTCGATCCGCCGCCGGAGCTCGGCGACCACCGCGAAGTCGTCCTCGGGCAGCGCGTGCAGCTCGTGGTTGACGATCCGTCCGACCGTGTGGCCCCGGGCGTGCCAGCAGGTGAACTCCTCGACCAGCAGGCGCATCTGCTCCACCGGCGGCAGGTCGGCCGCCGCCGCCCGCTCGACCAGGTCCAGGGTGGCCTGGTGGCCGGTGCGGCTGATCTCCGAGAGCAGCGCCGACTTCGAGGAGTAGTGGATGTAGAGCGCGGCCGGGCTCATCCCGGCTGCGGTCGCGATGTCCCGGGTAGTGGTCGCGTGGTAGCCGCGCCGGGCGAAGGACTCGACCGCCGCGAGCAGCAGCCGCCGGGCCGCTTCGGTGCGCTCGCCCGCGCCGCCTGCGGGCCAGAGGTCGGCGGATGTTCGGTCGGTCATGCGGGCAATCCTCCCAGATGGTGCCGCAGGTCCCGGCAGGTGGTTGACAGTGTGCGCGGCCGCTTGGATGCTAAGCAAGCGCTTAGTCAGCCCGCACTGCTGGGAACTCCGTCGAGAGGGACTCGAGATGGCACCGTCATTGAAGGGCCGGGTGGCCGTGGTCACCGGAGCCAGCCGGGGCATCGGCCTCGGCATCGCCCGGGAGCTGGTCGAGCGGGGCGCCAAGGTCTGCGTCACCGCGCGCACCCCCGAGCCGCTGGCCGAGGCGGTCCGCGAACTCGGCGGCCCCGACCACGCGATCGCCCTGGCGGGCCGCGCCGACGACCCCGAGCACCAGGCCGAGGCGGTGTCCCGGACCCTGGAGACCTTCGGCCGGCTCGACTACCTGGTCAACAACACCGGCATCAACCCGGCGTACGGCCCGATCCTGGACGTCGGCACCGAGGAGGCGGCGAAGATCTTCGGCGTCAACGTCCTTGCCCCGATGGCCTGGACGAAGCTGGCGTACGACGCGTGGATGCGCGAGAACGGCGGCGCGGTGGTCAACATCGCCTCGCTGGCGGGCCTGCGGGCCGCGCCGGGGATCGGCATGTACGCCGTCTCCAAGGCCGCGATGATCCACCTGACCGCCCAGCTCGCGGTCGAACTCGCCCCCGCCGTCCGGGTGAACGCGATCGCGCCCGCCATCGTCAAGACCAAGTTCGCCGAGGCGCTGTACGACGGCCGGGAGGAGCGGGTCGCCGCCGGGTACCCGATGGGCCGGCTCGGCCTGCCGCAGGACATCGCCGGCGCGGTCGCCTTCCTGCTCTCCGAGGAGGCGGGCTGGATCACCGGCCAGACCCTGACGGTGGACGGTGGCGTCTCGCTGGCCGGGGTGCTGTGAGTCCGGCTGCCGATCCGGCGGGGCGCGGCGTGCTGGTGACCGGCGCCGGGCACGGCATCGGCGCCGCGCTGGCCGCCGCGTTCGCCGCCGCCGGGGCCCGGGTGGTGGTCAACGACCTGGACGCCGAGGCAGCGGAGGCCGTCGCCGACTCGATCGGGGCGTACGCCCTGCCGGGCGATGCCGCCGACCCGACGGAGCTGATCGCCGCCGCCCGCGCGGAGCTCGGTGCGATCGACGTCTACTGCGCCAACGCGGGCGTGGCCCCGGTCGGCGGCGCGGACGCGGGCCCGGCGGCCTGGGCGACGGCCTGGGACGTCAACGTGATGGCCCACGTCCGGGCGGCCGAACTGCTGCTCCCCGACTGGCTGGAGCGCGGCGAGGGCCGGTTCGTCGCGACGGTCTCCGCGGCCGGGCTGCTCACCATGCTCGGCTCCGCGCCGTACGCGGTCAGCAAGCACGGCGCGCTGGCCTTCGCCGAGTGGCTGGCCGCGACCTACCGGCACCGGGGCGTACGGGTGCACGCGGTCTGCCCGCAGGGCGTCCGGACCAGAATGCTCGACGAGGCCGGGACGGCCGGTCAACTGCTGCTGGCCGACGGTGCGTTGGAACCTTCGGCGGTGGCGGACGCGGTGCTGCGGGGGATCGCCGAGGAGCGGTTCCTGATCCTGCCGCACCCCGAGGTGGCCGGCTACTACGCGACCAGGGCGACCGAGCCGGACCGTTGGCTGGACGGAATGAACCGGCTCCAGCAAGTACTCGAGAAGGAGTAGACGCGATGCGGGCATGGCAGGTCGGCGAACTGGGTGAGCCCGGCGCGGTGATGCGGCTGGCGGAGGTGGAGCAACCCTCGGCCGGTGACGGGCAGTTGCTGGTCCGGGTGCGGGCGGCCGCGGTGAACTTCCCGGACGCGCTGATGTGCCGGGGGCACTACCAGGTGCGGCCGCCGCTGCCGTTCACGCCCGGGGTGGAGCTGTGCGGTGAGGTGGTCGGCGGCGAGCGGGCCGGGGAACGGGTGATCGGCACTCCGCTGCTGCCGGCCGGGGCGTTCGCCGAGTACGCGCTGATGGACGCGCGGGCGGCGTTCACGGCCCCGGCGGCGTTGGACGACGCGGAGGCGGCGGCGATGCACATCGCCTACCAGACCGCCTGGTTCGGGCTGCACCGCCGGGCCGCCCTGCGGGCCGGGGAGACCCTGCTGGTGCACGCGGCGGCCGGCGGCGTCGGCAGCGCGGCGGTCCAGCTCGGCAAGGCCGCCGGGGCGACGGTCATCGGCGTCGTGGGCGGCCCCGAGAAGGCCGTGGCAGCCCGGGAGTTGGGCGCCGACGTGGTGATCGACCGGCGGTCCGAGGACTTCGTGGCAGTGGTCAAGGAGTTCACCGGCGGGCGCGGTGCCGACGTGGTCTTCGACCCGGTCGGCGGCGACGCGTACACCGGTTCGGCCCGCTGCGTCGCCTTCGAGGGGCGGATCGTGGTGGTCGGTTTCGCCAGCGGCACCATCCCGACACCTGGGCTGAACCACGCCCTGGTGAAGAACTACTCGGTGCTCGGCCTGCACTGGGGCCTCTACGGGGTGCACGAGCCGGCGGCCGTGACGGCGGCGCACGCCGAACTGACCGCGCTGGCCGGCAAGGGCGTGCTGCGGCCGCTGGTGAGCGAGCGGCTGCCGCTGGACGGCGCGGCCGACGGCGTCCAGCGGGTGGCCGACGGCACCACCACGGGCCGGGTGGTCGTCCTGCCGTGACCTGTGGCCGCCGTCAGCCGACGGCGGCCAGGGCGGTCCCGACCGTGCAGCAGAGCTCCGCTGCTCAGGGCAACGGGACCGGCAGGTCCGCCAGGGCGGCCAGGGTGTTGCGGTGGTGTCCCGGGGTGCCGAGGGCCAGTTGGTCGGCCTTGGCGCGCTTGAGGTAGAGGTGGGCCGGGTGTTCCCAGGTCATGCCGATGCCGCCGTGCAGCTGGACGCACTCCTCGGCGGCCCGGACGGCGAGTGCGCCGCAGTGGGCCTGGGCGACGGCCACCGCGATCGCCGTGTCGGGGCTGCCGGTGGCGAGCGCGTCGGCGGCGTACCGGGCCACCGCCCTGCCGCCGACGGTCTCCAGCCAGAGGTCGGCCAGGCGGTGCTTGAGGGCTTGGAAGGAGCCGACCTGGCGGCCGAACTGCCGACGCTCCTTCAGATAGCCGACGGTGGTGGTCAGGCACCACTCGGCCAGGCCGAGCTGTTCGGAGGCGAGCAGTCCGGCGCCGGTCAGCAGCGCCTGCCGGACCGGCCCGTCGTGCGAGGCCAACTGCCGGGCGGGAGTGGCGTCGAGGGTCACGTCGGCGAGCTGCCGGGTGAGGTCGAGCGAGGTCCGCGCCGTGACGGTGGCGGCTTCCACCGCGTACAGGCCGCCGCCGGCCGGGACCAGCAGGACGTCGGCCGGCAGGGCATCGGCCACCGAGGTGATCCGCCCGGTCAGCGTCCCACCCGGGCCGACCGAGACGGCGGGCAGCGGTCCGCCAGGGGCGGTGGAGAACGGCACCGCCAGCGTGGCGGTCAGCTCACCGGCGGCGACGGCGGGCAGCAGCTCGCGGTCCTCGCAGGCGAGCAGCGCGGTGAGACCGAGCACCGAGCTGCCGAAGTACGGCACCGGCGCGACCGAGCGCCCCAACTCCTCCAGCACCACCGCCACTTCCCGCACCGAGGCGCCGGCACCGCCCAGCGTCTCCGGCACCTGGAGCCCGGCCACGCCGAGCCCGACCGCCAGGCTGCGCCAGAGCGGCAGGTCGTACGGTTCGGGGCCCTCGCAGCGGGCCAGGATCGCCGTCGGCGGACAGTGGTCGGTGAGCAGGTCCCGGACGCTGGAGCGGAGTTCCTCCTCGATCTCGGAGTAGAGCAGGTCGCTCATCGGGGGAGCTCCTTCCACGGCAGGTCCTTGTCGGTCCGGGGTTCGGCGGGCAGGCCGAGCACCCGTTCGGCGATCACGTTGCGCAGGATCTCGGAGCTGCCGCCCTCGATCGAGTTCCCCTTGGCGCGCAGGTAGCGGTACCCGGCCTCGCGGCCGGTGAAGTCGACCACCTCGGGCCTGGTCATCGTCCAGTCGTCGTAGCCGAGGCCCTCTTCGCCGAGCAACTCGACCTCCAGGCCGCTGAGTTCCTGGGCCAGCCGGGCGAAGGCGAGCTTCATCGCCGCGCCCTCGGGGCCGGGCTGACCGGAGGTCAGCTGCTGGCGCAGCCGTTCGCCGGTCTGCCGGATCACCTCGGCGTCCAGCCAGCCCTTGAGCAGCCGTTGGTGCAGCTCGTGGGTCCGGAGTTCGGGCCGGGCCCGCCAGGTGTCGGCGACCACGCCGATCAGGCCGCCCTCGCGTGGGGTCGCCTGGCCGCCGATCGCCACCCGCTCGTTGTTCAGGGTGGTCTGGGCGACCTGCCAGCCCTCGCCGACCGCGCCGATCCGGTGCGTGTCGGGGATTCGGACCCCGGTCAGGAACACCTCGTTGAACTCGGCCTCGCCGGTGAGCTGGCGCAGCGGCCGGACCTCGACTCCCGGGTCGGTCATGTCACAGACGAAGTAGCTGATGCCCCGGTGCTTGGGCAGGTCCGGGTCGGTCCGGGCGATCAGGATGGCCCAGCGGGCGGCGTGCGCGATCGAGGTCCACACCTTCTGGCCGTCCACCACCCAGCCGTCGCCGTCCCGGACCGCCCGGGTGCCGAGCGCGGCCAGGTCGGAGCCCGCGCCGGGCTCGCTGAACAGCTGGCACCAGACCTCCTCGCCGGTCCACAGCGGGCGGAGGAAGCGCTGCTTCTGCTCCTCGGTGCCGTACCGCAGGATGGTCGGCGCGGCCATCCCGAGGCCGATGCCGATCCGGCGCGGGTCGTTGTCGGGCGCCCTGGCGGCCGCCAACTCGGCGTCCACCACGGCCTGTTCGGATCGCGGGGCGCCGAGCCCGCCGAGGCCGGGCGGGAAGTGCACCCAGGCCAGACCGGCGTCGAACCGGGCCCGCAGGAAGTCGAGCCGGTCGGTGCCGGCCGGGTCGTGCTCGGCGAGCAGTGCGCGGGTCCGTTCCAGGACGTCCATCTCAGGCCTCCCGGTAGCGCTTGAGCTCGCGGCGGGCGAGCGACCGCCGGTGCACCTCGTCCGGACCGTCCGCCAGCCGCAAGGTCCGGTTGCCCGCCCAGAGTTGGGCCAGCGGGGTGTCCTGGCTGACGCCGGCTGCGCCGTGTGCCTGGACGGCCTTGTCGAGCACCCACTCGGTCATCGCGGGCACCGCGATCTTGATGGCCTGGATCTCGGTGTGCGCGCCCCGGTTGCCGACGGTGTCCATCAGCCAGGCGGTCTTCAGCACCAGCAGCCGGGCCTGCTCGATCCGGACCCGGGACTCGGCGATCCACTCCTGGACCACCCCCTGCTCGGCCAACGGCCGCCCGAACGCGACCCGTTCGGTGACCCGACGGCACATCAGCTCCAGGGCCCGTTCGGCCACGCCGATCGCCCGCATGCAGTGGTGGATCCGCCCCGGGCCCAGCCGGGCCTGGGCGATCGCGAAGCCGGAACCCTCCGGGCCGATCAGGTTGGCGGCCGGCACCCGGACGTTCTCGAACAGGATCTCGGCGTGCCCGCCGTGGTCCGCGTCGCCGTACCCGAACACGGTCATGCCGCGCCGGACGGTCACCCCGGGGGTGTCGCGCGGCACCAGGATCATGCTCTGCTGGCGGCGGGGTTCGGCGGCCGGGTCGGTCTTGCCCATCACGATGAAGACCTTGCAGTCCGGGTTCATCGCCCCGGTGATGTACCACTTGCGGCCGGTGACCAGGTAGTCGTCGCCGTCCCGCTCGATCCTGGTGGTGATGTTGGTGGCGTCCGAGGAGGCCACCTCCGGCTCGGTCATCGCGAAGGCGGACCGGATCTCGGCGTTCAGCAGCGGCTCCAGCCACTGCTTGCGCTGGGCCTCGTCGCCGAACTGGGCCAGCAGCTCCATGTTCCCGGTGTCCGGCGCGGCGCAGTTGAGCGCGGCCGGGGCCAACAGGACGGAACGGCCGGTGAGTTCGGCCAGCGGCGCGTACTGCAGGTTGGTCAGGCCCGCGCCCAGCTCACCGGGCAAGAAGAGGTTCCACAGCCCCCGCGAACGCGCCTCCGCCTGGAGTTCGCGCACCACCGGCGGGATCGACCACTCCGGCCGGTCCGACGAGGCGAGTTGGGCCGCCAGCACCGGCTCGGCGGGGTAGACGCAGGCGTCCAGGAAGGCCAGCAGCTGCCCGCGCAGCTCCTCGGTCCTGGCGTCGTAGGAGAAGTCCACGGTCAGCGCTCCTTCAGCGAGGTCAGGCCGAACTGCACGAAGAGCGGCACGAGTTCACCCACCCGGTCGAAGCCCGCGCCGACCGTCCGGCCCTGGCTGTACCGGTAGTGGATGCCCTCCAGCACCACGGCGAGCTTGAACGAGGCGAAGCCGACGTACCAGCCCAGCGTCGAGACGTCCCGCCCCGAACTCGCGGCGTACCGGCCGACCAGCTCGGCCGTGCACGGGAAGCCCGGGGCGAGGGCGGCGCCGGGCAGTATCCCGTCGTACTGGCGGGCCAGTTCGGTGTACATCACCAGCAGCCCGAGGTCGGTGAGCGGGTCGCCGAGGGTGGACATCTCCCAGTCCAGTACGGCGGCGATCTCGTCGTCCGGGCCGACCAGCACGTTGTCCAGGCGGTAGTCGCCGTGCACCAGGGCCGGGGCGGGGGAGACCGGCAGGCTCTCGGCGAGGGCCTGCCGCAGTTCGGCGATGCCGGGCACCTCGCGGCTCCGGGACGCCTCCAACTGCCGCTCCCAGCGCCGAAGCTGACGCTCCAGGAAGCCATCGGGGCGGCCGAAGTCCGCCAGTCCGACGGCGGCCGGGTCGACCGCGTGCAGCGCCACCAGGGTCTCGACCAGGCGCAGGCCGAGCCCGTACACCCGCTGCTCGCCGAGCGCGGCCAGCGCCGCCGGGTCCCGGTGCGGCACGCCCGCGACGTGCTCCATCAGATACCAGGGCGCGCCGAGCACCTCCGGGTCCTCGACCAGCAGCAGCACCTCGGGCACCGGCACGGCGGTCGGGCCGAGCGCGGCGATCACCCGGTACTCGCGGGCCATGTCGTGCGCGGTGGCCAGCACGTGCCCGAGCGGTGGCCGCCGGAGCACCCAGCTGCCGGTGCCGTCGGTCACCCGGTAGGTGAGGTTGGACCGCCCGCCCTCGAAGAGTTCGGCGCGCAGCGGCCCGCGCACCAGGCCCGGCAGTTCGGCGTCCAGGTGGGCCCGGAGCCGGGCCAGGTCGAGGCCGGGTGGGTCGGCGGGGTCGTCGCTCATGGAGGTCCTCACGGGGGAGCGGGCTGGCTGACTAAGCGCTTGCTTAGCATTGCCCGCGGCTCCGCCGGTGTCAACGGCCCACGCACACGACGGTGGCCGCCCCGGAACCCCGGGGCGGCCACCGATCGGTCCGCTACTGCCCGTTGACCTTGGTGGCGATCCGGTCGCCGAGGTCCTTGTCGATGTTGCGCCAGTACTGCAGCGCCCGCTCCAGCACGGGCGCGGAGACCCCGCCCAGCAGATGCCCGCTGACGTTCGACACCAGCCGGTCGCGCGCCGCGTCGTCCAGCACCTGACGGACCATCGTCCCGGCCTGCCCCCAGTCGTCGTCCTCGCGGTGCAGCGGGTACGCCTCGCGGACCATCTTCCCCTGGACGTCCCAGCCGAGCGGCTCGCCCCACAGGTCCGGCTGGGCGGCAGGACCGCCGTAGGAGTTCGGCGCGTACGGCCGTTCGGTCCGCGCCGCGTCGAAGCGCATCGGCCCGTCCTTGGCGTACGAGTGCACCGGCACGTGCGGCCGGTTCGGCGGCAGCTGCGCGTAGTTGGGGCCGATCCGGTACCGGTGGGTGTCCGGGTAGGAGAAGATCCGGCCGAGCAGCATCTTGTCGGGGGAGACCCCGATGCCGGGCACCAGGTTGGCGGGCTCGAAGGCGGCCTGCTCGATGTGGATGAAGTAGTCGTCCGGGTTCCGGTTGAGGGTCATCCGGCCGACCTCGTGCAACGGGTAGTCGCCGTGCGGCCACACCTTGGTCAGGTCGAAGGGGTTGAACCGGTAGTCCCACGCCTCGGCGTAGGGCATGACCTGGACGTACAGCGTCCAGGACGGCGGCTGGCCGTTCTCGATCGACTCGTAGAGGTCGCGCCGGTGGCAGTCCGGATCGACGCCGGCCAGCCGGTCGGCCTCGGCCTGGGTGAGGAAGTCGACGCCCTGGTCGGTCTTGAAGTGGTACTTCACCCAGAACCGCTCGCCGCTCGCGTTGACCCAGCTGTAGGTGTGCGAGCCGTAGCCGTTCATGTGGCGGTAGGACTTCGGGATGCCGCGGTCGCCCATCAGCCAGGTGACCATGTGCGCGGACTCGGGGGAGAGCGTCCAGAAGTCCCACTGCATGTCGTTGTCGCGCAGCCCGTTGTCCGGGCGGCGCTTCTGCGAGCGGATGAAGTCCTGGAACTTGATCGTGTCCCGGACGAAGAAGACCGGGGTGTTGTTGCCGACCAGGTCGTAGTTGCCCTGCTCGGTGTAGAACTTCAGCGCGAACCCGCGCGGGTCGCGCCAGGTGTCGGGCGAGCCCTGCTCGCCCGCGACGGTGGAGAACCGGGCCAGCATGTCGGTCTTCTTGCCCGGCTGGAACAGGTCGGCCTTGGTGAACCGGCTGACGTCCTGGGTGACCTGGAAGAATCCGTAGGCGCCTGCGCCTTTCGCGTGCACCACCCGCTCGGGCACCCGTTCGCGGTTGAACTGGGCCATCTTCTCGATCAGGTAGTGGTCGTGCAGCAGGATCGGGCCGACCGGTCCTGCGGTCAGCGAATCCGAGTCGCTCTCGACCGGGACGCCGGCGTTGTTGGTGGTGAACGGGACGCTTGCTTCGGACATGGGGAAGGGCCTCCTTGAGGTACTCGCGTACCAGCCGGCCGGCGGTCGGCCCCGCGACGGCCGTCTCCTACTCGAACACCGACCGGGGCCGCTCGCTACTCGGCCGTCCACACCGTCCGGTCGCCGCCGACCCAGGCCACCAGGTCGGGATCGTCCAGGTCGGGGTCGGCCACGCCCGCCCGGCGGACGAACTCGGCCACGTCCTGCTCGCCGGTGGCCTTGCCGACCAGGCGGCCGTAGATCTCCACCCGGCGGTACGGCCGGGCGCCCCTGGTGGGGGCCCGGACCACGACCGGCGGGTGGAAGATGTCGTTCATGCCTCAAGTGTCGCGCCGCCGGTCCCGGACGGCGGGCCGGCGGCGGGCGGGTGTCAGCCGCCGGTGTGCTCGCGGATCACCTCGCGGGCGGGCTTGTCCTCGCGCAGGCCGAGGAAGCGCGGGTGGCGCAGCCGGCCGTCCCTGGTCCAGCCGGTGAAGGCGAGCTGGGCGACCAGCTCCGGGGCCACCCAGTGTGGATGCCGTTCGGGGACGGGGTCGGCGAACGGGGAGCTCGGGCGGGCCAGCTCGTCCAGCCGGGCCCGCAGGCGGACCAGGGTCGCGGTGTCGAAGCCGGTGCCGACCTTGCCGGCATAGCGCAGCAGCGGGCCCTCGTAGTGGCCGAGCAGCAGGGCGCCGAAGCCGGACCTGGCGCCCGCCGGGTCGGTGAAGCCGCCGACCACCAGCTCCTGGGCGGCCGAGCACTTGAGCTTGAGCCAGTCGGGGGAGCGGCGCTGCAGGTACGGCCCGTCCGCGCGCTTGGCGATCAGCCCCTCCCAGCCGCGGGCGCAGGCGTCCGCGAGCGGCACCGGGCCCTCGACCTCGCGGTGCAGGGTGAACCGCAGCGGCCCGCCGTAGTGCACCGCCCGGCGGAGCACCTCCTTGCGCTCGCGCAGCGGCAGCCCGGTGGTGTCGTAGTTCTCCAGCTGGAGCAGGTCGAACAGGTAGTACGTGACGGTCACCCCGCTGGCCCGGGCCCGGACCGGGTCGTGCAGCTGCATCCGGCGCTGGAGCAGCTCGAAGCTGGTCCGGCCGTGGTCGAGCGCGACGATCTCGCCGTCCAGCACGAACCGGCGCACAGGCTGGGCGGCCAGCGCCTCGACCAGCTCCGGGTAGCCCGCCTCCAGCGACTTGCCGTTCCGGGAGAGCAGCCGGATGTCGTCGCCGTCGCGGTAGGCGAGCGCCCGGATGCCGTCGAGCTTGCGCTCCAGCAACCAGCCGGGACCGAACGTCCGGCGCTCGCTCGGGGTGGCCAGCATGGGGGTGAACTGTTGCAGGGTCACCCCTCCAGGGTGCGCCGGGAGGGCGGCCGACGGAAGGTCAGGCGAGCCGGTGGCCGCCGTCCACGTGCAGCATGGTGCCGGTGACGAAGGGGTTGCCGAGCGCGTACAGCACGGCCTGGACCAGGTCGTCCGGCGTGCCCACCCTGCGGGCGGGGTTGCGTTCGGCGACGCCGCGCAGGAAGGCGTCCTTGCGTTCGGCGAGGCCGTCCCAGGCGCCCGAGTCGACGATGCCTGGGGAGACCGCGTTGACCCGGACGGGTGCCAGCTCGACCGCGAGGGCCTCGACCAGGAAGGCCAGCGCGCCGTTGGTGGTGGCCATCACGACCCGCTCCGGGGCCGGGCGCCAGGCGGCCACGCCGGAGAAGAAGGTGAACGAGCCGCCCTCGTTCACCTGGCCCGCCAGGTGCTTGGCGAGCAGCAGCGGGCCGATCACCTTGGCCGCGAACGCCCGCTGCACGGCGGCGAGTTCGAGGGTGGCGACCGGGCCGTTGGCGGGCATCGCGGCGGTGGAGACCAGGTGGTCGAACGGGCCGACCCGCTCCGCCAGCGCGGCGATCGAGCCCTCGTCGGCCAGGTCGAGCCGCTGGACCAGCGCGGGGCCGGCCAGCCCGGCGGCGGTGGCCTCGAGCTTGGCGGTGTCCGGCCCGGCCAGTACCAGGTCGGCGCCGGCGGCCGAGGCGGTCCGGGCGAGCGCGCGCCCGATGTTCGAGCCCGCGCCGACCACGACCAGGCGGCGTCCGTCGAGAGTGTCCTTGCTCATGAGCTGGGTGTCCTTGTCCGTTCGGGTGATGCCACGAGCCTGCGCCCACCTGCTGCCATACGTCCAAGACATGATTTCTTCGCCAGCCATAGACTCCGTGCATGGCAACCCTGCGGCAGCTCGAGTACTTCGTCACCGTCGTCGAGACCGGCGCCTTCACCCGGGCGGCCGAGCTGCTGCACGTCTCGCAGCCCGCCCTCTCGCACCAGGTGCAGGCGCTGGAGCGGGACGCCGGCGGGCGGCTGCTGGAGCGGCTGCCGCGCGCCGTCCGGCTCACCCCGATGGGCCGGGCGATGCTGCCGCACGCCCGGGCCGCGCTCGCCGAGGCCGACCGGGCCAGGACGGCCGCCCGCCGGGCCGCCGGGCTGGACGGCGGCGAGATCCAGCTCGCGGTGGTGTACTCGGTCACCCTCGGTGTGCTGCCGCCGGTGCTGCGGGCCTGGCGCGAGCGGCACCCCGAAGTCCGGGTCCGGCTGCTGGAGTTCGCGCACACCGAGGCGCTGACCGCCGCGATGGCGGCCGGGCGGGCGGACCTGGCGATCGGCCCGGTGCCGGAGTCCTGGGACGGGCCGGTACGGGAGCTGGGGGTCGAGGAGTTCGTCCTGGTGGTGGCCGGGGACGACCCGGTGGCACCCGGCGGGGAGAGCACGCCGCTCACCGAGTTCGCCGACCGGGACTGGGTGCACTACGCCCCGGGCAACGGCCTCGCCGAGCTGCTCGACCAGGTGTGCACGGCGGCCGGCTTCCGCCCCCGGGCGGCCGTCCGCACCGAGCAGACCGCGGCCGCCCCGCTGCTCGCCGCCGCCGGGCTCGGCCCCGCGCTGGTGCCGGCCGACCTGCTGCCGCCGGGCTTCGACGGCCGGGTGCTGCGCCCCGAGCCGCCGGTGCGCCGCACGCTGGCCGCGTACTGCCGCCCGGAGCCCGATCCGCTGACCGCGGCCTTCCTCGCCGTCCTCGGACGGCACACCCGGGTAGGAATCTGGCGCCCGGGCGGCGAAGCTGGAGGCGCGGGGGCCGGTACGCGCTGAGGAGGCCGCGATGGCCAGGGCGATGTGGTCAGGGACGTTGAGCTTCGGGCTGGTCACGGTGCCGGTGGCGCTGTACTCGGCCACCGAGGACCACTCGGTGCGGTTCCGCCAGCTCCAGCGCGGCACCTCGGACCGGGTGCGCAACCAGCGGGTGAACGAGCGCACCGGGGAGGAGGTGGAGTACTCCGACGTGGTCAAGGGCTACGAGCTGTCCGAGGGCGAGTACGTGGTGATCGAGCCGCACGAGCTGGACGAGCTCGCGCCCGGGCGGTCCCGCACGATCGAGATCATCGGCTTCGTCGAGCTGGGCGAGGTGGAGCCGATCCTGTTCGACAAGACCTACTACCTGGGCCCGAAGGGCAAGGAGTACACCAAGGTCTACGCGCTGCTGCGGGAGGCGCTGGCCCGGACCGGAAAAGCCGGGATCGCCAAGTTCTCGATGCGCGGCCGGGAGTACCTGACCGCCGTGCACGCCGAGGCCGACACCCTGACCCTGCACACCATGCACTTCGCCGACGAGATCCGGGATCCGCACCAGGAGGTGGACAACCTGCCGGCGGCCGACGCGACCGTCCAGGAACGGGAGTTGAAGGCCGCCGAGCAGCTGGTGGAGATGCTCGCGATGGACTGGGACCCGAAGGCCTACCGGGACGAGTACGAGGACCGGGTGCGCGAACTGGTCGAGGCCAAGGTGGAGGGCAAGGAGATCGTCCGCCCGGAGGGCCCGACGGTCGCCACCAACGTGGTCGACCTGATGGACGCGCTGAACCGGAGCATGGCGGCGGCGAGCGGTGGGGGGAAGCCGGAGGAGGACGAGCGCAACTCTATGAGAAGGCGAGTGAGTTGAAGATCCCGCACCGCTCCACGATGACCCGGGACGAGCTCCAGCAGGCCGTGCGGCAGGCCACCGCGCCCGCGAGCGGTAAGCGCAGGTTGAAGGCGGTCTCCTGA
This sequence comes from Kitasatospora gansuensis, assembly GCF_014203705.1. Taxonomy (NCBI): domain Bacteria; kingdom Bacillati; phylum Actinomycetota; class Actinomycetes; order Kitasatosporales; family Streptomycetaceae; genus Kitasatospora; species Kitasatospora gansuensis. The sequence continues at coordinate 6,621,557 of NZ_JACHJR010000001.1, forward strand.
TCAGGGGTTGCCCAGCCAGACGGTGGTGACGTTGCAGAACTCCCGGATGCCGTGGCCGGCCAGCTCGCGGCCGTACCCCGAGTGCTTGACGCCGCCGAACGGCAGGGCCGGGTGCGAGGCGGTCATCCCGTTGAAGAAGATCCCGCCCGCCTCCAACTCCCGCAGGCACTGATCCCGTTCGCCCGGATCGGTGGTCCAGACGTTCGAACTCAGGCCGTACGGCGTCGCGTTGGCCAGCTCGATCGCCTCGTCCAGGTCCCGTACCCGGTACAGCGCGGCGACCGGACCGAAGGTCTCCTCCCGGTACACCCGCATCGCCGCCGTCACCCGGGTGAGCACCGTCGGCGGGTAGTACCAGCCGGCCGACGGCAGGGCCGCGTGGGCGCCGCCGGTCTCGGCGGTGGCGCCGTGCGCGAGGGCGTCGGCGACCAGTGAGGCCAGCTCGTCCCGGCCCTGACGGGTCGCCAGCGGGCCCAGGTCGGTGGACGGCTCCATCGGGTCACCCACCCGCAGGGCCCGCATCGCCTCCGCGAAGGCCGCCGCGAACCGCGGGTAGACGTCCTGGTGCACGATGAAGCGCTTGGCGGCGATGCAGGACTGGCCGTTGTTCTGGATCCGGGCCCGGACGGCGGTGCTCACCGCGGCCGTCAGGTCGGCGCTCGGCAGTACCAGGAACGGGTCGCTGCCGCCGAGTTCCAGCACGCTCTTCTTGAGCGCCGCCCCGGCCGCCGCGCCGACCGCCCGGCCCGCGCCCTCGCTGCCGGTCAGCGTCACGGCCGCCACCCGCGGGTCGCGGATCAGCTGCGGCACGGTGTCGGAGCCGACCAGCAGCGCCTGGAAGCAGCCCGGGGCCGCCCCGGCCCGGCGGAACAGGTCGGCCAGCGCGAGCGCGGTGCGGGGCACGTTGGAGGCGTGCTTGAGCAGCGCGACGTTGCCCGCCATCAGGGCGGGCGCCAGGAACCGGACCACCTGCCAGAGCGGGAAGTTCCACGGCATCACCGCCAGCACGGCCCCGAGCGGGCGGTACCTGACGTACGCCAGCGCGGCCCCCGAGTCGGCCACGTCCAGGTCGTTCGGGTGCTCGTCGGCGATCAGCGCGGCGCCGTGGTCGGCGTACCAGCGCAGCGCCTTCGCGCACTTGGCCGCCTCCGCCCTGGCCTGGGCCAGCGGCTTGCCCATCTCGGTGGTCACCGTCCGGGCGATCTGCTCGCGCTCGGTGTCCAGCAGCCCGGCCGCCCGGCGGAGCAGTTCCGCGCGCTCCTCGAAGCCGGTGGCGCGGTACGTCCGGAAGGCGTCCGCCGCCTTGGCCAGGGCCAGTTCGACGGCGTCCCGGTCGAGCGGCTCGAAGGTCTCCAGGGTCTCCCCGGTGGCCGGGTTGACGGTCGCGATCGGCATGGCGTGCCTCCTGGGGGCGGTTACGCCGGGTGCTCGGCGATCCGGGTGGCGGCCTCCCGGGCCCGGGCGCCGGTCCTGGTCCGGCCCGGGGCGACGTGGCGGTAGGGGAAGCGGCGCAGGTACTCGGCCTCCAGCTGCCCGGAGCGCAGGGTGTGCCGGTAGAGGGCCTCCTCGGAGCCGTAGAGGAAGGTCTCGTGGCGGGTGCGGTGCAGCTGCTCCAGCTCGTGGAGCAGGACGTCCGTCTCCAGGTCGGCGGCCGGGATGCCTCCCGCGCGGGTGTCGGAGTGCAGCATGATCCGTCCTCCTCGGTGTCGTCCCCTGTTCTACCGAGTGCCCCCGTGCGGGCGGCGGAAACCGGGCAAACCGGTTCAGGGACTGCCAAACCGGTTTCCGGCCGGGCCGGACGGGGGACCAGCAGCCGTATGGACCCCGTCCGTGCACTGGAGCGGATCGCCTACCTGCTGGAGCGCGAGCACGCGACCGAGTACCGGGTGCGCGCCTTCCGGCAGGCCGCCGCCGCGGCCCGGGCGCACCTGGCCGAGCACCCCGACCCGGCCGCGCTGGCCGCCGGGGCGAGCCGGCTGCCGGGGATCGGCCCGACCACCGCGAAGGTGATCGCCGAGGCGGTGGCCGGCCGGACCCCGGCCTACCTGGCCGAGCTGGAGACCCGGGCCGACGAACCGCTGGCCAGCGGCGGCGAGGACCTGCTCGCCGCGTTGCGCGGGGACTGCCACCTGCACTCCGACTGGTCCGACGGCCAGGTCCCGATCGAGACCATGGCCAGCACCGCGATCGAGCTCGGCCACCGCTGGGCGGTGCTCACCGACCACTCGCCCCGGCTCACCGTCGCGCACGGCCTCAGCCCTGAGCGGCTGCGCCGCCAGCTCGACGTGGTGGCCGAGCTGAACACCCGGCTGGCGCCGTTCGAGCTGCTCACCGGGATCGAGTGCGACATCCTCGACGACGGCTCGCTGGACCAGGAGGACGAACTGCTCGACCGGGTGGACGTGGTGGTCGGCTCGGTGCACTCCAAGCTGCGGATGGACCCGCTGCTGATGACCCGTCGGCTGCTGAACGCGGTGCGCAACCCCCGGATGGACATCCTCGGCCACTGCACCGGGCGGCTGCTCGGCGACAAGCCCCGGCCGGAGTCCCGGTTCGACGCCGAGCGGGTCTTCACCGCCTGCGCCGAGGCGGGCACCGCCGTCGAGATCAACTGCCGCCCCGAGCGCCGCGACCCGCCGTCCCGGCTGATCGCGCTCGCGGTCGAGGCGGGCTGCCTGTTCTCGATCGACACCGACGCACACGCCCCCGGGCAGCTGGCCTGGCAGCCGTACGGCTGCGCCCGGGCCGCCGCCGCGGGCATCGGCGCCGAACGGGTCGTCACCACCTGGACCGCGAAGCAGCTGCGCAGCTGGGCGGACACCCGGCGTACGCCGAGGCGGCGATGATGCCGGAGGTGACGCTGACCGAGGTGGAGGGGCGGCGGCTGCGGCTGACCCATCTGGAGAAGGTGCTCTACCCGGAGACCGGCTGGACCAAGGCCGCCGCCCTGCACTACTACGCGAGCATCGCGCCGCGGCTGCTGCCGCACCTGGCCGGGCGGCCGGCCTCCTTCCTGCGCTTCCCCGAAGGCGTCCAGGGCCAGCGGTTCTGGGCCAAGCGAGTGCCCGCCGGAGCGCCGGACTGGCTCAGCACGCTGGACGTCGAGCACCGCGAGGAGACGCTCCGGCACGTGGTGGTCGCCGACCTGCCCACCCTGGTCTGGGCGGCCAACCTCGGGGCCCTCGAACTGCACGTCCCGCAGTGGCAGTTGGAGCCCACCGAGCACGACCGCCTGATCATCGACCTGGACCCGGGCCCCGGTGCCTCGATCGTCGACTGCTGCACCGTCGCACTGGCCGCCCGCCGGGCGCTGGCCGCGGACGGGCTCACGGCCTGGGCCAAGACCTCGGGCTCCAAGGGTCTGCACCTGCTGGTGCCGCTGCAGCCCACCCCCGAGCGGGTCGCCACCGGCTACGTCCGGCACCTGGCGATGCGACTGCGGAAGGCCGACCCGGCGCTGGTGGTGGACCGGATGGACAAGTCGCTGCGCCGCAACAAGGTCTTCGTCGACTGGTCGCAGAACACCAGCGCCAAGACCACCGTCGCGCCGTACTCGATCCGGGCCGGGGACCGCCCGCTGGTCTCGACTCCGGTGAGCTGGACGGCGGTTCGGGACTGCCGTCGCCCGGAGGAGCTGGAGTTCACCCCCGAACAGGTGCTGGCCCGGCGTCGCGACCCGATGGCCGACCTCGCCGAACCCCGGTACCGGGGGCGGCTGTCGGAGTGATCAGCCGCGTCGGCGGCGCAGCAGGGCCAGGCCGGCCAGCAGCAGCGCGGCGGCCAGCGCGGCCGCGGCCGGGACGGCCGGGGCGGAGCCGGTCGCCGGCAGTTCGGGCCTGGCCAGGTCGGCCGGGTCGGTGCCGGTCTCGGGTGCGGACGCGGTTGTTGCCGGCCACCGGGTTGCCCACCACCACCACCACCCGGTGGGCCCGGACCGGAGCGGCCGAACCGCTCGGACCGGCCAGCGGCCAGGCGGCGAGCGGCAGCAGGGTGGCGGCGGTGACGGCGCGCAGCAGCATGGGCCGATGCTAGGCAGCGCCGACCGGCGCGGACGCGGCGCCGCGCGGTGCGTCGGGGCAGGCCAAGTCCAATGGTCGTAGGGGTCCCGGTCCGGGCCGGGACCCCTGACCGAGGGTCAGATCAGGGTCTGCCAGTAGTACCAGAACCGCTGCAGGATCAGGATCGCGATCACCGCGTACCAGAGGGCGGGGACCGTCCAGTGGTAGCGGGCCGCCTCCCGGACGACCGGGCGCAGCGCGCCCGGGACGCGGATCACGCCGGACCTGAGGTTGTGCAGCGTGGTGTACCAGAACAGCGGGATCATCGCCGCCCAGACCACCATGCAGTACGGGCAGAGCGCGCCGATCGAGTACAGGGTCTGCGTCATCAGCCAGGTGACGAAGCCGATCCCGAACAGGGTGCCGAGCTGGAGTCCCAGCCAGAACCAGCGCGCGTACACCGCACCGGCCAGGATGCCCGCGCCGACCGCGGCCACCACGGCGAAGGCGGCCAGGCCGATCAGCGAGTTGGGGAAGCCGAAGACCGAGGCCTGGTCACTCAGCATCACCGAGCCACAGCTGATGATCGGGTTGATGCTGCAGCTGGGGACGTAGGACGGGTCCTCCAGCAGCTTGATCTTGTCCAGGGTCAGCACCGCGGAGGCGTACAGCCCGAGCAGGCCCGTGACGAGGAAGAGCCAGCCGAGCCGTCTGCCGGCCTGGACCGGCGTGGTCACTTGGCCCCCGTAGTCTGCTGCACCAGGGCCTTGAAGGCGTCGCCGGTGATCGGCTGGTTGCCCGGGAAGACGTTCAGCTGCTTGCCGTCGAGCTGGACGGTCGGGGTGCCGGTGACGCCGCTGTTGTCGAAGGCGGTGGAGACCTTGGCGGCCCAGGGCAGGTAGGTGCCCTCCTTGACGGCCTTCACGAAGGCGTCGGTCTTGAGGCCGGGCACCTTGTCGGCGAGGTCGAGGATGGTGTTGACGTCGCCGAAGCCGTCCTTGCGCTCGTCGGGCTGGTTGGCGTAGAGCACGTCGTGGAAGGCCTTGAACTTGTCCACGCCCTCGTTCAGCGCCGCACCGGCCGCGTTCAGCGCGGTCTTGGAGCCCTTGCCACCGAGGTTCTTGTCGAGGAAGGTGGCGAGCTGGTACTCGATCTTGTACGTGCCGTCGTCGGCGAGCTGCTGCATGGTCTTGCCCGCGGTGGTCTCCAGCTTCTCGCAGACCGGGCAGCGGAAGTCCTCGTAGACCTTGAGGGTGTGCGGGGCGTCGGCCTTGCCGTACGTGACCAGGGTGCCGTCGGGGCCCGAGGCGTTCGCCGGCACCACCAGCGGGCCGCTCGCCGCGCTGTCCGGGGTGCTCTTCTGGTCGCTGCCGCTCACGGCGAAGGCCACGCCGCCGACCAGGGCCAGCACGGCCACGGAGGAGACGCCGATCACGATCCGGCGGCGGCGCTTCTCGGCCTGCACCTCGCGGGCGCGCTGCTCGTGGAGGCGGGAGGTGGCGGACTGCTTCTTCTGCTGGTTGGTGCTCATGGGGAGTCGAATCCTGTCGCTGCGCGCGCGGAAGCCGCGCGGGTACCTGGGGGAGGCGGGACGTCCGGGCACAGAGCGGCCCGGACGGTCGGAGGGCCTACGCGAGGGGTACTCAGCAGGCCGGTGCGAACACCGGCGGGCCACGCCGCAGGGCGGGCCGGAGCAGGATGTCGTCGGCGGGGACCAGTGCCCGGCTCGACTCGGGGATGGGCAGCCGCAGCACCGGACGGGCCGGGCGCGGGGCCGGCAGGCGGAGCACCCGCCAGACACCGGCGAGCAGTTCGCCGAGCAGCCGGGAGGTGGTGGCCTGCCCGGTCAGCGCGGCCTCGCTGTGGCGCAGGGCCCAGGAGGCGAGCAGCGCGACCAGCAGGTGGCCGACCAGCACCGGCAGCCCCGCCAGCGGCGCGGGCGTGGAGCCCGGGCTGAGCAGGAACTCGCCGATCGATCCGCCGGAGCAGACCAGCGGCTCGAAGCCGGCCAGTGGCCGGGTGCCGCCCGGCACGGCGCAGGTGAGCTGGCCGAGGTCGAACAGCACGCCGACGGCCAGTTGGGTGGGGAGCAGAACGGCGAGGAGCCGGCCGAAGCCCCACCCCGAGCCGACGAAGGCGAACGCCACCAGGAAGGCGGCCAGCCCGCCGAGCGCCACCACCGAGACCGGCAGCGGCTGCCCGGTCAGCACGACCTGGCCGAGGGCGGCGAGCAGCACGACGAGCGCGGCGAACACCGCCGCGCGCACCGCCCTGATCGTCTGACTGCCCTTCATGCCGACGAGTCTGCCACAGCGGACATATGGCGGAGGTGAGCTTGTCAGCGTCCTGTGAGCGGCCTCACGCGGTGCGGGCGGGGGCGATGCTGCGTCCACGTAGAATGGCGCGATGTCCATACCCAAGGCCGAACTCCACCTGCACATCGAGGGCACCCTCGAACCCGAACTGGCCTTCCGGCTGGCGGAGCGGAACGGGGTCGCGCTGCCCTTCGGGAGCGTGGACGAGCTGCGGGCGGCGTACCGGTTCGACGACCTGCAGTCCTTCCTCGACCTCTACTACCGGCTGATGGACGTGCTCCGCACCGAGCAGGACTTCACCGACCTCGCCGAGGAGTACCTGACCCGGGCCGCCGCGCAGGGCGTCCGGCACGCGGAGATCTTCTTCGACCCGCAGGCGCACACCGCCCGCGGCGTACCGATCGAGACCGTGATCAACGGCCTGGGCGCCGCGCTGGACCGGAGCGAGGCCGCGCACGGCATCAGCACCGGCCTGATCCTCTGCTTCCTGCGTGACCTGAGCGCCGGGTCGGCGCTCGACACGCTGGAGTCGGCGAAGCCGTACCTGGACCGGATCACCGCCGTCGGCCTGGACTCAGCCGAGGTCGGCAACCCGCCGTCGAAGTTCACCGCCGTGTACGAGCGGGCCCGCGAGCTGGGCCTGCGGGCCGTCGCCCACGCGGGGGAGGAGGGCCCGGCCTCGTACGTGTGGGAGGCGCTGGACCTGCTGAAGGTGGAGCGGATCGACCACGGGCTGCGCTGCCTGGAGGACGAGGAGCTGGTGGCCCGGCTGGTCCGGGAGCGGATCCCGCTGACGGTCTGTCCGTTCTCCAACGTGCGGCTGCGCTGCGTCGACACGCTGGCCGACCACCCGCTGCGGCGGATGCTGGACGCGGGGCTGGTCGCCACCGTCAACTCCGACGACCCGGCCTACTTCGGCGGCTACGTCGGCCAGAACCTCACCGAGACCGCGGCCGCGCTCGGCCTGACCGCGCAGCAGCAGTACACCCTGGCCCGGAACTCCTTCGAGGCGAGCTTCCTGGACCGGCAGACCCGGGACCGCTACCTGGCCGAGCTGGACGCCTGGGCGGCCGCCTCGGCCTGATCCGACGTCAGGTGCGCCCACGGAGCACCCCTGTGCGATACGGTCGCGCGAGAGCGTGGCGGCAGGGGAGGGGCCGGGATGACGGAGAACAGCATCAGTGGCGGTCAGTTCGAGTCGGTGGTGATGGCCGGCACGGTGCACCTGCACAGCGGTGCGGTGCAGCAGCACTTCGCCCGGATGCTGGCGCAGCCGGTCCGGCGCTTCGTCAACCGGACGGCGGTGCTGGACTCGCTCGACGGGTGGCACCGCGAGGACAGCGAGGCCGACCGGCCGACCGTGGTGGTGCTCAGCGGGGTCGGCGGGATCGGCAAGACCGAGACCGCCCTGCACTGGATCCGGCGGCAGGTCGCCGCCTTCCCCGGGCACCAGCTGTACGCCGACCTCAGCCCGCAGGGGCCGTCGGCGCCGCGTCAACCGGCCGCCGTACTGGAGCAGTTGCTCAGCGAGCTGGGTGTGGCCAAGGACGACCGGCCCAGTGGCACCGAGGAGCTGGCGGCCCGGTTCCGCTCGCTCACCGGTGCCGGGCCCGTGGTGCTGCTGTTGGACAACGCGGTCAGCGCCGCCCAGGTCAGGCCGCTGCTGCCGGGGTCGGCGCAGGCGGTGGTGGTGGTCACCAGCCGGACCAGGCTGCCGGGGCTGATGATGAGTCATGACGCCCACCTGGTGGACCTCGACCCGCTCACCGTGGAGGAGAGCCGGGAACTGCTCGGCGGTGCGGCCGGGGACGCGGCCGACGTCGTGCTCCGGGCCTGCGGCGGTCTGCCGCTGGCGGTCCGGATCGCCGCCGCCAGGATCGCCGACGCGCTGCCGGGCGAGCTGGCCGAGCTGATGGTCCAACTCACGGACGGAGAGCGTCCGTTGGATGCTCTCACGATGCCGGACGACATCTCGGTGCGGGACGTCTTCGCCGCCTCCTATCGCTGGCTCTCCCCGGCGGCGGCTCGCTACTACCGGCAGCTCGGCGTGCACCCCGGCGGGGTCTTCCGGGTCGAGGCGGCCGAGCCGGTGGCGGAGCTGGTGAACAGCAGCCTGGCCACCCCGCTCGGCGACGGCCGCTATCGGATGCACGACCTGGTGCGGCAGTACGCGGCCGAGTGCGCGACGTTGCCCGAGCACGCCGAGGAGCGGGCGGCGGCGGTGGGTGAGGTGCTGCGGCGCGGTCTGCTGCTCGCCGCCGGAGTGGACTCCGCACTGTCCGGCCGGTGGCGGTACGAGCCCGAACCGCTCGGTGTGCTGCCGGCGTTCGCCGACGCCGATGCGGCGGTCCGGGAGCTGGCCGGGCAACGGGAGGCCGTGTTCGGCGCCGTGCGGCTGGCCCACCTGGAGGGTCGACACGTGGTCGGGTGGCAGCTGGGGCAGGCGCTCTGGGGCTTCTGCCTGCGGACCGGCGCGCACCGGGACTGGATCGACAGCCACCGGCTCGGGCTGGACTGCGCGGTCCGCAGCGGTGACCGGCTGGCCGTCGCGCGGATGCACTTCCAGCTCGGGTTCGCGCATCTCGACCGCGCGCTGACCGACCCGGACCACGACGACTTCGGCCGGGCGGGCGAGCAGTTCGGCTCCGCGTTGACGGTGGCCCGGGAGCTCGCGCACGCGCGGACCGAGTCCTCCGCGCTGGAGGGGCTCGGCCTGCTGGCGCTCAAGCGGGCGCAGTGGGCGGAGGCCGGGGAACGGTTCACCGAGGCGCGGGCGGCGCTCGCCGGAATCGACCATCCACGCGGACTGGCGCTGCTGACCAGCCACCTCGGTCGGGCCCGGCTCGGCGCGGGCGCGTACGGCGTCGCGGCGGACTGCTTCCTGACGGCCCGGGAGATGTTCGCAGCGCTGCCCCGGCCGGACGTCTACAACCAGGCGCGCTCGCTGACCCATCTCGCGGAGTGCCGTCGGCTGGAGCGCGAACTTCCCGCCGCGGTGGCCGCGTTGGCGGAGGCCGCCGAGCTGATGAAGGGTGAGGGTTCGGACCGCGAGCTGGGCGGCATCCACCTGCGGCAGGGCGATCTGCTGGCGGAGCTGGGCGACCGGGCCGCTGCGCGGGTGCAGTGGCAGGCAGCCGTGCGGTGCTTCGAGGGCAGCTCCGACCCGCGCGGCGGCGAGGCCCGCGGCCGGCTGGGCTGAGCTCAGGCCGGAGTGATCAGCAGTACCCCGGGCGGCATGTCAGCACCGGCTGTGAGGGTGAGCCGGGTTCTCTCGGCTGGGTGCTCCAGCAGCTGCCGGTGCAGGGCCGAGGCGGCGTGGGTGAAGTCGGCCCAGGCCGGTCTGCTCTCCCAACGGGCTTGTCGGCGTTGGCCGTTGGGGAGCAGGAGGAGGCAGGCGTGGTCCGGCTGCTCCAGGGCGATCACCGGTGCGCCGAGCCGGAACGGGCCCGCCAGGTCGGCCCACTCGGTGTCGAAGGTGCGGTCGGCGGGCAGCAGGAGCAGCTCGGCCGATCCGGGGAAGGTGGGATCCGGGTCGTGCCGGTCGGCGACCAGATGGGAGTCGGTGGGCTGACGGTCCGTCAACCGGGCCGGGTGACGGCGGATCAGCACGGTGTCGGGGGCGGTCGGGCTGACGGTCACGTACATCGGCGGCAGTACCGGCAGCCGGGGGTCCGCGCCGATCGACTCGGGGAGCGGGATCGGCAGGGTGCGCGCCGGGTACGGGGGCTCCGGCAGGTCGAGGCTGCGGTAGAACAGCCGGCGGTGCAGGGCCGCCGCCTCGCCGGGGTGGGAGGTCACCGCGCTCTGCTGCGCGCTCTGTTGCGGGGTCGGCCGGGGAAGTGCGGCGAGCTGTTCGGGCAGCGGGTGGTCGGTCAGCCGGGCGGTGGTCGCGCCGAGCCGGGCCATCGGGGAGCCCGGGGCGACCTTGGTGTCACTGAAGGCGCCGAGCAGGACGGGCGTCCCGAGGTGGGCCGCGTACAGGGTGAGCGAGCCGTGGTCGCCGATCACCGCGTCGGCGGCGACCAGGGCGGCCTTCCAGGTCTCGGTCTCGGGCGCGGGCAGCAGCAGACCGGCCTCGGTGAGATCGCCCAGCAGGCGCCGGACGTTCCAAGGGCCTTCCTTGAACCAGGCGTTGGGGTGCACGGCGGCGATCACCCGGTACTCGTCGGCGGGGAGCTCGGCGAGCGCCCGGCGGAGCTGGCGGTGCCCGGGGGAGCCGAGCAGCGAGCCCTCGGCCCAGGTGGAGGAGAGCAGCACCAGCCGCTGGCCCGGCAGCAGTCCGAACGCCCGGCGGTAGGCCGACCGGAACGGGACGGCGGCGGCGAGCTGGTCGGCACACGGGTCGCCCGCGACCACGGCCACGGGTACGGCCTCCGGGCAGCCCTCGGCCAGCCGGTCCAGCTGTTCGTGATGGGAGAGCACTATCGCGGCCGGTACCACCCGCCCCTCGTGCACCAACCACTCAGCCGTCAGCCCGAAGGCTCCCGGCTCCCGGCTCCCGGCTCCCGGCTCCCGGCTGAGTGTCTTATTGTATCCGGCGCCGTGCGGTGAACCGATAAGCGGGGTAAGGAGGTTGTGCAGATCGCCGCCCCGGTTGGTGGCGATCGCGACGTCGAGCGCGGCGGCTTTCGCCTCCTCCCACGGCAGGTACGGCATCCCCATCGTGGTGATGAACTCCCGCGTCCCCGGGTCCAGCGCCGAGGAGCCGGTGCAGGTGAAGACCACGCCCACCCGGTCGTCGCCGCGGAACACGCTGAGCAGGTCCAGCAGCCGGGTCGCCGAGGTGACGTTGTGCACCACGCCGAGCACCATCCGCTCGGGCGCCACGGTGTGCCACCGCCGGTCCACCGCATCCACCCGCACCGGCTCACCTCAAGCTCTCGCCCGTCCGGTCCCGTACCGGGGCCCTCCACTGTAGTGCCGGTCCGGGAAACTCCCGGCGGGCCGGGTGGTGCGGCTGACATAGTGGCCGGATGCGCTTGATCAAGTACGGCCACGCCTGCGTGCGCCTGGAGACCGACGGCCGGGTTCTCGTGATCGACCCGGGCACGTACTCCGAGGCCGAAGCTCTCGATTCGGCCTCGGACGTGCTGGTGACCCACGAGCACCCCGACCACATCGACATCGCCAAGCTGGTGGCGGCCCGGGAGCAGAACCCGGAGCTCCGGGTGTACCTGCCGCGGCACGCCGCCGAGCAGCTTCCCGAGCTGGGCGACTCGGCGGTGGTGGTCGAGGTCGGGCAGCGGTTCACCGCGGCCGGGTTCACCGTGGACGTGGTGGGCGGGGCCCACGCCGAGATCTACGACGGCCTGCCCGGCTGCGCGAACGTCGGCTTCGTGGTGGACGGCGACGTCTACCACCCCGGCGACTCGCTGTTCGTGCCGGAGCAGTCGGTGACGACCCTGCTGGTGCCCGCCGGGGCGCCCTGGCTCAAGCTGGCCGAGGCGCTGGACTTCGTCCGGGCGGTGAAGCCGGTCCGGGCGTTCCCGATCCACGACGCCTACCTGAGCGATCTCGGCCGGGAGAACTTCGACGGCTGGATGGACTTCAAGGGCGACACCGAGTACGCCCGGATCCCGCTCGGCGAGTCCGTGACGTTCTGACCGCTCAGCCGGCCGCGTCCAGACGGTCCCGCTGATCGGCCGTCAGGTCGAGGTCGACCGCCGCCAGGCTCTCGTCCAGCTGGGCCACTGAGCTGGCGCCGACCAGCGGGATCACCGGCACCTCGCCGCCGATCAGCCAGGACAGCACCACCTGGTTCGGCGTCGCCCCGGTCTCCGCCGCGACCTCGCGCAGGGCGGCCAGCCGGGCCGGGGTGCCGGCGTGGTCGAAGCCGGGGGTGAGCGGGCGGTCGGCGCGGGCGTAGGCGCCGGCCAGCAGCGGTGAGTACGCGACCAGGGCCAGCTGCGGTTCGGTGCGCAGATAGCTGAGCAGTTCGCCGGTCACCACGCCCTGGGTGCCGTCGGCGGAGCGCAGGCTCGGCCGGTCGGTGCGCTGGCGCAGGTAGCTGTGGTGGGACTGGACCACCTCGTACCCGGGCAGTCCGGCCCGGGCCGCCAGGCTGCGGGCCCGCTCGATCCGCCAGGTCCAGTGGTTGCTGACCCCGAGCAGGCCGACCGTGCCCTCGCCGACCACGGCGGCGAAGCCCTCGACGGTCTCCTCGAGCGGCACGGCGGTGTCCTCGATGTGGGCGTAGAGCAGGTCCAGCTTCTCGATGCCCAGGCGCTCGCGGCTGCGCTCGGCCTGCTCGCGGATCACCTTGGCGGACAGTCCCTCCACGTTCAGGGTGAAGGTGCTGGTGGGCTCCAGCGGCCGGGCGCCGAGCTTGGTGGCGATGGTGACCTCGTCGCCGATGCCCCGGCTGCGCCGCCAGCGGCCGAGCAGGGCCTCGCTCTCGCCGCCCTGGCTGCCGTGTACCCAGAACGAGTAGTTGTTGGAGGTGTCGACGAAGCTGCCGCCCGCCTCGACGTACCGGTCCAGGATCGCGAACGAGGTGGCCTCGTCGGTGTCCGTGCCGAACCGCATCGCGCCCAGGCTCAGCACGCTGACGGTGCGGCTGGTCTTCGGGTCGGTGCCGATCGTGCGGTACTTCATGGCGGGGCTCCCTCGTACGGCCCGTGCTCTCCGGGCTGGTGACGAGGAGTCTGCTGGTTAGAGCGCACTCCAGGTCAAGCGCGTCCGGGCGGGTGCCGTGACCTTCGGCCGGTTACGGGTGGGGCGCCGGGTGGAAGGAGTGCAGCGGCGGATCCGACGAGCTGTGAGGAGCACGAACATGGGCGAATTGGCACTGGACGGACCGGAGCTGGCGGAACTCGCCGGCCTCTACCGTGAGTTGCACGCCAACCCCGAGCTCTCCGGGGCCGAGCACCGGACCGCCGCCGAGATCGCCCGACGGGTGGAGAAGCTCGGCTACCAGGTGACCACCGGGGTCGGCGGGACCGGGGTGGTCGGGGTGCTGCGGAACGGCGAGGGGCCGACCGTGCTGCTGCGGGCCGACTTCGACGGGCTGCCGGTGCGCGAGGAGACCGGGCTGCCGTACGCCTCGACGGCCGTCGGCGTGGATCCGGACGGCAAGGAGGTGCCGGTGATGCACGCCTGCGGCCACGACATGCACGTGACCTGCCTGGTCGGGGCGCTGGGGCTGCTGGTCCGGGGCAGGAAGGCGTGGTCGGGGACGGTGCTGGCGGTGTTCCAGCCGGCCGAGGAGACCGGTACGGGCGCGCTGGCGATGGTGGCGGACGGCCTGTTCGAACGGTTCGGCCGCCCGGACGTGGTGCTCGGGCAGCACGTCGCCCCGTACCCGGCCGGGATGGTCGGGCTGCACGCGGGCCCGGCGTTCGCGGCCACCGACGCGCTGCGGATCAGGATGTTCGGCAAGGGCGCGCACGGCTCGCGGCCGGAGTCGGCGATCGACCCGGTGGTGATGGCCGCCGCCACCGTGCTGCGGCTGCAGACCGTGGTGTCCCGGGAGATCGCGGCGACCGAGACCGCCGTGGTCACGGTCGGTTCGCTGCACGCCGGCACCAAGGACAACATCATCCCGGCCGAGGCGGAGCTGCGGGTCAACATCCGCAGCTACACACCGGAGGTCCGGGCGGCCGTGCTGGCCGGGGTCGAACGGATCGTCAGGGCCGAGGCGGCCGCCTCCGGGGCGGTCCGGGAGCCCGAGTTCACGCCCCTGGACAGCTTCCCGGTGCTGGTCAACGACCACGCGGCGGTGGACCGGGCCCGGGCGGCCCTGGTCGCCCGGCTGGGCGAGCGGAGCGTGGTGGACCCGGGCCCGGTGACCGGCAGCGAGGACGTCGGCGCGTTCGGCGCGGCCGCCGGGGTGCCGACCTGCTACTGGCTGTTCGGCGGCGCCGACCCGGCCGAGTACGCCCGCGCGGAAGCGGCCGGCCGGGTGGCCCAGGACGTCCCGTCCAACCACTCGCCGCACTTCGCGCCGGTGATCGAGCCGACGCTGAGCACCGGGATCACCGCGCTGGTGACCGTCGCGACGGCCTGGCTGGGCCGGGACTGACGGCGGGTCAGTAGGTCGAGGTGAGCGGCCGGGAGACCCGGGCGGTGTCGTCGTCGTCCGAGGTGACGGTGGTGGTGACCGAGCTGGCGACGTACGACAGGACACCGATCACGATGAACACCACCAGCAGGCCGCGCCCGCCGCTGCTCAGCACCAGCGGCCGGGTGGCCGAGGCCGGGCCGCCGCCGACGGGGGTGTCGACGGCGGTCTCGCCGAACAGGCCCTTGGGGTAGGCGGAGCTGAGCATCAGGTAGTACGCCTGGTAGCGGTACCGGTAGCGGACGATGGCCGCGGTCGCCTCGAACAGCGGGCGCGGCATCCGGCCGAGGAACAGCACCACCAGCCAGCTGATGAACGACACCGCCCACCAGCCGAGGCTCAGCACGCCCTGGATGATCGCCGCCGGGATGACCAGGATGATGCGGAAGAAGACCGCCAGCCGGTTCAGCTCACCCGGGCGGACCTCGATCCGGACGGGGTACTCGGGCGCGTCGAACCGGAACGGCGGGTACGCGTCCACCAGCAGCATCAGGTACGCCTCCACCCGGGTGCTGTACGCGACGTACCCGGTCAGGTAGCGGGCCGCGAACTCCGGCAGCCGACCGGTGATCAGCGCTCCGAACCAGCCGATCACCACCACGAAGAACGCCACGATCGAGAGCAGCCAGACCACGATGAACTGCGGGATCAGCAGCAGCATCCGCAGGAACACGGTGAGCCTGCTCTGCTGCTTCGGCTCCGGCACGTCCAGCGCCGGAAGCCACTCACGGCCGGGCGCCGGCAGCGTGGCGGATGCGTCCCACATGGTGTCTCCCTGAGGCTTCGTCAGCAGTACCCTGCTCCGAAGATCGCAGGGCCCGACGGAGCCCGCCCGCCGGGCTGGACCGAACGGGACGGGAGCGGTCAGCCGCGACCCTCCAGCTCCAGCAGCTGCTGCTTGCGCTCCAGCCCGCCCGCGTAACCGGTGAGCGAACCGTCCGCCCCGATCACCCGGTGGCAGGGCCGGATCACCAGCAGCGGGTTCGACCCGTTGGCCGTCCCGACGGCGCGGGCCGACTTGCGGGGCAGCCCCGCCTGCTCGGCCAGCTCGCCGTAGGTGACCGTGCGGCCGTGCGGGACCTGCTCCAGCGCGGCCCACACCCGGCGCTGGAACTCGGTGCCGTGCGCGGTGAACTCCAGGTCGAAGGAGGTCGACTCGCCCGCGAAGTACGCCCGCAGCTGCTCGGCCACCTCGGCGAAGGCCTCGGCCTTCTCGATCCAGCCGGGCTGCACCACGGCCGCGTTCCGCTGCCCCGTCGTCATCGACACCGAGGCGAGCGCGGTGCCGCCCTTCGCGGTGGCGGACTCCTCGCCGACGAGCAGCAGCTCACCCAGCGGGCTGTCGAGGGTGGTGTAGACGGTGATCACGGTCTCTCCCAGGGAACGGGCGGTTCGTACCTGTCCCAGTCTGCCGGGTGGCCAGGGCCCCGACCGGCGGAAATCGGACACGGCACTCGCGCGGTTCAGCGGGTGGGCGTCCGGGACCCGGCGGCCAGGACGACGCCGGCGGCCACCGCGATCACCCCGGCGGTGCGGAACCCGCGGTGGGAGCGCCAGGACAGCACCGACCAGCGGGACTGCGCGGAGAGCAGCGAGCCGGTGCTCAGCCAGGACGCGGTGGAGACCACCGAGAGGGCGGAACCGATCGAGCCGAGCGAGAGCACACTGCCGACCGAACCGACGGACAGGACGGAGCCGACCGACCCGATCGAGAGCACCGAGCCCACCGAACCGATCGACAGCACGGAGTCCTTGGACCAGAGCGAGAGCGGCGAGTCAGCGAGAATCGGCATGCTCCGAATCGTAGACCGGGCGGTGTCGGATCTGACGGCCCGTCCGATTACTGCGCTGTCCACATATGTGGAAGGGATACGTAATTTAGGATAACTATTGACCTGCTGGACCGGTGTCAGCACCATGATGGGCGGCTGCCTCTCCCCCCACTGCTCTGGAGGTACGTTGTCCACACGAAAACTCGTCGCGCTCGCCTGCGCGGCGACGGTGCTGCTGGCTGCCGGCGGGCTAGCCGTCGAGGCAAACGGCGTGGCACCCAACGGAGTTCAGGAACAGGCCGTCGGCTCGCTGGACCTGTCGAAGGCCAACCGCAGGGCGCCCGTCGCCGGTCTGTACGACTGGTCCAAGGCGGGCTACCGGGGCGGCGCGGACCTGCCCGGCGCCGCCGACACCAACCCGGACGCGGCCTGCCAGATCACCCCGGCCGAGCTGGCCGCCCAGTTCGGGGTGCGCCCCGACGACGGGGTGGACGACTCGGCGGGGCTGCAGTCCGCGATCGACCAGATCAGGACCACCTGCTCGCCGAGTGCGGGCTACGGCAAGCTGTCGCTGATCACCCTGCCGGCCGGAGTGCTCCAGGTCTCCCGGCAACTCGGCGTCGATGCCGACTACTTGACGATCCGTGGGGCGGGCAGCGGCGCCGGTGGCAGCCGGATCGTGTTCCGGCCGGACGCCGACACCCGGTACGACGCGCTGACGCCGGACGGATCGGACTGGGACGAGGACGGCATGACCTCGGGCTCGGCCAAGGGCGGCTGGATCTGGCCCGGCCGCGGGCTGTTCCGGGTGCAGTCGCGCGGCGTGCACAGCGCCTACGCCAGTGAGTACGCGGCGGCGCCGGCCAACCGGAAGGACCTGTTCGAGGGCACGGTCAACGTGCACTGGAAGGCGGGCCTGAAGCTCCGTGAGAAGACCGGCGGCGCCGGGTTCGCGGCCAGGACCGGGGACACCGTGGTGCCGCTGGCGAGCAGCGGCGCGCTCACCGACTTCCGGGTCGGCGGGCTGGTCAACATCCGGGCCGCCAACTCGCTGAAGTTCTACGCCCAGCAGGACATCCAGCCGGCCGACGGCACGCTGCAGAACATCCACATGCGGCAGCAGATCTTCACCGTCACCGCCGTCGACACCGCCAACCGGACCCTCACGCTGGACAAGCCGCTGGAGTACGACGTCCCGGTCACCTCGACCTCGGACGGCTCGGCCGCGATCGACGGCGCGGTCTACGACTCCAAGGCCGCACCGATCGTGGACCCGGTGCTCGGGGTCGGCTTCGAGAACTTCGCGCTCACCCAGGACATGCCGAACCTCAGCCAGGCCGACGCCGTGCACAACTACGGCAACATGTCGCCTGCCGACGAGATTCACGGCATCGTCTTCAAGTGGGCCGCCAACTCCTGGGTCCGGGGCATCCGGACCGAGATGACCGGGTCGCACCCGATCGTCACCGAGGAGGCGTACCACCTCCAGATCGTGAACAACCAGCTGGACGGCTCCTGGAACAAGGGCAAGGGCGGCAACGGGTACTTCCGCGGCTCCCGGGTCTGGGACTCGCTGTACGCCGGGAACACCTCGCGGAACCTGCGGCACTTCACCTTCCAGTGGTCCGCCTCGGGCAACGTGGTGATCGGCAACGACTTCGACTCCGACATCAACCTGCACGGGGGATGGGAGCGGAACAACCTGATCGAGCTCAACACGGTGACCGTGCCGTACGAGCACCGCTCCGCCAACTGCCGCTCCAACTGCGGCGAGGAGGGCGGGGGTGGGACGGACGCCTCCACCTGGTTCCCGGTCTGGTGGGGCGCCGGGAAGAAGGCGGTGAAGTGGTCCGGTTCGAGCGGGCCGCGCAACGTGTTCTTCCACAACACCATGACCAAGCAGGTGGCCGCCGGTGCGGCGTACACCCCGTACTACGCCGACCAACAGCGGATCTACCAGTTCGGCTGGAGCGGCACGGCGTGGCAGCACCTGGACGCCGGGGGAGTCCCGATCCCGGACTGGGCGGGGCGGGAGCAGCTGGACTACAGCGGCGGGCACGGGGTGGACGCGACCCGGACCGACGGTGGGGCCTCGCTCTTCCTCAAGTCGGTGGGCGGGGGCACTCCTTCGCCTTCGTCCTCCGCATCGCCGTCGCCCTCGCCGTCGCCGAGTCCCAGCTCTTCGCCGACCGCAGCCGGTTGCCTGAGCGCACGGACCGTCAAGGGGTCGAGCTGGAGCAACGGGTACGGCATGGACGTCTTCGTCAAGAACAACTGCGCCACCAAGAGCGTGAGTTGGACGGTTGAGTTCGACCTGCCGGCCGGGACCACGGTCGCCAGCAGCTGGTCCTCGGTCAGGACGCAGAGCGGTCAGCACTACAAGTTCGGCAACGTGAGCTACAACGGCGCCATCGCCCCCGGTCAGGAGGAGAGCTTCGGTTTCAACGCCGCCGGTCTCGGCCTGCCGCTGAGCTGCACCGTCAACGGGGCTCCCTGTGGCGGGGGTTCGACCACCCCGGGCCCGACTGCGACTCCAACCGTGACGCCGAGCCCGACCCCGACCCCCACCACCCCGCCCGGCCCGGTGGTGGACGTGTCGACCGCCGCCCAGCTGAGCGGTGCGCTGGCGGCGGCCGTGCCCGGCCAGACCATCCGGCTCGCGCCCGGGGAGTACCACGGTGCGTTCGCCACCACCCGGCCCGGTACGGCGGCGCAGCGGATCACGTTGACCGGCCCGCGTACCGCCGTGCTGGTCAACGACGGGCCGTCGGGTGACGCGCCCGCCTGTCCGGAGCCGACGGCCGGCTGGGACCCGGGGTACGGGCTCTGGCTGGCCGGGGCGCCGTACTGGAACCTGGCCGGCTTCACCGTGAAGGACTCCAAGAAGGGTGTGGTGCTGGACAGTTCGCACCACGTCACGGTGGACGGGGTGTACGTCCACCACGTCGAGGAGGAAGGGGTGCACTTCCGCCGGTCCTCGGCCGACGGGGTGATCCGGAACTCGGTGATCGAGTACACCGGGCTGGTCCAGCCCGGGTACGGGGAAGGGGTCTACCTCGGTTCGGCCGGTTCGAACTGGGGCTGCCACGGCAACACCGGCGGGGCGGACCGTTCGGACCGGGTGCTGGTGGAGAACAACCGGATCGGCCCGTACATCGCGGCCGAGCCGATCGACGTCAAGGAGGGCACGTACGCCGGGATCATCCGGGGCAACACCTTCGACGGGCGCGGGATCAGCGGTGAGAACTCGGCCGACTCCTGGATCGACGTCAAGGGCATCGACTACCTGATCGAGGGCAACGCCGGCAGCTTCGCCGCACCGGGCACGTTCGCCAACGGGTACGAGACGCACAACCCGGGCAGCACGCCGTCCTTCCCGAACGGCTGCGGCAACGTGTGGCGGAACAACACCTCGGACCTGGGCGGGGTGGGCGCCTACGCCGTCAAGATCACCTCGCCGTCGAGCTGCTCGGCCCGGCCCAACGTGGTGTACGCCTCCAACACCGTGACCAGGGCGGTGAGCGGACTGACCAACGTCCCCGTCACGCCGTAGCGCGACGGGGACGACGGACGGCAGGCGCTATCTGATGCCGTGTCGGCGGAGCGTGCCGGCGAGGGCGGTGGTGTGCGACACCACCGCCCTCGCGACGCGGGCCACCTCCTGCTCGGTGGCCGCGGCGACCGGCATCGAGCAGCTGATCGCGTCGGTGGCGGGGATCCGGTAGTGCACGGGGGCGGAGACGCAGCTGACGCCCGCCGTGCCCTGTTCGCGCTCCAGCGCCCAGCCGCGGTCCCGGGTGCGGGCCAGTTCGGCGTGCAGTTCTGCGCGGTCGGTGACGGTGTGCGGGGTGAGCGCGGGGAGCTCGGCCGGCAGTATCGCGTCCACCTCGGCGGTGGTCAGCTCGGCGAGCAACGCCTGCCCCAGGGCGGTGAGATGGGCCGGCAGGCGCCGGCCGACCCGGGAGACCACCCGGACGGTGTCGCGGGCCTCCCGGCTGGCCAGGTAGAGCACGTACGCGTCGTCCCGGCGGGCGAAGTGCACGGTGTAGCCGGTCTCGGCCCGGAGGTCCTCGAGGGCCTCGTTGGCGTACGGCAGGGCCGGGTCGCGGTCCAGGTAGGCGGTGCCGGAGAGCAGTGCGTGCGGCCCGACGCCGAAGGCGGAGCCGCTGTCGTCGGCCTCCACCCACTTGAGCTCGCGCAGGGTCCGGATCAGGGCGTGCAGGCTGCTGCGGGGGTAACCGAGCCGTTCCTGCAGCTCGCTGACGGTCAGTCGGCCGGGGGAGGCGGCCAGGGCCTCCAGGATGCGCACGGTGCGCTCGGCCGACTTGACCGTCGAGGCGTCCGGCTGGGCAGAGGGCATGTCCACCATCCAGATAGGTGCTGCAGGAGTGTTGACCGTCATAGTAACGGACGCTAACTTTCCCTTGCAGTGCTGCCACATTCTCAGATTCTGTCCAGATACGTAGACAGGACTTCGATGCTCCGCAGATCCGCATCCATCCTCTCGGCCGCGCTGGCGGCCGTCGTGGCCCTGACCACCCTGACCGCGTGCGGCTCCGGCGACAGCCAGGGCGCCGCCGACGACAAGGCCCCGCTGGAGATCTGGGTGCGCAAGCCCCCGGGCTCCAACACCGAGAAGACCCACCAGCAACTGGCCGCCAAGTTCACCGAGTTGACCGGCGTGCCAGCTCATGTCACCGCGCTGTTCGACGACTTCGAGACGAAGCTGCAGCAGGCCGCGGCCCAGAAGAAGCTGCCGGACCTGATCGTCAACGACACCGCCCAGCTCGGCACCCTGGTCAAGCAGGGCCTGGTCCGCGAGGTCGACCGGCCCGGCACCAAGGGCGGCGACCAGCTGATACCCGCGTCCTGGGACGCGGCCAAGGGCGCCGACGGCAAGTACTACGGCGTCCCGTTCTCCGCCCAGACCTTCGGGCTGTTCGTCCGCAAGGACTGGCGGGAGAAGCTCGGCCTGGCCCAGCCCACCAGCTGGGACGAACTCGACGCGCTGGCAACCGCGTTCACCACGCGGGACCCGGACGGCAACGGCAAGGCCGACACCTACGGCTACGTGGTCCCCGGCTCCACCAAGCGCGGCTACCTGGACTGGTACTTCTCCAGCTTCCTGTGGTCGGCGGGCGGCGACTACTTCGCCAAGGACGGGAAGACGCCCGCGATCGGTGACGGCTCGTCGGTCGCGGCGGCCCAGCGGCTCAAGGACCAGTTCTGCACCGCGAAGACCGTGGTGCCGGGCGCGGCGACCGCCGAGACCACCCAGGCCCACCCGCTGTTCGAGACCGGCAAGGGCGGCATCTACTTCACCGGCCCGTACAACATGGCCCGGTTCGACAAGAGCCTCGGCAAGGACAGGTACGAGGTGATCGCGCTGCCCGCCGGCCCGGGCGGCCGGAGCGTCTCGCTGGCCGAGGGGGAGAACGCGTACCTGATGGCCGGTTCGAAGAACCGCACCGGGCAGCAGAGGTACGCCGAGTTCCTGGTCTCGCCCGAGGGGCAGACGATCGGGATGGCGGGCGACACCGACGGCAACGTGGTCCGACTGCCCGTCAACAAGGGCATGGACCTGGCGGCCGTCCGCAAGGACCAGCGCTGGCTGGTCTTCGACAAGGTCTACCGCGAGGCGGGCCGGTACGTGCCGGTGGTGAAGGAGTGGACCCCGTTCCGGCAGGCCTCCGCCGAGGCGTTGAACGGGATGGTGGCCGACTGCGGCTCCGACCCCAAGGCGGTGCTCGGCAAGCTGGCGGGGACCTTCGCGGCCGAGCTGACGAAGCAGGGGGTCGGATCCTGATGTGGCTTAGGCCCTCCGCCGGTTGGGCCCGGGGCCGGCTCACCCCTTGGCTGTTCCTGGCCCCGGCGCTGGTGCTCTTCGCGCTGTTCAAGTTCCTGCCGATGTGGCGCGCGGTCGAGATGAGCTTCCACGAGGTCCGGCCGTACCTGGGCGACCGCTGGGTCGGCGGGGCCAACTACCAACAGGTGGTCACCGACGAGGCGTTCCTGAGCGCGATCGGGCACACCCTGGTGCTGGCGGTCGGTCAGACCGGCGGCTCGGTGCTGCTGGGACTGGCGCTCGCGCTGGTCCTGGAGGGCACCGCGCGGCGGCTGTGGATCGTCCGCACCGCGGTCTTCCTGCCGACCGTCACCGCGATGGCGGTGGTCGCCGAGGTCTGGCGGATCCTCTACTACCCGGCCGCCGACGGCATCGCGAACTCCCTGCTGGCCTGGGTCGGGGTCGGGCCCTCGCAGTTCCTCAACAGCCCGGACAGCGCGCTCTGGTCGGTCATGACGGTCGGCGTCTGGCGCGGTGCGCCGTACGACATGATGATCTTCCTGGCCGCGCTGGCCGGCGTGGACCGCACGCTCTACGAGGCGGCGGCCGCCGACGGCGCGGGGGTGTGGCGGCGGGTCTGGCACGTCACGCTGCCCGCCCTGCGGCCCGCCTTCGTCATCCTGCTCACCCTGGCCGCCATCCGCAGCCTGCGGGTCTTCACCGAGATCTTCCTGCTCACCAACGGCGGGCCGAACGGCTCGACCGAGGTACTGATGACGCTGATCTACCGACTCGGCCTGGAGCGTGGGGAGTTGGGCGTGGCGGCGGCCGGTTCGATGGTGCTGCTCGGGGTCTCGGTGCTGCTCACCCTGCTGGTCGGACTCAGCCGCCGCGGCAGAACCGGAAAGGCCGTGACATGAAGAACCGTCAACTCGACTCCGCACTCGGCCTGGACGCCCGGACCGGACCGCTCGCCCTGATCGGCAAGGTGGTGCTGCACGGGCTGCTGGTGCTGGTCTTCGCCGGTCCGCTGCTCGCCCTGCTGGTCAGCGCGTTCAGCCCGGTCAGCGATCCGACCCGGCTCACCCTGCTGCCGACCGACTTCACCCTGGCCAACTTCCGGGCCGCCTTCGACCGCGACGTGCTGCGCTACCTGCTCAACTCCTTCCTGGTGGTGGGCGGTGGGCTGCTGCTCCAGGTCGGGGTGAGCATCTCGGCCGGCTACGCGCTCGCTCGCAAGCGCTTCCCGGGGATGCGGCTGGTGCTGCTGCTGATCCTGTCCACCATGATGCTGCCGGAGGAGGTGCTGGCCATCCCGCTCTCACTGGTGCTCTCCGACCTCTCGCTGATCGGCAGCCTCTGGGGCATGATCGTGCCGGTCGGCGCCTGGGCCTTCTCGATCCTGGTGACCGCCGAGTTCATGAAGGAGATCCCGCTCGAACTGGAGGAGGCCGCCCGGCTGGACGGCGCAGGTGACCTGCGGATCTTCTGGTCGGTGGTGCTGCCGCTGTGCAAGCCCGCGCTCGGCGTGATCGGCATCTTCGGCTTCACCATGATCTGGGACCAGTACATGCTGCCGCTGTTGGTCGCCACCGACGCGAAGCAGTTCACCCTGCCGCTCGCCCTGCGCACCCTGCGCGCCGACGAACAGGTCGGGGTCGGCGTCCTGCTGGCCTCCGCGCTGCTCGCCCTGCTGCCCAGCGTGCTGGCCTTCCTGGCCATGCAGCGGCAGTTCATGCGCGGGCTCACCTCCGGCGCGGTCAAGGGCTGACCGGCCCTCTCAACTCACTGTTTTCCTCAGGAGATTCAATGCGCCTGCACGGCCTTCTGTCGTTCCCCCTGACCCCGTTCACCGACGACGACAAGGTGGACCTGGCCGTCTTCGCCGAGCACCTGGAGCAGCAGATCGCCGCCGGGCCCGCCGCGCTCTTCGTGGCCTGCGGCACCGGCGAGTTCACCGCCCTGGCGCTGGACGAGTACCGCGACCTGGTGGCCACCGCGGTCCGGGGCGCCGACGGCCGGCTGCCGGTGGTGGCGGGCTGCGGCGGTGGCCCCCGGATGGCCCGAGACTTCGCCGTCGCCGCCGCCGAGTGCGGCGCGGACGGCCTGCTCCTGCTGCCGCCCTACCTGGTCACCTCCACGCCCGGCGGGCTGGTCGAGCACGTCCGCTACGTCGCCTCGGCGACCCCGCTGCCGGTGGTGGTCTACCAGCGCGCCAACGCCGTGCTGGACGAGGCCGCCGCGCTGGCCCTGCTCGACGTGCCGACCGTGACCGGCATCAAGGACGGCCGGGGCGACGTGGACGCGATGCTCCGGCTGGTCACCGCCGTCCGCACCAGCGGCCACCCGAGGGCCGCCGGGTTCGGCTTCCTGAACGGGCTGCCCACCGCCGAACTCTCCGTCCAGGCCTACCGGGCGATCGGCGTGGAGTGCTACTCCTCAGCCGTACTCTGCTTCGCGCCCGACCTGGCCACCGCCTTCCACCGGGCGGTCGAACGGGGCGACCACGACACCGTCCGGCTGCTGCTGGCCGAGTTCTACCTGCCGCTGGTCGCGCTGCGCGACCGGGTCCCCGGGTACGCCGTCGCGCTGGTCAAGGCCGGGGCCCGGCTGGCCGGGCTCGCGGTGGGCGGTGTCCGGCCGCCGCTGGTGGACGCCTCGCCGGAACACGTCCGCGAGCTCGGCCGCATTCTGACACGCGGCCGGGCCGCGCTGGCTACGGTGGTGGAGTGATGCGCATTCAGGACGTGGTGATCACGCCGATCGCCTTCGCCGACCCGCCGCTGCTCAACTCGGCCGGGGTGCACGAGCCCTGGGCACTCCGGGCGGTGGTCGAACTGCGCTGCGGCGACGGCCTGGTGGGCCTGGGGGAGACGTACGGGGACGCCCCGCACCTGGCGTTGCTGCGCGCGGTCGCGCCGGCACTGACCGGGCTCGACCCGTTCGACACCAACGGGCTGCTGCGCCGGATCCGGGCCGTGCTCGGCGACGCGGACACCCCCGACCGGCACGGCCTGACCGGTGGCTCGACCCCGCAGAAGACCGCGCTGCGGGTGCTCAGCCCGTTCGAGGTGGCCTGTCTGGACCTGCAGGGGCAGCTGGTCGGCCGTCCGGTGGTGGACCTGCTCGGCGGCCGGGTTCGGGACGAAGTCCCGTACTCCGCCTATCTGTTCTACAAGTGGGCGGGCCACCCCGGCGCGGCCGAGGACGAGTACGGCCCGGCGCTGGACCCGGACGGGATCGTGGCCCAGGCCAGGCTGCTGGTCGAGCGTTACGGCTTTGGCTCGATCAAACTCAAGGGCGGGGTGCTGCCGCCGGAGCAGGAGGTCGAGGCGATCCACGCGCTGCGCGCGGCCTTCCCCGCCCATCCGCTCCGGATCGACCCCAACGCGGCCTGGACGGTGGAGACTTCGCTCCGGGTCGCGGCCGAGACCGACGGTCTCCTCGAGTACCTGGAGGACCCCACCCCCGGCATCCCCGGCATGGCCGAGGTGGCCCGGGGCGCGACGATGCCGTTGGCCACCAACATGTGCGTGGTCAGCCCCGACGACCTGCCCGAGGGCTTCGGGCAGCGCGCGGTGGGCGTGGTGCTCGCGGACCACCACTACTGGGGCGGGCTGCGCCGTTCCGCCGAACTCGCCGCCACCTGCCGCGCCTGGGGCGTCGGGGTCTCGATGCACTCCAACAGCCACCTGGGCATCAGCCTGGCCGCGATGACCCACCTCGGTGCCGCACTGCCCGAACTCAGCTACGCCGCCGACACCCACGCCCCCTGGCAGTACGGCGAGGACGTGCTAGCCGAACCACTGCGGATCGTCGACGGCGCCGTCCGGGTGCCGGACGCCCCCGGCCTGGGCGTCCGGCTCGACCCCGACGCGCTGGCCCGGCTGCACGAGAACTACCTGCGCTGCGGCATCCGGGAGCGCGACGACACCGCGTACCTGCGCAGCATCGACCCGACCTTCGAGAAGCGGCGGCCGCGATGGTGACCGTCTCGGCCCACGCCTTCCCGTGGGACGTGCTCGGCGACCCGGCCTTCGCCGACCGGGTGACCTCCGCCGGGCTGGACGCGGTGACGCTCGCGGTGAGCTACCACTCCACCCGGGCCGCCACCCCGCAGCACCCGCACCGACGGCTGGTGGACGCCAGGTACGCCGCGCTCTACCGCCCGGTCCGGCCGGAGGTCTGGGCCGGGCGGCGGCTGGCGCCGCTCGCCCCGGACTGGCTGGCCGAGCCCGATCCGGCAGGCTCGGCGATCGCCCTGCTGGCGGCGGCCGGCATTCCGGTCAACGCCTGGGTTGTACTCGCCCACAACAGCCGAATCGGGTTGCTGGCACCGGAGTTGACGGTCATCAACTGCTATGGCGAGCGCTACCCGTACGCGCTCTGCCCGAGCCGGCCCGAGGTGCGGGAGCACTGCGCCACGCTCGCCGTCGAGGCACTGCGCGAGCTGCCGGCCGGGGCGCTGCGCGGGGTCTCGCTGGAGTCGGCGGGCCAGCTGGGCGCGAGCCACTTCGGCTGCCACGAGAAGACCGACGGCGCCTACTCGCCGACCGAGCTGCGGGCGCTCTCGGTCTGCTGCTGTGACGGCTGCCGAGCGGGCTGGGGCGGTCTCGGCGTCGAGGAGGTGACCGGGCGGCTGCGGGCGGCGGTGGAGCGGGACGAGTGGCTGCCCGAGCCGCTCGCCGCCACCCTGCTCGCGGCCCGGCAGGCCGCGACCGACCTGCTGCGCCGTCAAGTTGTGATAGCAGTACGGGAGTTGCTGCCCGGCGTGCCGGTCACCCTGCACGCCCACCCCGACCCCTGGGCCGCCGGGCCGTCGCCCGGTCTGACGCCCGCCGCAGCCGCCGAGGTGGATGCCCTGTTGGTGCCGTGCTGGCCGACCACGACGGCCAGTGCCGAACTGGTCCGCAGCGCGGCGGAGTTCGGGCGCCCGGTGGACGCGTACGTGACCGCCCTGCCGCCGGCCGACCCGGCCGGGCTGCCGGACCACGTCCGGCGGCTGCGCGCGGCGGGTGCCGAACGGCTCAGCCTGTACCACCTCGGCCTGCTGCCCGCCCGGCAGCAGCCGCTGCTCGCCGAGCTGGCCGCGGCCTTCCGTGACCAGCCGGCCCCTCAGAGGAGTTGACCTTCATGCACGTCCTGATCACCGGAGCCGCCGGTGGCATCGGCACCATGCTGCGCGAACTGCTGCCCGGCCACGGGCACACCCTGCGGCTCGCCGATCTGCGGCCGATTCCGGACACGGATTCGCTGGTGTTCGACCTGCGGGACAGCGCGGCGGTGCGGGCGGCCGTGCGCGGCGTGGACGCGGTGGTCCACCTGGGCGGGATCTCCGTGGAGGACAGCTTCGCCAACATCCTCGGCGCCAACATCCAGGGCAGCTACGAACTCTACGAGGCCGTCCGGGCCGAGGGCGTGGGCCGGGTGGTCTACGCGAGCAGCAACCACGCGGTGGGCTACACCCCGCTCGACTCGCCCGAGCCGATCGGCACCGACATCCCCAGCCGGCCTGATACCTACTACGGCCTGTCCAAGGTCTTCGGCGAGGGCCTGGCCTCGCTGTATGCCGACAAGTACGGCGTGCAGACGGTGTCGATCCGGATCGGCTCCTGCTTCCCCGAGCCCCGTTCGGCCCGCGCGCTCGCCACCTGGCTCAGCCCCGGCGACTGCGCCCGCCTGATCCACGCCGCCCTCACCGCCCCCGAGGTCGGCCACACCGTCGTCAACGGCATCAGCGCCAACACCCGCGCCTGGTGGGACCTCTCCGGCGCCCGGAAACTCGGCTACCAACCGCAGGACGACGCCGAGGCGTACGCGGACCGGCTGCCGCCGCTCGACCCCGACAGCCCCGACGCCCGGCTGCTCGGGGGGTGGTTCACCACGCTCTGATCCGACGGCCGCCCGGTCTGGCGTGCGGTAACTTCCTAGTCCTGCATCGAATGATCAGGACCGGAGGAAGCCATGAGCCGCCAGCTGCCCGTCGGACCGGGCGGGCAGAGCGCCGCCCAGCCGTGGAACCGGCAACGGCTGCGCAGCAACAACGAGTGGCTGCTGCTGGAACGGCTGCGCACCGACGGCCCCTCCTCCCGGGCCCAACTGGCCCGGGACACCGGGCTGTCCAAGCCCACCGTGTCGGCGGCGCTGGCCACCCTGGAACAGGGCGGGCTGGTCCGCGAGGCGGGCGTCTTCGCCCCCGAACGCGGCCGGACCGCCGTGCTCTACGAGCCGGACCCGACGGCCGGTCACGTGCTCGGCGTGGACATCGGCCGGGGCCGGCTCCGGGTCGCGGTCGCCGACCTGACGGGGGAACTGATCGCCCGTCGGGACGTACCCAACCACGGCCGGTCGGCGGACGAGGTGGCCGACGCCGTGGTGGCAGCTGCCCAGGAGGCCACCGCCGAGGCCGGGTTGACGGCGGACCGGATCGTGCACGCCGTGGTCGGCACGCCGGGCGTCTGGGACGAGGAGCGGCGCAGCGTCCGCTACGCGGGCAACCTGCCGGGCTGGGGGCGGCCCGGACTGTTCGACCGGATCGCCGAGGGCCTGGCCACCGCCGTCACCGTCGGCAACGACGCCAACCTGGCCGCACTCGGCGAGTACGCCTTCGGCGCCGGGGCGGGCGGGCGGGTCTTCGTCTACCTGCTGGTCGGCACCGGCCTGGGTGTCGGCGTGGTCAAGGACGGCGAACTGGTGGCCGGGGCGCACGGCGCGGCCGGCGAGATCGGCTCGCTCCCGGTACCGGGGCAGCAGGTCAATCTTGAGCAGACCGTCTGCGCCGAGGCGGTGGTGCGCTCGGCCCAGGAGCTCGGCCTGCCCGGCTCGCTGACGGCGGAACAGGTCTTCCAGGCCGCCCGGGACGGGGTGCCCGCCGCTGTCGAGGCGGTGCAGGGCGAGGCCGAACGGCTCGCGTACGCCGTCGCGCTGGTCTCGGCCGTGCTCGACCCGGACCTGGTCGTGCTCGGCGGCGGCATCGGGTGCAGCGCCGACCTGCTGCTGGAGCCGGTGGAGCGGGCCCTGCACGGCCTCACCCCGCTGCGGCCGAAGCTGGTGCCGAGCCGGCTCGGCCACGAGGCGGTGCTGCTCGGCGCCGTCGCGACGGCGCTGGACACCGCCCGGCCCGAGGTGTTCGAGCGGCGGACGGCTTCCTGACGTCAGCCCTGCTCGGGCCCTTCCGATCGGGCGGTGTCCAGCGCCGAGTCGGTGCCGACGTAGTAGGTCGGACGGTGCTGGACGGCGGTGTAGATCCGGCCGATGTACTCGCCGAGCAGCCCGGCGCAGATCAGCTGGACGGCGCCGATGAACAGCATCCCGACGAAGAGCGAGGTCCAGCCGGGCACGGTGTGGCCGAACAGGTAGGCGGTCACCGAGAAGGCCAGCAGGCCCAGGCAGACCAGGAAGCTGACCAGGCCGAGCCAGGTGGCGATCCGCAGCGGGGCCGCCGAGAAGCCGGTGATGCTGTCCAGCGCGAGCCGCACCATCTTGGTGACCGGGTACTTGGTGCGGCCTGCCACCCGCTCCTCCCGGGTGTAGCGCACCTGCCCGCTGGGGAAGCCGAGCCAGGGCACCAGCAGCCGGTACACCTGCTGCTGGTCCGGCAGCGCCTTCACGGCCTCCACCGCCGCCCGGCTGAGCAGCCGGAAGTCCCCCGCCTGGGCGGGCAGCTGAGGGCCGGTCAGCTTCCGCATCAGCCAGTAGTAGGCCCCGGCGGTGCGGCGCTTGAATCCGCTGTCCGAGCTGCGGTCCTCGCGGATGCCGTACACCACGTCGAGGCGGTCCCGGTGGGCCAGCGCCAGCATCTCGGCGATCTTCTCGGGCGGGTCCTGGAGGTCGGCGTCGATGCTCGCGACGTACGCGCCGACCGCGCGGTGCAGACCGGCGGTGAGCGCGGCCTGGTGGCCGTAGTTGCGGCGCAGGCCGACCACCCGCAGCTGCGGCCAGTCGGTCTGCAGGTCGGTCAGCAGGTCGGCGGTCTTGTCCGCGCTGCCGTCGTCGACCGCGACCACCTCGTACGGCACGCCGATCCCGTCCAGCGCGGGCCGCAGCCGGGCGGCCAGTGCCGGGAGGGCGTCCTCCTCGTTGTACATCGGCACCACCACCGAGAGGGTGACGGCCGAGCCCGCCGCTGGACTCATCGGGTGCCCCCTTGGGGTCGGTCGAAAGGTGGTCGGATCCTACACAGGCCCGCCGCCGGCTGGTCTGGACCTCTGACCCATGGCGTACGCTTCCGAAAAGTTTGACAGCCCGACACGATGCCTCAAGACGCCTCACGACGCCACGCGCCCGGCCGCACAGCCAGTCAGGAGACCAGGACCCTTGACCGCGATCCCCGGCACCGAGCCGGCCGAGCTGGACGAGCAACCGGACTCCGCGAAGGGCCCGGCGGAGCGCCCGCAGGAGTCGCTCCGGGCATGGTTCGGCCGCGTCTACCAGGAGTACGGCCCGGCGCTGGCCGTGTTCGGTCTGCTGAAACTGACCGGGTTCACCGTCTTCCTGTGGCTGCTCACCTGGTCCGGAGAGTACCTGACCAAGAACCCCCGGTTCGGCGGCGGCGCGCGCCCCTGGGACGTGCTGGCCGGCTGGGACGGCTGGTGGTACCGGCAGGTCGCCGAGAACGGCTACGACCCCCGGTTGGTGAAGATCGGCCCGCCCCCCTTTGAGTTCGAGCAGAACTCGGTCGCCTTCTTCCCGCTCTACCCCGGCCTGATGAAGCTGGTCTCCGCCGTCACCGGCCTCGGCTCCTACGGCGCGGGCATGCTGGTCTCGGTGGTCGCCTCGTTCGTCGCGGCGGCCGGGATCTACGCCCTGACCAGCAGACTGTTCGACCGGCGGACGGGCCTGATCGCCGCCGCCGTCTGGGCCGTCTTCCCCGGCTCCGGCGTCGAGTGGGCGGTCTACTCCGACTCGCTCTTCGTCGCCCTGGCCGTCTGGGCCGGCTGGTTCGTCCTGGAACGCCGCTGGCTGGCGGCCGGAATCACCGTCTTCATGGCCGGCCTCAACCGCCCCACCGCCGCCGCCCTGGTCGCCGCCCTCGGCGTGGCCGCCCTGATCGCCCTCTACCGTCGCCGGGACGGCTGGCTCGGCCCGGTCTCCGCCGTCCTGATCGCCCCGCTCGGCATCTTCGGCTACCTGGCCTGGGCGAACTGGCGGATGGGCGACTGGAGCGCCTACTTCAAGCTCCAGAAGGGCGGCTGGCTGCACTTCTTCGACTACGGCGAGCACACCTTCAACGTGCTGCGGACCATCCTGCTCGGCCAGGGCGGGTACGCCTTCACGTACCCGACCGAGGACATGATCGCGCTGGTCCTGGTGGTGCTGCTGCCGGTCCTGCTGTTCCTGCTGATCCGCCTGCGGGTGCCGGTCTTCCTGCTGGTCTTCACCCTGATCACGATCGTGCTGGTGCTCGGCAGCGCCCAGATCTTCGGCAACACCTCCCGCTACCTGCTGCCCTGCTTCCCGCTCTTCCTGCCGATCGCGGTCGCCCTGCGGCGGCTCTCGCTCCCCTCGCTGGGCGTCCTGTTCGGCGTCACGGCGGTGGCGAGCGGGTGGTACGCGGGGTACGTGCTGTTCGAGCTGGGCATCCCGTAGGCCCGGCCGGTGTGAGCCGGTGTGAGCCGGTGCGAGCGGGGCAGACGCGCGGCGAGACCCACGAGTGGGAGTGCCGTCATGACGACCTCGCCGAACGACCCCGTGCCACCCAGCCCGACCCCCGCCCCGGGCCCGGGGCCCGGACCCGGCCCACTGCCGGGCCCGGTGCCCGGCCCGGGACCCGACCCCGTTCCGCCTGCGCCGCCGCGTCCTGGCCCTCGGCCACCGTGGCCCCGGCCGGGCCCCCGCCCGATCCCGGGGCCGATGCCGGGACCGATGCCCGCACCCGTGACCTGAGCGGGCATCGCACGTGATTGAGCGTCAAGCGGTGGGAGGGCCCGGCGTGCGGATGACGCCTTGACGGTGGTGGCTGTGATGATCACCTCGGCGGGCAGAAGCACGCTGTCTCTCGACGGCTCGGGTGGTTCGGATGGAAACGTGGCAGGGCCTCTCGGAGTCAGTGGCGGAGCGGCTGGCAGCCGCGTCGTCCAGTGAGCGCAAGGTATTCGCGGCGGGCGTTGCGGAGCGGCTGCTGAGTACGCACGAGGCGTTGCCGGAGAAGGAGCAGGCGCCCTTCACTCTGAGCCTGCGGCCGCTGCTGAACTCCGTCTGGGAGGGCGTGTTGGGCGACCCGACGGCCTTCAAGGCCGTCAACCGGCGGGTGGCCGAGTACATGCTCAGCGAGTACTGCCACAACGATGGCCAGGACGGCCCTGACGACGCCAACGAGGACGCCGCCGCGACTGTGCTGCTCGCGGCGGACACCTACCTGCACGGGATCGCGGAGTTCGCCGTCTGGGCCAGCAGCCGCGCGGTGGAGATCATTCACCGTCGTGAGCAGTCCCCCACTCCTGAGCAGGTCATGGCGCACATCTACGACGGTGTGGCCCTTCCGGACCTGGAGGCGGCGCTGGTCCCGGACCTGCTCGCGGAACTCCGTCGCCAGCTTCGCGATCTCGACCTGATCGCAGGCAGGGCCGAGGACATTCGATACTCCCAGCTGGGACTTCCGGTCGACCTCTCGATCCGCCTGCGCGTCGAGCTGCGCGGTCCGCTCTCCGTCCGGGACTGAACGGCCGGGCCAGGTCCGCGAGGACGCCTCCGGGGTGGCAGGCTCCAGCGCGCGCAGGTCGTTGCTCGTCGCGTACCTCGGTGAAAAACAGCGTCAGGGAGTTGCGTACAGGCGGCCATGTCCCGGTGTGGAGTGGCGAGCTGACGCTGTGCCGGTTCGTCACTGGTCGAGCAGGCGCTCTGTCGGCGCCGTCCGATCCTCGGTGCACCGAGCTGTTGCAAGGTCGATACGGTACGAGCACAGCCAACTGTGAGGTCTTATGATCTGATGAGCGATGCTGTTGCTGCTCATTCAGTTGGCGCCGGGGATGCCGAGCAGGACAGTCCAGGGCACAGCAGGGGGCGGAGATGTCGCAGCAGATCGTGGTGGACCCGGTCAGTCTTCGGGCTGAGGGGAAGAGCATGGCGGCGGTCGGTGAGGATTTCTCGGCTGCGGTGAAGGACTTGTCGGCGAAGTTGGAGGCCCTGGAGAAGGGCGACACTCCGCCGTGGGGTGACGACGACTTGGGTGAGAAGTTCGGTGTCGTCTACGAGGGTCTGCGGGACGGCATGAAGGAGTCGATGGCCTCCTTGGGGACCCGGATCGGTGAGATCGGGCACAAGTTGGAGGGCATGGCGGCCAACCACGAGGCGAACGAGTCGACGACGGACGGTTCGTTCCGGACGCTGGAGGGTTCGCAGGGGACGGTCGGAAGTCGGATCGGTGCGTTGCACCGGCCGCAGGTGATCTGACGCGCCGTTCGGGCGTGGGTGTTGTGGCTGTCTGTTCGGTGGGTCTCTTCTTCGTGTTGTCGTGAAGTGCTCGTCATTACTGGGGGTTTGACGAAGTGTCGCTGATGTTGCCGGACAGTGTTGAGTGGGTCCTGGAGATGCTCGGCTTCGATTGGCCGAAGGCTGACGAGGACAAGCTCATGGAGTCCGCGCAGGTGTGGCGGGATTTCGCGGACACGGTCGATGAGTTGCACTATCGGGCGGCGGGTGCGGCGAACAATGTGCGTTCGGCGAACTCGGGTGATTCGATCGAGGCGTTCGGCAAGGCGTGGGAGAAGTTCTCGGCCGGGGGCAGTGACGGGTATCTGGCGGATGCGGCGACGGCGTCGCGGTTGATCGCGGCGGCGTTCGATGCGGCGGCGATGATCGTGATCGCGTGCAAGATCGCGGTGATTGCGCAGTTGGTGGTGCTGGCGGTGGAGATCATCGCTGCTCAGGCGGCTGCGCCGTTCACGCTGGGGTTGTCGGAGCTGGGTGCGGCTGGTGCGGTGCAGGCGACGAAGATGATTGTTCGTCGGTTGTTGAAGGAGCTTCGGGACGCCTTGGTGGAGGCGATCCTGGAGACGTTGAAGGAGCCGGTGGTTTCGGCGGTTCAGGCGATGATCAGTGATCTGATCGCGCAGACGGTGAATCAGGGTTTCGGTGCGCAGGACGGGTATGACCTGGGGCGGACGGGGAAGGCGGGCGCGGAGGAGTTCGTGACCGCGGTCAAGAACTCGGGGCAGACTTTCACGGAGGCGTTGCGGGACGGGGTGGGTTCGCGGGCTGGTGGTCACGCGCGTGGTGGGTTGGACAGTGCGGCGGGGCACGGCAACAACGCGGACTCCTCGGGGAGCAACCACGGCTCGGATGCGTCGAACAGCAGCGACAGTTCGCCGTCGAGCAGTAACAGCAGCCCCTCGTCGAGCAGCAGCAGTCCGTCGTCGGGCAGTAGCCCGTCGTCGGGCAGTAGCCCGTCGGGCAGCAACAGCCCGTCCTCGCACGGTCCTTCGAGCAGTAGCCCGTCCTCCAGCATGCCGTCGTCGTCGAGCACGTCGCCGGACAGTACGCCGAGCCGTGACACGTCCGGTTCGCACGAGGCGCCGCGTTCGACGCCGCAGCAGACGCCCTCGTCCGGCGAGTCGCGCAGCAACGCGCCGTTGGACCCGTTCGGCACCCGGGTGGGCACCGACAGCAGCAGCCCGTCGGGGGACACCGGTTCGACGCGGCCGCATACCGGGGACAGCTCGCCGAACCGTTCCGACGACGGTGGCCGCACCAACACGCCGTCCCCGGAGGGACGTTCGGGTCCGGACTCGCAGCAGTCCTCCCGTACCCCGGACGGTGACACCAGCACCCGCCCCAACAGCGGCACCCCGGACAACGCCGGCTCGTCGCGTACGCCCGACCACGACCCGGGCAGTCGTCCGGCGGCCTCTGACGGTCCGTCGCACACTCCGGATGCCGGTGACAGCCGTTCCCACTCGGGTCCGTCCGAGAACGGCGGCCCCGCGCGTACGCCCGACCACGACCCTGGCACCCGTCCGGCGGCCGCTGACGGCCCGTCGCGTACACCGGATCACGACCCGGGCACCCGCCCGGCGGCCTCTGACGGCCCGTTGCACACTCCGGATGCCGGTGACAGCCGTTCCCACTCGGGTCCGTCCGAGAACGGCGGCCCCGCGCGTACGCCCGACCACGACCCTGGCACCCGTCCGGCGGCCGCTGACGGCCCGTCGCGTACACCGGATCACGACCCGGGCACCCGCCCGGCCGCATCTGATGGCCCGTCGCGTACCCCGGACACCGGTGACAGCCGTCCCCACTCGGGCCCCTCCGAGAACGCCGGCCCGGCCCGTACGCCCGACCACGACCCGGGCAGCCGCCCCGCTCCCGCCGAGAGCACGCCGCCCGCGCGCGGTGACGACAGCCGTCCCAGCTACGGCCCGGTCCGTCCCACCGAAGCGACGCCCAGTCACCCCCCGGCCTCGGCCGACATCCCCGCGCCTCGGCACGGGGACGGGCCGGCTCAGACCCGCCCTGACGCCGCCCCGCAGCCCGACCGCCCGGTTGCGGCGGCACCGGACGCCCGGACTCCCGCACACACCCCGGCGCCCGACCACGCCGCACCCGACAGCGGCCCGTCCCGGGTCGACCCGCGGACCGCCTTCGCGGATCCGGCCGGTGCCACCACCTCGGACGGTTCCGGCACCTCGACCCCGCGCCTGAACACCGCCGGCCTGGGCGCCACCGCCACCGCGCCGCCGTCGGCGGGCCCGGACCACCGCCCCACCCCGCAGCCGACACCGGACGCGGGCACCCCGGCGAACCCGGCCGCTGCCACCCCGGGCGGCGTACCGGGCGGCGTGCCGCACACGGGCGCCCCGACGGCCTCGAACCCGACCACCACCCCCGGGGCCAACCGGCCGACCGCACCGTCCACCCCGGCCACGGCAGGCGGACCCACCGTCCAGCCCCAGCGCCGCCCGGACCACGACGGCCCCACGTTCACTCCGCGCCCGGCCGCCGACCGCGGCCCTGCGACAAACCGCCCCGACCCCCGTAACACGTACGCCAACCCCCGGCCCGACATCCCGTCACGTCTGGACCCGACCGGTTCGAACAACGGCCGCCCCGATGCGGCGCGCCCGGACACCACCCGCCCGGATCTCGGTTCGCGCCTGGACCCGACGGGCTCGAACACAGCCCGTCCCGACACAAAGCGCCCGGACACCACCCGCCCTGACCTCGGCTCACGGCTGGACCCGACCGGTTCGAACAACGGCCGCCCCGATGCGGCGCGTCCGGACGCCACCCGCCCTGACGTCGGTTCGCGCCTCGACCCGACCGGTTCGAACAACACGCGTCCCGACACGCCCCAGCCGGACAGTGCCAAGCCTGACATCCCGTCACGCCTGGACCCCACCGACTCGAACGACAGTCGGCCCGACGCGGCCCGCCCCGACGACACCCAGCCCGACATCGGCTCACGCCTGGACCCCACCGGTCAGGACGCCGACCGCCCCACCGACCACACGCCGGATTCGACTCGGCCGCCGCTGTCCGAGAGCCGCCCGTACGACACGCCCGGTGGTCTCGAGCGGACCGATCCGCAGCACCAGCAGGACCTGGAGAGCCGGGTCCCGAGGAATCCGGACGGCACCCCGCAGCGGCACCCCGACCCGAACGGCGACTGGCCCGGGGCGGTCAACGGTGACGGGCACCGCGCGCCCGGCCGGGACAACAACTGCCTGGACGTGGCGCTCTCCACCGCCGACACGTACAGCGGCAACCCGACCGCGGCCGCGCCGCGCAACGACACCGGCCCGGACGGGGAGCAGGGTGGCCGGGACCGGGCGGAGCGTCAACTCGGCGCGCCGTTCCGGGACATGGGCGACGGCGACCAGGCGTTCAAGCGGATCGAGGACCAGCTCCGCGACTCCGGCCACGGTTCGCAGGCCGTCATCGTCACCCAGGACGCCAACGGTCGCGCCCATGCCTGGAACGTGGTCAACCACGACGGCAAGATCACCTACCTCGACAACCAGACCGGGCAGCGCAGCGACAAGCCGCTCCACAACGGCGACAACGGCGTCTTCGCCGTCGCCCTCGACCCTGACCGTCGCCCGATACCTGCCGACGGCAACTCCCCGGACCGCCCGGGCGACGGCACCGAACGCCGTCCCGAGGATCCGGCGGGCAAGCACAAGCCCGATCCCGAGGACGGCAGCGACGCGGAGCCGGACGAGCACCCGAACAAGAAGAAGAAGCCGAACGACAGCGACTCCGAGCACGACGGCCAGAGCCAGAACGACCCGGACCACCCGCTCAACGACCCCGCCAGGACCGAGCACGACCGGCTTCCGCCCGCGGAGCAGACGGACAACCTGATCTACGGGGTCGCGGGCGACGAGGTCCAGAAGCACCTGCGCGAGACCAACGACGTGCACCGGGTGGACATGGAGCATGTCCACCAGCAGCTGAAGGACTGGGCCAACAGCGGTCATCTCGGTGATGTGCTGGACCGGACCACCGGCGACGACCGGCAGACCTTCCGGCGGTCCGATCTGGAGCACGCACTGCCCGGCTTCAAGGACATGACCCCGGGTGAGCAGGGCGCCGCCGTGGCTGCCATGGGCCGGATGAGCGACTCGTTCCACGAGATGCACGGAGCGGGGATGAGCCCGGAGCAGCGGGACTACCCCTACTCCGCAGACCCGAACAACCCCGGATCGGCGAAGGGGCAGGACGAGCAGGACAGTCGCGGGCACGTCGACCACGAGAAGACCAAGACCGACGCGGGCCTGAAGCAGTCGCCGGATGCCGCGAAGATCAAGCAGGACATCAAGGACGCGTTCGGGGCCAAGAGCTTCGAGGCCGCCCTCGACCAGGCGGTGCACCGCCCGGACCTCACCGGCAAGAACTACGCCGTGATGGAGGTGTACGACCCCAAGACCAAGGAGATCAGCTACATCGTCGAGAGCTCGGTGCCGCCGAGCAGCGAGCGCGCGGGCATCCCCCCGTTGCACTCGGAGACCCATCTGGGGACCTGGCACGACAACCTGAACAACACCCGCCCCGACCCGAAGGACCAGTACCAGGTACTGAGCCTCTACACCGAACGCGAACCCTGCGGCCGGGGCGCGGGTCACGCCAACTGCTCGGGCTTCCTGTCCACGTCGCACGGGGATGTGCCCATCCACTACGGCACTGGTTACCGTAAGGGTGACAAGGTCGAAGGCACGGGTGTGCCCGGCTCAATGACACCGAGGCAGCTGATGAACCGGGACTTCGGCAACCACGTGGCCGAGGTGACCAGGGCTTGGCTGATCACGGAGCAGCGGCGCATGAACTCGGGAAGCTGAGTCGGCGTCCGATGGGTGAGTGCAAGGGAGTGGCCGGATGACGGGGCGGGACGAGACGGCAGTCGGGGCGGTGATCGCTGCGGCGACCGAGCGGCTGCGGGACGGCGGGCCCGGTCGGCTGTTCGTGAGTGGTCCGGCGGGCAGTGGCAAGAGTGCGGTGCTGGCCGCGCTCGCGGCGGAGTTCCCGGCGGCGATCCTGGTGGACGCGGCCGGGCGCAGCAGTGACTCCGTGGTGCAGGAGCTGATCGAACGAACCGGGCTGGCGCAACGCCGCCCGGAGGCCGACCTGATCGACCTGGTCCTGGCGCTGCGCAAGGAGCGGGAGCCGCGGATCCTCCTGGTCGCCAACGCCGATCTGGCCGGTTCGCTCACCTCCGGAGGAGAACCGGCGGTGCTGCAGGCGGTACTGGCGTCGCTGCGGATTCCCGCCACCGAAGGTCCGCTGCGGTTGGTGGTCGAGCAGGTCGAGGGGCCGGAGCTCCCCGATGCCTCGTCGTCGAAGTACGAGGAGAGCGTTCTGAGTCTGCCGTCGGGTCCTGGCGCGGACCCGGTGCGCGCGTTGACCGAGGAGGCCCCGGCCGAGGCTCTCGCCGCGTTGCGGGCGCTGGCCTGGTCCCAGCTCCGTCGGGTGCCGGTCACCGGCTGGGCCGCGCTCTGTCGGGCCGCCGAAGTGCCGTTCGAGGAGAGCCGGCTGGCCGAATGGGCGGCTCAACTGCCGTGGCTGGTACAGGAGGAGGACGGCAGCGTCCGGTTCGACGACCCTGGCCTGGCAGCGGAGCTCAGGGGCGGTGTGCCGGACGCGTCCGGACTCCACTCCCGGATGACCGATGCCCTGCTGGCCGGTGAGCCGGCCGACGACTGGGCCCTGCGCTCGCTGCCGGGCCACGCTGTGGCGGCCGGGCGGTTCGACGAGCTGCTCGCCGATGCCCGTGCCCTGGCCCGGGTGCCGCAGGATGCCCTGCTGGAAGGGTTCCGGGCCGGTTACCGTCAGGGCATCGCGAACGGAACGCACGCGGCCGCACTGCACTTCGTCAGCGGCTACGGCCTGGCGGGCGCACCGCACGGAGAGTGGGTGGCCTGGCTGGCTCATGACGCCTTCACCCGTGGGGAGTTCGCGCGTGCGGAGGAGCTTGCGGCGGCCTGCCCCGAGCCGCTGCCGTTCCGTACCGTCTGGTCCCGCTGGCGGCCTGCCGGGGACTTCACCCGGCCGGTGGAGCCGGTGCACCGCAGCGACCTGGAGTACGTGGCCGCCGCCGAGTATCAGGGTGAGCTCGCAGTCCTGACCGTGGACGAGGACGGGGTCAGCATCGTCCGCGCCGCCGGCACTGGTGAGCCGCTGCCGACGGGGGCCACGGAAGCGGATCCGGTCGAGCTTCCGGACGACGCCGCCGACCTGAGCATCCGTTCGAGATGGCGCTACACCACCGTCCGGGATGCCGAGGCCCGGCCGGTCGGAGTCTTCCACCACCCCGACGCCGGCCACGCGGGTGCGGTCGGTGATCTGCTGGTCCTCGCTGACCGTCAGGGCGCGTACGCCGTCCGGTTGGACCTTGACCGACTCCGTCAGGGGCCGGACCACCGACTGGTCCAGCTGATCAGCGGCCACCGCTTGCTGCCCCGGCCGTTCGACCCGGCGACGGTGGCCGATCTGCGGGGCCTGCTGGAGCGGACGTTCGGGCCCGAGCGGGTCCACCGATGGGCGGAGGACGAGGTACCGGCGGGGATCACGCACGGGCCGACGCGTCGTCTGCTCACGTCTGTCGGTGTGCCGGCGGTGGAGGGTCTGATCGGTCTCTGGCTGGAGCCGGTCGGGGGGCTCGCGCCTCGGGCTTGGGAGTCCACGTCCGACGCCGAACAGCCTTCCGGTAGCGGCCCGTTCCATCTGCTCGGTGAGTGGATGGGGGCGCCGCTTGTGCTGGACGGTGCCGACGGCCGGGTGCTGCGGATGCTTCCGCCGAACTCGTCGGAGTGGGCGCATCCGCGTGAGCCCCTGGCAGGAAGTTCGCTGGAGTCCTTCGTCACCATGGTGGCGCTGCAGAAGCAGTACCTGCAGGTGCACGGGACCGGCGGTCCGGACCGCGACGACGTGCTGGCCGAACTTCAGCTTCACCTGGACGGGGTGGACCGGGCAGCCGCTGCCTCGGACTGCTGGCAGTACGTCCTCGAGACCGACAACTGGGGCTGACCCCAGAACCGTTTCCGCCCACCAGCCGCCGCACCGGAGAGATCAGCCGTGACCGACTCCAGCACCACCGCAGCCCACCAGCCCCACCCGCACCTCGGCGGCCGGGCCACAGCGCTGCGTGCCCTTTCGGCGTGGCGGGCCGGTGCCGACGGCGCGCCCCGCACGGTGCTGATCACCGGCGACGGCGGCAGCGGCCGGTCCCGGCTGCTGGCGGGCTTCCTGATGCTCTGTGAGCCCGGCCACCGCGAGCAGATCGACATCGCCCGGCTCGATCCGGAGACCGTGCCGCCGGCCGAGCTGCCCGCGCCTCCGGTGTTCGGCGCCACGGGACTGACGGCGACTCAGCTCCGCTGGTTGGTGGCGGACCACTTCGCGCCCGGGGCCGACCGTGCCGAGGAGGTGCCCGAGCGGCTGGCCGGGATCGGATCGGCCGAGCAGCCGGAGGCCGTCGTGGTGGCGGACAGCGACCGGGCGGGTGTTCTGCCCGGGCTGGGCGAACCTGCCCGGGTCGCCGCCGAGGTGCTGCTGCCGCTCGCGCTCGCTCCGGGGGTGCGGCTGCTCGCGGACGTCCCCCGGGCCGACGCGGACCGGTTGGCCAAGGAGATACCGGACCAGCACCTGCTGGTGATCGACCTCGACCAGGACCCGTGGCGGGACGAGGAGGCGTTGCTCCGTCAGGCCGAGCACGTCCTCGACCGACCCGACGGGGCCCGGCAGCTGGCCCAGGCGGCGGGTAGCCCGCTGGTGGTGCGGCTGGCCGCCTGGTCGGCCCGGGCCGTGCCGGACGGGCCGGTCTCGCTGCCCCGCAGCGTCGGCGACGCCCTCGACCTGCACGCCGAACGCTGCGGCACCGACGAACTGACCCTCCGTCGCCTGCTCGCCCCGCTCGCGCTGGCCGGGCCGGGTGAGCCGCTGCCGCTCGACCTGTGGGCCCCGGTCGCCTCGGCCGTCGCGGGCAAGGACCTCAGGTCCGCCCTGGTGGCCGGCCAGAACCTGCTGCTGCCCTTCTTCGAGCTGGTGGCGGCCGAGGGCCGGCCGCCCGCCGTCCGGATCGCGCACCCGGCCATCGCCGACGAGCTCCGCGAACGCTTCGGCGGCGCCACCCGCGAGGTCCAGCGGCGGATCGCCACGGCGCTGCTCGCCACCGTCGGCAACGACACTTCGGACCAGTGGGAGGACGCGGCACCGTACGTCCGGGAGCAGCTGACCGGCCACGCGCTGGAAGGCGGGCTGCTGCCCGGCCTGCTGGCCGACCCGGGCTTCCTGCTGCACGCCGAGCAGGTCAGGCTGCGCGCCGCTGTTGAGCACCTGGCCGCCGGTGGCGTCGAGCTGCCGCCGCTGGCACGTACCTGGCTGCGCCTGGCGCCGCTGTTCACCCGGCAGGAGCTGGGTCCGGAGCTGCGGGCGGCACTGCTGGAGCACGGCGCCCGCCAGGACGGTCTGCCCGCACCGGAGTTCGGTCTCGGCCTGCCGTGGCAGACGCTCTGGGCCCGCCCGCTCCCGGGAGTCACGGCCGTCACCGCCGCGACCGGTGCCGAGGGCGGCTCCGTGCTGGTGGCCTACCGGCCGGGCGCCGAACCGGAGTTGACCGCCTACGACGCGCTCACCGGTACGCCCGACGGTGCCGACCCGGATCGACTGGCACGTCCCACCGATGAGCAGCGGGCCGCCGCGCCCTTCGGGATCAGCAGCGGTGGCGACTACCTCCGGGTCTGGGCCCGGACCGCGGACGGCACGGTGGGCGCGCCGGTGGCGCTGTTCCTCTCCGGCGGGCCGCTCGGCGGGGCGGACGTGACCCCGGACGGCCTGGTGCTGCTGGCGGACGCGGCCGGGGTGAGCGTGCTGCGGCTGACCCCCGCTCCTGCCTGACCGCCCGTCCACTACCTTTGACCATTCCGAACGGCGCAGAAGGAGAACGACCGCGTGACGACCCGTGAGCAGGCGATCGAGGCGGCCCACCAGTGGATCAACGGTGCCAAGCCCGAGGAGCAGTGGCACCGGATCGGCGTGCACGAGTTCGACCTCGGCTGGGTGCTGTGGCCCGAGCAGCCCGCCGTCGAGGAGCGTCCGGTCGGTGAGCGGCAGGCCCCCACCGAGATCGGCAGCGCGTGCGCGGTGGTGGACCGGGAGACCGGTGAGCTGACCCACTGGCCGTCGGTGCCGGTCGAGGAGGTCGTGCAGCTCTACCGCGACAAGCTCGGCGCCGGTTCGTACGACCCGGCGCGTCCGCCGGTGGTCGGGCCCGGTGCGACGGCCGTGCTGACCTACCGGGACGCGCAGGGCGAGGAGCAGAACCTGTTCCAGATGTCCGCGCCGGGTGAGGGTCACCCCGAGGTGCGGGCCTGGCGCCACCTCCAGCAGCAGGGCGTACGGCCGGAGGACGTGCTGGCCGTCTACACCGACCTGCGGCCGTGCGAACTGCCCGGCGGTTACTGCGCGGCCGTGCTGCTGGCCGAGCTGCCGGTGGCGTCCTTCTCCTACGGGCACGACTACAGCCCCCGCTACGACCGCCGGGCCGCCGCCGTGCGCGCGCTGACCGAGGCGACCGAGAACACGTTCCGGGCCGCGGGCCGCCCGGTGCCGCCGCGGCCCAACCGGGTGCCGTTCCCGCGCGCGGTCCCCGCCGCCGAGCCCGAGCGGGACGCCGCGCTCGGCCGTCGGCTGGCCGAGCAGTTCGGCGCCGACGGCATGCACCGCTTCGACGCCGACGACACCGCCGCCCGCCCGCTGCCCGAGGCGGCCCGGGGCACCCTGGTCTGGGCCGGACTGCCGACCCGGGTGGGGGGCTTCTTCGAGCTGCTCCCCGGCCTGCCGGACGTGGCCGAGCACCTCGCCGCCACCGGCCGGGGCACCCGGGTCCCCGAGCGGACCCGGGCGGTGCTCGGCGAGTACGTGCTGCTGGGCACCGACGGCCACGCGCTGATCGCGGTGCAGTGCGGCGACGGCGGCACCGGTACGGGCCTCGGGGTGGGCCGGCTCTGGGCCGTCGACCCGGACAACGGCAGCGGCCGGTACTTGAACGCCGACCTCTCCGCCTACCTCCGCTGCCTGGCGCTGTTGGCCGAGCGGCGGCCGACCCTGCGCGGCCTGGCCCCGCAGGAGGCGGCCACGGTGGTCGAGGCGCTGCAGCGCGAGCTCGCGGCCCTGGACGGCACGGTCTTCGAGGACCCGGAGAACTGGTGGGCCGTCATCGTCGAGCAGCTCTGGGACGGGCTGCTCTGACCCCTTGTCCCAGCCTCAACTGCGGTCCAGGAAGACCGGGTTGGTGAGCGCGGCCATCGGCCCCCAGGGGAGGTCGGGGCCCATGCTGTTGCCCTTGCCCGGGGTGCCGTCGGGCTTGGGGTGTCGGACTTCGGCCCGGACGTAGGCGGCCAGCGAGGCGGTGGTCCGCCAGCTGACGGTGGCTTCGCCGGAGGCGGGCAGGGACTCCTGGCGGAGCTGGCCCTCGTCGGTGAGCAGGCGGACGGTCCCGTTCGGCACCCCGGCCACGGTCAGCCGGATGTCCACGGGGGCGTCGGCGGGGACGGTGAGCCGCTCGCCGATCCCGGCCTGTTGCCCGTGGCCGGTGGCGGTGAGCTCCAGCCGGACGGTGGGGGAGCCGGCGATCCAGCTGCGCCCGGCGCGCAGGCCGGCCAGGATGTGATCCCGGGTCAGGTCCTCGGCCAGCACCACGGTGTGCGGGGCGCCGATCGGCTGCGGGCTGCTGTGCGCGTCGCTGTTGCCGATCGCTGGCAGCCAGCGGCGGCCGTGCCGGACCGCTTCGGCCAGTCGGCCGTCCCAGGTGTCGAGGGCGGACTCGTCGTCGTACGTCCAGGGACCGTTCCACACCTCCACCGCGTCGGCCTCCTCGTAGCCGAACTTCCACTGGCAGGCGACGTACGGGCAGTACGGATGCGCGGGCACCACCAGACCGCCGTGGGCGCGGACCTGACGGGTGAACCGCTGGTGCGCCTCGTCCCTGGCCCGGTACCGCCAGTCGATCCACTGTCCTGGCCGGACGCCGAGTGCCAGCCAGTGACCGTTCCGGGTGGTCACCTCCTCGCCCGGGATCACCAGCAGGTCGGGGCCGGCCAGCGGACCCCAGACGGCGTGCGCGGAGGAGGTGTTGTGCTCGGTCGAGACGATGAAGTCCAGGCCCGCCGCCCGGGCGCCCGCCGCGACCTCGGCCGGCAGCCGGCGGCCGTCCGAGTGCACGGTGTGCAGGTGGCAGTCGCCCCGATACCAGGCCCGGCCGCGCCCGCGCGCCCGCTCGGCCGGGTACGCCGGTACGAACGCCGGCCCCGGTTCGCCGAACCGGAACGTCACCTCCACTCGGTACGCCAGGCCCTGCGGCGCCACCTGGTAGGGCCCCAGCACCACGTGCCAGCGCCCCG
The DNA here is from genome assembly GCF_014203705.1 of Kitasatospora gansuensis. NCBI lineage: Bacteria > Bacillati > Actinomycetota > Actinomycetes > Kitasatosporales > Streptomycetaceae > Kitasatospora > Kitasatospora gansuensis. Next base: position 6,666,318 of record NZ_JACHJR010000001.1, read on the forward strand.
GCCGGACCGGGCCCGGCAGGTAGCCGGGCGTCGCCGCCTCCCGGCTGATCGCGAACTCGGTCCGGAAGCCGCCCGACCAGCCCCGGAAGCCGGGGCCGCCGAGCTCGGTGCCGCGCTCGTCGAAGATGCCGATGTCACACGAGTTCCCCGGCGTCCCGGCCGGGACCGGCGGCCGGTCGTACTCGTACCTGACCGCCAACTCCCGTACCCCGGAGGGGACGTCGAGCGGAAGGTGGACGAAGTCGGCCGCGCCGGTCTCCAGCCGCCCGGTCAGCACCACCGTCCGCTCGGCCTCCGCCGCGTGCGCAGTCCCCGTCGCCGCGCCGAGTGCCACCCCGGCCACCGCGCCCGCCCGCAGCACGTCCCGCCGTCCGATGCCGTCCATCAGCCACCTCTCCGTAGACCCCGTCGGCCCGGTCTCCTACCCGGGCGGGTGAACCTCGGGTGAGCGGGGGCCCACGGCAGGGCGGCGATCGGCGGTCAGCCCGTGGTGCCTTCGGCGTGCAGCTCGGCGCTGATCGTCAGGAACAGCTGGGCGTCCATCCAGGTGGCCAAGGCCGCTGTGCTGCCCAGGTTCTGATGGGTGGTCAGGACGTCGCGCAGCAGGGCGGCCCCGTGCCGGAGCCCGATCCGGTCCAGCCGGGTGGCGGCCTCGGTCAGGCGGCCGAGCAGGAACTGGTCCAGGTGCCGGAGCCCGTGGTGGGCGAGCTCGGCCAGGGTGGCCAGACCCTCCTCCAGCGCGTCCAGGATCGGATCGGCCGGCCGGTCCAGGGAAGCTCCGAACGCGGTGCTGCCCGGGCCGGGGGAGAGATCGGGCACGGTCACCCCGTCGGCGGTCAGGACCGCGATCGGGTCGAGCAGCAGCCCGCCGCCGGAACGCCGTACCGTCGCGGCGATCCGGCGGACCTCGCCGCGCAGTGCCCGGGCCAGCGCGTCCAGGGCGCCGGGCGCGAAGGGGTTGTGAGCGGCACTGACGGTGGCCCGGACGCCGTTCCGGTCCAGGACGGTGGCGTGGAGCAGCTGTTCGGCCGGGTCGTAGCCGAGCTCCTCGACCCCGGCGACCTCGACCAGGTGCACGTCCTCGGCCTCGACCCGGGGCCTGATCAGCCGGGGCGGCAGCCGGTCGAGCCGGGCGGCGTGGGCCGCGAAGTCCCGGATCAGCACCGGCTCGGCGAGCTCGGTCCAGGAGGTGCCGACCGGGGTCACGCTGTTCGCGCCGACCCGGCCCCGGGCGACGGTGACCGCCCGGCTCGCCGTACGGGTGGCGTTCTCGCTGACCAGGTTGGCGCTCGCGAGCGCGCCGAGCGTACTTCCGAGCAGCCGACGGCGCGCCAGCTCGGGACCGTCGAGCTGCTGACCCTCGGTCAGCTCCCACTGACGCCGCAGGACCAGCACCGTCCCGGCGTCGGCGGACGCGAAGAACACCTCGGCGACCCGCTCCCGCTCGGTCCCGCCGATCCGGCAGCCCAGGGCGACCAGCCGGATCCGGCGCAGCGGCGTCTCGCCCGACTCGTGGGTGCCGAGCACCCGGGCGGCGGCGGTGGCGTCGGTACCGGCGGCGCGGTGCCTGGCGTGCAGTTCGGCGAGCAGCAGGGCGTGGCGTTCCGGCCGGTACCGGGCACCCCGCCCGGCGTGGTCGTCCACCTGGGCGGCCAACTCGGCGACGGTACCGGCCGGCCAGTGCAGGCCGTCCGCCGCGAGGTCCTCGGCGCAGCGGCGCAGCGCACCGACGAACACCGGGCCCGCGTGGGCCACTCCCTCCAGGAGCAGGTCGTCCGCGAGCTCCAGCGCCGGGCCGAGCCCGGCCGGACCGGTGGCCGAGGGGCGGCCGCCGATGTCCAACTCCACGTACGGGTCGGTCAGTCCGCGCTCGTCCGCCGCGCGGAACGCCCAGACGGCCAGCGCCACCGCCTCGCCCCGGCGGGCGGCCGCGGCCTCGGTGAGGGCGTAGCCGAGCTCGCCCGGGACGGGGAACCGGACGGTGCAGGTGGGGAGTTCGGCGCGGGGGACCGGCTCGGCGGGGGTGGCCCGGTACAGGCGGACGGGGTAGCCCCGGTCGAGGGTGCGCCGGGCCTCGGCCAGCGCGCGCTGGCCGACCGCGGCGGCCAAGGCGTGGTCGTCGGCGGTGCCGGGGGACCAGTCGGTGGGGGTGTCGACTGCGCCCTCGGTGGCGGTCTCGCGCTGGTGGGCGAGGATCAGGCCGACCAGGTGGCGGCAGGCTCCGGCCGCGCCGCAGCCGCAGCCGCCGTCGGCCGGGCCCGTCCCCGGCGGCAGCACCGTCTCGGTGCCGTCGGGGAAGCGGCCGCGCAGCGTCCCGTCGGCACCGACCGAGAGCGTCGGGCCCTGGCCCGCGTCCAGTTCGCGGGCGGCGCGCTTGACCAGGCCCCGGTTGGTCAGCGCGGCGAGCGTGTCGAGGTCCAGCGCGAGCAGGTCGGTCCGGTTCATCGGCCGAGCCGTTCGGCGACGAAGGCGGCCAGCTGACCCGGCGTCATGGCGCCCACGTGGGCGCCGACGTCCGCCAGTTGCTGGGCCAGCTCCCGGTCGTAGACCGGGTCCGCCTGTTCGTCCAGGGCGGCCAGCGCGAGCACGGTGGTGCCCTGCTCGACCAGGGCGCGTACGGTCCGCACCAGGCGGTGCGGGTCGCCGCCCTCGTAGAAGTCGCTGATCAGTACGACGATGGCGCGGCGCGGTCGGTCGACGAGACCGGCGCCGTAGTCGACCGCCCGGGCGATGTCCGTCCCGCCGCCCAGTTGGACCCGCATCAGCAGCTCGACCGGGTCGGTGACGTCGGCGGTCAGGTCCACCACGCTGGTGTCGAAGGCGACCAGGTGGGTCCGCAGCCCCGGCAGGCCCCACAGGCAGGCGGCGGTGACCGCCGAGTGGATGACCGAGTCGACCATCGACCCCGACTGGTCCACCAGCAGCACGAGTTGCCACTGCTCCAGGTGGCGGCTGGTCCGGGAGTGGAAGTGCGGCTGCTCGATCAGCAGGCGTCGCTCGGCGGGCTGATAGTGCTTCAGGTTCGCCCGCACGGTGGCCCGGAAGTCGAAGTCCCGGGCGAGCGGCACCCGGCTGGGGCGGGCGGACCGGCTGCCGGTGAAGGACCGGCGGACCTCGGGTGAGAGCCGCGCCATCAGCTGCCGCACCACGGCCTCGACGATCCGCCGGGCCAGGCCGAGCACCTCGGGGTTCATCAGGTGCCGGGTGCGCAGCACCGCGCGCAGCAGGGTCGGGTTGGGCTCGACCCGCTCCAGCACGGTCGGGTCGGTGACGATCTCGTGGATCTCGTAGCGTTCGACCGCGTCCCGCTCCAGGCGCTCGACGGTCTCCTTGGGGAAGAGCCGGTGGACGTCGTCCAGCCAGTCCACGGCGGTGACCGCTGACGGCCCGTCACCGCCCTCGCGGGTGCCGGTGCCCCGGCGCACGCCGCGCCGCAGCTGCTCCTCGTCCCGGCCGTACAGCCACTCCAGCGCCGCGTCGCGGGCGCCGGCCTCGGCGCCGAGCGGGCCGGTGTGCCGCTCGGCCGGTGCGCCGAGGATCAGCCGCCAGCGCTCCAGGCCGGCGTCGGGCGCGGCGCCGGGGACGGCGTCGGGCGGGGTCATCGGGCGGCCCCCAGGCCGTGCCGGTCGATCCGGTGCCGCACGGCGTCCTCCAGGTGCTGGGCCCGTGCGATCAGCAGCGGGTCGGCGGTGGTACGGAGCAGGGAACGGGCGGAGCCGCGCAGCCCGCGCCGCTCGATCAGGCTGCGGGCGACCCGCTCGCGCTCGCGCGGCGGGAACCAGGCGAAGGCCTGGCGCAGCGAGGGCAGCGCGGTCAGGAACTCGCCGTCGGTCATGGCGGTGACCAGACCGTCCAGGACGGGGAGCAGCACGTCCGCATCGTCCCCCGACGTGGCCCCCGGTGCGGTCAACTCGCCCCGGGCCAGCACGAACAGGCCGCCCAGCCAGTCGCCCAACCGCTCCGGGGCACCCGCCGCGCGCACGGCGGCGGCCCGGTCGGCGGCCTCGCCCAGCGCGCAGCGCAGGCCGAAGGCGGCGCCGCGCAGGTCGTCCGGCGCCCGCTCGTCCTCGCTGATCCGGCGACAGATCAGGCCCGCCGTCTCCCGGCTGACGGTGAGCAACTCCTCGGCGTGCAGCAGCGCGTCCCGCACCCCGGCCAGGGCGCGCAGCCGGTCGGGCTGCGGCCCGGCCGGGCCGTGCAGGCCCTCGGCCAGCCAGAGCACCCGGCCGACCGCGCCGTCGATCACCTCGGCGAGCAGCGGGCTGCGGGCGACCCCGTACACCCGGTCGTGCCGCCACAGGCCCAGAGCGGCGCCCAAGGTCTCGCCGAGCGGCCCGAGTTCGCGCTCCGAGCGGATCCCGGCGGCGAGTGCCGCGACCACCTGTTCGGCGAGGCCGGTGGCCCCGCACAGCACGGCGTCGAAGAGCAGGCCGGCGGGCCCGGGGCCGTCGGCGCCCAGCCGCAGGGCGAGGGCGGCGGTCGCGGCCTCCGGCAGGCTCGCGCCGTACCCGCCCGCCTCGATCAGCGCCGCCTCCCGGCCCGCGGCCGGTCCGGGCTCCCAGCGTTCGGTGAGGACCGGGTCGGCGCCGTGCGCGGGGCCCTCGGTCCTGACCAGGCCGGGTACGTCCAGTACCCGGAGCCGGTGCAGCACGCGGGAGCGCTCCAGGTCGGCGGGGTCGGTGAGGTGCAGGGTGAGCGGCCGGCCTTCGGCCAGGCCGAGCCCGGCCAGCCGGGCGGCGACGTCGTGGACCAGCGGCGGCAGCGGGGTGTCGGGGTGCAGGGTACCGACCCGGTCGCCACTGCCGGCCCGCACCAGCTCCACCACCACGGGGTGGGTGCCCGGGGTGAGCGGGCCCCGGCGGGCCCACGGCAGCGGCTGGTCGAGGTCGTCGTTCACCAGGGTGCCCGCCAGGCCGTCCAGCACGTCCAGCCGGGACGGCGCGGCGTGCCCGCGCAAGGTGGCCAGCCCGGCAGTCAGCCCACGGGCGGCGATCAGGTCGGCCGTGGAGACCGGGTGCCGGCGGGCCCGCAGGCGCTCGGCCACCGAGCGGAACAGGCCGTCGGCGGCGGCCCGTTGACCGTGCTCCCAGACCTGCTGGTAGTAGCCGGGCGAGGGCATCCCGGACTGGTAGCCGACGAACGCGTCCAACTGCCGGAAGGAGTACGGCACCAGGAAGCTGCCGCCGACCGAGCCCTCGGGCGGGGCAGGGACGGTCGGCCAGCCGGCGGGCCCGTCCGAGGCCGCCAGGGTCCGCAGCGCGGGACGGTGGAAGCCGCCGGTCACCACCAGGACGGGCCGCCCGCCCGCCTCGGCCAGCGCGGCCCGGACCCAGGCGGCCATGTACTCCTCCCTGGCCCGGTCGCCGGGCGTGGCCTCGGTGTCGCCCCGGACCAGGTCGAAGTAGGTGTCCAGCCGCTCGGCGAGGTCGGCCGGCTGCGCCTCGAACAGCTCGTCCCAGAGGGCGTCCACCGAGTTGACGGCGAACCGCTCGCACAGCCGCCCGGTCGCCTCGGCGTACCGGGCCTCGGCGTCGGCGTACCGGTTGGCGCGCTCCTCGAAGGCCGGGTGCCAGGCGGGCAGGTCGATGAACCGCAGCTCGGCGCCGGCCGCCCGACCCGCCGTCAGCGCGACCCACTCGGGGGAGTACTCGCACAGCGGCGTCCAGGAGGTGGCGGCCCGCCGGTCGTCCCGGTGGTGGCTGAACACGGCGATCGGCAGCCGGTGGCCGAGCAGCAGCTCGTCCAGCCGGTCGTTCATGTCCGCCGGGCCCTCCACCAGGACGTACGCGGGGCGCAGCTCCTCGATCGTGTGCGCGACCAACCGCGCACAGGCGGGGGAGTGGTGACGCACCCCCAGGAAGACCGCTGTCATCGGCCGGCCAGCAGATGGCGGGCGTCGTGCAGCGCCTGCCAGTGCGGGCCGCGACGGCGGGACACCCGCTGCTCCAGGTAGCGGCGGAGCCGGGCCAGGTCCTCGGGGCTGTCCTTGGCGGCGGTGCCCGCCAGGCAGGAGACCAGGTTGCGGGCGTCGCCCGGCTCGCCGCGCAGGAACCAGGCGCGGACGCCCATCGCGTGCGCGACCGAGACGGCCTCCGCCGTGCTCATCACGGCGGACAGCCGGTCCATCGAGGCGCCGTCCCGGGTGGTACCGGAGCGCAGCTCGCGGAAGGTGGTGACCAGCACCTCCAGGACATCGCGGTCCGGCGGCAGTTCGACGCCCGAGCGGCGCAGCAGGGCTGCCGACTCGGCCTCCACCAGGGCGAGTTCGGTGTCCAGGTCGGCGATCGGGAAGACCGTCTCGAAGTTGAAGCGGCGCTTGAGGGCCGCGCTCATCTCGTTCACCCCCCGGTCCCTGGTGTTCGCGGTGGCGATCACGTTGAAGCCCTGGCGGGCGAAGACCATGCCGTCGGCGCCGTCCAACTCCGGGACCGCCAGCACTCGTTCGGAGAGCAGCGAGAGCAGCGAGTCCTGCACCTCTAGCGGGCAGCGGGTGATCTCCTCGAACCGGACGATCCGGCCCTCGGCCATGCCGCGCAGCATCGGCGCGGGCACCAGCGAGCGGGTGGACGGCCCCTCGGAGACCAGCAGCGCGTAGTTCCAGGAGTACTTGATCTGGTCCTCGGTGGTCGCCGCCCCGCCTTGGACGGTCAGGGTGGAGGAGCCGCTGACCGCCGCCGCGATCAGCTCGGAGAGCAGGGACTTGGCGGTGCCAGGCTCGCCGACCAGCATCAGCCCCCGGTCGGTGGCGAGGGTGACCAGCGCGCGGTCGACCAGGCCGGTGTCCCCGACGAACTTGCGGCTGATCCCTGACGGTTCGTCACCGATGACGAACCGTCGGGCGGCCCGCAGGCTGAGCTGCCAGCCCGGCGGCCGGGGGTCGCGGTCGTCCGCCCGGAGGGTGGCGAGCTCCTCGGCGTACCGGACCTCGGCGGGCGGGCGCTGGATCCGGTCCGGCGGGGGAGTGGTCATGGCGGCGTGGTCCTTCTGCTGGTCAACCCGGTTCATGGGACGGTCAGTTGCCGGTGGGCTCGGTGAGCTCGGTGAGATCGCCGAGCAGCTCGGAGGCGATCACCGGGTCGAGGTCGCCGAAGCGCAGCGGGTACGTGCGGCTCGGCCGGTGGTCGCCGGGGGTGGTGTCGAGCCAGACCGTCTCGATCCGCTGCTCCGGGAAGATGTCGATGGCCCCGACCGCGATGCCCTCGTCCGGTGCGAGCACCAGGTACCGGCCGGGCCCGAGCCGGCGGGAGATCCACCGCTCCACCCCGGCGTCCTGCGGGTCGCCGCGGTCCCAGCCGCGCCGCTGCAGACCGAGCAGCTTCACGGTCGGCACCTTGACGCCCTCGAACCGGTGCAGCCGGGCGCCGTCGGCCTCCTGTTCGGTCAAGGTGTGTACCTGGCGCCCGAGTTGCGGGAACGGCTGGAGGATCTCGTAGTCCGCGAACAGCTCCGCCCAGGCCGCCAGCTCCGCGCCCAGGTGCAGCGGGTGGGCGAGCCGCACCAGCGCGTCCGCGGGCAGGGTCAGGGTCTCGTCCTCGACACCGGCGTAGCTGCGGTCCTCGGCCACCCGGAAGGCGACGGCCCGGCCATCGGTCTCCGCGAGCCAGACCAGCCGGCGCACCAGGTGCCACAACAGTGGGTGGCCGACGAAGAGTTGGCCGAACTCGGTGGCCGTCCAGGAGCGCTGCCCGACCATCGCCACCTCCAGCCGGTGCACCTGGTCGGCCGCCACCGTGCGGACGTCCTTCTTCAGCGCGGCGAACCGCTTGCGCTCGGCGGGCGCCAGCTCGGCGTCGTCCTTGGCCCCGGGGGCGGGCAGGTCCTTGCGGCGCTTGCCGTCCTCGTCCAGCACGTACGGCTTCAGCTGCTCGTCGAAGCCGACGGTGAACCGGCGCGGCCCGTACTCGATCACGGTGCTGCCGTGGGCGTCCAGACCGAAGTCCGGAACCAGCCGGTCGGCCAACTGCTCGGCGGACAGGCCGAGTCCGGCCGCCACCTCGGTGATCTTCTCCTGGGCGCGGGTCTTCAGCGCCTTGAACTTCACCCGCTGGGCGATCCCGTGCAGGTGCATCAGCGCGACGTCGCTGCCGATGTCCGCCAGCACGTCCAGGCCGTCCACCGCGCGCTGGTGGGCGCCCTCGCCCGGCCAGTTGCGCAGCACCGGCGTCAGCCGGCGCACCGTCTCGTCGTCGCCGAGCCAGCCGAGCGCGCGCAGCACCCAGGAGTCCTTGGCCGGCATCCCGGCCAGCCGCCACTGCTCGAACAGCGCCCAGCCGAACCCGGCCAGCGACTCGCCGGCGCAGAGCGCGCGCACCTCGTCGACCCCCGGGTACATGGCACCCGGCCGGGAGATCGCCAGCATGGTGACCAGGTGCCGGGCCGCCGCCACCGGCACCGCCCCGCCGGAGCGCAGCACGATCTGCGGCAGCAGCGGCGCGTCGGCCCAGTCACCGACCACCGGCAGCCGGGCCGGCAGCGCGGCCTCCAGCGGATCGGCCGTCAGCAGGACCTCGACTGCCCGCGCCGCCTCGGCGCCGAACCCGGTCGCCGCGCTCCGCACCGCGTCCGGCCCGTGCACCGTGACGATCAGCCGCAGCGCACCCTCCGCGCTGCGGCGGGCCGGGCCCGCCGGGCCCAGCGCGTCCGGGATCAGCAGCGCGGCTGCCGCCGCCCCGTGCCGGGTGAACCACGAACGGGCCGGGCCGGCTGCCGACTTGAGCCGGTCCAGCCAGTCCGCCATCAGCCGGGCGACTTGCCCGTCGAGGTACGGGAACAGCAGCGGAGCCAAGGTGCCGGGCTGGGTGGTGACCAGCCGCCGCAGCATCGGCAGCGCGGCCAGGCCGTGCCGGGCCACCAGCGGTTTGAGTGCGTTCAGGCCGTCCCAGAGGTACTCCGGGCCCGCCCAGTCGGTGAGCAGCGGCTGCACCAGCTCCACCGGGCCCCGGAGGAACAGGCCGACCTCCTGGTAGCCGTTGAGCCGGTCCTTGCGGTGCTGGGCGACCAGCGTGGGCCAGCTGGTCCGCTCGTCCGGCTGCCAGTCGGAGAAGCCGGAGGTGGTGTTCGCCCACTCGTCCTGCTCCCCGGCCCGCCAGCGCAGCTCGGCCACGCTGTCGCGGATCAGCCCGGCGACCACGGGCGGCTTGCCGCCCGTCCGCCTGCGCGTCCACGGCGGGCTGGTCAGCAGCGTGGGCAGCGCCTCGGCGGCCGCGTCCGGTATCCGCTCCGCCTGCGCCGCCAGGGGCGCCACCAACTCGGCCACCGCCGGGTCGAGTTCGGGCAGCACCCGGAGCACCAGCTCCTGATGGGCGGTGACATGGTTGGGCAGCAGCTGCCGCGCCGCCGCTGCGGCGGGCGTGCCGCCGGTGGACGCCTCCGCCAGCATCCGCAGCGCCCGGACCGGGAACCGGCGGGCGGCGGCCAGGACGGCGACGCGTACGTTCCGGTCCTCCACCCGCGCCAGCAGGGCGCCGAAGGCCTCGTCGGAGGGCAGCTCGGCCAGCGCGGTCGCCAGCGCCTTGAGGGTGTCGGAGGAGAGGTACGAGGGCCCGTCCAGCTCGTTGATCAGCAGCCGGGCCGTGGCCGGGCCCAGACCGTCGGCGATGGTGGCGATGGTGGCCACCGACCAGCCCTGCCAGCCCAGGTCGGCCCGGCCGCCGAGCAGTTCGACCTGCTCGGCCGAATCGAGCGAGGCGAACAGCATCGAGCGGAGCGGGTAGCTGTGCCTGATCACGGCACCGGGCTTCTCGCAGCACTCCGCCACCCAGCCGGCCTCGCTCGGCACCAGGTAGGAGACCAGGATCCGGCGCCGCGCGTTGTCGCGGACCTCGGCCAGCGCGGCGACCGTGGCCAGGTAGGTGGCCTCGTCGGCGACCGTGAGCAAGGCACGGACCCGGTCGGCCGCGGACCTGCGCTCCTCGATGCCCATCGGCGCGCTGTCCGGCGGGGTCAACCGGACCACCGGCTTGCTGCTCCGGTACCGCTGGTTCGGGCCGTGGCCGTCCATCCCGAGGAGCTCGACGGTGGCCAGCGCGGCGAAGGTCAGCCCGTGCGTGAGCACCCAGGCGTCGGCGGTCACCCGGTGGTTGGTGTCCGCGTTGTCGGTGAGCGCCGCGAGGACCGCCGCGCCGAGCGGGTCGGCCTCGCCGGCCTGGTACCGCCGGGCGGCGGCGACCAGGACCTGCTGGCTCCGGTCGTTCGTCAGCGACCGCTCGATCCAGTCGGCGTCGTCCGCCAGGCGCTGCCGCAGCTTCTGTGCCGCGTCCTTGGCGGGCGGGGTGACCGAGCGGGGGGTGCCACCACGGCGGGGGTGCAGGGCGCGGAGCCAGTTCGCCGGCAGGACGACGGTGTCCTCGTCCGGGCGCTCGGCGGGCTGATCCGCCTGTGCTGCCGGCTCCACCGGGGCTGCCGGCGGGGCCTGCTGGGGGAGGGCCTCGGCCGCACCGGTCTCCCGGTACCCCTTGCGCTCCTTCTCCGCCACCACCTTGGCCAGGTGCGCGAGCGCGGCCTCCGCCGAGGGGAACTCCTTCACCTGCTCCCGCCCGGCGGTCCCGTTCCGCCCGAAGCGGACCGTCACGGCGCAGCCCTCGGCCGCCGCCTCCCAGAACTTCGCCGAGCCCTCCCCGACGTACTCCCAGCGCCGCACGGTCATCTCCTCGCCCCACACATCTGATCGGATGACCGAACCGTAGCCGCACCCCCCGACAGCCCTGAGTTCGCGCTGCATGTTCTGGATCATCGGACGTCGAAGTGCCCGGCCCGGCAGAGCAGAGAAGGGACTTTCGGCCGGTAATCCGGACCGATCGTCTCTGTACAGGGGACCCGCCCGACAGCGATGATTGATCATTGAATTTGACGGGCCGCTTCTACTCGGTACGTCCTCTCCCACGCGCCCAAGGAACCGGCTACGTATGTCTTCTTCCGTCTCGCTGCCTGCCAGCTGGCAGTACGACGTCCCGACCAGCGGCAGTACTCACCTGCCGCCTGACGCCGGGTACGCGAGTGCGCTGACCAATCAGGGGTACAGCTTCGAAGCGGCAGTGGCCGACTTGGTCGACAACTCCATCGATGCCGGGGCTGACTCCATCGTCGTGCACTTCCTGCGCAACGCGGACCGGATCGTCTCGCTGCTGGTGCTCGACAACGGCGCTGGTATGGACGGGGCAGCGCTGGACAGGGCCATGACGGTTGGTCACCGCCGGAGTTACGGTGGCACGGCGCTGGGCATGTACGGCACTGGCCTCAAGGCTGCCTCGCTGTCACACGCCGGCTCGCTCACGGTGATCAGCCGGACGAAGCGCAGTGGCGCGGCGGGCCGCAAGCTCACCGCGGAGGGGATCGCGGACGACTTCCGCTGCGACACCGTGGAGCCCAGCTTCGCCCAGCGGCAGATCGACGTCTACGACGGCCTGATCGAATGGCACGGCACGATCGTCCGGTGGGACCAGGTGCGGGCCTTCGAGACGGTGGCGAAGGGGGAGAGCGAGCAGTATCTGTCGAAGGCGATTTCGCGGCTGGAGACTCATCTGGGTCTCTACCTGCACCGCTTCCTCAGCCGCGGTCTGAACCTGGATATCGCCGTCTGGGACGTCGGAACGGGCGAGGAGGTGGATCACATCGGTGTGGATGCGCTGGACCCGTTCGGCTACAAGGTGCCTGGCCGGGCTGGTTATCCGAAGCGGTTTACGGCCAAGGTCGAGGGTGTTGGACCAGTGCTGCTGGAGGCTCACATCTGGCCGGCCAAATCGCAGCAGGCCGGCTTCCGCCAGATCGGCCCCGTGCACGAACGTCAGGGGCTCTACTTCTACCGTAACGACCGCCTGGTGCAAGCCGGCGGCTGGAGCGACCTGCGCAGCTCTGAGGGCCACTTGGCGCTGGCTCGGATCGCGGTGGACCTGCCGGACGGGAAGAACGATGTGTTCAGCCTGACGGTGAAGAAGGATGGGGTCGGTGTCACTCCAGCCTTCACACACGGGGTGGAGAAGGCGACCGACAGCACCGGTGCCACCTTCCGGTCCTACTTGTCGGATGCAGAGGCGGCCTACCGTGACGGCGCCTCGCGCTCGGTGGTCGAGCGGCCTGCGGTGATCGAGCCCGGCAAGGGGTTCGACCCGAAGGTCAAGCGGGTTGTCCAGGAGGAGCTGCCGCTCAAAGCAGGCGAGGAGCCCCTGCGGATCGACTGGGTCAGCCTGCCGGAGGACCGGTTCTTCAAGCTTGACCGGGACCGGCATGCGATCCTGATCAATAAGGAATTCAGGGACGATTTCAACGAGGGACGGCGTGGTGGGGCGAACGACGCGCCCGTTACCAAGACGCTGCTCTACCTGCTGCTTCAAGACTGCTTCGGGCTGGGCCGCTGGGAACGGAAGCGCGCTGACCGTATCGACTACTGGAACAGCATTCTGCTGGCGGCCGTGCACGCTCAGCGTGACCGGCGCAACCGCGCCGATTCCTGACCGCCCGTTCGCGATTCGAGGCTTCCGAAGTGACTGACACGCTCCTTGAGATTCACACCGCTGCCCTGGCGGGCATGACCGCCAGCCCCGGCGCGTTCGGGAAGTGGGCCGGACTGGTCGCGGAGGAGGATTTCCCCGACGCCGACCTCAGCGAGGCGACGTTCTGCGCGCGGCTGACAGAGGAAGGGGAGTCCGGTGGAGCGCTGACCGCTCTGTGGGCCCGCTCGCTTACTGCCTGGGACTTCGCTGACAGCCCACGCTGGTCGCCGGATACCGAACCCCGCACCGCTGAGCGCCGCAGCGCGGCCTATGACCGGCTGCGCTTCGGTGACGACATACGGAAGGTGCTCGACTCCGCGGTGCCCGTGGTACGGATGGCTGGCACAACGGTCATCGCTCGCGAGCACACGCCCTGGTACACCCCGGAGCGGGCAGCGGCACGGTCCTTCTACTGGCGGGCGTACGAAGGCAAGCTGCGGCAGAAGGGCTGGTCCGAGGCCGCGATCGCCAGCCTGGACGAGGCGAGCAGAACTGTCGTGGAGCGGCTCACGGACCCGGAGCAGGAGGCCCCCCGGCAGGCGAAGGGGCTGGTGGTCGGCTACGTGCAGTCAGGCAAGACCGCCAACTTCACCGGTGTGACGGCGAAGGCCGTCGACGCGGGCTACCGTCTGGTCATCATCCTCGGCGGCACCCTCAACCTGCTCCGAGCGCAGACCCAGCGGCGCCTGGACATGGAGCTGATCGGCCAGGAGAACATCCTGCGTGGTGCCGATCCCGACGACGTCGACAGCTTGGTCGGCATCGACTACATCGGCGACGACGCTGACTGGCCCGCTTTCGTTCAGCACGGCGGACGCCCGTCGGTGCTGCGTGCATTCGACATCGAACGGCTCACTACGCGGGAGAACGACTACCAGAGTCTTGCCCAGGGCATCCGCGCCTTGGAGTTCGAGAAGCGGGAGCAGGGGCTCCCGTTGTACGACCGGGCCAACCTGCACCGTGCGGCCGCCCGCGTGATGGTGGTGAAGAAGAACAAGAGCGTGCTGACGAAGCTGGTCAAGGACCTCAGGCAGATCAAGGGCATCCTCGGTGAGCTGCCAGCCCTGATCATTGACGATGAGTCAGACCAGGCCTCCGTCAACACCTCTGACCCCAAGAAGTGGGACAAGGGCGCCACCGAGCGCACCGCCATCAACGGGCTGATCTCCGAACTCCTGGGGCTGCTGCCGCGGGCGCAGTACATCGGCTACTCGGCCACGCCGTTCGCGAACGTCTTCGTTGACCCGGGCGACGCCGAGGACATCTTCCCCAGCGACTTCCTGATCTCGCTGCCCCGCCCGCACGGATACATGGGGGCTCAGGACTTTCACGATCTCGATTCCCCGTTGGACTACTCCGAGCGGACGGCCGCCAACTCCCAGGAGAAGGCTCACGTCCGGGGGATCGGCGAGGAACAGGGTGACCGCCTCCAGGAGGCGATGGACGCCTTCCTGCTCACCGGAGCCCTGAAGCTCTTCCGCGCCGATCACGGTGTGCCGGAACAGGCGTTCAGACACCACACCATGCTGATCCACGAGTCTGTGCGGACCGATGACCATGCCGAACTCGCAGACCTGGTCAAGAGCATGTGGCACCAGGCCGGCTACGCCTCAACCGAGGGTCATACCCGGCTGGCCGCCCTCTGGGAAGGCGATTTCGCCGCGGTGTCCGCAGCCCGCGCACTGGACCTGCCGAATCCCGCCGCCTACCGCGAGCTCCAGCCGTACGTCAGCCGGGCGCGTCAGCTGATCACCAAGGGCGGCAACCCGGTCGTGGTCGTGAACGGGAACAGCGACCGGTACTTCGACCAGCTGGACCTGGACTTCGACCGGACTCCGAACGTCTGGAAGATCCTGATCGGGGGGACCAAGCTGTCCCGGGGGTTCACGGTCGAGGGCCTCACGGTCACCTACTATCGGCGGACCACGCGGCAGGCTGACACGCTGATGCAGATGGGACGCTGGTTCGGCTTCCGTCCTGGATACCAGGACCTGGTCCGGCTCTATATCGGCCGGGAGGAGGCGCTCACCAAGACCAGGACCGCTGACCTGTACGAGGCCTTCGAGGCGGTCTGTCGTGACGAGGAGCAGTTCCGCCAGCAGCTGGCCCAGTACGCCGAACTGGTGGACGGCCAGCCCCAGGTCACGCCGGCCCAGATTCCGCCGCTGGTCGCCCAGCACCTCTCCTGGGTCCGGCCGTCGGCGCGCAACAAGATGTTCAACGCCCAGTTGGTCGAGGTCCGTTCACCCGGCAAGCCGGTTGAGCCGGCCGCCTATCCGCAGGACCCGGAGGAGCTGCGGCGGAACACCGAGCGCTGGCAGCCGCTGCTCAGCAGGTTCACTGAGCAGACGGAGAGCTTCACCTCCTCACCCACTGACGGCAGTTCAGGCCGCACCTTCTCCGCCTTGACGGCACGGGTGAGCCACGCTGACCTGATCGCTGTGCTCAGCCAGCTGGAGTGGGAGCGTACGGGAATCTTCCTGCCGCACCTGCGCTACCTGGCACAGTTGGACGGGAGGCTGGCCAAGGTGGATGACTGGCTGCTCATCGCTCCTCAGCTCGCTCAGGCCAGCCGGACTGAGGCCTCGGTTCTTGGCTCAGTTCCGCTCTCACTGGTCCGCCGAAGCCGACAGGCTGACAAGCCGTCCTTCGGACGTATCGCTGGCCTGGACCACCGGCTGGCGGCACAGAATCTCATTGATGCCGCAGCAGTCCCGGGCGCTGTCCCTCCCCGGGGCGTGGGACCGGGTACCGGCGTGGTGCTGCTCTACCCGGTGGTTGAAGCAACCGCCGACACAGAGGTGCCTTCCGTTGTCTCGCAGGGCAAGGCTGATCCGTCCAAGTTGGTGATGGCCTTCACTCTCATCCCGCCGCAGTCCGCGATCGGCACCTCGCGTCGGCTGGTCCACTTCGAGGCCAGGAACTCGCGCAATGAGGACGCGATCATTGCGGCGACCGCTGACCAAGACCGCTGACCGGACCCTGTTGCCTGACCTGGAGATTCATGTGACCGTCCCGTACGCCAGCGATGATGAGCTGGAGCGAGTCAAGGCAGAGCTGTACCTTCTGGATCCGACGGGCGAGCGGTTCGCGGCGGTCCTGCGCAACACGATTGACCAGCTGCTCAATGGTGAGGTCACTGGCCGCTACGCCTGGGCGGAGCTCTTCAAGACGGAGAAGACCCACGCTGGAACCATGGTCGAGATCAACCTCCAACGAGAGTTCCGCTTCGCTGACGGCCAGTTGATGGACTATCAGATCGCAGGCATCGACGTGGACTGCAAGTACTCTCAGAAGTTCGGGGCATGGATGATCCCGCCGGAGGCGGTTGGCCATATCTGCCTGGTGGTCTCCGCAGACGATGACCGGAGTCGTTGGAGTGCTGGGCTGGTCCGGATACGCGAAGAGATCCTCAACTCCGGATCCAACCGTGATCTCAAGCTCACGATCAAAGCAGAGCACCGGGACCAGATTGTCTGGTTGTGGCGAGACGCCGAGCTCCCGGAGAACGTCCTGCTCCACCTGGACAGCGACGTCCGGGCCCGGATCCTCATCCCGGGCACAGGCAAGGGCCAGGCCCGGCTGAACCAGCTCTTCCGACTGGTGCACGACAGGCGCATCGGCCGGGGAGTGGTGCGCACCGCCGCCCAGCAGGTCGACTACATGGCCAGGGTCAGGGAAGGCAGCAAGAGCCGGGCACGTCCCAAGCTGCGGACCGAGGGCATCATCATCCTCGGCGGCTATCAGGCCCATCAGGAGATCGCTGCCGCACTTGGCGGGAGTGTGCCCAAGCAGGGCGAGTTCGTCGCCCACCGAGTGGTTGAGGCCCGGCCAGAGCATCTGGGCCGTCCCCGGGCCCAGATCGCTGGCAAAGACTGGGTCATCGCTGACGCCGGCGATCCGCCTGAGGAGGCGCCCAAGCTTCCGGACCCGCAGCGGAAGGCCGCATCATAAGGGGGTGAGCAACCCTGCCGAGAGTGACGAGCCGGCCTGGACCCCACCGGAGGGCTCGTGGGCCAGCTCAGCCGCGCGCCGCCGCAACATGCAGGCGATCCGGAGCCGTGACACGGGGCCCGAGCTGCAAATCCGGAAACTGCTGCACCGGCAGGGCTTGCGCTACCGCGTAGCGACCCGGCCGGTACCCAGCCTGCGGCGGACCGCTGACATCGTCTTCGGTCCTGTCCGGTTGGCTGTCTTCGTTGACGGTTGCTACTGGCACGGCTGCCCCGAGCATTACGTCGCGCCGAAGACGAACTCGGGCTACTGGTCCGACAAGGTGCTGCGCAACATGGCACGGGACCGGGACACCGATGGGCAGCTGCGCGCGGCCGGCTGGACCGTGCTCCGGTTCTGGGAGCACGAGCCAGCCGAACAGTGCGCTGTGGAGATCGCCGTCCTGGTGAGCCGCCTCCGGGCCGAAAGCGGTAAGTGAGGACGGGGGCTACTTGGCGGCTTCCGCAGCTTCGTAGGCCTCGAACGCTGCGTAGATCTCTTCGCCGACGGCCCGGGCGACCGGCGGCGGGAACGCGTTACCGACCTGACGGTAGGCGGCGGTCTTCCGGCCGCTGAACTTCCAGTCCTCGGGGAAGCCCTGAATGATGGCGGCCTGGGTCACGGTGAGCTTGGGCCCGTTCGCGGCGAACAAGTCCCTTTCCGGATCCTTCATCTCTTCCGGGTTGTTCGCGACGCCCAGACCGCAGACGCCGAGATCCGCCCAGGCACGCTTGGCACGAGTGGGTCCGAGGTCCGCGCCGCCGTGCTTCTTCGATCCGCCGACCAGGGTCGGGGCCACTCCGCGGAGAGCCTTCCCGTACCACTCCTTGAACGCCGCCTCACCGCGAGGATCGCCCGACTGTTCGAAGCGGGCCCGCATGCTCTCCTCGAGTGCCTGGCCGACCGTCAGCTCTCCAGCGCCGCCCGGCACCGCGGACTTCTCGGCGAAGTGCTTGGCGAACTGAGGCTTCATCATGACGAGGATGGCGCGGGGCCGGAGCTGCGGCACCTGGAACTGCTTTGCCTCCAGGACCTTCCAGTAGCAGTACGCGTACCCGAGGTCCTCAAGCTGCGCGACGATCTCCTTGCGGTAATCGGCAAACTTCGGGTCCACCAGACCGCGCACATTCTCGATCATGACGGCTTTGGGCTGGAGGACGCTGACGAGCCTCAGCATCTCCGGGAAGAGGTCACGCTCGTCGTCCCGGCCGAGCTGCTTTCCGGCTGCGGAGAACGGAGGGCACGGAACACCTCCGGCCAGCAGATCGAGCTCTCCCGGTGCAAGCCCGAGCGAGAGCGGCTCGAATTTGCGCAGGTCGGCCGGGATGACCTTGCAGTCGGACCACTCCGGGTTGCTGCCGGTGTTGTTCTCCAGGGTCGTGCAGGCATCCTTGTCGATCTCGATGAGGGCACGGTGCCTGAAGCCAGCCTTGTGCAGACCCAGGGCTTGCCCTCCGGCTCCTGCGCAGATCTCCACGGAGGTGTACTTCAGTGCATTCTCGTGGGCCATGTCCCCTCCTCAAATCGAACCGGTGAGGCTCTGGTCCTGCTTCACCAAAGCAGAGACTGGCAGATCCCAGTGACAGTGAGCCTCACTCCGTGCACAGCAATGGCGAAGTAGGCCCGAAATCCACTCCTCCTGATGACGCCATAGCGCGGAAACCAGAAAGACCCCACATATGAGGTGGGGCCTTTCGCTGTCATCCGAGAGGTGACGCGTACCACTGCTCTGCAAGCGTTGTCCCTGGTCAGTGACCCGGAGTTCACTCTGTCCAGTCAGCTTAGCCGGCTGGCTCCGCAGTGCCTGACGTGGACCGCTGCGTGCCAGTCGCTCAAGGCGGAGCGATGGCGCGGTCGACAGGCACAGCGGGCGTGCGGTCGGTGATGGCTGACCGCACGCCCGCTGTTGGATATCGCTACCGGTGGACTACCGGACGATGCGTCAGGCGGGCATCGGGAACGCGTCGGCGTCGGGCTTGAGGAGCTGGCCCGGCTTGGGGGCGATCTGGTCGACCAGGTAGGAGGTGACCAGGGCGCTGAGGGCCTTGCTCCGGCCGATCGCGCAGTGCTCGACGACGTCGACGCTGACCAGGACGGCGTTGTTGAGTTCGCGCTGCATGTTCTGGGCGAACTTGTACTGGGTGGCCGGGTCGTAGAGGTTGCCGATCACCATGATCGGGTTGGCGGTCCGCTTGTTCCAGGGCCCGGTGAAGCGCTCCATCTGGCGGGCCGGGGCGGGCCAGGTCGAGCAGGCGGGGCCGTCGAAGGCCTGGTAGCGGCCGAAGGTCGGCGCGCCCAGCTCCCAGGCCCGCGCGATCAGCGGGAACAGCTTCGGGTTCGACGGGTACGGCTTGTCCTGGCAGTTCACGCCGTAGTACGAGTCGTCGCTGGTGTACGGGGTCTCCGGGAGGGCCTCACGGAGGGCGTTGGGTGCGAGCACGGCCAGCGCGCTCGCCTCGTTCGGCTCGACGGCCTGGGCGGACTTGGCGGCGAGCGCGGGCTGGGCGTTGATCGCCTGGTCGAGGGCCTGCAGCGAGCGGGCCAGCGGGGCCTGCCGGCTCTGCGCGTACAGGGCGTTGGCGACCTGGCTGGTGAAGGTGCTCAGGGTGACCGTGGAACCGTCCGGCAGGGTGACCGGGTCGGTGCGCAGGTGGTCGCGGATCGCGTCGAACTTGGCCCGGGTGTCACCCTCGGCGAAGGCGCAGCGGGGAGCGCCCGCGGCGTGGCAGCGCGACAGGAAGGCGTCCAGGGCGAGCTCGAAGCCGTTGGCGCGCTCGCGGTCGTACTCCAGGCCGTTGGCCAGGCGCAGCTGGGGGTCGACGTTGCCGTCGATGATCAGCGCGCGCACCTTGCTCGGGTACATGTTGGCGTAGGTGGCGCCGATCAGGGTGCCGTAGGAGAACCCGGCGTAGGTGAGCTTGGCGTCACCGACGGCCTGGCGCATCCGGTCGAGGTCGCGCACCACGTTCATGGTGGACATGTGCTTGATCAGCTCGCCCGCGTTGCGGCCGCAGGCGTCCGTGTAGTCCTTGGTGGCGGCCAGGGTGCCGCTGATCTCGGTCGGGGTGACCGGTACGCCGGTCATCCGGTCGAAGACCGCGTTCGCCTCTTCGTTGCTGGTGAAGCACTTGAGCGGGTTGCTCCGGGCGACACCGCGCGGGTCGAAGCCGACCAGGTCGAAGCTCTGCATCACCCGGGGCTCGAACCGGGTCGTGGTTGCCCACAGGTACCCGCTGCCGCCGGGGCCACCGGGGTTGAGGAACAGCGAGCCGATCCGCTTGGACGGGTCACCGGCCCGGCGCCGCATCATCGCGATGCCGACCTTCTCGCCGTCCGGCTTCGCGTAGTCCAGCGGGACGGGGTAGACGGCACAGTCGTAGATCAGCGGGTCCGGCTTCGTCGGGTCCGGGTTGCACGGAGTCCAGGTGACCGGGGCGACCTTGTCGGCAGAACTCTCCGCGGGCGCTGCGGACGCCGTGGCGGTGGTGCCGGCGAGCATCACGAGCGCGCTGGTGAACGCCACCGCGATGGTCGATATGCGTATGCGTACCAAGGGATCCTCCTCTGTAGCTGCAAAACTCGCCCAGACTGACAGGTTGGGATCAATGGGGGAAGACCCGGACGTGCTATGGATTTCGGGTAACGGGTGCGCCCGGAGGGGCCATTGACGGTTCGTCGGCAGATCGTCCGCAGCTCGTCGGCGGGTCGGCCCGTGGTGGCGGGTCCGGAGCGGGGAGTTCTCCTACCCTCGCTGCATGACCGAGAACGAGATCAAGCTCAAGGCCATCGCCGCGCTCACCGCCCTGCGCGGCGGAGTCGGGACGGACTACGCCTCGGACCTGCTCGGCGAGGTGATCCCGGACTACTTCACGGTGCCCGCCGACGCGGACGCCAACGAGATCGGCCGCGCCGTGCTGGGGCAGTTGTCGAAGCCGCTGAGCGCCCTGATCACCGGATTCGTACTGGCCTTCGAGGCGGTGGCGGACGGCTACGAGGAGACCGACCCCCAGGTCTCGACGGAGCAGATTCTCCAGGTGCTCGCCCTGGAGATCGCCGCCGACTCGGACTGAGCGGCGGCTCCCACGAGCGGGGCCGCCGTGGTGCGAGCGGCGGGGCCGACAGGGGCGCGGCATATGATCATCCGGCCCGCGCAGCCCGGCACCGGAGAGGGAACACCCATGGCCGACCAGCGAGTTGTCATTGTCACCGGCGGCGGCAGCGGAATCGGCGAGGCCACCGCCCGCCTGCTGCGCGCCTCCGGACACCAGGTGATCGTCTCCGGCCGCCGGCCCGAACCGCTGCACCGGCTCGCCGAGCAGACCGGCGCCGTGGCGCACCCCTCGGACACCACCGACCCCGACGCGGTCCAGGCCCTGGTGGACGCGGCGGTGTCCCGGTTCGGACGGCTGGACGGCCTGGTGGTCAACGCCGGGATCGGACGGCCCGGCGCCGTCGGTGACCTCTCGGTGGAGGACTGGGAGGCCGTGATGCGGACCAACCTCACCGGTCCGTTCCTGCTGCTGAGGGCCGCACTGCCGCACCTGCTGGAGAGCCCCGCCGGGTCGGTCGTCGCGGTCGCCTCGGTCTCCGCCCTGCGCAACGGCCTCGGCAACGCCGCGTACGCGACCTCGAAGGCCGCACTGCTCCAGCTCTGCCGCTCGCTCGCCGTCGACTACGGCCGCCGGGGGCTGCGCGCCAACGTGGTCTGCCCGAGCTGGGTCCGGACCGAGATGGCTGACCGCCCGATGACCCGGCTGGCCGACCGGGCCGGCCTGGACGGCGTCGAAGCGGCCTACCAGGAAGCCACCCGCCTCAGCCCGGCCGGCCGGGCCGGCGAACCGCACGAGGTGGCCGAGGCCATCAGCTGGCTGCTCTCACCCGCCGCCAGCCTGGTCAACGGCGCCGTGCTGACGGTCGACGGCGGCATGACCGCCCTCGACCCGGGCACGGTCGCCTTCGACTTCCGGGTCGAACCGCGCCACGACGGCGGTCCGGCTGCGCCCGGCGGCCGAAGCTCCTGACGCCGGGCGGCTGCGCCGGCGCACTGCCCGGAAGGTCTTCGGGCGTCCGGTGGACCGGTAGAATCGGTGGTGGTAGCGGGAGTTGACGCATCATCGGAAGAGTTGGCGAGGCCATTCCCCACAATCCGATGGGCAGGGGTGGGAGTGATGAGGCCACGACTGCGGCACCTGGTCGTGGTGCTGCCAGGGATCGGTGGCAGCGTGCTGCGGACAGTCGGCGGCACGCCTCGGTGGGACCAGCGACGGCGGAGCCTGGCAGCCGCGGCGATGGACCCCGGGCGACTGAGTCTGGCGGAGCACCCGACGCTCGCCCCGGTGGGCCTGCTGCCCGGGATCAGGCTGGCGGGACCGTTCGTGCTGCCTGGGTACGACCGGCTGGTGCACCGGATCGAGCGGGCCTTCCGTGACGTTCGGGTGGACACGGCCAGGCCGGGGCAGCCGCCGGATCTCCGCGCGGACCTGCTGCTCTTCCCGTACGACTTCCGATTGGGCGTCGAGGCCGCGGCAGCGCGGCTGGCCGCCGAACTGACGGCTCGTCTGGCGGAGGAGACCCCAGGTGCCAGGCGCCGACGGGTCATCGTGGTGGCGCACTCGATGGGCGGCCTGGTCGCCCGCTACTGGCTGGGCCCGCTCGGTGGCGCGCCGGACTGCGCGGCGCTCATCACCCTCGGCACGCCGCACCGGGGAGCCCCGAAGGCGTTGGACCTGCTGGTGAACGGTGCCCGGGTCGGGCCGGCCCGGTTCGACGCGGTGACCGAGGTGCTGCGCGACTGGCCGTCGGTGTACCAACTGCTGCCCAGGTACCCGGCGGTGGGTCCATTCGAGGGCAGGGCCCGCTACCCGCACGAGCTGACCGACGGCGTACCGGAGAGCTTCTCGTCCCGGGCGAAGGCCGCCTTCACCGTGCACGGCGAGATCGAGAACGCCTGGGACACCCTGGCCGGGCGGCCCGAAATGCCGGACGTGACACCGGTGTTCGGGCGCGGTCACGCTACTCTTCAGCAGGCCGTGCGGACCCCGGCGGGCTTGCTGGTCACCAAGGATTCCCCGGCGTGGCTGCCGAACCGGGACTGGCACGGCGACGGCACCGTACCGGCGATCTCCGCGATTCCCGTCGAGCTGGGGGAGCAGCCTGCGAGGTGGCGCGCCACATCCGGCCGCCACCTCGAACTCTCCTCATCCGCAACCGTCGTGGAGGTGCTGCAGAACTATTCGGCGGGCTCATTGCGGGCAGTCCGGGGTGACGCTCCGGACCTGCCGTGGCTCGGCCTCGACCTCGAGGAGGCGGTGCCGGCCGGCAGCCCCGTCGAGGTCGGCGTCGTCCTGCACGGCGCGGCGGCCGATGAGCGCACCTCCGTCCGGGTCCGGGTCCGTGCAGAGGACGGCACCGACGGCACGGACTGGATCGCGGGTGCCCGGGTCGCGGAGGCGCGGTGGCGGGTGTCCGTACCTGGACTGCGGCCCGGTGTGCACCACCTGGTGGCGGAGGCGGTGCAGGTGCCGCGCGTGGACCAGTTGCGCTGCGACGAGGTGTTCGGTGCGGTCGGGGCAGGCGCCCGGTGAAGGGCGGTAGACCTCGCTGGAATCGGGCGCACGGCGCTGCCGGACTTCTGCCGTACATCCGGTCCGGGGTGGCCGAAACCCTGCTGGAAGGTCCGTTGCCCGGCCCCTCGGACGGTCCGCCGATGGAGCGGGCCCGGCGACTCTACGAGGCCTTCGCCGCGGCGGGCATCCGCTACGTCGACGAGCCGGTGGGCAGCGAGCCGGGCCGGCAGGAGATCCGGACCCCCGATCAGGTGCTGCTACGGCCACGGCACGCCACCTGCCTCGACCTCGCGGTCACCTATGCCGGGGCCTGCCTGGACGCCGGACTGCACCCGATGCTCGTCCTGTTGGACGGCGAGCGGCCCGAACAGGCCGCGCACGCCCTGGTGGTGGTCTGGCTGGGCGGCAGCTGGGACGGCGCCGAGGCGTACGACTACCCGCTGCTCGACCTGCTGCCGCCCGGAGGAGTGGTGTTCCCTGCGCCGCCGGCCGAGCTGCTCGACGACCTGCGGGCCTCGGCGGACGAGCCCGGCGCGTTCCTGGCTGTCGAGGTGACCGGCGCCGCGTCCGCCGCGTACAGCCCGGACCCGGCCCGTCGCGCCGGGCTGGGCTGGGAGGAGGCGGTACGGACCGGTGCCGAGCTGCTCCGGGCCGGGGCCGGACGCTGGTTCGCGGGCGTCGACGTCGGGGTCGGACACCCGCAGGTCGACCCGTTCCCGCTGCCGGGCCACCCGGCCGCCAGGGTGCTCGCGCCGCCGTACCTCGAACTGGCATCTGACAGCGGGCCGTTGAAGCAGCTGTCGGCCCGGCACGAGGTGGTCGCGTTCCATCCACGGGACGAGCTGGACCTGTTGCTCGACTGGTGCCAGCAGCCGAGGCCCGGAGTGGACGGTGGCCCGCCCACCAGGATCGCTTTGCTGCACGGTGTCGGAGGCGCCGGAAAGACCCGGCTGGCGGCCGAGTTGGGCAGTCGGCTCGCGGATCTGGGCTGGCACACCGGCTTCCTGCTGCGCGCCCTGGATCCGGAGGACCTGGCCTGGCTAGGGCGGGTGGCCTCGCCGTTGCTGGTGCTGGTGGACTACGCGGAGGAGGCCCGGTGGGAGGAGGTCAGCCGGCTCCTGCGGGCCCTCCGAGGCCGCCGGAGCCCCACCTGCGTGGTGCTCACCGCCCGCTCCGTCGGCAGTTGGTGGCACGACGAGATCGCCGACGCACTGGCGAAGGAAGGCCACCCGTACCTGCTGCGCGACATCCCGCTGACGGCCCGTCACCCCCGGGCAGCCGGGGTCTACCGGGCCGCCCTCCGGGCGTTCGCCCCCGAGACGACCCTCGGTACGGCACCGGGGCGGGAACCCGAGTCCTACCGCTGGACCACCCTGGACCTGGTGATGCTGGCCTGGCTGGCGGTGCACGGCCCGGGCGCACCGCCCGAGTCCGAGCAGGCCCTGCACGCGGAGATCCTCCGACACGAACTCGCCTACTGGCGGCGGGCCTACCGAACCCAGATCGGCGCCAAGCCCCCGGCCGACCTGCTGCGTACGGCCGGTGCCTGCGTCAGCCTGCTCGGCCCTCGGCGGGAGCGGCTGGCGGCCGTGCTCGGCGCGGTCGAACCGTTGGGCGACGACCCGCGCTGGCGGACCCAGATCGCCGACCTGCTGGCCGAGTTGCTGCCCGCCGCACCCGAGGACGGCTCACTGGCGATCCGCCCCGACCCGGTCGGCGCCCATCTGCTGGCCGAGGTCTTCGGCGCCGACGAGGCGCTGCTGCTGCGGTGCTTCGAGCTCGCGGACCGTGACGAACGGCTGAACGGCTGCGTCGCCCTGTCCCGCGCCGGAGGCGCGGGGGGAAGTCAACTCCGGTACCGGCTGGCCGAATCAGCGCTCCGGGGAGTGCCGGAGATCTGGCAGTCGGCCCTGGTGGTGGCGAGCACGCAGGGCGGCCCGTTCGTGGCAGCGTTGGAGAGCCTGGCGCAGTTGGCGGACACCCCGCTGCCGCTCGCCCTGTTGGACGAGATCCTGTCGGCCGGGTACGTCACCACGCGGCGACTCGCGATGATCGTGGCTACCAGGCTGGCCCCCGAGGCCCTGGCGGAGGGCGGGAGCGAGAGCGAGCAGGACGGCGCAGCGCGGGCCCTGTGGCTGGTGGAGTTCTCGATCAGGCAGAGCGAGGCGGGGGACTACGACGGCTCATTGGAGTCGGCGGAGGAGGCGGTGGTCCTGTTGCGCCGGCTGGCGACGGGTGGTGCGAGTGAGCACCGCTTCCACCTGGCCGGCGCGCTCAACCGGCTGGGGGTGGCGCAGGCCGAGACCGGGCGGCGGGATGCGGCGGTGGTGTCGGGGCGCAGGGCCGTGGCGCTGTTCCGGCGGCTGTCGGGAGAGGAGTTCCCCAACCAGCGGTGGGCGCTCGCCGGGGCGCTGCACAATCTGTCGGTCCATCAGGGGGGCGCCGGTGACCGGCGCAGTGCCCTGGAGACCAGTATGAAGGCGGTGGAGCTGCACCGGGAGCTCGCCGAGGACGGTGCGGCGTATCGGGTTGCGGCACTGGCCGGGGCGCTGAGCGGACTCTCCATTCGGCAGGTCGACGCCGGAGAACCGCAGCAGTCGGTTCGTACGGCCTCGGAGGCGGTGGAGCTTGCCCGCCGCCTGGTGGCCGAGGATCCGGCTATTCACTTGCCTCGGCTGGCCGACGGACTCAACAGCCTGTCCAATCAGCTTTCTGCGGTGCGGGAGCCGCGCCGGGCGCTGGAAGCGATCGCCGAAGCGGTGGAGATCAGGCGGCACCTGGTCCAGTTGGATCCAGACGCGCACCTGGAGGACTTCGTGGCTGCCACGGTGAACCTGTCGGTGCAGCGGCACGCCAACGGGGACCGGACCGGAGCGGTGGAGACCTCGCTCGCGATGGTGCAGTTGTTGCGCGGGTTTCCCGACACCGAGCGATTCCGCCTCATGCTGGCCACGACCCTGCAGAACCTCTGCTGCCAGCTCGCCGATGTCGGCGACTCGGCGGCGGCAGTGGCGGCGGCCGACGAGTGCGTCGGCCTGTTTCGGGCTCTGGCGGACGAGAGCCCCGAAGCTTTCCGGCCACAGCTGGCGGCGGCGCTGTCCAACCGGGTGACCGTTCAGGAGACGGCAGGTGACCCCGGGGGCGCGCTCGCCACGGCGATGGAGGCCATGGAGCTGCACCGGGGGTTGGCCGCCGACTTCCCCGAGGCGTTCCAGCCGCTGTTCGCCCTGGCTCTGGGCAGTCTGGCCGGTCAGCAGGCTTACAACGGCGACCGGGTCGGGGCTCACCGTGCAGGACAGGAGGCAGCCGACCTGTTCGCCGTTCTGGCGGAGCGAACTCCCGGTGTTTTCGGCCCCCCGCTGGCGTGTGCGCTGACCAATCTCTCCCGCCACCAGCGTCACGTCGGCCTGCGGCGGGCGGCCCTGGCCTCGGCGGAGCAGGCGGTGGACCTTCGCCGGGAGCAGGTCCGGGCCGACCCGGCGCACCTGCCGGAGTTGGTGGACTCGCTGACGGCGCTTGCGACCAGCCGCGCCGATCTGGGTGACTTCCGGGGTGCGCTGAGCGCCGAACAGGAGGCGGTGGAGCATCAGCGGTACCTGGTGGTCTTCGATCGGGCGGGCCACCTGGCCGGACTCGCCGAGGTGGTGCACAACCTGGCGCTCACCCTCGGCCGGATCGGCGAGCAGGTCGAGGCCCTGAGCTCCGCGGCGGAGGCGGTGGAGCTTCAACGTGAGGTGACAGACAGCAACCCCGTGGGTGGCCGGGCAAACCTGGCCGTGGTGTTGCACACGCTCGCGATCCAGCAGCGCGACTCTGGTGACGACGCGTCGGCTCACCAGACCTCGCGGGAGGCCGTCCGCATTCAGGAGCAGCTCGCCGAGGTGAGTCCGGGTGCCTTCCTGCCCGGACTGGCGATGATGCTCGCCACGCTCGCGAACAACGATGCCGCCGCCGGGGAGCGTACGGTGGCGCTCGAATCCGCACGCCGTTCGCTTGAGATCCGCAGCAGGCTGGCGGAGGCCGAACCGGAAGCCTTCGGGCTCGAACTCGCGGCGGCACTGAGCAACTTGGCTGCCCATCAGGCCAGTTCCGGAGACCTGGAGGGAGCCCTGGAGTCGGGAGCCCGGGCGGTGGAGCTCCGCCGGGCCCTTGTGGCGGCGGAGCCGGAAGCGCACCGGCCCGACCTGGCCCGGTCGTTGAACAACTTGGCGGTGGCCCAGGCCATGAGCGGCTCCCTGGCCGAGTCCGTCGCATCGGTCACCGAGGCGGTGCAGATCAGCCGGGACCTGGTGCTGGCCGATGTGGAGCCGTACCTGCCTCCGCTACGGCTGCACGTCAGGCTGCTGCTGCTCCAGCTGGTGGAGCACGCGGGTCTGCCGGAGGCTGTGCGCCGGTCGGACCAGGTGATGCTCGGCCTGCCGGGGGAGGTCCGGGCCCAGCTCCTCACCGACCGAGCACAGTTGCGGCTCCAGCACGGTGACGCCACCGGCGTCGTGGCAGACCTGGCCGAGGCCGCCCAGCTGATCGACGCGGGCGGGCACCTGGTCCGGTCCGGTGAGGTCCGGCGGGCGGTACGGGGGATCCTCGGCGAGCTGCGCGAAGAGCCGGTGGACCGTCGGATCGACCTGCCGCACTTCCCGGCCTGGGCGGAGCTGGCCACCGACATCGACGCCCGCTTCTTCATCGACCTGTGGCGGGAGCAGCAGAACTGGGAGGAGCGGGCGGCGCTCGCGCGGAAGATCGGCGAAGACCTGCTGTACCCCGCGCTGCACGAGACCCTCGCGGTCGCCCGGGCGATCCACCCGGAGGAAGGCAGCCTCGACCTGCTCGCCGACCTGGTCGCCTTGGCGGTCGAACACGGTGCGGCCGAAGCTGTACGACTGTTCTCGATCGCCCATGAGCAGCGTGAACTGGTCACCCGTTGGCTGTCCTTGACGACCTGGCAGGACAAGTACGAGCATCTCCGGGTGAACCCCCGGCTGCTGACCGATCGGCGGATCAGGGCCGTGCTGGAGGCGCTCGGTGACGACCCGTCCGCCCGGCTCCACCTCGCGGTCCTGTGTCTGGCCGACCAGCTCGGACTCGCCGGGGCGTACGACGCGGCGACCGACCCGGTTGCCGCCTCCGACGCCGGGCTCACTCTGCTCGAACGTGGTGAAGTGGGCGCGCTGGCAGAGTTGTTCGTGGTGGCTCCGCTGCTGCGCCAGCAGGCCTTCACGGGGGCCTACCTGGAGTCGGTGCAGCTGCTGGTACCGCCCGCCGACGAGGCCCGGGCGGCGGACCTGATGCGGAGCGCGGCAACCCAGGGCTCAGCGGTCCAGCGCGAGGCAGGGGCGGTCCGGCTGCGCAGGCTGGCCGCCTGCCGGCCGGAGGCCGAGGAAGGGCTGCGGGAGCTCGGCGCGATCCTGGTGGAAGGACTGTGAGCCCGGGCATAGCCGGCTCGGACCGCTACCGAGGCACCGCGACGCTCGAGTACTGGGCCAACCCGCTCACCTGCCTGGGCAGCTTCCGGGTGAGCCTCACCGTCTCGGTGGCCGAGGGCAGTTGGCGGGGCATCGCGATCCCGGACGGCGCCAGGTCGGAGCGGGCCCGGGAGGGGCTCGACTTCCTGCTGCTGATCGATCCGGTCTTCACCCTGCGCCTCCCGGACGGCAGCACCCGCCTGGTCAGTGCCGTCGCCGAGGGCGAACGCCTCGCCCTCGGCGCCGTCGAGGGCTGAGCGGCGCACCCGGTCACTCGGCCTGTTCGAAGTGGAACGCGCTGATGAAGCAGTCCCGGGGCTGCCGGATCGCGAACATGACGCACTCGACCAGGGAGTGGGCGGTGAGCCCGTCACCCGCGCCGCGCGGGGTGGTCTCCCACTCCGGGGACAGCGGGTCGGGGTTGGCGAAGTCCGGCGGGTAGAGCGAGATGACCCGTACGCCCTGCGGCCGGAGCCGCTTCGACAGCACCCCGGCGAAGCCGGCCTGGGCGCTCTTGGCCGCGTAGAACGCGCCGTGCGCCTCCGAGCGGTGCAGCCCGGGCACCCCGGCCGTCGAGACCATGTTCACGATGTCGGGGCAGTCCGAGGCGAGCAGCAGCGGGAGGAACGCCCGTACGGTCAGCACGGTGCCGGTGGCCCCGGAGGCGATGGTGTCGGACACCTCGTCATCGGTGCAGGACAGCAGGTCGGTGCCCGCCAGCCAGCGGGAGCCGTTGTTGACCAGGACGTCCAGGCGGTCGGTCAGTTCGCCGACGGCGGTGCCGAAGGCGCGGATCGACGCCGGGTCGGAGAGGTCGCAGGCGAACGGACGGACCTGTTCATGGCCGAGGCCGCGGATCTCGTCCGCGACCTTGGTGGCGGCGGCCAGCGAGCGGGCGGAGAGGAAGACCTCGGCCCCGCGCTCGGCAAAGCGGATGGCGAGGGTGCGGCCGAAGTCCCTGGAGGCGCCAGTGACGGCGACCCGAAGGCCCGTCAGATCGGCGGGGGCGGCGGGGGTGCTGCTGATGTTCACGGTGTCGTCCACGGTTCGAAGTCAACGGGTATGCGGGCAAGGCTGGATTCTGTCCGGCGGATCGAGCCCAGGGCGTGACCCGCGGCTTGGGCCAGGTCGCCGAGAACTGAGCTACATATTCGTCGAACGGTGGGATGCCGACCACGGCTCGGCGCTCGTCCATGTGTTCCGGGTCTTCGCACGGCCACGGGATCGGCGAGCCGTATTCGTCCATGATCTCGTTTAGACGGGCCGCGTGCTGCGTGGTCAAGCGACGCTACGTCAACTGCTCTGCCGGGTCCGTACCGTTCGCTCGCTGCGCGGGCTGGTGATCAGCCGCAGCCCATGTCCGCGAACCCGGCTACCAGTGCCGCCACATCGGGGGATTGATAATCCAGGGCTCAGATCGATGGTGCGTGCCTTGACGGCCCTAACGGTGCAAATCTGTACCAAAGATCCTTCCATGGCACGGTGACAGCCAGGTCTGGGGGGCTTGGGGTGTCATGGCAAGGTGCTGATCAGTCCGTCAACTTCCTGATCGGTATTGGATCTCGTACTGGTCCTACAAGTACCTGACCTGTCTCTACGGCCTGCGGATTGACCCGCCTCCGTCGTCGACCACGCTGGCGCCGCAATCTCGGTCGGCTACTTCTGGCGGGGTGGTCGGTACGGCGCACGATGGTCGGGTCAACCTCCCGCCGGGGCGGGTGACCCGTGAGCGGAAGGCAGCCGGTCGGCGAGTTCCTTGGCGTCGTAGTCGAGGAATAAGGCGCGCAGGGTGTGCAGGAGATCCTGATGGTCGGCGGAGGTGAGGTTGCCGACGAAGGTGTGCAGGAGCTGGGCCACGACCACCCATGTCGAATCGGGGCGCCACTGCTGGACCTCCCGCACGACCTGGTCGACATCGATACCGGGGGCCAGAAGACCGCGATGGCCAGTCTGCTCCAGCATCAGATACAGCCGCGCCTTCGCCGGAGTACGCAGGATCTCCTCCTCCATGAACCTTATCCGGGCCGCGACTTGGTGGCGCTCGAGCTCTTCGATCGCCATCTCTCGGCCGATTCGGGCTGCACGCTCGGCGCTGGAGAGCGTGTGTTCGTCGACATGCACGGAGACGTGGGCCGACACGATCTCGATGCCGCAGGTGCGCCATGGAAGGCGAGATCGTAGCTCGTGGTTGATGTCCTGTTCCGTGGTGTCACACCGCAGAACGGTGCGTTGCAATGCGATCCGTTCGGCGACGCCGCGCACCGCTCGGGCCGTGTCACCGAAGGCAGGCGAAAGGCTGGCCCGGTCCATTTCCCGTCGCCACTCGACGCGGAAGGCGGCGATGAAGGAGAGCCCTGGGTCCGCACTGTCGAGGACATCATGAAACTCCCGCACCCAGGCAGCCTCTGTGAAAATCGGCTCGGGGGAGAAACGGCGGCGCATCAGCGACCTCACGCATCCTCCAGGGCTGCACTGGTAGTCCTGGGGCGGTAGGGGGCAACGGCACGGCTGCGGTCGTGGTCGAGGAGGTCCGCCAGTTCGTGTCGTAGCTGTACCCGGGCGGGGTCGGCATCCGTCGCCGGGACGGGCTGCCACTCGTACAGGACGTCGCGCAGCTGGTGGCGGAGTCGACGTGCCTGCCCTGGAGCAGCAGCACTGAGGGCGCCTCGCAGTACACCGAAGATCAGCGGTTGAAGGTCGGGGCGCTGGTGTGCCGTGTCCATCCACAGGTTGAATGCGTCAGCTGTTCCCGCCTTCTCCTCTTCGGATGACAGCAGCGCACTCCAACCAGCGGACAGGTCTCCGGGTTTGGGTACGAACTCGCCGTTCTCGCCGTCACCCGGAACGAGCAACACCGAATTGTTGGCAGTTCCACTTCTGCTCGAGGTCAAGGTCGCCAGGGCGGCGAACGCCCGACAGCCGGAACGGAGACGGGGCGACTCGGGTGCGCACCACTGGATGATCGAGGTGAACAGACTCTCGCGTGCGGTCGGGTCGGACCAGATGGTACGTACGGCGGCGCGGAGCGACTCCTGGACGGCGGGGGTCTCGGACTCCGCCGCGTGCCCCAGCCGGATCAGGGCCTTCCCGGTGTGGCGGCGGCCGAACTCGCCGGCGCAGACGTCAACAGCCAGTCTGCACAGTGCCGGGTTGTCCTTGCTCTTCGACCAGCGCAGCAGGAACTCGTGGATGAGCCGCCCGAAGGTGGGATGGAGGGCTGCGGCGGAGATCAGGTCGGTTGCCGCCCTCCACAGGTCTGGGTCCTTGGACCATGCGGTGATGATCTGATCCAGCGGGTCCGACTTCCGGTGACGGGTTGCCCAGCGGACGGCGAACGCACCGACCCTGTTGGCCAGCAGCAGCCGTTCGTCGCGGGTGAACGATTCGAGGAGCCCTTTGGCTCTGGTCCGCGGGGCGTCGGCCATCCAGGACAGGAACGTCATACGGGCCGTTGGACGGTCGACCCAGAAGTAGCCGAGGACGGCGTCGTCCCATCCGGGCCGTCCGAAGTCGAGCGTGTCCGCTCCGAGATCGAGTTCGGCCCCGATTTCGTCGACGAGTTCGACGACGCCCGGCGCTTCCTGGCCCCTGAGCGACACGGGGGTCTTGAAGCGACTGCAGAGCTCGGCCGTTTGCGCGTACACATGACCGACGGATGCGTTCCTGAACAATGCCGCCACGAGCAGGAAGTTCCGCTCGAAGCTTGTCCTGCCTGGCTTCCTGTGCCACTCCAACAGATCCTCGCGCCATGCGGTGCGCGCCTTCAGGACGTCCAGCACCTTGGCGTTGAATCCGTCCGGGTCCGCATCGGACCTCAGTGCGGGGTGTTTGGCTTCATCGGCCTTGAGAATGAGTGCGACGATCTGGAGGACGTCGGAAGGCCGCTGACGGGCCAACAGTCCGGAGATACGCTCATCGTCCAGCCACCGCCGGGAGTCGAGGTCTGGCGCCTCGGCCCTGAGCCACGCCCCGGCGATCTTCAGCGGGTCGGGACGGCCCAGCACGGGAACGATGTTCGGCGGAGCCTGCGCGCTGACGCGCTGCCATTGCTTTGGCGCGGCCAGGACGATGAGTCGCGAGTTCCGCTTCTCGAGGATGTGATGGATCTCGTGGAGCATCGCGCCGAAGTCGTCGCTGACCGTGAAGTTCTCCTCGTCTGCCGGGAGTTCCAACAGGTACCCGGCGTTTTCCTCGTGCGGTAGGCGCCGCAGCGGGAAGCGCGCGGTGCCGCCGAAGCTGAGTGGGCCCACCGTGGCTCCGGTACGCAGATGTAGGTCGGCCAGCAGCGCGTGGGCGGTGAAGGCGCGCCCAGCGCCCGGCTTCCGAAGCAGGACCAGTACTGCCCCGGGCTCCTCGAGCGCGGCGTAGGTCTCCGGATAGCCGTCGGGCTCGGCGAAGACCGCGCGGACGGTCTTCAGGTAGCGGTGGGGAAGCTCCGAATGTTCCAGCAGTTGGCCGAGGACCGCAGTGAGTTTCACCGCGGTCATCTCACCAAAGTTGAACAGTGCCTCCTGCCGCAGCTCGGAGACTGCGGCCCGCAGCACTCTCCGGGCCTCGCTGATAGCGGAGTCCTCGCGTGCGGTTTCACCGGACTCGAAAGGCTCGGTGGGCATGGCAGGTTCCATGGGGTTCCCTGTCGTTGCTGTGTGGCAAGTGCTCTTCTGGCCTTGACGTCAGAGCAGGTCGTCGATCTCGACGCTGGTCATCTCCGCGCCGGGACGGACGATCTGCGCGGTGTGCTCGACGTCGATGTTCGCCAGAATGGAAACGCGGCCGGCCTTTAGGGCGCGGGAGACGCCGTGGACGTCTCCTGCCCGGTTGAAGATGCGCATCCCGCTCGCAGGCCGGTCCTCGCCGACGAAAGTGATACGGCGTCCGTACGCCTCTTCCAGGACGGCCCGCAGCCGGCCGAGCGCGCGCCGCAGCCGCTCGTCCTGATTGTCGATCAACTGCTCGTGCTCGGTGTACACGTCGAGCACGTCCAGCAAGGACTCCAGACGATCGGCCAACTCCATCGTCACGTTGTCCGGGTCGAAGTCCAGAGCACGGCCGGGGTTGCCGGCCACCACAGCGGGCCATTGCTCTGCTGGAGCGGCTTCGCTGGAGCGGCTGCGTGCAGCGCGGCGGTCGAGGACGACCTCGGCGCGATGGTAGAGGAACGCGATGGCCTGGGTGAGAGCCGAGGCAGCCAGCACGGGAAAACCCAATTCGTCAGTCATCGCCGCCCTTTGCGTGCCCCGTCTGACGGGGCGATCACGATACGTATGCATTCGCCTACAGAATGCGATGGCAAGGGGTGGCAAGGGAGCGTATTGCTGCGAGATGACCAGAAATCGTGCCGAGGCCCCGCTCGGGTGGGCTGCTCGGCCTTGAAGGGCATGCCTCTTCGTAGTCGTGTGTGGCCGAAACTTGACCGCTGGCGGTTTTGGCAGTGATCAGGAGTCGGGCCGGTGGGGTGCGGTGGTTCCGCTGTGTTGCCGAGGTTTCGAGGCCCCCGCCAGGACTGGGACTGCTCAGGCTGCCCGGACTGCGGGATGAGCGGCGCGGGAGACGACTGGGGGCGGCGGCTTGGCAGCGAGTACCTGGTCGGCGCGTTGGGCAGCGAGGACGTTCACGTCCTGCTGGATGACCCCGTCGGGCCGAGAGACTTCTCCGGCAACGGCTCTCCAGAGTCGGCGAGGCCATCGTGAAGGTCGGTTCGGCGAACCGGAGCACCCGAGTTCGACAGGTGGATACCGCAGGGCTTCCGGCGTCACCTGAGGGGCCACTGCGGAGGCCGGGAAAAAACTTTTCGGTTCGGTGTGACACCGTCGGCGACTCCGACGCTGAAGGACATGAGATGTGCACCGAACGGTCATGACGCACTCACCGGGCTCGCCACTGCTGCCGCAGGGGTGAGCCCGGAGCCGGGCGGACGGCGGGCTCCCCCGTGTCCACCGCCCGCCCGGCTCCGCGTCACGCCCGACCGTTCGACATCCCACCTGTTCCCGGGTGGGCGGCAGGACCTTCCCCGGACCCTGCCGCCCACCCGGGCTCGTCCTCAGGCCCGATTCGCCGTCAGTCCCGAACCGCCGTCAGTCCCGAACCCCAGAGGCCGTCCCGATGACCCGACCGCCCGGTGCCGTCCGCGAGGACACCGTGCTGACACCCCGTCCGCACGAGGGCCGTCCGTCCGTCGGTGCCCACGTCCCGGCGCAGCGCGCCGCCGACAGTCCGGTCTTCGTCGACGCCTCCGGCCGTCGCCAGCGCCGGGTGCGCCGGCTCGGCCGACTGCTGGTCGTACCGGCCGCCGCCTACGTCCTGCTGCTGGTCAGCACGCTGCTCGGCGGACCGACGGTCAGGTCCCCGCTGCTCCCCGCCCCGCCGCCGCCCGCCGCCCAGCCCGATGCCCCGGCCGCGGCGCCCGCCGAGCCGGCGTCGCCGTCGCCTGAGGCCAGTCCGTCCGCCAAGGCCCGCACCGGCCCGGCCGACCCCGGTGGCGCGTCCGGCACGGTCGGCAGGGCCTCGCCGGGGAGCTCGACCGGCACCGCAACGGTCCCGGCTTCGAGCCCGCCGGCCACCGCCGGACCGAGCCCCGCGCCGGCCGCCACCGCCACCGCCACCAGCCACGGGAAGTCTTCGTCCGCGCCCGGTCAGAGCGGCAAGCCGACCAACCGCCCGTAGTCCCGTCCCGATGCAGCAGGCAGGAACCGCACCCCTTGTCCAAGAACCGCCGCCGAGCACGAGGCCGACGGGCCAGTGTGCGCAACGTCCCGCTGCGCACCCACTGGCTGCTGCTGACCACCCTCGTCCTCACGCTGTCCGCCGCGCTGCTGCTGCAGGGCTACACCCAGCACATGTTCGACGGCACCGCCGACGGCGCCCCGCGGGTGGCGGGCCCGGCTGAGGCGGTGCCCGCGCAGATCGCCTCGGGCGGCCCGGTGATCGAAGGCGCCGCCGGACGGACCGCCGCCCCCAAGGCCCGGACCATCGCGCTGACCTTCGACGACGGACCCGACCCGGTCTGGACCCCGCAGATCCTGGACGTCCTGCGGCGCAACGAGGTCCGGGCCACCTTCTTCGCCGTCGGCACCCAGGTCGCCGCCCACCCGGACCTGGCCCGGCGGATCGTCGCGGACGGCCACCAGATCGGCCTGCACACCTTCACCCACACCAACCTCGGGACCGCCCCCGCCTGGCGCCGCTCGCTGGAGCTGAGGGAGAGTCAGCTCGCCGTGGCCGGCGCGACCGGCGTGACCACCCCGCTGCTGCGCCCGCCGTACTCCTCCACCAGCAACGCCCTCAGCGACGCGGACTGGAGCGCCGTTCTCGCGGCGGGCGAGGACGGCTACCTCACCGTGCTCACCACCCAGGACAGTGAGGACTGGCGCCGCCCCGGCACCGCCGGGATCGTGGCCAACGCCACCCCGAAGGACCAGGCCGGGCAGATCGTGCTGCTGCACGACGCCGGCGGCGACCGCTCGCAGACCGTCGCCGCCCTGGAGCAGCTGATCCCCCGGCTCAGGGCGGCCGGGTTCACGTTCGGTACGGTCAGCGAGGCCACCGGGCTACCCGATCCGGTCCAGCGGGCGAGCGCCACCGACCACTGGCAGGGCCTGGCCCTGATCACCGCGCTGCGGACCAGCGACTGGGTGCTGGCCGCGCTGTCCTGGCTGCTGTGGGCGGCGGGCGGCATCGCCCTGCTGCGGGCCGTCGCGGTGCTCGTCGCGGCCCGGCGGCACAAGAAGATGCGGGGCAAGCCGTGGGGGCGGCCGGTCACCGAACCGGTCAGCGTCATCGTGCCCGCCTACAACGAGAGCGCCGGCATCGAGGCGGCCGTCCGCTCGCTGCTCGCCTCCGACCACCCGGTGGAGATCATCGTCGTCGACGACGGATCCACCGACGGCACCGCCGACCTGGTGGAGGCCCTGCGCCTGCCGGGCGTCCGGGTGATCCGCCAGCAGAACGCCGGCAAGCCCGCCGCTCTCAACACCGGTATCGCCGCCGCCTCGTGCCAGCTGCTGGTGATGGTGGACGGTGACACCGTCTTCGAACCGGACGCCGTCCGCATGATCGTCCAGCCGTTCGCCAACCGCCGGGTCGGCGCCGTCTCCGGCAATGCGAAGGTGGTCAACCGCGGTGGCCTGCTGGGCCGTTGGCAGCACATCGAGTACGTGGTCGGCTTCAACCTGGACCGCCGCCTGTTCGACCTGGCCGAGTGCATGCCGACCGTCCCCGGCGCCGTCGGCGCGTTCCGCCGCGAGGCGCTGCTGCGCATCGGCGGGGTCAGCGACACCACCCTGGCCGAGGACACCGACCTCACCATGGCGCTGTGCCGCGACGGTTGGCGGGTGGTCTACGAGGAGCGCGCCAAGGCCTGGACGGAGGCGCCCGCCTCGCTCGGCGCGCTGTGGAAGCAGCGCTACCGCTGGTGCTACGGCACCCTCCAGGCGATGTGGAAGCACCGCGGCGCCCTGGTCCAGCGCGGCCAGGCCGGCAAGTTGGGCCGCCGCGGCCTGCTCTACCTGCTGATGTTCCAGGTGCTGCTGCCGCTGCTGGCGCCGGTCGTCGACGTGTTCGCCGTCTACGGCCTGGTCTTCCTCGACCCGGTCCGCATCATCGGGCTGTGGGGTGCGTTCCTGCTGCTCCAGATCTTCATGGGCCTGTACGCGTTCCGCCTGGACAAGGAGCGCCCCGGGGCGCTGTGGAGCCTGCCGCTCCAGCAGTTCGTCTACCGGCAGTTGATGTACCTGGTCGTCATCCAGTCCGTCTTCACGGCCGTCGCCGGCTCCCGCCTGCGCTGGCAGCGGATGGAACGCTACGGCAGCCTCACCGTTCCCCCGAAGGCCGGGCAAGGGGCCGCCCACTGACCGTTCGTCCGTAGGGTCTCCAGGAAAAGGGCAGCATTGCCGGAATGGCGGTGATGCCGCTTTCTGCTGCGCCGAATTCGTATTCCGGGAGCCTTCGCTAACAGACGGCGGACCTGCGGGCAAGAATCCGGAAACGGCGGAGTCCCGCCAATGCTGCCGGGCCCCGAATCGTGCTCCGGCATCAGGAAATCGGCCTTTTTGGCGAGCTCCGGCCAATTCCGATCCCGGGTCTGTTCATCCCGTCCGACGGGTCGTCATGCTTCTGCCAGCCCCGTACCGCACCCGCCGGCCCCACCCCGTTCCGGCAGGTGCCGCACGACCGCACGGAGCAGCACGTCAGCGTCCGTTCCGCCCCTCAGGCACTGACCCCGGTGCCCCGGAACGCGGCGCGACCGCGCACATGCGGTTGGATCCGGAAGGAATTACCTACGTGAAGCGAAAGCTCGCACTCGGAGCCGCCCTCTCCGCCTCGGCCCTGCTGGCCGGCGCGATCCAGGTCAGCGCCGGTACGGCGCAGG
The DNA here is from genome assembly GCF_014203705.1 of Kitasatospora gansuensis. Taxonomy (NCBI): domain Bacteria; kingdom Bacillati; phylum Actinomycetota; class Actinomycetes; order Kitasatosporales; family Streptomycetaceae; genus Kitasatospora; species Kitasatospora gansuensis. The sequence continues at coordinate 6,704,194 of NZ_JACHJR010000001.1, forward strand.
CCGTCCCCACCCCCGTGGTCGGCCAGCAGCGCGCCGCGCTGCTCGCTCAGGCCGACGGCGCGGCTCCGGCCGCGGCCCGCGCCCTGGGGCTCGGCAGCCAGGAGCGGCTCGTGGTCAAGGACGTGGTGGCCGACGCCGACGGCAGCCGGCACCTGCGCTACGAGCGCACGTACGGCGGACTGCCCGTCCTGGGCGGCGATCTGATCGTCCATCAGGACGCCAAGGGCTCCGTGAAGTCGGTCGACCGCGCGATACCCGGCACCCTCGCACCCACCGGCCTGACCCCCAAGCTCTCCGCCGGGCAGGCGGCTGCTCAGGCAACCGCCGCGGTGCGCGCCACCCTGGGCACCGCCAAGGACTCCGACGAGCCCGCGCTCACCTCGGTGGACCGGACCGGCGCGGCCCAACTGGTCCTCTGGGCCGCCACCGGCAGCCCCCGGCTCGCCTACCGCACCACGGTCGAGGGCGTGCGCGCCGACGGTACCCCCAGCAGCCAGCTGCTGGTCACCGACGCCGCCACCGGCGAGCTGCTCTCCAGCCACGAGCAGGTGCAGACCTCCAACGCGGCGGGCACCGGCAACGGGGTCTTCGTCGGCAACGTCGCGCTGACCACCAACTACACCGGTTCCACCTACGAGTTGAAGGACAACACCCGCGGCGGCCAGTACACCGTCACGCTGAAGAACAAGCAGGGCGGCAGCGGCACCCTGTACACCGACGCCGACAACGCCTGGGGCACGGGCACCGTCTCCAGCGACCAGTCGGCCGCCGTGGACGCCCAGTTCGGCGCCGCGGCCACCTGGGACTTCTACAAGAACACCTTCGGGCGCAGCGGCATCCGGGGCGACGGTGTCGGCGCCTACAGCCGCGTCCACTACGGCCGTAACTACGTCAACGCGTTCTGGTCCGACTCCTGCTTCTGCATGACGTACGGCGACGGTGCCTCCAACACCCACCCGCTCACCGAGCTGGACGTCGCGGGCCACGAGATGACGCACGGCGTCACCGCCAACACGGCCGGCCTGAACTACTCGGGTGAGTCCGGCGGCCTCAACGAGGCCACCTCGGACATCTTCGGCTCCATGGTGGAGTTCAGCGCCAACCTGCCGAAGGACAACCCGGACTACCTCATCGGCGAGCTGATCGACATCAACGGCAACGGCACGCCGCTGCGCTACATGGACAAGCCCTCCAAGGACGGCCGGTCCGCCGACTCCTGGTCCTCCGGCGTCGGCAGCCTCGACGTCCACTACTCCTCCGGTGTCGCCAACCACTTCTTCTACCTGCTCGCCGAGGGCAGTGGCGCCAAGACCGTCAACGGCGTCAGCTACAACAGCCCGACCAGCAACGGCTCGACCCTGGCCGGCATCGGCCGGGCCAAGGCCCAGCAGGTCTGGTACCGCGCGCTGACCGTATACATGACCTCCACCACCGACTACGCGGCCGCCCGTACGGCGACCCTGAACGCCGCCACCGACCTCTACGGCAGCGGCTCGGCCGAGTACGCCGCGGTCGCGGCCACCTGGAGCGCCGTCAACGTCAACTGACCGGCCCGCACCGGACACCGCTGTCGCCGGCTCCTCCCTCGGGAGGGGCCGGCGACAGCGGCAATCCGGACCCATTCCGGAATTGTCCCGGGATCGGAGCCAGCCGTATTTACCGGAATTGGTGAACACCAGCGGGCGCACCGCCGAGGGGGTGCGGTCAGGCTGAACTCTCCGGGTGCGGAATTCGACGAGATCGTGGTCGGCGCGGGCAGCGCAGGCAGCAGCCGGGCAACCGGCCGGCGTCGCGGTGCGTCTCGGCCGCGATCGCGGCGTTCCTGGCCGGTCGGCCGGTATGCGGCGGCATTTTCCGTACGGCACCGCGACGCGGCGTTTCAAACGGAGGTGTGCGGACAGGCGCGGAACATGATGCTGATGGATCTCGCAGTGCAGACGCAGCTGGCCGACTCCGGCCTCGGCGCGCTCTGGCTGATCGCGGCCGGGGCGGTGCTGGTGGCGGTGATCGTGCTGGCCTTCGTCCTTGGCCAGCGCGCCAAGGACCGGGAGCCGCCGCCGACCGGAATGCACCGCCGTCGCAGGCGGCGTTGACGAGGCGTGACGACGCGTTGACGAAGGCGGTGGCGCGAACGGGCAGGTCGGTAGGTCGTGTTGGTGCGGAGGTGGCGGCGATGGATGGCCCTGCACTGTCGTGGCGCGAGCGGAGGATCCTCGCGGAGATCGAGACGGACCTGGTGGCGGCTGACACCAGGCTGGCCCGTGAGCTTGGTTCGATGCGCCGGGGCCGGCTGCGGTGGCCCTACGCCCTGCTCCGGGCCGTCGCGCGGATCCCGGCCGGGGTGGTGACCGTGGCGGTGGCCGTCTCGCTCGCGCTGGTCGTGATCGCCGCGCAGCTCCGGACGGTGTCGGCCCTGGTGTCGGTGGGGGTGGTGGTGGCGGCCACGCTCTTGGTGCTGTTCGCCCGGCCGCTCAGTCGGCTGGTGGCGCGCCGTCGTGGCCGGTGAGTTCCGGACGGGCGGAGGTGGGAGTGTGCGTCGGATGCCCGCGCTGCAGGTCGAGCTGGACGGCCGGCCCGGCTCGGTCCGGGTGGCGCGCGCGGCCACCTGCGGCTTCCTGCGCGGACTTGCGGACCGGGGCGAGGGCGGGCTCAGTGCCCGTACCCGCGAGGACGTCGAGCTGGTGGTCGGCGAACTGGTCGGCAACGCCTGCCTGCACGCGCCCGGTCCGTGCCGGCTCAGGGTGGTGGTGACGCCCGGGGCCACCGTCGACGTGGCGGTCGAGGACACCAGCCCGCAGCTGCTCCGGGCGCCGCCCCGGCCCGGCCCGCCGGGTCTGGGGCTGGTCGTGGTGACGGTGCTCGGGCGCGGCGTGCACGTCCTGCGGACCGGCACCGGGAAGGTCGTCGCCACCACGGTGCCCGAGCGCTGAGCAAGATGGCGCGAGGGCTCACCCCTTGGAGCGGTGCAGGACGGCGATGGGCAGCAGCACCCAGCAGAGCCCGAACCAGAGCAGCACGCCGCCGGCGATCGCCCATGCGGCCCAGCCGAGACCGGCGACCCGCAGGAGCAGCAGCAGCGCGACGGAGATCGTCCCGGCGAGCAGGACGAGACCGAGCGCGACCAGGTGGGCGACTGCCGTGACCATCAGCGGTTTGATGTGCTTCCCGGCCAGCAGCCGGTGGTAGGAGACCGGGGCGATCAGGGTGCCGACGGCGAACGCACCCAGTGTCACCACCGTGACGTAGAGGGTCCGGTCGAGGTCGTCGAGCGTGGCGAACCGGTCGGTGAAGGCGACCGTCAGCAGGAAGCCGAACATGATCTGCGCGCCGGTCTGGGCGATCCGCACCTCCTGGAGCAGATCGCCCCACCGGCGGTCGGCCCGCTCCTCCTCGGTCTCGGCGCGGCCGCCGTGGGAGTGGTTCGGTTGCGCGGGCATGCGGGCCTCCAGCGGGTGGGCGTACGGCCGGCCTCCCCTCCGCGTCTGCCCGGCGTACGCGGTTTAGCACGGCCCCGATCCGGGGACCAGAACGGATGAGGAGTGTTCGGGCAGCGGCCCGGCTCCGGTCCGGCGGCCGGCGCGTCGCCGGCGCCTCACGGCACGGCCTCCGTGCCTGGGCACCGCAGCCTGAAGAAGCCGGGCGCGACGGTCTCCGACCAGTAGATCCGCGCGCACCACCCTTCGGCCGGTGGATTCTCCCGGCCGGGTGCGGCGGCGCGTGGGACGTCCAGGGGAGATGACCCCTGGGGAGATGACCACGGTGGCCACTTCCGACACCACCACCCTCCTGTCGGCCGAGCTCCACCGGCCCACCCACCGGGAGATGCGGGCGATGGGCAAGACCGAGGCCCGCGCCCTCAGCGACGCGCTCTTCGCACGACTGGCGGACCTGGAACGGGAGTCGGCCGCCTACAGCTACGTGCGCGGCACGATCATCGAACTCAACATGCCGCTGGTCCGGTTCGCCGCGGCCGGCTTCCGGCGCGGCACGGCCGAGCTGGACGACATCCTCCAGGTCGGTACGGTCGGCCTGATCAAGGCCGTGGACGGCTACGACCACCGGCGCGGCGTGGAGTTCGCCACCTACGCGATCCCGACCATCACCGGTGAGATCAAACGGTTCTTCCGGGACACCAGCTGGCCGCTGCGGGTGCCGCGCAGCCTGCAGGAGCTCTACCTGCGGGTGGCCCGGTGCTCGGACCGGCTGGAGCAGACGCTCGGCCGGCTGCCCACCCCGGAGGAGATCGCCGAGGAGCTCGGCCTGGACCCCGCCGAGGTGGCCGCCGGGCTCGGGGTCGGCCGGGCGTACCGGGCCGACTCGCTGGACGCGCTGCGGCAGGACCGTGACGACCCGAACGGCAGCACGCTGGTCGACCGACTGGGCGCCTGTGACCGGGAGTTCGACCTGACGGAGTTCCGGGAGGCGGTCCGGCCGCTGCTCAGGGCGCTGCCGGCGCGGGAGCGTACGGTGCTCGCGCTGCGGTTCTGGGGCGACTGCACCCAGGCGGAGATCGCCGCGGAGATCGGGGTCTCCCAGATGCACGTGTCGCGGTTGCTGGCGGGCATCCTGAGCGGTCTGCGCGAGCGGCTGGCGGACGAGCGGGACGGTCCCGGTGGTCAGCCTCCGGGCGGGTCGGAGGCCCGTTCGGTGCTGCCGCGGTAGCAGCGGTCGGAGCAGAAGCGGTCACGGCGGCGGATGCCGGGGTGGTCGTACTCGCGGCCGCAGCGGACACATATCCGGTGCGGGCCGTGCGGGTCGTACGGATCGGGGGTCAGGCCGAGCTGGGTGAGCAGCATGCGGCAGTCCGCGGCGTCGATGGCGTGGGAGGCGACGACGAGCCGGGCGCGGGCTCGGGTGTCGGCGGAGGCGACTTCGGTGACGTGTTCGAGCGTGCTGCCGAGCGTGGTGAGGTCTCGGCCGGCCTGTGCCATGGCTGGTCCCCGGTCGGTGCTGGGTGGGGCAGGACCGGCAAGGGTACTGCGCGAAGGCCCGCGATGTGCGGCGACGGGCGGGCGGATTGGCCCGTTTCGTCCGGCACGCCGTGGGCAGGCGCGGAGCGGGCGGCCAGGAGGAGCAGTCGAGGAGGCGCCGTGATGCCGGAGGAGGTCTTCGTCCCCGTCGACGGATCGGTGCTGGCCGGGGAGTTGGCCGTGTCCGCGGACCGGCCGGTGGTGGTCTTCGCCCACGGCAGCGGCAGCTCGCGGCACAGCCCGCGCAACCGGGCGGTGGCCGCCGCCCTGCAGCGAGCCGGGCTCGGGACACTGTTGCTGGACCTGCTGACCGCCCGCGAGGAGCGACAGGACCTCGTGACGGCCGAGTACCGCTTCGACATCGGCCTGCTGGCGTGGCGCCTGACGGTCACTGTCGACTGGCTGGCCACCCGGCCGGACACGGGCGAGCTCCCGGTCGGCCTCTTCGGCGCGAGCACCGGGGCCGCCGCGGCCCTGCGGGCGGCAGCGGAGCAGCCGGCGCGGGTGGCGGCCGTCGTCTCGCGCGGCGGCCGTCCTGACCTGGCCGGGGACGAGGCCCTCCGCCGGGTCCGGGCACCGGTGCTGCTGATCGTCGGCGGCCACGACCCCGAGGTGCTGCGGCTCAACGAGGAGGCCGCCGAGCAGCTCGGCGGGCCGTGCCGACTGCGGGTGATCCCGGGCGCCACCCACCTGTTCGAGGAGCCCGGCGCACTGGAACAGGTCGCGGACCTGGCCCGGGACTGGTTCCTGCACGAGGGCTCCGAGGAGGACCCGCCAGGGACCTCACCAGGTCAGCTCGGCGAGGGGTTCCCCGGCTGATCGGCTTCGAGTGCCGGGCAGTCGGCCTCGAGTTCGCGGAGCTTGGCCCTGGCCTCCTCGGCCTCGGTGTGGGCGCCGTCGATGGCGTCGAGAACGGCGACCGCCTGCTGGAGGGCCGTCCGGGCCGCCGGGCGGCGGCCGAGGTGGCGCAGGCTCTCGCCGAGGTGGACGAGGTTCTCCGCCTCGTTGTAGCGGTGGCCGAGGGCCTGGTTCAGCCGCAGGCTCCGGCGGAAGCAGCCGACGGCGCGCGGGTGGTCACCGAGGTGGCGGTACGCGAATCCCAGGGTGTCCCAGGTGTTGGCCGCCCCGCGGTCGTCGCCGAGGCGCCGTTGGATGCCGAGGGCTTCGCGGCAGAATCGGATCGCCTCCTCATGCTCGCCGAGCTGGGCGTGGTCCCAGGCCACCGCGTTGAGCGCGCGGGCGACGGCGGCTTCGTCGCCCGCGCGGCGGAGCAGACCGAGGGCGAGCCGGTCGTGGGACAGCGCGCGGTGACGGTCGCCTTGGCGCTCGTGGAGCCAGCCGGTGCTGAGCTGGGTCCGGCCCTGTCCGAGCAGGTCGCCGAGGGCCGTGTACAGCGCCAGGGCCTGCCGCAGGTGCTCGTGCGCGGCCTCGGGCCGGCCGGTCTCGCAGCTTGCGTTGGCCAGCTCCTGGTGGGCGTGCGCCTGGGCCGCGCGGTCGCCGATCCGGGTGGCGGCGGCCAGCGCGGTCAGCTGAGTGGCCGTCAACTCGTGCCAGCGGCCCCGGCGGGCCAGATAGGTGCTGAGCTGGAACGCCAGAAGGCAGGCCCTGGTGTCCTGGCCGGTCCGGGCCGCCGCTTCCAGGACCAGGAGCAGGTTGGGGCTCTCCACGGAGAACCAGTCCAGGGCTGCACCGTGGTCGGCGAACCGCTCGGGCACGACACCAGGTCGCGGCGGGTCGAGCTCGGTTCGGCGGCGGTGCGGCCAGAGCAGGCGATCGGCGTGCTCGGCACTGTGCAGGTGGTGGTCGAGCAGGCGTACGCTCGCCGGCTCCTGCTCCGGATCGGCTGCGGCCAGCTCCCGGGCGTAGGCGGCGAGCAGGTCGTGGATGCCGTAGCGACCGGGGGAGACCTCGAACACCAGGTGGGCCTGGGCGAGTTCGGCCACCAGGACGCGTACCTCGCGGAGCGGCAGGGCGGCCAGGCCGGCCAAGGCGTGGACACCGATCTCGGCCCCCGGATTCGCGCCGAGCAGCCGGAACAGCCGGGCCGCTCCGTCGTCGAGACAGCGGTACGACCAGGAGAAGACCGCGCGCAGGTCGGACGCGGCGTCGCCGCCGTTGAAAGCGTCCAACCGGTACTGCCGGTCGGCGAGTTCGGCGGCGACCGCGGCGAGTGCGGAGCCGGGGCGCTCGACCGCCCTGGCCGCCACGATGGACAGCGCCAGCGGCAGTCCGGCGCAGCTGGCGACGACGGCCTCGACGGCCTGCGGTTCGGCGGCGATCCGGGCCTCGCCCAGGTGGCTGCCGAGCAGGCGGCGGGCGTCGTCCGGTGCCAGCAGGTCCAGTACGACCGGACGGGCGCCGTGTGCGGTGAGCAGCCCGGTCAGCCTGCTGCGGCTGGTCACCAGCACGGCCGAGCCCGTCCCGCCGGGGAGCAGGGGGGTCACCTGGTCGGAGTTCCTGGCGTTGTCCAGCACGACCAGCAGGCGCCGGTCGGCGGTGAGGCTCCGGAAGAGCGCGCCCCGGGCGTCCTCGTCGGCCGGGATGTCGCCGTCGCCGACGCCGAGGCCGCGCAGGAGGGTCCCCAACGCCGTGGCCGGGGGCAGCGGTTGAGCCGAGGGTGCGTAGCCGCGCAGGTTCACGTGGAGCTGGCCGTCCGGGAAGGCCGGCAGCTGGTCATGGGCCGCGCGCAGGGCCAGCCAGGTCTTGCCGGAGCCGCCCGGACCGGAGATCGCGCACACCCGGCCGGCCCGGGCGGTGGCGGTCCGTGGTTCCAAGGCCCGGGCCAGTTCGCGGAGTTCGGTGGCCCGGCCGACGAACGCCAGTGGTGGGGCGGGGAGTTGACGGGGGACCGAGGCTTGTGCCGGGGAGGGCTCGGGAGCGGTCAGGATCTGCTGCTGACAGGCCTGCAGGTACCGGCCCGGCTCGATGCCCAGCTCCTCCACCAGGTGTGCCCGGGTCCGCCGGTAGACCTCCAGGGCCTCGGCGGTCCGCCCGCAGCGGTGCAGGCAGAGCACGAGCTGTCCGGCGAGCCGCTCGTCCAGTGGGCTCGCCGCTGCGCCCGCCGTCAAGTCGGCCAGCATGGCGGCGTGTTGGCCCAGTTCCAGCCGCAGGTCGTTGCGGTCGAGTTCGGCCGCCGCCCGGTTCTGTGACAGCGTGTCACGCCAGGCGTTGAGCCACGGTGTGTCGTACCTGGCCAGTGGCTCGCCCTGCCACAGTCGCAGTGCTCGGTCCAGCAGGGCGAGTGCGGCGGACGGGTCGTCGGTGGCCTGGGCCCGTTCCAGCAGGCTGCGGAACAGGTGGACGTCCACCTGTTCCGGGTCGACGGCCAGCCGGTAGCCACCGGGTCCCCGGGTCAGGGTGACGTCGGCCGGCAGCAGCCGGCGCAGCCGGGAGAGGTAGCTGTAGAGCGAGGCCCTCGCCCGGGGTGGTGGATCGTCGCCCCAGACCCGTTGTTCGAGCTCCTCGACCGCGACCTCCCGGTTGGCCTCGATCAGCAGCACGGCCAGCACCACGCGCTGCCGAGGCGGTCCGAGCGCGAGCCGTCCGCCGTCGGCGCAGGCGGCCGTGCCCCCGAGCAGCGTGAAGCGCACCGTCATCCAGGCCCCCGATTCCGCTCCGAACGATGTGACCCGATCCTGTCAGTTCGCGCCCGTCGTTTTCCCGGCTTTCGCACAACCGGGCCCGGTCATCTGATCGATCGTTCGGTCAGCTGAGGTCACGAGCCCGCTCCCCTAGGGCCGGGATCTGATCGCGGATCACTCTTTGATCCTATACTGATCGAATGGTATAACTTGATCGAAATGGATCCGCCCGGCCGCCACAAGGGGAGTACATGGCCATCTCAGCTGAGGTCCGGCGCGTGTGGATCACCAATGCCGTGCGCGAACTCGGGACCGTACGGGTGGTCGATCTCGCCCAGCACCTCGGGATACCCGCCGTCACCGCCCGCCGTGACATCGCCGCGCTGGCCCGCGACGGGGTGCTGCGCCGCTCGCACGGCACGGTCTCCCTGCCCGGCGACGCCGTCGCGGTCGAGGCCGAGAGCCGGGAGCAGGTGATCGGCATGCTCGTTCCCACCGTCGGCTCCTACTTCGACGAGGTGATCGCGGGCGCCCGCGCCGCCGCCACGGCCGCCGGGGCGCGACTGGTGCTGGCGATCGCCCCGTACGAGGCCCGGGACGACCGGGCCCAGGCCGAGCGGCTGCTGGACTCGGCCGTCGACGGGCTGATGCTGACCCCCAACCTGCTCCCGGGCGGGCACAACGACGACTTCGGCTGGCTGGACGACCTGCCGGTCCCGACCGTCCTGGTCGAACGGCGGGCGGCCCCGGACGGTCCCGGCGCCGCGCTGGACGCCGTCGGTTCGGACCACCGCCACGGAGTCCTGCTCGCGCTGCGGCACCTCGCCTCGCTGGGCCACCGCTCGGTGATCCTGGCCGCCCGCGCCGACACCTGGACGTCCCATCAGGTCCGGCACGGCTACGCGGAGGCCGTGCGGCTGCTCGGCCTGGTGCCGCAGCCGATCCTCGAGGTGGACTCCCGGGTGGTCGGGCCCAGCGGCGTCGAGCGGCTGGCCGAGCAGATCGTCGTCGCCGCCGCGGCCGGTGCCCGGGCCGTCCTGGTGCACAACGACCACGCCGCCATCCAACTGCCCTCGCTGCTCAGGGCCCGGGGCCTGCGGGTCCCCACCGACCTCGCGCTGATCTCGTACGACGACGTGTACGCCGCGCTGGCGGCCCCCGCCCTGACGGCCGTCGCCCCGCCCAAGCGGGCAGTGGGCGCGGCCGCCGCGGAGCTGCTGCTGCGGCGCTTCGCCGACGGCGCGGCGCTGCCCGCCCGACGGATGGAGCTGCTGCCGGACCTGAAGGTCCGGGGATCCTGCGGCGCCAACCGCTGAAACCCCGTGGCTGAAACCCCGTCAGGGCGGTGGCGTGGATCAACTGATCCGCACCACCGCCCTGACGGGGTTTCAGCCGGCGGCCGAGTCGGCGAGCCGGGCACCGGCCACCCGGAGCCAGTGGCCCGCGCGCCCACGGGCCGAGGCCGGGTCGCCAGCGAGGGCGGTGAGGGTCAGGGCGCGGGCGTCGGCCGACTCCCCGGCGACCACGCGCACGGGCACCCCGGCCCGTTCCGCGCGGAGCACGATCTCGCCGACCACTTTGCCGCGCAGGCTGGTCGCGTCGAACCGGCCCTCGCCGGTGACCACCAGGTCGGCCGTGGCCAGCGCCTGATCGAGCCGGAGCAGCTCGGCGACGGTGGACGCCCCGGGGGCGACGGCCGCGTCCCAGGCCGCGGCGAGCCCGTAGGCGGTACCGCCCGCCGCCCCGGCGCCGGGCCGGTCGGGGTCGCCGCCGAACAGTCCGGCGAGGTGGGTGAGTCCGCGTTCGAGCTCCGCGACGTTGGCCGGCCCGGCGCCCTTCTGCGGCCCGTAGACGGCGGCCGCGCCGTCCGGTCCCAGCAGGGGATTGGTGACATCGGTGAGCAGCCGGACGCCGCCCGGCGGCGCGGGCCGCAGGCCGGTCCGGTCGATCCGGTGGGCCCGGGCCAGGGAGCCGCCGCCGTCCGGCAGCGGCCGGCCGTCCCGGTCGAGCAGCGATAGGCCGAGGGCGGCCAGCAGGCCGGCGCCGCCGTCGGTGGAGGCGGAGCCGCCGAGCCCGATCAGCAGGCGGGTCGCGCCGTGGTCGAGCGCGGCGGCGACGAGCTCGCCCGTGCCGCGGGTGGTGGCGGTGAGCGGGGCGAGCTGGGCCATCAGCGGAAGGCCGCTGACGGTGGCCAGTTCGATCACGGCGGTGCCGTCCGGCAGGAGCGCGTACGCCCCGTCGACGGGTCGGCCGTCGGGGCCGGTGCAGGCGGCCACCCGGTGCAGGGTGCTGCCCGGGTGGGCGGCCGCGACGGCGGCGAGGGTGCCCTCGCCGCCGTCGGCCATCGGACGGAGCGTCAGGTGGTCGTCCGGTCTGACGGAGCGCCAGCCCTCGGCCAGTGCCAGGGCCGCCTCCTCGGCGGTGACGGTGCCCTTGAAGGAGTCGGGGGCGATGACGACCCTCACGGGGCGGCCACGTGGGCTCGGTGACGTTCGATCAGGGTCTGCAGGGTCTGCGCGCCGGGGGTGTCCCAGATCTCCTGGTTGAAGATCTCGACCTCGATCCAGCCGGTGTAGCCGGCCGCCGTGACCTGGGAGGTCAGGGTGGCGAAGTCGATGTGACCGTCGCCGACATGGCCGCGTCCTAGCAGGGCGTCGGCGGGCAGCGGCAGGGTCCAGTCGCAGACCTGGTACGCGGCGATGCGCGAGCCCGCCCGGGCGATCTGGGCGGCCAGGTCCGGGTCCCACCAGACGTGGTAGCTGTCGACCACCACACCGACCTGCTCCACCGGGTGCGGTCCGGCGAGGTCGAGGGCCTGGCCGAGGGTGGAGACCACGGCACGGTCGGCGCAGAACATCGGGTGCAGCGGCTCGATCGCCAGCCGGACACCGAAGTCCCCGGCGTGCGGGGCGAGTTCGGCGAGCAGGTCGGCGACCCGGCGACGGGCGCCGGCCAGGTCGCGGGAGCCCTCGGGCAGGCCGCCGACCACCAGCACCAGGGTGTCGGTGCCGAGTTCGGCCGCCTCCTCGATCGCCTGCAGGTTGTCGGCCAGCGCGGCCCGCCGCCCGTCCGCCGTCGCGGCGGTCAGGAAGCCGCCCCGGCACAGGCTGCTGACAGCCAGGCCCGCGTCGCGGCAGAGCCGAGCGGCCCGTTCGACGCCGACCTCGGCCACCTTGTCCCGCCAGAGGCCGATCGCCGGGATGCCCGCGTCGACGCAGCCCTGGACGGCCTCCGGCAGCGACCAGCCCTTGGTGGTGATCTGGTTGAGCGACAGCCGGTTCACGCGTCGACCCCCGCGACGGCGAGGAACTGCCGCATCCGGTGCGCGGCCAGCGCCGGGTCCGGCAGCACGCCGGCCGCGTCGGCCAGCCGGAACAGCTCGACCAGGTGCGGCACCGACCGCGCGCTCTGCGCACCGGCCACCATGGTGAAGTGCTCCTGATGGCCCGCCAGCCAGGCCAGGAACACGATCCCGGTCTTGTAGTGGAAGGTCGGCGCGGCGAACAGGTGCCTGGCCAGTGGCAGCGTCGGGGCGAACAGCTCGTCGTACCGGTCCAGGTCACCGGCGTCCAGTGCCCGCAGCGCCGCCGAGGCGACCCCGGCGATCGGGTCGAACACGCCCAACAAGGCGTCGCTGTGGCCGAGTTCATCACCACGGATCAGCTCGGGGTAGTTGAAGTCGTCCCCGGTGTACAGCCGCACGCCGGCCGGCAGGGCCCGCCGCAGCGCGACCTCGCGGTCCGCGTCCAGCAGTGAGACCTTGATGCCGTCGATCCGGCCGGCGTGCTCGCGGATCAGGGCGAGCACCGTCCCGGTGGCCGCGTCGAGCGAGGCAGATCCCCAGTAGCCCGCCAGTGCCGGGTCGAACATCTCGCCGAGCCAGTGCAGGATCACCGGCCGGGCGGACTGGGCGATCAGCTCGCCGTACACCGCGAGGTAGTCCTCCGGTCCGACGGCGACTGCCGCCAGCGCCCGGCTGGCCATCAGGATCGGCTGCGCGCCGGCCTGCTCGACCACCTCGAGCTGCTGCTCGTAGGCGGCCAGGATGTCGGACAACAGAGGTGCTGGCTGGGCGAGTTGGTCGGTGCCGACCCCGCAGGCGAGGCGGCCGCCGACGGCCCGCGCCTCGGCCCCGGAGCGGGTGATCAGCTCGCGGGTGGTGGCCCAGTCCAGGCCCATGCCGCGCTGGGCGGTGTCCATCGCGTCGGCGACGCCGAGGCCGAGCGACCAGAGGTGGTGGCGGAACGCGAGGGTGGTGTCCCAGTCCAGCGCGGCGGGCGCGCCGGGGGCGTTCTCGGCGGCCGGGTCGGCCACCACGTGGGCGGCGGCGTACACCACCCGGGAGACCGGCGCGGCGCCGACGGGCAGGGCGAGCGGTTCGCGCATCCGGTACGGGCCGGTGCCCGGGAGGGTCAGGGTGGTCACAGGGTCAGCTCCGGCACGTCCAGGCGGCGGCCCTCGCGGGCCGACTGCAGGCCGAGCTCGGCGAGTTGGACGCCCTTGGCGCCCTCCAGCAGGTCCCAGTGGTACGCGGAGCCGGTGGCCACGTGTCGCAGGAAGAGCTCCCACTGCACCTTGAAGCCGTTGTCGAACTCGTCGTTGTCCGGCACCTGCTGCCACTGCGAGCGGAACGACTCACCGGCGGGAAGGTCGGGGTTCCAGACCGGCTTCGGGGTCGAGGCCCGGTGCTGGATGCGGCAGTTGCGCAGCCCGGCGACCGCGCTGCCCTCGGTGCCGTCGACCTGGAACTCGACCAGCTCGTCGCGGTCCACCCGGACCGCCCAGGAGGAGTTGATCTGCGCGGTGATGCCGCCCGCCAACTCGAAGACGCCGTACGCCGCGTCGTCGGCCGTCGCCTGGTAGCTGCGGCCCGACTCGTCCACCCGGGCGGGGATGTGGGTGGCGGTGTGCGCGTACACCGAGCGCACCGGCGCGATGATGCCGTCCAGCACGTAGCGCCAGTGCGGGAACATGTCCAGGATCATCCCGCCGCCGTCCTCGGCGCGGTAGTTCCAGGACGGGCGCTGGGCGCTCTGCCAGTCGCCCTCGAACACCCAGTAGCCGAACTCGCCGCGCACGGACAGGATCCGGCCGAAGAAGCCGCCGTCCACCAGCCGCTTGAGCTTGAGCAGACCGGGCAGGAACAGCTTGTCCTGCACCGCCCCGTTGCACACCCCGGCCGCGCGGGCCAGCCGTGCCAACTCCAGGGCACCGGCGAGGGATTCGGCGGTCGGCTTCTCGGTGTAGATGTGCTTCCCGGCCGCGATCGCGGTCCGCAGCGCGGCCTCCCGGGCCGGGGTGACCTGGGCGTCGAAGTAGACCTCCGCCAGCGGGTGGGCGAGCGCCTCGTCCAGCGAGGTGGTCCAGTGGGTGAGGCCGTGCCGGTCGGCCAGCTCCTTGAGCTTCACGGCGCTGCGGCCGACCAGGATCGGCTCCGGCCAGAGCACCGTGCCGTCGCCGAGCGGCAGGCCGCCCTGCTCGCGGATGGCCAGGATCGAGCGCACCAGGTGCTGGCGGTAGCCCATCCGGCCGGTGACGCCGTTCATCACGACGCCCATCACCTTGCGGGACATGGAGGTCTCCTCTTGCATCTTGCATCAAATGAAATGACGTGCTCGGAACGGCGGCTGACGGATCGTCAGGCCGTCCGGTGGATGTCCTGCGGCAGCACCGGGTGGGCGAAGGGCAGCCCGGCGGTGTAGCGGGCCAGCTCGTCGGCGGCGGCGCCGGCCATCCGGTGCAGCTCGTTGCCGAGCGAGCCGGCCACGTGCGGGGTCAGCAGGACGTTGGGCAGGTCGTAGAGCGGCGAGTCGGCCGGCAGCACCTCGGGGGTGGTGACGTCGAGGACCGCGTTCAGGCGGCCCGGCACCAGCTCCTCGATCAGCGCGTCCTGGTCGATCAGCGAGCCGCGCGCGGTGTTGACCAGGGTCGCGCCGTCCGGCATCAGGGCCAGCATCCGACGGCTGATCAGGTGCCGGGTGGCGGGCAGCTCGGGCGCGTGCACGCTCACCACGTCGCTGAGCCCGCACAGTTCGTCGAGCGCCACCGACCTGGCCCCGAGGGCCGCGGCCTCCGCCTCGTCCACGTACGGGTCGTGCAGCAGGAGTTCGAGATCGTACGGGCGGAGCAGCTCCATCACCCGCCGGCCGATCTGCGAGGCGCCGACGATGCCGACGGTGCGGCGGTAGTTGCCGATGTGCGACTCGGCGTACGGCCAGTCGTACGGAGCGCGGCGCTCGCGGTACTCGGCGCTCAGCCGGAGCACCTGCTTGTTGGCGAACAGGATCGCGCCGACGGTGTACTCGGCGACCGGGAGGGCGTTGGCCCAGGCGGCCGAGGCGACCCGGATGCCGCGCTGCCAGCAGGCGTCGGTGATGTGGTGCTTGACGGATCCGGCGGCGTGGATGACGGCGCGCAGCCGGGGGGCTGCGGCCAGCACGGTGTCGTCCAGCGGCGGGCAGCCCCAGCTGCTGACGATCACCTCGGCCTCGGCCAGCGCGGCGGCGGCGGCCGGCCCGGTGAAGTCGTCCACCACCAACAGCGGGTCGAGGTCGGCGAGTTCGGTGAGCCGGGCCAGGCTGCGGGAGTCGAGCAGGTGGGACGCGAGCTGGGGGTGCATGGCGAGCAGGGCTCGGGGTCGCGGGGGCGTCGGCGCGGCCGGGGCGGCGGCAGCGGCGGGCGCGGTCTGGGGGAGGGACACTCGATTCTCCGGGGTGTCTTCGAAGTGGCCTGGGCGGGTGGTCACTTGACGCTGCCGGCGGTGAGACCGGCCTTCCAGTGCCGCTGCAGGACGACGAAGGCGATCACGAGCGGGAGGACGGCGAGCAGGGAGCCGGTGACCACCAGCGGGTAGTACTCGGGGAAGGCGCGGGTCTCGGTGTTCCACGCGTACAGGCCGAGGCTGACCGGGAAGAGCTTGCTGTCGGAGAGCATCACCAGCGGCAGGAAGAAGTTGTTCCAGATCGCGGTGAACTGGAACAGGAACACCGTGACGAAGCCGGGCATCACCATCTTGAGCCCGATCGACCAGAAGGTGCGCAGCTCTCCCGCGCCGTCCATCCGGGCCGCCTCCAGCACCTCGCCGGGGACGTACCCGGCGCAGAACACCCGGGACAGGTAGACCCCGAAGGGGTTGACCAGGGAGGGGATGAAGACCGCCCAGAAGGTGTTGACCACACCGACTTTGGAGGCGAGCAGGTACATCGGCAGGGCCAGCGCGGTGGTCGGCACCAGGACGCCGAGCAGGACCAGGCCGAACAGCTTCTCCTTGCCGCGGAAGGCGTAGACCTCGAAGGCGTAGCCCGCGCAGATGCAGACGAAGGCGCAGAGCAGGGCGCCGATGCCCGCGTAGAGCAGGGAGTTGAGGTACCAGCGGAAGTAGACGCCGCCGTCGGCGGTGGCGAGGTGGGCCAGGTTCTCGCCGAGGTGCCAGTTCTCCGGGGAGAGGGTACGGCCGACCAGCAGGTCGCCGGTGTTCTTGGCGGCGGCGGTGACCAGCCAGCCGAGCGGCAGCAGGGTGTACAGGGTGGCCAGCAGCAGCGCGCCGTTGACGGCCGTCTTCGACAGCAGCGGCGGGCGCCGCCGGACCGGCGGCCGGCCGGGCCCGGGTGCCTTCCCGGTCTTGCGGTGGGTGGCCTGCTCGGGGGACGTGAGGGTGCTCATGCGGTGGCCTCCGCTCGGCGGTCGGACCGGTTGCGGCTGACCCGGGTGACGACGAAGGACAGGAGGGCGGCGACCAGCGCGAGCAGCACGGAGGACGCCGCGGCCAGCCCGTAGTCGTTGCGCTCGAAGGCGGCGGTGTAGGCGTACATGTTGGGCGTCCAGGAGCTGATCACGCTCGGCGCCGTGCCGTGCAGGATCATCGGTTCGGTGAACAGCTGGAGCGAGCCGATCACGGTGAACAGGCCGACCATCGTGAGCGAGGCCCGGATCAGCGGGACCTTGATGTTCAGCGCGGTGCGCAGCGGTCCGGCACCGTCCACCACGGCGGCCTCCAGCACCTCGCGCGGGATGGCCTGCAGCGCGGCGTAGAAGATCACCATGTTGTAGCCGACCCACTCCCACAGCGCGATGTTCACGACGGCGGGGAGCGGCCGGCCGAGCAGGTCGGGCCGGGTGCCGAAGGACTCCAGGGCACCGATCACCGGGCTGATGCCGGGGGTGTAGAGGTACATCCAGATCAGCGCGGCGATGATGCCGGGCACCGCGTGCGGCAGGAACAGCGCCAGCTGGAAGAACCGGCGGGCCCTGGCCAGCGTGGAGTCCAGCAGCAGGGCCAGCAGCAGCGAGACGCCGATCATCAGCGGGATGTACAGCAGGCAGTACTGGGCGATGGTCAGGAACCCGGTGCGGAAGGCCGCGTCACCGAGGGCCCTGGTGTAGTTGCCGAGGCCGGTGAACACGGTGGTGCTGCCGCCGAAGCCCAGGCCGGACTGCTGCTCGGTGAACAGGCTCAGGTAGGCCGCGTAGCCGATCGGGATCAGCGTGCAGGCGGCGAACAGGACGAAGAACGGGGCGAGGAGCACGGCGGGGGCGCGGTACCTCCCGCGCCGCCTGACGGTGACGGCGCGGGAGGAGGTCTGACCGGCGGTGCTCTGCGGCGGGGCCGCGGAACGGTGCTGGGTCACTGGGCGACCTTGAGTCCGCGGTTCTTCAGCTCGGCGACGGTGGCCTGCTGGCCGGCGTCGACGGCCCCCTGGACCGTGCCGCCCTGGCCCAGCTTGCCGAGGGTGTCCTTGATCGCGGTATTGGTGGCGCCCATCGCCGGGCCCCACTGCCAGCCCTGCTTGATGGACTCGGCGGCCTTGACGAAGACGGAGTAGATGTCCTGGCCGCCGTAGAAGTCGGTCTTGAAGGCGGCCTTGGCGACCGGGACGAGCTCGGGCGCCGCCGGGTACATCGAGGAGGTGCCGGAGGAGATCCGGGCCTGGATGCCCTCGGGGGTGGTGGTCGCCCAGGTGGCGAACTCGAGCGCGGCCTTGGCCTTCTTGCTGTCCTTGGAGACCGCGAAGGTGGTGCCGCCGAGCATGCCGCTGGCCGGGGCGCCGTCCCAGGTCGGGACCGGGGCCACGGCCCACTTGCCGGTGGCGTCCGGCACGGTGCCCTTCAGGACGCCGCCGCCCCAGGCCGCGCCCACGTACCCGGCCGTCTCGCCCTTCTGCAGGGACGCCGTCCACTGCTGGCTGAACGAGGGCTGGACGCGGACCAGGTCGTCGGAGACCAGCTGCTGCCAGTAGTCCGTGACGCGCTTGGTCTGGCTGCTGCCGAGGTCGATGTTCCAGGTGTCCCCGACGCCGGTGAACCAGTGCGCGCCGTTCTGCCAGGCCAGCGCCTCGAAGGTGCTCGGGTCGTCCGGGAAGAAGGTGCCGATCCGGGAGTTCGGGTCGGCCTGCTTGAGCTTCTGGGCGGCGGCGCGGTACTCGTCCCAGGTCTTCGGCGGGGCGGTGATGCCGGCCTTGTCGAAGAGGTCCTTGCGGTAGAAGAAGGCCTGCGGGGCGGCGTCCAGCGGAATCGCCCAGACGGCGCGGCCGAGGGTGGTCAGCTCGACGGCCTGCGGCAGGTACTTCGCCTTGAGGTCGGCGGAGACGAGCTTGGTGATGTCCTGCACGGCGCCCTGGCTGACGAAGTCGGGCAGCTGGCCGTACTCGGTGTTGAAGACGTCGGGCGCGTTGCCCGCCTTCACCGCGTTGGAGATCTTCGCGTAGCCGCCGGCCACGCCGGAGGGGATCGACTCGAACTTGACCTGGACGTTCTTGTGCGAGGCGTTGAAGGCGTTCACCACGTCCTGGGTGCCCTTGGCCCAGCCCCAGAAGGTGATCGAGACGGGCTGGCCGTCATCGGCGGCGGCGGTGTCCTCGGCACCGGATCCGCAGGCCGTCAGGAGGGAGAGGGTGACGGCGGCGGCGGTGAGAGCGGCGGCGGCGCGGACTCTGCGGCGGCGGGCGGCGGGGGTGAGGGACATGGCGCGGCTCCTGTGGAAGGGGGGCGGTGTGCCGGGGGGTGTCGCTATCCTGCGACCACCTTCGATCGGAGTCAAGAGCAAAGGATCAATTGATCTGATGTGATCTCACTGTGACCATCCACTGCCCTGATGCCGCTGGTGGGCCGAGTTGGCCTGAATATTCGGATCATTTGATCTGGATTGCTTGACGATCGATCGGCCGCTCCCTAGATTCGATCAGCCACCCCGAGCAAGGAGCACACCCATGCCCTCGATCGAGCTCCCGCCCGAAGACCGCGTGCTCAGCCCGCACACCGGCTGGACCAGGGCGCACTGGGAGGCCGTCGCCGACGGCCTGCTGGCCGCCGTCGGGCGGCACGCCTGCCCCGGGTACGCCCTGATCGACCTGCCGGGCAGTCGTCCGAGCGTCTCCGGACGCCGTTCGGACGGCCTGGAGGGCTACGCGCGGACCTTCCTGCTCGCGGCCCTCCGGGTGGCCGGGGCCGGCGGGGACGACCCGCACGGCGTCCTGAAGCGGTACGCCGAAGGGCTGGCGGCGGGCACCCGCACCCCCACCACGGAGCGCGACCTCGCCGACGGCGACCAGGTCTCCTGGCCGCTGATCGGCGACCGCAGCCAGGCCATGGTCGAGGCCGCGTCGATCGCCGTGGCCCTGCGCCTCACCCGTCCGTGGCTCTGGGACGGGCTGGACGAGCGGACCCGTGAGCAGGTTCGCGCCTGGCTGGCCCCGGCCCTGCACCACACCCCGGTCGACAACAACTGGTGGCTCTTCCCCGCCATGGTCGGGGGCTTCCTGGCCGAAGTGGGCCTCGACCAGGACGGCTCCGCCCAGCGCGCCCTCGACCGCGGCCTGGCGAAGATCGAGCAGTGGTACCTGGGCAACGGCTGGTACACCGACGGCCGCCCGCGCGCGTTCGACCACTACAACGGCTGGGCCTTCCACCTGTACCCCGTCCTGCACGCCCGGCTCAGCGGCGACCCGCGGCTGCGCGACACCTACGGCCCCCGGCTCGCCGCCTACCTGGACGGCTACGCGCGCACCTTCGGCGCGGACGGCGCGCCCGTCCACCAGGGCAGGTCGCTCGCCTACCGCTTCGCCGCGGCCGGGCCGCTGTGGGCGGGCGCGCTGAGCGGGCACACCCCGCTGGCGCCCGGTGCCACCCGCCGCCTCGCCTCCGGCGCGCTCCGGTACTTCGTCGACGGCGGGGCGCTGGACGCGGACGGCCTGCTCACACTCGGCTGGTTCGGACCGTACCCGCCGATGGTGCAGGAGTACTCGGGACCGGCCTCGCCCTACTGGGCGAGCAAGGGCTTCCTCGGGCTGCTGCTGCCGCCCGACCACCCGGTCTGGACGGCGGTCGAGGAGCCGGGCCCGGCCGAGCGCGAGGACGCGGTCGTCCCGCTCCCGCAGCCCGGCTGGCTGATCCAGTCCACCGCCGCCGACGGCCTGGTCCGGCTGCACAACCACGGCAGCGACGACCAGCCGGCCGACCAGGTGCTGCCCGACAGCCCGCTCTACGCCCGGCTCGCCCACTCCACCGCCACCGGCCCGGCCTTCGGGGACGTCCCCGACAACCACTTCGGGCTGGTGGCCGACGGCGCGATCAGTGAACGCGGCCCGATCCGTCCGCTCGGCACCGGCGACGGCTGGGCGGCCTCCGCCCACCGGCCCCGGATCGGCGGCGTCGAGCTCCCGGGCGTCACCGTGACCTCGGTGCTGCTGGCGTCCGGCGCGGAGGAGGTCCACGTCCACCTGGTCACCGGGGCGGACCCCGGCACCGAGGTCCGGCACAGCGGGTGGGCGGTGGCCGGCGGCGAGGTCCGCGCCGGGTCGGACCACCGGTTCGCCGAGGTCTCGGCCACCCGCCCTGGCGGTGGGCGGCTGAGCTCGGCGCTGCGGCCCGTCCAGGGCTTCACCGCGGCAGGCACCCACCGGCTCGCGGACGGCACGGCGTTCGGGCCCGACGCGGCGCTGCCCGTGCTGACGGGCGGTACCCCGGCCGACGGGCCCGCGCTGTTCGTCGCGGCATCGCGGCTGGCCGGACCGGCAACCCGGCCGTTCCCGGCGCCCCGGGTGATCGTCGACGGCTGCCAAGTACAAGTGCACTGGCCGGACGGGACCGGGCACGAGGCCCTGCTCGCCACCGGAGCCGTCACCGTCCGGCGGACGGGATGACCGCCGTGCGACTCGCCTTCTCCACGCTCGGCCTGCCCGGCCGCCCGCTCGCCGAGGTGGTCCGCCTCGCCGTGACGCACGGCTGGAGCGGACTCGAACTCCGCTGCGCGCCGGGCGAACCGGTGCACCCGGCGATGACCGCCGAGGAGCGGCGGGCGGCGGCCCGGACCCTGACCGGAGCCGGGATCACCCCGCTGGCCCTGGCCGGCTACGTCGGGATCGCGGCCCCCGGTGACGACGCCGCCCCGGTCGCCGAGCTGCGCGAGCAGCTCCGGCTGGCCGCCGACCTCGGCGCGCGGTACGTCCGGGTCTTCCCGCGCGGCGGCGACGGGCCCGCCGCCGAGGCCGACCGGCGCGCCGCCCGCCGCCTGGCCGCCGCGGCCGACACCGCCCTGGCCCTGGGCGTACGCATCCTGGTGGAGACCCACGACTCGCACCGGGGCGGGCGGGACGTGGCCCGGCTGCTCGACCTGGTGCACCATCAGTCTGCAGGCGCCCTGTGGGACCTGATGCACACTCGGCTGGCGGGTGAGTCACCCGTGGAGTCGTTTGCGGCGCTCGCCCCGCACCTCGGCTACGTCCAGGTCAAGGACATCGCCGGGCCGCAGGACCTCACCCCGCTGCCGCTCGGCGGGGGAGTGCTGCCCATCGCCGGGTGCGTACGCCTGCTGCCGCGCGACTGCTGGGTCTCGTGGGAGTACGAGGCGCCGTGGTTCCCGTCGGCCGCCCCGCTGCCGGACCTGCTCGGGCCCGGCGCGGCCTTCCTCACCGCGGCGGCCGGCTGACCCCGCGTCGGGTCAGCCGGCGCCGCCGCCGCACGAGGTGCGGACCTTCAGCTCCGGCAGCAACTGGACGTGGTGGGTCGGCAGTTCGGACCTGCCGTCGAGGCGACGGAGCATCAGCTCCACCGCGGCGGTGCCCACCGCGCGCTTGGGCGGGGCGACGGCCGTCAGCGGCGGGGCGGCCAGCGCCGCGAACACGTCGTCGTACGAGATCAGCGCCAGGTCGTCCGGCACCCGCAGACCCCGGGCCCGCAGCAGCGGCACCAGCTGGATCGCCTCGTGGTCGTTGTGCACCAGGACCGCCCGCACACCGTCGGCCGCCGCCTCGATGATCCGCGCGGCCACCAGCTCCGAGTCGAGGCCCGGGCGGTGGATGTCGATCACCGGCTGCGGCTTCAGCCCCAGCAGCCGGACCGCCTCCGTGTAGCCGGCCCGCACCTGGTGCGCCGTCCAGCTGTCCTCCCGGGCGGCGAGCAGGACGGACTCGTGGCCGAGCGAGAGCAGGTGGCGCAGGGCGAGCAGCACGCCATGGCGGTGGTCGGAGCCGACCGCGTCCAGCTCGGCGGCGGCGCTGTCCGGCGGGGCGAGCCGCTCGACCAGAATGGCGGGCACCGGCAGATCGCGTACCCACTCCGTCTCCCCGGAGTCGGTGCCGGGACGCCAGTTGGGGGTCAGCAGCAGCCCGTCGAGCCCGGCGTCCAGCAGCTGCCCGACCTGGGCGTGATCGTCCGCGGACTCGTACGAGGCGATGCCGAGCACCAGCCTGGCCCCCGCTGCCAGGGCCGCCGCCCGGGCGCCGTCGATCACCTCGTCGAAGTACGAGCCGACGGTGGGGACCAGCATGCCGATGACGTGACCGCTCCCCGCGGGCCCGGTCGTCGCACCCTCGGACCTGGGCAGTGAGACGGCCCCGTGGGAGCGGCGCAGCAGCCCGCTGTCGGCGAGCGCCGCGACGTCCCGGCGCACGGTGACCGGAGCGGTGCCGATCCGGGCCGCCAGATCCATCACCCGGACCGTGCCCAACTCCCGGACGACCTCGAGGATCCGAGCCCGCCGCTCCTCCGCAGTGATGGTCATGGCTTCCCTCTCCCCGCCCGGAGCACCGAGGCAGCCGGTGCGTTCTCCAGACCAATTAGTATCACTCGGTCACCTGCTGATCGAGTACCTGTGGACGGAGGGGCACCACCCTGCGGGGCTCCGGGCCGGGCGGGCCGCACATCAGGCCGTGACGACCTCGAGCCGGGGCGGGTTGCCGCTGTTCAGACGGGTGTTGAGGACGGCCGCGAGGCCGACCGCGCCGAGCGGCCCGAAGACGGCGAGCGAGGCGGTGCCGCTTCCGCCGGCGGAGGGCAGCGCGGCGGCGACCGCGCCGGTCACGTCGAGGCCGACCCAGTCGTAGCCCGTGGAGACCGCTCCGGTGCCGAGCGCCGTGGTCGGGGCGGGGGCGCCGTTCCAGGTCACGCCGGGTTCCGTCCAGGTGCCGGAGGCGGTGGCGAAGGCCTGCAGCGTGGTCCGGATCCCGGCCGAGTCCTGGACGTTGCCGTACACCCAGAGCACCGCGCGGGACACCGTGCCGGTCAGCCCGGAGACGTCGAACTTCAGCAGGGACCTGCGGTTGTAGCCGTTGTTGGCCACGTTGCTGTTCTTCACCACCATGGTGGTGGCGTTGCCGTAGTTGGTGTTGCCGTAGGCCCCGTCGCGCACATAGGTGGTGGCGGTCGCGCCCAGCCGGGTCGCGGTCGCGGCAGCGGGGGCGGCGCCGGTGGTGCCGAGCGTGACGGACTGGCTCGCGCCCTGCTTGCCGCCGGTCTCGGCGAGCAGGGCGACCTGCCCCGAGGTGGTCAGGACGGTGACGCCGGAGGCGGCGGTGACGGAGGCGTAGCCGGGGCGGGCGACAGTGACCTGGACGGTGGTGGCGATCCGGCTCGGGTCGCTGACGTGGACCGACAGCGTGCCGCCCTGCTCCTTCACGACCACCGAGCACGGGGCGGAGACCGTGATCGGCCCAGCCGTTCCGGCGGCGAAGAAGTTGGCCATGGTCAGTCCGAGGGACGGGCAGCTGATCGCCTGGACGGTGGAGGTGTTGGACAGCACGGTGGCCGTCGGGGCCGCGGCCCGGGCGGCCGCGGTGGCCGCCGTCGCGCCCGGCATCAGCACGTAGTGGTAGCTCGCGTCGACCGGGTCGGTGCCGTGGTCGAGCGACATCGTGACGTAGTTGCGGGTGAGGGGGGTGGTGGAGGAGCCGGTGTTGACGTCGGACCAGGCCCCGGTGCGGGCCACCCGCTTGGCCTTGACCGTCGCACCGCCCGGGAACACCCAGGCGCCCACGCCGTTGATGGCCATGTACTTGCTGCCGGTGAACGTCTGGCTCCAACCGAGCGTGCTGGACTGGACGGTGCCGTCCACGGTGAAGACGAACGCGTTGTTGGGGCTCATGTTGCGGTTGTCGACAGTGGTCTGAACCGGGACGCCGTCCGTGGCGGTGATCCCCGCACCCAGGCACACGATCGAGTCGTCCAGGCAGAACCAGGACTTCTTGCCGGTCAGCGTGGACTGCAGCCCGCGCACGTCCTGGCCGACCGCCGAGAAGGTGCCGTCGGTCGCGCCGCCCGCCCAGGTCGCGCTCGGGTGGGAGGCGCCCCAGGCGCCGCCCGCCGCATCGGCCAGGACCTTGGTGGAGACGGTGGTGCCCGGCAGCGCGTACGGGTCGACGGTGGGCCAGAAGGCGTCCGAGTACTGGCCGTTGCCGTAGGTGTCGCCCCACCAGTAGAGCATTCCGTTGTTGGTGTGCCAGCCGCGCAGGTTCTCGCCGTTGCCGGTCTCGTAGAACGAGGTGCGGGCCGAGCACATGCTGATCGACGCGGCCCAGCCGGCCCGGCGGTGCACGGCCCGGTCCATCGCGAACACCCGGCTGTTCACCGGCTCGGCGCTCGCGGTGACCGAGGAGTTGTTCAACAGGGCCTGGGCGCGCGCCAGTTCGGGAATCTCCATGGTGGTGCTGGTGAGCAGGTTCCGGTAGTAGTCGCGCTGGATCCAGCCCTTGGCCATGGACTTCCAGGAGGCCGCCACGGACGCGGAGACCGCCCCGGAGTCGGCGAGCCGCAGGACGTGGCCCACGATCGAGTGCCCACGGACGTGGTCGTCCTGCTGCACGTCCGGCCTGGAGAGCTGGACGCCGCGGCTGATGGACCGGCCGGAGACGCCGTCCATCACCAGCCCGTTGTAGAGGAAGGGCGCGTAGGCGTTGGTCACCGAGTCGTAGTAGTTCTGCACGGCCGGGTCGGTGACGGCCCAGGCGGTGCCGGCCAGCAGCGCGAGCAGCTTGCTCACCCCCCGGAGGAAAACCTCGCCGTAGGCGCCGGTGTACGGGATGTAGGTGTGCTGCACGAAGCTGCCGTCGGCGTAGAACCCGTCACCGCTCAGCACGTACGGGAAGACCGGGGGAAGGGCGTCGCGCGCGACGCCGATCGGGGCGGCGCTCTTGCCGAGCACGCCGCGCAGCGCGTACACCTGGCACAGGTCGACCCGGTTGGCCCCCGTGCTGGTGCCGCTGTACGTGGCCAGCCGGGAGGCGGGGACGAAGTGGTCGACCGCGGCACAGTAGTCGGCGATCTGAGCCGCCGTCAGCTGGGGGTACATCAGGACGCAGGCGTCCAGCATGCGCTGCGGGGCGCCGATCTCCCAGTCCCACCAGTTGTTGTAGACCGTCGTGGTGGGGGAGTAGGCATGGGCGTGCATCCAGTCGAGACCGGTGGTGATCGCCGAGGCGAGCGACGCACTGCCGGTCAGACCCGTACCGGGCTGGACGTAGGCCAGTGCCATGACCCGCAGACGCACGTAGCAACTGGTGACGTTGGCCGACACACTGCCGATCGGCAGGTCCGGCCACAGCGAGGACGCCCCCGGAGCGATCGACCCCAGGTAGCCGTCGGCTTCGGTGCCGAGCGCGGACAGCGCCGTGGAGTACGGGGCCGCCGCCGGGTCGAAGCCGGAGCCGGTCAGCATCAGCGACCAGGTGTCGCGCATGGCGTCGTAGGCGTCCGCGGCCCAGGCCGCCCCGGGGCGCAGCAGCTGGGACGCGGCCGCCAGGGCGGTGGCGGTCCCGCCGATCCGGAGCAGCCGCCGTCGGCTCATCGAAGCGCTGAAACGGCTGCGGGGCTGGTCGGCGTCCATGGCACGTCCTCCTTGACGAACGAAACCCCCCGATCCGAATGGCCAGGACGGTAACGGCCGCCGCTCCGCACCGGCAATGGGCCGGGACCACATGACCGGCCATATGTTTCGCCGCACCCGGTCCGACCCCGGAAGGTGGTCACGGATAGTGAGGGCGCGAACTCCCTGCGGAGCGTCCATGCGGCAGCCGGGTGACCTGACATGGTCCAGCCAGTTCGCTGACGAAGCCTTCAAGGGTTGCCGACGAACCGTCACCCTGAACAGGCCGGTGGAGGACGGGTCGACGGGGGTGAGGGCATGAACGTACGACTGGGGACACGACCGAGCGTGACGGTCGGAGAGCTCGAGGCTTACCGACGGGCGCAGTTGGCGCAGACGCTGACCTTCGTCGGCAGGTCGAGCCCTTACTACGCGGCTCACCTTTCCGGGAAGGCCATCACCCCTGAAACCGCGCGCGCCCACCTGCGGAGACTGCCGGTGATGACCGGTCAGAGCTGGCAGGACAGCCGCGCGGCCATCCGTACCGGCACCCCGGCCGGGGCTGTCGTCGGCTACACCAGCGGCACCACCGGCGAGCCGGCAGCCTTCTTGAGCTCCCCGACGGAGCGGGCCGAGCTGGCCCGCTTGCAGGCGGCCAGGCGCAGTGAAGGGTTGACGCTCTCGTTCACCAGCGTCAACCACGGTTCGGCCGCCTTCGGCGGCTTCACCACGGGTGTCGTCCCACAACCGCTGGTCACCGAGGCCCAGTACGAGCAGGTCGCCCTGATGCTCGAACGGGCGACGGAGCCCTACGCCTCCCTCGAACCGGTCCGGGGACTCGAAGGAACCCTGTTCAGGATCAAGGAGCTGACGCTCTATCTGATGGAACGCCGCGGCCGCCTGGACGATCTCGGCATCAAGGCCGTCACCGTGGGGCGCAACCTGCTGTCCCCGGCCTGGCGGCGACGCCTCGAGGACTGGTGGGGAGCGGAAGTCCGTTCCGTCTACGGCTTCTCCGAGCTGCGTGTCTGCAACGCCGCCTCCTGCGGGGTGTGCGGCTACCACCACATGCCGCCCACCGGCCTCGCCGAAATCCTGCCCCTGCACGACGACTCACCGGTCCGACCGGGAGAACGAGGACGGCTCGTGGTGACCGCCTTCCACCCGTACGTCCAGCTGGAACCACGCCTGCGCTACTACCCCGGAGACCTCGCCGAACTGGCACCGGAACCCTGCATCCGCTGGGGCGAACACGGCTTCCGCCCGCTCGGCCGGGAACAACACTCCATCACCCTCCCGGGCAGCGGAGACCTGATCTGCCCCGCCGACGTCCACCCGGCCCTGGCCGACCACCCCGACGTCCACCGCTTTCACCCCACCCCGCCACCCACAGAGATCTTCTCCAAGGACGAGGTCGGCACCCCACGCTTCCGCCTGGAAGCCACCGAGGGTGGCGCCGAGCTCCACGTGGAGCTGCGCCATGACCCGCTCGTCTGGCCGGAGAAAGCCGCCCGCGCGCAGCAGGAGATCACCGACAGCCTGCTCCTGCCGCACACCGTGGACGTCGTCGTCCACGGACCCGGTCGGCTCGGAAAGGTCCGCAACATCTGATGCCGGCACAGTGCCGGCGACACGAGAAACGGAGCACCCAAAGATGAAGCACAACACGCCGATCACCGTCCGCCGGATCGCGGCAACCGGAGCAGCCCTTGGAGCCGCATCCCTGATCGGCCTGGCAACAGCCCCCACCGCCAACGCGGTTCCCGCACCGACCGGCACCGCTGTCCAGGCCGGCCACGGCTGCGGAACCGTCATCGGCGAGCAGGCGGCACCGTCCGCCGAAGCCTTCGCCGAACTGGTGACCTTCGCCGTCTGCCTGTAGGGCCGAACCTGAGGTCGCTGGAAAACAAAACTGCCGGTCGAGAGTGATCTCGACCGGCAGTTCCATGAGCCCCGTGGTGCCCGGGCCCGCTGACGGGGCGTCAACGGCGGGATGCGGGGCTACTGCCTGATGCCGGCTCGCAGGGCCGCCGTGAACCACGCGAACACCGGAGCCAGGCTTGCTGGAACGGGCCATCCGTTGATGGCGGCCAGGAGGTGCCAGTAGCGTTCCGCGCGGGGGTCGCCGGCGATCTCCAGGCGGGTCAGCAGCCAGTGGCGCAGGTCGGCGTCGTCGGCGCGGCCGAAGGTCTGGGCGTAGCGGATGGTCAGGGCGTCAAGGATGTGTGCGGCCTCGGCAGAGGTCGGGGCGATGCCGGCATCGAGCGCGCGGCCGATCTGGTCACGTACGGTCTCGGTGAGTTCGTGGTGCAGTCCGGTGGAGTCGCCCCGGGCGCGCTCGGCCGCCTGGTACTCCGCCATGCGGCGGACGGCGGCGCGGAAGTCCGGGTCCTGGACGAGCTCGGCCAGTTCCACCCAGGCGGCCACCTGATCGGGCTCGGGGTCGTCCGGCAGCTCGGGCATGGCCGAGCGCATCATGTCCACGAAGTCGGCGTTGGCGTCCAGGTCGCCGAAGGTGTCGTCGATGAAGTCGCTGATGAGGCGCCGACGTTCGACATCGGAGAGCTTTGCGAGCTTGTGCATGAGATCCATTTCCTCGGTGGTGGAGCCCCGCTTGGCCACCGCGCGCAAGACGGCCCGCCGAAGCCGGAGAGTGCGGATCTGCACCTCCAGAGCATCGGCGTGCGCGGCCGCGATCTCGGGAACCGAGACCTCGTGGTCCAGCACCTGCCGGATGACGGCAAGGTCGAGTCCCAGGTCGCGAAGGGTGCGTACCAGATCCAGCCGCGCGAGTGCGCTGACGTCGTAGAGCCGGTAGCCGGCCGGGCTGCGGTCCGTCGGCGGCACGATCCCCACGTCGGAATAGAACCGAATGGTCTTGACCGTCAGCCCGGTCCGCCGAGCCAGGTCACCGATCGAGAAGAGCGTGTCGCCGTCCATGTCCCCACCTTCGCGTCTCCCCTTGCTGGAGACTCAAGCCCCGTCGTTTGCAGTGTGACGAACCAGAGGAGGTACAACGCCGACCGGGTCGTGGAGCTGGTCAGTGGTGCGGTGGGGCGGCCGGGCGGGGGATCAAGTCGGTGTCGAAGTCGCCGTCGGCGATCTGGTGTGCCAGACGGCCGAGTTGGTGGTGGTGGGAGCGTGCGTAGATGCGGAAGGCGGCGAACGCCTCGTCGACGCTCAGGTGCCAGCGTTCCGCGAGGAGGCCCTTGACCTGTTCCAGCACGATGCGGCTGTTCAGGGCGAACTGGAGCTGGCCTCGTTCCAGTTGGCTGTGGGCCAGAGTGCGCTGTTGCAGGACGGCGATGGTTGCCAGGTCTGCCAGGGCCTGGGCGAGAGTGACGTTTTCGGCGCTGAGGGGGGTGGGGTCGGTCTGGAACAGGCCGAGTACTCCGATGACGCGCCCGCGCAGCCGCATCGGGATCGCGTTGGTGGACACGAAGCCGGTCTCCCTGGCCGCGTCGGCGAACCGCGGCCAGGCTGCGATGGTCCGCGGGTCGTGGAGGTTGATGTCGGTGCGGGGGATGCCGCTGCGGTAGGAGTCCACACAGGGGCCCTGGTCGTGCTGCAGGGCGAACAGTTCCAGGACCCGGGTGTGTTCGTCGGAGGCCGCCAGGACCTGTAGGTGATCGTGCTGGTCGGCCAGCAGGATGCCAACAGCGGCCACGTCCAGGAGGTCCATGCAGCGTTCGGAGAGCTGCTGGAGGAAGTCGATGAGGTCGAAGTCGTCGATCAGGGAGTCGGCGACCTTCACGAAGACTTCGGTGAGCTGCTGTTCGCGGGTCATGGCGATCAGTCCTTGTCTGTGACGGGCGTTGTCGGGCTCTCGCCGTTGCCGAGGCGGCCCAGGCGAAGGCGCCGGCCCAGCACGTCCTTGGAGGTGTCGATGACGGAGCGGCCGCTGGTCAGGCAGCGGGGAGGTGAGCGCGGGGCAGGCCGTGGATGCTCTTGTCGGTCACGATGCTCACCAGGTGGTGGGTTCCGGTCAGGGTGAGCAGACGTGTCAGCACCGGGGGCGGGCTCTCCAGGCGCAGGCGCCCTCCGGCGGCAACGGTGAGCCAGGTCGCGTCGATGAAGGCGTACAGGCCCCGGAGGTCGCAGAAGCCGAGCGGCGCCAGGTCCAGGTCGATGCTGCGCACGCTCGCGTGCAGGCAATCCCGGACCACCCGCTCCAGTCGCGGCGCGGTGGCGAAGTCGATCCCACCGCTCAGGGTGAGCGTTGTGCCGAGGCTGCGGTCGCGCCGGTGGATACTCAAGCCCTGATCGGCGGGCCAGGGGATCGGCGCCGTTACCAGGGCGGCTGCGGTCTGCTGCGTGGGGATCACGTGGACTCCTTGGCCGTCTCGTGCGTGACGCGGCCGGGGTCCGGGGCAGCTGGAGCAACACCCGCCGAAGCGGGCTCCGTCATCTGATGCGCTGGGAGCAGGAACGCCCTGGCACCTGGTCAAGTCCCAGGCACTGCATGGCGATTGAGCCCAGAGAACGAAAGGGGTCCTCTGTCCTACGTACAGTAGCGCGGTGGACGCCGCCGTGGTGACGATCGCCGGATGTCCCGCCGGGAGGGAACGTGCGGTCAGCACTGGTGCCGGGGTTCCGACGGGGGCAGGCTGGAAGTGCACAGGACGCAGGCCCTGTGGGGCCGTGTGGCGCGAAGGGAGTCCCGGTGATCCAGGTCGGGGACATCCGCGAGTGGCGCACCCACGACGTCGTCGACGCCGGCGGGCACAAGATCGGCATGCTGGAAGCGATCTATGTGGACACCAGCACGGACGAGCCGGCCATGGCCACCGTCCAGGTCGGCCTGCCCACCCGCCACCGCCTGGTCTTCGTCCCGCTGGACGGGGCCAGCGTCGGACCGGGTTACGTCAGAGTGGTCTACGACAAGGCGCTGGTGAAGGACTGCCCGCCGATCGGAACGGACGACGTCCTGCCGGCCGAAGACGAGGAAGCGATCTTCCGGCACTACGGCCTCAGCTACCAGCAAGGCGCAGGCGGTGAGCGGCAGCTCGCCCGCCGCTGAACGCCCTGCCCGAGGAGGCATCCGTTCATGGCTGGATCGGTTCAGTCCTGGGTGAGCAGCTGGGTGCGCAGCAGCGCGACGGTTCGCGAAAGCAGTCGGGAGACGTGCATCTGGGACAGGCCCAGCCGGGTGCCGATCTCGGATTGGGTGAGTTCGTCGCTGAAACGCATCGAGAGGATCTGCCGGTCGCGTCGGGGCAGTGCGGCGATCAACGGGTTGAGGGCGTGGAGGTTCTCGACACGATCGAAGCCTCGCTCGATGAATCCGGTGTGGGTGGCGAACGAGCCGTCGCCTGCGTCCAGTTCGGTCTGGGCGTCCATGGACGAGGTGCTGTAGCCGTTGGCGGCCAGCATGCCCTCGATGATCTCCTCGGCGGGCAGGTCGAGGTAGGCGGCGAGCTCGCCGGGGGTCGGAGCGCGGTCGAGCTTGATGGCGAGGACATCGCCGGCCCTGGCCAACTCCAGGCGCAGGTCCTTCAGTCGGCGCGGGACGTGGACCGCCCAGGTGGTGTCGCGGAAGAAGCGCTTGATCTCACCCCTGATGGTCGGCAACGCGAAGGTGCTGAACACCAGGCCACGCTCGAGGTCGAAACGGTCGATGGCTTTGATCAGGCCGATGGTGCCGACCTGGATGATGTCTTCCATCGGTTCGGAGTTGCCGCGGAACCGGGCGGCCGCGAACCTCACCAGGGTCATGTTCAGTTCGACGAGGGTGTTACGGACGTAGGCGCGCTCGTGGGTGCCCTCCTCGAGCTCCGCCAACCGCCGCAGGAGCACCGTGGACATTGCTCGGGCGTCGGCCGTGCTGACGCGGTCCGTGGTCCGGGCTTCCGGCAGGCCCGCGGGTCGCCGGAGGGGCGCGGTCCGCACCGCCGTGGTGGTGCCGACCGGGGCCGGAGAATCTGCGACGGTCTGCTCGACTGTGATGTGGGCAGCCATGGATGGTCCCTTCCACTGTTGTCGGTAGGCTCTCGACGACCCAGCCGTCAGGTGTTCGGCCGCGCCGTCGTGGGTAGACGCGCCCAGGAGCGGCAGGGGTGCCGGCACCAGGTGCTCGGCCGCGACGGCTCGCGTGCGGTTCGGCAGGCGCGCGGGTGTGGCCGTGCGGTTTCTCGGGATGAGGCCAGATGAGCACCAGTCAGTCGGGGCTGCCCCAGGGCGGTCAGTTCCGCCGTCTCGCCCTCTTCGGGGGCAGCGGTGTGGTCGGCCGATGTCGGGACTTCACCCGGATCGCCCTGCTGGACTGGGGCTGGCTCCCCGCCGCTGATGAAGAAGGACAGGCTGTCGCCGACGACGTACTGCTGCTGGTCTGCGAACTGGTGACGAACGCCTGCCTCCACACAGCCGGTCCTGAACGGCTCCTCCTGCACTGCACCGAGAGTGCCCTGCGCGTCGAGGTGGCCGACGCCGGCCCCGACCGTCCTCGGCCACGCCTCCCTCACCAGCCCGGGCGCCCCGGCGGGCACGGCCTGCACATCGTCGCGCGGCTGTCGACGCGCTGGGGCGTCACCGTACGGGAGGATCTGGCCGGCAAGTCCGTCTGGCTGGAGATCGCCGCACCGTCGGCCCCCTGACAGCTGCCTCGGAGCCCGAGGCTCGCTCACGTTCGGTGGTCAGGGCTGGGACGTGGTGTCGGTGGGGTGGGGGATCAGGTCGGTGTCGAAGGCGCCGTCGGCGATCTCGCGAGCCAGCTGGGCGAGTTGGCGGTGGTGGGTGCGGGCGTAGGCGCGGAAGGCGGTGAACGCGTCGTCGACGGAGGTCTGCCAGCGTTCCGCGAGGATGCCCTTGACCTGTTCCAGGACGATTCGGCTGGTGAGCGCGGACTGGAGCTGGCCGCGCTCGACCTCGCTGTGGTCCAGGGTGCGCTGCTGCTGGATGGCGATGGTCGCGATGTCGGCCAGCGCCTGGGCGAGTGTGATGTCCGCGGCGCCGAGCGGGGCAGAGTCGGTCTGGAACAGGCCGAGCGTGCCGATCACCCGGCGGCGCAGGCGCAGCGGGATGGCGTTGGTGACGACGAAGCCGGTCTGGCGTGCGCGGGTGGCGAACTGCGGCCACTCCTGGGTGATGTGAGGGTCTGTCAGATCGATGTTGAGGCGGGGGCTGCCGGTGCGGTAGCACTCGACGCAGGGGCCCTGGTCGTGCTGCAGTGCGAAGAGCTCCAGCAGGCGGGTGTGCTCGTCGGAGGCCGCGATGGTCTGCAGTTCGTCGTGCTGGTCGGCGAGCAGGATGCCGGCAGCCGCGACGTCGAGGAGTTCCACGCACCGTTCGGAGAGTCGCTGGAGGAAGTCGATGACGTCGAAGTCGTCGATGAGGGAGTCGGCGACCTCCACGAAGACCTCGGTGAGTCGTTGCTCGCGGGTCATGTCGATCAGTCCTTCTCTGCGTGGGGCGGGGACGTCCCGTTGTCGTCGGGCTCCAGGCGCAGCCGGCGCTCCACGACGTCCTGGCAGACGTCGGTGATGGAGCGCCCGCTGCTGTAGGCGTGGGCACGCAGCCGCAGGAGGGCCTGCGGCAGGGAAAGGGCGAGCTGGACGCTGAGCATGCCGGTCGCCTGGTGGACGACCGCACGCTGCAGGGTGTGGGGCGGGTCGAGGGGGACGGCGGCGGCCTGGGGTTCGCCGTTGCCCAGGAGGCGGGCGGTGAGGGCAGCGGCAAGTACCAGCGCGTCGCCCACCTGGGACGCGGTGAGCGCGCCGGGGGTGCGGCGCACGGCGGTCAGCACACCGACGTTGATGGCGCCGATCCCCATCGGGAAGCAGAACACCGCCCGCACCGGCGCGGCCTCCTCGGCCAAGGCGGCCCAGCGGCCGGACCGGACCTGGGCCAGGTCCGGCACCAGCACCATCGCACCGCTGCGCAGCGTGTCGGGTCCGGGGCCCTCGCCGAGGGTGAACTGCAGGTCCTCGAAGCGCCGGGAGGTTTCGTGGGAACACCAGAGCGGTTCGGTCACGTCCCCGGTCAGCAGGGAGACCGCCAGGGCGTCCACTCCCAGCGCGGCGGCGCCCGCCGCGGTGACGTCGGCGACTCGGGGGGTGCCGTCCCGGCTGTCGAGCCCACGCAGGACCTCGGCCATGCGATCGCTGATCACCAGGCACCCCCGGGTGAGGCTGGTAGCGAGAGTGAGCGGACCCGCACGGTGTCACGACCTCTTCGCGCGCGGTGGCCACGGATGACTACCGCCCACCCTAGTTCCATCGGGCAGCCTCGGCGGCCGCCAGGTGCCCCGGCTCCCCGGCACCACGCCAGAGGCGGAAGAAGGGCGCCCGGTACGGGGGAGGGGGAGGCGCGGCGACTGGAGGGCCCGGGAGGCCCGGGAGGTCTCGGAGGAGGAAGCCGGCGCCGCTGAGATCCAGCAGCCGGGCCAGGGCCCGCCGGGGGTGGTGCAGGCGCAGCGAACCGCCGGCCGCCGCAGCGGCCCTCGCGGCCGCGAGGAAGACGTTGAGGCCGCTTACGTCACAGAACGTGAGCGCGCTGACGTCGACGTCGATGGTGTGGATCCCCTCGCGTGCACAGCTCTCCAGTGCCGCGCGCACGAGTGGGACGGTAGCCAGGTCGAGCTCACCGGCGAGCATGACCGACGCCCGGATCCCTCGGTCGTGCCGGTAGACGTTCAGGCTCTGCAGAACGGGCATGATGCCTCGCTTCACGCGACCAACCGGCGCAGCGGCCCAGCGGCGGAGCCCGGTGTGAGGCTCCGGCCCGGAACGCTCTCCATGCGGTCAGGCCTTCGACAGGGCACGGAGCCCTCGGAAGACGCACACAGGCGGTCGGATGGTTCATCCGTCCCCCGCGGGCACCTGTGTTACGGCCAGCACTTGCCACGTCGGGGTCTGGGACGCTCCGCGCAGCATAGCCCGCAACCCGCACTCGGCGTAACCACGTCCACCCGCCGGTCGGCGAACGCGACGCCCTCCTCGGCCGCGCGCGGCATCCGCGCGGCGCTGCGTACCGGCCTACCGGCGAGGCCGCGCCGACGACCCGTCGTCGTCGACCGGGAGGTCGTCCGGACGGACCGAGGCCACCCCCCAGGGCTTCCCGATCCCGGCCAGGGAGGTTTCCGCCAGCGTGAGCGTCTCTCCGAGTACGCCCGCGATCCGGCCCGCCTCGCCGAGCTGGTCGCGGGTGTCCCGGGCTATCCGGACCAGATCCATCTCCGAGATGTCGGAGGAGACGGAAGTCAGCCGCCCGGACGCCTGCTCGCTGCTCAGGACGGTGCCGAGGCGATCGAGCAGCTCGGGGAGATGGGACGCCAGTGCCTGCAGCGCATGGACCGCCTCACTCACCTGGCCGGTGTCCAACAGTGCCGAGTATTCGGAAAGTTGAGCGACTTGCCTCGCCACCCGGATCAACTCGGCTGCCTCGGAGGCGAGTTCTCCGATCGGACGGTGCGCTGGCGTTGGACGGCTCACTGGGATACCTCTCGTCGCGTCAGTGGGATCCTGCCTCTCCCCGCGCGGTCCGCGCGGCAGAGACCCGGACGGGCGACGGACCGCCCTGTCCAGGAGCCTGCCCCCGGCATCGGGGTCGAACCTGAATCCGCTCACCCCCCGAGCACATGCATGGGAGGCCGAAAGGCGGGCAGCCGACCTTTCGACAGCCTCCCGCACTCATGGCCTGATGTGACGTCAGGTCTGCGGAACCCGG
This sequence comes from Kitasatospora gansuensis, assembly GCF_014203705.1. Lineage (NCBI taxonomy): Bacteria > Bacillati > Actinomycetota > Actinomycetes > Kitasatosporales > Streptomycetaceae > Kitasatospora > Kitasatospora gansuensis. The sequence continues at coordinate 6,739,479 of NZ_JACHJR010000001.1, forward strand.
GAGGAAGCAGCTCGACAAGGAGGACCGCGTTGATGAAGAACCTGTGGACCCATGGCACCGAGAGCGGCTACCCGACCGGCACGGACCTGACGGGCTACCGGGTAGAGGCGATCGACGGCCACATCGGCAAGATCGACAAGCACACGGCCGAGGCGGGCACGTCGTTCGTCGTCGTCGACACGGGCGTGTGGATCTTCGGAAAGGAGATCCTGCTGCCGGCCGGGACGATCTCCAGCGTCGACATCCCGAACGAGACGGTCTTTCTGAACCGGACCAAGGACGACGTCAAGGGTGCCCCCGAGTTCCACCGGGAGACGCACCTCGACGACCCCGACTACCGGGAGGCCGTGGGCGCTTACTACACCGGCTTCGTGATCCGGTAACGGACGTCGACCAGCAACGCGGAGGGGAGGCCCGGTGAACCACAAGGGCTCGGTACAGAAAGCCGCGACGAAGGCCCGTGAAGCAGTGGTCAGAGAAATCGCCGTCGCGGAGCGGTCGGCCGCGCGGACCGGAGAGCAGGTCATGAGTCGGCTCCTGCCCCATATCCACTCGGTGGCCTCGGAGTTGGAGAGTGCCGCCGGTCGGACGCGCCGCGGCTACGACCGGTACCTGGTACCGCGGCCGGTAGCGCTGCCCCCGTACGGCGGGCCCACGGCGACGCAGATCTCCCGGGCCCACAGACGCCGTGCGGCAGGGATCGTCTCGCTCGGCCTGCTCGGGCTGGCCGGGGCGCTGGCACTGCGGCGGTGGCGCAGGCGCAGCGACGCGCTGGAGCGGTTCACCCTGCCGGACCACGACCTGCCGGACCACGACCTGCCGGAGCACGACGACGAGCGACCGCGGGTCGTGTCCCGTGGAGTGGTGTAGTGGTCGTGCGCCAACGGTCATGCGGTGGGCGGTAGTTCGTCGCGGGCGTGTTCGGCGGGGTAGATCTGGTCCATGCTGCCCTCGGGTAGGTAGCGGCGGGGGAAGGCGATCCATTCGTCGTGCATCTCGAACAGCACGGCGGTGACCAGCCGCAGGAGCGCGTCGTCGTTCGGGAAGACCTGGACGACGTCGGTGCGGCGTTTGATTTCGCGGTTGATCCGCTCCAGCGGGTTGGTGGACTGGATCTTCTTCCAATGTCGCTCCGGGAAGCCGGCGAAGGCGGTGAGGTCGTCCTTGGCCTCCAGCAGCATCGCTTTGACCTTGGGGAACTGCTTGCCGAGCATGTCGGCGACGGTGTCCAGCTGAGCTCGGACCGCGGCTTGGGTGGGTTGGGCGAAGATCGTGCGGATGGTCGCGGCGACCATCTCGGCCGCGTCCTTGGGGATGATCGCGAAGGTGTTGCGCAGGAAGTGGACGCGACATCTCTGGTAGGCGGCTCCGAGCATGACCTTGCGGATCGCCTTGACCAGGCCGCTGTGGTGGTCGCCGATGACGAGGCGGACCCCGGTCAGGCCGCGTTCGCGCAAGTGACGCAGGAACTCGGCCCAGAACACCTCGGTCTCGCTGTCGCCGACCATCACCCCGAGCACCTCGCGGCCGCCGTCCTCGGTGATGCCGGTGGCGACGACCACGGCCCGGGAGACGATCTGGTGGTTCACCCGCGCCTTGCAGTAGGTCGCGTCCAGGTAGATGTAGGGGAAACGGGTGTGGCCGAGCGGCCGGGTGCGGAAGGCGGTGAGCTGTTCGTCCAGGTCAGCGCAGATCCGGGAGACCTCGCTCTTGGAGATGCCGGTGTCCGCTCCGAGGGCTTTGACCAGGTCGTCGACCGAGCGGGTGGACACGCCCAGGACGTAGGCCTCCATGATGACCGCGTAAAGGGCCTGGTCGATGCGGCGCCGGCGCTCCAGCAGGCTGGGGAAGAAACTGCCCGTGCGGACCTTGGGGATGGCCAGCTCCAGATCGCCGGCCTGCGTGGTCAGGGTCTTGTCCCGGTGGCCGTTGCGCCAGGTCGTACGGGCCTCGGTTCGCTCGCCGGGCTCGGCGCCGATCCGGGCGGTGGCCTCGGCCTCGATCAGCTCCTGCAGGATCCGCTGGGCGAGGGTCCTGATCAACTCGATTCCGTCGGCCGAACGCAGTGACTCCATGAGGCGGAGTAGGTCAGACTGGGATAAGGCCATCGCGTACCTCCCTGGGTGAACTCGCCGTTCTACACAGAGAGTTGCGCGATGGCTGCCCCATGACCAGGGGTCACTCCAAGATCCCTGCTACACCACTCCACGGGACGCCATCCGACCGCGTCCGTCCGAAGCGGTGACCGCCGTGTCGGACCGTGGTGTCGCGGCAGCGGAAGCCGTCGATGACGGCACTCCGATGACGGGGTCGGGCCCTGAGCCAAGACCACACATCCTGCATCCACGCGGTGCCGTCCTCAAGAGCGGGAGGCCCGGGCTCCGGCCCTGACCGGCGCCGTCGCCCCTGCTGAGCGGGGTCGACCAAGGACGGGGCCGGCGGGTGGGGCGCGTGAACGAGGTGGTGCGTGCGTCATCCGTCGGCTCGGTCGCGGTCGATCATCCGGCACACCGACCGGCACCTTCCCGGGCGACCTTGCCGTACCTGTTCGTGCTCACCTCACTGGACCACACGGTTCCACCGCGGGTCCGCATCGCAAACTTCGGAGCACGCCATGATCATTATCGTCATCGGGCTCGTCATCCTGGTCGCCGCGGTAGTCGTGGGCGCGGCAGGTGTCCTCTCCGACACCGGCAGCACGGACGGGCTCACAGACTGGTTCGAGGTGTTCGGCTACCACGTCACCGGCTCCAGCGGCACCCTGTTCCTCCACGGCACCATCGTCGGGGCGGTGGCCCTGTTCGGGCTGAGTCTGCTCCTGGCCGGTGCGTGGCGTACCTCTCGCCGCAGCCACGTCGCGCGCCACGGACTCAAGCAGTCCCGCCGCGAGATGGCCGCCGCCGACAAGGAGCGCGACGGCCTGATCGACCAACGCGACACCGCTCGCGCGGAGACGGCGAGTGCGCGAGGGAACGACAGCCCATCTCACGACGACCTCGTCCCCGACCCGGACGAAGGTCACCGGAAGGGGCTGAACCTGTTCGGTCACCGAGCCGCCCGCCGATAGAGCGTCACCACACGCGAATCGCCGGCCGTCCCGAGGGCCTCGCCGACGCGCCATCAGCAGATGACTCACGAAGGGCAGCCACCCATGGGTATCGCCAAGAAGATCGCGCACAAGGCGGAAACGCTTAAAGGCGGCGTCAAGAAGGCCGTCGGCCGTGTCACCGGCAACCGGCGCCTACGGGCCGAAGGCCGGGGTGACCAGGCCAAGGGAAACACCAAGCAGGCGGGAGCGAAGATCAAGGACGCTTTCAGGCACTGACCACTCCGCCCCTGCCCCGACCCTGGACAACCTGCAGCACGTCGCCCCGGCGCGGTGCGCGACTGGTCAGGCCGATTCGGTCCGTGCCGCCGTCGCCTCCCGTCTCCCGCCACGTCAGTCGCGTCCCGCCCGCCGGGCCACCGCCGTCACAGCCGCCGCGCCGAAGGCGAGGACCGCGCACAGCAGCCAGACCGTCACGCCAGGGTCCGCGGCCAGGAACGTGGCGTCGGGCGACTGGCTGCCGAAGTACACCACGCCGAAGACGACGGCGCACAGGAAGAACGGGGCGACCCGGCGATCGGCCAGCGCCCGGACGTCCACCAGCGGTTCCGCCGTGCGCAGTTCGACCGTCAGCCATGCTCCACCGAGGAGCACCGCGAGGAGCAGTCGGCCGAGCACCGGCCGGGACCTGCTCGTCACCGCCGTCTTCACCCGACCAGGCCCAACTCGCCCGCTACGTCGGCTTCCGACTGGGCTCCCTCGACGGGGTGACCTCCTCCCGCACCCAGGTCTCCACCGCCGCCCACACCGAAGGCAGCCGATGGCGTCTCGACCGGCTCACCGAGGACCAGCGCCGGCGGCTCGCGCCCGCGGCGACCGCCGGGGGCCGGCCGCAGGACGGCCGACTGCTCCAGGGCAGCGACCTGGAACTCGTACAAGCGCTCAGCGAGGACCCCCGGCAGCCCGCTGCCCGGCTCGCCGCCCGCACCGGCCTCAGCCCCACCACGGTCCGCCGGCGCCTCGACCGGCTCGACGCCGAACACGCCCTCGTCTACCGCTGCGAGGTCGCCCGAGCCCTCTCCGGCCGGCCGGCCGGTCTCGGTGTCGCTGTGGGGGCCGTGCCGCAGAGCCGGGCCCCGCACCTCGCCGAACGGATCAGCGCCCTGCGCGAGATCCGCCTCTGCGCCTCCCTCTCCGGCCCGCACAACCTGCTGCTCGCCGCCTGGCTGCGCTCGGTCGACGACATCGCCCCCTTCGAGTCGCGGCTCACCGAACGCTTCCCCGAACTCGCCGTCGCGGACCGGACGCTGACGCTCTGGTCGATGAAACTGGGCGGCCACCTCCTCGACCCGCAGGGCCGCCACCTGCGCGCCGTCCCGCTCGGCCGCTGGCACGACCCGCGCTCCGAAGCAGCCGAAGCGGCGTTCCTCGACCGCCTGCGCACCCCGCCCGGGCCGGCCGGGCATCGGAGGCTGGACCGGCGGGCTCTCCACCGTCCGACCGGCGCCACCCCGGACGAGCGGTCACCGTCGCACTGAGCTGACCACCGTCGCACAGAACTGGCGGCTCCGGGTGATGGGCGGCGCCCCGGCCGATCCGTCCAACCAGACCACCTTCGGCCCCACACGATCCGGTGACGAAAGATGCGAGATCACGTCACAGACCCGCTCTCTGCGCGGTCCAGTAGTGGGCGGCGTGGGCGAGTGCCGGGCCGTCCAGCTCCGCGACCAACCGCTCGAAGAGGCGGACGGCGGCGGGGCCGCTCCAGTCCTCGGTCAGTACCTCGGGCGGGAGCCCGGGGTCGCGGAACGGCAGCTTGCGCCAGTGGTCGATCACCGAGAGGTAGGTGACGAAGGCGTGCTTGCCGTCGGTGAAGGAGTCGGCCGCGAGGCGGTCGCGCTCTCCCTGGTAGTCCTCGATGAACTCGCGGTAGCGCCGGTCGATCTCGGCGAGGTCCCAGCCGTTGCGGACCATGGTCGTGAGCTGTTGCCCCCCGAGGTAGTCGCCGACGAAGACGGCGCACTGCTCGGTGAGATCCAGTTCGGCTATGGCCCGTTGGGCGGCCGGGAGCATCCGCGCGGGGGCTATCCACACCGCCGAGCCGATGTTGCCGAAGCCGAGCGAGGTCAGATGTGCCGTCAGCTGGTGGCGCTTCGCGCGGGCGGACTCCGGTACGGAGAAGTTCACCAGGCACCAGCCGTCGCCGAGATCGGCCGGCTGTCGCGCGTGCCAGATCACCTCGTCACCGGCCGCGAGTGCCTCCAGTGCGGCGGGTGTCAGGGCGTAGCCGCGCAGGCCGGAGCGGGTCTGCGACTCCAGCCATCCGCGCTTCTTGAGCCGGAAGACCGCCGTCCGGACGCTGGAGGCGTCGAGGCCCGACTGGGCCAGGAGTTCCACCGTGCCCGCGATCGGCATCCAGTTGCCCATGGGACGGACGACCGCGCCGAGGAAGCTCACCAGCAGGGTCCGGGAACGGCGGGCGGCTGCCGGGGGCCGGGCGCTCTTCGTCTCGCTCATCCCGTCCAGTATCGCCGAGGCGGTCATTCATGATCGCACCGGCCCGCGCAGTGCGGCGGACCCTGGACGCCAGGGCCGGTCACCCGGACACCGGGTCCGGCCCCGGCGTCCACCGCAGGTGCACCTGGCCGGCCGCTCCCTCGCGCAGCAGCTCCAGTCGCGGCGGGATCCGGTCGGTGCGGGAGGTCGGCGGTCTGCGGCGGCCCGCCTCCCACTGGACCGGCCACCGGGCGCCCGCGCCGCGGTACTCCTGTTCGGCGGCGGCCTGCAGGGTCCACTGCGGGTTGTAGAGGTGGGTGCGGCCGAGGGCGCACAGGTCGGCCCGTCCGGCGAGCAGGATGGAGTTCACGTCGTCGTACGACGAGATGGCACCGACCGCGATCACCTTGACGCCTGCGGGCCCGGCCACCCGGTGGCGGATCTTGTCGGCGAACGGGGTCTGGTAGGAGCGGCCGTAGGCCGGTTTCTCGTCCTTGGTGACCTGCCCCGAGGAGACGTCGATCGCGGCGGCGCCGTGCTCGATGAACGCGCGGGCGATCTCCACGGCGTCGTCCTCGGTGTTGCCGTCCGGTACCCAGTCGGTCGCCGAGATGCGGACGGTCACCGGAACCCCGGACGGGACGGCCCGGCGCACGGCGTCGAAGACCTCCAGCGGGAACCGCAGCCGGTTCGCCAGGGACCCGCCGTACTCGTCGGTGCGCCGGTTCGCGACGGGGGAGAGGAAGGACGACAGGAGGTAGCCGTGGGCGGCGTGCACCTCGATGAGGTCGAAGCCCGCCCGCACGCCGCGCTCGGCGGCCGCGGCGAAGTCGGCGACCACCTTGTCCAGGTCCTCCCGGCCGGCCTCCCGAGGGACGTGGCAGTCGGTGCCGTAGGGGATCGCGGACGGGCCGATCACCTCCCAGTTGCCGTCGTCGAGCGGCTGGTCGATGCCCTCCCACATGAGTCTGGTCGAACCCTTGCGACCGGAGTGGCCGAGTTGCAGGCCGATCCGGCCGGTCGTGTTCTCGTGCACGAAGTCGGTGACCCGGCGCCAGGCGTCGCGCTGCTCGTCGGTCCACAGTCCGGGGCAGCCGGGGGTGATCCGGCCCTCGGGCGAGACGCAGACCATCTCGCTCATCACCAGGCCCGCTCCGCCGAGCGCCTTGGAGCCGAGGTGCACCAGGTGGAAGTCACCGGGGACCCCGTCCACCGAGGAGTACATGTCCATCGGGGAGACGATGACGCGGTTCTTCAGCTCGAGCGGACCGATCCGCACCGGCTGGAACATCGCCGGGGCCACCTCGGCGGCCTGCTCGTGCCGGGCGAACTCACTCTCCATCAGGGCGGCGAACTCGGCGTCCCGCTCCCTGAGGTTGTCGAAGGTGATGCGGCGGGACCGGGTCAGCAGGTTGAACGCGAACTGGGCCGGGGCCTGGCCCGCGTACATGCCGATGTTCTCGAACCACTCCAGCGAGGCCTGCGCGGCCCGCTGGGTCGACTCGACGACCGGCTTGCGCTCGGTCTGGTACGCCTCCAACGCCTGGGCCACCGCGGGGTGTTCGTGCAGACACGCCGCCAGCGCGAGCGCGTCCTCCATGGCGAGCTTGGTGCCCGAGCCGATCGAGAAGTGGGCGGTGTGCGCCGCGTCGCCGAGCAGCACCACGTTGCCGTCGTGCCACCGCTCGTTGCGGACCGTCGTGAAGTTGAGCCACTTCGAGTTGTTGGTGAGGACCTGATGGCCCTTCAACTCGTCGGCGAACAGCTCCCGGATCCTCGCGACGGCGTACTCGTCCGAGACGCCCGGCGGGAGATCCCGAGCCTCGGTCCGGTCGAAGCCGGCCCGCCGCCAGACGTCCTCGTGCATCTCGACGATGAAGGTCGAGCCGGTGCCGGAGAAGGGGTAGCCATGGATCTGCATGGTGCCCCACTCCGTCTGCTTGACGAAGAACTGGAACGCCTCGAAGACCAGGTCGGTGCCGAGCCAGATGTACTTGTTGCACCGCCGGTCCAGCGACGGCCCGAAGACGTCGGCGTACTTCGTCCGGATCGTGGAGTTGAGTCCGTCGGCGGCGAGCACCAGGTCGTGGGAGACCCGCAGCTCGTCCACGTCGGGCACCTGCGTCCGGTAGTGGACGGTGACGCCGAGATCGGCGGCCCGCTGCTGCAGGATCCGGAGCAGGTCCTGGCGGCTCATCGCCGCGAAGCCCTGACCGCCCACGGTGAACCGGTGGCCGTCGAACTCGATGTCGATGTCGGTCCAGCGGGCGAACCGGTTCTCCATCGCGGCGTGCACGACCTCGTCGGCGTTGTCGATTCCGCTCAGGGTCTCGTCGGAGAAGACGACGCCGAAACCGAAGGTGTCGTCCGGCGCGTTGCGCTCCCAGACGGTGACCTCGTGCGCCGGGTCCAGCTGCTTCATCAGGGCGGCGAAGTACAGGCCGCCCGGGCCACCGCCGGCGATGGCGATCCTCATGCCTGGTCCTCCGCTGACTGCTCCCGCACGATCCGGCGGAGCTTGAAGTGCTGGAGCTTGCCGCTCGGGTTGCGCGGCAGCGCGTCGATGAAGCGCACGTCGCGCGGGTACTTGTAGGGCGCGATCAGCTGCTTGACGTGGTCCTGGATCTCCCTGGCCTTCGCCGGGTCGCCGACCACCCCGTCCCGGAGCACCACGAACGCGCAGACCACCGAGCCCCGTTCGGGATCGGGAGCGGCGACCACCGCCGTCTCGGCCACGTCCGGGTGGGTGACCACCGCGGCCTCGACCTCGGGGCCGGCGATGTTGTAGCCGGAGGAAACGATCATGTCGTCGCTGCGTGCCTGGTACCAGAAGTAGCCGTCCTCGTCGCGCACGAAGGTGTCGCCGGTGACGTTCCACCCGTTCACGACGTAGTTCGCCTGCCGCTCGTCGTCGAGGTAGCGGCAGCCGACCGGGCCGATCACGCCGAGCCGTCCCGCGACACCGGGAGCGGCCTCCTCGCCGTCGGGGCCCAGGACGGTGGCGCGGTAGCCGGGCACCGGCCGGCCGGTCGCGCCCGGGCGGATGTCCTCCCCGGTGGCCGAGATGAAGATGTGCAGCAGCTCGGTGGCGCCGATCCCGTCGATGACCTTGATGCCGAGCTCGTCGCGGAGCGTCTCCCACAGACCCAGGGGGATGTGCTCACCCGCGCTGACCGCCGACCGGAGACCCGAAAGGCGTTGCACCTCACCGGACTTGACGATCTGCTGGTACGCGGTCGGTGCGGTGGCCAGCACCGTCACGCCGTGGTCGGCGACCAGCCGGGCGAGCTGGACCGGCGTGGCGGCCTCGGTGAGGAAGGCGCAGGCGCCCGCCCGGAGCGTGAAGACCACCAGCATGCCCAGGCCGAAGGTGAAGGCGAACGGCGCGGTGCACGCGACCAGGTCGTCCGGGCGAAGCCGCAACGTGCTCTGCCCGAAGGTGTTGTCGATCGACAGCAGGTCACGGTGGAAGTGCACGGTGATCTTCGGGACGCCGGTGGTGCCCGAGGTCGGTCCGAACAGCGCGACGTCGTCCGCGGCGGTGTCCACCGCGCGGAACGGGCCCGACTTCCGCTCGGCCCGGTGGCTCAGGTCCTCGTCCGCGTCACCGCCGTGGGCCACCACGGCCAGGTCCGGCGCGACCGTGTCCCGTACGGTGAACACCTCGTCGAGGTACCGGTGGTCGACCAGCGCCACGGACGGCCGGGTCTTCGCCACGATCGGCGCCAGCTCGCGCGCCCGCAGCGCGGCCATGCTGCCGACCACGATGCCGCCGGCCTTCAGCACGCCCAGCCAGGCGGCGACGGCCCAGGGGTTGTTGGGGGACCGCAGCAGCACCCGGTTGCCGGGCACCAGGCCCAGGTCCTCGGTGAGCACCCGGGCGATCTGGTCGGCCCGCCGCTGGAGTTCGCCGTAGGTCCAGACGTCACCGTCCGGGGTGCGCAGCGCGGGCCGGTCCGGGCCGAATGCCGCCACCGGACGGTCGATCAACTCGGCTGCGGCGTTGAGGCGTTCGGGGTACTGAAGCAGCTCGGTGGTGAACTCGAGCACCGGCCACTGCCCGGCGGGGGGCAGGTGGTCGCGGGCGAAGGTGTCGGTGTGTGCCGAGGTCGGCGCCGTCATGGCCGGCCTGCCCCGGGCACCCGGATCATCCCTTCCTGGACCACGGAGGCCAGGTGGGTGCCGTCGGGGGTGAAGAACCGGCCCGAGCCGAGACCGCGCCCCGAGCCGGCCGCGTCGGCCTGCTGGGCGTAGAGCAGCCAGCCGTCCAGCGCGCCCGGCGGCGGCGTCCGGTGGAACCACATCGCGTGGTCGAGACTGGCGGTGACCAGCCCCTCCTGCGCCCAGTGCAGACCCAGGACCCGCAGCACCGGCTCCAGGACCGTGTAGTCGCAGACGTAGGCGAGGGCTGCCGTGTCCCGCTGCGGATCGGTGAGCCCCTCGACCGGCCGCAGGGCGTCGAACGGCCTGACCCAGACCGCCTGGTGGGGCACCCGCGCACCCTCGACGCCCAGGTAGACCGGGCCCGGCACGTGGCGCATGTCGAAGCTCCGCCCGGTGGACCAGTACTCCTTCGAGGCCGGCGTCATCGTCCCGCCGGTCCGGTCCGCGAGGTAGTCGGCGGAGCCGGGCAGGTCCTCGGGGCCGGGCAGGTCCGGCCGCTCCGACTGGTGGCTCGGGCCGGGCTCGCCGGCCGCGAAGTTGGCCAGGCAGACGTACAGCGGCTTGCCGTGCTGGTAGCCGCGCACCTGCCGGGTCGCGTACCCGCGGCCGTCGCGCAGCAGCTCCACCTCGTAGCGCACCTCGCCGCCGATCTCGGCGGGGCGCATGAAGTAGGAGTGCATCGAGTGCAGCGTCTTGCCGTCGTCGACGGACCGCATGGCGGCCGCCGCGGCCTGCGCGACGAGGTCGCCGCCGTAGGCCTTCGGCCACGGACAGGGCTGGGTGAGGGCGGTGAACGCGAGGTCGTAGTGCTCCGCCTTCGCCGGGCTCAGGGTGACCGCGGCGGTGAAGGTCTCCGAGGTGGTGTCGGTCATCAGGGCCGCTCCAGCCAGTCGCGCAGGTCCGCGTCCGGGACCTGGGGGAGGTTGACCACGATGTTCTCGGGGGTGCGGGTCGTCATCCAGGTCAGCGGCTTGTCGCGGTCGAGGTTGCACTCGACGTGCGGCATGAACGGCGGGACGAAGACCCAGTCGCCCTCCGCCAGGTCGAGGTAGTCCTCGAACTTCCGGCCGAAGTAGATCCGGCCCCGGCCGGAGAGCACGTAGCCGCCGGTCTCGGCCTCACCGTGGTGGTGCGGCACCGAGCGGTAGCCGCCCTCGTTGTGGACCTTGCCGAACCAGATCCTGGTGGCCGGGGTGTGCTGGATGCTGACCCCCGAGATCCGGGTGGCGCCGTCGGACTGGCCGGTGTCCCCGGGTTCCGTACCGGCCCGGGTCACGACCGGCACCACCAGGCCGCTCGCCGTGGCGTACATCGAGTTGTCGCCCTCAAGGACGTGGTCACGTGGCTGGGGGTCCATCGAAGCTCCTTGCCAGTGGGGAAGTGGGTGAGGAGAGGCGCCAGTTGGTGCAGTGTCAGCTCGTGCAGTTCCCATCCATGAACCGCACGGTGTTGCGCAGCCGGCCGATGCCGGGGATCTCGGTCTCGACGACGTCGCCGTCGGCGAGGAAGCGCTGGGGCTCCCGGGCCACCCCGACGCCGCCGGGCGTGCCGGTCAGCACGAGGTCGCCGGGGCGCAGCACGGTGAAGGTCGAGATGTACGCGAGCAGGTCGGCCGGGTCGAACACCAGCGTCCGGGTGTTGTCGCGCTGGACCTGCTCGCCGTTGACCCGGCAGATCACCTCCAGGCCCTCGGCGGGGTCGATCTCGTCCGGTGTCACGACCACGGGACCGACCGGGGTGGAGGCGTCCCAGGCCTTCCCCTGGAACCACTCCAACGTGCGGTACTGCCAGTCGCGCACCGAGATGTCGTTCGCCACGGTGTAACCGGCGATCCCGGCGAGAGCGGTCGACCGGTCGGCGCGGCGCAGGGTCGTGCCCACCACGACCGCCAGCTCGGCCTCCCAGTCGACCTGCAGGCCCGGCGGCAGGACGAGGTCGGCGTCGGGACCGGTGAGGCTGTCGGCGTACTTGGTGAAGAGCGTGGGGTGGGACGGCAGTTCGCGTCCGGTCTCCCGGATGTGATCGGCGTAGTTCAGACCGCAGCAGATCACCTTGCGGGGCGCGGGCAGTGGCAGCACCGGCACGGCGCCTTCGATCCCCTCACCGGCCAGGGCGGTCAGCGACACCTGTGAGTTGGCCGCCAGGAGCTCCGACAGGTCGGTGGCCGGCAGCGCTCGCCAGGTGTCCCCGTCGAGCACCGCGGCGCTCGTACCGGCCGCATGGGCGACGGTCGCGAGGCGCATGACCGTTCCTCTCCTTCGTACTGCCCGGCATCTTGTATTTCATTATTTCTACGACCGTCACGAGACTGTCAATAGATGTTACGGTGACGCCACCCAGTTCCCGTCCCGCAGGAGCCCTCCATGGCGACCGACCTGACACCGGTTCCGGTCAATCCCGCGTCCCTGCCCAAGCCCAGCGGCTACTCGCACGGGACGCTCAGCGGCAACACGCTCCACCTGGGCGGTCAGACGGCCCTCGACCAGCACATGAAGATCGTTCCGGGCGGCATCGTCGAGCAGTTCCGGCAGGCATTCGGCAACGTCCTCGCGACCCTGGCCGAGGCGGGCGGCATCCCGCAGGACCTGGTGAGCGTGACGCTCTTCCTGACCGACATCGCCGACTACCAGGCGCACGGCAAGGAGATCGGGCAGGTGTGGCGCGAGCTGGCCGGCCCGGTCTACCCCGCGCTGGCCGGCATCGGCACCACCGGGCTGTGGCAGCCCGAGGCCATGATCGAGATCCTCGGCGTCGCGGTCATCCCGGACGAGCGCCTGGTCCGGCCCGCGAGCGCCTGAAAAACCATCTGCCACCGTGTCCGGGTCGAAGCCGCTGGAGGCCGCCGTGCCGTCGTCCACCCCGCCGTTCGCGGACCTGCTGCTGCGCGCGGGCCGCATCCACACCCTCGTCCCCGGCCAGGAGCCGCAGCAGGCGCTCGCGGTGCGCGGCGAGCGGGTGTTCGCGGTGTCGGAGGCGGCGGACGGGCTCGACGGCCTCGTCGGTCCGGCCACGACGCTGCTGGACCTGCCCGGCTCGACCGTGCTGCCGGCCTTCGACGACACGCACACGCATCTGATCGCGGCCGCCGACAGCGCCCATGACGTGGCCGTGGACGGTGCCCGTTCCATCCGGGAGTTCCTCGAGCTGATCCGCGCCCGGGCCGACCGGACGCCACCGGGTGAGTGGATCCGCACCGCCGGGCACTGGCAGGAGCTCAACCTCGCCGAACGCCGCTTCCCCACGGCGGCCGAGCTCGACCGGGCGACCGACCGGCATCCGGTGCTCGTGCTGCGCGGGGTGCACAACCAGGTCCTCAACGGCTACGCGCTGCGCCTGTGCGGGATCAACGCTGACACCCCCGACCCGGTGGGCGGCAGCATCAGCCACACGGCCGACGGCCGGCCCGACGGCCACCTGCGCGGCGGCCTGGCCCTGATCCGGCCGCAGCTGCCCGCGCCCGATCCGGCGGCCAAGCTGGACGGCCTGCGCCTGGCCTCGCACGCCTACGCGGCGACCGGCATCGGCACCGTCCGCGACACCAACTCCTCCCTGGCCGACCTGGCCGCGCTCCAGCAGCTCCGCGAGAGCGGTGAACTCGGCTGCCGGGTCCGGGTACTGCTCTCCACCATCGGCTTCACCACCGTGCGGCAGGTCGAGGAACTCCTCGACGGCATGGAGGCATGGCGGCACACCGCCGATCCCTGGTTGCGCGTATGGGGAGTGAAGTTCTGGCTGGACGGCGGGATCGAATCCGGCGCCCTGGAGGCCCCGTACTGCCCGGCGCACTGCCCCACTCCCGGATACACCGGTCAACTCGCCTGGGATCAAGAGGAGTTGGAGGCTGCTGTGGAGCGGGTGGTGCGGCGCGGCTGGCGGGTCGGCATCCACGCGTACGGGGACCGCGGCGTGCGTGCGCTCCTCGATCTGTTCGAGCGCGTGCAGAACCGCATCCCCGGCCTGCCCTACGGCACGCTGGTCATGGAGCACGGCGGACTCGCGGACCATGAACAGCGGCGCCGGGCGGTGCAGTTGGGCATTCCGGTGACCATTCAGCAGCCGCTGCTCCACGATGTCGCCGCCATCCAGGCCGAGTACTGGGGCAAGGAGCGGGTGGCCGCGCTGTTCCCCGCACGCGAGTGGCTGGACGCGGGCGCGGACGTCTCGGCCGGATCCGACTACCCCGTCGGCGCCTACGGCGCCGCACACTCGCTCCACGGGCTGACGACCCGGTCAACGGTCGACGGAGTCCTCGGCCCGGAGCACGCCATCTCCCGGCCGGAGGCGATCAAGCTGCACACCACCGCCGCCGCCCGTCTGACCGGCGAGACCCACCTGCGCGGGCAGCTCACCCCAGGCCGCCTCGCCGACCTCACGATCTGGCCCGACGACCCCACAACCGCCCCCGAGAACACCCTCGACAGCCTCCGGCCCAGCCACACCCTGCTCGGCGGCTCCCTCGTCCACGGCCTCGAAGCAGCCCGCCCCGCCGCCGGGCCCGACCGCCACTGAAATACCCAGAAAGGCAAAAACCCCAGATCAACTGGGGTCTTAAGTGAGATCGGGCCTGTGCCCGATGGCTCGTCCGCCAGGCTGGTCAGTTCCGGGGCAGCCGCTCGAACTGCATGCCGAAGTACACGGTGCCAGGGCAGTTCTTCTCCGCTTCGGAGATGCTCGCGACGCCGAAATTCCCGCCGTCGGCGTTGCTGCCCGAGTATTTGCCAGCGATCGGGCAGGTTCGGCGGTACTCGCCGGTGGGGTAGGCCAGCCAGAAATGGCGGGCCTTCGTAGTGGACTCGATGCCCGTGCGCACCGTACCCGGCGTCACAAAATTGAAGGCCGTGGTCTTCCACTTGAACGCGGGGCCCACGAGAGTGCAGAGATCGCCCCCCATCAGGCCCTCGTGGTTGGGCCTTCCGGCGCAGAGGGGGACGGACGGCCCGAGCAGTGGGTCGGACATGGTGCTCAGGTGCTGCGTTGCAGGGTCGTAGGTCCAGCGTTGCGCGATGTCGGCCGGGTCGCACGCGCCGACCGAGGTCTTGCCCTTCGCGGCCCGGGAGTTGGCCACGCACACGACGGCGCCGCTGCCCAGGCTGGGCTTGATCAAAAACTCCCCGGCGGGGAACGGCTCCGGGACCAGCTCCGCCTCCTCGGCAGTTCGGACCTGGGCGGGGGCGGCAGCAGGAGCGGCCTGAGCGGCCACCCCGGTCATGAGCAGGGCACCACCCGTGAGCCCGACAGCCAAGACAGAGGGCAAGCGCATGCGGAACCTCCAAGGTCACGGACGGGACCGCGCCCGTCCTGAGACCAGCTTGAAGTCTCTTTCCGCATACCTCAGCCGGATTGACCCGCTCGAGGCTTGGGGGTGGCGAATGGCCCAGCATGATCACGCTGACGGAGCATTGCACCGGCGAGCCCCCGGCGCCACAGCAAGGTGACCAACGATCTCGAAGCCGGGCGGACCTGTGGGTCACGCGGTGGGTCACACAACCGCTGCACGGAGCCCGCAAAACAAGAAAACCCCACGTGAAGTGGGGTCTTGCTTGGTGTCCGAGGGGGGACTTGAACCCCCACGCCCGATAAAGGGCACTAGCACCTCAAGCTAGCGCGTCTGCCATTCCGCCACCCGGACAGGGTGTGTGCCTTGGGGTGTTTCGTGCTGTTCCCCTTGGCGACAGAGAGAACACTACCAGGCCCCGGGAGTGCTTCTCACCTGCGTTTCTTCCGGGTCCGGGGTGGCTGTGGGGGTGCGGGGCAGGGGAGGGGGACGGATCGGTGCAGAACGGACGGGAGGCAGGGGGAGATGGAGGTGCTGGCTCGCGTGGGTGTGGAGAAGCCGTCGGGGGCGTGAATGTTCCGTCGGCGGGTGGCCTGAAAGTGCAGGGGATCGGTCAGGATCGGTCGTGGAACGGTCGGGACACGCCACGGCGCGTCAAGTTGCAGTCGCTGAGCCGCTGCTGACTTTCGCTCTCCTAGCCTCGGTGGTCCAGTGCGAAGGGCGGCTTGACGTGGAGCAGACCAGAGGACCGGCCGAGCCAGTGACGAGACGGCTGACGGCGGTGCCGACCAGGGGGCCGAGTATGGGGCCCGTGCAGGGGATCTGGCGGTTCTCGGCGGTGGCGCACGAGGCCTCCGTCCCGCAGACCCGGCACGCGGTGCGGGACCGGCTGCTGGCGCAGGGGATGGCGGGGCAGGACTACCAGGAGCTGATCGACGACCTGTTGCTGATCGTCTCCGAGCTGGTCAGCAACGCGGTCACGCACGCCGCGGTGCTGTCCCCGCAGCTGACCACCGAGCTGGTGATCGACGACGGGTGGGTCCGGGTCTCGGTGGAGGACGGGCACCCGTACCGGCCGAAGGCGCTGGAGAGCGATCTCGGGCAGCTCGGCGGGCGGGGGCTGCTGCTGGTGAAGAGCGTGACGCTGCAGGCCGGCGGGGTGTGCGACGTGGAGCGGACCGGCGAGGGCGGCAAGGTGATCTGGGCCTCGCTCCCGCTGCCGGTGCCCCGGCAGCGCCGGGAGGGGAGCGCCGGGGGCGACTGGCACCCCCGGCGTTAGCGAGCGGAAACGCGCTACCAGTCCCGTCCGGCGATCTCGCGGATGCCGGGGAGGGCGGCCTCGAAGACCGTCCGGAACCAGACCGAGGTGGGCTTCTCCGCCTCCAGGGCCTTGAGCTCCTCCGCGGTCACGAAGAGGGTGTCGTCGACCTCGTCCGGGTCGGGCGCCAGGTCGGCGGTGACCAGGCCGACGAAGAGGTGGTTCCACTCGCGCTCGATCAGGCCGCTCGCCTCGTCGGGCAGGTCGTAGCGGACCGTACCGGCTTCGCAGAGCAGCGCGGGCGCGACTCCCAGCTCTTCGGCGGTACGCCGGGCGGCGGCGACGAAGGGCTGCTCGTCGGGGTACGGGTGGCCGCAGCAGGTGTTCGACCAGACGCCGGGGGAGTGGTACTTGGTCAGGGCGCGGCGCTGGAGCAGCATCCGGCCCTGCCGGTCGAACAGGAACACCGAGAACGCCCGGTGCAGCCGGCCCGGCTGCTGATGGGCCGACAGCTTCTCGGCGGTGCCGATGGTCACGCCCTCGTCGTCGACGAGCTCCAGCAGGATCTCCCCGGGGGTCGAACCAGGAGTCGAGGCGACGACGCCGCCGTCCTCGGCGAGCAGGGTCTGACCGGTCGGTCGGGTCTCGGGCATGGGGCCTCTTTCGGAAACGGGGACCAGGGGAAGGCGAGGGCTGGGCCGGCCCAACCGGAGCGCCGCGCGGGCGCCCGGGAGCCAGTCTGCCGTATGGCTTGCTACCCGAATGGGCGCGACGCACACGAGGGCGTGGAAGGGCCGGATGACCAGACAGCCTGTTCGATACATGATCGATCGAGGTCCGGTCCCGCCGTTTTCTGAGCATCGCCGCACCGAGGCCGACGGGCCGGGGGCGGGAGTCGGGCACCGGAGTGATGATCAGCGCGGCCGCGCCGGGTGCCCCGTGTGAGCTGCGGCTGAGCGCGGGCCGGCACTGATTCGGTGGCACCCGGACGGTCCGGTAGCCTCGATCGGCGTGACTGGTTTGGACCGGTCCACGCTGTTCCGTGCAGTTTTCGCATCGCCAGGTACCAGTTGTCCCACCGCACTCCGTTGTGGGCGGACCGCGCCGCCGCAAGGGAGTGAGCTCCGCTGTCCACGCCGCGCACCGCGATCGTCACCGGCCCGGCCGTTGCCGAGGAGGACCGGATCGCGGCGCTCGTCCCCTGGCTGGACACCGGGGCGCTGCCCGCTGCTTTCGGCCTGGTCGCCGCGGTCGCCTACCATCAGCAATTGCCGGGGGCCGCTGCCGTCCAGGGAGTGCTGGTGGCCCTGGCGGTCGTGCTCGCGCTGGTGGTGGTCGCCGAGAGCGTCCACTGCCGGGTCTTCGGCGACGCCACAGCAGAACACGACGAGTCAGGAGACACCGCATGATCGGCCTCGTTCTGGCAGCCGGCGCCGGCCGCCGGCTGCGCCCGTACACCGACACCCTGCCGAAGGCTCTGGTGCC
Source organism: Kitasatospora gansuensis (assembly GCF_014203705.1). NCBI lineage: Bacteria > Bacillati > Actinomycetota > Actinomycetes > Kitasatosporales > Streptomycetaceae > Kitasatospora > Kitasatospora gansuensis. The sequence goes on from NZ_JACHJR010000001.1 coordinate 6,757,203, forward strand.
GGTGGACGGGGAGCGGACCGTCCTGGACCTCACCCTCGGCAACTTCGCCGAGGTCGGCCTGCGGGAGGCCGCCATCGTGGTGGGCTACCGCAAGGAAGCGGTGTACGACCGCAAGGACGCCCTGGAGCGCAAGTACGGCGTCAAGCTCACCCTGGTCGAGAACGACAAGGCCGAGGAGTGGAACAACGCCTACTCGCTCTGGTGCGCCCGGGACCTGTTCGGCGAGGGTCTGCTGCTCGCCAACGGCGACACCGTGCACCCGGCCTCGGTGCAGCGCACCATGCTGGACGGCAACGACCGGCTGATCGCCGAGGGCCGCGCGCCCGGCATCCTGCTCGCCCTCGACACGGTGAAGAAGCTCGCCGACGAGGAGATGAAGGTGATCGTCGACCCGGTGACCGGGATGCGCCGGATCACCAAGCTGATGGAGCCCGAGGAGGCCACCGGCGAGTACATCGGCGTCACGGTGATCAACCCCTCGGCCGCCGAGGACCTGAGCGACGCGCTGCGGGCCACCTTCGAGCGCGACCCGCAGCTGTACTACGAGGACGGCTACCAGGAGATGGTGAACCGGGGGCTGCGGATCGACGTGCAGCCGATCGGCGAGGTCACCTGGGTCGAGGTCGACAACCACGCCGACCTGGCCAGGGCGCGGGAGATCGCGTGCCAGTACTGACCCGGCTGGTGCCCTCGCCGGTCTTCGTCGAGATCCGCTCGGGCGCGCTGGACGCGCTGGCCGGCATCCTGGCCGACCAGCGGCTGTCGGCCGCCGGGCGGATCGCGGTGGCGATCAGCAACGGCTCCGGGGCCCGGCTGCGCGCGCGGCTGGAACCCGCGCTGCCCAGCGCGGACTGGTACGAGGTGACCGACGGCAGCCTGGACAGCGCGGTGCTGCTGGCCGAGCAGATGCGGGCCGGGCACTACGACGCGATGGTGGCGCTCGGTGGTGGCAAGATCATCGACGTCGGCAAGTACGCCGCCGCCCGGGTCGGGCTGCCGCTGGTCGCGGTGGCCACCAACCTGGCCCACGACGGCATCTGCTCGCCGGTCTCGATCCTCGACAACGACGCCGGGCGGGGCTCCTACGGGGTGCCCAGCCCGATCGGCATCGTGGTCGACCTGGACGTGATCAGACAGGCGCCGCCGCGCTTCGTGGCGGCCGGGATCGGCGACGTGGTCTCCAACCTCTCGGCCTGCGCGGACTGGGAACTCTCACACTCCGTCACCGGTGAGCCGGTGGACGGGCTGGCCGTGGCGATGGCCAGGTCGGCGGGGGAGAACCTGCTCCGGCACCCCGGTTCGCTGACGGACCGGGACCTCCTCACCACGCTCGCCGAGGCCCTGGTACTGTCCGGCATCGCGATGAACATCGCTGGCAGCACCCGTCCTTCCTCGGGCGCCTGTCACGAGATCTCGCACGCCCTGGACGTGCTCTTCCCCAAGCGATCGGCCCAGCATGGCGAACAGGTCGGCCTCGGCGCGGCCTTCGCCAGTTTCCTGCGGGGCGAGCGCGAGCTCACCGGCCTGATCGTGGACCGACTCCGGTTCCACGGACTGCCGGTGACCGCGGATCAGATCGGCTTCACCGAGGAGGAGTTCACCAAGGCGGTGCACTACGCTCCGAACACCCGTCCGGGACGGTTCACCATCCTGGAACACCTGGATCTCTCCCCCTCTGACATCAGGGACTCGTACGCCGACTATGTCCAAGCCGTCAACAGCTGACCGCCCCCAGGTCGATCTGACCCGCCGCCCCTCGATCGAGGAGCTGCGCGCCGTCATCCACCCCGAGGGCATGCTCCAGCGCCGTAGCGCGGAGCACTGGGCCGGGCGCCTCTACATGCGGAAGATCTCGCTGCGGATCACCCGGGTGCTCTCCACCGTCACGGCGATCACGCCCAACGGCCTGACCTACCTGATGATGTTCACCGGCATCCTGGCCGGTGCCGCGCTGGTGATCCCCGGCCTCGCCGGTGCGGTCCTCGGCGCGGTCCTGATCCAGGTCTACCTGCTGCTCGACTGTGTCGACGGCGAGGTGGCCCGCTGGCGCCGGCAGACCTCGCTGACCGGGGTCTACCTGGACCGGGTCGGCCACTACATGTCCGAGGCGGCGCTGCTCACCGGCCTCGGCCTGCGGGCCACCGATCTGTTCCACCGGCAGGGCACCGCCTCGCACTGGGAGTGGGCCTTCCTCGGCACGCTGGCCGCGCTCGGCGCGATCCTGATCAAGTCGGAGACCGACCTGGTGGACGTGGCCCGGGCCCGCAGCGGCCTGACCGCCGTGGAGGACGCCGCCGCCGTGCCGCGTTCCGCCGGGGTGGCCAAGGCCCGCAAGGCCGCCGCCTTCCTGAAGTTCCACCGGCTGGTGGGCGCGGTCGAGGCCTCGCTGCTGATCCTGGCCGCCGGGATCGCCGACGCGGTCGCCGGGGACCTGTTCTTCACCCGGCTCGCGGTGGTCGTGCTGGCCGCGATCGCGATGCTCCAGACCGTGCTGCACCTGCTCAGCATCGTGCTCTCCAGCAGGCTGCGATGACCGACGGCTTCCGGCTCGGCGCCGTCATCATCACGATGGGCAACCGCCCGGACGAGCTGAACGCCCTGATCGAGTCGGTCCGCAACCAGCGCGGCCCGGCCGTCGAACTGGCCGTGGTCGGCAACGGCGCCCCGCTGCCGGCCCTGCCGGCCGACGTCAGGTCGGTCGAGCTGCCGGAGAACCTCGGCATCCCGGGCGGGCGCAACGTCGGCATCGAGCTGTTCGGCAAGGACGGCCGCGACGTCGACGCGGTGCTCTTCCTGGACGACGACGGCCTGCTGCCGAACACCGACTCGGCCGAGCTGCTCCGCCGCGCGTTCGAGGAGGACCCGGCACTGGGCATCGTCTCGTTCCGGATCGCCGACCCGGAGACCGGCGTGACGGCCCGCCGGCACGTCCCCAGGCTGCGGGCCAGCGACCCGCTGCGCTCGTCCCGGGTGACCACCTTCCTGGGCGGCGCCAGCGCCGTCCGGAGCAAGGTCTTCGCCGAGGCCGGCCAGCTGCCGGGCGAGTTCTTCTACGCGCACGAGGAGACCGACCTCGCCTGGCGCGCGCTGGACGCCGGCTGGCTGATCGACTACCGCGCGGACGTGGTGCTGTTCCACCCGACCACCTCCCCGGCCCGGCACGCCACGTACTTCCACAACGTGGCCCGGAACCGGGTGTGGCTGGCGCGACGGAACCTTCCGGCCCCTCTCGTGCCTCTCTACCTGGGAGTCTGGTTCCTGCTCACCCTGGCCCGCCGCCCGTCCGGTGCGGCGCTCAAGGCCTGGCTGGGCGGTTTCCGGGCCGGCTGGCGCGAACAGTGTGGTCCGCGCAAGCCGATGCGGTGGCATACGGTATGGCGGTTGACCAGGATGGGCCGACCACCAATCATCTGATCGCAGAGAACTTCCGGCGGCCCCCCGTGCCGCCGGACCGGAACATCCACCCGTGATTTCGGTGGGTCTGCCCGGACCTCCGCCGTTCCCCCTCGGCGGAAGCCTGGTTATCCGAGCCCGTGAAGGACGAATGTGTCGACAGTGAGTGACTCGCTCAGCTTCTCCGCTCCCAGCGGTGCTGACGCGGGTCTGACCCCGAAGCAGCTCGCGGCCAAATACGGCCTTTCGGTGAGCGGCAAGCGGCCCGGTTTCTCCCAGTACGTACGGGAATTGTGGGCCCGGCGCCATTTCATCGTCGCGTTCGCCACCGCGCGCCTGGTCGCGCAGTACACCACGGCCAAGCTCGGCCAGGTGTGGCAGGTGCTGACTCCGCTGCTCAACTGTGCGGTGTTCTACCTGGTGTTCGGCGTGATGATGAACGGCAGCAACGGCATCCCGGACTACATCGCCTGGCTCTGCATCGGTGTCTTCGTCTTCCAGTTCAGCCAGAGCGCGGTGCTCTCCGGCACCCGGGCGATCTCCGACAACCTCGGGCTGATCCGGGCGCTGCACTTCCCCCGGGCCGCGCTGCCGATCGCCTTCACCATCATCCAGCTCCAGCAGCTGCTGATCTCGATGGTCGTGCTGGTCGGCATCGTGATGTTCTTCCAGCTGCCCACCATGAGCTGGGCCCTGGTCATCCCGGCCCTGCTGCTGCAGTGCGTCTTCAACACCGGCCTGGCGCTGGCGATGGCCCGGATCGGCGCCAAGACCAGTGACATGGCGCAGCTGATGCCGTTCCTGCTGCGCACCTGGATGTACACCTCCGGCGTGATGTACAGCGTCCAGAGCGCGGTGGACAAGTGGCCCACCGTCTTCCAGGTGCTGTTCCGGATGAACCCGGCCTCGGTCTACATGGACCTGATCCGCTACGCCTTCATGCCGAACGCGTACAACAAGCACGCGCTGCCCGACCACATCTGGCTGATCGCGTTCGGCTGGGCCCTGGTCGCCGGTGTGGCCGGCTTCATCTTCTTCTGGAAGGCAGAGGAGGAGTACGGCCGTGGCTGACACCGCTACCACCGAGACCCGAGAGGCCGCCATGACGGACGTTCAGGACACCCGCGTCCCCACCGTGGTCGTCGACGACGTGCACATCGTCTACAAGGTGCACGGCGCCGGCTCCGGGAAGGGCAGCGCCACCTCGGCGCTGAGCCGGATCATCTCCAAGAAGCGCTCGCCCGCGATCCGCGAGGTGCACGCCGTCCGGGGGATCAGCTTCACCTCGTACCGGGGTGAGGCGGTCGGCCTGATCGGCTCGAACGGCTCCGGCAAGTCGACCATGCTGGCGGCCATCGCCGGTCTGCTGCCGACCGAGCGCGGTGCCATCTACACCAACGGCCAGCCCTCGCTGCTGGGCGTGAACGCCGCGCTGATGAACGACCTGACCGGTGACCGCAACGTCATCCTGGGCTGCCTGGCGATGGGCATGTCCCCGGCCGAGGTGAAGACCCGCTACCAGGACATCGTGGACTTCTCGGGGATCAACGAGAAGGGCGACTTCATCTCGCTCCCGATGCGCACCTACTCCTCGGGCATGGCCGCCCGCCTGCGGTTCTCGATCGCGGCGGCCAAGACCCACGACGTGCTGCTGATCGACGAGGCGCTGGCCACCGGCGACCAGAAGTTCCAGCGCCGCTCCGAGGACCGGATCCGTGAGCTGCGCAAGGAGGCCGGCACGGTCTTCCTGGTCAGCCACAACAACAACTCGATCCGGGACACCTGCGAGCGGACCATCTGGATCGAGAAGGGCGAGCTGGTGATGGACGGCTCGACCGACGACGTCATGAAGGAGTACGAGAAGTTCAACCACTGAGTGGTGGGAGCGGCGGGGGCCGGTGCCGAGGCAGACTCGGAACCGGCCCCTTGGCCGTGTCCGGGTGGGCCGGGTGCCCGAGTGCGGTGTAGAACGGGGGAGTGACGGCAGTGGTGACTTCAAGGCAATCCGACAGTCCGACGGACGGTGGCACGCTCGGCAAGGCGGACCTGGAGAACTTCCCGGTCGCCCCCGGGTTCCTGCCCGCCGCCTGGCGGGCCGACCTGATGGCGATCTACGGGTTCGCCCGGCTGGTGGACGACGCCGGTGACGGCGACCTGGCCGAGCCCGAGCGGGTGGCCGCGCTGCTGGACGTCAAGGGCGCCCCGGCGGACGACGGCTTCCGGCTCGCCCTGCTGGACGGTCTCGAGCTGGACCTGGACCGGGCCTTCTGCGCCGCGCTCGACCCGAAGGCCGAGAGCCCCCGGCACCCGCTGATGCGGGCCCTGGTCCCGCTGATCGACCGTCACCCGGTCACCCCGGAGCCGTTCCGCCGTCTGATCGAGGCCAACCGGGTGGACCAGACCACCACCCGCTACCCGACCTACCAGGACCTGGTCGGCTACTGCACGCTCTCCGCCGACCCGGTCGGCCGCCTGGTGCTGGCCGTGGCCGGTTACGGCACCCCCGAACGGATCGCCTACTCGGACGCGGTCTGCACCGCCCTCCAGGTGGTCGAACACCTCCAGGACGTGGCCGAGGACCTGGGCAGGGGCCGGATCTACCTCCCCGCCGAGGACCTGGACCGGTTCGGCGTGACCGAGGCCGACCTGGCCGCGCCCAGCGCCGGCCACCAGGTCCGCGAGCTGATCGCCTTCGAGGCGGACCGGGCGCGCACCCTGCTCGACCACGGCGCCCCGCTGGTGGGTACGGTTCGGGGAAGGCTCCGTCTGCTGCTCGCGGGATTCACCGCGGGCGGGTACGCGGCCCTGTCGGCCATCGAGGCCGCCGGGTACGACGTGCTCGCCGTACAGGCGAAGCCGGACAAGCGCCGCCTCGCGGTGAAGGCGGCGGCAATCTTCGCGAAGGGAAGGTGAACGCCCGCGTGGCGGCATCACCACTGGCCTCGGCCCCGGTCATGGCGGCCTACCGGTACTGCGAGGCGGTCACCGCCCTGCAGGCCCGGAACTTCAGCTACGGCATCCGGCTGCTGCCCGAGCCCAAGCGGCTCGGCATGTCCGCGCTCTACGCCCTGGCCCGCCGGGTGGACGACATCGGCGACGGCGAGCTGTCGGCCGAGCGGAAGACCGAGCTGCTCCGGCAGACCCGCGAGCTGCTGGACGAGGTCCGGCTCGGCACGGTCAGTGAGGAGGACACCGACCCGATCAAGGTCGCACTGGGCGACACCGCCCGGCGTTTCCCGATCGATCTGGGCGGGTTCGACGAGCTGATCGACGGCGTCGAGATGGACCTCAAGGGCGTCGAGTACCAGACCTTCGAGGACCTCAAGGTCTACTGCCGCTGCGTGGCCGGATCGATCGGCCGGCTCTCGATCGGGGTGTACGGCTGCGAGGACCCGAAGCTCGGCGCCGAGTACGCGGACACCCTCGGTCTGGCCCTGCAGCTCACCAACATCCTGCGCGACCTGCGCGAGGACGCGCTGAACGGCCGGGTCTACCTCCCGACCGAGGACCTGGCTCGATTCGGCTGCGAACAGGGGTTCGCCCTGGACCGGCCGCCGGTCGGCGCGGACTTCACCGGGCTGATCGCCTTCCAGGCCGAGCGGGCCCAGGAGGCCTTCGCGGACGGCCTGCGGCTGCTGCCACTGCTGGACCGCCGCAGCCGGGCCTGCACGGCCGCGATGGCCGGGATCTACCACCGGCTGCTCGGCCGGATCGCGGCCGATCCGGAGTCCGTGCTGCAGCGCCGGGTCTCGCTGCCGGGCTGGGAGAAGGCATACGTGGCTCTCTCCGGGCTCGCCGGAGGGCGTTCTTGATTCTCTCGGCGATTATGTCACGCTGTGTCAGCACGCATTCACCCGGAACCGGTCCGGCGCCCGCCTCCGGTGACCGCCGGGACGATCACATCAGGGGGAGGGGCAGATGACGGCACGGCACGACTCCAAGCGCCCCACCGCCGTGGTGGTCGGCGGCGGCCTGGCCGGGATCACGGCCGCCCTGCGGCTGGCCGAGGCGGACCATCGAGTCACCCTGGTGGAGTCCCGGCCGCGGCTCGGCGGCCTGGCCTTCTCGTTCCGGCGCGGGGAGCTGACGGTCGACAACGGCCAGCACGTCTTCCTGCGCTGCTGCACCGCCTACCGGGGTCTGATCGACCGGCTGGGTGCGGGCCGTCTGGTGGATCTTCAGCCCCGGCTCGACGTCCCGGTGCTGGGCGTCTCGCCCGACGGCCGGCGCACCCTGGGCCGGCTGCGCCGGGCCGGGCTGCCCGTCCCGCTGCACCTGGCCGGCAGCCTGGCGACCTACCCGCACCTGTCCGCCGCCGACCGGCTGCGGGTGGTGCGGGCCGCGCTCGCGCTCAAGCTGCTCGACCTGGACGACCCGGCGCTGGACGAGATCTCGTTCGGCGACTGGCTGCGCCGCCAGGGCCAGAACGCGGCCACCCTGGCCGCGATGTGGGACCTGGTCGGGGTGGCCACCCTGAACGCCACCGCCGATCAGACCTCGCTGGCGCTGGCCGCGATGGTCTTCAAGACCGGCCTGCTCTCCGACCCGGGCGCCTCCGACATCGGGATGGCGAACGTCCCGCTCGGCGCGATCCACCACGACGCGGCCCGCGCCGAGCTGGAGCGGGCCGGGGTGCGGGTGCTGCTGCGGGCCCGCGCGGTGGAGCTGAAGAGCGCCGAGCAGCACGCCGTCCGCCTCGACGGCGACGAGCTGCTGACCGCCGACACCGTGGTGCTGGCGGGGGCTCAGGAGTCCGCCGCCGCGCTGCTCCCGGCCGGCGCGATCGACCGGCAGGAGCGGCTGGCCGAACTCGGCCACGCGCCGATCCTGAACGTGCACGTGGTCTACGACCGCAAGCTGCTGCGCCGACCGTTCTTCGCCGCGCTCGGCTCGCCGGTGCAGTGGGTCTTCGACCGTACGCCTCACTCGGGTCTGGCGGTGCAGGGCGCGCAGTACCTGGCGCTTTCGCAGTCCGCCGTGCAGGACGAGATCGAGCTGCCGGTGGCCGAGCTGAGGGCGCGTTACCTGCCCGAGCTGGAGCGGCTGCTGCCCGCCGCCAAGGGCGCCGAGGTGCTGGACTTCTTCGTCACCCGGGAGCGGACCGCGACCTTCGCGCCCGCGCCGGGCACCGCGCCGCTCCGCCCGGCCGCCCGGACCAACGTGCCAGGACTGCTGCTGGCCGGTTCGTGGACCGCCACCGGCTGGCCCGCGACCATGGAGAGCGCCGTGCGCAGCGGCCACGCGGCCGCCGACGCCGCCCTCGCCGTCGGCCGCCGCCCGGTGGACCGGGGCGACGGAAGGTGGCCCCGATGACCTCGGCCCCCGTCCGATCAGTGACCGCATCAGACGGGCCGCTCGCCGCGGCCTCATCACCCCAGCAGGGAGAGGGAACGTACGTGGAGCATCGCACCGGAACCGCCGCCTCCGTCCAGGAGGCACCTGTGCCGGACGCGCTCTCGGTGCCGGAGCTGCTGGCCCGCGGCCGGAAGCTCTGCACCCCGCCGCTGCGTTCGGCGGTGGCCCGGCTGGCCGCGCCGATGGACACGGTGGCCGCGTACCACTTCGGCTGGATCGACCGGGACGGCACGCCGATGGCGGGGGACGGCGGCAAGGCCGTGCGTCCGGCGCTGGCGCTGCTGTCGGCCGAGGCGGTCGGCGCGCCCGCCGTGGCGGGGGTGCCCGGCGGGGTCTCGGTTGAACTGGTGCACAACTTCTCGCTGTTGCACGATGACCTGATGGACGGTGACGAGACGCGGCGGCACCGGGCCACGGCCTGGACGGTCTTCGGCCCGGCCCAGGCGATCCTGGTCGGCGACGCGCTGGCCACCCTGGGCACCGAGGTGCTGCTGGACGCCGCCGTGACCGGGGGCGCCTCCGCCACCGACGCGGCCCGGGCCGTCCGGCTGATCACCACCGCGACCCGCAAGCTGATCGACGGTCAGGCCCAGGACCTCTCGTTCGAGCACCGCGACCTGGTGACGGTCGAGGAGTGCCTGGAGATGGAGGGCAACAAGACCGGTGCCCTGCTGGCCGCCGCCTCGGCGATCGGCGCGGTGCTGGCCGGGGCCGACGACCGGACCGCCGACGCGCTGGAGCGGTACGGCCACCATCTCGGCCTGGCCTTCCAGGCGGTGGACGACCTGCTCGGCATCTGGGGCGCCACCGAGGTGACCGGCAAGCCGCACTGGGGCGACCTGCGCCAGCGCAAGAAGTCGCTGCCGGTGGCCGCTGCGCTGGCCGAGGGTGGCGAAGCCTCCCGTCGGCTGGCCGCCGAGCTGGCCGACCCGGCCGGCCGGGGCGAGGAGAGCGAGCAGCAGCTCGCCGCCCGCGCCGCGCTGATCGAGCAGGCCGGCGGCCGGTCCTGGACCCAGGAAGAGGCCCGCCGCCAGCACAAGACCGCCCTCGCCGCTCTGGACGAGGTGCCGATGGCCGACGAGGTGCGCCAGCGCTTCGTCGCACTCGCCGAATTCGTGGTGGTACGAGAGAGGTGACGTTGAGGTGACAGCAACCGCGGACGGCCGGCTCGACCCTGAGTACGATCCCGAGCCGGCCGCGGTGGGCGAACGCCCGCCGGTCCCCGAACGGCTGAACGGCCGTCAGGTGACGGTGGCCCAGGCGGCAGCGGTGCCGCTCGGGTCGAGACGGTGGGAACCCGACGGACCGACGGCGGTAGTACCGTCCGACGATCCCACTCCGGCCGAGGCGCTGGCCCGCGCCACCGCCGAGCTGTTGTCACGCCAGAGCCCCGAGGGCTGGTGGAAGGGCGACCTGGAGACCAACGTCACCATGGACGCCGAGGACCTGTTACTGCGTCAGTTCCTCGGGATCAGGACGGCCGAGCACACCGAGGCCACCGCCGCCTGGATCCGCTCCCAGCAGCGCGAGGACGGCACCTGGTCGACCTTCTACGGCGGCCCCGCCGAGCTCTCCACCACGGTCGAGGCGTACGTCGCGCTCAAACTCGCGGGCGACGACCCGAACGCCCCGCACATGCTGGCGGCGGCCCGGCACGTCCGGGCGGCCGGCGGCATCGCGGCCAGCCGGGTGTTCACCCGGATCTGGCTGGCGCTGTTCGGCTGGTGGCCCTGGGAACGGCTGCCGGAGATGCCGCCGGAGATCATCTTCCTGCCGCGCTGGGTGCCGCTGAACATCTACGCGTTCGGCTGCTGGGCTCGGCAGACCATCGTCCCGCTGACCGTGGTCTCGGCCCACCGCCCGGTCTGCCCCGCGCCGTTCGACCTGGACGAGCTGCACACCGACCCGGCGAACCCGTACCCGCTCCGGCCGCTGCCCCCGCTGAACGGCTGGGACGGCGTCTTCGAGCGGCTCGACCTGGCCCTGCACGCCTACCACCGGCACGCCGTCAAACCACTCCGTCGGGTGGCGCTCGCCCAGGCCGGCCGGTGGATCGTCGAACGCCAGGAGGCGGACGGCTGCTGGGGCGGCATCCAGCCCCCCGCGGTCTACTCGCTGATCGCCCTGCACCTGCTCGGCTACGAGCTCGATCACCCGGTGATGAAGGCCGGGCTGGCCGCCTTCGAACGCTTCACCGTGCACACCGAGGACGGCGCGCGCTGGCTGGAGGCCTGTCAGTCCCCGGTCTGGGACACCTGCCTGGCCACCATCGCGCTGCGCGACGCGGGCCTGCCCGCCGACCACCCTGCGCTGGTCTCGGCGGTGGACTGGATGCTCGCCGAGGAGATCACCAGGCCGGGCGACTGGGCCGTTCAGCGGCCCCGGCTGGCGCCCGGCGGCTGGGCGTTCGAGTTCGAGAACGACAACTATCCCGACATCGACGACACCGCCGAGGTGGTGCTCGCGCTCCAGCGGGTCGACCACCCCGACCGGGAGAAGCTCACCGGCGCGGTCGAACGCGGCGTCGAGTGGAACCTCGGCATGCAGTCCAAGAACGGCGCCTGGGGCGCCTTCGACGTCGACAACACCAGCACCCTGCCGAACAAGCTGCCGTTCTGCGACTTCGGCGAGGTGGTCGACCCGCCCTCCGCCGACGTCACCGCGCACGTGGTGGAGATGCTCGCCGAGACCGGCCGGGCCGACGACCGGCGGACCAGGCGCGGCATCGACTGGCTGCTGAAGAACCAGGAGGCGGACGGCTCCTGGTTCGGCCGCTGGGGCACCAACTACATCTACGGCACCGGCTCGGTACTGCCCGCCCTGGTCGCGGCCGGGCTGCCGACCGGGCACCCGGCGATCCGACGCGCCGTCAGCTGGCTGGAGGACCGGCAGAACCCGGACGGCGGCTGGGGCGAGGACATGCGCTCGTACGAGGACCCGGAGCAGTGGTCCGGGCGCGGCGACTCCACCGCCTCGCAGACCGCCTGGGCCCTGATGGCCCTGCTGGCGGCCGGCGAGGGCCCGGACGGCGCGCGCGGCGAGTCGGTCGAGCGCGGCGTGCAGTGGCTCTGCCACACCCAGCTGCCCACCGGCAGCTGGGACGAGCCGCAGTTCACCGGGACGGGCTTCCCGTGGGACTTCTCGATCAACTACCACCTGTACCGGCTGGTCTTCCCGGTCACCGCCCTCGGCCGCTACCTGCACGGCAGCCCGCTGACGGGGGGTCGGAAGTGAACGCCGACCGCCCGGGGCGGGCCGCAGGCGAAGGAGCTGTCGGTTCGGCGCAGCCTGCCGCAGGCATGGCTGCCGTCGGCCTCCCGAAGCGCGCCGCAGGCGAAAAGCTCCTCGGCCCGCCGCAGCCCGCCGCAGGCGCCGCCGCTCCCCTGCTGGTGGTCTGCGCGCTAGGCCCCGAGGTCTGGGCGCTGCGCGGCGGCGACTGGGCCGTGCCGCCGGTGCTGGTCCGGACCGGGGTCGGGCGGGTCAGGGCGCGGCGCTGCGTCGGCAACCTGCTCGCGCTGGACGGCTACGGGGCGCTGGTGGTGGCCGGTTTCGGCGCGGCGGTGGGGCCTGGCGTCGAGCCCGGCGACATCATCGTGGCGGACGCCGTCCGCAACGGCGAGGGCGAGGAGTGGCCGTTGGAGTCCGCCAAGGCGATGGCCGCCGAACTCACCGCCCGCGGCCTGACCGCGCACATCGGCCCGCACCACACCGCCGACCGCGTGGTGCGGGGTGCGGAGCGCCGCGCCCTGTACGCCACCGGTGCCCGGGCGGTGGACATGGAGGCGGCCGCCGTGCTGGCGGCCCGGGCCGAGCTGCGGCCCGCCCTGCCCACCGCCGTCCTGCGGGTGGTGGTCGACACCCCCACCCGCGAACTGCTCCGCCCCGGCACCCTGCCGGCCGGGCTGCGCGCCTGGCGCACCCTGCGGGTCGCCGTCCCGGCGCTCACCGCCTGGTACCGACAGGCCGTCACCGACCCGATCCATGCACCACAGTCCTCGACGCTCCCTCAGGAGGCGAGCTAGTCATGGCAATGCCGCTGCGCCAGACCATGCGGGTCAGCACCTACCTCATGCAGCAGAAGTTGATCAAGCGGCGGGACAAGTTCCCGCTGATCGTGGAGCTGGAGCCGCTGTTCGCCTGCAACCTCGCCTGTGAGGGCTGCGGGAAGATCCAGCACCCGGCCGGGGTGCTCAAGCAGCGGATGCCGGTCGCCCAGGCGGTCGGCGCGGTCCTGGAGTCCGGCGCCCCGATGGTGTCGATCGCGGGCGGCGAACCGCTGATGCACCCGCAGATCGACGAGATCGTCCGCCAACTGGTGGCCCGCCGCAAGTACGTCTTCCTCTGCACCAACGCGCTGCTGCTGCGCAAGAAGCTGGAGAAGTTCACCCCCTCGCCGTACCTGACCTTCACCGTGCACATCGACGGGCTGCGCGAGCGGCACGACGCCTCGGTGGCCAAGGAGGGCACCTTCGACGAGGCGGTGGAGGCGATCAAGGAGGCCAAGCGGCAGGGCTTCCGGGTCACCACCAACTCGACCTTCTTCAACACCGACACCCCGCAGACCATCATCGAGGTGCTCGACTACCTGAACGACGAGCTGCACGTCGACGAGATGATGATCTCCCCGGCGTTCGCCTACGAGAAGGCCCCCGACCAGGAGCACTTCCTCGGCGTCGAGCAGACCAGGGAGCTGTTCCGGAAGACCTTCGCGGGCGGCAACCGGCGCCGCTGGCGCCTCAACCACAGCCCGCTCTTCCTGGACTTCCTGGAGGGCAAGGTGGACTTCGAGTGCACCGCCTGGGGCATCCCGAACTACTCGCTGTTCGGCTGGCAGCGCCCTTGCTACCTGATGTCGGACGGCTATGTGCCGACCTACCAGGAGCTGATCGAGAAGACCGACTGGGCCAAGTACGGCCGCGGCAAGGACCCGCGCTGCGAGAACTGCATGGCGCACTGCGGGTACGAACCAACCGCCGTACTGGCCACCATGGGCTCGCTCAAGGAGTCCATCCGGGCCGTCAAGGAGACCCTGACCAGCAAGGCCTGAGCCCCGTGGGGCCCGCTCCGGCGGGCCCCACAACAGGCGAGCCACCGGTGATGACCGCAGGCTGAGTACAGACCGTCATCAGCCAGACCCGAGCCGCGAGGTGAAGCCATGTCACTTCTGTCCACCGTCCAGGGGCCCGCCGATCTCCGCCGCCTCTCGCCGGCCGAACTCGGGCAGCTGGCCGACGAGATCCGCGACTTCCTGGTGGACGCGGTGACCAGGACCGGCGGCCACCTCGGCCCCAACCTGGGCGTGGTCGAGCTGACCATCGCGCTGCACCGGGTGTTCGACTCCCCGTACGACCGCATCCTCTGGGACACCGGGCACCAGGCGTACGTGCACAAGCTGCTCACGGGCCGTCAGGACTTCTCCCGGCTGCGGATGCAGGGCGGTCTCTCCGGCTACCCGTCCCGCGCCGAGTCCGAGCACGACCTGATCGAGAACTCGCACGCCTCCACCGCCCTCGGCTACGCCGACGGCCTGGCCAAGGCGCACCAGCTGCTCGGCACCCCGGGCCGGCACACCGTCGCGGTGATCGGCGACGGCGCGCTCACCGGCGGGATGGCCTGGGAGGCGCTGAACAACATCGCCGAGGCGACCGACCGCCCGCTGGTGATCGTGGTCAACGACAACGAGCGCTCGTACGCGAGGACCATCGGCGGGCTGGCCCACCACCTCGCCACGCTGCGCACCACGCAGGGCTACGAACGCTTCCTGGCGCTCGGCAAGGAGGCGCTGCAGCGCACCCCGCTGGTCGGCCAGCCGCTGTTCGGCGCGCTGCACGGGGCGAAGAAGGGCTTCAAGGACGCGTTCACCCCGCAGGGAATGTTCGAGGACCTCGGTCTCAAGTACCTCGGTCCGATCGACGGCCACGACCTCGGCGCGGTGGAGCAGGCGCTCCGGCAGGCCAGGGGCTTCGGCGGCCCGGTGATCGTGCACTGCCTGACCGTCAAGGGCCGCGGCTACCGGCCCGCCGAGCAGGACGAGGCGGACCGGTTCCACGCGGTCGGCGCGATGGACCCGTACACCTGCCTGCCGGTCTCGCCCTCCGCCGGGGTCTCCTGGACCTCGGTGTTCGGCAGCGAGCTGCTCGCGCTCGGCGCCGAGCGTCCCGACGTGGTGGCGATCACCGCCGCGATGCTGCAGCCGGTCGGGCTGGCCAAGTTCGCCGCCGAGTACCCGGAGCGGACCTTCGACGTCGGCATCGCCGAGCAGCACGCGGTGGCCAGTGCGGCGGGCCTGGCCACCGGCGGGCTGCACCCGGTGGTCGCGGTCTACGCGACCTTCCTGAACCGGGCCTTCGACCAGGTCCTGATGGACGTCGCGCTGCACAAGCTGGGCGTCACCTTCGTGCTCGACCGCGCGGGCGTCACCGGCAACGACGGCGCCTCGCACAACGGGATGTGGGACATGTCGCTCCTGCAGGTGGTCCCGGGCCTGCGGCTGGCCGCCCCGCGCGACGCCGACCAGCTGCGGGCCCAGCTCCGGGAGGCGGTGGACGTGCCGGACGCGCCCACCGTGGTCCGCTTCCCCAAGGGAGACCTCGGCCCCGCCGTCCCCGCGCTGGAGCGGATCGGCGGCGTGGACGTTCTGCAGCGCACCGGCCCCACCCCGGAGATCCTGCTGGTGGCCGTCGGCGCGATGGCCCCCGCCTGCCTGGACGCCGCCGCGCTGCTGCTCGCCGAGGGCTTCACCTGCACCGTGGTCGACCCGCGCTGGGTCAAGCCGGTCGACCCCGCGCTGACCGAACTGGCCGCCGCCCACCGCCTGGTGGTCACCGTCGAGGACAACGGCCGGGCCGGCGGCGTCGGTTCGGCGATCGCCCAGGCGATGCGGGACGCCGATGTGGACGTGCCGCTGCGCGATCTCGGCATCCCGCAGGAGTTCCTGGCGCACGCCGGGCGGGGAGAGCTGATGGAGGAGATCGGCCTCACCGGCACCGGCGTGGCCGCCCAGACCGCCGTCTTCGCCAAGTACCTACTGACCGACCGAGGAGCGAACCAGCGCCATGCCGGCTGACCGTCTCGACCTCTCCGCACTGCTCGCCGAACGCGGCGCCGAACGCTACGAGTTGCAGGCCAAGTACCTCAACCCGCAGCTGGCCCGGATGCTGCACACGATCGGCTTCGACAAGTTCTACGAGCGTGCGGAGGGGGCCTACTTCTACGACGCCGAAGGCAACGACTACCTGGACATGCTGGCCGGGTTCGGCATCTTCGCGCTCGGGCGGCACCACCCGGTGGTCCGGTCCGCCGTGCAGCAGGTGATGGACCTCGAGCTGCCCGACCTCACCCGCTTCGACTGCTCGCCGCTGCAGGGGCTGCTGGCCGAGCAACTGCTGTCGTACACCCCGGGATTGGACCGGGTGTTCTTCGGCAACAGCGGTACGGAGGCGGTCGAGACCGCGTTGAAGTTCGCCCGGTACGCCACCGGTCGGAAGCGGATCCTCTACTGCGACCACGCCTTCCACGGCCTGACGGCAGGCTCGCTCTCGGTCAACGGCGAGAACGGCTTCCGCAAGGGCTTCGACCCGCTGCTGCCGGACACCGCCGTCCCGCTCGGTGATCTCGGCGCGCTGGCCCGGGAGTTGCGCAAGGGCGACGTGGCGGCGCTGATCGTGGAGCCGATCCAGGGCAAGGGCGTGCTCGCCCCGCCGCCCGGCTGGCTGCTCGCGGCCCAGCAACTGCTGCACGAGCACAAGGCGTTGCTGATCTGCGACGAGGTGCAGACCGGCATCGGCCGGACCGGCTCGTTCTTCGCCTACCAGCAGGAGGAGGGCGTCCTCCCCGACCTGGTCTGCGCGGCCAAGGCACTGTCGGGCGGGTACGTCCCGGTCGGGGCCACGCTGGGGAAGGGCTGGATCTTCGAGAAGGTCTACTCCTCGATGGACCGGGTGCTGGTGCACTCCGCCAGCTTCGGCTCCAACGCCCAGGCGATGGCGGCCGGGCTGGCCACGCTCCATGTGATGCGCGAGGAGAAGGTGGTCGAGAACGCCCACCGGGTGGGCGAGCTCTTCCGCTCCCGGCTCGCCGAACTGGTGGACAAGTACGAGCTGCTGGCCGAGGTGCGCGGCCGGGGCCTGATGATCGGCATTGAGTTCGGCCGGCCCAAGTCGCTGAAGCTGCGCACCGGTTGGACAGCCCTCCAGGCGGCCCGGAAGGGCCTGTTCGCGCAGATGGTGGTGGTGCCGCTGCTCCAGCGCCACCGCATCCTCACCCAGGTCTCGGGTGACCACCTGGAGGTGATCAAGCTGATCCCGCCGCTGATCATCACCGAACGCGAGGTCGACCGCTTCGTCACCGCCTTCACCGAGGTGATGGACGACGCCCACCGCGGCAGCGGCCTGATGTGGGACTTCGGCCGCACCTTGGTCAAGCAGGCGGTCGGCGGCCGGTAGGGGGCGTCGGCTGGAGTGGATCACTCGAAGAGGTGAAGGGCGGCAGATGGGGGCGCACGCGGGCCGACGTGCGCTGTAGACCGGGTGGGTGACATACAGTCAGCTTGATCATCATGCGGCGTTTCGGCCCGCCTCCGCCACCGCTCTGTTACGCCACCGTGGCTTCGAGGTGTGCGCGGACGTCCTGCACTATCCGGGGTCGGCGACCGAGGCGCTCGCGGAGCTCGCATCGTGCCGCACCACCACCGAACTGCTGGAGTCGGCGCACCGGATGTGGTGCGGTCCGGCCTGCGGCCGCACGGTGGCGTGCACGTTCCTGCACTATCCGAGGGCCGCTCCGGCCCCAGTGATCCGCCGCGCCGGGCGCGAGCGCTACAACCGGGACACCGCGGGCCTGTTCCAGCTGATGGGCGGCGACGGATACGCCGAGGACACCCCGCAGACCCACGGGACGAACCTCTGGCCGCTGCTGCTCGGGATCACGGCGAGGGCGGACGCCGGGGAGGGGGAGCGGATCGATTACTCGGACTGGGCGCGGAAGGGTGACGCGACGGCCGCCGAGGTGGTGGCCTACGCCTGCCGGGACGTCCTGCAGTGGGTGGCCAGTTGGTCCGGCGAGCACTTCTCGCAGGACCCGACCTATCTGCGCTACGTCGCCGCGAGCACCATCGTCGACGACCTGTGCATCCCGCCGCTGGACCTGGTGGGCGGACGGTTCCGGCTCTACGGGCACGGGGTGGACGACCTGGTCGCGGCCATGGACGAGGAGGGCTGGGGGCATGACGCGGTGCACGCCCTGCTCTCGCTGGTCCGGCAGTGGGTGTACCAGTACGCCGAGAAGTTGGACCATGGGCAGGGCGGTCTGCACGCGCGGCTCAACGACTCCACCGGCATCTGGGACGCCTGCGTCTTCCGGATGCACTCCGCCAACAACTACGGGTGCGGCATCGCGGTGGCCCGCGCCGGTGACACCGGTCCGGTCTCCTTCGACTGGCTGATGGGCAGTGGGATGGCTGACGCCATCTCGATGGACCTGGCCAAGTCGGCGCTGGACGTGTACCGGCTGGACGCCCACCAGCCCACCGCCAACGGGGAGTTCGACGCGGTCCGGCAGCAGGCGTACCACTCGGTCTACCTCGACCTGATCGACGACCTGGTGGAGAGCGGGGCGCCCGAGGAGCTGGTGCACTACGGCCGGGCGGGCCTGCAGTACGTCCAGATGATGGAGCGTTACCACGAGCGCCGCCTCGGGCGCCGACTGCTGCTCCGGCCGGCCGTGAGCGCTCGGCTGCGCGGGCTGTTCGGGGCCGAGGCCGTGGAGCCGTGGGTCGAGGGGCGGTACCGGGCGCAGCGGGCCCGCAGCGCGGCCGGCCCGGCCGGGTGGGTGCCGGGCGGGCCGACGGGGCTGGGGACTTCGGGGGCGTACGTCAGAGGGTGGTGAAGAACCCGCCGAGCAGGGTGGCGTCGGGGCTGTCGGGGTCGAGCTCGCCGAGCTCGGCGGCGTAGATCTCGGCGTCGTCCTGCGGGTGGTAGCCGAGGGCGCGGGCGGTCGAGAGGTCCCACCAGGCGCGGGTGTTGGCGCTGATGCCGTTGACGACGGTGTGGCCGACGTCGGGGGCGGTGAGGGCGGCGTGGACCAGGCGGGCGCAGTCGGTGGGGCTGAGCCAGGTGGAGAGCATCCGGGGGGAGCGGGGCTTGGCGAAGCAGGAGCCGATCCGGATGGAGACCGTCTCGATGCCGTGCTTGTCGGCATAGAGGGAGGCCAGGCCCTCGCCGAAGACCTTGGAGAGGCCGTAGTAGGTGTCGGGGCGGGCGGGGGTGTCGCTGCCGATCAGTTCGCCGGTGAGGGGGGTGTAGCCGACGGCGTGGTTGCTGCTGGCGAAGACGATCCGTTTGACGCCCTCGAGGCGGGCGGCTTCGTAGAGTTCGTACGTGCCCTGGATGTTGGCGCCGAGGATGTTGGCGAAGCTGTCCTCCAGCGAGATGCCGCCGAGGTGGACCACGGCGTCCACGCCCCGGACGGCTTCGCGGACGGCATCGGTGTCGCGCAGGTCGAAGGTCAGGCCGCCCTCGACCGGGCGGAGGTCGGCGAGGCGGAGGGTGTGGCCGTGCGGCGGCAGCAGCTCGCGCAGCAGCGTGCCGACGCCGCCCGCCGCACCGGTGAGCAGGACGTGCATGGTCAACTCCTCTGTACGGTGTGTGCCTTGATGTAGTCCAGGTCGAAGTCGTCACCGAGGCCGGGGCGGTCGGGGAACCGGACCACGCCCTGATGGTCGATCGCGTCCACGATCGAGTGCAGGTGCGGTGGCACCTCGTCGAAGTCGAAGTGCGGGTGCAGCAGGCCGCGTTCGTACCAGCGGCCGTTGGTGGTGGCGCCGAGCAGGGCGAGGTTGCCGGAGCCGTTGCCGTGCACCTCGCAGTCCAGGTTGAACGCCTCGGCCAGGTGCAGGGTGCGGACGGCGGGGGTGATGCCGCCGACGTCGGTGGTGCCGGTGCGCAGGATGTCGCAGGCGCCGGAGGTGATCCACTCGGCCCGGGTGAAGTTCTTGCCCCAGGAGGTCTCGGGGCCGATGACGGGGATGTCGAGCTGGTCGGCGAGCCAGCGGTAGGAGGAGACCGACGCCTCCTCCATCGGCTCCTCGAACCAGTAGTAGCCCAACTCCTGGAGTGCGCGGCCGAGTCTGAGCGCCTCGGTGCGGGAGTACCAGTGGTTGGCGTCCAGCATCAGCTCGACGTCCGGGCCGACGGCCTCCCGGACGGCGGTGCAGGCGGCGATGTCCAGCTCCACCGAGGGGGCGCCCGCGACCGGGGGCATCCAGGTGTGCAACTTGACGGCCCGGTAGCCCTGTTCGACCAGGTGGACCGCGAAGGCGGCGAAGTCGGCCGGGGTGGCCAGGCCACCGGGGATCTGGTCGCCGCACATGGTGGAGGCGTACGCCGGGATCTCCCGGCGGGCGCCGCCGAGCAGCTTCCAGACCGGCAGCCCGAGCCGCTGCCCGGCCAGGTCCCAGAGCGCCAGGTCGACGAAGCCGAGCGCGCGATCGGTCAGGCCGCCGTGGGCGCCGCGCTGTTGCCGGGCGAGCGAGGTCCAGAGCCGTTCGCGCTCCAGCGGGTCCTGGCCGAGCAGCGAGGGGCGGACGTACTTGTCCAGTACGTGCGGCCGCAGGTGGTCCGGTTGGACCAGTACCCGGCCTGACACTCCGTCGGTGTCGGTGACGGTGAGCATCGCCTCCCGGACCTCGTGCGCTGCGGCGGGGTGGCGGTGGCCGTGCGAGTCGACGGCGGTCCTGGCGACGGTGGTGAAGACCGAGACCTCGACGCGCTCGATGACGGCGGTCACCGGTTCTTCGCCTGGTAGTCGGCCTGGGCCTTGGTGAAGGCGTCGGCGACGGACTTGGCGAACTCGGCGGCGGAGGTCTTGCCGAGCAGGACCTTCTGGAAGTTGGGCTCGGCGTCGGTCTTGGTGATCTTCGAGTACTGCGGCAGGTAGACCGGCGGCTGGACCAGCTTGGTGGCGGCCGAGTTGAGCGAGTCACCGGCCTGCTTGGTGATGCCGGAGCCGGTGTACCACTCGTCGGCGTACGCCTCGGTGTTGGCGGGGATCTGGCCGACGTTCTGGTTCCAGTAGCTGTTGGACTCGTGCGAGTCCAGGAACTCCATGAACTTCCAGGCGGCGTCCTTGTGCTTGCTGTTCTTGAAGAGGCCGAACCCGTCGACGGGGTTGGCGAGCACCGAGGTGCCGTCCGGCCCGGCCGGGAGCAGGAAGCCGGCCACCTTGTCGCCCAGCGCGGTCTTCACGTCCCGGGTCGAGCCCAGGTTGTGATGGACCATCATCACCTGGTTGGCCTGGAACTGGGCGAGCATCTGCGGGTAGGCGTTGGAGACGTCGGCCTCCGGGGTGGTGGCCTTGTACTGGGCGGCGATCTTCTCGATCAGCGCGATGTTCTTCGGGTCGTCGACGGTGGATCTGCCGCCGGCGTCGAACATCGTGGTCAGCCCGGAGTAGGCGTACGCCTCGGAGAGCACCTGGAAGCCGGAGCCGGCGCCGCCCCGGATGGTGAAGCCGTACTGGTTCTTCCCCTTGTCGGTCAACTTGGCTGCCGCTGCGAAGAGTTCGTCCCAGGTCCGGGGCGCGGTGAGGCCGGCCTCCTTGAACTTGTCGGCGCGGTACCAGATCACGTCCTGGTTGCCGGAGGACGGCAGCTGGTAGAGGCCCTTGCCGCCGCTCGCGCTCTTGGATATCTCGAGAAAGTTCGCCGAGACCTTCCCGTTCAGCGCGCTCTTGGCGTACCGCTCCTCCAGCGGGTCGAGCGCCTTCTGGGCGGTGAGCGAGGCGAGCAGCGCGGTGGTCACGCCGCCGACGTCCGGGGTGGAGTTGGAGGCGATCGCGGTGTTGTACTTCTCCGCCACCTCGGAGCTGGTGACACCGACGTACTTGACCGTGATGGTCGGGTTGACCTTCTCGAAGTCGGCGATCAGCTTCTGGTAGAGCGGGGTTCTCGCGGGTCCGGCGTTGTTGTCCCAGAACGTGACGGTGGTCTTTCCACCCGCGTCGGAGGAACTGCCGGAGGAGCCGCAGGCGGTGAGCAGGCCGAGCGCGGCGAGCGCAGCGGCGGTGGTGCGCAGGGGGCGGGACATGGCTGGGGTCCTGTTCTTCTCGGATGGGATGGGGGAGTTCAGCCCTTGACGGCGCCGGCGCTCATGCCCTGCACCAGGTACTTCTGGACGAAGGCGAAGACCAGCACCACGGGTACGGCGGCCACCACGCCACCGGCGGCGAGCGCGCCGAAGTCGACGGTGTTCTCGCCGATGGTGGTCTGCAGCCCGACCGGCACCGTCTGCAGTTCGGGGTCATTGAGGAACATCAGTGCGAAGAGGAAGTTGTTCCAGCTGCCGATGAAGGCGAACGAGCCGACGGCCACGATGCCGGGCCGCAGCAGCGGCAGTACGACGGCCAGGAAGGCGCGGACGCGGCCGCAGCCGTCCACCATCGCGGACTCCTCCAGTTCCACCGGGACGTTCTTCACGAAGCCGCTCATCAGGATCATGGCGAGCGGGAGTTGGAAGGTGGTCTCGGCGATGATCAGGCTCCAGCGGGAGTTGATCAGGTCGAAGGTCTGGAAGATGTTGAAGAGCGGGATCAGCATCATCGCGCCCGGCACGAACTGGGTGCAGAGCAGCGCGAGCAGGAAGGCCCGCTGCCCCCGGAACCTGAACCGGGCCAGCGCGTAACCGCCCATCAGGGCGAAGAAGGTGACGAACACCAGGGTGAGCAGGGCGATCCAGACGCTGTTCTGGAAGTAGACCCGGAAGCCCATGCCGTTCCAGACCGTGTCGAAGTGATCGAAGGTCAGCGGCCAGGGCAGCAGTGAGGTGGAGCCGGCCGGGCGGAGCGCGAACAGCAGCATCCAGTAGAACGGCACCACGGTGAAGACCAGGTACAGCGCGAGCGGCAGGAAGAGCCGGAGGATCCGGTTCACTTCTCACGTCCGAACTTGCTGAGCCGCAGGTAGAGGATCGAGCAGAACAGCAGGATCACGAAGGCCGCCGTGGTGAGCGCCGAGCCGTAGCCGAAGTCGTAGGACTTGCGCGCGAGTTGGGCCACGTAGAGCGGAAGGCTGGTGGTCGCACCGGCCGGGCCGCCGTTGGTCAGCGTGTACAGCAGGTCGACGTTGTTGAACTCCCAGACCGAGCGCAGCAGGGTGGCCAGCACGATCGCGTCCCGCAGGTGCGGCAGGGTGACGTGGCAGAAGGTGCGGACCCGGCCGGCGCCGTCCATCGAGGCCGCCTCGTACAGCTCCTTGGGCACCGACTGGAGGTCGGCCAGGATGAGGATGGCGAAGAACGGTACGCCGCGCCAGAGTTCGGCGACCACGGCGGCGCCGAAGACGGTGTCGGGGTTGCCGAGTACCGAGGTGCCCGCGCTGCCGGCGCCGAGTTCGGCGAGGTAGTGGAAGACGCCGGTGGCCGGGTTGTAGAGCAGCATCCAGATGCTGGTGGTCAGCACGCCCGAGACGGCCCAGGGGGAGAAGACCAGGGCCCGGGCCACGGCCCGGCCGACGAAGGTCTCGTTCACGATCAGCGCGAGGGCCAGGCCGAGCAGCAGTTGGAGCAGGACCTCGGCGAAGACCCACTTGGCGGAGAAGGCCAGGCTGCTCCAGAACTGCTCGTCGCCGAACATCTGCCGGAAGTTGGCCAGGCCGACGAAGGCGTCGTCATAGGGCTCGTTCACCACGTGGTGCTGGAGCGCGTAGTAGAGGACGCTGCCGACCGGGAAGAGCAGGAACACGGCCAGCAGGAGCAGCGTCGGGGAGATCAGCGCGTACGGCGCCAGCGCCCGGCGCAGCCGGTGGCCGCGGACAGGGGGTGGGGCGGCGAGAGCCATCGGTGAGCTCGCCTCCTCTCGGAAACGTGGGGGAGCGATGGCGACTCACGGCGACACGCACATGGACGCTGTTCACATTCGTGGACACCCTAGGGAGAGGGTGACGGGTCGTCAACCCTCCGCGTGGCCATACCGTGTTCATGGATGTGGACCACGGTCAGAATGATGTATAACCCTGGAACACCCAGCCCCGCGCCTCGCTAGGAGCGTTCCGCCATGCCTGCTCTCGTCGACCGCCTCGACGGTCTGCTGTTCTTCCCGGTCACCGCCTTCGCCCCCGACGGCGCGTTGGACCTGACCACCTTCCGGGCGCACGTCAGGGCCCGGATCGACGACGGCGCGGCCGCCGTCTTCGCCGCCTGCGGCACCGGCGAGTACCACGCGCTCGGCCTCGACGAGTACGAGGCCGTCATCGCCGCCGCCGTCGAGGAGACCGCCGGAGCCGTACCCGTGGTGGCCGGTATCGGCCACGGCACCGCGTTGGCCCTGGAGTTCGTCCGGCGGGCCGAGCGGGCCGGCGCCGACGGCCTGCTCGCGCTGCCGCCGTATCTGGTCAAGCCCTCGCAGGCCGGACTGCTCCGGCACTACACCGAACTGGCCGAGGCGACCCGGCTGGAGATCATCATCTATGCCCGGGACAACGCCGTCCTGGACCCGGAGACCGTGGTCCGGCTCGCCGAACTGCCCAACGTGGTCGGCTACAAGGACGGCCTCGGCGACGTGGACCGGATGCAACGGATCATCAGCGCCGTCCGCACCGCCCACCCGGACCGGCCGTTCCGCTACTTCAACGGCCTGCCCACCGCCGAACTCACCGGGCTCGCCTACCGGGGCATCGGCGTCACGCTGTACTCCTCCGCCGTGTTCTGCTTCGCGCCCGACCTCGCGCTCGCCTTCCACGCCGCCCTGAACGGCGGCGACGACGAGACCGCCAACCGCCTGCTGGACGGCTTCTTCCGCCCGCTGGTGGAGCTGCGCAACCTGGGCTCCGGCTACGCGGTCTCGCTGGTCAAGGCCGGGGTCCGGCTGGACGGCCTGGACGTCGGCGAGGTCCGGTCCCCGCTCACCGAGCCCGCCGCCGAGCACGTCTCCCAGCTGGCCGACCTGATCAAGCACGGCCGCACCCTGCTCTGACCGTCCCCCGCCGGCGCCCGGCCCACCCGCCGGGCGCCCTCTCACCCTGGAGCACTGCCGTGCGGACCTCCGCCTTCCTCTACCCCTGGGACGTCGTCGGCGACCCGGACGCCGCGCCCCGGCTCGCCGACCTGGGCCTGGACCGGATCACCCTGGCCTCCGCGTACCACTCCACCCGGGCGCTGACGCCGCGTCACCCGAGCCGGCGGATCGTCACCGCCCGGCACTCCGCCGTCTACTACCCGCCCGGCCGCCGGCGCGGGATCGGCCCGTACCCACAGACCTGGATCGACTCCCCGGACCCGTTCGGCGAGGCCGGCGCCGCGCTCCTCGCGGCCGGTCTGGACGTGCACTCCTGGGTGGTGCTCGCCCACAACTCCCGGCTGGGGGAAGAGAATCCGCGCTGTACCGTGCGCAACGCCTACGGCGAGCACTACCCCTGGGCACTCTGCATCGCGCAGCCCGAGGTGGTCGAGTACGGCGCGCTGCTGGCCGCCGAGGCGGCCGTCCGGCCCGGGGCGAGCGGCGTCGAGCTGGAGTCCTGCGGCTGGTACGGGCTGGCGCACCTGCACGCCCACGACAAGATCGGCGGCGTACCGCTGGGCCCGGTCGGGCAGTTGCTGATGTCGCTCTGCTTCTGCCCGTCCTGCTCGGCGGGGTACGCCGACGCCGCGGCGCTGCGGGCGGCCGTGCTGGCCGCCCTGGCCCCGCTCTGGCGCGGCGCGCCCGACCCGGCGGACCTCGCCGACGCGGTGGGCCGCTCGCTCGCGGCCGATGCCCTGGCCCATCGGGCGGCCGCCGCACGGCAGTTCCAGTCCGCGGCGGTCTCCGCGGTCCGTTCGGCGGCGCCCCCCGGATTCCGGATCCTGCTGCACGCCGACCCCACCCCGCACCACTACGGACCCAACCCCGGCGTGGAGTTGGACTGGCTGCTCGGGCAGGTCGACGGCCTGGTCATCCCGGCCGCCCTGTTGCCCACCGCCCTGCCGGAACGCCGCCCCGGCACCGTACTGGCAGCCAACCTCGGCATCATCGGCGGCCTCGGGCCGATCCCCGAGGCCGACGAACTGCGCTTCTACCACGCCGGGTTGGCCTCCGACGCCGACCTGGCCGCAGTCAGGCAGCTGCTCGACCGTCAGAGGTCGCGAGGGTCCGTGTCGGCACCGCACAGCACGACGGTCACCGCCTCGTCCGGGCCCGGCAGGTAGGCGGCGGCGGTATCACCGCCAGGGCTGCCAGTTGTCGGAGCCGGTCAGGTACGTCTCGCGGGTGTGCGCGGCGGCCTGGGCGGCGGTCAGCTGCGGGCGGTTGGCCGGGACGGTGACGACCGCGCCCGGGCCGGTGTTCGCGTACTCGGCGAAGCGCTGGTTCTGCCACGGGTGGGAGGCGGACATGTCGGCGTACGGGGCACCGGCGTTGATGCCCGCGCCGATCGTGCTCTGACGGACCGTCAGCATCGGCCTGGCGGTGGTGTCGCTGCTCGGCACCCACGGGCGGGCCAGGCAGTAGGCGGCGGCGGGGGCGGTGCTGGTGAAGGTGCACCCGGTGGCCAGGAAGCCGCGCGGGTTGGCCCCGGCGGTGCTGGGGGCGAACACGAAGCCCTGCGGGGTGAAGGCCACCGGCCGGGCCAGCGTGCGCAGTTCGCAGCCCTCCAGCACGGCGGTGGCCCGGCCGAAGACGAAGTCGACGTCGCCCTCGACGTAGCACTGCCGGTAGTACTGCCGGGCGAAGACACCGAGGCCGGCGGAGTCCGCGTACAGGGTGTCCTGGTGGCCGAGGAAGCGGCAGCGGTGGAAGGCGGTCCGGTCGCCGACCGCCTTGACCGCGACGGCCTGGGTGCCGGTGAACTCCGGGTGGTCGGCGCGCAGCCAGTCGTTGGCGAAGGTGACGTCCCGGGCGGTGAACCCGTCCGCGAGCAGGGTGACGGTGGCGCTGCCGGACGTGCCGTAGGTGCCGCCGCCGGGCTTGGCGGTGCCGGCGGCGTTGTTGTAGACGATCACCACGTCGGTGGCCCTGGCGGTGCCGCCGAGCAGGGTGAGGTACCGGCGGTCGGCGGTGAGGAGCACGGTCTCCCGGTACGTCCCGGCGGCCAGCACGATGGTCCAGCCGGTGGCGACGGTGGTGCCGGCGGGCGTGGCGGAGACGGCGGCCTGCACGGTGCGGTGGTCGCCGGTGCCGGCCGGATCGACGTACAGGGTACGGGAGTTGAGGCGAGCGGTGGGGCTGCCGTAGCTGCCCCACTTCCCGGCGGCGGAGGCCACGCCGGTGCCGGTGCCGAGCAGCAGGGCGGCCGAGGTGAGCAGGAAGGAACGACGGGTGGGCATGCGGCTCTCCTGGGGGAGGGCCCCGGCGCGGTGGGGGCGCGCGCCGGGGCTGTCGGTGCGGGGAGGTCAGATCCGGCCGACGCCGGCCGAGGCGGTGACGGCGCCCGGCACGGCGGAGGCGGGCTGCACGGTGAGCCGCAGCGAGGGCGTCCAGCCCGCCGAAGTGCCCAGCTTGCTGCTGGAGTTGGCGGCGTTGTAGGCGCCGATCAGGTCGGTCACGGTGCCGTTCACGGAGTTGTTGTCGGCGGTCAGCGCGGAGCCGCTGAGCTTGCGCAGCACCTCGCCCGTCGTGATGCCGGAGGGCAGCTTGAAGTAGTTCTGCTGGGCCACCACCGCCGAGTTCTTGCCCACCCCGATGCTGTACTCGTAGGCGCCCGCGGTCGGCACGAAGTAGTTGTTGTAGACGTCGACCTGGCCGAACCGGACCCGGGGCGCACGCTCCACGGTGTTCTGCCAGAGGTTGTGGTGGAAGGTGACCCGGAGCTTGCCGGTGTCCACGGTGGAGCTGTCGCTGTTGCCGACCAGGATGGTCTTGCCGTGGTCCTTGAAGATGTTCCAGGAGGCGGTGACGTAGTCGGCGCCCTTGACCACGTCGAGCTGGCCGTCGTGCACCTGGTACGGGCGGCCGAAGTACTTCGGCTGCTTGGCGTCGACGTTGGCGCCGTCGGTGAAGGTGTTGTGGTCGACCCAGACGTGGGTGGCGTTGTAGGCGACCAGGCTGTCGTACATCGAGTTCCAGTTGCCGTCGTCGCCGTCGGTCGGGTCCCACTGCGGGAAGCAGTCGGCGGCGTCCTCGAAGGTGAGGTTGCGGACGATCACGTTGTCCACGTTCTTCACCACCAGGCCGCCGCCGAGCAGCCGGCCGCCGTTGATGCCGACCACCGTGGTGTTGGCGCCCACGTTGATCTGGACCTTCTCGGCCTGCAGCTTCTGCGAGGCCACCCGCGCGGTCTCCTGGGTGCCGGACGGCACCTTGGAGGTGCCCCAGACCGCCGGGTCGTACGCGGCCAGGTACTTGGCCAGGGTGTAGCCGCCGGTCACGTAGGCCGAGCAGGCCAGGTGCCGGTTGGCGTCGTCGGTGTTCAGGTCGATGGTGCCGGAGACCTGGATGATCTTCGGGGTGGCGTTCGACCCGTTGCTGGAGTTCTTGCCGCCGAGCGCGGCGACCAGCTGGGCCCGGGTGGTGACCGTGACGGTGTGCGCGGCGTCGGCCTTGCTGCCGCCGGTGGTGCCGGTGGTGGCCGAGCCCCAGCCGTCCTTGGCGGCCAGGACGGTGTGCGCGACATCGGCCGCGGCGGCCGGGGTGACGGTGGCACAGGTGGCGCCGAGCAGGGCGGCGGTGCAGGCGAGCAGAGCGGTGCGGCGGGGTACGCGCATGGCGAAGCTCCTCGGACGTGACGTCGGGTGGGGGGAGGAGAATGCGAGGGCGATACGCTCCGACTGGGTTCAAGGACATGAACCACGGTCGCATCCATGGCCGGGACGATAGGCAGCCCGACCGCCTGCGGTCAAGAGGGCCGACCGGGCCGCAAACGGCAGGGCCCCGCACCGAAGTGCGGGGCCCTGCCGGAAGTTGACGAAGGGTCAGAGGTGCCGGGTGGCCAGCGTCAGCCGGTCCCTGGCGTCGAACAGGGCCTCCCGGATCTGCTCCTCCCGGCCCGGTGTCAGCCGGGCCACCGGCACCGACACGCTCACCGCGTCCCGGGCTGGGGTCCGGTACGGAACGGCGACACCGAAGCAGCGCAGTCCGAGGGTGTTCTCCTCGCGGTCCACCGCGTAGCCGCGCTCGCGGATCTCCCGCAGCTCGGCGATCAGCTGCTCCCGGTCGGTGTGGGTGTGCTCGGTCACCGGCTCCAGCTCGGCGGGCAGCAGCTGCCTGATCCGCTCGTCGGAGTGGGTGGCCAGCAGTGCCTTGCCGTGCGAGGTGCAGTACGCGGGCAGCCGCCGCCCGATCCGGGTGAACGGCCGCAGGCTGTGCTGGGACTGACGGGTCGCCAGGTAGACCACGCTGGCGCCGTCCAGCCGGGCCAGGTGGATGGTCTCGCCGGTGTCCTCGGCCAGCCGGTCCAGGGCCGGCCTGGCCAGCGCCACCACCTCGTCGCCGTCGATGTACGAGCTGCCCACCAGCAGCGCCCGCACCCCGATCCCGTACCGGGTGCCGGTGCCGTCGGTCTCCACCCAGCCGAGCTCGACCAGCGTCCGCAGCAGCATGTACAGGCTGCTCTTCGGGTAGCCGGTCTGCTCCTGCACCTCGGCCAGGCTGTGCATGCCGGGCCGGCCGGCGAAGTACTCCAGCAGTTCGACCGTGCGAACCGCCGACTTGACCTGCGCGCCGCCGCCGGGGCCGGAGTTGGCCGTCGAGTCCATGCGTGCTTGACCCCTTCTGTCGCGCGGCGTAGCGTTCCGCGAGGTTCAACCATTCGTACGGCGTTCAGCATACTGAACAGATCCGGGCTGTGGGAGGCCGGGCACCGCACTCTCCGGCGGCCGCCGCCCGACCGGTGGCCCGGCCGAGGAGGCCCGCGCAGTGCTGTCAGATCCCCGTCGCCCCGTCCACACCGCCGACCCCAGGACCGGCGAGCCCGGCGTGCAGGTGGCCGTCGAGTCCGGACCCGAGCAGGTCGACCAGATGGTACGCGCCGCCGCGGCCACCGCGCCCGCGCTGGCCGACCGCACCGTCCGGGCCGCGCTGCTGCGCGCGGCGGCCGACCGGCTGGCGGGTGCGGCCGCCGAGGTGATCGCGGCCGCCGACGCCGAGACCGCGCTCGGGGTGCCCCGGCTGACCGGTGAACTCGCCCGCACCACCTACCAGTTGCGCGCCTTCGCGGAGCAGGTCGAGCACGGCGGCTTCCTGGACGTGGCGATCGACCACGCCGATCCGGCGCTCGGCCGCCCCGACCTGCGCCGGATGAAGGTCCCGCTGGGCGTGGTCGCGGTGTTCGCCGCGAGCAACTTCCCGCTCGCCTTCAGTGTCCCCGGCGGGGACACCGCGAGCGCGCTCGCGGCGGGCTGCCCGGTGGTGGTCAAGGCCCACCCGGACCACCCGGCCACCAGCGAGCTCTGCGCCCGGCTGATCCGCGAGGCGGCGGTGGGCCTCGGCCTGCCCGCCGAACTCCTGGGCCTGCTGCACGGGTTCGAGGCCGGGCCCGAGCTGGTCCGGCACCCGCTGGTCGCGGCGGTCGGCTTCACCGGCTCGGTCCGCGGCGGCCGGGCGCTGCACGACGTGGCGGCCGCCCGGCCCCGGCCGATCCCGTTCCACGGTGAACTCGGCTCGCTCAACCCGGTGGTGGTGACCGAGCGGGCCGCCGCCACCCGGGCCGCCGAGATCGGCGGCGGCCTGGCGGCCTCGTTCACCCTGGGTACCGGGCAGTTCTGCGTGAAGCCCGGGCTGGTGCTGATCCCGGCCGGGGCGGCGGAGTTGGAACAGGAGCTGGTGGCGGCCGCCGCCAAGACGGACGGCGGGCCGCTGCTCGACCCCCGGATGCGGGAGGCGTTCCTGACGGGCGTTCAGCACCGGGCCGCCCAGCCGGGCGTACAGACCCTGCTGGCCGCGGGCCAGGCCGACGCGGCCCCGCTCGCGGTTGCACCCGGCGTGCTGGCGGTAGCGGCGGCGGACCTGACCGAGGAGCTGCTCGAGGAGTGCTTCGGCCCGGTCACCGTCCTGGTCCGCTACGCCGACGCGGCCGAACTCGAAGCCGTACTGGGCCGGTTGAGCGGAAACCTGACCGCGACCGTGCAGCTGGCCGCGGACGAACGCGGCCCCGAGGCGGCCGCCCTGCTGGACCGGCTGCGCCCGCTGGCCGGCCGCCTGGTGGTGGACAACTGGCCGACCGGCGTCGCGGTCGCCCCCGCCATGCACCACGGCGGCCCGTACCCGGCCAGCACCTCCACCTCGACCTCGGTCGGCGCCACGGCGGTCGAACGCTGGCTCCGTCCGGTCAGCTACCAGAACACCCCGCAGGAACTGCTGCCGCCCGAGCTGCGTGACGCCAACCCGCTCGGCGTCCCGCAGCGCGTCAACGCCTAGAGCTCGGTCCGGCGCCGGCGCAGCACCACCAGCAGGTCCACCAGCGCGAACAGCGTCAGCACGCCGCAGGCGACGGCGAAGGCGGTCAGGGTGGCCGGGCTCGGCGAAGCGCCGGGGTCGGCCACCGCGGCCCAGAGCGCGAAGCCGGCCGTGGTCAGCGCGAACAGCGGAGTGAAGAGCACGGAGAGCAGGAAGCGGAGCTTGAGGTCACTGCGCGCCGTCATCGGCTCGGTGCCGCTCTGCCAGGTACGAGGTGTCTTGGTGGGACGCATCGCCGGTTCACCTCCAACCTCTACCCTCCACGGTATGCCCGTACGACGAAGGGGGTAACAGGGATGGACGAGCAGGAGTACGTCGGCCTGGGGCAGGACCAGGCCGAGCGGCTGGCCGCCGAGCAGGGGTGGCGGGTGGTGCGGGTGCTGGCGCCGGAGGCGATGATCACCATGGAGTACCGCGAGGACCGGCTGAACCTCACGGTCAGGGACGGTCGGGTGGAGCGCTGCTGGCAGGGCTGACCGGCCGCCAGAGTGCGGTGATCCGCTGATCGGCGGCGGTCACCAGCGGCTCGGCCAGCGGGAGGGCGAGCAGCACCAGCGCACCGGCCGCCCAGCCCGCGAACACGTCCGAGATCCAGTGCGTGCCCAGGTAGACCGTGGTCAGCCCGATCGATATCGCGGTGAGCGCGGTGAGCAGCACACCGGTGCGCTGCCAGCGGACCGCCAGGTAGGCCAGCACGCCCCAGGTCACCACGGCGTTCGCGGTGTGCCCGGACGGGAAGATGGTGCCGCCGAGGAAGAGCTCGGGCGAGCCCAGGTAGTGGGCGTAGTGCGGTCCGAGCCGGCCGGTGACGATCTTCACGCCGCCCACCGTGATGTTCAGCAGCAGCAGCGCGGTGCCCATCACCAGCAGCGGCCGCGTCGTCCGCGTCCGGTAGCAGCGCCAGCCGAGCCAGGCGCAGGCGGCGATCGCCGACGGGCCGCGCTGACCCACCACGATCCAGACGTCGAGCAGGGGCTGCACGTCCGGCCAGCGCTTGTACGGGCGGAGCAGTCTGAGCGTCCAGTCCAGCTGCACCAGCGGGCTGTCGAGCAGCACCGCGAGGACCACCAGCAGGTACACCAGCCCGACCACGCCGACCAGCAGCGCATGCCCACGGGTCATCACCGGGGGTCGGATCTGTGCACACACGGACCCGATTTTACCCGCCCAAACGGAGCCAACCGGACATCCGGAACGGCAGGACGGCCGCTTCCGCAGGGTGGGGGTCCTGCGGAAACGGCCGTCTGACTGCGTCTGACCAGGTGTCAGCTAACCTGTACAGACATCAGCTGCAGAGGAACTTAGCAGCCCCCCAGTCCCCGTGGTCACCGGTTTTGGTGCCGATCGTGTTCACCTTCAGGTGCACCCGGGCGGCGGTGCCGAGCGGCACCGTGACCGGGAGCGGTGCCGAGCTGCTGGTCAGCGTGGGTGAGGTCCAGAGCGTGGTGCCGTCGGCGACCACCGAGAAGGTCACGTCCCCGTAGCCGCTGATCTCGTCGTCGATCCCGACCGTGGCGCTGAACGAGGAGCACTTCCCTCCGGTCACGAACTCCAGGTCCGAGTCGGCGTGCGCGCCGATGCCCTTGGCGAAGGTGGTCCCGTTCAGGGTCAGGGTGCGGCCGTCCGCCGCGCCCTGCTCGCCGTTGCTGCGGTCCCGCTCGGCGGGGCCCCAGCCGTTGGTCTGCGAGGCGAAGGGCAGGTCGCTGGCCCAGGCCCAGCTCGGTCCGGTGGCGGTGGCACCGAGGGCGGTGATGCCGTCCAGAGTGAGCTGGAAGGCGGCGGCGGTGCTCAACGAGGCGGTCTTGACCTGCGCCACCCCGCCCCGGTCGGCGGCGTCGAAGAACCAGCCCTCGGCCGCCGCGTCGAACGCGGCCTTGTCGGTGAAGCGGGGCAGCGCCCGCCCGCCGAGCGCGACCGCGGTCGGCGCGCTCACGCTGTGCACGCTGAACCGGTACGGCCGGGTGGTCTGCTTGCCGGTGAAGTCACCGACGCTCGCCGACACGTCCACGGTGGCCCGGCCGACCCCGGTCGCGGGGGCGGTGACCGTGGCGGTCTGGGTCGCCGACCGGCCCTGGCGGTGCTCCTTGGTCACCCCGTCGTCCTCGTACAGCGAGAAGGAGTTGACCCCCTGCGGGTAGACGTCCCAGGCCAGCGGGGAGGAGGCGGTGCGGTCCTGGTAGGAGCTGACACCGGGCCACATCGGCACCACCGCACCGGCCCTGACGAACAGTGGCAGGGTGTCCAGCGGCGCGCTGTAGCCGTTCACCGTGGTCGGGCCCTGGTAGGTCCGCCCGGTCCAGTAGTCCACCCAGGTGCCCTGCGGCAGGTAGATGCCGTCCCGCACCGAGGTGTCCGAGTAGACCGGCGCGACCAGGAAGTCCCGGCCGCTGAGGAACTCGTACTTGGCCGCGTCGGTCGCGGTCACCGGGTCCTGCGGGTACTCCAGCGCCAGCGGCCGCACCGCGCCGACCCCGGTCCGGGTCGCCTCGGCCGAGTAGCTGTACATGTAAGGGAGCAGCGACTCCTTGAGCTTGAGGTACTTCCGGTTGATCGAGGTGTACGGCTCGCCGTACCGGTAGGGCTGCTTGTCGCTCGGCGCCCAGCCGTCCATCGACATGATGGCGGGCAGGAAGGACTTCCACTGCAGGTCCCGGACGTAGGTCTGGGCGCTGCCGCCGAAGATCCCGTCCACGTCACCGGAGGTGTAGGCGAGACCGGACATGGTGGCGCCCGCGTAGGTCGGGATCTGCCACCTGATGTAGTCCCAGCTGCCGGACTGGTCGCCGCTCCACTGCACGCCGCAGCGCTGCGCGCCGGACCAGCTCTCCGGTGCCCAGGTGAAGCCGCGGGCGGTGCTGTTGTCCTCGATGCCCTGGTAGGCGGCCTTGCAGCCGTCGAGGGCGAACTTGTAGCCGGAGCCGACCCAGGCCACGTCCAGCTTGGCCACCCGCTGGCCGGCCTTCACCTGGTCGGCCAGCTTGGTCAGGCCGTCCTCGGTCCACAGGCCGAGCTGCATCTTGCGCTGCTGGAGGCCCTGGGCGGTCTGCGCCAGGTTCTCGTAGCCGCAGCCGTAACCGTCGTTGACCAGCATCCAGCCGTTCGGCATGTCGTTGGCGACGTAGTCGTCGGCGATCTTCAGAGCGTCCAGGGTGTGCCGCTCACCCCGGTTGGCGTTGTGCAGGTAGCAGTCCGAGTCGCCCATTTCGAGCCCGTAGACGGGCGGCAGGAACGGCTTGCCGGTCAACGCGGTGTACTGGCCGATGACGTCCTTGGCGGACGGCCCGGCGAAGTAGTAGGCGTCGAACCGGGTCTCCTGCTCGGTGGCGGTCACCGGGTCATTGAAGGTGTAGGTACCGGGGGCGTAGGTGTTGCGGTACACGCCGTACCCGGCCGAGGAGAGGTAGAAGGGGACCGAGTTCGGGTGGCCGCCCTCGTTCCAGTTGTAGTCGACGCCGACCTCGACGGTCTTCCCGCGGTGCGAGAACGAGCCGTTCTGCTCGCCCATGCCGAAGTACTGCTCGGTGGCGCCCCGGCCGAGCGTCTGGGTGGTGGCGGTGTTGGTCCAGGAGAGCGGCTTGGTCTCCTCCCAGAGCTTGCTGCCGTCGGCCCGGTAGAGGCCGAAGCGCAGCGCCGACTTGTACGCCCGCAGGGTGACGGCGGCGGTGGACAGTTCGTACCGGTCACCCGCGTCCCGCCAGCTGGTGGCCGGCGGGGTGCCCTGCGGCAGCACGATGTCGCTGCCGGTCGGGTCGGCGAAGGTGCCGGTCGGCGCCAGCTCGATCCGGAACACCTGGTCGCTGACGAAGCTGACCCGGGCCTTGGCGGCGCCCGCCGAGATGGCGTAGCTGCCGGCCGCGCCGGGGGTGAAGGCGGTGATCGCCCCGGCCGAGCCGTTGGCGGCGACCGCGGTCTGGGCCAGCCCCGGAGCGATCGTCACCCCGCCCAGCGAGAGCACCGCCGCGAGTCCGAGTGAGGCCGACCGGCCTCGCCAGTGTTGCAAAGTTCTGCGCATAAGAACCCCTCCGCATGCAGAAACGAGCACTGCTGAGCAGGTATAGCGCACTGGGGCCCGCTTGACCACACCCCCTGTCGTGACCAGGACAGCAGTCAGGCCCCGTACGGTGTCGTACGGGGCCTGACTCCTCGGTACTTCTCCGCAGGCTCAGGGGAGCAGTCGCTCCACCGCCGCCGCGCCCTCCAGTTCGAGCTGTCTACGCGCCTTGTCCAGCAACTTCGGGGTGGGGTCCTGGCCCGAGGCCATCACCAGGTCCTCGGGGTCCACCGGGTGCTCTCCGCCGGTGTGCAACAACTTGTCCGGCGTCGGATGCGAGTCCGGGTCGTCCGCTTGGGTCATCTCATTCCTCCCGTGTCCTCGGGTGCGCACCGGGCACCCGCACCCCGAGTCTGCGCCTGCCCGCCGGAGCACGCGAGCGGACCGCGGCCGGTCAGTCGAGCGGCCCGCCCGCGACGTAGATGACCTGGCCGGACACGAAACCGGCGCCCTCGCCCGCGAGGAAGGAGATGGTGTTGGCGATGTCCTCCGGGGTGCCCACCCGGTTGACCGGGATCTGGGTGGCGGCGGCGGCCTTGAAGGCCTCGAACTCCATCCCGATCCGGGCCGCGGTGGCGGCGGTCATCTCGGTGGCGATGAAGCCGGGGGCGACCGCGTTGGCGGTGATGCCGAACTTGCCGAGCTCGATCGCCAGGGTCTTGGTGAAGCCCTGCAGACCGGCCTTGGCGGCGGAGTAGTTGGCCTGGCCGCGGTTGCCCTGGGCGGAGGAGGAGGAGAGGTTGACGATCCGGCCGAACCCGGCGTCCACCATGTGCTTCTGGCACGCCTTGGACATCAGGAAAGCGCCCTTGAGGTGCACGTTCATCACGGTGTCCCAGTCCGACTCGGACATCTTGAACAGCAGGTTGTCGCGCAGCACCCCGGCGTTGTTGACCAGCACCACCGGGGCGCCGAGCTCGGCGGCGATCCGGTCCACCGCGGCCTGCACCTGGCCGGCGTCCGAGACGTCCGCGCCGACCGCCAGGGCCCGGCCGCCGGCGGCGGCGATCCGCTCGACGGTCTCCTTGCCGGCCTCCTCGGTCAGGTCCACCACCGCGACCGCGTAGCCGTCGGCGGCCAGCCGCAGCGCGGTGGCCGCGCCGATCCCGCGAGCCGCGCCGGTGACCACCGCGACGCGAGGGGAACTGCTCTGCTCGGTCATGTTCGTACTCGTCTCTCTCAGGGGGGTGACAGGAAATCGTGACCTTGGCCGCGAGGGGCCCAGGAGGACGCTGCGGCGGCCAGATTACCGACCGGTAGGAATGCTGACCAGAGGACAGAGCCGCAGGTGACGGAGGGTGAGGGCGACCGCGCGGACGAGTTGTGCCGATCAAGTGGACGTGAGCGCGACATCCGGCGGAAATATGCCAACTTCGCCGAACAAACATCTACTATTGGCCCCCGCCTGCCGGTACGGGCCGACCGTTTGTATAGTGTGCGCCAGCAGCCACCGGCTGCACGGCTGGCGCGCCTACCCTCACAGCGGGACGCTCACTCGCCGTTACTGCCCCGCCCGGGTGTCCCACACACACCGGGTGTGACATCGGGACGGATTTCATGGTGCTGGGGGAGATCCCGACGACCCGCGTGACCGGTCGGCTGCAGCAGTCGCCCGGACACCTCATCCGCGTGGCCCAGCAGGTGCACACCCGCCTCTGGTCCGAGCATGTCGGCAACGAGTTGACGGCGCCTCAGTTCGCCGTCCTGCTCGCGCTGGCGCTCGAACCAGGAGCGGATCAGCGCACCGTCGGCGAACGGGCCTCGCTCGACAAGGCCACGATGGCCGAAATGGTCGCCCGGCTGGTCCGGCGCGGCCTGGTGCTACGCCGCCGCGACCCCGCTGACGGTCGCCGCAAGCTGCTCGCCCTGTCGCAGAACGGCGCTCAGGCCGTCCGTGAGGCGACCGGCGGAGTGGTCAGGGTGCAGCGGACGCTCTTCGAGCCGCTCAGCCCGGACGAGCAGCTCGAACTGGTCCGGGTGATGGCCAAGATCGCCCGGCTGGAGCCCGCGGCCGTCGCCGCACTGACCGACGCCCGGCCGCTGCTGGACGCCCAGCGCGCGGTCGGCTATCTGATCCGGGTCAGCCAGCAGGTCCACACCAAGCTCTGGTCCGACCAGGTCGGTTCCGACCTGACGGCGCCGCAGTACGCGGTGCTGGACGCACTGGAGGCCGAGCCGGGCGCCGACCAGCGCACGGTCGGTGAGCTGGCCTCGCTGGACAAGGCCACGATGGCGGAGATGGTGAGCCGGCTGGTCCGGCGCGGCCTGGTGCTCCGCCGCCGGGACCCGCTGGACGGGCGGCGCAACCTGCTCTCGCTCTCGCCCGCCGGGCAGGAGCTGCTGCACCGGTCCTCCGCCGGGGTGCGCGCTGTACAGGAACTGCTGCTGGCTCCGCTGGAGCCGCAC
This sequence comes from Kitasatospora gansuensis, assembly GCF_014203705.1. NCBI lineage: Bacteria > Bacillati > Actinomycetota > Actinomycetes > Kitasatosporales > Streptomycetaceae > Kitasatospora > Kitasatospora gansuensis. Next base: position 6,794,761 of record NZ_JACHJR010000001.1, read on the forward strand.
GAGCACGCCGCCGCGATGGCGCTGCTCGCGAAGGCGGCCCGGCTGTAACGATTCATCAGGTGCCATGGACCTGGCAGGAACGATTTGCCAGCGCCGGACGCATGCGCGCAGCCCGACGGCCGCCACCCCATCCGCAGGGGGTGGCGGCCGTCGGCACACCGGAAGATCAGTTCCAGTCGAAGCCCTGCGGGTCCGGGCCGAGGCGCTTGCCGGTCTCCAGGGCCGCGATCGCGGTCAGGTCGTCCGTGTCCAGCTCGAAGCCGGTCACGTCCAGGTTCTCCACGATCCGGGAGGGGGTGACCGACTTCGGGATCGCGATGATGCCGCTCTGCAGGTGCCAGCGCAGGACCACCTGGGCCACCGTGCGGCCGTGCTTCTCGGCGATCTTCACCAGCGCGGGCTCGGTGAGCAGGTCCTTGCCCTGGCCCAGCGGGCTCCAGGCCTCCGTCGCGATGCCGTGCTCGGCGTGGTACGCGCGCAGCTCGGTCTGCGGGAAGTGCGGGTGCAGCTCGACCTGGTTCAGCACCGGGACGAGACCGCTCTGCTCACGCAGCGCGTCCAGCTGGACCTGGCCGAAGTTGGAGACGCCGACCGACTTGGCGCGGCCGTCGGCGGCCAGCTCCTCGAAGGCCTTCCAGACGTTGCCGAAGGTGCCGTGCATCGGGCGCGGCCAGTGGATCAGGTAGAGGTCGACGTACTCCAGGCCGAGCTTGCCGAGCGAGTCGTCGAAGGCCCGCAGCACCGCGTCCCGGCCCTGCTGCCCGGACCAGTCGGCGGTGCCGGAGTTCCACAGCTTGGTGGTGACGTACAGCTCCTCGCGGGGCACCCCGGCCGCCGCGATCGCCTTGCCGGTGCCGGTCTCGTTCTCGTAGATCGCGGCGGTGTCGATGCTGCGGTAGCCGGCCTTGATCGCCGTCTCGACCGCCGTCGTCGCCTCGTCGTCCGCGACCTGCCAGACGCCGAAGCCGAGCTGCGGGATGGCCTGGCCGTTGTTCAGGGTGATGCTCGGGATGGTGCTCACGGGGAAGGGGTGCCCTCCGGTTGTCCAATGCTGCCGACAATGGACCAACTGGTGGCCTGGACCACTTGTTCCCGGATGACGGGAATTCACCGGAATTGACGATTCCGCGATCGGTCCGCCCACGGTGACCTGGCCGGTCCCGGAAAACCTGTTGCGATCGTGGTGTGACCCCCGGCACGCTCGATGCCCATGACGTCGTGACGGACAGTACCCCCTCAACTCCCCTCCGCCGCCCGCCCCCACGACCTGGGGTCGGGCCGTGCGCCCCTGCCCGAACCACCCCCGCATCGGAGCGTCATGCCGCTCACCACCCTGCCGATGGCCGACCCAGGCCGTCCCGATCTCGACTCCCCGCTCGCCTTCCTGCGCTGGCTCCAGCGCAGCCAGCGCCGAGGCCAGTGGCTGGCCACCCTCTGGGGGACGGTGGAGATGGGCGCGATGGCCGCCCTCCCGGTCGCCCTCGGCCTCGGCATCCAGGCCGCCGTCGACCACGACACCGGCGGCGTCTGGCGGGCCGGCGCGCTGGCCCTGCTGCTCACCGCCGTCCAGGCCACCGGCAGCGTCCTGTTGCACCGTCAGGCGGTGTGGAACTGGATCACCGCCGCCGCGCAGACCCGCCAGCTGGTGGCCCGGCAGGCCAGCGCCCTCGGGGCCGGTCTGTCCCGCCGGATCGCCACCGGCGAGATCGTCGCGGTCAGCAGCGGCGACGTGGAGAAGATCGGCTGGTACGTCGAGCTGGTGGCCCGGGTCCGGGCCGCCGTGCTGGTCTGGCTGGCCGTCAGCCTGGTCGTGCTGGTCCAGCAGCCGCTGCTGGGTGCCGCCGTCCTGCTCGGCGTGCCGGTGCTGGCGGTCTCCGTACTGCCGTTGCTCGGCCCGTTCGAGCGCCGTTACAGCGAGCAGCGCGCGCTCGGCGGCAAGGCCACCGAGCTGGCCGCCGACACCGTCGCCGGGCTGCGCGTGCTGCGCGGCATCGGCGGCGAGGAACTCTTCCTGGAGCGCTACCGGCAGGCCTCGCAGCAGGTGCGCGGCGCCGCCGTCCGCACCGCCAGGGTCTGGTCGCTGATGCAGGCCCAGCAGGTCCTGCTGCCCGGCCTGTTCGTGGTCGGGGTGACCTGGTACGGCGTCGAGCTGGCCGCCGACGGCCGGATCGGTGTCGGCGAGCTGGTCGCCGTGTACGGCGCGACCGCCTTCCTGGCCGCCCCGCTGCGGATCCTCGGCGAGGCCGCGCACGCCTGGAGCGTCGCCCGGGTCTCCGCCGGGCGGGCCACCCGGGTGCTCTCGCTGCGGCGCACCGCCGACGCGGGCGAGCTGACCGCCGAGCTGGCCGCCCCCGGGCGGTCCGACCTGCACGACCCGGTCACCGGGCTGACCGTCCGGGCCGGCCGGCTGACCGCCGTGGTGTGCGCCGACCCCGAGGTGGCCGACCGGCTGGCGGACCGGCTGGGCGGCCACGTGCCGCTGGCCGAGGGCGAACTCCCGGACCCGTCCGCCCGGTTGGGCGGCATCGAACTGGACGCCGTACCGCTGGCCGAGGCCAGGGCGGCCGTGCTGGTGCACGACAAGGAGCCGGTGCTGCTTTCCGGCACGCTCGCCGAGCTGTTCGAGATCCCGTCCTCCGGCCGGGTCGGCCCGGCCGAGGCGATCGCCGCCGCCCAGGCCGAGGACGTCCTGGACGCCCTGGTCGACGGCTCGCCCGAGGCCGGCGGCGACCCGATGCGGGCCCGGATCACCGAGCGCGGCCGCTCGCTCTCCGGCGGCCAGCGGCAGCGCCTGGCGCTGGCCCGGGTGCTGGCGGCCGACCCGCCGGTCCTGGTGCTGGACGAGCCCACCAGCGCGGTCGACGCGCACACCGAGTCCCGGATCGCGGCTTCGCTGCGCGCCATCCGGGCGGAGCGCACCACGGTGGTGCTCGCCACCAGCCCGCTGCTGCTCGACCAGGCCGACACCGTGGTGCTGATCGACGGCGGCCGGGTCACCGCCACCGGCACCCACCGCGAACTCCTGCACACCGCCCCGCACTACCGGGCCGTGGTCACCCGTGAGGACGACCAGCTGGTTCTTGAGGAGAAGGTATGAAGCCCCCGTTGATTCAGGAGCGCGGCCCGGCGACCATGCTGCCGGTCGGCTCGCCGGCCACTGTGCGGTCGTACGTCAGGTTGCTGGCGCGCCGTCACTTCCGGGGCTTCGGCGCGGTGGTGGGGCTGCACACGGTGGCCACGCTGGCCGGGCTGGTCGGTCCTTGGGTGCTCGGGTCGCTGGTCGAGGACCTGAGCGCGGGCACCGCCAAGGGCAGGGTGCTGTCGGCGGTTGGCTGGTACCTGGGCGCGCTGCTGGTGCAGTCGGCGTTCATGGGCTGGTCCCGGCTGCGCGGCGGGGTGCTCGGCGAGGAGGTGCTGGCCGACCTGCGGGAGGACTTCCTGGTCCGCTCGGTGGCGTTGCCGCCGGGCGTGCTGGAGCGGGCCGGTACCGGCGACCTGGTCTCGCGCGGCACCACCGACATCGACCGGCTGTCCAAGTCGATCCGCGAGGCGGTGCCCGAGCTGGCCGTCGCGCTGGTCTCGCTGGTGCTGGTGCTCGGCGCGCTGGTGGTGACCTCACCACTGCTGGCGATCACCGTGGTGGTCGCGCTGCCGCTGATCCTGTCCACCTCGCGCTGGTACTTCCGCCGGGCCCCGCAGTCCTACCGGGCCGAGTCGGCCGGGTACGCGGCGGTCAACACCGTGCTGGCCGAGACGGTGGACGCGGGCCGCACGGTCGAGTCGCTCCGGCTCGGCACCGACCGGGTGGAACTGACGGACCGGAAGATCGGCGAATGGCAGGCCTGGGAGCGGTACACGCTCTGGCTGCGCTCGGTCTGGTTCCCGACGGTGGAGGCGACGTACGCGATCGTCATCGTCGGCACGCTGGTGCTGGGCGGGCTGTTCACCGTGCGGGGCTGGCTGACGGTGGGTGAGCTGACCGCCGGCGTGCTGTACGCGCAGGCGCTCACCCACCCGGTCGACCTGATCCTGCGCTGGTACGACGAGCTCCAGGTCGGCCAGGCCTCGCTGGCCCGGCTGGTCGGCGTCCGGGAGGTCGAGGACCCGGAGACGGACGAGCTCGCCGTACCGGACGGCCGCCGGGTGGAGGCGACCGACGTCCGGTTCGGCTACCGCGAGGGCGCCGACGTGCTGCACGGCATCAGCCTGGACGTGGCGCCGGGCAGCCGGGTCGCGCTGGTCGGTCCGTCCGGCGCGGGCAAGTCCACCCTCGGGCGGCTGCTGGCCGGGATCTACGCCCCGGGTCGGGGCACCGTCACGCTGGGCGGCACGGCGCTCGCCAGGATGCCCGCCGAGCGGGTCAGGGCCCAGGTGGCGCTGGTCAACCAGGAGCACCACGTCTTCGTCGGCACCCTGCGGGACAACCTGCGGTTGGCCCGGCCCGAGGCGGACGACACCGAGCTGCGGGCCGCGCTCGACGCGGTGGACGCGGGGGAGTGGGCCGAGGCGCTGGCCGACGGGCTCGACACCGAGGTCGGCTCCGGCGGGGTCGCGCTGACGCCGCCTCAGGCCCAGCAGCTCGCGCTCGCCCGGCTGGTGCTGGCGGATCCGCACACGCTGGTGCTGGACGAGGCGACCTCACTGCTCGATCCGCGGGCGGCCCGGCACCTGGAGCGTTCGCTGTCGCGGGTGCTGGAGGGCCGGACGGTGATCGCGATCGCGCACCGGCTGCACACCGCGCACGACGCGGACGTGATCGCGGTGGTCGAACGCGGGCGGATCAGCGAGTACGGCGCCCACCACGAGCTGGTCGCGGCGGGCGGGCCGTACGCGGCGCTCTGGCGGTCGTGGCGGGACGAGCACTGACCACCCGTCACCTGCCCCGCCCGGCGCTCACCCGCCGAGCGGGGCCGGTGACGGGGTGAGGGCTCGCAACCGGGCCTCGGCCCGCTCGCGGAGTGCGGTCTCCTGATCCAGTTGGACGTGGGCCGCGGCGAGCAGTTCGCGGGTGGTCTCGAGGTCCTGGAGCAGGCGGGCGTTCTGGGCCTGCAGGTCGGGCCTGTCCGGTTCGGCGGTGCGCTTGGCGCGGGCGTGCCTGGCCGGTCCGCGAGTGACGGACCGTTGGCGGGCCGGTGCCGGGACGGTCACGGGGACGGGCTCCGGTGCGGGCCGGTGGGCGACGCCGATCCTGGCTTCCTCCGCCTCGACGGCCCGCCGGAGTTCGCTCACGGCCGCCGGTCCCTGGTCCTTCTCGGCAGCCAGCAACAGGGCGTCCGCCAGACGCACGTGCGCATGCTTCCGCAACTCGGCCACCAACCTGGCGACCGACGGCACGGACCGCTCGGCTGCGCCCGCGAGTACGGCCGGGGCGGCCTCGGAAAGATCGGGCAGGGCGGAGAGGATGCTGCAGACGTCCGCGGTCGAGCGCCGCTGGACCGCTTCGACCAGCAGCGCGGTGCACATACCGGGCAGCCCGCCCCAGCGCAGGTGACGGGTGATCAGGATGTACTCCAGCACCGGCCGGCTCCGGGCCGCCCGGGCGAGCAGGACCGGCAGGTACTCGTCCCCCGGGCCGATCAGGGCCGCGAAAGTCGGCAGCTCCGCCGGCTTACGGCCCAGCACGAACCGGACCGCCAGTTCGGCGGCGTGCGCCTTCAGGTTCCCGCTGTCGAACTCCCGTACCAGATCGGCCACCTCGGCCACCGGCCGAGCGGCGACGGCGTACTGCAGGGTCTCCTCGATCCGGGCCTCGGCACTGCCGCGGTCCAGTGCGGTGAGCACCCCGACCAGGCGGGCCGGTGCCTCCGAGCGGACCAGTTCGCCGAACATCTCGTTCGCCAGTCCGCCGTACCGGCCACGCTGCAACCCGGAGAGCAGGTCGGCGGTCCGTGCGGCCGATCGCACCCGGAGCACATGACCGGTCAACCGCCGGGCGTCGTCGGACCGGCCGAGCTCGGTGAGGTGTTCGGCCAGTACGAGCAGGTCCGCGACGGCGCGCTCCCGGGCCGCAGTCTCCATGCAGTGGTCCGCGGTGCGGTGGAGCCCGTGGGCCATAGTCAGTTCGACCAGCAGCGCGGCGACCTCCTGGGGCGGCCGGAACACCGCCGCCGCGGCGGCAACCGTGTCCCCGGTCACGGGCGCCGGGCCGCGCACGTGCAGATCCGCCACCAGCCGGGCGAGGTCGGGCAAGGCGTGGTGTTCCACGGCGGTGCGCACCACCGTGGCCGCGTACCCGTCCAGTCCGTGCTCGGTGAACGCGCGGATCAGGTCGGACACGTCGGGAACGGTCCGCCCGAGGACGGCGGCCGGCAGGGCGGCCTCGGCCTGTTGGGGCTTCCCGGCCTCGTGCAGGGCGACGAACAGGGCCACGGCGTCCGCGACCGGCCGGTTCCGTCCTGCCGAGCGGAGCAACTCCGTGACCACGGGCAGGTGCTGGTCGTCGACCTGGGCGGCGAACCCGACCAGCTCGCCGACGGGCGCGCGGTCCATGCTGGACATCAGGCTGCCGAACGAGCCCTCCCGGGGCCCCTGCTCAGCAGCCAGGCGCAGTTGCCAGAGCAGCAGCCGGCACTGCTCCTCGATGCGAAGCGCCCAGGCCCGCTCCCGCAGCAGGTCCTCGCGCAGCTCCTCGACCTGCTCCCGCAACAGGTCCCGGTCCCGCTCCACCTGTAGGTACTCGGCCATCCAGACGGCCAGTTGCTCGCCGTGGGTGTGCGCGTCCCGGTCGCGCGCGGACCGGAGGGCGCGCAGGTGGTCCTCGAGTTGTCCGAGGGCGTCCTCACGTTCCCTCAACCGTTCGGTCAGGCTCAGCTGGTCGAGGCGGCAGTCGGCCAGCTGGGACTGGGTCTCCTCCAGCTGGGCCTGGAGCTGCTGCACCGCGCCACCGCTGGGCAGCGCCTGCTCGCGCAGTCGGAGCAGCTCCGCCTGGTCGGCCTCGTCCACCGGGTGACCGGCATCGGCCAGGTCCTGGAACAGGTCGACCACCGTGCGCGCGTTCGGGATGCGTTCGCCGTTGAGGTAGCGCGTGATCACGGACGCGCTGAGGTGGCGCCGCTGCCCGTACGCTCGGTAGCTGACGCCCAGCTCCTGGAAGAGCGGCCGAAGGCGGGCGGCGAAGGTTTCCCCTTCACTCACCGGTGCCGTGGCACGCAAGGCCGGCAGGTTCTCGGGACGTTCTTCGTGGGACACCGCACCGTCCTTGCTGGGTACTGACGACTGATCACCCCGCCTACGACGACGGGCAGATGGCCCGTCCGCGCGGCGTCTCCCGATTCTCCTCCCGGTGACCGGGCCGGACGGGCTGTTGCCAGGGATCGTCAACACCGGCCTGTGTTGCACGGTGGATCGTCAACGCGTTCCCGCTGCCGCAACACCCGGCGGCCGGGCCAGGGTGGGCGGAGCGGGTCGGCACGGTGTTGGCCCCGGAAGTCGTGGAGGACCCCCGTGAACCGTACGGCTGTAGTTCTGCTCGCCACCGCTGTCGTGGTGCTGTTCGCCCTGCTGGTCGCCGCCGGGGCGGGGATGCTGGCCCGGCTGGACGGCGCGGGTTACCCGGCGGCGGTCGTGCTGGCCGGGGCGGCGTTCGCCGGGACGCTGACGCTCGCGGCGGTGCTGACGGCCTGTCTGGTCGCGCTGCTCCGCGGGTGAGTGCCGGGGCGGTGGGCCTGCTCGGCCGTACGGGTGGTGTCCGGCGTGGCCAGCGGGGGTGGGGCGGCGTTGGGAGCGCAGACTCACGGGGTGACCAAGACTTCTGGTGGTTCGTCGGCGCCCTCCGGGGGCGGCAAGCGGAGTGAGATCGCGGGGATCCCGACGCGGGTGATCGCGATCGGTGTGCTCGTGGTGCTCGCGGTCTGGTTCCTGCTGGCGAATCTGGACAAGGTGAAGATCCAGTTCTGGGTGTTCACCGTGACCGCGCCGCTGTGGATCGCGTTGCTGGCCACGCTGCTGGCGGGCGGGGCGCTGGGGTGGCTGCTGAAGGGCCGTCGGAGCAAGTGACCGTGGCGGCCGGTTTCACCCCGTTGATCGAACTCAGCGGGGTCAACAAGCACTTCGGTGAACTGCACGTGCTCCGGGACATCGATCTGACGGTCGGCCGGGGCGAGGTGGTGGTGGTGATCGGCCCGTCCGGGTCGGGAAAGTCCACGCTGTGCCGGGCGATCAACCGGCTGGAGCAGATCGAGACCGGCCGGATCACCATCGACGGTGTGCCGCTGCCCGAGGAGGGCAAGGGGCTGGCCCAGTTGCGGGCCGAGGTCGGGATGGTGTTCCAGTCGTTCAACCTGTTCGCGCACAAGACGGTGCTGCAGAACCTGATGCTGGCTCAGCTGAAGGTGCGTAAGCGGGGGAAGGCCGCGGCGGAGGCCAAGTCGCACCAGCTGCTCGAGCGGGTCGGCCTGGAGGCGCACGCGGCCAAGTACCCGGCCCAGCTCTCCGGCGGGCAGCAGCAGCGGGTGGCGATCGCCCGGGCGCTGGCGATGGACCCGAAGGCGCTGCTGTTCGACGAGCCGACCTCGGCGCTCGACCCGGAGATGATCAACGAGGTGCTGGACGTGATGCGCGGGCTCGCCCAGGAGGGGATGACCATGGTGGTGGTCACCCACGAGATGGGCTTCGCCCGCTCCGCCGCCAACCGGGTGGTGTTCATGGCGGACGGTCAGATCCTGGAGGACCGGGTGCCGGAGGACTTCTTCGGGCACCCGGAGACCGACCGGGCCAAGGACTTCCTGTCGAAGATCCTGAAGCACTGAGGTGGCGTCATGAAGCGTCCGGTCGTCACCGTCGTGCTGCTGCTCGCGCTGGCCGCCTGCGGCAAGCCGGGCACGCCGCCGCCGAAGGGCCCGCAGCCCGGCGCCCTGCCCAGCTACCAGGTCCGCAGCGGCGACGCCGTCCAGGGCTCGCCGACCCTGTCGGCGGCCCGCGGCCGGGGGCACCTGGTGGTCGGGGCCAAGGAGGATCAGCCGTACCTGGGGCAGAAGAACCCGGCGGACGGCACGTACTCGGGCTTCGACATCGAGATCGCCAAGATGGTCGGCGCCGACCTCGGCTTCGCGCCCGGGCAGATCCAGTTCCGCACCATCGCCTCGGCCAACCGCGAGACCGCCCTGCAGAACGGGCAGGTGGACTACTACGTCGGCACCTACACCATCAACGACAACCGCAAGAAGCTGGTCGGCTTCGCCGGTCCGTACTACATCGCGGGGCAGAGCCTGCTGATCCGGGTCCAGGAGAAGGACATCAACGGGCCGCAGGACCTGGCAGGAAAGACGGTCTGCTCGGCCGCCGGCTCCACCCCGTACCAGCGGATCCAGCGCGAGTACCCGAAGGCCGACCTGGTCGGCTACGACACCTACTCGGCCTGCGTGGACAACCTGATCACGGCCCAGGTGGACGCGGTGACCACCGACGACACGATCCTGATGGGCTACGCGGCCAAGGCGCCGGACGAGCTGAAGCTCACCGGGCAGCCGTTCTCCAAGGAGCCGTACGGGATCGGGACGCCGCGCAGCGACACGGTGCTGCGCAACGCGATCAACGACGCGCTGCTGCACCACGAGCAGAACGGTGACTGGAAGGCCGCCTACGACGCCACCCTCGGCCTGTCCGGGGTGCCCGCGCCGGCCCCGCCGCCGATCGACCGGTACTGAGAGAGGAGGCCGCGTGAAGGTCCTGACCGACAACTTCTCCACCTTCTGGGACGGATTCCTCGGCACGCTGGAGCTGACCGCGGTGAGCGCCGTGCTCGCGCTGCTGCTCGGGGTGCTGATGGCGGGCTTCCGGGTCTCCCCGGTGAAGCCGCTGCGCACGGTGGGCACGGCCTGGGTGACGGTGCTCCGGAACACCCCGCTGACCCTGCTGTTCTTCGCGGTGCTGCTCGGGCTGCCGAGGTTCGGCATCTCGCTGCCGTTCTTCACCTTCGCGGTGATCGCGCTCGGCTGCTACACCTCGGCCTTCGTCTGCGAGGTGCTCCGCTCGGGCATCAACACGGTGCCGGTGGGGCAGGGCGAGGCGGCCCGGAGCCTGGGCATGACGTTCGGTCAGACGCTGAACCTGGTGGTGCTGCCGCAGGCGTTCCGTTCGGTGGTGGCGCCGATGGGCAGTGTGATGATCGCGCTGGCGAAGAACACCGCGATCGCGGGTTCGTTCAGCGTGGTGGAACTGCTCGGCACCTACCGGACGCTGAACGAGCTGGGCTACAGCATCCTGTGGACCTTCGTCTGGATCGCGGTCGGCTACCTGGTGATCACGCTGGCCATCAGCGCGGTCTTCAACCTGATGGAACGACGACTGGCGGTGTCCCGGTGAGCAGCTCCGCGCTGTACGACGTCCCGGGGCCGAAGGCGGCCGCCCGGCACCTGCTGTACGGGATCCTCAGCACGGTGGCGCTGCTGGCGGTGGTCGGCTGGGTGGTCTGGAAGCTGTTCGACACCGACCAGTTCACCTACCAGAAGTGGATGCCGTTCGAGTACCAGGGCGTCCAGGAGCTGCTGCTGCGCGGCCTCGGCAACACGCTGAAGGCGTTCGCACTGACCGCGCTGCTCGCGCTGCCGTTCGGGGCGCTGTTCGCGGCCGGGCGGCTCTCCGACCACCGGGTGGTGCGCTGGTTCGCCACCCTGGTGGTGGAGTTCTTCCGGGCCATGCCGCTACTGGTGATGATCTTCTTCATCTTCGTCGCGATGCAGGTGCAGCCGTTCTGGGCACTGGTCGCCGGGCTGACGCTGTACAACGGCTCGGTGCTGGCCGAGGTGTTCCGGGCGGGCGTGCTGGCGGTGCCCAAGGGGCAGCGCGAGGCGGCCTTCGCGCTCGGCCTGCGGAAGACCCAGGTGATGGCGTACGTGCTGGTGCCGCAGGCCAACCGGGCGATGCTGCCGAGCATCATCAGCCAGCTGGTGGTGGCGCTCAAGGACACCTCGCTGGGCTTCCTGATCACCTACGAGGAGTTCCTGCACGCGGGCAAGCTGATCGCCACCAACCTCGACTACGACCTGCCGTTCATCCCGGTGGTGATGGTGATCGCGCCGGTCTACATCGGGATGTGTCTGCTGCTCTCCTGGCTGGCCCGCTGGGTCGAGCAGCGCGGCCGGCGCAGCCCGAAGGTCAAGGGCGGGGCGCCGATCGCCAAGGCCGGGGTGTCGATGGGGTTGCCGCCCGAGGCGCAGTAGCACTCCCGGGTCCGCTGGTGATCCATTCGGTTCGGCGAACTCCCGGACCCGGACCCCAAGTTCTGCTTATCATTCGGGGGTGTTTGACTCCCGGCACATCAGAACCTTCCACGAGGTGGTCAGCACCGGCTCGTACTCGGCGGCGGCCCGGGCGCTCGGCTACACCCAGCCCGCGATCACCCAGCAGATGAAGGCGCTCGAACGCGTCGTCGGCGTACCGCTGTTCACCCGGGCCGGCCGCGGGCTGCGGCTGACCGAGGCGGGCGAGGCGCTGGCCCGGCACGCCGAGGTGATCCTCGGCGACCTGCGGGCCGCTCAGCAGCAGCTCGGCGCGCTGGCCCGGCTGCGGGCCGGCCGGGTCCGGGTGTGCGCCTTCCCGAGCGCCAACGCGACGCTGATCCCGGCGGCGATGGCCCGGCTGCTGGCCGAGCACCCCGGCGTCCGGGTGGAGCTGCTGGAGGCCGAACCGCCCGAGTCCGTCCAGCGGTTGCTGCGGGGCGAGTGCGACATCGCGCTGGCCTTCCACTACCCGGGCGCACCGGCCGAGGTGCCGCCCGAGCTGGTCGAGACGCCGCTGATGGAGGATCAGCTGACCGTGCTGCTGCCGGTCGGCCACCCGATGGCCCGGCGGCACGCCGTCCGGCTGACCGACCTGACCGAGGAGCGCTGGATCGCCGGCTGCCCGCGCTGCCGGGCCAACCTGCTCCAGGTCTGCGCTGCCCAGGGCTTCGCCCCCGATGTGGTGTTCACCACCGACGACAACCTGGCCGTGCAGAGCCTGGTCGCCGCCGGGGTCGGGATCGCCCTGATGCCCGCCCTGGTGCTCTCCTTCATGTGCCACCGCAAGGTCACCGGGCGGCTGGCCGAACCGCACGTTCGCCGCAAGGTCTCCGCGTACGTGCTGCGCGAGCACCTGCGGATACCGGCCACCACGCTGGTGCTGAACGAGCTCAAGGCGGCGGCGGCCGCGCGGGTGGGCTGCTGACCCTGCATCACCTATAAGCGGGAGCCGACGGAGGGCCAAGGAACTGTCGTTGGACGGTGCTCCGTGGACGGCCGGACGATCCTGGCATGACAACCTCCGCCGCGTTACCCAGGGTTGACCGTACCGAGCGGGCGGACGCGCTGGTCGCCGAGCTGCGCCTGGCCGTCGGCCGGGGCCTGCCGCCCGACCTCACCGCCCACCTGGCCGCCGAGTGCCTGCTGCCGCACCTCGGGGCGCCGGACCTGCTCACCGGGGCGCAGCTGACCGGTGACGCCGCGCAGTACCGCCAGCACCTGCTGCACGCCGAGCCGGACGGCAGCTTCTCGCTGGTCGCGCTGGTCTGGCTGCCCGGCCAGCACACCAGCGTGCACGACCACCTGTCCTGGTGCGCCACCGGCGTCCACCTGGGCGAGGAGACCGAACGCCGCTACCGGCTGGTCCCGGACGGCCCGACCGCCCGGCTGGTGGCCACCGGCGACGTGGTCAACCCGAGCGGTACGGTCTGCGGCTTCGCCCCGCCCGGGGACATCCACCGGGTCCGGAACAGTGGCACCGGCACCGCCGTCTCGCTGCACGTCTACGGCGCCGACCTGGCCCGGCTCGGCAGCAGCATCCGCCGGGTCTACCAACTGCCCACCGAGGGCTGACCGGTGGCGATCCCGCTGCGGGCCGTGCCGCACCCGGTCCCGCCGGCCGGGCTGCGCCGGAACGGGCCCGGGCTGGCCCTCGCGGCGACCGGGGTGGCCACCGCCTGGTGCCTGCACCGGCTGCTGCCGGCCGTGCCGATGCTGACCCTGGCCGTGCTGCTCGGGGTGACGGCGGGTCAGCTGCCCGGACTGAGGGTCTTGGTGACCGGCCCGGCGAAGGCCGGACTGGCCCTGGCCGCACGGCGGTTGATGCGGGCCGGGATCGTGCTGCTCGGGCTCAGGCTCGGCCTGCGGGACGTGCTCGGGCTCGGCTGGGCGACCGTGCTGATGGTGCTGGCGGTGGTGGCCGCGACCTTCTTCGGCACCTGCTGGCTGGGCCGCCGGCTCGGACTGCCCGGCGACCAGCCGCTGCTGATCGCCACCGGGTACTCGATCTGCGGCGCCTCGGCGATCGGCGCGGTCGGCCAGGCCACCGGCAGCGACGAGGAGGACATCGCCACCTCGTGCGCGCTGGTCACCCTCTGCGGCACCCTCGCGATCGCCGTACTCCCGCTGCTGCAGGGCCCGTTGGGCCTGGACGCGGGCGAGTTCGGCCGCTGGGTGGGGGCCGGGGTGCACGACGTCGGGCAGGTGGTGGCCACCGCGCAGACCGCAGGGCCGGTGGCGCTGCGGGAAGCGGTGCTGGTCAAGCTGCTCCGGGTGGCCATGCTGGCACCGCTGGTGGCGGGTGTCGCGGTGGCGGTGGCCCGGCGCCCCGGGCGAGCGGCCGGGACGGCGCGGCCGCCGCTGCTGCCGCTGTTCGTGCTGGGCTTCCTGGCGATGGTGGTGCTGAACAGCACCGGGGCCGTGCCGTCCGTGGTCCTCGGCTGGGCCGGCCACGCGCAGGAACTGCTGCTGGCGGCCGCCCTGTTCGCGCTCGGCAGCGCGGTCAGGCTCGGCGCGCTGGCCCGGACCGGCGGCCGGGTGGCGCTGCTCGGGCTGGCGTCCTGGGTACTGATCGCCGGGGCGGCGTACGGGGGAGTGCTGCTGACCGGCTGACCCCGGCGCGTCAGGGTTGCGTAACACTCCGGTCAGCACTCGTAGTTGGGGACCTGCGGCGGGCATCCTCGGTGCTGACGGAGGGGGACGGGGATGGAGTTCAGCAAGCGGGGGCGGCTCTACCGAAGAGTGGCCAAACTGGTCGCGGTGCTGCTGGTGGGCGGCTCGGGGCTGGCGTACTGGCTGTACCGGAGCGGACCGACCGAGGGCGGGCAGATCGCCCTGGGCCTGCCCCTGCTCGGCGGCCTGGTCTGGGCGGTGGCCGAATTCCGGGAAGCCGGGCGGCCGTTCCGGCTGCGGATCGACGAACTGGGCATCACGTTGCACGACCGGGTACTGCCCTGGCAGCAGATCGCCGCGATCGGCCTGGAGTATCCGGAGGAGATCCGCGACAGCGACACCGGCGCGGAGACCTACCCCCACCCGCTGCTGATCTGCTGGCCGGTGAAGGCGGCCGGGGCGGGGCTCAAGGAGGCTCACGACCGCGACGGGATGCCCGGCTACGAGCTGCTGCGCTGCGCCGACATGACCGAGGGCATACCGGAGTTGAGCGCGGCCCTGGTCCGCTACGCGGGCGCCAGGTTCATCACCGCACCGGGCTCGGTCGGACCGGTCGTGCCGCAGGACCGCCCGGCCGGTCCGGAGCACTGGTACGAGTACCTGGCCACCGACGACTCGGCCGCCCGGCTGCTGGGCGCCCTGCTGCTCGCCGCCGGCTGCGGGGCGTTCGGCACCGCGGTGGTCCTAGGGATGCTCGACGTGGATCCGTTCCCCGACCTGGTGCGGACGGTCCCGGTCCCTCTCATGCTGCTGGTCTTCCCGACCCCGTACGTGGCACTGATCGCGCTCGGTCGGGCCCGCAGGCACCTGCGGAACTGGCGTCGCCCGCTCCGGGTCCGGGTCGGTACGCCGGGGCTGACCTACCGTCGGCGAGGTGCTCCCGAACACCGGCTGGACTGGGCCGAGATCTCGGTGGTCCGGCTCGGCCCCCGCCCCGACCTGCCGGACGGCGCCCCCTGGCTGATCGTCTGGGCGGTCCCCGGCACCCGGCTGGGCAGCTCCGGCGACTTCCGCGAGGACGGCCTCTGGGGCCGCGCCCTGACCCCGGCCGCCGCCCTCCCGGACGGCCCGGTCCCACTGGCGGAGGCGCTCCGGCAGTACAGCGGCGGGCGCTTCCGCTGAGCTAGAGTCAGGTCGCGTACGACCACCGACCAGAAGGACCCTGCGATGACCGTGCTCCCCGACCGGGACGGATTCGACGCCCCCGTCACACTCGACCGGCGCGAGGGCCCGTACGGTGAGGTGGCGTTGCGGCGGCGCGGCGAGCACTACGAGATCATCGCGAACGGCTGCTTCCTGATGGACACCGCCGACGGCCGGTCCGAACGGCTGCTGATCCAGGCGGCGTTGGACGAGCTGACGGTGCGGCGGCCCGCGGTGCTGATCGGCGGCCTCGGGGTCGGTTTCTCGCTCGCGTACGCGGCGGCGGAGCCGCGCTGGGGGCGGATCGCGGTGGCCGAGCGGGAGGACGCGATCATCGACTGGCACCGGACCGGACCGTTGGCCGCGTTCTCCGAACGGGCCCTGGACGACCCCCGGGTGACGGTGCTGCACGGTGACCTGGTGGCCTATCTGGCCGCCGAGGGCGAGCGGTTCGACGCGCTCTGCCTCGACATCGACAACGGCCCGGACTGGACGGTCACCGCGGAGAACTCCGGCCTGTACGGTCCGGCGGGGCTGGCCGCCGCGCAGCGTCGGCTCAACCCCGGTGGGGTGCTGGCGGTGTGGAGCGCGCAGCCGTCCGCAGGCTTCGAGGAAGCGCTGCGGACGGCCGGGTTCGTGGACGTGCGCACCGAGGAGATCCCGGTGCTGCGCGGCGTGCCCGATGTGGTGCACCTGGCACGCCGCGCCTGACGTTATCTCAGGCCGCTGTCCACGGCGGTCATCAGTTCGCCGTTGGCGGTGTCACCGTCGAAGGACCAGAGCATCGCGCCCGCCAGGCCCTGGGCCTTGATCCAGGCGGTCTTGCGGAGGATCTCGGTCGGGTCGTCGTAGGTGTAGAGGACCGAGCCGTTGTAGATGTAGGCGTGGCCCGCCACCGGGTCGCGGTAGATGGTGTAACCACCGCTCGCGGCCATGGTCTTGAGCTTGTGGTAGTCCTCGTACCCGTTCTCGTAGGTGCCCGGGGCCGGGCCGGTCGAGGTCTGGTAGAGACCGTTGGTGGTGCCGCGCGGCACCCCGGTCCAGCCGCGGCCGTAGAACGGGATGCCGAGGGTCAGCTTGCTCTTCGGCGCGCCCTTGGTCAGGTAGGCGTTGATCGCGATCTCGGAGCTGAACTGCCGGTCCGGGGTGCTCGGGTCGGCCGCCGCCAGCTTGATCGAGGACTGCTGGTTGGTCTGGGTCTCCCAGGCGCCGTGGTAGTCGTAGCCCTGGATGGTGGCGAAGTCGAAGGCGCCGAACAGGCCGGGCACGTCGATGCCGAGGTCGATCTTGGCCGGGTCGGCCGGCAGGAAGGCGCTCAGGGTGTACTTCTT
Organism: Kitasatospora gansuensis; assembly: GCF_014203705.1. Lineage (NCBI taxonomy): Bacteria > Bacillati > Actinomycetota > Actinomycetes > Kitasatosporales > Streptomycetaceae > Kitasatospora > Kitasatospora gansuensis. The sequence goes on from NZ_JACHJR010000001.1 coordinate 6,811,124, forward strand.
GCCGGTGGTGGCGGTCAGCGCGTCCAGCTGGCGGCGGAACTCCTGGGCCAGCAGCGTGTAGTTGGCCTTGTCGGCGGGCCGGATGACGTTACCGAGGTGACCCTCGGAGTTCGGCCACTCCCAGTCGAGGTCGATGCCCTCGAAGATGCCCGCCGCCGAGCCCGCGCCACCGCGGCCGTCGATCACCGGCAGGTTGCCCTTGATGTACATGTCGATGCAGGAGCTGACCAGCGCCTTGCGCGAGGCGTCGGTGAGCGAGGCGTCCGAGAACCACTTGCTGTAGGACCAACCGCCCAGCGAGATCTGCATCTTGAGGTTCGGGTACTTGGCCTTGAGCTGCTTCAGCTGGTTGAAGTTGCCGGCCAGCTTCTGGTCCCAGGTGTCGGTGGTGCCGGCCACCGAGTTGCCCGCGTCCCAGCCCTTGCCGAAGTCCGCCCAGGCGTCACCGGCACCGTCGCCGGCGTTCGGGTCGGAGTCGTTCCCGGCCGCCTTGTTGGTGATGAAGCACTGCTTGCTGCTCGGGTTGATGTTGGCGAAGGCGTAGTTGAGGTGGGTCAGCTTCGCCGCCGTGCCCGAGGTGTCCAGCTGCTTCACGCTGTAGCCGCGTGCGTAGATGCTCCACTGGGTGAAGTAGCCGATCTTCAGCGTGTTCGGGTTGACCACCTCCTTGGTGGTCCTGGTGCTCACCGGGCTGGAGGCGACCGAGCTGTTGCCCGCCGCGTCGCGCGCCTTCACGGTGAAGGTGTAGTCGGTCTCCGGGGTCAGGCCCGAGACCACCGCGCTGGTGCCCGTGGTCACCGTGGTGGCCAGCGTCGCGCCGTTGTAGACGTCGTACGCGGTCACCTTGACGTTGTCGGTGCTGGCAGCCCAACTGAGCGCCACCGAACGGGAGTCGGGGGTGGCCACCGGGGTGCCCGGCTTGGTCGGCGGCTGGGTGTCCGGCTGCGGCGGGGGCACCACGACCTGGACCGGCCCGGCCGGCGCCGAGCGGTTGCCCGCGGCGTCGAACGCCACCACGGTGATGTTGTACGTGCCCGCCGCCAGACCGGAGATGGTGCTGCCAGTGCCGGACACGGTGGCCAGCTTGGTGCTGCCGTTGAACACGTCGTAGCCGGTGACCGCGACGTTGTCCGTGCTGGCGGTCCAGGAGGCGGTGATCGAGCCGTCGCCCGGCACGGCCTGCAGGTTGCCCGGGACGGTCGGGGCGACCTGGTCGCCGCCGCCCGCACACGGGTTGCCGTTCAACTTGCAGTTGAGCAGCGGCGCGTAGGCGCCCGAGTAGGCGATGTTGAAGCCGACGTTGTACGAGGCGCCCGGTGCCAGCGAGCCGGACCAGCTCGGGTTCTTCACCGTCACGTGCGCGGCGGCGGTGGTGTAGGTGGCGTTCCAGAGCGAGGCCACCGTGTTGTTCGCGGGCAGGTCGAACTCGAGTGTCCAGCCGTTCATCGCGGTGGTCTCGTTGTTCTTGATGGTGTAGCTGCCCTCGTAACCGGAGCCCCAGTCACTGCCCTTGGCGAAGGTGGCGGTGGAGGCGGCGGCCTGGGCGATGCCGCCCGGGAGGGCGACCGCGATCAGCGGGGCGATCAGCGCTCCCGCGGCGAGCAGGGGCAGGCTGAACCGACGTCTGCGCATGGATGAGCTCCTGTCCAGGGAGCGTCCGGCCGTCCGGCCGGCGTGCTCCCTACCTGTGGGGAGGTGGCGGTGCCAGGTGCAAAGGTGCTGCGCGCTCCGGCTGTTGACGTGCTGGGGGCAGCGCGGAGCGGGGCCGCCGGGCCGTCGGGTTGCCGCGGAGATCCTGTGACAGGAGCGTAGGGACGTCGGTGGGTACTGGCAATAGGTCTGGACCAGCAGGGCCGTGGACCTGACACTGATGCGTCAGATCCACGGCCCTTGGTACGCCGGTGCGTCGGGCTGACCCGCCGTCAGCCGAACGGGTTGTACGCCGGCGCCTCGGGCTCGGCCGGCGGTGCCGGAGCGGCGGCGACGGGAGCCGGGGCGAGCGAGGCGAACGGGTTGAAGTCCGGCGGCGGGATGTTGACCTTCACGCCCTTGCGGGGCGCCGGGGCGTCCTCCTCCTCGGCGGCGGCCGCCGGGGCGGGGGGAGCGAAGGGGTTGAAGTCCGGCGGCGGGATGTTCACCTTCACGCCCTTGCCGGGCGCCGGGGCGTCCGCTGCGGGCGGTGCGGCCGGCGGCGGGGTCGGTGCGACGACCCGGGCGGGGGCGGCGGGCTGAGCCGACGTCACGGTGCCGAACGGGTCGGCTGCCTGCTGGGTGGTCACGGTGCCGAACGGGTCGGCGGCGGCCGGGGCCTGGGCGACCGGCTGCGGGGCCGCGGTGGCCGGGCGGGCGGGCGGCGGGGCCGGTGCGGCGAAGGGGTTGAAGTCCGGCGGCGGCACGTTCACCTTGACGCCCTTGCGGGGGGTGCCCTCGGCAGCCGGCGCCTCGGCCTGGGCCGGGACCTCGGCGGGCCGCGGCGGGGCGAACGGGTTGAAGTCGGCCGGGGGCACCCGGACCGGCGTACCCTTCGGGCGCTCCTGCGCCGCCGGGGCGGCGACGGCCGGGGCAGGGGCAGCGACGGCCGGGGCCTGGGCGGGCACGGTCGGCGGCATGGCCGGGACCGGGGGAACGGCGACGGGCGGCACCGGCGCGGCCTGCTGGACCGCCTGCTGGACCGGCGGCTGCGGGGCCAACGGGGCCTGAGCGACCGGCTGTTGGGCGACCGGCTGCTGGGCCGGGAGCTGCGGCAGGGCCGCCCGGGTGCCGTCCCAGCCGAGCTGGATGCTCGCCAGGATCTCGGCGAAGGTGGCCGCGTACAGGTCCCAGTCGTCCGCCTGGGCGGTGCCGAGCTGGACGGTCAGCACCGAGACGCCGTCCGGCAGCGGCAGGAAAGCCTGCAGCACCGAGACCACGGTGTTGTCCGCGGCGTCGGGCTCGGTGACCGACTGGCCGACCGGCAGCAGCAGCGGCGGCACCGGGGCGATCCGGCTCTCCACCAGCACGGCGGTCGGTCCGGCCGGGACCAGCACCGTCCAGACCTCGGCCTGCGGGCGGGCGTCGGCGAGCTCGGCGGACAGTTCGGAGATCTGCCGCGGGTGCGGGGCCAGCGAGACCACCAGGGAGGCCCGGCTCGGCCGGCCGTCCACCCGGAGGGCGGCGATCCCGGCGAAGACCACGCCGGCGGCGGCCGCCGGCTGCGCCAGCAGACCGGTCAGCACCGACCAGTCCTGCCGCTGCGACCCGCGCGCACCGGAGTACAACTCCTCGGCCACCTCGGCGAGATGACCCGCCCGGGCCTGCCGGTCACCGCGGACGGTGAGCGGGTGGAAGAGCGACGGCACCACCAGGCGGACCTCGACGCCCGCCCCGGTGGCCAGCTCCTCCGGCACGGCGACCGGCCGTTCGGCGGCGAACCGGGCCACGGCGGCGGGGAACTCCGGCCGCATCCAGCCCTCCGCCGCCTCCGGCCGGACCGGCACGGCGACCTGCTCCGGGGAGACGGCCTCGGCCGGCAGGCCGTAGACGTCCCTGCCCCCGTAGCGGGCGAACAGCTCGGCCGTCGGCGCCTCGGCGTCGGCGGCGGTCCGCGCGGTGCTCGCCTCGACCACCGTGCCGAGCCCACGGACCGTCAGCAGGCCCGGCCCGGCAGGGCTGAGCCGGAGCCCGAACAGGGCGTCGGCGGAGGGGTGGGCGGCGCGGTCGAAGGCCGTCAGCGAGGCGGCCGGGTAGTGCGTGGCGTCGGCCCCCAACAGGGCGTCAGCCAGTACGTCGATCGTGGCGCCGATCCGTTCCGCGCCCGCGAAACCGTCCTGTGTCATGCCGCTGAGCCCCCCTCGTTCTCAGGTGGATAATTCCGTCCACTTTCTATCAGAACCCGGCGTCGGAGTGAGGGTCAGGTCACCCCTCGGCCAGCACCGCCACCGCGTCGGCCAGGCCGGGAACGCCGAGCAGGCCCGCGAGTTGCCGGATCAGCCGGCCGGTCGGTCCGTCGGCGCTCTCGGCGGTCAGGAAACCGGCCAACTCGAGGGCCAGCGCGGGCTCGCGGGCCGCGCACACGGCCAGCGCGGCGACGAACTCCTGGACCAGCTGGAGCTGGAGCTCCTCCAGCGGGACCTCCGGCGTGGCCAGCCAGTCCAGCGAGGTGATCTCGGCGTTGGCGATCCAGGCCCGGACCGTCCGGCGCAGCCCCGGGCTGGGCTCGGCCACCGCCAGGTGCCGGAGGATCTGCTCGGCGGCGGCCCGCCGCACCTCGTCGATCACCGCGTTGCCGGCCGGCCCGGCCGTCACCGAACCGCCGCGCAGCAGCGCCGCGAAGCCGGGGCCGTGACTGCGGACGAAGTCCAGGTAACGCCCCATCACCCGGAGCAGCCGCTCCGAGAGCGGACCCTCGTGCGGTTCCTCGAACCGCCCTGCCAGCTCCTGGCCGGCCCGGCGCAGCGCCTCCTCGTAGATGGCCTGCTTGCCGGGGAAGTAGTGGTAGACGAGCGGTCGGGAGGCCCCGGCGGCAGCGGCGATGTCGTCGATCGACACGTCCTCCGGCGCGGCCCGGCTGAACAGGTCGAGCGCCACGGCGATCAGCTGCTCCCGGCGCTCGTCCACGCTGAGCCTACGCCGGGGCGCACGCTCGGGGCGGTCCGCCACCGGCGGTGTACGGGAAACCATGAGCGCCACCCTAATTGCTCGGGCCGGGCCGTGGGGAAGGGACGGTCAGCCGACCGAGCCGCCGGCCCGGTGCGTCAGGTAGTGGCGGTACGCCTGGAGGCCGTCGGGGACGAACTGCCACTCCGTCAGCCGCCGGGTCAGCTCCTCCTCGGTGAGCCAGCCGTGCCAGTCGACCTCCTCGACCTGGGGACTGACCGGGCCGTCCCAGCGGGCCTCGTAGGTGTCGCACCACCAGGACAGCCCGTTCTCCTCGAAGAGGAACTTGAACAGCCGGACCGGCACGATCCCGCTGACCCCCATCTCCTCCTCGGCCTCGCGGACCGCCGCCTCGGCGTACGTCTCCCCGGCGCCGACCACGCCACCGACGAAGCAGTCGTAGGTGCCCGGCGCGTAGAGCTTCTCGGCCGACCGGCGGTGGGTGAAGATCCGGCCCTCGGCGTCCCGCACCAGGATGAAGACGCACCGGTGGGTCAGCCCCCGCCGGTAGACCTCGCCGCGCGGGGCGGTGCCGATCACCCGGTCCTGCGCGTCCACCACGTCCAGCACTTCGTCAGCAGGGTTCGTCATGGGCCCACGCTACCGAGTCGGCGTCCGCCGGATGATCGGACTATCTTTCAGAAGCGGGGAGCGGACGAGCAGAAGGCGGCACGCGGTGGTGGAGATCTGGGGCGAGGCGGCGGAGGGCTTCGAGCCGGTACGGGAAGCCTTCGCGCGCAACTTCCGCGACCACGGCGAGCTCGGCGCGGCGTTCGCGCTCTACCTGGACGGCCGCAAGGTGGTCGACATCTGGGCCGGCGACGCCCGGCCCGAGGTGGGCGGCCGCCCCGACCCGGCGGTCCCCTGGACGGCCGACACCGCACAGGTGCTCCGCTCGGTCACCAAGGGCCTGACCGCCGCCACCGCACTGCACCTGGCCGGGCAGGGACGGCTCGACCTGGACGCACCGGTGGCCTCGTACTGGCCCGAGTTCAAGGCCGCGGGCAAGGAGCGGATCCCGGTCCGCTGGCTGCTCTCGCACCAGGCCGGGCTGCCCGCGCTGGACGTGCCGCTGCGGGTCGAGGACGTGATCTCCTGGGAACCCGCGGTGGCGGCGGTGGCCGCGCAGACGCCGTTCTGGGAACCGGGCCGGGCGCACGGGTACCACCCGTACACCTTCGGCTGGCTGGTCGGCGAGGTGGTCCGGCGGGCCGCCGGGCGCAGCGTCGGCCACTACTTCGCCGAGGAGATCGCCCAGCCGCTCGGGCTCGACCTCTGGATCGGCCTGCCCACCGGAGCCGCCCCCAGGGTCGGCCGGCTGGTCGACCTGCCCGCCCCCGAGGCAGCCCTGAACGGCCCGAACGGCCTACGGCTGCGCCCCCGCCAGTCGGTGGTGGACGCCTACCAGAACCCCGCCTCGCTGACGGCCCGTTCGTTCGCCGCGGTGCGGCCGAAGGTCGACCTGAACGACCCGGCCGTGCAGGCCGCCGAGATCCCCGGCGCGGGCGGGATCGGCACCGCCCGTTCGGTGGCCCGCTTCTACGCGGCCCTGATCGGCGCGGCCGACCGGCACGGCGGGGCGCCCGGTGAACTGCTCCCGGCGGTGTTCGGCCCCGGCCTGCTCGCCGAGGCGATGGGCCCGGCGGTCAGCGGCCCCGACCGGGTGCTGATCATCAACACCGCCTTCGGCCTCGGCTTCTTCCGCCACGGCCCCAGCTCCCCGATGGCCTCCCCGGCCTCCTTCGGCCACCCCGGCCGAGGCGGCTCCCTCGGCTTCGCCGACCCCGAGCTGGGGATCGGCTTCGGCTACGTCACCAACGGGATGCAGCCCGGTGTGACCGGGGACATTCGGTCGCGTACGTTGATCGCCGCCGTCAAGCAGTGCCTCAGCAAGGGCTGACCCAGGGGCTCGGGGAACTGCGACGCCGACCTCGGAAAAGGTGATCCTGCGTAGATGGTCAGGCACTTTGTATTTTGACCCGCACGCCAGACCTCCTCGCAGTTCCCCGAGCCCCTGGACCGTAGCCCCTGAGCACCTGCCAAAGCCTCAGATCAGGCCGCGGCGGGCGGCCCAGACCGCGGCCTGGAGCGGCGTGCGGACCCCGATCCGGTCGCAGAGGGCGCGGATGCGGCGGCGCAGGGTCCGGCTGGAGGTGCCCAGGCGGCGGGCGATCGAGTCCAGGGGGAGGCCGTCCGCGAGGAGGAGCAGCAGCTCGTGCTCGGACGGGGCGAGCAGGCCGGCGGGGTGGCGGTGCGGTATCGGCTGCGGGGGAGTGGTGAGGGTGGGGTGCATGGCGGGTTTGCCTCCAGACGGCGGCCCCTGGGTGGGCACGGGCATGGCGAAGCAGGGCGGGGTGCTCGGCGATGCGCGCGAACGGTGGGGATCAGCGGGGACCGGGACCGCTGCTCTCCCGGATCGTCAGGGCCGGGGTGAGCAGGGTGAGTTCCTCGGCCGGGTGGCCGGCCGCGAGGGCCATCACCAGCTCGACCGCGCGTTGGCCCATCTCCTTGGCGGGGACCGAGACGGAGGTCAGCCGGGGGGCGGAGTGCAGGGCGACGTCGTCGGGGCAGATCGCCACCACCGAGACGTCCTCGGGCACCGCCCGGCCGGACTGCCGGAGCTGGCCGAGCAGATGGGGCAGGGCGGCCTCGTTCTGCACCACCAGGCCGGTGATCCCGGGGCGTTCCTCGAAGATCCGGGACAGCGTGCCGCTGGCCGCCTCGTGGCCGTCGCCGCACGGGCGGTGCAGGAAGCGCAGCCCGCGCTCCCCGGCCTGCTGCCGGAAGCCGGCCAGGGTGCGTTCGGCGAAGCCGGTGTGGCGCCGGTAGACCGACTCGGCCGGGCCGATCAGTGCCACCTCGCGGTGCCCGAGGTCGGCCAGGTGGTCGGCGGCGAGGCGTCCGGTGGCCTCGAAGTCCAGGTCCACGCAGGTGAGTCCGGCCGGGTCGGCGGGCAGGCCGATCAGCGCGGCGGCGGTGCCGGTCTGCCGGAGCAGCGGGATGCGCTCGTCCTCCAGCTCGACGTCCATCAGGATCATCGCGTCGGCCAGCCCGCTGTTGGCGATCCGCTTGATCGCCGAGGGCCCCTCCTCGCTGGTCAGCAGCAGCACGTCGTGCGCGTACCGGCGGGCGGTGGTGGTGACCGCGATGGCGATCTCCATCATCACCGGGACGAACATGTCGGTGCGCAGCGGCACCACCAGGGCGATCACGTGCGAACGGTTGCTGGCCAGCGCGCGGGCCCCGGCGTGCGGGTGGTAGCCGAGTTCGGCGATGCTGCGCTCGACCCGCAGCCGGGTGTCCTGCGAGATCGAGCGCTTGCCGCTGATCACGTAGCTGACCGTGCTCGGTGACACCCCGGCGTGCCGGGCGACCTGGGCGAGCGTGACCATGCGGTGCTCCATCTCGCGGCATTGGCGAGCACCGGGTGGTGAAGCGCTTCGACACTGCCGTCTGTCCGTCTCGATGCTGTCCTGCGGGGAGAGCTTAGAGAGGCACTTGGCGCGTGTCCAGACTTGTTGTCGAAGCGCTTCACCAAACCTTTCGATTCCGTCAGGCCTGGCCGGTCTCGATACGGCTGACCCGGCCGTCCTGGACGTCGAACCGCCAGGCGGTGCGCATCTCGCCCCAGGTGTCGTTGCGGTAGTTGGCGATCACCGTGCGGCCGTCGTCCTTCTCGGTCTGCACCTCGATGTGACCGCGCGAGGAGAAGATCTCCCGTTCGGTCCAGTCGGTGAGGTTCCGCTCCGACCCGTCGTCGGACAGGGTGGCGTCCGCGGTGAGTGCGGCCTGGAAGGCGGCGCGGTCATTGGCGTTGAGGGCGGCGAGCAGGGCGCGCACGGCCGGGTCGGAGAGCTTGTCGAGCGGGATGGTCATCGGTCCTTCTCCTGGGGAGGGGGTTGGTGGACTCAGCGAACACTCCGCCCGGGGCGCTCCCGCTGACCTTGGGCCGTCCGTGGCGTGCCGTTGCTTGCGGCATTTTTATCGGTTGGTGTGCTTTGATCCCGTTATGGGGGATTCGCTCACCGAAGGGAGCCCTGGATGGGGCCGGCCGAACTGCTCGTCCTGACGTTCCCGCAGGAGACCATCACCGTCGAGGCAGTCAAGGCCCTGGCCCGGCTGCGCGCCGCGGGCAACGTCCGGGTGATCGACTCACTGGTCGTCACCCGGCACGCCGACGGCGAGGCCACCTACGGCGAACTCGCGGACTTCGAGCACCTCCAGGGCGTGCTGCCGGACGACCTCGAGGAGCTGGCGCTGATCGGCCCCGAGGACGCCCAGGAGGCCGCGGAGCTGCTGGAGCCTGGCAACGTCGCCCTGCTGGTGCTGATCGAGCACCTGTGGGCCGAGGCCGCCGCCGAGGCGCTGCGCGAGATCGGCGGCCGGATCGCCACCGGCGTACGGATCCCGCCGGAGCACATCGAAGAGGCCGTGCGGGCCGCCGAGGCCCGCGTCGCGGCCGGACAGTAGAGGAGGACCTCGTGTTCCGACCCATGCGCCCGATCAGGCCGATGCGCGTCGTCCGTCCGGTGGGAGCCCCGCTGGTGCGGGGCCTGGTGGTCGGCGGCGCCGCGTACGCCGCCGGGCGGAGCGCCGCCCGCTCGGCCCAGAACGAGCAGGACCAGAACGCCGCCATCGCCGACCTGCAGGCCCAGCAAGCGCCACCGCCCGCCTACCAGCCGCCCCCGGCGGCCGCGCAGCCCGATCTGACCTCCAGGCTCACCGAGTTGGGGCAGATGGTCCAGCAGGGCCTGCTCACTCCCGAGGAGTTCGCCACCGCGAAGGCCCGGCTGCTGGCGGGATGACCATCGCTCAGAGGATCAGCCGAGACCGCCGAGCTTGAGGTCGAGCTGATCCACGGCGGCGGTGTCGCCGAGCTCGACGAAGATGTCGCGGGCGTTCTCCCAGGCCTCCCCGGCCGTGCCGGGTTCGCCCGCGGCGTGAGCGGTGTCGCCGAGGTGGGTGAGCAGGGAGGCCTCGTTGAACCGGTCGCCGAACTCGCGGTAGATGTCGCGGGCCTGTTCGTAGCAGCTGATGGCCTCTCGGTGCCGGCCCACGTTGTGGTGCACGAAGCCCAGGGTGTCCAGGGTGGCGCTCTCCCCGCTGCGGTCGCCGATCTCCCGCTGGCGGGCGAGGGCGCGCCCGCAGCAGCTCACCGCTTCGGCGTACCGGCCGAGTTGGGTGTGGCACCAGCCCATGTTGTTGAGTGCCCTGGCCTCACCGACCTGGTGGCCCGCGGCCTGATACTTCGTCAGCGCCAAGGTCGCCTGCTCCAGCGCCCGGTGGAAGTCGAGCTGCCGCTCGAACACCAGGGTCAGGTTGTTGTGGCAGTGCGCCTGGCCGAGCGGGTCGTCGAGTCCCTCGAAGAGCGCCACCGCCCGGTGCAGCAGGCGGTCGGCCTCCTCGTAGCGGCCCATCCTGGCGTTGGCGCGGCCGAGTTCGCGGTGCGCCGCCGCACTGCCCGGCCGGTCGCCGAGCCGGTCCGCGGCGTCCAGGGCGGCCCGCTGGGTGGTCGCCCAGTCGTGCCAGTGGCCGCGCTGCTCGAGGTAGGTGGACATGCTCCGGGCCAGCAGCCCCACGTAGGCGTCGTGGGCCGAGTCGACCGCCGCCAGCAGGGTCTGGTGCTCGGAGGCGAACCAAGCCAGCGCGCTGTCGCGGTCGGTGAAGGCCAGCGGCGGCACCCCGGGCGTCGGCGCGGGGAGTTCGAACGGGTCGCGGTGGTCGAGCATCGCGCCGGCGGCGTGCGCGGTGTGCAGGTAGTAGTCGACCAGCCGTTGCCGGGCGAAGACCTGCTCCACGGGCGTGACGTCGTCGTGGGCGAGCTCGGTGGCGTAGGCCCGGAGCAGGTCGTGCATGCCGTACCGGTCGGGCCCGATCGGGTGCACCAGGTGGGCGCGGGTGAGCATGGTCAGGGCCGCGCGGGTGTCAGCCGGGCTGCGGCCGGCCAGGGCGGCCGACGCGCTCAGCGAGATGTGCGGGCCGAGCTGGAGGCCGAGCAGCCGGAAGACCCGGGCGGCGGTGGCGGGCAGGTGCTGGTAGGACCAGGAGAAGACCGCGCTGATCGGGTTGCCGACCGAGTCCAGCATGCTCAACCGCCTGCGCCGGTCGGCGAGTTCGGAGACCAGGTACGGGAGCGGGGTGGTGCGCAGGGTGGCGGCGAGTTCGGCGGCCACCCGGAGGGCCAGGGGTAACCCCACGCACTGGGCGGCCAGTTCCGCGCTGACCGCCGGTTCGCTGTCGACGCGATCGCCGATCAGCCGGCGCAGCAGGTCCAGCGAGTCGCTCATCGGGAGCAGGTCGAGGCCGAGCCGCCGGGCCCCGTGCCGGGCGACCAGCTCGCCCAGGCTGTCGCGGCTGGTCACCAGGACGGCGCAGGAGCCGGTGCCGGGCAGCAGCGGCCGGACCTGGTCCACCGAGGACGCGTTGTCCAGCAGGATGAGGATCCGGCGCCCGCTGACCTCGGTCCGGTACCGGGTCACCCGGTCGGCCGGTTCGACCGGGATCTCCTGGGCGGGCAGCCCCAGCGCGGACAGCAGCCGGGACAGCGCGTCGTCGCCGGACAGCGGCTGCTGCGGGTCGTAGCCGCGTAAGTCGACGTAGAGCTGACCGTCCGGGAAGCGGGCCCGGGCCAGGTGCGACCAGTGCAGCGCCAGGGCCGTCTTGCCGACCCCGGCCGTCCCGGTGACCACCGCGATCGGCACCGCGTTGCCGCCGGTTTCCCCCAACACCAGGTCGAGGTCGGCGAGTTCGCGCTGCCGGCCGACGAAGGCGGTCACGTCGCCGGGCAGCGTCGCGGGGACCAGCCGGCGGGCCGCCGCCGGGGCGCGGCGGCCGGTGTCCTCCGCCAGCAGCGCCTGGTACGCGGCGACCAGCTCCGGTCCCGGGCTGATGCCCAGTTCGTCGCCGAGCCGGCGGCGGACCTCGTGGTAGGTGCTGACGGCCGCCGCCCGGCGGCCCGCGGCCCGGTAGCCGCGGATCAGCCGGGCCAGCACGGCTTCGTCCAACGGGCGGGCGTGCGCGGCCTGTTCGAAGAGGACGACCGCCTCGTCGGCCGCTCCGGCGGCGAGCAGGGTCTCGCCCTTGGCGGCCAGCGCCGCGTACCGCTCCTCGACCAGCGCGAGCGCCGCCGGATGGCCGGCCAGCGCCGGGACGTCGGACAGCGGGGTGGCCGCCCGCCACAGCGCCAGCGCGGTGTCGAACAGTGCGAGCGCCCGCGGGTGGTCCCCCGACTGCCGGGCCGCCGTGGCCTGGTCGACCCCCGCCCGGAAGGACTGGACGTCGATGTCGCAGTCCTGGGTGTGGAGACCGTAGCCGTCGCCGACCGAGGGCAGCAGCAGGCTCGGGGTGCGGGCGGGCCGGTCGGGTTCGAGCAGCTTCCGCAGGTGCTTGACGTGGGTCTGGATGACGTTGACCGCGCTGTGCGGTGGGTCGTGCTGCCAGAGGGCGTCGATCAGCTCCGCTCTGGACACCGGTCGGCCGGACGCCAGTCCGAGCAGGCCGAGTACGGCCCGCCGGCCCGCGGTCGGTATGTCGATCTGGGCCCCGCCCCGTAACACCCGCACCGGGCCGAGCAGCTGGATCTGCACGCGTGGCTCCTTTGCCGTTTCGCGCCGACTCGTCCGACTGGACGGCTGCTGACGTTCCGTCCAGTCGCCGTCCAGTGACGGTTCGTAGGTTATCGAAGGTCCAATCGAAGGGGGAACGTTATATGGGCGGCGTTGACGCCTGTCCGGAGCCGAGGGCCCGGACGCGGCCGGTGGGTGCCTCGTGATGCTGCGCCTGCACGCCAACGAACACCCGCAGGGTCCGTCCGCGGCCGTCGCCGACGCCCTGCACGCGCTGGTCCCGGAGCTGCACCGCTACCCGACACCCTCGAGCGCGGTGGAGACCGCGATCGCGGAGCTGCACGACGTCCCGCTGAACCGGGTCCTGGTCGGCGCGGGCAGCGCCGAGATCATCGGCCTGGCCTGGCGGGCCTTCACCGGCCCCGACCGGGCGGCCTGCTTCCACGAGCCCGAGTTCGAGCTCTACCCGCTGCTCGGCACCCAGTGCGGCACCCCGACGCTGGTCCGGCCGTGGCCGCCGGACCAGGACCTGGCGGGGCAGCTGGCGGACGCGGCGGTCGGGCTGGTGGCGCTGTCCAACCCGCACAATCCGACCGGCAGTTGCCGACCCCGGCAGGAGATCGCGGACCTGGCGGGCGGCCTGCCCGAGACGACCGTGCTGCTCAACGACGAGGCGTACCACGACTACGCCGACGTGGACGAGCTCTCGGTCGCCGCACTGTCCGAACTCCCCAACGTGCTGACCACCAGGACGTTCTCGAAGATCCACGGGCTGGCCGGCCTGCGGATCGGCTACGCGGTGGGCAACGCCCGGCTGATCGGCGCGCTCAGGGCGCTGCAGATGCCGTTCAGCGTGAGCGCCGCCGCCGCGGCCGCCGCGCTGGCCGCACTGGCCGACCCGGCGGTGCCGGGGCAGCGGCGCGAGCGCAACCGCCGGCACCGGGAGGCGCTGGCGGCCGCCCTGGTCCGCCGGGACTTCGAGGTGACGCCGAGTCAGGCCAACTTCCTGTACGTCCGGCCGCCGGCCGGCCGGTCCTGCTGGGCCACCGATCTGCTCGACCGCGGTGTCCGGGTCCAACCGGCCGGCTCCGGCCTACGGGTGACCGTGGGCACCGGTGCCGAGATCGCCGCTCTCATCACGGCAGTTGACGACGTTCTGGCCGAGGGCCAGGCGCGACCCATGGGGGAACAATGACCAGCCTCGTCATCGACGACATCTACAACAACACGCTCACGGCGTACGCGATCTCGGCCGCCTGGGAGCTCGGCCTGCTGGAGCGGCTGGAGAGCTCGGAGCAGCCGGTGGACCTGGCCGGCTTCGCCCTGGAGCAGGACCTGGACGCGCCCTCGGTGGAGGCGATCGCCCGTGGGCTGGCGATCGCCGGCATCGCGGTGCTCAGCCCGGGCCACCAATTCGCCACCCCTGGCCCGCTGTTCGCCGACACCTGGGCGAAGAAGGGCTTCTTCTACTGGCTCACCAGGGGCTGCGGCGACCTGTTCCGGAGCATGCCGGAGCTGGTCCGGAACCCGAACCGGACCGGGGACTACGTGGTCCGCGACTACAAGGCGATCGGCCTGGCCGCCCGGGACGCGGGCTTCTCCTACGTGGACCCGGCGTTCTACAAGATCATCGCGGATCGCGGCCTCCGCCACGGCGCCGACCTCGGCTGCGGCAGCGGCGAGCGGCTGATCAAACTCGCCGGGCGCGACCCGGAGTTCCGCGGCATCGGGGTGGACTTCGCGCCGGGCGCGGTGGCACTGGCCACCGACTCGGTCGCCAGCGCCGGGCTCGGCGACCGGATCTCGGTGGTCCGCGGCGACGCGACCCGGATGGCGTACCAGCCCGAGTTCGGCCAGGTCGACTTCGTCTGCTGCTTCATGATGGGTCACGACCTGTGGCCGCGCGAGGAGTGCCTGGCCAGCCTGAAGCTGATCGGCGAGGCGTTCCCGGCGGCGACCGACCTGATCATCTGCGACACCTACCGCTCGGACCTGCCGACCACCGAGCAGCACCCGGTCTTCACGCTGGGCTTCGAGACCGCCCACGCCGTGATGGGCCAGATGATCCCCTCGCTGGACGAGTGGAACGAGGTGCTGGCCGAGGCTGGTTGGCAGCGCGCGGACGTCATCGACTTCGACCTGCCGCCGTACACCGCGCTGATGCACCTCACCCGCGAGCGGCCGGGCGCATGAAGGACCGGACCACCCAGGGCAGGCACATCCTCGTACTGAACCGCTTCAACGAGGAAGTGGGCTGCCGCTACACCGACTACATCGACCACACCGTCGACCGGGTCGCCTACCTCACCTCGGCGGTGGGGCGCGGCGGCGTGGAGACCGACCTGGCCGAGACCGTGGCCGTGGTGGCCGACCTGGCCGACTGGGCCGCGGTCTCGGAGCTGGCCCTCGAGATCGTCCGGCGGTACGGCCCGCTGGACCACGTGGTCGCGCTGTTCGAGCGTGACCTCGAGGTCGCGGCCGCCCTGCGCGAGCTGCTGGGGGTGGCGGGCCCTGGACCGGCCGAGATCGAGAAGGTCCGGGACAAGGTGACGATGAAACAGCTGGTCGCCGCCGCCGGGCTGCGGGTGCCGCGGTTCGTCGACGCCGACTCGGCCGAGCAGGTCCGCCGGTTCGCCGGGCGGACCGGGTTCCCGGTCGTGCTCAAGCCCCGGGACGGTTCGGGCAGCCAGGGCATCTACCTGATCAACTCCCTTGCCTCGCTGGAGGAGACGCTCGCCTCGCCGCTGGAGAACTACGTCTGCGAGGAGTTCGTCAGCGGGACGATGTACCAGGTCGACGGCGTCGTGCAGGACGGCACCGTACGGGTGCTCCGGGCCTTCCGGCTGCTGAACACCTGTCTGGACTACGCCCTGGGCGACCCGTTCGGCTCGGTGGCCGGGGACGACCCGGTGCTGGAGCAGCGGCTGGTCGGGTACGCGGAGCTGCTGCTGGCCGCCCTCGGGGTGCGCAGCAGCGTGTTCCACCTGGAGGTGTTCGCCGTCGACCCGGCTGGTCCCGGCGAGTACGACGGGCTGGTGTTCCTGGAGGTGGCCGCCCGGGCGGGCGGGGCCGAACTGCCGCACCTCTGGCGGGAGGTCTACGGACTCGACCTGCTGGAGGTCGCCACCCGGCTGTCGCTGGGGGAGTCCCCGACCCTGCCCGAGCTCGACCCGGCGGGCCCGGCCGGTGGCTACCTCTTGATGCCGGAGCCGCCGGTCAGGCCGTGCCGGGTGCTGTCCACCACCCCGCTGATCGACCGGGTGCCGGCGATGTACGCGGAGGTGCTGCCCGAGCCCGGCACGGTGCTGAACGGCACCGGCGGGGCCAAGGAGACCGGCGGGCGCTACCGGTTCCGGGCGGGCAGCGGGGCCGAGATCGAGCGCGCGATCCGGCAGGTGCTGGACGAGTACGAGCTGACCTGGGAGCCCGTCGCCCAGCCCGCGGCGGGGGTCTTCCGGGTGAAGGGACGCGCCCAGTCCCTGGCCCGCCCGTGAGCGGGCCGGCCGCGGCGCCGCGGTTCGGCGAGGTCTTCGCCATCGGCGAGTTCCGGATGCTGTGGCTGGCGCAGCTGACCGCGGTCGGCGGCAACCAACTGGCCCGGGTGGCACTGGCGTTGCTGGTGTTCGCGCGGAGCGAGTCGGCGGGTCTGGCCGCGCTGACCTACGCCCTGACCCTGCTGCCCGAGCTGGTGGGCGGACCGCTGCTGTCCTGGCTGGCGGACCGCTACCCGCGGCGCGGGCTGATGGTGGTGTGCGACCTGGCCCGGGCCGGCCTGGTCGCCGCGATGGCGGTGCCGGGCACCTCGATCTGGCTGCTGTGCGGGCTGCTGATCCTCGTTCAGCTGGTGCAGTCGCCGCACCTGGCGGCCCGCTCGGCGCTGCTGCCGACCGTGGCGCCGGGCGACCGGTACCTGGCGGCCGCCGCGGTGGTCAACGTGACGGCCCAGCTCGGCCAGCTCGCCGGGTTCGCGGCGGGCGGCGTGGCGGTCGCGGCGCTCGGCACCTCGCAGGCCCTGCTGATCAACGCGGGCACCTTCGTGCTGTCGGCGGCGCTCACCCGGTTCGGGCTGGCCCGGCGGCCGAGGCCGACCGCGCCCGCGCCCGGCACCGCCAGGCGGAGCGCGATCACCGGCGGGGCCGCCCTGGTCCGGGCCGACCCGAGGCTGCGCCTGCTGGTGGCCTTCGGGTGCCTCTCCGGGTTCTACGCCTGCAAGGAGGGGCTGGCCGCGCCGTACGCCGAGGCCCTGGGGCACGGCCCGACCGGCGTCGGCCTGCTGCTCGCGGCCGGACCGGCCGGGGCGGTGCTCGGCGTGTTCGTGCTCACCCGCCTGGTGAGCCCGGACCGCGGCCTGCGGCTGCTCGGTCCGCTGGCGGTCGCCGCCAGCGGGGTGCTGGTGTTCACCGCGCTCTCCCCGGGCCTCGCCGTCACCTGCGTGCTGTGGGGCGTGTCCGGGGTGTTCTCGGCCTTCCAGGTCCCGGCGAACGCCGCGTACAGCAGCTCGGTCCCCGACGCCCTGCGCGGCCAGGCGTTCGGGCTGGCCTCCACCGCGGTCCGGGTGGCCCAGGGGGTCGGCATCTCGCTGGCCGGGTTCGCCGCGGACCTGGTCCCGGCGCCGGTCGTGATCGCGGCGTTCGGTGTGGCCGGCGCGGCGGTCTCCGCCGTGGTCGCGCTCCGCTGGTCCAGGCTCCCGCACCACCTCGACCGGGCACCGCAGGAGCCGTTGCCCGTCGGCAAGTCCCTCACCGTCTCGCCCAAGGAAGTCGAATGACCACCACACCCCTCCTGAGCCCCACCGAGCCGCCGAGACCGCAGCTGCACGGCACCCTGCGCCCGCGCCACCTCACCATGCTGGCCATGGGCGGGGTGATCGGGTCCGGTCTGTTCGTCGGCTCCGGCGCGGGCATCGCCATGGCCGGTCCCGGGATCGTCCTGTCGTTCGTGGCCGCCGGTGTGCTCACCATGCTGGTGATGCGGATGATGGCCGAGATGGCCGCCGCGTTCCCGGCCAGCGGCTCGTTCTCCGAACACGCCGAGCGGGCCTTCGGCCCGTGGGCCGGGTTCACCATCGGCTGGCTGTACTGGGTGACCATCGTCGTGGTGCTCGCGGTCGAGTCCACCGCGGCCGCGGTGATCGTGCACGGGTGGCTGCCCGCGGTGCCGCAGTGGTTGCTGATGCTGGTCTTCATGACGGTCTTCACCGCCGTGAACCTCAGCGCGGTCGGCAACTTCGGCGAGTTCGAGTTCTGGTTCGCCCTGATCAAGGTCGCGGCGATCGTCGGCTTCCTGGTGCTGGGCGTGCTGGCGATCCTGGGCGTGCTGCCCGGCAGGAATCCCGGGGCGCTGGGCGGCGATCTGCTGCCGCAGGGTTGGGGCGGCGTGGTCGCCGGTTTCGTGGCCGCCGTGCCCGCGTTCGGCGGTCTGGAGGTGGTCACCATCGCGGCCGCCGAGTCCGACGACCCGGTGCAGGCCGCCGGCCGGGCGGTCCGGAGCGCGGTGTGGCGGATCTCGGTCTTCTACATCGGCTCGATGATCGTCCTGGTGAGCCTGCTGCCCTGGAACGACTCCCGGCTGGGCACCAGCCCCTTCGTGGCGGTGCTGGACGAGATCGGCGTCCCCGGCGCAGCGCAGATCATGAACGTGGTGGTGGTGCTCGCGCTGCTCTCCGCCCTGAACGCCGGCACCTACGCCGCCGCCCGGATGGCCTTCTCGCTGGCCCGGCGCGGCCAGGCCCCGGCGGCCCTGACCAGGATCAGCCGGAGCGGCGTCCCGTACCTGGCCGTGCTCGCCTCCACCGCCTTCGGTTTCGGCGGCGTGGTGCTGAACCTGCTCTGGCCGGAGACCATCTTCCTGCACCTGCTGAACGCGGTCGGCACCGTGATGCTGCTGGTCTGGCTCTTGGTGGCCTGCTCCCAACTCCGCCTGCGCGGGCGGCTGCCCGAGGGGACGCCGGTCCGGATGTGGGGGCACCCGTACCTGGGCTGGCTCACCCTGGCCGTCATCGTCGCGCTGCTGGGGCACATGTTCTTCGACCACGACACCCGGATCCAGCTGGTCAGTTCGGCCGTGCTGGCCCTGGTCGTGCTGTCCGCCGCGCTGATCCGTCACCGCAGGGCCTGAGGAGGGAGCGTCAGATGGACCGTACGTCGTTGACCGCGGAGTACCTGGCCCGGGTGGTCGAAAGTGGCGCCAAGGCAGCCGAGTTGACGGGCAGTCAGCAGGACTCGGTCCTGCTGGACACCTTCTACGCGGGCCGGTACCTGTCCCGTCCGCTCTTCCTCGGCCGGGAGGAGCGGGACCGGCTGCACACCGACCTGGAGAACCTGCGGACGGCGCTGGCCGGTCTCCCCGACCTGCTGTTCGGTGGCGACTTCGCGGCGTTCGCCCGCGCGGTCGGGCTGACCGAGGTTCAGGTCTCCGCCGTGCTGCGGGGCCGGGGCCCGGCGGTCTCCCGGCAGACCAGGGCCGACCTGTACGTCGACGAGAGCGGGTTCAAGCTGCTCGAGCTCAACATCGGCAGCGCGGTCGGCGGCATGGACAACGCCGACATGTGCCGCGAGCTGCTCCGGCATCCCGTCCTCGCCGACTTCGCCGGGAGCCACGGGCTCGGCTTCGTGGACTCGCTGCGCGAGCAGGTGAACAACGTCCTCGCGGAGAGCGGCTTCGGGCCGGGCGACCGGCCGGTGGTGGCGCTGACCGACTCGCCGGACGGCTACCGGAAGATGCTGCCGTACATGGAGGAACTCTGCGACCGCTGGCGGGAGTTCGGCCTGGACGCGTACCCCTGCCACCTCGGGCAGCTGGCGCCGCGGGACGGCCGGGTCTGGCTCGGTGAGCGGCCGGTGGACGTGATCTTCCGGGTGTTCCTGATCGGGGACCTGGTGAAGTACCCCGAGGTGCCGGCCCTGATGGATCCGGTGCTCGATGCCGCCGAGCGCGGCGAGGTCAGGATCTTCACGCCGCTGGACTCCGCCGCGTACGCCAGCAAGGGCGCCCTGGCGCTGCTCTCGGACGAGCGCAACCGCGGCCTGTTCGACGCCGAGGTGCTGGCCAGCCTGGACCGGATCCTCCCGTGGACCCGGATGGTCCGCCCGGGATCGGTCACGCTGGAGAGCGGCGAGCGGGTCGACCTGGTCGAGTACGCCCTGCGCCACCAGCGGGAGCTGGTGCTCAAGCCGACCTCGCTGGCCGGCGGCGACGGCGTGCTGCTCGGCTGGGCGGACGGCCTCGGCCCGGAGCAGTGGCGCGAGCAGCTGCTCGCCGCGCTGGACGGCCCGTTCATCCTCCAGCGCAGGGTCACCCCGACCCCGGAGCTGTACCCCGACGAGAACGGCGAGCTGCAGCCGTGGACCGCCCTCTGGGGAGTGTTCACCGGCGCCGCCGGCCACGGCGGCGCCTACATCCGGGCCACCCCGGCCTCCGCCGCCGGCCAGGTGGTGAACGTGGCGACCGGGGCGCACGGGGGTGCCGTACTGCAGGAGACGGACGGTCGGTGAGGAGCCGGGGTGCCCGAAGGCACCCCGGCCCACCCACCGGGTTCACCCGGGATGAGTGCGGCTGCCCGGGGTCTAGAAGAAGCCGAGCGCCTGCGGGGAGTAGCTGACCAGCAGGTTCTTGGTCTGCTGGTAGTGCTCCAGCAGCATCTTGTGGGTCTCCCGCCCGATGCCCGAGTTCTTGTAGCCGCCGAAGGCGGCGTGGGCGGGGTAGAGGTGGAAGCAGTTGGTCCAGACCCGCCCCGCCTGGATCTCCCGGCCGGCCCGGTAGGCGGTGGAGCCGTCCCGGCTCCAGACGCCCGCGCCGAGCCCGTACGCGGTGTCGTTGGCGAGCGCGATCCCGTCGGCGAAGTCCTCGAAGCGGGTGACGGCGAGGACCGGGCCGAAGATCTCCTCCTGGAAGATCCGCATCCGGTTGTCGCCCTCGAAGACGGTCGGCGTGACGTAGTAACCGTCCGTCAGGTCGCCGCCCAGGTCGGCCCGTTCGCCGCCGGTGAGCAGCTTGGCGCCCTCGGCCTGGCCGATCTCGAGGTAGGAGAGGATCTTGGTGAGCTGGTCGGCGCTGGCCTGGGCGCCGATCTGGGTCTCGGTATCGAGCGGGTCGCCCTGCCGCATGGCGTGCACCCGGGCCAGGCCGTCGCCCAGGAAGCGGTCGTAGATGCTGCTCTGGATCAGCGCGCGGCTGGGGCAGGTGCAGACCTCGCCCTGGTTCAGCGCGAACAGCGCGAAACCCTCCAACGCCTTGTCGTAGAAGGCGTCCTGATCGGCCGCCACATCGGCGAAGAACAGGTTCGGGCTCTTGCCGCCGAGCTCCAGCGAGACCGGGATCAGGTTGGCGGAGGCGTACTGCATGATCAGGCGCCCGGTCGAGGTCTCGCCGGTGAAGGCGATCTTGCGGACCCGGGCGGAGGAGGCCAGCGGTTTGCCCGCCTCCTCGCCGAAGCCGGTGACCACGTTGACCACCCCGGCGGGCAGCAGGTCGGCGATCAGCTCCATCAGCAGCAGCACCGAGACCGGCGTCTGCTCGGCGGGCTTGAGCACCACCGCGTTGCCGGCGGCCAGCGCGGGCGCCAGCTTCCAGACCGCCATCAGCAGCGGGAAGTTCCACGGGATGATCTGCCCGACCACGCCGAGCGGCTCGTGGAAGTGGTAGGCGACGGTGTCCTCGTCGAGCTGGGAGAGCCCGCCCTCCTGGGCGCGCAACGCCCCGGCGAAGTACCGGAGATGGTCGATCGCGAGTGGCAGGTCGGCGGCCAGCGTCTCGCGGACGGGCTTGCCGTTGTCCCAGCTCTCGGCCACCGCGAGGGGTTCGAGGTTGGCCTCGATCCGGTCGGCGACCCGGAGCAGGACCAGCGCCCGGTCGGCGGGTGAGGTGCGGCCCCAGGCCGGGGCGGCGGCGTGCGCGGCGTCCAGTGCCGCCTCGATGTCCTCGGCGGTGCCCCGGGCGACCTCGCAGAAGCTCCGGCCGGTGACGGGGGTGGGGTTGTCGAAGTACTGGCCGCGGAGCGGGGGAGCCCACTGCCCGCCGATCCAGTGCTCGTAACGGGGGTGCAGATCGACGATGCTGCCGGGCTGGCCGGGAGGCTGGTAGACCGTCATGAACGGTGGTACTCCTCGCTGCTGGAAGGCGTACCCCGGGCCGAGGTGGCGGCCCGTGGGCGGGAACCGGCACGTACGGGGTCACCGCTCGAACACTCGGAGTAGTGACCCGTGCGGCACCCTAACCCGGTGGCGGCCCGGCCGCCACGGTGCCTGCCGACGGGCTCAACCGGCCACGTAGCGCCCGGTCCTGGCCTCCCAGCGGAGGTAGCCTGCGGTCCAGGCGGCCAATCCGTCGGCGTATCTGTGCGCGGAGTGGCGTTCTGCCGCCGTCAGACCCAGTAGGCTGTAGACCTCGGGGAGTTGGTCCATCAGCTCGGCGAATCGGTGCACCATGAGC
Source organism: Kitasatospora gansuensis (assembly GCF_014203705.1). Classification (NCBI taxonomy): domain Bacteria; kingdom Bacillati; phylum Actinomycetota; class Actinomycetes; order Kitasatosporales; family Streptomycetaceae; genus Kitasatospora; species Kitasatospora gansuensis. Next base: position 6,832,753 of record NZ_JACHJR010000001.1, read on the forward strand.
TGGGCCTCGGCCATCACCACCGAGGCGGCTTCGTCGGCGGGGCAGCCGCGCTCACGCTGGACGATCATCACCAGGTTGGCGACGTCGCCCCGGGCGAGTTCCTGGGCGTAGGAGCGGACATCGTTGGAGAGCGAGGGTATGTCGGCGGCCAGTTGGCGCAGTTGACGGAGCACCGGGTGGTGCAGCACCGCCTGCGGGACCTCGAACCGGCCCAGCCGTTCGACCATGTCGAAGATGGTCTCCATGGCAGCCGTCCCCCGGCGGAGCATCAGATAGCCCTCGCGGTCCGGGAGACGGCTGGATATCCGGCCGGCCGCCTCGGCGGGATGGCAGGCGAAGTACCATTCCCAGTTGTACGCCGCCCGGGCCCGCCAGCGGGCCGACATGCCTTGCAGGCTGCGTCGCCAGAGGTCGGCGAAGGCGCGTTCGGTGGGGGTGCTGCCGAGCGGCCGGGTGCTGTGGATGATGGCGGTGAGACGTTCGCAGATCACCGCGACCCGTTCCGGCTCGCGACCGAGCGCGTCGTCGAACTGGTCGTCGAACAGGAAGTAGAAGCCCATCAGGTCGGCCGCCAGGTCGAGGTCCTCGGCGGAACTTTCCGGGTAGGTGAGCGCGGCCAGTTCGGGCACTTCCCAGCGGGCATATGCCAACTCGCCGGTGGAGGCGGCGAGTTCGCGGTGGCGGTGCAGCCACTCCTGATGGTGCTGGGTCGCGTGGGACTGGTGCGGGTTTCGTCGGTGGGGGAACGGAAGCTCGAGTGAGCTGTCGTCGGACATGGGACTCCCGGCGCTCGGTTCTGTGCGTGCTCTTGGCGCTCTCCACGGCTCTGGTTGAAGCCTTTGCGCCGTATACGTGCTGAAGATCATGCGACGCCCCGTTCGGGGCGAAGAGTATCTGATCTGATCATCAGACGTTAGGGGTACCAAGGGATTTGCCCCCGGCATCGGTACCGAACCCTGAACTGGTACTCCAGCCTGCGTGAACGCGCGCCACGGGGGCGGCCACGGTACTAGTCTCGCAACAGGTCCATGGGACGGGTGCGAAGCGGAGGCTGGGCAGTGGTCGATCATCAGGGTGGGGCCAGGGGCGGTCACCTGCGCGAGCGGGACGAGGAGCTGCGGACCGCGGAGCAGGCGCTGGACCGGCTCTGCCAGGACTTCGAGGCCGGTGGCACCGAGATCGGCGAACTCCTCGTCTACGCCTCGCCCGCCGGCCTCGGCAAGACGGCGGTGATGGACCACGTCCGACGCCTGGCCAAGCTCCGCAAGTGCTGCACGGTGCTCTCCGGCCGAGGCGGCGAGCGGCAGATCAAGGAGCCGTTCCACGTCCTCAAGCAGCTGCTGCTGCCGGTGCTCGGCGGCCTCACCGAGGCCGAGCGCAGCGAGGTCTTCGGCGGCTGGTACGGCATCGTCGGCCCGGCGATCGGCCTGGTCCCGCCGTCCGGCGAGGTCGAGCAGCTCGACCCGCAGGGCGTCCGGGACGGCCTGGACTACGTGCTCACCCAACTGGCGCCGCGCCGCGCGCCGTTGGTGATGATGGTGGACGACCTGCACTGGGCCGACCAGGAGTCGCTGACCTGGCTGGCCTCGTTCGCGGTCCGGGCCAGGCACCTGCCGGTGCTGCTGGTCTTCGCGCACCGCAACGAGTTCGAGGAGGAGGGCCGCAGCCTCCAGCAGCAGATCGAGAGCCAGGCCACCCGCCGGCACGTGCTCCGGCCGCTGAACCCCGCCTCGGTCACCGAGCTGGTCAGGACCGAACTCGGCGCGGAGGCCGAGGACCTGTTCTGCCGTCAGGTCTGGGCGGTCACCCGGGGCAACCCGTACGACGTGGCCGTGCTGCTGCGCGAGGTCCGGGAACAGCAGCTGGAGCCGTTCGAGGAGAACGTCCAGCAGCTGCACGACCTGGCGGCCGCCGCCAAGGGCATGACGATGGACTACTGGCTGGAGAAGCTGGGCGCCCGGGTGATCCGGTTCGCCTGGGCCTGCGCCCTGCTCGGTACCGACATCAAGCAGAACCTGGCGGCCGCGATCTGCGCGCAGAGCCCGGCCGAGGCGGAGGAGTCGGTCCGTCAGCTGCGCCGCCACCACGTGCTCACCACCGGGCCGAACGGACGGCTCGACTTCGTCCACCCGGTGATCGGCACCTCGATCTACCAGACCATGCCGCCCAGCACCCGGACGGGCATGCACGGCATCGCGGCCACCGCGATCGAGAACTCCGGCGGCTCGCTGCTGGACGCCTCCCGCCACCTGCTGGAGACCCACCCCGAGGGCGACGACCTGATGGTGGCCAAGCTCCGCCAGGCCGCCACCGAGCACCTGGCGATCGGCGCACCGGAGGCGGCGCTGCGCTGTCTGCAGCGCGCGCTGTACGAGCCGCCGGACGAGGACGTCCGGGCCGATGTTCTGTACGAGGCGGGCAGCGCCGCGCTGCTCACCGACCCGCTGGCCACCGTGCACCAGCTCAAGCAGGCCCTCGCGCTGGAGCCGGGCCTCAGCCCGGAGAAGCGGGTGGACGCCACCTTCCGGCTGTCCGAGGTGCTGGCGCACTCCGGCGAGCTGATCGAGGCGGCGGAGGTCTGCCGGATCGAGGCCGAGCGGACGGCGCCCGGCATCGACCGGCTGCGGCTGGAGGCGCTGCACTTCATGTGGATCGCCTGGCAGCGCGACGAGGCGGACGGCCCGGACCGGTCCCGCCGGCTGGCTGACCTGGGCGGCCGGATCAGCGGCCAGCAGACACCCGAGCGGGCCGTCTACACCCTGCGGGCCTGGGACCTGACGCTCCGTGGGGAGCCGGCGGGCCGGGCGCTCGGCTTCGTCGAGCAGGCCACCGACGCGGGCCGGCTGCCGGAGGGCCTGGGCTGGCGGAACACCACCTGGGGCTTCGAGCTGCCCGCCATCATCGGCCTGACGTACACCTACACCGACCAGCTGAACAGCGCGGAGAAGCTGTTCGCCGAGGCGATCACCGAGTTCGAGGTGGCCGGCTGGAGCGGCGCGCACCGGGGCTTCTCGTACTTCCTGATGGGCCTGGTCCGGTTCCGGCGCGGGCTGCTCGCCGAGGCCGAGGACTTCCTCCGCCGGGGCCTGCGGCTGTCCGAGCGGATCGCCCCCGACCTGCCACTGCAGTGGGACGTGGTCGGCGTGCTGGCCGACACCCTGCTGGCCCGGGGCAAGGTCGACGAGGCGTGGGAGCTGGCGCGGAAGTACCGCTTCGCGCCGCCCTACCACCCGACCGCGATGGTGCTGCCGGACGCGCCCACGCTCTACGGCAAGCTGCTGCTGGCCAAGGGCGACCGGGCCGGCGCGATCGAGGTGTTCCGTTCGGTCGGCGCCCAGCTGGACAAGCGCGGCTGGTTCAACCCGGTCTGGGCGCCGTGGGTCGGTCAGCTGGCCCTCGCGCTGGCATCGGACCGTCCCGAGGAGGCGCGCGAGACGGCGGCCCGGGCGGAGAAGTTCGGCACCGCCTCGGCGCGCGGTACGGCGCTGCGGATCCAGGCGGCCGTCTCGGACGGCCAGGTCGCGGTGGCCCTGCTGGAGGAGTCGGTCAACCTGCTCACCCAGTCCCCGGTCAGCCACGAACTCGCCTGCTCGCTGGTCGACTTGGGCAGCGCACTGGCCCGCACCGGGCGGCTGACCGAGGCGGCCGAGTACTTCTACCAGGGCATCGAGCTGGCCCAGAACTGCGGCGCCGACAGCCTGGTCGCCCAGGCCAGGCGTGAGCTGGCCAGGACGGGGCTGCGGCCGAACCGGCTGCGCACGCTCAGCAAGGAGTCGCTCAGTCAGCACGAGCGCAAGGTGGCCGAGTTGGCCGCCAAAGGGGTCCCGCCGCAGCGGATCGCCGATCAGCTCAACGTCCAGCTGAGCCTGGTGCACCGGCGGCTGGCCGCCGTCCACCGCAAGATCGGCACCGGCCCCGAGGGCCTGGCCGAGGCCCTCGGCCTGCCCCGGCCGGAGCCGGAGGCCACCGACTGACCGGACTTGGCCGAGTGCGGCGCCGGTCCGCCCCGGCGCCGCCCCCAACCCCTAGGCTGAGCGCAGTCGACAGGATCTCGCACCAGGAGGAACGGTTCATGGCGGCCCAGCAGACCGAGGTACGGCGGGAGCCCTTCGACGCGTCCGGCGCGGGCGCGGCGATCGAACGCTGGACGCTGCGCAGCGACCGGGTCGAGGCCACCGTGCTGACCCTGGGGGCCACCCTGCACGGTCTGACCGCGCCGGACCGGGACGGCCATCCGGCGCAGATCCTGCTCTGCACCGAGGAGCTGACGGGCGTTCTGGGCCCGGCCAGGCACTACGGCGCCACCGTCGGCCGGTACGCCAACCGGATCGCCGACGGCCGGATCACCATCGACGGCGAGGAGTACCCGCTCGCCCAGACCGGCAACGGCGTCACCCTGCACGGCGGCCCGGACGGCTTCGCGCACCGGATCTGGAGCGCCGCCGAGATCCCCGGCGGGGTCCGGCTCCAGCTGCACAGCCCGGACGGCGACCAGGGCTTCCCCGGCGCGCTCGACGTCACCGTCGACTACGTCCTGGACGGCGCCACCCTGACCATCGCCTACCGGGCCGTCACCAGCCGCCCCACGGTGGTCAACCTGACCAACCACGCCTACTTCAACCTCGCGGGCGAGGGCAGCGGCGACGTGCTCGGCCACCTGCTCACGCTGGACGCCGACGCGTACACGCCGGTGGACGCCCGGCAGATCCCGCTCGGCCCGTACGAGCCGGTGGCGGGCACCCCGTTCGACTTCAGCACCGCCCGGCCGGTCGGCAAGGCGATCGAGGACGACCACCCGCAGCTGGCCGCGGCCGGCGGCTACGACCACAACTGGGTGCTCCACGAGCGCCGCCCGGACGGCACGCCGACTCGGGCCGCCTTCCTGGAGGACCCGGTCAGCGGCCGCACCCTCGAAGTGCTCACCACCGAGCCCGGTCTGCAGGTCTACACGGCCAACGGCTTCCACGGCGCGGTGCGCGGCCCGAGCGGCGTCGCGTACGGCAAGTTCGCCGGGATCGCGCTGGAGACCCAGCACCACCCCGACTCGCCGCACCAGCCCGGATACCCCAGCACCGTGCTGCGGCCCGGCGAGGAGTTCCGGTCCGCCACCGTGCTGCGGCTCGGGATCGGTTGACCCGGTATCGCCGTATATTGACCGCATGAACGGCGTCGGGGCAGCAGCAGCGGGGGACGCCGGTGTGCACCGCGCGCTGGCCGCCCCGGCCCGGCGGGCGCTGCTGGCCGAGCTGACCTCGGCCGCCGAGCCGCTGGAGGCCCAGCAGCTGGCCGAGGCGCTGGGCCTGCACCCGACCACCATCCGGCACCACCTGACCGCCCTGGTGCAGGCCGGTCTGGTCGCGGTCTCCCGGCAGCCCGCCACCGGCCGGGGGCGGCCCAAGCTGCGCTACACCGCCGCCCCCGCGCACGAACAGCTGGACGCCTACCGGGAGTTGGTCGAGGTGCTGGCGCTCGGCTACGGCCGGCTCGGCGCCGTCCAGGCCGGCCGGGCCTGGGGCGCCGAGCTGCCGCCGGACCAGGACGACGCCCCGCTGGCCGAGCGGGTCCGGGCCGCCGCCGAGCGCTGGGGCTTCCGGCCCGAGCCGGGCCCGGACGGTGGCTGGCTGCTCCGGGAGTGCCCGTTCCTGCGGACCGCCGAGCGGCATCCCGAGGTGATCTGCGCCGTCCACCAGGGTCTGCTGGACGCGCTGGCGGGTGGTCAGGACATCGTCCGGCTGCACCCGTTCAGCGCGCCCGGGGTGTGCGCGATCACGATCGCGCCCGACGCTCAGCTGCCCGCGAGCCAGAGGTCGGGGCCGAACACCTCGTAGTGGATGGCGGTGGCCGGGACGCCCCGCTCGAGCAGCTGGGCCCGGGCGGCCCGCATGAAGGGGAGCGGGCCGCAGAGGTAGGCCCGGACGTCCGCGGGGAGCTCGACGGCCGTGAGGTCGACCAGGCCGTCGCGGTCCTCGTACCAGCGGTGCAGGGCGGCGCCCGGCAGTTCGCCGGTCAGCGTGGTCAGCTCCGCGGCGTGCGCGTGGTCGGCCGCCGAGCGGTCGCCGTGCACCGCGACCACTCGGCGCTCCGAGCCGGTGCGCACCAGGTGGTCGAGCATGCCGATCATCGGGGTGCAGCCGATCCCGGCGGAGGCGAGCAGCAGCGGCGCCTCGCTCTCGTCCAGCACCAGGTCGCCGAAGGGGTGCGAGACCTCGATCCGGTCGCCCTCGCCCACCGTGCCGTGCAGCTGGGCGGAGACCTCGCCGTCGCGCTTCACGGTGATCCGCCACTCGTCCCGGTCGGGGGCGGTGGAGAGGCTGTACTGACGGATCTGCCGGGCCCCGTCGGGGAGCAGGACCGCGACGCTGACGTACTGGCCGGGGCGGAAGGCACCGACCGGCTCGCCGTCGGTGCGGCGCAGGGTGAAGGAGACCGCGTCGGCGGTCTCCTGGCGACGGCCGGTGACGGTCATCGACTGCCAGACGTCGCCCGGCTCCAGACCGGCCTCCTGGTACAACTTGGCTTCCAGGGCGATGAGTTCATTGGCCATCAGCCAGTAGACCTCGTCCCAGGCGGCGGCCACCTCGGGCGTCACGGCGGCGCCGAGCACCTCCACGATCGCGGCGAACAGGTGGGTGTGCACCACCTGGTACTGGGCCTCGGTGACGCCGAGCGAGGCGTGCTTGTGGGCGATCCGGGCCAGCATCGCGCCGGGACGCACCTCGGGGTGCTCGACCAGCATGGTCGCGTAGGCGGCGATCGAGCCCGCCAGCGCCCGGGGCTGGTCGCCGGCCGCCTGGTTGCCCCGGTTGAAGAGGTCGCGCTCCAGCTCGGGGTGGGCGGCGAACAGCTTGGCGTAGAACAGCGGGGTGATCTCCCCGATGGCCCCGCCGACGGCGGGCAGGGTGGCGCGGACGGTCTCGGTCGACTGCGGGGAGAGCACAGGTTCCTCCTGGGACGCTGACGGCTGCGCTCTCAATATAAATGATGATCATCCTTTAAAAAGGGGGTCAAAGGTCACCCCTTCGAGGCTCCGCCCGCCGACTACCTTGCGGCAACGCCCAGGACACGTGGACGTAACGATCCCCGGTTCTTGCAGAAACTTGCTGCAAGGACTTTCGACAGCGGTTGCATCGCTGTTACGTTCCTCCCCAAGCCCGACGGCCGCTACGGCGCAGTCGGCGTGGGACAGCCATTATGCGCCGTCCACCTCCATCCCGGGCACCCCCACCTTTTCCCTAGGAGTTCTCATGCGGCGTGGCATCGCGGCCTCTGCCCTCGTTGCGGCCCTCGCGGTCACCATGGCAGCCTGTGGCAGCAGCGGCTCCGGATCCGATGACAAGGCTGCTGACGGCCCGGTCACCATCACCTACTGGGACACCTCCAACGCCACCAACGAGGCGCCGAACTACGAGGCCCTGGTCAAGAAGTTCGAGGCCGCCAACCCGAACATCAAGGTCAAGTTCGAGAACGTCCCGTTCGACCAGGCGCAGAACAAGCTGCAGACCGCGATGGGTGCCACCGGCGCCCCGGACGCCTTCCGCTCCGAGGTCGGCTGGACCTCCGCCTTCGCCAAGGCCGGCTACCTGGAGCCGCTGGACGGCACCCCGGCGATGACCGACAAGGCCGCCTTCCAGCCCAGCCTGATTCAGCAGGCGACGTACGAGGGCAAGGTCTACGGCGCCCCGATCGTCACCGACACCCTGGGCCTGCTCTACAACAAGGAGCTGTTCGCCAAGGCGGGCATCACCAAGGCCCCCGCGACCTGGGACGAGCTGAAGACCGCCGCCGCCCAGCTCAAGGAGAAGGCCGGCGTGGACGGCTTCTTCATGCGCGCCGGTGACGGCTACTTCGCGATGCCGTACCTCTACGGCGAGGGCACCAACATGGTGGACGCCAAGGGCAAGAAGATCACCGTCAACTCGCCCGAGGCCGTCAAGGCGATCGAGACCTACAAGTCGATGTTCACCGCGCCCGGCACCGTCAAGGCCGACGTGACCACCGACAGCTACGCGCACATGATGGACGCCTTCAACAGCGGCAAGGTCGCGGCCGTCATCAACGGCCCGTGGGAGATCACCAACATCTACAAGGGCTCCGCCTTCGCCGACAAGAAGAACCTCGGCATCGCGGCCGTCCCGGCCGGTTCCACCGGCAAGGCCGGTGCCCCGACCGGTGGCCACAACGTCTCGGTCTACGCCGGTGCGGACAAGGCCCACAAGGCCGCCGCCGAGAAGCTGGCCGGGTTCCTCACCTCCGCCGAGAGCCAGACCTTCCTGGCGACGAAGAACTCCACCCTGCCGACCCGCACCGACGCGTACACCGCCGACGTCAAGGCCGACCCGGGCATCGCCGGCTTCCAGGCGATCCTGGCCGCCGCCCAGCCGCGCCCCGAACTGCCCGAGTACAGCTCGCTGTTCGGCTCGATCGGGACCAACCTCGGCAAGATCGTGCAGGACCAGAGCAGCACCCAGGCCGGCCTGGACGCCACCGCCGTGGACTACCTGAAGCTGCTCCCCGGCTTCTCGAAGTAACCGACCGGACCGCCCGGGCCACCCACCTGACGGAGGTGGCCCGGGCGGCCTTCCCGTACCCACAGCAGTCACCGTTGCGAGCCGCGGCGGACCTCCCGAAAAGGTGTCAACTCATGGCAGTCGCCGTGCAAGGCGCTCCCACCAAGGGCAGCCAGGACCCGCGTCCCGGCCTGGTGGCGCGCGTCAAGCTCTCGTACAGCAAGCACTGGTACGCCTACGCGATGGTCGCCCCGGTCGTCATCGTGCTCGGTGTGCTGGTCGGCTACCCGCTGATCAACGGTTTCTACCTGACCCTGACGGACGCCAACAGCCTCAACTCGGCCCGCACCATCGGGGTCAAGGAGATCCCGGCCACCTACCAGTTCATCGGCCTGCACAACTACGCCGACATCCTGTGGGGACCGGGGTCCTACGACCGGTTCTGGTCGCACTTCGTCTGGACCATCGCATGGACGGTCATCTGTGTGACCCTCACCTACTCGACCGGTCTGGCGCTGGCCATGCTGATGAACCAGCGGCTCCGCGGCCGCAGCCTCTACCGGCTGATGCTGATCCTGCCGTGGGCGGTGCCGACCTTCGTCACGATCTTCTCCTGGCGGCTGATGCTGGCCGACGGCGGCGTGGTGAACGGGCTGCTCGGCTCGCTCGGCCTGCCCGAACCCGCCTGGCTCTCCGACCCGTTGGCGCAGAAGGCGGCGGCCATCCTGGTCAACACCTGGGTCGGCGTGCCGTTCATGATGGTCTCGCTGCTCGGCGGGCTGCAGTCGATCCCCGGTGAGCTGTACGAGGCCGCCGAGATGGACGGCGCCACCGCCTGGCAGCAGTTCCGCCACATCACCCTGCCCGGCCTGCGCACGGTCTCCTCAACGGTGGTGCTGCTCGGCGTGATCTGGACCTTCAACCAGTTCGCCGTCATCTTCCTGCTGTTCGGCAACGGCGCCCCGGACGCGCAGATCCTGGTCACCTGGGCCTACCGCCTGGGCTTCGGCCAACAGCCGCGCGACTACGCCCAGTCGGCCACCTACGGCGTCCTGCTGCTCTCCATCCTGATCGTCTTCACCAGCTTCTACCGTCGCTGGCTGGCCCGGAACGAAGAGGCTTCCCGATGACCGCCACCATCGAAGAGACCGTCAAGACCCCCGCCCCGGCCCCGCGTCCGGCCCGTCCGGCCAAGGCCCGCCGGCGCGGCGAGAGCACCCCGCTGGTCCGCGCGCTCTCGCACGGCGCCCTGGTGATCGCCAGCCTGGTGGCGCTCTTCCCGGTGCTGTACATCGGCTTCATCTCGCTCGGCCCGGACAAGATGGACTACCTGCACCCCGGGCAGATCTTCGACAAGATGACCTTCTCGAACTACTCCAAGGTGCTGTTCGAGACCGACTTCGCGAGCTGGTTCCTCAACTCGGTGATCGTGGCCGGCGGCACCACCGTGTTCGGTGTGATGGTCGCCGCCACCACCGGCTACGCGGTCTCCCGGATGCGCTTCCCCGGACACCGCCAGCTGATGTGGACCCTGCTGGTCACCCAGATGTTCCCGATCGCGGTGCTGATCGTGCCGATGTACACGATCCTCGCCTCGCTCAAGCTGCTGGACGGCTACACCGGCCTGATCATCGTCTACTCGGCCACCACCGTGCCGTACTGCGCCTGGCTGCTGAAGGGCTACTTCGACACCATCCCGGTGGAGATCGACGAGGCCGGCCGGGTGGACGGGCTCAGCCCGTTCGGCACCTTCTGGCGCCTGATCATCCCGCTGGCCCGCCCGGGCCTGGCCGTGGCGGCCTTCTACTCCTTCCTCACCGCCTGGGCCGAGGTGGCCTTCGCCTCCACCTTCCTGCTCAGCTCCGGCAAGTACACCCTGGCGGTCGGCCTGCAGACCTTCGTCAGCCAGTACGAGAGCCAGTGGAACCTGATGGCGGCCACCTCGGTGCTGATCGCGCTGCCCGCGGCCCTGGTCTTCTACCTGGTGCAGCGTCACCTCGTCACCGGACTGACCGCGGGTGCGGCCAAGTCCTGACGTACCGTCAATCCTGATTCCTCACCTGCCTGTTGCCGCGTACCGGCCCGCCCGCACCCCGGGCGGGCGGGACGACACCTAGTCCCCAAGGGATGACTGTCCATGACC